>WQBJ01000099.1 GCA_013032095.1 Ruegeria atlantica | reverse complement strand
GATCGCCACCTTCGTTCAATAAAAATCAAAGCCAGCGCCTTTGTCGGACGGATACTTTCAAGTTGATGTTCTGACGTTTTATTTTCCGGATTCCACTTTGGATAATCATGATGCCCCTGCTTTCAATCGCAGAAGGACATCCTCTATGAACTCTCCATCAAATTCTTGGCACACCCGGCTGACCGAAGCCGATGAACTCGAACTCGTCCACGCCTATCTTTCATCCGATCCACAAATCTCGAAACACGCCGGTGCTGCCCGCCACTTCCTGAAGTGGGCACGCGAACGCAAGATCCCGATCAGTGAACTCAATGCATCTGCAGTGAATAGCTTTCTACGCCACCATTGCCGTTGCGGCCGATACAGCCCTACAGAACTGCGCAAGCCTGCGTATGCCACCTACACGCGCAGGTTCCTGAGTTATCTCGAAGACATCAGAGTGGTTTCAGTCAGTGACGATGTTGCTCGACTTGGTCAACATCTTGATGCCTACAGAGAAAAGCTCAACGAGGTTGGATACAGCCAAGCGATGTTCTCGGCACATCTTAGTCAGGCTCGCCATTTCGCGGAATGGGTTTGGCAGCATCGTATAGCGATTGGCGGGATCAACGAGGCTACAATTGACGAATACGCACGACATGATTGCCGGTGTGGGGAAATGACCAAACATACCAAGGGGTTTCTGAGATCCCGTTTCAAAATTCGCACACGCGGTGCACGCGCTTTCGTCCGGTTCTTGAGAGATCAATCTCTGATCCCTCCCAGTGCTCTTGAACACTTGGCCGACTACGACCCGCGCCTGACCAATTTCTCAGAATGGCTTCGCCGTGAACGCGGGGTGGCCCCTGAGACCGTACGACGCTACTTGAACGAAGCGGGCCGATGGCTGGATGACCTTGGTGTAACCCCGAAGGACTACAATGCGGCGGCAATTCGGTCGATTGTACTCGGTCAGAGCGAAGAGCGCTCAAGATCGTCGGTACGAATGACCGTGGCTGTCTTACGTGCGTTCTTGCGTTTTACGATTGTTCAAAACCAATGCGCCCCGTCGTTGCTATACGCGGTTCCTTCAGCCGTTTCGCGCAAGCTATCGAAGGTGCCGTCAACGATTTCTCGTGCCCAAATCGAAAAGATAATAGCGTCCAGTGGCACTACGACGCCGGTAGAAATACGTGACCGAGCCATTCTCCTTCTTCTCGCTCGAATGGCATTACGTGCTGGTGACATCTGGCAATTGCGATTGTCGGATATTGACTGGCGTGCAAGCCGGTTGCGATTGCATGGTAAGAGCAGGCGGGAAGTTATGATGCCGATGCCTCAGGATGCCGGCGATGCCCTTCTTACGTATATTGAGGACGTGCGCCCGGTGGTCTCAACGGACCGGGTCTTTCTGCGCATTCAGGCACCATTCACCCCTTTGCGTTCCTCTGCTGAGATCGCCGGAATCGTTTCCCGGATACTCCGTCGCGGCGGCTTCACCGGGATACCGACGGGCGCGCATGTGTTTCGCCATTCGCTGGCGTCTGCCTGGTTACGCGACGGCGCCGATCTCGATCAGATAGGTGTCGCGCTTCGCCACGCCTCGCGGGATACAACCGCAATTTATGCAAAGGTCGATGTCAACACGCTGGCAGAGGTGGCTCAGCCATGGCCGGGGGACGCATCATGATGCATCATGACGTCGATCGTTTCGTACAGCTCAATCGTGCCCTTGGAAAGAAGTTTGTCGAACGGGAAACTTCCTTGCGTGCTTTCGCGGATTTTGCCGCAGAGCGCTCCATCGAACACGTGACAGTGGGATTAGTATTGGAATGGGCGGGTGGCGCTTCTTCACCAACCGCCGCACAGACCCGATTTGAACAGGCCCGCGCTTTGGCCGTGTTCCTACATGCGGAAGATGCGCGCCACGAGATTCCCGCAGCAGGCTTGCTGGGCCGGACACGGCGAAAGCGACCCGCCCCGCATATAATGACGCCTCGCCAGATCAGTCGGATCATGCAGGAGGCTCTTAAGGTTTCAGGCAGGGCGCCAATCAGCCCGCTGACCTACCACAATCTGTTTGGTCTACTTGCCTCGACAGGTTTGCGGATTTCGGAGGCATTGTCACTCCAGTGTGATGATCTCACGGCGGAAGGCCTCCTGGTCCGGAAGAGCAAGTTCGGCAAAAGTCGCCTCGTGCCCATACATACTTCGACTCGAGCTGCGCTGGAACGGTATCTTGAAGCCCGCAACGCCATACGCAGCGCAAGCGATGATCTTTTCATTCTCGGTCATGGCCATTCCCCGACGAGAACACGGGTCCATGTGGTTTTCGTCCGGATCGTTCGGAAGCTTGGGTATCGCAGTCCGACTGGTCCAGGACCCAGGCTTCACGATCTGCGCCACACTTTTGCGGTGCGGTCACTGGAAGCCTGTGGAAGCAATCCGCAGGCGGTCTTGCGGCACATTAAGGCTCTGAGTACCTACCTCGGTCACGTCGAAATCGCAAATACCTACTGGTATCTTGAGGCCACACCGGTTCTGCTGAAGATGATTGCATCGACCGCAGAAGAGAACTGGATTGGAGGTGCGGCATGACACCGCTCGCTCCTGCTCTGTCGGCCTTCCTGCAAAGCCATCTTCCGGACGAATACGGGGCAAGTCGACACACAATCGCGGCCTATGCTCATGCGTTCACCCTTCTGTTGCGGTTTGCCGCCCCAAGGCTCAAGCGTTCCCCATCGGAACTCGCCATCGAAGACCTCGATGTTCAGTTGATCAGGGCGTTCCTTGATTATGTTGAAGAAGAGCGTGCCAATTCTACTCGAACACGCAACGCGCGACTGGCAGCGATCAAGTCATTCTTTCGTTTCGTTGAGTATCGGTGTCCGGCCTGCCTGGAGCAGGCAATGATGATCCGCGCCCTGCCCGTCAAGCGGACTGATGCCAAGTTAATTGATTATCTCACCCAGGAGGAGATCCGGGCACTGCTTTCCGCGCCAAACCGGCACACGCCAGCGGGTTTGCGGGACCGGGCCATGCTGCATTTGACCTATGCTGCTGGACTGAGGGCGTCCGAACTTCTTGCGGTGCGCATGGACGACTTTCCCGAGGACGCGTATTCCAGCGTGCGGATCCTTGGCAAAGGGAGGCGGGAACGTATTTTGCCACTCTGGAAAGAGACCCAGGTTGCTATTCGCGCTTGGCTGGCCGTTCGGCCCGGCAATGCAGGGCCAGAGCTGTTCCTTAACCGCGATGGTCATCAGATGACACGGGATGGATTCGCCTACAGACTCAGGATACATGTGACGACAGCCGAGAGAACGGCACCGTCGATTGCCGTAAAGCACGTCACTCCGCATGTACTGCGGCACAGTTGTGCCATGCACACACTTCAGGCTACCGGCGACATCCGCAAGGTTGCACTCTGGCTTGGTCATGCCAGCATCCAGACGACCGAGATGTATCTGCGCGCGGATCCAACCGAGAAGCTCGCGCTTCTGGAGGCGCATCATGCACCACTCATCAAACCCGGCAAGTTCCGGGAACCGTCAGACAAGCTGATGCAGATATTGGCCGCTGCCACGCAGCGTTCCTGACTGCATGTATAAAATCAAGCGTCCCGTATCCCGCGGGGCGCTATTCCATCACATAGCCGAGTGCCCGATAGCCCGTCCGTCGTTTGGCGGCCATTCTGGCAAGGACCGGAACTGAGTTGTCAACATAGTCTACCACCAGCACGTCTTTCTTGTCGTCATGCCGCCGGTGCAACCTGCCGACATATTGCGCCAGCGTGCCCTTCCATGCGATCGGCATCGTCAGGAACAGAGTATCAAGCCGCGCATCGTCAAAACCCTCGCCGATATAGCGACCCGTCGCCAGGATCAGCCGCTCCTCATCGTCGGCAACGGTCAACGCCGCATGTGCTGTCTTGCGATCTTTGGCAGACATGCCGCCACGAAGCACGACGATATTCTTGGCGAACTTCGAGAATCTTCGCTGGAGATAATCGAGGTGATCCTTCCGTTCGGTCAGCACGATCGGTGAGCGCTTTGCTTCAAGCGATTTCAGTACATCATCGAAGATCAGATCGTTTCGGGCATTGTCCTCCGCCAAGGCAGCATAAATCGCAGGCATGGACGGGCGATCGGCCATAGCGAGCGCTTCAGGCAATCGGAATCTCGTGTGACGTTCCCGCGCCCGATGGCGCAGGCCGCTTTCGGCGGCTTGCGATTTAGCGCTCACCTGATGGCGCACCGGGCCGCATTGCATGAAGATGATCGGATGATGCCCGTCCTTTCGGGCGACGGTCGCCGACAATCCGGTGACGTAGCGCGCCTTCGACCTGCGAGTGACAAGCTCAAAACTCGCGGCGGACAGGTGATGGCATTCATCGACGACAAGATGGCCATAGTCGGCAACCACGTCGTCCACTTCGCCTTTTCGAACCAGGCTCTGGATCAGCGCCACGTCAATTACACCGGTGGGTTTGCGCTTTCCGGCACCGATGGTGCCGATCAGCTTTGGATCGATCTGCAGGAACGAGCCAAGCCGTTCGACCCATTGGTTCAGCAGTTCCCGGCGGTGGACCAGAACCAGTGTGTTGCGGCCCCGATGCGCGATCAGCGCTGAGGCCACAACCGTTTTCCCAAATGCGGTGGTGGCCGCGAGCACACCGATATCGTGCTCCGCCAGAGCATCGAACGCCTGCGATTGCTGCTTGCGGAGTTCCCCACGAAAGAGCACCGTCTCTGGCAGTGCGGCTCCATCTTCGCGCAGGTCGTCTAGATCGACATTGGCGCCCTGATCAGACAGTAACCCGACCGCTTCATCAACGCAGCCGCGCGGCAAGGCAACGTGGCGGGGATGGAGTTCGGCGCAGGACACAATGCGCGGCTTTCCGTAAGTGGGCAGACGCATGGCTTGCGCGCGATAGTATTCCGGGTTCTGGAATGCTGCCAAACGCACCAATTGCGCGATCAGTGCAGACGGTAGCCCCGACCGGTCGACATATATCTGGTCCGCGACTGTCACTTTTACGCTTGGCGGGATTGTTACATCCAATTGTCGAGGGGGGGTGCGGCGTGATGGTGGCATCTTCCACGGCTCATCCGCCTGTTCATCCTCGACCGGCATTCGCACGCCAAGTACCCGTCCGGAGCGCTCGGCAGTTTCAACAATGTCTTTCACCGCCGCTGCCGACATTCTCGGCAAGGCAGACAAAAAGGACCATTGATCATCATAATGCCGCAGGTTTTCGTCGATAAAGACGCTGTTGTTCGCCGATCGCGCTGCATTCTGAAGTGGCAACGCTATCAGGTTTCCGAAGCCACCAAGCGGCATGGTATCCTGGTTCGGAAACAACCGGTCATAGGAGGCAAAACCAATTTCGGGCCGCCCCTCCATCGTCTCCGTGATCAGGACGGATCCGAGTTTACGTGCCAGCCGCGCCGACACCTCCTCGGAAAAGAAGATCCAAACATGCCCTCCGTTGCCTGATCTCGATCTCTCCAATCCTGCGGACACTCCCTTCACCCGGCAGGTTTCCAGAAGGGCACTTGCGTCCTCAGCCCAGGACTTTTTGTCAAAATCAGCCGCCAGAAACCAGCATGTATCGCCCGGAAGCAACGGATAGACACCGGCAACAAAATCACCATTTCTGCCATTATCACCGCGCAGGTGCTTTTCCATGACGCGTTCGTCAGGCGGGATAAATTTCTGATGCGGGCATTCACCGCATTTCACTTTCGGCTTGCCGCAGATGCCCTTCACCCATTCGTTGGCACAAGCAGGCGAATATCCTGAGTGACCCGTCTTCCTGTTTTCCCATCGGACCGGAAATACATCCGGTCGACCGGCGAACATCTGTCGAAACAGAGCAATTTTCGCATGAGAAGCAGAGGCATTGGTCACGGGAGCGTTTTCGAAGGCAGGTTGCTTGCTTGCAGGTGGAATTTCTTTGACGAGACGAGCCTCGAGCGATGCCATTTTATGCTGAAGTTGCTGCCGTTCAGATTCCAGATCGGTCAGACGCGCACGAATCCGTGCCAACTCCGCCTCAATGTCGCTCCTGCAAGCCACGTTCAATAACCACCCAGTTCCTTCCGTCTAGGGCAGCATAATGCGGGGAGTGGGCAGGCGTAAGCGGGTTCGTTTGACCGCCGTCGTGAACACGGCATTGAGAGTTGGAGGGGGAGTTCATGGGAGATGTCCTTCTGCGATTGAAAGCAGAGGCATTATGATTATCCAAAGTGGAATCCGGAAAATAAAACGTCAGAACATCAACTTGAAATCACAAACTCTGCATAACTGTGACACGGCATATTATGTAGTCGGTTACCTCGAGCGGGCCTTCCCGGTCACCCAACAGGTGCTGGTCGAACAGGAAGATGGATCGATCCTGTCTCAACCCCTGCGAGACAAGGATGGTCAGTTGGTGATCTCGCGTGAAGCGGAAGCACTGCGCGATGCCGCGCTCGAAGAGATCATGCTGTTGGCCCCGGTGCCGTCTGCACTCGATCAGATTGTCTGGGCTTTTGGTCCGGACATGGTAGCCGAGGTGACGGGCCGCAGCCAGCGTCCGGTCAGGGATGATGCGGGTAATCTGCGCATCGAGCGCCGCAGTGCCAGTGCGAATTCAGCTGAAACCCGCGCCTTCATGAACGGAGACAAGCCGGTGCTGATCTTCTCGGATGCGGGCGGCACCGGCCGGTCCTACCATGCGGCACAGAAGGCGAAGAACCAGGATCGTCGGCGCCATTACCTGCTGGAACCGGGCTGGCGTGCGGATGCAGCGATCCAGGGCTTGGGGCGCACCCACCGGGCCGCACAGGTCAGCGCGCCCTTCTTTCGGGTCTGCACGTCGGATGTGCATGGCGAGAAACGCTTCAGTGCGCCAGGCAAACTGGCGATGTGTAGCGGGTGAAAGTCCCGCAGAAAGGAAAGGTCAACCACCAACTTTCACCGCGAGCCGTGCGCCGTACACCGTGAGGTGTGGGGTGAAGCGTCGGTAGCGGCATGTGCGGGCCGGGCTATTGAGCCTCGAAATTTTTCGCATTGGGTGTGCCGAGACTCTTGAAGCTGTCGAAGGCAACACTTCCGAGCCGCTATGGTTAGGCAAAGGGAGACACCCCGGGGTCGAAGAACCATGGCACGTACAGAAGCACATCATCGGGACCTGGGAGGTCTTCAAATCGCCCCATAGTCGTATGGGGCCGCAACGGAAAGGAGGGTAATACCAAAGCCAATGGCGAACGATTTGAAGAAGTCAGATTCGGCCATAGTAGCTTTGAAGCGGGTGAACAAAGGGCGGCAACGTCCGGCGGAACCTGTGGAGCCAAGGGCCGAAGCCAAGAGGAATTCGGAGAACCGTAACACGCGCCGCGCTCAGGAGCGGGTAAACGTGTCACATGCGGCAACTCGAATACGGCAAGCTGTGAAGAGAAATCCGGAAGAGCGTCTTGTGGCGCTCCTGCACCATATCACGGTGCCTGTGCTGGCAGAGGCATTTCACTCGTTGAAGAGTGACGTTGCTGCCGGCGTGGACGGTGTGACATGGGAGATGTATGCAGACGGTTTAATGGATCGGCTGGCCGATCTCTGTGACCGTATACATCGAGGAGCGTATCGAGCGCCGCCGGTCAGGAGGGTAGAAATACCCAAGGCTGACGGCGGAAAACGACCGCTGGGCATCGCCACTTTGGAGGACAAGATCGTCCAGAAGGCGGTGGCAGACACGATACTGGTGCCGATCTATGAATCGGAGTTTCTCGGATTTAGCTACGGGTTCCGGCAGGGGCGGGGAGCGCATAATGCGCTCGATGCACTATTTGTCGGAATTGAACAGCGTAAAATCGGCTGGATTGTGGACGCGGACATACGCGGTTTCTTTGATAACGTAGACAGGGGCTGGCTCATCCGGTTTCTGGAACACCGCATTGGGGATAAACGTGTTATCCGCCTCATTACCAAATGGTTAAACGCTGGCGTCATGGATGGTGACACGTGGGTCGACACGGGTATGGGCACACCGCAGGGGGCGATTGTTTCGCCAATCCTTGCAAATGTGTACCTGCACTACGTGTTCGACCTCTGGGTTCACAAGACATGGCGCGGACGGAAAGCGAAAGGCGACATGATTGTGGTTCGCTATGCGGACGACTTCGTAGTCGGCTTTCAACACAAGTGGGAGGCAGATCGCTTCTTGAGCGATTTGAGGGAACGACTTGCCAAGTTCGGATTGGCTTTGCATCCCGACAAAACGCGGCTCATCGAATTCGGTAGGTTTGCAAAGGCAAACCGAAAGAGACGAGGGCAGCGCAAACCGGAGACTTTTGACTTCTTGGGAATGACGCATTTCTGCGACCAATCACAAAAAGGCAGATTCCGGGTCGGACGTAAACCATCGCGAAAACGAGTAAGGCGCACCCTAAAGCGTATCAAGGAAGAGCTGCGTAAACGAATGCACATGGGCGTTCATGCCGTGTCGAAATGGCTAGGGCGGGTCCTCAATGGATGGCTCAACTACTATGCTGTGCCCGATACGGCCCGATACTTGCGAGCGTTCGTTGATAGGATCAGAAGGCCGCTATTGCACACGTTGCGCAGACGGTCTCAAAAGGATCGCTTTGAATGGACAAAAATAGACCAGCTCCAGAGTATCCACTGGCCCAAACCTACTATCCGTCATCCGTGGCCAGACCAGCGGTTTGCCGTCACTACTCAAGGCAAGAGCCTCGTGCGTTAACGCGCATGCGGGGATCTGTGCGGGGGGTGCCGAGTAATCGGCATTCCTACCGCGATCCTCGACCATCGCGCGGCGTCTCGACACTTTGGGGGCGCTGACCAAGGGGCAACGGGAAACCGCGAGCCAGGGCATGTTCCGCGCCAGTGACAACCTGGAAAGCCCGATCGCGCGGGGCTGCCTGCGTAGCCTCTACTATGATCTTGTCCGCGGTGATTGTCCGGCGATGAGCTACGAGGTGTTCACCAGCTGGACCGGGCTGAAGCTCACGACCAGCGAAGGCATCATGCTGGACGAACTGCCTCCGATCCAGCGCTTCCTCAACCGGGTGCTGGCCCTTCCGATCCACATGCAGAATGCCATCTTTGCTGAGCTGATGGAGAAGATCGAGATCGCGACGGAACGCGCCCTGGCAGCCGGCACGCTGGATGTTGGCCTGGAGATCCTGCGCGGTGATCGGATCACAGCAGGGGAGGGGCAGGACCTGCGCCGTTGCGACCAGACCGGGGCGATCACTTCGCTGGTCCCGCTGAAAATCGAGAACCGGATGTTCTATCGCAGTGCCGAAACTGCCATCGATGACCACCCGAACCTGAAACCGATGCGCAATGCTGCTTCAGGAGGTGTTGCGCTAATCAGCCCCCGGCCGAGGCAGGCCTACGGCGAGGAGGGCGATTTGGTGCTTGAGCGGCATATGGTGCGGCCGGCGAAGAAGGGGTTTCTGACCGAAGAGGCCTTCGAGCGTTCAAACTGGGAACCGGTCAGTGTTTCGCGGTTCAAATCCCTTTGGGATGCCGAGGTTGCGGACCTGCCCGACACCGAGTTCCGTCAGCTGCACCTGCTGACCGGGTCGATCCTGCCGATCTGGACGGAGATCCCGGGCGACAATACCCGCATCTACCGGGTGCAACCTGAAAACGGACCTGCTCTGCTCGGCCGCGCGATCGACGAGAACCAGGCTGCGGTTCTGCGCGGCAAGTTCATGAAACTCGATACTGCCACCCCGGCCGACATGTTGCGGATCGCGATGGACACGGATCGGGCCGTTGATCTGGGCAGCGGGCTCAGCCTGAAGCGCTGCCGTGTGGCCGGTCATCAG
>WQBJ01000098.1 GCA_013032095.1 Ruegeria atlantica | reverse complement strand
CAAATCGTAAACCCGGATAATCAAACAAGATAGACGGCCTCCGCCGGAGCATTACGATTGTGTTGAAAAACTCAAAAATGCAGGAGGTTCGAGTTTTCTGCGAACGGGCGATCCGTCGATAAAGTCCAAAGCCAATATCGATGACAGTTGTTGAGATGCCCTCTGGCGGCCGGAGTCAGATTTCGGCCGAACCCTAGGCTGAAAAATCCTACCGGGCTTCTACGAGTAATTTTGGACTCGAATTTGCGCAAAATCGGAGTTTTTCAACAGTATCGGCGGGAACCGGACTTTTGCTGCGGTTGCTCATCCATTCTTGAAGACTGCCGAAAGCGGTTGTTCAACATGCGAACCCGCTCCCATGCCATCAGAAGATTATAAATCTGAGGCGTCATAGAAACTGGCGTCGAGTTCGCACGCGCGCAGCTAATTTTGGTAGTCCCTTGGCAGTAAGATCGAGCACGAATTCCGACGGCGTGAAATGGGGTTTGCTATAGTGCTCTCTGAGCTCGCGCAGAACAGTCATTGCTTCGGCGGTGTACAGATCAAAGGTGCGCGCTAGAAATTCGTCGGCTTCTATCGCTTCTATGTCAAAAGGTTCGAGGGCGTCTTGGGGAAAGTCCCGGGTATTTTCGGTAACGATGTGTTGCGCTCCACATTGAATGGCCGCGGCGAGGACATGCAGATCCCCAGTATCAGGGAGCGACAGTCCTTCTGTCAGATGTTCGTATCCGTGAACAAGGGCATCGGGAAAAACGGCGTCCAGTTTGTCTCTTTGAGCCGCGATGCTGTCGGCCAGATCCGGCCGTTTCTCCAATAAGCTCCGTGTCCATTCGGCGATGATTTCTTCCGTCCATCGTGCCCGAAACAGACCAGCTTCGTAAAACCGCAATAGTACATCTCTCTTGCGGAATGGATAGAGGACGTTCGCGTCCAACAGGACGACAAAGCGATCTGCGATATGGCTCAATTCGCGTCAAACTCCTGACCTAGATCGGCCAACTCATTCAGCGCAGCTTTTCGCGTGCTGTCACGATTTTCTTTATAGGCCATGAGATCGGCAAACATCACTCTTCGATGCGATCCAACCGGCACATGAGGAATTTTATCTTCCTTCAAAAGCTTGCTTAAAAACGGGCGAGAAACGTTCAGAATGTCCGCGGCCTGCTGCGTTGTGAGCATCGCGCCGGTTGGGACCAACGTCACCATGTTCCCGCTTGCGACATGACCAAGCAAGTTAACGATCAAATCGGCGATTGCCGGTGCGAGTTGCACCTGATCGCCGTTTTCTCCACTCAACACCAAGCTTCCAGACTCAGATTGCACATGAGCCAAGGCACGAGAGGCTTCGGCGGCGCTCTCGATTTCATCATTCGTGGGCAACCTCTGAGTGAGGTCTGTCACGTTCGCAGCACCTGGCATGTTGTCCTCCGTCTCTCTTGCATGACCCAAATATAGGGGAAGTTAGCTTTACACACAACCGAAATAAGTGTAATAAGTGAAAAAATCGTAAATATTGAAGGCGAATCGTCTCTTTGGGAGGAAGAGGCAAAATACAGGAGACTGCCAATGCCACTCGACGCCACCGCACCTGGGCTGGATGCGTTACTACTCGCGACCGTCCTTCAGCTTGAACTCAGCGACCGCGACCTTTGCGTCGCCGACAAGCGCTATCTTTTTGTTCCCGAACATCTGCAAAGACCCGCCAGCCGCATGCGGCACTTGATGGAGACCGCGCGCATCTACCCACAAGGATCGCGGGCAATTGGCGCAACGATCGTTGACGGCACAGGTGAGGATCGGTTCGATTTGGACGCTATCCTAGAGTATGATCGACCCTACGGATGGACACCAAGCCATGTGCTCGACGAGTTATTTGAAGCCTTTAAGGGCTTTCCCGATGTCAAAAAGATCGAACGCTGCACGCGCTGTATCCAGCTGCAATTTGCCTTCATGCATCTTGATGTAACGCCCCTTGATCCCGCGGACGAACCACGGCCCGAGCGTGTCGGCCAGATCTTCCATAGCCCGGATTATGGCCCAGACGAAGTGCATAATGTGAACCCTTTCGGTTTCATCGAATGGTTTAAGGAAAGGATCACGCCCGGCAAACAGGCCTTTCTCGATCACGTGCAGACCACTCGAAAGGGGTTGAGCATTCGGGACCGGTTTGATGGCGGTCAGATCATGGCAGATGCTGAGGTCGACGAGCTCCCCGAGCCTATCGATCCAATTAGGGATGCGCCTCAGGTGATCGCTCTGAAGCTTATGAAGCGCTACTTGAACCTGCGCTACGCAGAGCGAGATCTGAAGCGTCCGGTCTCGATATACCTCTCGAAGGTTGCAGCCCTTGTGCCCGTGAGCCCGTTTGGGATCTGCGCGCAGCTTGAAAGATATGCCGCAAATCTGGAGCAACGCATGACACATGCATTAGTCTCTGGAGAGCGGCCCGAGGAACGCAACCCTCGCTTTCCCGAAGAAAACTTTAATGATCGCTGGCCGAAATCAAACCGAGACCTGCGGATCTTCCGGGAAGACCTGCGCCATCTTCAAGCGGAGCTGGCACGGGCCCGGCAATCTGAGTTGAGTGAGATCCAGAAGATTTTCGACGATCTTTTTGGCGAACGCGTGTCCGAAGGGGCGGTACGCGCCTACGCAAACAGTATTGATGCCAGCGGAGGCAAAAGCAGCTTCGAGCATGGACGGGGCTATGTTGCGGCCCCGGCATTCCTAGGCAGCACGGCCGCCGCGCAGCCCAAAGTCTCGCGTGCGGCGCCACACAAATTCCATCCAGGCGAGACGAAAAAACGATGAAACGACGAAAGCCACATACGCCTTTCGGACAACTGAACAGAATGCTGGCACGTTGGCCGCAGTTTAGCTTTGAAGTACTGGATGATGGACCAATGATGGTTTGGCGTGGGCGTGTGCGCGGTTTTCAGAAGGACTACCGGATCCAGGCCCAGTGGAGCTGGATGAGCAAGGGAACGCCGCCTTATGTATTTATCCTTGATCCCGTAATCCGCCCCCGAGCGGGTGAAGCGTTTGTCGATCTACCGCACCTAATTTACAACGATGGCGCACCAGAGAAGTCTGCATTGTGCCTCTTCGACCCTGACACAGGCGAATGGAGTGATCGTCGACTGATCGCCGACACCACCATCCCGTGGACATCCGAATGGTTGCACCATTACGAGCTTTGGCACGTTACCGGAGTCTGGAGCGGGCCGAATGCACCCGGCCCAATATCGGTCGGAGAAATGCGTCGGTTGGAAGAGCCCACCGATGTCACCTAATTGGGCTTATACCGCGCATCACTTCGTGCACGGACATGCTCCTTCTATTGTCGACGTTACACGTGTGGAACGCGCCGCTTAGACGAAAGACCCGCTCAAGAATGTTGAAACGACACTTCGACAACTTTGTCACAAAGCTCATCGACTGGTGGTTCCGGATCGCAACGATCGAACGTTATTTGATCGGGGCGGGCGTAGGTTTGTTGATCGCGATCTTTGGCGGCGTGCCCCTGCTTCTTGAACTTTTGCGATTTGTCCTTGGAGCCGTTCCTGAAGGGATCGTTCGTTTCGAGGCAGAACTTGAGACCATCGATGTTCTCATTTTTGGAGTCGCGCTGCTTCTCATAGTCGTTGGTCTTGCATTCGCGAGCGCAAGATTCGTCGGAGAGGCGCGAGCTCAATCGAAATTGCGGAACATCGTTGTCGAGGCGCGGGGGCTTCGGGACGACGACGGTAATCCATTGGCCGACACGGTAGCGAAACACCAGAAGGGCGCGGTGGTACCCATTCTGCTGGACTTGCGAAACAGACTGGACGGTCAGGTTATCGCACCCGAAAGTGCGCTGCACGAAATCACATCAATGCACCGGTCTGTTTTGCAGAACAAGAAGGGTGGAGACAGAGCTGATCTTACAACGATCTATGGCGGGCTGACCTCGGTCCCGTACACTTTCCTGACGGGCGTGCTACTCGACGACGAAGGAAGGATCATCACGTATGACTGGGACCGCGTTCTGGAGGAATGGCGCAAGATTCAAGGCCCTGACGATGGTGCCCAATTTCATGTGGTCGGGGTCGAGGAGACCGGCGGTGCGCGAGAAGTCGTTTTGGCAACGGAATTCTCATATCCGATCCAAGATGAAGACTTGGCGACGACTTTTGATATCCCGAAGGTCAGACTTACGCTCAATGGCATGTCATCGGACGGACACTGGTCGCAACAAAAGCAGAACCGCTTGGCGCAGGAATTTCTGGAAGTTGTGAAGAACCTTGCCGCGAAAGGCGTAAAGCGGTTGCATCTTGTGCTGGCCGCACCCAACAGCGTGGTTTTCACATTTGGTCGGCGCTACGATAAGCGGAACCTGCCGGAAATCGTTGTCTACCAATATCAGCGCGGCGAGCCTATCGCCTATCCGTGGGGTGTATCCATGCCGGTCGCTGGTCTTGACGATGCCAAAGTAATGCGGTGCGCAGAGCCCGTTGCAAGGGTTGATTAAAGCGTTCCGCCCAAAACCTGAATCGCAGGGGTTCCCATCTAGCTGATTTTGTGAATTCTCCTTTTCTGGATTCTAGGTGCCAACGCCATCTGAATCTGCGCTCTTGCCCCTCGATACGGCGACAAGCCTGACCAAAAAAATTGAGAAAAATACAAGCCAGGAAATGAAGAAAAGATACGCCCAAAGCTCTTCCGCCGTCTTGTAGACGCACCCAACCTCTCCGCAATCTTCAGCCTGGACAAACAGTGTTACAAACCCCGAGTAAGAAGCCATCGTCGCCAGGTAAGTCTGCGTAAAGTTATGGATCTCACCAGATCTGTGCGGGATACGAACACCAACGACCATATAGACAATTCCCATTAGCAGCCCGGGGACCGCGATGTAACGCAGGGTAACCCCATATTTGGCATCACTTAGGGCTACCGCAGAGCCAACGAGCAGAGCCGCTAAACCGCTCCCAGCAATGAACCGGCGTTCGGCTCGAAACTCAGCGTAGTCGACTGCTTCTTTGTCCAGCGCCGATTTTACGGCGCAGTATATTAGGACAATCGCGACAGCGATGAAGTAGACATCCCTGACGATTTCGGTATCGACGATAATAAGCGCGGAGAAGTAAGCAAACCAAACGACCCATGAAAATGGACTGTGTGAAATTGATAGCTTTCCAAAGAAGTCAGACAGCTTGATTGGCACATTCACGGCGGTAGCCTTTCTAAGAAATTTTCAAATCAAATGTGTAGCTGGATAACACAGTTTGCCCTGGGGGGTCACGTCGGAGCCGACAGCAGGCCATTGAGCCATCCCTGCCACCAGTTGCTACGGCGAAATCAATCTGCGAAGTCGTAGCGCAGTCATATTGAGGCAAGGATATGCGCATGAAGCATTGCAGGAACCGCTAAGTTGGACAGTGCCAAAACCTTTAGCCCATAATATTAATCAAATAGGCGAACAATTGGTTCCGCAAAGGCGGACGTTTGGCCCAAAAAGCGGAAGGTAAGTTTGTCCGCAGGAGTGACGGTTCGCCTACAACCAGTTTTTGCGGTCGCGGCGAATGGCTGTGTGGCGCTTTTGACGTTTTTGCAACGGCGTGCGCGCCATCCCGTGCGATCTTTCGGCCGGGTGGTGGATCAGCAAACCCGGAAGGGATGTCCGTCCGGCAAAGCCAGCCCATCGCGGCGTGACACACAGGTAAGCGCCCCAACAGATCGAGGCGCTCCGAATTTGCAAGCTTTGTTTCTTGGCAATCCTGATCAGAACAGGAAATCATCCAACCCCTGCAGCGCCGCCACGGACCCGGCGATGCCTTCGTCCGGAAGGGTGGTCTCTTCATTACCCTGCTCGAACAAGTTCAGGCCGGAAAGATCGCCCTCGCCGTGCGCCATCAGGCGCGGTCCTTCCTCTTCAAAAGCAGGAGGGGTGGGGTCGTTTGAATTTCCATCGGCAATGGTGACGAAATCAAAAATGTCCTCCGGTTGAAAGCAGAATGTCGGACGAATAAAGAGATTCATGGCGTGTCTCCCTGTCATGTCAGTTGCCATTTCCCCAGTAGCACTTCATTTGAATGATGGAGAACATGAATTCACACGCGTGGAACCAGGCGTTGCGTATTCGAGCATCTGACGCACAGCAGGGGAAAGAACGGGTGCAAGAGCTGTAAGTCCGGGTGGCGAAAACAGGCGATCAGGCGCATGTCAGTTTCGGGTCTGCAAAGGAAAAGGGGACTACCGGTCGGGTGTTTCAAACACACTCGGGAAAGGAATACCCTCATGGACTGAACTGCAATCAACGCCTGCATGGAAGCGATGGTCCGCGCACGGAAAGAACAACTGGCGGCTGACCGAAAGGTAATACTGGAAATCCTGCGGCAGGCAGGTATCGCTCGGGTCGAAGCGCGGTATGACGGCTATGGCGACAGCGGCAATATCGAAGATGTGACGTTTGAGCCGGCTGGGGTGCAGTTGGCTGCAGGACCGCTGGAAGAGCTGAAGGACTTTCTCTGGGCTGTTCCCTATGAATTACATCCCGGGTTTGAGATCAACGAGGGCGGGTATGGCGAGGTAACATGGGATCTGGTAGCGGACCGGATTGATGTCAGCCATAACGAGCGCTTCACCGACACAAACCACCATGAACACGAGGATGTGTGACATGGCCCATTCCTGGCACCACGCGGAAAGCTCCGCACGCAAGTTTGGCGGCGTCCCCGTGGACTACCTGTCGGTTCACAACTGGTTTGATGAAACGAAAGCCAGCCTCGCTTTGCCCGGTCACAGAGCACTGCGCCATCACACCCTTGGATTATTTGAGTGCGAACGAGTGTTTGGTGTGACGTTCACCAATAGCGCCGGTCGCAAGGTGCCGGTTCGGTTCATCGGTGAACAGCATGTGCGCGAGGATTGCCGCCGCATTCCCACGGTTGCGGACTGGTTGAAAGCCCTGCCGATCGAGCCGTGGATGGTGAACGGGGTTCTGCTCGATGACGTCGAGATTGCGCCGGAAGACGCGGATCTCCAGACATGGAAGCAGGTCGTCGCTGAAGGTCAGACCATTCTTGGCTATGCAGACTGGCATGCCCAACACCTGATACGTGCCGCGGAAGCGACCGCGTAAAATCATTTCGCCGGAGCAGCGCCCTCAAAGAACTCAAGGATGCAGCCCAAGCTCCGGTCCGGTGCTGAGGTTACTTGAAACGTGCATCGTTCAAGCGCCAATAAGCGTCAGTGTCTTTTAGCCGACCTTTTCTGGAAGCAAGATCGAACGGAGTGTCACCGTCTTCGTTTCGCGCATTACCGTCAGCGCCCGCTTCCAAGAGCGCGTTGACGGTCTTGGCGCTGCCCACATCCGCCGCCCTATGTAGCGGAGTGTCTCCGTACTTATTTCGCGCATTACAGTCGGCGCCTGCTTCCAAGAGCGCGTTGATGCCTTCAGTGTTGTAGGCCCACGCTGCCTCATGCAACGGAGTGGATCCATGTTTGTCTCGTGCATTAACATCGGCCCCTGCTTTCAGGAGCATGTTGATGGTTGTGGCGCCACCACCTGCCGCCGCTCCATGCAGCGGCATGTCTCCGACTTTGTCTCGCGCATTAACGTCAGCTCCTGCTTTCAGGAGCACGTTCACGATTTTGGCGTGGTTCCACTGTGCCGCCTCATGCAGCGGAGTTCTTCCACGTCCGCTCTGCACATTAACCTCGGCGCCAGCTTCCAGGAACACGTTGACGGTTTCGGCGTTACCTCGCAACGCGGCCGGAAGCAGCGGAGCACCTCCGTGTTTGCTTTGCGCATTAACGTTGGCACCCGCTTCCAGGAGCACGTTGACGGTTTCGGTGTCTCCCCACCCCGCCGCCGAATACAGCGGAGTGTATCCGCCTTCATCTCGCGCATTAACGTTGGCACCCGCACCTATAAGCGCGTTAATAGTCTCGACGCTGCCGGCATTCGCCGCCGAATGCAGCGGAGTGATTCCGTCCTCGGTTCGTGCATCAACCTCAGCGCCAGCTTCCAGAAGAGTGTTAACGATCTCGGCGTAACCCCGCCCCGCCGCCCAATGCAGAAGAGTGAACCCGTCTTCGTTTAGCGAATTAGCGTCAGCGCCCTCTTCAAGACATCTCTGAATATCTGCAGGTGTCGCCTGTTGACGAAAGTCTCTTGTAGTCCAGTTTGCACAATCGGGTTGAGCATGAAGCGGCGCGGCGAGGGCCAAGGACATTGCAATGGCGGCAATCGGTCCGGCGATAGCTGTTTGGGGATCAGTTTTATATGCTCTCATCAGTCACTACCAAGTGGAACTCCGTTGAATGATGGTGATCATGGTTCTTTCGCCCATTCCATTTTTTTCCTGCGTGTGGGGCGTAAGGTTGCGCATTTGGACTGCAACGGCTGTAAAATCTCAAAGAGAACTAGAATAGTTGATCATTTATCAAAGGCGTACTGATACAACGTAAGCGATCGGTCAGGGCTCAGGACGTCCAATTCTTAAACGGTGCCAGGTGATCACCGAGATGATCGTTGCGATTGCGATCAATATGACTGTTGTTAGCACAGGCGCGGTGATGCATCCCTCTATGAACGCGGAGGTTGTGACGTTATCTGCTTCACGCCAGGTACTGATATTCAAAGCCACAGTGGCGACCAACAGGAATACAACGAGTGCGGTAAGCCAAGTTTTCCGAAGCAAAACAGCAGCAATGCTTAGTGCCAAGACGATCAAGCCCAGTGGTTCAACGAAATAGAGAGCCAAGTCTTCAATTTGATTAACTGGCCCATTTTTTGGGTTCCAGGCAGGTCTGATCTTGTCGCAGACTTCAGCCGCAACAGGTGTTGATGCCATCACACCCATCAACGCAACTCGGCTGGGTTTTGAAAAATGTAGTTTCACGGCATTAGTCCCTGGCCTTTTGACGTCAAACCCGCATCTAGATCTCTACCGATCACTTCACTTTGAGTTTTTGCATCTAAAAAACAACCTTTGTTTTTTGGGAGGAACGTTGCTGTAGATGCACGATACTTTATTGACAGTTGAACAACAGGCCCCGGTGGCGGAGTAGATTCTACTTCTCTTGCACTCGCTCTATTCTTCTTCGGTGTTTTACAACGGCAGACGTTGGTTTCTGAAAGACGGATTGATCCGGAATCCGGGATGAAGAGATACTGGATCCGGAGACATTGACGGACCAAGCCTTGGATGACTCGTATGACGGTGAACTGAAAAGGGCCAAAGCAGATGGCTACATTCCGTCTGGATGCGGCGAATACACGACAGAGATCCGTCGCGAAGAACATCCGCCCGGGAGCTGTTGGGACAGCCTGGACTGGTTCCCTTAAATCGACGGCGCCTGAAATTCTCTGACACCGCAGAGGTGGAGAACATATCCGGTCGTTCCAATTACAACATAGCCTGCTCGACCGCGGCGAGATCGCGGAGCTGAAGTGCCTGCTGGCAGGCGAAGCGCCCCGCACAGACGCCAGCGCAGCTGAAGCCGCCTGAGAAAAGGAAGAGAGTTCTTCCTGAATTTATGTCCCCAACAGGGGCATGAAAGCAAACCCGGCCGATCGGCCAAACACCAATCCTCAAAACTGGAGACACCAAAATGATTGCTGGACTGAAAGACCAAGAGGCGGACGGCGGGGAATGGAGTCCAAAACCCGTTTCCCAGTCCTTCCGAGATGCTTTTATTGTCGGCTTGGGAAACCCAAAGATGATCGCCTTCTTCGCGGGGTTTCTCGCTCCGGCCCTGGCGTCTGATCTTCCCTCGTGGGCGAAGATAGTCGTGTTATTCGGCATCATCCTAATCGACCTCTTCTACCATCAGGCGCTTGCCTTCACGATGGCGAAAGGGAGCGGATTGTATGCACATCTCGGACGTGGTTTCGACGCGGTGGCTGGGGGAGCCATGATGCTATTCGGTCTGCACCTGATACAGAAAGTAATATGGCGAAGCTGACATTCACTGTAAGCACCCGATTTCTACCGCGGTATTTGGTCTTTGATCCGCGTGATGATTTCA
>WQBJ01000097.1 GCA_013032095.1 Ruegeria atlantica | reverse complement strand
AATTCCAACTCAGAAACAACGACATCATCTTCATCGCAGAAAACCCCGTAACACGTTGGGGACGCACTATCTCACAAATCACCCCATCCCTCATAACAACGCCAATCAACGCAGCCGTGAATTAATGAATTCAAAACTGACATAGGCCTGTGATATCGTTCGCGAGCTTATCTGTTTGCCAAAGCATGGGTATGTTCGATCCAAGTTCGCAGACCAAGGTTGCACAAGGAACTACAGTATGAAAATTGCGATCGCCGGGATCGGCTATGTCGGCCTGTCCAATGCAGTGCTTTTGGCACAAAACCACGAAGTGGTGGCCCTGGATATTTCCGCGGAACGCGTGTCTTTGATCAACCAGCATCAAAGCCCTATTCAGGACGTGGAAATCAAGGAATTCCTGGCCAACCGCAGACTTGACCTGACCGCCACGACCGATGCTGAGGTCGCATTTCGTGGGGCTGATTTCGTAATCGTGGCCACCCCGACCAATTATGATCCGCGCAGCAACTATTTTGACACCAGTTCGGTCGACGCTGTAATTGAACAGGCCAGCACACTGAATCCCGATGCCGTTATCGTTATAAAATCAACGATACCTGTAGGTTTCGTTGCTGATGCGCGCATGCGTTTCGGCACTAATAACGTGATTTTCTCGCCAGAATTCCTGCGCGAAGGACGGGCGTTGCACGACAACCTGCATCCCAGCCGGATCATTGTTGGAGAACGCTCGGACCGAGCCAAAGCCTTTGCAGATCTGCTGTTGGAGGGAGCAGTGGATAAGGACGTACCGGTTCTGTTCACCGATCCCAACGAGGCTGAGGCGATCAAGCTGTTCGCCAATACTTACCTTGCAATGCGGGTTGCCTTTTTCAATGAACTCGACAGCTATTCCCTAGCTGGTGACATGGATTCGCGCCAGATTATCGAAGGTGTGAGCCTCGACCCGCGGATCGGTGCCGATTATAACAACCCGTCGTTCGGCTATGGCGGCTATTGCCTGCCCAAGGATACCAAGCAGCTTTTGGCCAATTACAGCCAGGTGCCGCAAAACTTGATCCGCGCGATCGTCGACGCCAACCGTACCCGCAAGGATTTCCTGAGCGACCAAATCCTAATGAAGGGGCCGAAAACAGTCGGTATCTACCGGCTTGTCATGAAAGAAGGCAGCGACAATTTCCGTCAAAGCTCGGTTCAGGGCATTATGAAACGGATCAAGGCCAAGGGTGTACAAGTCGTCGTTTATGAACCAGTGCTGAAAGAAGACCACTTTTTCCACTCACCGGTGATCCACGATCTTGAAGAATTCAAGCAGACGGCGGATCTGATTGTCGCCAACCGACTGTCCGATGAGATAAAGGATGTGAGTGACAAGGTCTTCACCCGCGATTTGTTCGGCGCAGATTGACGCCAGCGAAAAACCAAACCCCGAAACAACCTGCTGTACATTGCGTGCAGCCAGGACAAACCATCCGAAAAAAAGGCTCCCGATTGAGGGAGCCTTGTTCTGCGCTAACAAACCGTGACGGTACCGCTGCTGATCAGCCCTTAGCGCCCTGTCCGCGTGCGTATATGTCCTCATACCGGACGATATCGTCTTCGCCCAAATATGTTCCAGTCTGCACTTCGATCAGAACCATTGGCACCTTACCTGGGTTCTCCATCCGATGGACGGCCCCAACCGGGATGTAGACGGACTCGTTTTCCGTGACCAATTGCTGTTGATCGTCGATGGTCACATGAGCCGTACCCTCGACCACGATCCAGTGCTCTGATCGGTGCACGTGGCTCTGTAGACTCAGCGAGGCGCCGGGGTGAACATGAATGCGCTTCACCTGAAAGCGGTCGCCAATCACAAGGCTTTCGAACCAACCCCACGGGCGGTGATCCTTGGGGAACGCCGTGGCCTGAGAAGCGCCTTTTTCCTTCAGCGCGGTTACGGCTTTCTTGACGTCTTGCGCGCGTGAAGAGTCCGCCACCAGAACCGCATCGTTCATCGCCACGGCAATAATGTTTTCGAGTCCGATCCCAACCAACTCCATCTGATCACTGTCCGACCTCAAAAGCGAGTTCTGGCAATCAATCGCCGTCGCTCCACCGCTGGTGACCACTCCATCCGCATCCGGTCCACTTTCGCGCCACACCGCGTCCCAACCACCAAGGTCGGACCAGGCCGCATCAAACGGAACAACTGACAGATTGGACGACTTTTCCATAACCGCATAGTCGATCGAGATGTCTTCGGCCTGCGCCCAAGGTTCAGGGTTCAGACGCAAAAAGCCCAGATCCGGAGTCGCCGTCTCGACAGCTTCTTTGACCGGTGCCATCAGATCGGGTGCATGGGTCCGGAAGGCGGCAATCATGTCCGAGGCACGGAACAGGAAAATCCCTGCATTCCATTTGAAGTTTCCAGCCTTCAGCATCTCGGTTGCACGGGCGAGATCCGGCTTTTCGACAAACTGTTTCAACGGAACCGGCGCCCCATCGCCGCCTGCTGCCTTTTTCAGTTCGAGATACCCGTAGGCAGTTTCCGGGTGCGTCGGAGTGATCCCAAATGTCACCAACTGACCTTTCGCCACGGCCTCAAGCCCGCGGGCAACCGCGGCACGGAATGCGGTCACGTCGGGCACAACGTGATCAGACGGGGCAACCAGCAGTACCGCGTCTGGGTCTTCAGCCACAGCACGCAGAGCTGCAGCCAGAACCGCCGGCGCGGTGTTGCGCCCCTCGGGCTCGATCAGAATGGCGCCTGGATCCATCCCGATGGCTTGCAGCTGTTCCACAACGATAAATCGAAAATCCGAATTGGTCACAACCAAAGGGGCTGCAAACTCCAAGCCCTGCGCCCCGCCGGAAAGGCGACACGCAGAGGCTTGAAACAGGGTTTCCTCACCAACAAGCGGCACAAATTGTTTTGGGTAACTTTTCCGGGACAACGGCCAAAGACGCGTTCCGGACCCTCCGCACAGGAGGACAGGAGTGATCAACATGACAAGCTCGAAATCCGATCTATTTAAGAAAGACCTATTAAATGTGATATGCCGTGGCAAGGTTTTGCTCTGTTTCAATGAGAAAAAGAGGGCTCAACCAGCTAGACAGCAGGAAGGTGGATGGCAGAAGCACACCTATGTCACGCTTGGGCTGTCAAAAACCTGGGCTCGGAACCGTCAAGGCAAACCGCGCTAAGCACCCCCGTCGCAAAAGCACCGGTATCTATGGAAATACGTCCATTCCGCGCGCCCGCGACACTGACAATTGTATGACCGTGGACAACCCACACGCCGTCGCGCCGGGGCTTGGACTGAAACGACGGATGCCCCCAAAGAAGGGTATTCTCAGACTGTTCCTCAGCCGGGACATCGGGATCAGCGGCGGCGTGCGCTACCAGAATATTCCCCGATAACTTCCAGGTGTTCAGCCCCTCTAGCCACGCGCGCAAAGTATGCCCCAGTGCTTCTTGCAACCTGTCACTGCAAACTAACAGTTCGTCCGCATTCATCTCAGTTCGGACACCTCGCACGCCGAAAGAAGCCAGGGTTTGTAGCCCCCCATTGCGTAGCCAACGGCCCCCCTTCCTTTTGGGATCTTTCAGGAACTGCAGCAGCATCTCTTCGTGGTTGCCCTTCAGGCAAGTAAAATCCGAGCGTTCACTGATCAGGCGCAAGACCTCCGCGCTATGTTCCCCGCGATCCACGTAGTCGCCCACCAAAACGATACGGTGGTCCTGCGGCACCAGAGCCAACAGTTTTTCTAGTTGATAAACGCAGCCATGCACATCACCAATCACGCAAAGCGGACTGTCCGGGTTCGGAGGCAAGAACACAGCGCGCCGCCCGAACCGATTGAAAAGTGATGTCAGCACAATAACCCTGTCTGTTGCCTGGCTGACCCCGTGTGAGAACGGTGGTCGTGGATCAAAAGGTGATACCTGCAGGTTCACGCGTGAACAATACCGGAGTCAGGCGGTTCGGCAAGCGGGCACCCCCATGCGTATGATCTCGCTCCCCTTAACCTTGTAAACACCATTGATCCGGTTACGTGCCTTGTTCATGAACCATGACTTCAAGGGTTCGGGATAGTAGTCGGCCATAACCCGGCTGAAAAACTCGAAATCTTCGTCTGCCAGCCGGCGCCCACTGCGCGACGGACCATGAAAGCCAAAGATTGTGTCCGGGTCTACACAGGTGCCTGGCAACCCCAGAAACATCGTACATGTCGAGAAACAGACACGCCCACGTATTTCGACCTGGATGCCATTGCGTTTCAGGTTTTCCAGTTCAGCCAGGCGGTCATGCAGGTATCCACCGCGGTCACTGCCCACGACATAAAGCTGCTGAGCTTCAGCATGCGGTACTGCGTAGACCGCAGAAACCAATGCCGCGACGATCAACAGAGCCGAGAATGTCCGGGAGGTGCCACAAGTTTGCTCATTACCTGCACTCGGTGGCGTTTTGATAAAACAGTCGGCGAAACTCGGCATGATCGTATCTCCAGTTCCAGTAATTGTCTGGATCAGGACTAGAGAACCGCGTTGCCTCAGCTGTGCGCTGCCTGTGGCTAAATTTGGTCTTAAATCAATAGTTTAAGAGTTGTTTTATTAAACTTCTTACGACCAGGCCGCGCGCTGGCAGAGCCGATCTGGTGTGGTTATGTACCATCGTCGTTTACGACACCGGTACCGCCTGCTCGATCAGTCAAGCGGAGTTGATCCAAACTTTTAATCAATTGGATTTGCGGCGTGGAATATAGCACAATAGCAATAATACCCCAAATACCCCAGTTTCCGGTCATCACACTAAAAGCTGACAATGCTGGTTTTGACTGGTTTCTGGATTGGGATTTGAGCCTGTGACCTTCAGGTTATGAGCCTGACGAGGTGAAGACGTTAAGCGATTGATCCAGTGGATCAATTGTAGTCTGAACGGGGCTGTGTTGAGATTATTCGACCTGGTTGCGGGAGTAGGATTTGAACCTACGACCTTCAGGTTATGAGCCTCATGGCTGTATAATTGACGTAGTTTGCCAAATGTATTTCTTTAATTATTTTTCAATATCTTAATTAGAGTGTGTTCAATCTTACGATACCTACAGATTGTCCAAATTTGCTCTCTACTGTAGCATCATCAACTTTTTGTAGCACCAAGGCAATTCATGGAAACAACGTGGCCAGTCACTGTTTGAACGTCACCAAAGCCGCCCTTCTGAAAGCACCTGCTGCAAAGAAAAATTCGCGGGATTACTACTACGACGAGCGGGAAGCAGGCCTCATATTGGCCGTAACGGGCGCAGGGTCAAAAAGCTTTTACCTTTACAAACGGATTGAAGGGCGATCCGAGCGGCTGTTGCTCGGCAAATTTCCTGACATGACCGTGGAACAAGCCCGCAAGGCAGCGGCAAAAGCCAAAGGCGGCATCGCGTTAGGTTCGAACCCTAAGAAAGAAAAAAGGGCCGTGCGGGATGAAATGACCTTCTCCACGCTTTTTGCCGAGTACATGGACAAGTATTCCAAAGTTCACAAAAAATCTTGGCAGTATGACGAACGGGAAGTGAACAAGTATCTGTCCCAATGGTTTCGCCGCAAGATATCCAGCATTGATCGGGCTGAAGTGGAACGGCTTCACGCAAAGATCGGAAAGGAAAACGGCCTCTATCAAGCCAACCGTTTGCTTGAGCGCATTCGCTCCATCTTCAACAAGGCGATTGAATGGGGCTCGAAGGGCATGAACCCCGCTATCGGTATCAAGAAATTTCGGGGACAAAGCCGCGACAGGTTCTTGCAGCCTGACGAACTGCCTCGCTTCATTGAGGCATTGGCCAAAGAGCCCAACGAGGCCGCGCGAGATTTCTTTATGATTTCCCTTCTGACAGGGGCACGAAAGTCAAATACGCTGGCGATGATGTGGAAGGATATCAACTTTGAAGCGGCCACATGGCGGATCGAAGAAACTAAGAACTCCGACCCGCTGACGGTCCACCTACCACAACAGGCCGTCGCTCTGCTGATCGAACGCAAATTAAAATCAGGTAATTGAATTGACCAATCGGTGAGAATACACGCCGCAACGAACGCACAAGCGCTCGACCTGAACAGTCGGGCGCTTTTAACTTTGTACTATTCCTTCGGATGTTTTTGTACAGCGGCTTTGTTCGCTATGCGGACAAAGCCACCGTTCAGTTTTTGGGTGGTTCGTAGGGATCAGGCGTTCCCGGTGGGATTGGAGGGTATTCCTCGAAGGTTGCAATGTGTTCCTGCACCTGCGGCAGCGCCTTTTCGGCCGCCCATGTGTGCGGGAAGAGTACGCTTTCACGCTCGTGTGGATCATTCAGAAGGTTGTAGACTCTTGGTGTGTCGAAAGACTCCGTTGCACCAAAAGCCGTCGTATTCTCTTTGAAAAGAACTTTCCAATCCTTCCATTTTACGCCGAATATCTGCTTGCCCATGTAGACGATCACGCCTTCTCGGTTTGAGTTTGGTTGGGCACCAAGAAAGAACTTTGACTGGTCGACGCCATCAAAGGCCCTGTCATCAGGCACCTTGCCCCCTGCAAATGCCGCAAGTGTCGGATAGAGATCCATAGAGTGGACAACATCGTTGCTTTCTGAACCCGCAGGGATCTTTCCCGGCCACTTGATCGCAAAAGGCACGCGCATGCTTCCTTCGAGACTGGTGAACAGAGTACCGCGCCAAGGCCCGGCGGTGCCATGTACCGCAGGCACGGGCGAAACATTTGCATTTCCGACTGGAAGCGCTTCGGGGCCGTTGTCGGCTGTAAAGATCACCACTGTGTTGTCGGAAACACCAGCGGCTTCAAGCGCATCATCTATGCGCCCGATGTACGTATCTGTCTGAAGTAAAATATCGGCCCAGACGCCGTTTCCAGTAGCGCCATCAAACTCCTCGGACGCGATGTTTGGATAGTGGGTCTGTGTATAGGCTAGATATATAAAAAACGGCGCCTCTTCGACGCTTTTTGCTTCGATAAAGTCGATAGCTTTTTTCGTCAGGTCGCCATCTATCTCGCCGCGATAGTCCAGATCGTAGTCCCGTGCTATGGTTGCTGGCTGACCTGCAACACCCTGCATCACCACAGGCTCTGCCATGTTGGCTTCGGCAAATCCCGGAAGCGAGCGCCAGACTGTAACGTCAGTGGTCTCAACTCCGTAAAATTCATCGAATCCTTGATTCGTTGGATAGCGTCCTTCGGTCCATCCAAGGTGCCACTTGCCGTACATGGCTGTGTTGTATCCGACCTCCTTCAGCATCTCGGCCATCGTGATTTCCCACTGAGTCAGACCGTAGACGCCGCCTCCCAGTGGAACCGTATGGTTGCCGCTTCGGATACCGTAACGTCCTGTCATTGTCGCTGCGCGGGACGGCGTGCACTGGCTTTCCACGTTGAAGTTTGTGAGTCGTAATCCTTCCGCAGCGAGGGCGTCCATCTCGGGGGTCGCCGTACCACGGATTATGCCGCCTCCGTTGAACCCGGGTTCGCCCCAACCAAAATTATCTAGAAATATGAATACGATGTTTGGTTTGTCTTGAGTTGAAGCGCCCGTGGCAAATAGAAGAGACAAGGACAGTAGGAATGTTCGCGATAACCACTTCATAACAACGGCTCCAATCAAGATCACGGGCTCAAGACTGACGAACCAGGTCACAAGTCGTCAAGAACATCCACTCGTTGCGGTATTTTCTCACAGCGGCTGAGCGTCAAAGTTACGGACGAAACTGCGGTCCGGGATTAGTCGAACCTCCCCCGGGATCTCTTATGCTCAACTAAGAAAACCTTTGTTTTCCTTGACGAACAGCCGGCTCAGATGTTGCCATGGGCTGGCATTCAGCTCGGCTGGGAGGTTCAAATGAAGTTTTTTCTGAAGACATCGACAGCAATAGTTTCCGCAGCATTCATAGCAAGCTCTTCAGATGCTCAAGACGCCGCACAAGGCGGGCAAGTTGGAGAGATGACCATATCAGTTGATGATATGCGTGAACCAGCGCCTGCTGATTTTTCGCCTTATGCAGGTCGAGATTTTCCTACACGCCCGTTGTGGGGTGACACTCACCTGCACACGTCAAACTCGCTCGATGCCCGCGGATTTGGCGTCATTCTGAGCCCAGACGATGCCTATAGGTTTGCACGTGGTGAGGAAGTCACAACATCGCATGGCCTCCGCGTGCAGTTATCACGTCCCCTCGACTGGCTTGTCGTATCTGATCACTCGGATGCCATGGGGGCTATGAATGAGATCGTAGCGGGGAACTCCACACTGATGCGTGACCCAACCCTTCGAGACTGGAACGAACGCCTCAACGCCGGCGGGGACGTCGCTCTGGGCGCAACCATGGAAGTTATTGAAACCTTTGCGGGCATCACCGGGGATGCTCTGCCCGAGGCTGTTTCAGATCGCAGGTTTGTACAATCCGTATGGGACGAGTTTACGCAAACTGCGGATCATCACAACGACCCGGGCACATTCACCGCGTTCATCGGATACGAATGGACATCCACCGAAGGTGGCAACAACCTCCACCGCAATGTGATCTACCGGGATGATGCCATTCGCGCGCGGCAAATGTTGCCATTCACTACCGCGGAAACCTTTAATCCGGAACGGTTATGGGACTGGATGGAAACATATGAACAACAGACTGGCGGTCGTGTGCTAGCCCTTGCCCACAACGGCAATGTCTCTAATGGCCTAATGTTCCCGGTTGAGACCAACCCGGAAACGGGTGAGCCGTTGACAGCAGACTACGCAGAGCGGCGCGCAAAATGGGAGCCAATGTATGAGATCACACAGATCAAGGGTGATGGAGAAGCGCATCCGTTCCTGAGCCCGAATGATGAGTTCGCGGACTATGAAACTTGGGATAAATCTAACCTTGGACCTACGCCCAAAGAAGACTGGATGCTCCAATATGAGTACGCACGCGAAGCTCTGAAGAATGGTCTCAAGCTAGAGGCTCAACTAGGCACCAATCCGTACAAGTTCGGAGTCGTAGGCTCGACCGACAGCCATACGGCTTTGGCAACGGCCGAAGAAGATAATTTCTTTGGCAAACACTCCGGCGTCGAACCAGAACCCGGTCGTTGGCAGCATGTTGTTGGCGAGTTTGATGCCTTGAGGATTCTCGGTTGGGAAATGGCAGCCTCTGGCTACGCCGCGGTCTGGGCTGAAGACAACACACGCGAAGCAATATTCGACGCCATGGAACGGAAAGAAGTATACGGGACGACTGGCAGTCGCATTGAGGTTCGTTTCTTTGGCGCCTGGGACTTTACGGAAGAGGATGCGAGATCTCGTTTGCCCGCCGAAATAGGGTACGAAAAAGGTGTTCCGATGGGCGGGGACTTCTCAGAACCTTCTGAAGGTGCAGACGCCCCAACGTTCCTAATTGCTGCGCGAAAAGATCCGTTTTCCGGTAATCTGGACCGTATTCAGATTGTGAAAGGTTGGCTAAATGCCAACGGTGACACTGAAGAGCGGGTTTACGATGTTGCTTGGTCGGGAGACCGAGAACAGGATGCTGACGGCAAACTACCAGCGGTAGGGAATACTGTGGATGTTGCAACGGGTACGTTTACCAATTCGATAGGGTCTCCGGAGTTGATATCTGTTTGGACGGATCCCGAATTCGATCCCTCAGTACCGGCTTTCTACTATGCTCGTGTCCTAGAGATTCCCACACCGAGGTGGACAATTTACGACGCCGTTCGGTTTGGAGACGAGTTGCCTGCCGAGGTGCCTACGTCAACGCAGGAACGTGCTTACACTTCGCCAATTTGGTATACTCCCGAGGGCTGAAATATACCTAATCCCTATGTTGTTGCTGTAAAAGCCCGGCGGTTCCTGTCGCCGCAACATTAGGCTAATCCGTTCATGCGAACGTCCGCTTAGGGCTCAAAGCCGCCATTCGAGTTATCGTCTTGGGCCGTGGTTTCTCCTTACCCGGGGTATACCCGGCCCCGCGTATACCCCGGGTAGGGAGAAACTCCCTATGCATACGCCTAGGGGCAACGCAGTT
>WQBJ01000096.1 GCA_013032095.1 Ruegeria atlantica | reverse complement strand
CTCCTTTGCAGATACAGCTCGTTCGGAGATGTAAACAAGAACAAGCCACCCACTCCCGGCAGGACATTATGAACTTTGAGGCTTAGGCTTTGGTTTTTCGGGAACGGTGTCAGGCCCTTCCGACGTCGTTTCTTTTTTCGGTGCGTCCGCATCGTTTTCCTTCAGTGCGGCAGCCGCTCTGGTCGTAAGGTCTTTGAAAGACATCATTTTGATCCTTTGATTGTCCGCACCACCCACGAGCCCAGATGGGGTGTGAAAAGTGAATGCGGATACCACCAATATAGGTATTGGAGGCCCAATTTACTACGTAAAGCTGTAGAATAAGACGGTAGACTGAGGTTTGGGTTTAATCGGCGACGATCTTGGTGCGTTACCTTCACTTCGAATATGGGCGATCATTGTTCGCTGCGCTGAATTCTGCCAATGCGCTAGCACCACAGAAGACCTTTGCGACATCAGGTGCTGCCATGCTACGCGAAAGCGCGCTATACTTCATTCTCAGCTTCATCTCGCCACCAGCGCGAGCCGGACAATCGGTGGTTTCAACAACGATATGATCACTGGTAGCTCCGATGAACGTGACACCAGCAGGAAATACAAGACCCGCCGCATCGGTGTCCTGGAGTCCAATGGCAAGGATCGACCGAGTGTTCGAAGGACTGTCTAAAGTCACACACTGCATTGAAGGTATAGGATAATTCATTTGCACGGGATTTGGATTTGATTTGGTTTTTGTTTCGATCACTTCCGCCCAAAGCGTGAAAACATCGGCAATCTTACACCCGCCGATGTCTACTTCGGTCGCAGTGACGGCATTCTGAAGGAAAGGAGAACCATCAAGAAAAGAACACTGAAACAGCGACGCTTGCTCAATCTCGGGCGCGCCGCAAAAGATCGCAATCGATGAGCCAAACCGTCCTCAGCGCTGTCAGCTTCATCGGACCACTTCATTTGATGACGGACAATCAATTCAAACAAGAAGCAAGAACCAAAGTTTAAAGGTCTGCTACATCCGCGTCTTGCTTGTTCGACCGTGCTGCGGCGAAGGAACGATTTCCGTTAACGCAAATAAAACGCATGCGAATGACCTGATTAGTGACACTCGCCGCGCCGCAACAATAAGTATGCCGCGACCGCGAGTAAATGCTGCTTCAGCGAAGGCTCCAGATCGAACGGCGGCAAAGTTGCGCGTAACCGCGATCTGCGAACCACGCAGGGAACGTCCGGAATGTGCGGTTCGCGACCTGCTGCACGTGCGAAGTCCCAAATGGCGGTGAATGGCTGGATAGGGCTCAAATGACCTGTTCAGGATCGCCGCAGAGAATGACGGCGAAGAGCCCATTTTGACCGATGCTGCGGGCCGCACGAATGGCTGCAAAGCACAAAAATGCAGACGATTCAGAACGTTACGCGCACACGGATGCCCGCAGTCAAAACGTCATCGAAAGCAGTGGTAGAAGCTGGGTCTTTCACCCATTGAATCGATGGAGTGATGACAAAGTTCTGAACCAAAGTGAGCCTATAAAACACCTCAGTGGTGATCTGGTTGCGGAGCGATGGATCGGAAGGGTCGCCCCAGCTGACACCCAAGCCAATGACATCGCTGGCGACCCGATGCTCTGTATCAATGGCGATGCCGAGTCCAGCGGTCACGTCGGTCTTCATCAGCGATGCATTGCCGTCCGAGTGACCAGCGATGAAGAACGGGAACCACTTATCGTTGTAGAGCCTGCTGGCCAGGAACGTGACTCCCTTTCCAGCGGGAACGCCCTTGGCCGCCAACGCGTCCTGGTGCCAGAATTGCAAGCGAACCACATCCCAGCGACGTCTGTCCGGTGTGGTCGGCCAGTACCGGAATTCAATCGATTGATAGAACTCTTTTTCACCTATCGTATCGAAGGGATTTCCGGCTGTTGTTGCGTTTGCGTCATGTATGCCGGCCACCACGCCGAAGTGAGGTGTAAACTCATAAGCTACGCCGCCGCCAATTCCTCGACCGGGAGAAGGCTTGGTCAAGCTGCTTTGTAAGGCAAGGTTCTGAAACCCACGTAAGCTCGAAGACAAAGCATGGCCGTTGTACCAGGACAAGGCGCTGATCTTGCCAATTACGAAGCGAAGGCGCCCCTCTGCCAAAGCCTGACGCCAGGCAAGTTCCGTGAAAGCAAAGCCGAAATCACTAAAACCGCCGGAAGGTGCGATGCCACCGTATTGAGACGCAAGGCTCGTCGGCGGAATCGTCGTGCCGAGTGTAGTGCGTTCTTCTAAACGAAATGTCAGCTTGCCAACGTTTTTGGTGCCGCGCCCCACCAACGTCCAAGCCCCCTGGAGTTGCAACCGGGCGGCAGCTGCATTGTCTTCGCCCAGCGTCCTGTTCACCTCCTGACGCAGAGATTGATAGCTGAACCCAAGCTCCAACCCGTACTTGTTATTGATCCGTTTTTTCCAATCAAACCAGGGCGAAAAGAACTTCTGGAGTCTTGGGAAGGCGAGAAGGCCATCAACCCGGTGGTTGTCGATCCAGAGATCCTCAGTAACGCTGTCACCTGTTTCGAGACTCGCCGGTTCACTATACCCGGACAGCGTCTGGCTCTGGTCTGTCGAACTGGATTGAGCGCTTGCGCATAAACTGGTCAGAAAAATCAGAACTGCGCTGCTGGTTACTGGCCGAACCACTTTTGTAATGCATCTAAGTGCTTCCAGTGTCATTGAGCCCCAGTTCCCGTGAGTGTGTAATACTGGTGCAGGTCATCTCCAACCATTTGCACGGGCGTATCGGTACTTCCCTCGATGTTCAGGTCTTCGGTAGGCGTGCTCACCTTAAAGCTCCAGCCTTCGGCAGGGTTTAGTTGGTTCGCAAGGTTTGCAGGGTCGCCGTCTTTCACTTCTGCGCCATACGCATTCAGAATGTATGTGTTGCCTTCGGGATCGACCAATTCATAGACCGGGCTACCAGCTTTGAAGATCATCGTTTGCTGTTTTGCACTGGTATAGGGCTTGTAGGGATCAGCCCCCTGGCCGGATCCGACCGCCGAAAGCGGCAGTGTCGCGGCATACCGTGCATCGATCCCACCAAAGGTTTTCGTCTCTCCCATACCGACTGTTTGGTCGTCCATTGCCCAGAAATGCGGTCCGTTGAGTTGAGCTTTGTCAGCCCCATGTTCTTCGGCAAGTTTTGTGACATCAATCGCCTTGAACAGATCATCCGGGCAACCGGCGGAGTCGCTGGTGTTGTAGATATCAACCCGGTCATCGAATATCAGTAGAAATTCACAATAGCGCATGCCGCGAATATCGTTGAGTTCCACGGGTTCCAACTTCTCTTCCGCTGCCACGAGCACAGCCGAAACTGATGCAAAGGCAACGCCATAGGCAGTCCGGCTTACAATTCTAAAAACCGGATCGAAGAGTTTGTGGCTGTCCATTTTGCCCTCCTATAGTGAACTTGCGAACTAGGGATCCTAACTGTTAATGAAGGCAGTCCTCCCTACTATTTTGATTTCACGTAGTTTTGCCCAGTAGGTCTCGTGGTCGTCAGGCGTCTAAAAACTAAAGCGGTGCTAGCCAAACCATTTCCCCCGTTGTCTCATTTATTCGATATTGGCTCGCCGAGCCTTATTGTGGATAGCCTCGATGAAACGGTCACTACGCATCAGTTGGAGTCATTGGGCCGCTGTTCCGAAGCGCGTGTAATACTGGTGGAAGTCGTCGCCGACCATCTGCACAGGCTCATCGGTACTGCCTTCGATGGTCAGGTCTTCCGAAGGGGTGTTGACCTTGAAGCTCCACCCTTCGGCGGGCTTTAGTTGGTTGGCCAGGTTGGCAGGGTCACCATCCTTCACCTCTGCACCATAAGCGTTCAAGGCATAGGTATTGCCGTCAGGATCAACCAATTCGTAGACCGGGTTGCCAGCCTTGAATATCATCGTTTGTTGTTTTGCGGCCGTATAGGGTTTGTAGGGATCGGACCCTGTCCCGGCCCCGATTGCCGAAAGCGGCAAGCTGGCCGCGTATCGCGCTTCGATACCTGAAAACGTCTTCGTCCCGCCCATGCCAAGGGTCTGTTCATCCATTGCCCAGAAATGCGGTCCATTCAGTTGGGCTTTGTTGGCACCGTGCGCTTCGGCCAGTTTTGCGACATCTATCGCCTTAAACAGATCCTCCGGGCATCCGGCGGAGTCGCTGGTGTTGTAAACATCAATCCGGTCGTCAAAAATCAGAAGGAACTCACAATAGCGCATCCCGCGAATGTCATTCAGCTCCACGGGTTCCACCTTTTCTTCCGCAGCTGCAAGCCCTACCGAAATTGAGGCAAAGGCGATCCCGATGATCGTTCTCATTACACGCTGAAAACGCGAGTCAAACGTTTTGAAGTTGGCCATCTTTTCCCTCCCATATCTAACTAATGAATTGCGGCGGTGAGGATCTAATGAAGAAATGATAACCTAATGCTTTGATTTTTCATAGTTAATATCGACAAGCGCCTAATTGTCGTCAGACGCTTCGGACCTGGCTGCGACGCCGGCCCAGCCAGCCACCCCAGGACCTCTGCGACCGACACCGACGCCATGATAGCCTCTCCCGACACCTCCGCCGGGCCCGATTGTGTCAATGAAAAGTGCTGCCGGTCCGCTGCTTTTAGGAAATTCCCCATCGATCACGGCGTAGCGATAGATCAGGTCCGCGCCTTCAACGACAGGGTCGAACAACTCCAAAACCACAAGCGAATTCTCGTCTTGTCCGACCTCAAACACCGACAAAGCCGCATTAGGCGGCGTCTCGCTGAAGTTGCCGTCAACCTCCGCCCACGCCTCCAGATACTTGTCCATCGAAATGTGCCCGGCCTTTCGGTATGGGCGATCAGAAAAATAGACAGTCTGCGGGTCAATGTTGATCAGTCTGAGGGTCTTTTTGCCCTCGTGGACTTCGATATCGGAAGCTGTCTGGACAAACAAAAGCTGAATGCTTTCTTCTTCAGCAGCCGCGGGTGCAAAATCAACCAGAACTACCGTCGCAACAAGCGCTAATAGACGACCAAAAAACCGTTTCATTCGTAGTCCCTCCGTTTGAAACTCAATGCTCACGCGTGGGATTTAACCGAGAAACCGGTTCAATCTGCCGATTTCCTCTAATCTCCATGATCGCACAGAATCGATGCCGTTCAACTATTTAGTTTCGATATTAGCGGCTCCCCCGGTACAAACTTACCATTTCGCGCCATGGCATGATTTTGGTTTGAGACTGCCTTGCGCTACTCTCGAATCGCCGCGTTCGGAGGTCTTCGGTGTCCAGAATAATTCCAACAATCAGAGCGTCTGCTGCTGCGCCTATTTTTCATTGGCTGTCTCAAAATGAGTTTTCGTTTGATCAATTCGAAGACCCCGGAGCGCACACATTCCTGATTTCGGATGATCCTCTACAGGCAGTTCCACTGCACAGCTTTGCGAGTTTCTTGCGTGAGTTATGTCGACTCAAAGGGCCTGATTTACCGACGCGGATCATACAGGAATCTGGAGATGTTTCCCTTGCAATGATGGCACCAGTAGCATTTTCGGCAAGCTCACCGGGTGAAGCCATCAATCTCGTCGGAAAGGCGCTGCCATATTTCTCGTCTCACGAACACCTGATGCTTGAGCGGAAAAAGTCTTACGGGGTAATTCGCCAGTTCTGGGGCACAACTTTCGACGCTGAGACCCTACACTATCTCCACCAGTTTACCGCAGCATTGCTTGAGCTATTTTTTATCAGGTATTCAACGGCAGATACCAGTATTCGCGAAATTGAAATTACCCCGCATCCATCGAAAGGTTTGGAATTTCTCAAAGACCGTTTTCGAAACCCTCTTCGCGAAGGTCGAAACGTTTTGACCCTGCGAGTTACCAACGAAGCCCTGGACGTTCCTATCAGGACACGGGAAGGAGCGGTTCAATCCCCACCTCCAATGCCTGAACTCGATTCATTGCGGGGCTCTGGTGGTTTGAACGGATCCGTCCAAGTCGTGTTACGGGCAATGCTTGAGACAGGAAGACCAACGTTACCTAAAATTGCTCAGGTCATGGGGGTCAGCCCCAGAACCTTCCAGCGCCTGCTCAAACAGGAAGGTACAAGCTTTTCCAACATTCTTACCGAGGTCAGGCGTGAGGCGGCGGCGGAATGGTTTGAACTGGACGAGGGAACACTCAGGGATTTGGCTATGCCTTTGGGATATTCTCACCAGTCGGCTCTCACGCGGGCCATTCGACGGTGGGAAGGTGCACCTCCGAGAGAGTTGGTCAAAGGTAAACGATGAGCGGAGCCGATTGCATGTAGTGCGGCAGCTGCGGCTTCCCAACACGCCTTGCGTGGCATTGCAGCTATTGTAACGAACGATTTCCCGCTTAATTCAGCTAACTCCATCCGTGCTCAAGGTGTCATTCTAATGCCCTAACCGCCATTAGAGCACGCGCAGCGAAAGCTCACTTTGTCCGCTCCCCGCTCTTTCGCGCACCATGCCGTGAATGACCGCACTTGGCGGTTCGCGACCCGCTGCAGAAACGAATACGTAAAGCCAGGTCGATGTCGGCAAAGGACTCTTTCGACCCGTTAGTGCGCACCGCAGAGGACGGCGGGAGAGAGCCCAAACTACCCAATGCTGCGTGTCGCTCAAATGTCCGCTTTCCTTGCAGACCATCATAGCCGAAAAATCGAACGCTTTGAGGTTCAGTGTTGCGAACGAATAGTAGACAGCAGCAAACCACCTGAGACGATCAAAATGCTACCTGTGATGGCTCCGACACTGGGAAGCTCTCCAAAAACAGCGATACCCAAAATCATAGCGAAAATCAGCCATGAATAGTCAACCGGCCCCACGACCGACAGTGGTGCGATCCGGTATCCTCTGATTGTGCAATACTGTGCTGCAACTGACAGTGGCCCAAGTGCAAAGCAACCAACCACGAGCGTTGCGCCGATGTTGTGCCACTCCATCAGAGCTGGAACAGCCAAGAGAAGGATACCAAAACCGGAGACAAAGAGCATCATTGTCAGCGCGCTTTCGGTCTGGCTCAGGGTCCGGATCAATAGCCCTTCGAAAGCCATGAGCAAGGCGCTCAGCAACGCGACCATCGCTGGAAATGCAGTGATATGGCTTTGGAAAGCGCCTTGGGCAGCCATGATCAGCGCAGCCCCTGCAAGTGAAATTGCAACGGCCGACCAGTGGCGCAAACCAACATGTTCTTTGAGGAACAGAACGCCAAGCAGGACAGTTATGACCCCGTAAAGGATGCCAATGGCCGATGCATCCGCTACAGGCATATGAGCAGTCGCCCAGGTGATCGCAGCCGCCGCGGAACATCCAAAGACTGCACGCATGAAATGCCGCAGCGGTACCTTGCTTTTGCACTGGCTGAAACAACCTGAGCGCATAACTAGCCAAGCCACTGTCACGAACCCGCCAATGTATCTCAGAAACAATATCTGAAAGGTGCCAATTGCCCCGTCGGCGAACTTCGCTGCTGCAAAGATCACGGTGAATAGTGCCGTGCTGAGCAGCACCCAAAGGATCGCTTCGACATTTTTGCTTGCGGGTGGCATGTACAACCTACTGGAGAAGATATTCTCTTTCCTATCGGTAGTTTCATGTTGCTTTCAAACGAGTTATTTTCTTTTTGAGTGAGGTTTTTTGATGCAAATCCCGACGTCCATTTCCTTAAATGCTCTACGCGTTTTTCTGACCGCAGCCCAGCATATGAGCATCAAGCTGGCCGCGGATGAGCTATTGGTGACACCGGGGGCCGTCAGTCATCAGATCAAGTCGCTTGAGCAGACCTTGGGAATCCAGCTTTTTGTCCGCGGCAACAATTCAATCGAACTGACGGACGCTGGCACTCGATTGGTACAGAAGGCCTCTCCCGGCTTGCAATTGCTCCACGCTTCGCTTGGTGATGTCATCCGCGACACAAACATTCTCCGTGTCCGGGCGTCCATGTCATTCGCGGTGCGATGGCTGATTCCGAAACTCCAACTCTTCAAAGCGAAAAACCCCGATGCAAATATAGAAGTAGAGACCTTCTTTGATGACACTCGACAGTTGGCTGGCAATGCAGATGTCACCATTGCGTATTTCCGGGCTGGCGAACGGCAGGTCGGTGGGATTGACCTGTTCAGAGATGTGTGCCGCCCATATCTGTCGCCGGCCTTGCTGTCAGAACTCGCGGACCCATGCGATTTTGCGTCAATTCCAGCAATTCAGTGTGCAAAGGGGAACTGGGATTGGCGTCTCTGGATGGATAAGTCAGATTTGCACGATTTGAAACTTAAGTTCGCAGATCGCTTCGACTCGGATGACGCAGCTTTGCGGGGGGCCTGTGCCGGGCTGGGAATGATACTCGCTTCCAGGTTCATGGTTGAGACTGAACTATCCGATGGACGCCTTGTCCCCTTATCTGGATGCACCGAATTCCATGCTGGATGCTACACCGTGCAAGTCGGAGGGCACGACACGGACCTCACCAGAAAGTTTGTGCGCTGGTTGCAGGCAACTGCCGCAAGCTGCAATTAGTATTGGCGCAACGAACTAGCGCTTTGTCCGCCCTGCCGCCAATAATAAGTTTTGCCGCTAAGGTCAGGAGCGAGCCGACATGTGATTGTTTCGGCCTTGTGCGAAGGTATACTCGACTGGCAGCAGTATGGAATTACGGTCTTTGGAAGACTTTGATAGCTTTTCCGGTGCAAAAATAGCGCTGATTTGCGGCTCAAAGGTCGTGACTTATTTGCGAGACAATAAACCGTCGATCTCCTTTCCCGATCATTGGGACTTGGCGGGTGGAGGCAGGGAAGGAAACGAAACGCCTGAGCAATGTGCACTTAGGGAGACGGAAGAAGAGTTTGATTTAAAGCTCAATATTGGACGCATTGTCTGGAGGCGGCGATACCAAAATGTCAGCGAACCGAGCGAACATGCTTACTTCATGGTAGCGCATATTTCGAAGGCTGAAGTATCCACAATACGATTTGGCAACGAGGGGCAATTCTGGCAGCTGATGAATATTCAGAGGTTTCTGAAGCACCCGAAAGCGGTTCCACAACTCCAGTCAAGACTTGCTCACTATCTGTCTCAGACCTCATGAAGTTCATTGGGAGGTGAGTTGAACGATGAGTAATTTGGGCTCACAGTCGGGTTTGGCCGCGCCTAGTCCGAACGGCCGGTTCCGGTCTGGGTCAGAAATGCTTGACGCCTGGGCCAACATTGCATGATGAGCCGCGCTGGTTTGATTCAGAAAAATTCGCATCAAGAGTCAGGAATTCGTGACGCTCCACATATCCTGATGAACGTCACACGAACCTGACCCAACCGTCATAGTGCGACCACGAGCGAGGTGAACGCTTCACATCAGATGGTGCCTCAAGCCGAACAGTCCTTTTGCAATGAAATTGCCAACGAGCGGCAGCTCCGCACGACGACGCGCTGCAGAAAACGTCGGCTATGAGCCCTTTTCTACAAATGCTGCGTAAGAGATCAATGCTCGCTTTCGGTTGGCTTTTTTTGTGAAGAACGCCAAGTATTCGGTGCATCGCGCGAATAGCCGTCGAAAAGAAAGCCCCCGTCAGGACCGAGAACATCCTCACACAGTTGGATAACTGAGGTTACAGTTTCTTCCTTGAAAGCGATTGCGAAGGCCTCACAAAAACCGTCGTGAACGGTGTTGTCATGACGCGCGAGTGCTCTTGGAATGTTCTTTCCTTTAGCGGACCATAGGTTTTGAGAACGAAAATAGTGGTTTGCGAGTGCGGAGTACAAATCAGACAAAACAACCCGAAGTTCGCTAGAACTTCGCGGCGCCCGTATGTCCTCAACCATATCGCTTATCATGTAACGGGAGTGATCACGCTCTTCTTGACTCCAGAGCGGCGGCCCTTCTTCAAGAAGTCGATTAGCCAAATCTCTTTGACGCTGTCCGAAGAGGGTTCGGCTCGGTACTTCAACACCTTCGCTGACCATCGTGGGCAACGCGGGCACGCCGGTTGGTCGGTCTACCTTTCTGAAAAAGTAGTCCAAAGTCTGTGGGTCGTGAACGAAAACCTCAACCGGCCAGTCAGAGAAAAAGAAAGACTGTCGGCTGGCTGTTTCAACTTCTTCGAAAACCACAACCAAATCGAGATCCGAAGATGCAGTTGCTTCTCCCCGCACAACTGATCCAGCAAGGAAACACGTGGCGGCAGATGGGTAAAGCTCACGTCTAATCAGAGCGGCAGTGGCTATCGCCGCAGAAACATCCTTGTTCATGTCGTCGCTCCAGGAAATCTCAACAAAAATTATACTTGTCCTACTCGATAGTTGGAAGCTTGCGCTGCGTATTTCGCGGAAGTTGGGCATTGATTTCACGCGCTCTCGGGCACTGATTTC
>WQBJ01000095.1 GCA_013032095.1 Ruegeria atlantica | reverse complement strand
AAAATACCCGCAAACATCACCAAAAAACTCTTGCAATGCAGGAGCCACCCACAGATGCCGCTCACGTTGCAGCCAAATGCTGCGATGCAGCTTTCTCTAAGCGGACGTCCAGAGTTTCACACAGGTACTATCGGTCTAAGGCAACGATATGTATTGGAAAGGTCTTTCGTCACGATTGGCAGGCCGGAAACCGGCCGTTCGCTGTGGACGCTTAATCTGGGCGTCGACGAATGACTGCAACACGGAGTCTACTGCCTTGGGCCATTTGCATTCGAAATGCTGTTCTCGATACCAAAGCGGAACTTTGACAAGTTTACCGGGCCTAAAAAAACGAACAAATATGGGCCAGTGTATGGTTTAGTTAGAATTCTTCCTGTGCCTCACGACACCGCTCACGCCCGATACATAGCAAATTCGTTCCAAACCAATTCAACCGCGGCAGACGTGTTCTGCGACTTGCGCGCTGCGCAAATGTTCCATGTAAGGTTCTGTTTCATCGACACAGGTTTCACTCCTTTTGCTCGGATCAATTCTACGAATGTGTCCGACATCCCTCCCACAATGAAGTCAGGCTCTGCCAACAATCCGGTCAAGAGGTTGTAGTCGTCGCATTCGATATGCGGCTGTGCACTTACCTTCTCGACGGCCTCAGAACCGCCACCAAGCGCTTTTGTCAAAGCGGCTTTCCAATGTTTGTGGAGATGTGGTGATGCAAAGGGAAAATCGAGTATGCCTGCCATGGTTTGCGGGCCGCGCTGGTGAATCTCATGATCTCGATGAGCAACGAACTGGATAGGTTGCTTCTCCATCACCATGATCTCGACATCTTCGGCTTCAGGTGTGTAGGTCAGATCACCGAGGAATACGTCGAATTCGCCCGCCTGCAATAAGTCGAGTGGACGAGCGTAGGCGCTCACCAGAATTCGGAAGCGCAGGTCAGGTATCGTCCTTCGAACGGCGCGCAAGACGGGCAAGATTAAAGTTCTTGTGGTTAGCGGCCCGCAACCGATCAGCAAAGTTCCCGGCCCGGTTTCACGCAATCCAGCAACACGGGTCGCATAGCGGTCCAGGTCTTCGCGCAGCGCTTGGGCGATTGGCAAAAACTCCTGCCCCGCGCGTGTCAATGTGCTGCTGTTTCGGCTTCGGTGAAACAAAACAAGTCCCGTGTGTTCCTCGGCCTGCCCAACATAGCGGGACAAGGACGCGTTGGAGACACCCATCGCACGGGCTGCATTTTGGAAGCTGCCGGTTTCAGCCAATGCAAGAAAGGCGGACAAGGCGTTTTCGTTCATCATGTGGTCAAGTTCATTTCAGGTTTCGCTTTTTAGATTTCACAATATGAAATCATGGTAAAGCTCTGTTGCGGCGCGAAAGTTTCGACCGCTATCCCTGATAGACCCTTCGATATTCCCACCTTCGATATCGTCTTCCATGTCCACAGAGGTAACAATGTTCATACTCCGACCCATTGCGGTTTCCGCCACTCTGGCCACGGCGACGGTCTGTGCCGTGCCGGTTTTGGCCGAAACCGACCAACCCAATATCCTGGTCATCATGGCCGACGACGTCGGCTGGGCCAGTCTGGGCAGCTATCATCAGGGCGTAAAGAGCATCAAAACCCCCAATCTTGATCAACTGGCTGCCGACGGTATGCGTTTGACGGACTACTATGCTCAGCCAAGTTGCACTGCCGGGCGATCCGCCTTTATCACCGGACAATTGCCGGTCCGTACGGGAATGCACACGGTTGGCCTGCCCGGAGATCCTGAAAAGGGTCTAAGTGAAAATGATCCTACTTTAGCCAATATGCTGAAATCTCTAGGCTACACGACCGGTCAATTCGGCAAGAACCATTTGGGGGATATGAACAAGTTCCTACCGACGGTGAAGGGTTTTGATGAATACTGGGGCTGGCTCTATCATCTGAACGCAATGGAATACACATCCGATCCGGACTGGCCGAAAGATCAGAAATTCAACGACACATTTGGCCCTCGGAACATCATTCACACCTACGCCACAGATACAGTCGATGAAACCGTAGATCCGCGCTGGGGTTTAGTTGGCAAACAACGCATCATTGATGATGGCCCGGCTCCGCCTGAACGGCAAAAGACACTGGACGACGAGGTTACAACCCATACGCTGGACTTCATCAACCGCGCAGTCGACAGCGACACGCCGTTCTTTGTCTGGATGGCCCCGGCGCGCGCGCATGTCTGGACCCACCTGAGCCCCGAATACGAGGCCATGCTGGGCGATGGGCGCGGTTTGCAGGATGTCGTCATGAAAGAGCTGGACGACAACGTAGGCAAAGTCATGGCGCGGCTGGACGAACTGGGTGTCTCTGATAACACGATTGTTGTCTTTACGTCTGACAATGGTCCCGAAACCATGACCTGGCCGGACGGTGGAACAACACCATTCCACGGCGAAAAAGGCACAACCTGGGAAGGCGGCTTCCGCGTTCCAGCCATCATTCGCTGGCCCGGAAAAGTCCCGGCTGGAACTGTGAGCAACGGTATTTTCGCCGGTCTTGACTGGATGCCCACCCTTGTTGCCGCCGCCGGAGGGCCTGACGATCTGACCGGATCATTGCTGGAGGGATACGAAGGTTATCAGGTCCATCTGGATGGGTACAACCAACTGTCACTTCTGACAGGTGAGGGCGAGAGTAACCGGGACGAGATCATCTATTATGAGGGTCCGGATTTGCAGGCGGTACGCCACGGTGACTGGAAAGCACATTTCACGATCCAAACCGAAGGGTGGGCTGGCCCCAAAGAGGAACTGAACGCCCCCCTCCTGTTCAACCTGCGTCGCGATCCCTACGAAAAAGCGGCCGAAGAATCGGGGATGTATACGCGCTGGATGGGCAACAAGATGTGGGCATTTGGGCCGGCGGCCAAAATCGTCCAAAACCACCTGTCTACGTTCAAGGACTATCCTCCACGGGGATCGGACGTCAGCAATCAGTCTCACGTCGAAGAACAGATTTCGACTGAAGGCGGGATGTCGCAGTAGAAATCAATACTCGGGAGGCATCCATCGTTGCCTCCCGATCCATGTAATAATTTGCGCGAAAACACCTGCTGACGTGGGTCCGCTTTATGCCCCAGCTCGGCTATTTGGACTCAGCGCAACATCAGTTACTTTGGGCTCTTCGCCGTCATTCTCTGCGGCGATCCTGAACAGGTCATTTGAGCCCTTAACTGCCGTCGCCCACACTTCAGTCTTTCGCTCATGCAGCAGGTCGCGAACCGCGCAAACCGGACATTGACTGCGAAGCTCGCAGATGGTGGTAATGCGGACAAAGCGAGCCTTCTACACTACCATTCCAATGGCAGCTACGGCTCTAAAACGGAGGTGGCCGCATTCTGACGGGGCTCGACTTAACGATTGACGTGTTCGTTGTAGCCATTCGTCCGAATGTCTCAAGCAAAGGGTCCAGTTCACCAATATCTTTCAACAGCACGCGGGCCACAAACCCATCCTCACCCGTGACCTTATCGCACTGAACGATCCTATCCGTATCCTGAATCTGTTGCTCTAGCACATGGCGCTTTCCGGGTAGCGGGCGAAATCTGACCACAGCCTCAAGGGAATACCCCAGGGTTGCCGGTGAAACCTCGACCGAGAACCCTTGAACAATGCCCCTGTCCTGCAATCGCCTGACGCGATCACGGATCGTTGGCGAAGAGACACCCACATCAGCGGCGAGGTCTTTCCAACTGATGCGCGCATCACCAATCAAAGCGGTGAGAATGGCGCGATCAAGGTCATCGAGCATATTTTCCATATCAAGGTATATAACCCAGACCTCCTCCTTTTTCACGCATAAAACCTTCGGATGGCTTCCTATTCGGAAAACACATCTTCGCACTCACGTTGTACTTTCGCATGGAAACAAATCCAGAATTTGAGAGAGATCATGAACTGGGTACTTTGGGTATCCTTTGCGGCAATCTCGGCCGTGAACATTGTCACACCAGGTCCGGCGAACCTGAATACAGTGCGGCGCGCGATGCAATTAGGCATAAATCAGGTTGCGCCTACAATATTTGGCAATGCCTTGGGTCTGGCCGTAGGCGGGGCCATCTGTGCAGCGGGCATCACGTCGTTTGTGATGGCGTCAGATTGGCTCTGGTCTCTTTTCCAGTGGGTGGGTGTGGCCTATCTGGCTTGGCTTGGCGTCAAATTATTGATCAGGAAAGAAACCCTGTCTCTGAACTCGATAACCGATGCAGCAGTGCCTGCCCGAGCTTTGTTTTCAGAGGCGTTCCTACTGGCTGCCACCAATCCCAAAGCTCTGCTGTTCTATATGGCACTGTTCCCCCAAATTCTGGACCCGGAGAAAGGCTTGGCATCACAAGCGGGTATTCTGATCCTGACCTATTGCGGCATGTCCATCCTATCTCTCAGCACCTATTCAGCGCTCGCACATGTATTCAGGAGACGTTTCGTGACGCAATCAAAGTATGACAGGTTCCGGCAAATCTCCGGCGTCATCCTGATCGGCTTTGCGGCCAAGCTGTTCTCGAACATGCATTGACGCGATGAAGTTTGCCTTGCTTGTCCTGCTCGGCTGTCTCTGGAGCGTGCGTCTCGCCGCGATGAAGTCAGCCGGGCAATCGGGAATTGCACCACTTGTGGTCGTCCCGGTTTCAATTCTTGGTACAGCTTTGTTCTATTCGGCTGTAGCAGCTGTGCGCCGCAAGTGGCCTCCGCTGAAACCAGACGCTGCTGTATTCTATGTTCTCAGCGGAGCCTTTGGTTTTGTTCTGCCATTTGTGTTGGAAATATTGGTCGCACCCCAACTCCCGTTGTTCATCTTTGTCGTGATCATTTCCACGATGCCCATACTCACAACAATCCTCGCTTCTCTTACCGGCGTAAAACCCGTGAACCTAAAAGGAGTAGCCTCTGTCTTACTGGGATTTGCTGCTGTGGTCATGATTATTTCGGACACAGCAGAATTGTCGGCTGATCAAGTATCCTGGCATTGGCTGTTGGTTGCCTTCGCCGTCCCCGCTCTCTATGCCATCAATACGATATTTGTTGCGTCTCGTTGGCCAGAACGGGTTGATGCGATCAACGTGGCGCATGGGCAGGCACTTGTCGTTTCAATAGCCGCACTTGCAGGAAGTGCCATTTCCGGAAGCATCTTCGATTGGCATCTTGTCACCAATAACATTCCAGCCATCGGCCTGATCAGCGCCGGTGAGGGGCTTGCTTTGATGGTGTATCTGAGGCTGACGCGTGACTACGGACCGTTGCTTGTATCTTTGGCAAACTTCATCTCACTCTTCTTTGCTGCGATGATCGGTGCCGTGCTCTTCGATGATGGTTTCACCTGGCTTTCGGCCCTGGCAGGGTTCCTTCTCGTTACAGCTCTGACTATGCGCGATCAGGAAAACTGGGGCCGAACCTAACCGCCACGATCAATCAGCGGACGTTTCGCCATTGTTCTTGATCGAAAATAGTACAGCGGCCATTCGTTCGGTGCGTAGCATCCGTCACTATGGGCTGATTCCGTCATTCTCTGCGATCCGCATCAACTGGCGGTGTGAGTCCTTTGCCGACATCGAACTGGCTTTACGTATTCGATTCTGCAGCGGGTCGCGAACCGCCAAGTACGGTCATTCTCGGCATGGTGCGCGAAAGAGCGGGGAGCGGACAAAACCGACTTTTGCGGCCATTCTACTGGGCTAATCCAGTCCGAGTTCAAGCCATCCTTTCGCTGTAATCAGCGTTGAAAATCGAACGCCAGCGAAGCGGGTTGTCAAAAAGAGAAAACGAAATTCCGTTTCAGATTTTTGTAGCTCACGCGATTAGCAAAAACGACATCGGGTCGCTTGCAGGAAAGAAAAAATGAGGAAACAGGTTTGACTAGTTCCCAGTCTATTGAGCACTTCTCATGCACGAACGCCGAATACCAGAATGGCTTCGCCATGCGCCAGCACCCAGTGTGCGGGGATTCGCCATTCTGGCGGGAACGGAGGCAATTGCCAGGGGTATTTTGATCTCTGTCTTTCCGGTAGCGATGTACAACGCGCTGAAGGATGCGCGATTTATATCCGAAATTTATTTCGCCATTGGCGCGGTTTCACTCTTGATCGGTCTTCTGGTTCCCTATCTGATCCGGTTTGTCCCAAGGAGATGGGTCTATGTGTTCGGCACTCTTTCGTACGTCGCGGGTGCGGTTGTAACAACCGTTGCGACCCCTGCTGCCGTTATTGTGGGGCTCGCACTCACGACTTTCGCAGTTGTGACGACATTTGTGTGCTTCAATGCCTATGTGCTGGACCATGTTGCCAGGATCGAACTGGGACGTTTTGAGACATCTCGGCTTTTCTACAGTGCGCTGGGTTGGACGGCTGGGCCTGCGCTTGGCGCGATATTGTACGAATGGTGGCAACCTGCGCCGTTCCTGATTGCAGCCGGTGCGGCGATTGTCATGCTGCTCATCTTTCTTGTTATGCGCCTCGGAAACGGCAGGCTCATCACCAGAAGTCAAAGCGCTCCCGCAAATCCGTTCGCCTATTTCGGGAGGTTTTTTGCGCAACCGCGATTGGTTGCCGGATGGGTATTCGCAGTCGTTCGTTCCTGCGGGTGGTGGATTTATGTCGTATACTTGCCCATCTATGCGGTTCAGAACGGGCTGGGCAGCCAGCTTGGAGGGATTGCTTTATCGATTTCCAATGCCGCCCTGTTTTGCACTCCGCTGATGCTTCGTTTCATGCAGCGCAGTTCGGTGCGCGCAGCAGTCAGAACCGGATTCCTCATGTCCGGGCTGCTATTTCTTTTTGCTGGAGCTTCATTCGGCATCCCTGAAGTCACAATCGCATTCTTAATGATGGGGTCAATGTTCCTGATCTTGCTCGATGTTTCCGCAGGTTTGCCGTTCCTTCTTGCAGTCAAACCTTCCGAACGAACTGAGATGTCTGCAATTTACGCGAGCTTTCGCGATGTTTCGGGTATTATTACACCTGGTGCCGCCTGGCTGGTTCTTCTCGTGGCACCGCTCTCTGGCGTGTTCGCCGCGGGTGGCGCAGGTTTGCTTTGGACGTGGGTTCTGGCTCGTAAGCTGCACCCTCGGTTGGGTCAGACACGCATATCTGTCGAAAGTGCCTCAAAGGAAGCTGGCGAAGTTTCTGCTGGTATGGTGAACCCACCAAACTTAGTCCATGAGAAATCTGCCGCCAATCGCTTACCAACGAATACATCATAGCGATGGCCATTCAGCGACCAGGATAACTCAGGCGTCGGCACGGCGCGGTTTCCAGGAATTGGCAAAGGAGTTGGATTACAAGAAATGCCTTTTCATTTCAGATGTTACAGGCAAGGTTAACTCTCTCGACTCTGTTTCGTGCATGTAAGGAAACGTTAGACTTGCTATGGACGGGTTCTTTCTGAACGAGTGCTGAAATCTTCACCGAAACGCCGGGCCATGAGCCCAAACCGTCAACGAATATCGATCACCATTCTCAACCGGTGTCACCTGGTGTAGCAGGAAGCTGGGAAAAATGGTCGCGCTCCCCTGATACCGGCTGGCCGTTACAGCATAAGCACCCGGCATAATCTCCAAGTCACCGCCGTCGTACATCCCGGGTTTGCTGAGCTGTACGACCATAGACAGCTTTCTTTTTTGGGCGACTGGCCCGTCGCCAATATCGGAATGCCACGCAAAATGACCACCATCTGATGCTTTATAGCAGGCAATCTGCGGACTTTCGGCGAACTCGCTCAGATCGAAGCCAAACTTGTCGGTGTTGGAGCCTCGGACCAGATTGATCAGGCGTGACATCACCCAATCAAAGCCGTTGACGTCGTCCAGCCAGGTCACATCGGCCCTGCGCAGATTATGATCCTTGTTCTGCCCGACAAGCAAAGCCTCGTTCGCCGGGGTTTTTTGTGATGCAGCAACAATCTGCTCACATTCCCGTGCGGTAAATGCACCGGGAATCGAATGAACTTCCAGCATTCTGTACACCATTTTGATTGGTACTGGATTTTGCCAAAACACACAGAAGGCGCTGCGCTGTTTTCGACCTAAGAGGCCGAAAGCGACGTAATTTTTTCCACAATCTCAAATGTTTTCGGTCGTGCTATCCGGAGTGGGAATTCATCTTCGGCGCTCTCGGATCCCAAACGGTATGCGATGCGGGATCAGGGGACGCGAGTATTGCGTCACCTGTGACTGAAATATCCAATGTTAAGGCTTTGGATTTCCCTCAGCCTCCTTTGAATCGGTGATTGTGCCCGGCCAAGGAAGTTCGCCGGTTGCTTCCCATTCGTAATCGCTCGGGCGCAAACGTCGTTCCCGGTTTTCTTTTTCCGGGTCGAATTCGGACGGGTCCCATATCTCGGCGGCATCGTCCCAATCTTGTGGGCTTTGCAAATCCTGCTGTTTTGCTGCCGAGTGCTTCACGATCCCGAACCGTTGTGACGCAATGAAACGCCTTATGTGTTCGGTAACGCGATTAATCCAACGCCTATCCATTGATACCTCCTTTCCGTCCAGGTCGTTATTTTAGGAGATCGAAACTCGTTTTCGGAGTGCCAAGCCTTATGATTTTTTCTCAACCGTGTTATCGATGATCTGAATAGATGTTTGTTTTCAGTATATTGTCTCTTTGAGTGTCAATCCCTTCGATTTGGCAGACTTTTGCCCCGCCTTATACTGTTCTGGTCTCGATGGACGGCCGTGGAGAGAAAAATGCGTTTGCAAAGGTCTTTTGGTTGGAGGTACTGGGCCATCATGGGCGGCGTTTTGATGGTCGTGATTACCGCAGGTCTAATTTTCGAATCTGGCAAAAAGCAGCCCGCAGCGACCGAAACCTTGGAGGCTTCCGAAAACTGACAATTCGCCTACTACATGGTAAGCCGCGAGTAGCCCTCTATCTCAGGCCGCGACGGGAAACTGTTCTTTTGCAAAGGCACTCAATAGCTGGGCGGCCTTGCAGGGGAGGCTTTCTGGATCATCGTCTGCAAAAACGGCATAGGCGGCATAGGCAAACCGAGGAGCATCCTCAATCACCCTCAACCAACCGGTTTCGACTTCCTGCGCAACTACCCGCCAGGGGAAAAATCCGGCTCCCGGCTGGGCTTTCAAATAGTTCAAGCCGAGAGTTCCAATACCAAGCTGCAACATTGGCGTTGGAATTTCCGGAAAGTTCAGCAGGTGATCGGCACGGAATTCCGGCCCCCAGTCGATCAGAACATAGTTTTCTTCAAATGGGCTTCGCGAGGTATCGAAGTCGCTGCTCACGAGTACGAAATCATCTTCGAACAACTGCATTGCGGTCAGCCCGACAGTGTTCCGCGGATCATACATTACGGCCAAATCCGTCGATCCCGCAGTCGTTTGGCTTAGCAGTGTTTCAGTTGAAACCGTAGACCCGTGAACCGCCACATTCGGAAACGCTTGCATCAACTCTGGCATCGCGTCGATCAGGAACCCATCCCACAAGCTGGGCACGGCACCGATTTCCAGAGCAGCTTCCACCGCATCAGGCAGGGAGGCGTCGATCCGGGCCTGTGTCCAGCACCTGACAAGTGCCTGCGCATGCTTGTGAAAACGATGCCCGGCCGGAGTAAGTGTAGCGCCCGATTTTCCGCGCTCGAACACTGGTCGCCCAAGCTGTTGTTCGAGCGACCGAATGCGCATGCTCACTGTTGATTGTGTGACGTAGACCTTGTTAGCAGCCTCTAGAAAACTGCCCGTTTCGACAATCGCCAGAAATGTTCGTGCGAGATCAATATCCATAGGCTATCTATTCGATTTTCGAATATTATGGATGAAACAATTTCGCTATTCAACTAAAACAGTATGTGGCAGATTTGGCTCGTAGCATGAAACTGCTGCCGCTGTTCGATTGCGACCCCAGGGTCTCAGAGTCCCCCATCTCGAAGTGAGTGTCGAAGAACGGCTCCCGGCAGCGCGAAGCATCTTTCATGCTACACGACCTGCCTCACCTGATCGGGAACGTGTTGGCCTGCGCTCCCGATCCATAACAGGGAATACAATGTTTAGACCGTTGCTAAGCGCGGGGTTGAAACAGTTCTGAGCAATCTCTGTCGCCGGTAACAGCCAGCGGGAATTTCGCCCCAGTGGCTCACAAAATCTCGCTGCCCAGTAAATCAATGGCCGGTTTTCCTTCTGCGAAACAGCGTTGGTCTCTGCGGCGATCCTGAACAAGTCATTTGAGCCCAAACCGGATGAGGTGGGTGGCTCCTGCTCCACCGGCATCGAGTGTGCCAAAGCGCAGTTATCATCAACTGCCAGGAAAGGAGCCACCCAATGACAGTAAGGACCGTAGGCCTGGATTTGGCCAAGAACGTTTTTCAAGTGCACGGCATTTCGGAGAACGGTCGTGTGATTTTCAATAAGGCGA
>WQBJ01000094.1 GCA_013032095.1 Ruegeria atlantica | reverse complement strand
CGCTCTTGGATACCCGTCACAAAGGCCGTAGGCTAAATCCGTCCGGGGAAGGGGGGAAGCGCGATCACACCCCGATTTGTGCAACAGAGCTCCGTCGGGCTGAAAAAGGGCAATGAAACTCTGCGCGCAAGTGTCGTCGCCATTGGAGCCAAAGTCGCTCAGACCGGGTTCGTCAGGATTGAAGGCGCGGCCAAGCGAAGGTAGCGATGAATTGGGTACTCAATGGTACTCCAGAAAGGCAACTGGTTGGGCGAGATTGAGGGCTCCACGTCCTCGGTTTCGCCCATTTTTTTAGATCCGGCCGGCTGAATTCCCTGCGGCTTGTAAGGGTGATTCAATTTATTTGACCCCTTGTTGGGATTTCTCTCCGAGAATATATACGGATCAGAGCCTTCTGACGTAACGTAAGGTCGCAATTCTGCAAGGCTGCTTGTCAATCATCGCGATGCGCGCCTTGTAGCTATAGGAGTTGGGCTGTTTTCGGTTTTATCTTCATTAGTGTCTCCTCAGGGATGGGTTTGAGGGACAGAGTCTAAAGACTACCACTCACTTGGCACAGGGCGAAGCTGCAAGCCCGCTTCAGCTTCGCCTTTTGCTTTTCAACTCCCGGAAGCCAGGATCCCCAAAATGCGAGGCAAAACCCTGACCCGTGCAGATATTGTGGCGACCTTGATGCGGGAACATCGGTTGACCGAGTCGGAAAGTCGCAAAATCATTGAGGACATTCTGCGCGCCATCACAGACGCTTTGGTCGCAGGTGAGTGCTCCAAACTTGACAACTTCGGGGCTTTCATATGCCGGGAGAAGGCTGCTCGCGAGGGTCGGAATCCTAGGACAGGTGAACGGGTTCTCATTTCAGCCCGCCGTGCCGTGACATTCAGAGCTTCAAAAGCCCTGAAGGAAAAAGTGCGCAAAGGGTGCGGGCGGAGCAACCAGATATGACGGCGCAGTCCAAAAAGACGCAACTGTCAACGGCCCATGCTGCCGGGTGCGACGCTGGAATGAACCGGATCGGCTTCGAGGCAATTAACAGATAGGGGTGAAACGGTACGCGTCGGCCATCTGGCCTCTTAGCGGCCTCACGCTTTTCGGGTCCCTCATGTTGTTTGCTCATCTGGATGATCTGATTGTTGGTGTGTCTTATTTTTTGGATTGGCCCTTTTGCGGGGGGGGGACAAGAAGCGACGTGCCACTTGATATCAAGTCACGGATCGGCGTTTTCTCGAAGGCCATTTTTGAATTTCATCTTTTTTCGGAGAGAAAGAGCGGGATCTAAAAATTGAACCCCACGCCGATTTTGAGGAATGGAGCGACCTTCACCTTATCGAGGGAGCTTTCGAGGTCGGACACTTCCTCGTCGATTGCCGTCTGCGGGATGATGCCGTTGGGATCGGTCGCTGAAACTTGTGCGCCACCGGTAAACATGGCTCCGAGGTCACCGGTGAAGTAGACATTGCTGCCAAAGAGTGGCTTTTGGAAACCAAGGGAGACAACCGGAGCGATATCGTTTTTGAAAGACCCATCGACATCAAGCGTACTGGGATAGGTGGTGCCTCCAATCGTGGTAGTGCCAATCGTACTGGCCGAGAGGCCGTGTTCCAACTGCAAGACGCCTGCGCTGACCCGATAACGTCCCTTGCCAATGTAATAGTCGAACATCAGCCCTAACCCGCCAAGATCAACATCGCCGGAATACGTGTTGTCGTCGATATTGTTGTCGAAGCCGAAATTCCCCTGCCCATATAGTCCGCGGACTGCAAATTTGTCATTCAGCCTGTATCCGAATTCGACCGTGTGGCCCTGGGTTGACTCTGCGAGCCCAAGTGAGAAACGAACGGCTGCACTGGCTTCGTCTGCAATATCTGTTTCCGCGGATGCCACGAGGGGAAGGGTGGCAAATACCCATATGGAATTGAGAGGTAAGAGGCGCATAACGTGCTCCTGACTTCTTGGGGGAATTGAGAAGAAACTCCCGATACCCCCCACTCCTCCCGCGCCCGGCGCGATATGAACCCCCATAAAATGGGGCAATAACGCGCCTGTTTTGGCAAGCGCGTTAGCGGATCAATGCGCGCCAATCTGGAAGCTATTGTTCCCATCTGCGTTTTGATTACAAAACACTACATTGATCGAGCCAATAAACCGGGTTTAGAAGGATCTTTTGCAGGCTTTTGGCGATCGAGGCTCGCTTTTTTGTCTGCCAAATGATTGCGGGAATTGCCCAGTCAAAATCTGTTCATGATATCTTTGTGGAAAGGAATGCAAAATTGGGTCTGACGCATATTTGATGCACTTCTCCGGTCGACACCACTGCGTCCTTGCAACAAGGCGTGTTCTGAGAAGGTCGATGTCGGCCCGGCCATACATCTGACGTTTCAGCATTTTAAGCCGGTTGATTTGATCTTCTGTTTGACCGTTCGGCCATGCTTCACGCAAAGCGGCTGCGACCGCAGCGTAGTCCTTGCGAAGCCCTCGGGCGAAAAAGGGCATCATGCTTGTCTCGGCTTCACAAGGCCAAGGGTCGAGCGCTTCCTTCCTGCCGTCGCGAACAATACCGGTGAAATGCCCGGTCAAGGCGCGCGTAGTCGCAAGCGCCGGTACGGCAATCTCCACTTGAGTGATCGGTATCGCATCGGTTTTCGATAGGTGGTTCCGCGCTGCGGTCAGGCGCCGCGCGATCTTGCGGGCCGGAGGGAGCTTTGCCAGCGCCAATCAGTACCGCGCTCTGGGCGCGGTGCTGGCGCGTGGTCCCCACTCCGGCAACCCGCAGCCTGCCCCGGAACCCGTCAGCCTGAATCCGGCGCCAGAGTTCGGTCCTGTTCCGGCATCCCCCCAGCCCATTCCCGCTCCAATCGCGGCAGCCAGGCTGCCCTGGCGGATCCGGAAGACGTCCTTGCGCTCGTCGCGAGCAATCTGGCGGGCAAGGCCTCGGCTCAAACCGATCAGGCCGATGATGCGTTTGATGAAGGCATCTTCAGTGGCCATCTCGCGAACCATCTGAATGGTCCTTTGGCGGTGGCAAAAGCCTTCATATCGCAGCCTTTCGGCTGCAGGGCGCCTTGTGATCTATAATTGTCGCCATGGTAAAAAGTTGGAAATGCGGTCCTGAAGCCGGTTATTTTTCAACTAGTTCCCTAGCTTGCGCCAAGAGGGTGAAGCGCATGGTGCCAGAATTGGAAGCTTATGTGTCAAACAGCCGTCAACGCACGCATTGGCTATAGGCGTTGGGCTGTTTTCGGTTTTATCCTTGGTTTAACCGAATAGGGGGAGGTTCGGGAGGAAGACCTAAGGGCAGACCAAAAGACTACCACAAACTTTGGGCGAAGCCGTAAAACCCCCAGTGGCTTCGCCCTTTTCATGTTTTGTATATACCATCCATTGTAAATTGATCTGGGCTCCAACGCCGTATTTTTAATAATATAGGCGTCATCATAAATTTTTTAGCTATCGAGATTTCAGTTGTGCGCTCAGTTTTTGCGATATTCAGTCTTTCGTCTTGTGGCGTCATTGCCGCTGCGTTGAAGTCCGGCTTGTCAGATTGGCTTTTGTTGGCGGTGCCCTGCGCGATTGCAAGTGCACTGTTGTTGTTCAAAAGCTGGTGGCAAGGAGCGAAGGTTGCCAGTAACTGGGTTGTCATTGACGGGTCGAATGTCTTGCACTGGAACGACGGCATTCCAAAAATAGAAACTGTTCGAGAGGTGGTTTCCGCTCTTGCCAAAGCTGGTCTGACGCCCGGCGTCGTGTTCGATGCCAACGCAGGGTATAAGATTTCAGGGCGCTACATGCATGATGCCGCCTTGGGAAGCCTCCTTGGTCTATCCAAGGACCGGGTCATGGTCGCCCCAAAAGGAGTACCTGCGGACCCGGTGATCTTGCAACTTGCCAGGGATTACGGGGCAATGGTTGTTACGAATGATCGATTTCGTGATTGGGCCGACGATTATGCGGATGTTTTGAAGTCGAAGGAGCCGGTGAGAGGCGGGTACAAGAATGGAGAACTTTGGTTGTCGATCTAACGCCAGGGCAATTTACGCAGAGTTAAATCATCTCCAAATTCCAACTGATTGATCGCGTCCCTTGTCGGAACCTATCTGGTAAGTTGGTTTTGCATGCGCGACCTGTCTCAGACCGCCAAGTGGGGATACCTGCTGCAAGGGAATGAACGGCTGAATCAGAGTTGCAAGCTTGGGTCAAACTCACCCCTGAAACTTTTCTGGTCCCCTTTTTTTCGCGTTGCGGGATGTTGCTAATTGGCGTTGAACTGCCACAGTTGCCAGAAGCCCTGCGACGAGTGAGCTTGTTGACAGGATAGCCGCGCATGGCCTCAAACGCGGCTGCTGCATTCCCCGCGGTTGTGCCGGCACTCATCCCTGTAAGCGGTTTTTTTAGAGAAATTTTTTTGGATTTGGTGTGTTGCCTGGTCCGGGATGTGCGTTTCCGCCTCAATTGAGGAACACTGGAGCCAGAGGCGTAAACAGAAGTTGACGGAAATCCAAAGTCAGGCCCAGTTTGGTGCAAGTTCACGCGCATTCTCCGCAATCCAGAATATGACAGGCACGAAGGGGACAATATGATTGACGCAGTAGAACAAGCAGGTTTGGCCTTAATGATCTTCATCATTATGCTGGGCATGGGAGCCACGATAAGGCCTTCTGAATTCAAGACTGTTTTAACCGCCCCGAAAGCCCTTTCTATCGGACTTCTTTGTCAGTTTGGCTTGATGCCGGTTATCGCGTTGTGCCTTGCGTTGACGTTTAACCTGCCCGCCGCAATCGCGCTATCGCTGATAATGGTTGGAGCAACACCCGGTGGCACCACATCGAACCTTTTCACCTATTATGCCCGCGGCAATGTTGCATTGAGTGTCAGCATGACAGTCGCTTCGACCATTGCCGCAGTTATTCTTATGCCGTTGGCCATTGTCGTCTATGCAGGTCAGTACACATCGGCGGAACTGCAAATCCCGTACGAAAAAATCGTTATCACGCTAGCCATGGTGATGGTCCCTGTCGTTGTCGGGATGTTCGTATTGTCGAAAAGTGAGAAAGCGGCCAAAGTCCTCGAAAGGACCAGCAGTGTTCTTGGGGTGGTTCTTATCGCGGCGCTCATTGTGAAATTCATGCTGCGCAATACAGAGCTGCTTCTTTCCACGCCACTCAGTGTTATAACTGCTGCAATCCTGCTGGGACTGGTTGGATTCCTGCTCGGTTACTGGCTGGCCAGGCTACTTGGCCTGAACAACGTGGAGTCACGTACCGTATCCTTGGAGACGGGCATCCAGAATACGCCACTGACGATTGCAGTCATTGCTTTGTCTTTTGCGCCTGGTCCTCAACAGGATGAAATGCTTCTCTTGCCAGCGTTCTACGCGGTCTTCATTGTCCTGACTTCGCTGATCGTATCATTTGGATATCGCAGACTGGCGACAGATTGACTGAGGCGCTCTGCCGCTCTCTCCAGTCACGCCCGCCGTCACAATTTGTCACGCACCATCTGTGCTCATGGTTTGCGTGACAAAGCGTAGCCAGATCAAAGCTCGCATCAAACTTCTGCTAGCTCTCGCCTAGGCCTCGTCGGGCGCTTCTTTGCAGGTCACTGCTTGTCCGCAGCAGCAGGGCCGGTGAAGTTCCCCGTCACATCCCGTGACAGGCAATTGCCGTTCGTGGTTGCCGTGATACTGGCGCGGTCTTCTCCCGCATCATCCTGGTCACCGTTCGCGGTGAAGCTGGTCTCGTTGGTGGTGATGAACACGAACGTATCATTCGTATCGAGATTGAAGCTGCGGGATGTGCTGAAGCCATCATTTCTGCGGATGGTCACAGTTCTGTTCGCCTGTTTACGGGCCGTCGCTGAGTTGTCAGGCTCCACAGTTTGAAGATCACGATAAGAAGCCCGTGAACGGCGGTCACGTAATCTCAAATGCGTCGCATCGTGCTTCAATCGCTACGAGTCGATCTACTCTAAGCAATTGCTGCGCACTTAAGGTTGGTCTTTCCACAATCACGATAAGGAGCAGGCATGAAACAAGCTATACGCCGGTCATATGAACGGCAAATCGCGAAACTCGAAACTGAGATAGCGGTCTGTCAGGATGATGAGCGCCGCGCTGTGTTGGAGCGCAGCCTTGAAATTGAACGCGCTTTGCTGGCCGAGTTGGAACAACAATAAGGAGCGCTTTTTTGGTTCTGGTGTTTGGTTGTCCGGATCGGCCGGGCAGGGGGCGCCGAACAACCGGGACTCAGCGTTACCTGTGGGGGGCGGCAACCACAGAAGCCCTTGTGCGCGCGGTGATCAGGCGCCGGCAGCAACTCCTTGAGCGGTTTGATGTATTGTAGGTGATCGCAACGCGCGGGTTCCCATACGCCTCTATCAGGCGCTGCGGGAACCGCCTGACCGCTTTCGCGTGACGATGCTGCTATACAAGGATATCAAGCGTGTCGCCATTGGCATCGACCGCACGCCACAGCCAGAATTTCTGCCCGCCAATTGGCAGGACAGCCTCATCCAGATGCCACTTGTCGACCGGACCTGGACGATCGCACTTGATACAGCCCGCAAATCGAGTACCAAAACGATTGACCCACAATCGAACGATTTCTCGGGGGACGACGGTACCGCGTTCTGCGAGCAGATCTTCAACATCGGCTGTGCTGAAGGCAAACCGGAACTAAGTCCAAACCGCATACGCGATGGTCTCTCGGGGATAACGGAAACCTTCAAGGCGTGGCATCGAGGGGGATTCTTCATGAGCAAACCCAACGGCCCTCACAATGCCTGATCAACTTGGCAATACCTCTGATCCTGCCAGTCCGGGTTGACCACCTCGTATTCGGCCGCTTTCTGTTCCAGGGAAACCGGGTCGGTTACGCCAATGTTGATCTTGGTCCGGAAGCCGGTGAGAGCCTTATCAAGGGTGACAGGTTCCTCGCCAGTCGCGGTGCATTGTTCAACGAGGCGACCGGTCGGCAGATGCGAAATAGCATATCCACCGTGAATCCGGTGCGCAACATAAGTGTAGGCACAGCCCTTGTGATGGACCAGGAACATGTGGCCCGTTGTTGCAATGGGCGATCCGCCCCGCATCGATTTGTTGAAAGTGATTTCCATCAGATGTGTCCTTGTGTTCTCGATCCACCCAACGGGGCCACATGGACGAAACGTTCCCCTCTTTCCCTGAAGGCGTTTCAGGCTCTCAAATGCGGAACACTCAGCCCAACGAAACGACTTTGGAATTGACTTAATTTCTAGGGCCGTTCTCGTAGTAGTCAATCTAAGTGACGCCGACAAAAGGGGAAAACAGTGAAAAAATTCAAAGTGAAATCGGCAGTTGCTGCCCTAATACTTCTGCCTGGCATTGCATGCGCACAGGATGACTGGACCGGGTTTTATGTTGGCGGATTCATTGGACCAACCAACAGCGAAGTTGGCGATCTTGAATCCACCAGTTTTTCCTATGGCCTGCAGGTTGGTTACAATTATCAGCTGTACAGCAATTTCGTCGTAGGCGGCGAACTCAGCTATGGGCTTGGCAGCTATTCCGACACCATGGCAGTGGGTGGAGAAAGCATTGATTTTGATTATGACGTGGACACTCTCAGCGTCAAACTGAAGGCGGGCTATGCTGCGGAGCCTGTTCTGGTATATGGGATATTCGGGTTTGTTGATGCCAAAGCAGATGCGTCGGCAACCGCTCCGGCTACGTCTTCTATTTCGGCATCGGGTAGTGGATCAGGCAATGTATTTGGACTGGGCGTTGCCACAATGGCGACGGATGAAATCATCCTCAGTGCTGAAGCTTTGAACAATCCCTTCGACGATGGCGACGCGGATATGGCGTCCATTATTCTTAGTGCTGCGTTCAAATTCTAGGGTGCCGCCAGCCAGTGAATATTGAGGAATCAAACAGGCTCGCCTTCCCACTGAAGGCGGGCGGTGAGAATTGTCGTTGGATATCAGGCGACAATTCGTCCGTCAGCCCGGGCCTCGTCTGCACAGCTGCTTAGCGGGCCTTGCCAGAGCGTAATAGCCCGGCAACTTGATAGGGATCCAGCTTGCGGACTTCATCCACTGCCCGGCAAGGCATTGCGCAGCACTGTCCCGGTAGGGAAGGCCAGCGGTCAAACATGCCGCGCAAACAGGCCGGACAAATGACCGCTACGCAAAATGGTCAAAATCACAAAGAAATTCCTCCTCGGTCCGCCACTAATTCAAAAAACGCGCTCAAACTCAATGAGTTGCGCGCGTTTTTGTCTAATTGGGCATGCCAGTTAGACACCTTTACCTCATTGGTAATGTTTGCAGTTGGACATCTCTTAGCCGGAAGCCCGAAATTTTCCTCTTTCATGTGTGTATCCCGCATCAGTTTTTGCCGCTGATCCAGATCTGCTTCCAGTGTGTTACCTGAGCGATAAATCTGATCATCATATTCAAAGCTACAGAAATTCGCCTGTCTCCAGAGCGGAGGGAGTCAGCGCCTTTTTTCGGTCAACGCCTCGGATGTACCGCTCGATTTCCGCCAAAGTTTCGTGACCGCTCCAAGCTGCGATTTCTTTGCTGCTGGCACCTTTTTCCGCATGCAAGATCATACGGCTCTTGCGCAAGCCATGCGAGGTCTTACCCGTTAAGCTAGCCTTTCGTGCAGCATTCGCAAACCATTGAGATGCACCTTTTGCGGATCGAACATTGCCCTGAGCAGTTAAAAGCCAAGTAGTTTCGCGTGTGGGCATCGCATCGATCGCCTTAAGTAAATGCTCCAAATCCGAAGGTTTCGCGAATCTGGGGAGGGCTCGATACATGGGAACGGATACTTCAGAGCCTGTTTTTTGTTGAACAAAGTTCAGCCATCCTGCCTCATCGACACTTCCTGGGCCGAGGGTGCGAGTGTCGGATATACGGGCGCCCGCCCAATACTGGAGCTCGAACGCGAGGCGTTGTTTAGTCCCAAGTGCCCAATACTCACGATACTGAGCAATATCTGCCAAAGTTCAAGGTTTGTGACCTCCAGTGTTGAGTTCAGGATTGGCTTTTATCCCTTCCGTTGCCCTGAAAGAAACGATGCCACTCTTGAGAGCGTATTCCGTGAGATATCGCCAAGTCTTGAGGCGCTGGTTGCCTGGATTGCGCTCGAGCTTGTCCATCTGAAACTCGATGTGTTTTCGCTTGAGCTACTTGAAGGCTCCGCGCCAGCGCCCATTGCTCACGCCGCCGAATGATGGCACACAAATGTGCTCTGAAACCCGCAATTCGGGCCATTTGTGATTAGAGTTTTTTTGTCGTAGTTTTCCCTGGCTGGAGCGAACTCATTTATGAGAGCGATCAGATCAGAACGGTTTAGTTTCTTTATCTTGTTGTCCATTCAGCTATTGTATGTCGCTGCCTTGGCAATGTGTATTCCCAAACGCGGATGTAGACACCCTGGACGTGTCACGGTTTGATGCCGCTCCTTTGATAGCATTTATTGCAGCAAAGGGGATGAACTATGGGACTGAAACGGACCGACGAGTTCCGCGCTGATGCGGTGCGGATCGCGCTGACCAGCGGACTGACACGCAAGCAGGTCGCATCTGATCTGGGTGTTGGCCTGTCGGCTCTGAACAAATGGATTCTGGCGCACCGCGACACGGATGTTGTCTCTGATATGGATCTTGACCTTGCCCGTGAGAATGAGCGGCTTCGACGAGAGAACCGCATTCTCAAGGAGGAGAGGGAGGCCCTAAAAAAGGCAACGCAGTTCTTCGCGAGCCTAAAGCCATGAGGTTCAGGTTCATCGAAGAACACCGTGACGCCTTTTGCGCCAAGAGTATGTGTGATGTGCTGGACGTCAATGCTCGCGGCCTGCGTGCCCATCGCAGCCGCCCGGCCAGCCAAAGACAACGAACCGATATGGTTGTTTTGGCGCATATCAAAGAACAGACCCGTCTCAGTCTGGGCAGTTATAGTCGGCCACGCATGACCGAGGAACTAAAGGAACTTGGTTTGAATGTCGGGCATCGGCGGGTTGGCCGATTGATGCGTGAGAATGGCATTCGTGTCGAACGGTCGAAGAAATACAAGGTGACAACCGACAGCAACCACGTTTTCAATATCGCACCCAACCTTTTGAACCGGGACTTCTCAGCAGACAAACCCAACCAGAAATGGGCCGGAGACATCAGCTATGTCTGGACCCGTGAAGGATGGTTGTATCTCGCGGTTGTCCTCGACCTGCATTCACGTCGGGTGATCGGTTGGGCAGTCTCGAACCGCATGAAGCGTGATCTGGCAATCCGGGCACTGAACATGGCCATCGCTCTGCGACAGCCGCCGAAAGGCTGTATCCACCACACGGATCGCGGCAGCCCAATACTGCCCTGATTTTCCGCAACGAACGCAACATTTGTTCTTGTCTTGTTCTCATGCGAGCAAA
>WQBJ01000093.1 GCA_013032095.1 Ruegeria atlantica | reverse complement strand
TGGTCATCGGCAACGAGGCCTATACCAGCAAGACCAGATCCTGGGATGGGGTGATTGAAGAAAATCTCGGCGGCGCGAAGACCATCACTGATGGGGAAATTCACGTCGATCGGGATGTGAATGGCGCACGAGGCTTCTTGCTTCGCGCGCTCTATGGCGACTTAGGCCAGTCTCAGGCAGCGGCGTGACTTATGTTGCGTTCGTTGCGGGATTAACGAAGTGACTAGCCCAAATGGCTAAGAGTGCCCCCAGTGCTGCGGTAACAACCAGGGGGATTGAAGGTGCAGCGACGGTGGTCTTCGCCCAGAACGCTAATTGATCGCGGATCATGGCCGCTCCTCCGCCTCTCAAAACAAAACCCTGTAAACGTTGCCTTGTGTATCCTCGGCAATGCCGTACCCGTTTGCCGTTCCACTTCCTGTTACAAACTCAATATTGAAACGAGCGTCATCGGAACACGTCGCAAAAGCGTGCCCTCTGTTTATCCCCGGCACGATCCCAGAAGTTACGGCGGTCCCGAATGGGCCGCCATAGCCATCAATCGTGGTCAGGCTTGAATATTGCGGAGCCGCTGATGACCACTTGCCTAAACACGAAGCCCCGTTGCCAGCCGTAAAGTTAATTCGACCGGTGTTGCCGGTGATACCGTTGACCGCCGCAACTATCACGGGTACCGGGGTCTCCTGGGTCAGAGGCCCTTTGACCGGGTAAAGTTCGGCGGTAGTTGTACACCTAGCAGCAATTAGAACTGTAGCCAGAATATTGGCTCTAGCAGCGTTAACCATAATTTTTTCCATGTTCGCAAAGTTGAAAAGCCCCGGCGGGTGCCAGGCCGTTTGCGAACACTTCTCGGATGAGATTGCCCCGCCTATTCAGCCAAGCGCAGATAGCTAGTCTGCGCAGTCAATAGCCTATTTTATTCAGCGGGCGACCCGACCTAGTCGGAACCCGAGATGTATTCGCATCAGAAGCCTCTAATTTCCCGCCACGAGAAGTCAAAGCCAAAGGTAGAACGTGATAGCATGGGTTTCTGTTTTGAGATTATCTGGGACAGGGTGGGCAAGCCCTAATACGAACCATGTACGGCAACGCTGTCGGCATGTGAAAGATCCCTGCCCCACCGCGCTGCATCTGTCTCTTTTGCGTAGTTGCCTGACGCTCTGCCAGACCAGAGCGGCCACCCGGAGCCAAAAAAAATAGAAAATTGAAATCCCGTCGAAAGGTCGATGGAATCTTTTTCCAAATGACAGCACTTTAAGTTTGCTTCGAGCCCTTCCTTAAAGCTCATCCTCCTAAGAAATCTCCAGGAGATCCGATTGTCTTAACTTGGCCACCAACTTTAAGGATCGTTTTCCTGGTCAAGATCCCACGCCTCCGCATAGGCCGCCTCAATCAGAGTGACCTCTTCCTCGGTCAATGCTGAACATTCCTTTCGCAAGGCACGCTTGGACAGCTTGCCGTCCTCTTGCTCCAAAAGTCTTCTCAGCAGATCAACCGTGCGCGCTGGCATTTCCAGAATCTCATCTGTGCTGGATTTGAACCGGGCATATCGTGTGATATGGTCAATCTCCCTCAGCAACGAAAGCTGTCCGTGCGGGCAGGTCGGCGTAAACATCAACCGGATCCCGGTCGCGGCTGGATGAAAGTTCCATGGCCGGTCAGGCTTGCCGGTTCTGGAGGCGCAGGAATTTTTTACCCACCAACGGCGCAATCACTGAAGACATATTACTTCAGTAGCTTGAAGGCCTTATTGCAGATCTTATCGGCGCCAGCCGGTAGTTGTTCAGCCCCATTTAAAAGTTCGATCAAGTGAGGCGGAACGGGTTTGCGAAGGAAGTTCTCCAAAATGGTTCCGGTATTGTTGTGTAAACTGGCTCCAGTTCCAGAACCCGTACTGGGCAGCAATATCACCGATGCTCTGCTCTGACGGGATGCCCTCGGCAAAAGCGCGTCTGGCAAGATGCAGGCGGATGATCCGATGATATGCCAGCGGGCCATTGGCAACATGGGTCGTAAAGGCTTCCTGCAGCGAGCGCCGCTTGATGCCGGTCTGAAGAACAAGTCCCTCAAGGTCATGGATCCCGTCCCATGCCTGGGCAATCACTTCCCTGCACGCGACATAGCGCTCGTAGGATTGCCGCGTAAGAATAGGCGATTGCTGCATGTTGGAACTGAGTTCCAGGGATAATTTAGAACAGATACCCGCCAAGAAGGCCTCGCCAATCCAAAATGCTTCCTCAGGCGAACAATCATGCCGGCAGGAACCCTGGACGGCTTGAATCACGTCTTCCCGGATTCGCCGAGCCAGTTGCGGACTTCGGACCATCCGAATACCCTGTCCTGTGCGGCTGAATAGCTCCTGAAGGGGCTCGAAGAACTCGGCAAACGTGGATAGGTAACTTGCCTGCACTGCAATCATCAGAACCGATCCATTGACCGGGCTGATCATGTGCACATCCGCATTCGGAGGATTGATCAAGACGTCATTGGGCGAGACCTCCTGGCCGTTGAATACAAAACTTTTCCTCCCGTCAATCGACACACCGATTGCGAAATATCCAGGGTACCCCCCGATCTGCTGCTCAAGGGATTGGTTACAGTGCTCGATATGGATTGAGACATGCGGCCCCAGCAGACAGGATAAAAACCTGCCGGAAAACGCTCCCGGCGTCAGTTGGATATAGCTCTGATCGTGGCCCGTCAGACGCTGAGCCTGCTCATCGAAATCGCTGTATTGCTGATCCAGAATCAGCTGGGGGTTTGCGCTCAACAGATACTCTGGCATGCAAGTATTTGTTAACATTATATAATTAAAGCCTCCATGGTTCAAACACACTCGCACAAGTCAAGTAACAGTCATTGTGGGCGTGAGGTATTGTGGCACTGACATCCCGATTTTGTTTTCCGGCATGCTGGCATGCTGAAACCCGAAAGTCATCTGCCTTGGCAGAAGTTAGCGTGTTTAAGCTTTTGCTGCCGGCCATGCGCAGATTATTGCAAGGAGAACGCACTGGTGCGGAAAGGTGCACTTACTTTCATCCAGCTTGATACGGCTTTGCCTCCGGACAAAGTTCAGTCTTTGTCCTCGTGTGACAGCAAAGCCGAAGATGTTGGGATCGAGCTTGAACGGGACGCACCTTGGAACACTCCTTTCCAACTTACGCGGCGGTGTCTTCAGACCGGAAAGCTGATATTGGACCGGTTTCAGGCGCATCTCCAATACCGGGCGTCCATGACGGAAAAGGCCATAGCCCGCGCGAACCTGAATGTCATTGAGATGCAATTTTGTGTTTCCGGCACGAACGAAGCGGCGCTTTTTGGAGGAAACACCCAGATGAGGGGTCCGCAGGATATGCCGATGATTGACTTGGAATGCTCCTTCATGACTGCCGACAAGGGGGTGATGGCATGAGCAATTACTCGGTGTTTCTTAACCGTACCTATATTCTGAACGAGTGGCCGCCAGGGCGCAATCTGTATGGTGCATTCCTTCCGGATACGGCCTTAGCCGGAATGCCCAAACGCGTGGTCCCGATCGCCTTCCAGCAACTGAAGCACGCGAGCGGTCGGGGAGTGGATGCCATAGCCGAAAGCTTCCATCCACTCATGACCGATCCACTCCGCTTTCGGGAAATCAAGAGAAGTCAAGGACATGAACAGTGCTGAAGTAAACTCCCGCTCCAAGCAGTCCGCAGTGTGGCACTATATTGAGCAGAATTACCGGGACCACGGCCTGACCCCGGAAAAAATTGCCTGCGCGCTCGGGATGTCCAAGTCGACATTGTACCGGGCATGCGTCGGCCATGGGTCCCCCTACAGCCTCATCCAGGCGATACGTCTGAGAAAGGCCGCTGAAACACTTCGCTCCGGGCGGGGATTGAATATAGAGAGGCTCGCTTACGACCTGGGGTTTTCAGGCCGTCAGGTCTTCTCACGAGCCTTTCTCCGAGAATTTGGGGTCTCGCCCAGCAAGTATCGCATTCAAGCCTTTGCCCTCCGCCAAGACCAGGCGAAAATAGGTGGCCGAAGCCCGGGAATGTGGAAGGACTATTATACCTCTTTAGTATCTGCTGGGAGAAGCTTCGGCTTCATCGGCTGGCACTCACCCTGCACGCCATGCGGACTTGTCGCAACCTTCGATCGTGTCTGTTGGAGCCTGCCGCATAGTCGTCTGTGACCAGTGCGCCTCCTGACAAGGTCGTTCCACTTGCAACTGCAGAAGCTTTTTCTCGCGATTTGATGCGGATAGTGGCAAAACCAGAAGCCAGTGCCCCATGTGTAGATACTTCGGCCGATGCAAGCGTTTAGCGGCCTGTTCGGATATGTGATCGGGTACGGTCATATGTCAGACCTCAGTTTGCAGCGCTTCACATGCCGCAGACGGGTATGGCGATACAAAGGCCGGATCCATGTCAATGGCGCGCGCGACGCTCTCTGGAACCCCCTGGTTTTCCCCGCCCCGATCCGGTCGATCTTTTGACCTTTCTGCCTCAAGGTTCTTCTCACGTCGCAATCCTGTGCTGCGAGCCACGCGGCACAGGGATTTAGGTAATCTTCGTTGCGTGTCAGTATCGCCATATGATGCGAGCGGTTTTATTGGCGAGAGCGATGGCCACGAGCATGCGAGGTTTGCGCGCCAGCATCTGTCCCAGCCACGATCCTTTTGGACCACCATTTGTCAAAGCCTCGCGCATTCGCGTCATGGCTCCAATGATCAACAAGCGGCGGATGTCGCGCTGTTCTATCTTGGAAGTACGACCAAGCATTTGTTTGCCCCCAATCGCGTGTCGGACAGAGGCCAGCCCGAGCCAAACCGCAACCACGCTGGCCCGGCTTCGCTGCGTTTAATGAGGACTACGCAGCCCCGGTCCTTGGAGCGGTTTCAATCTGGCAAATGGAACTCGCACTGTTTTGGAAAGCCGCCGTTTTCTTGACTCTCCTCTTTGTCGCCACCTGCACGCGAAATCCCTCAGATATCAGGTAACGGCAATTGCTGTGACGATAACCAGCAAGATTACTAAGTGGATCATTTGGTCCTCCTCAGAAGGCGTTGCACGGCCCTCAAAGGTGAACACTGTTGGCATGAAATTGCACGTGCATATGGGCTTCAAGCGACCGCATTGGATCACGATGTTCCGCATTTGAACCCGTAAGACATATCTGCACGCCGGAAGTCCGGTTTGTTTCGTTCATGATATGGCGTACGCGCGAAGAGCTAAACTCTGTTGAGCCGCAGAAATGGCCTCAATCCGGACCTGACCTGCGGCGCGCGGCATTCTGCAAAACGAAACTGCGCCTCATCTGCTGTAGCAACTTCTATTGCCTCAAGCCTCGAAGTTCCGGCGGAAATAGACTGTAACACCTTCGTCCTTTATTGACCGCTCAATGGCGAGCCCCGCTCCAGGTGCGAACCACTCAAGTTGAACCTTTTGGTTGAGTGCTGCTTCGAGATCTTCAACACGCCGTTCTTTCCAATCCATGTAGGCCAGTTGTGCATAATGGTGTGGGCTGGCCGGAAAGACCTGGATCGCCAGATCAAAGTCGCTGTTTGCGGATTGTGTGCCGCGTGCACGGCTGCCAAACAAAATGACTTTTCGGATGATCGGATGTTGCTCCGCCCAATGTACAATGGCGTTTTTTTGTCGTTCACTTAGTCCGCTAGTCACCGGTAAACCCTGTTTGTTGTTTTGTCTTATGCCGCGTATCTAGTGGTTCAATGTCCCATATCCTAGACCGCCGGTTCGAGATTTATACCAATCAATGCGCCCGGCTGCCCTGGATAAAGCGATACCGGGCCTTGTGATCGCCAACATGCAAAAAAGCGCCCATAGCTCGTTCTCAGTGTTACCTGCTCGTTCTCAACCGGCACTCTCAATATCCGGTTTGTCGGTGTTTCGACATGCCGCACCAGCGGCGCCCAAGATTGTTGCGACGTCGCGTCAGGGCTCTCTCCGGCCTGCCTTGATGGGCGGTCCAGGCACATAGCGCCAATTTGAATTTGCCGCAAAATAGGCAGAGAAGTTCAGGGGCTGAGTAACCCGTAGTCAATCCTGCAGCTTCTACATATGGCCAAGGCGCGGTCCAGTATCACCGTCACTTTCCGAGCAAGCTGCAGGGCTTACCACTCAACTTCCATCCTTGAAGACGCTCGACTTAATTAAATCAGGGAATGAAAGTCTTGTTGGAATTTAAACCATAGGTATTCTGGAGCCATTGGCAAAGACGATTTTTGATGACCAGTTGAGGTGGCACATGAAGCTTACGACCTGGAACGCGGAGTGGTTGGATACCGATTGGGGTGTGCTCATCGGCAAATACACACCAGGCCAGAATATTTTCCCGCACAAAGCGCCCTCGAAATCAGATGCGCGCAAGCGAGTAAGCGCCGTTTCAAGTTTTATCCAAAACCTGCAAAGCGACATCCTTTTTCTTTGCGAAGCACCGCAAGGTCAGGATGAAATGGAAGAATTCGTCAAAAAGCATGTGACAGAATTCGACCTGATTACCCGATCAGGCGGTGAAAGCTATGAGACGGAAGGCCGACAATGGCAATGGTTCCTGGTACGAAAGTCTCTGGCAGATCAGATAGCACCGTCTCTGCTGCCCATTCCAACGTGGCGGGCTTTTGCCGCGGCGCAGGATGCCTCCATCACCGAAGACGGGCAATGGAAAGTAGCCACTCCCCGCCTGAAAACGGTTGGTGGTGTAAAAGACGTGCCGGTTTCGTCCCGGGTCTCTCACTCCTTTTTTCGAGAACCTCAGATATTGCGATTTTCATTTGGCGGCGCCCAACACGAAATCATCGGCACCCATCTCAAGAGCAAATTTACCGGTGGTTCGCCGCGCCAACGAAAAGATGGCGAGACTTTCGATGAATACCTCGGGTCCAGCAAGAAGATCCGCGAGTACATTGCCAAGTCTCACGAAGCACGCGTGAAACTCAGCTCTGAAGCGCTCGCGATCCGTGCCTACATTGACCGTCGGTTTGCCCAGGAGGCCGATCCATCGATTTTTGTCCTAGGCGACCTTAATGATGGTCCGGGCAAAGAGTTGATGGAGCGAGAATATCTTCTTCATGACTTGATCTCCAACCTCCAGGGTGAAGTTTTTTTCGCCCGGCAATTTCTGAACCATGCCCTTTTTGACCAACCGGCCAATCTGCGCTGGACAGCAAAATTCAAAGACAAGTTAGACCCCGACAGGGATGAACACATTCTGCTCGACCACATCCTGTTCACGCAGGCGCTGACCCGGTCCGGCACCAGCCCATTGCAGGTGCATGCCGGTGCCGGGCGGGTCGAACATCTGCTCTATGAGGAAGGGATCAGCGCATTCGGCCATAACATGCTTAGCGATCATCGCCCGGTAAGCGTCGGTATTTCACCAAGAACACATTGATTGGAGTGAGAGATGAGACGTTTTTTCATTGTCGCTGTTTTGGTACTGCAAGCAGGCTTTGCCTTTGGTCAAACATCAGACCGGATTACACTCATGACGTACAACGTCGAAAATTTTTTCGATGCCGTGGATGACCCGCGTTACCCCAATGATCGGGAGACCCTCAATGACCCAGCCTGGGTTGATGCCAAGGCTGCAGCAATTGCGCGCGTCATCAACCGGTTCGATGGAGGTGTAGGACCTGATGTGCTCGTCTTGACCGAGGTCGAAAGCAAAGCCGCATTGGATGCTATAAAAACAGCCCTGACCGGATCTGCAGACTATCTGTCCGAAGTCTTCTTTGATGCCGACCCGACCCGGCCTGATCCGAAACCCGATTTTCGTGGCATCGATGTTGCAATCCTGTCGAAGCTGCCATTTACAGACGGCTATACCGGAACGTCACATCAGATCGATCTTTCCACCGAAAGCGCATGCGATGAAGATGACGGGACATCAGGATCCACCCGAGATGCCATCGCGGCGAGTTTCGCGCTACCAGATGGAAATACTCTGACCGTCTTTGGTGTACATTTCCCGTCGGGTCGCAATCCGAGAGTGTGCAGGGAAATCGCAGCACGTACTGTACGCGACTTGGCCGATGCATTGCCCTCCGACCATGTGGCTGTTGTTATGGGCGACTACAATTTCAATTGCCGGGATGCCGAACAGACAGCTCTTTCCCAAGTTTTCAGCGACTGGGATCTTCCCTCGCAGCTGGATAACTCATGCACAGGAAACGGCAGCCATTGGTTCTCACGCGAAGGAACCTGGTCTTATCTCGACATCATTGCTGCTCGACCCGGCACAGGAGACTGGCACGTGGACATGCCCAGCTTCAGGCTGGTTCTAAACGACTTCGAGCAACTCTTCTTCGATAAAAAAGCCCAAATGCTGCGCCCCAAGAAGTTTCGGTTGAATACGGCAAACCCCGAAAACTCCGGCACTAGCGATCACTGGCCGGTCGCAGTGGATCTAAAACAATAGCCTGGCATCATCCCCAAGCGGTACGCCTTTTATTTTAGACCGCATTGCAGGGTGGCGACAGCGATTGGGGGGAATGCGGCGTCGGATAGTCAAGCCGCCGGGAGTTTTGTCGGTTCTACGCCCTTCGACGCGTTTGTATTGAAATTAAAATTCTATTTGGGATGGCCGTATCAGTTTTCACGGGATGAATTGCGGCATGCCAACTGCTCGGGAACGGCTGGTACGGGCTCAAAAAACCGCCCATCTTTGCCTCATTCTGAGCCATCTGCATTTTGGAATTGGAGAGTTGTCTTTTTCGTGCCTTCGAAAACTGCCGCTATCAGCAGTTCCAGCGCGCACTTTGGAGGAATAGGCGTCGCCGAGGCGGTAATCGTCTTTCTACTTCCCAAACCCGAAATCGACAGCACCATTGATGTCCGCACTTTGCTCAACATCTTGACGACTTTCACCACCCAGAGTCACATCAGCGTGTTTGAAATTAACAAGGCATGAACCGAACACTGAATCCTCTTACGCTTCTGCAGACACCCGGGTTGCGAATTATTGCAGTCTGGACCTTCTTTGACCGCGTTCTCCTTCTCACTCCTTTTTTTGCGATCTTTCTTGCGGCGCGGCTCAATGTAAGCACCGCCGAAATAGCGATGCTGTACGCGACGTATACCGCGGCGCGGCTGCTGACCGAACTACCTTTCGGAGTACTGGCGGACCGGTTCGGCGAAGCACGCATGCTTCGACTGGCGAGCCTATTGGCACTCATCGCTGCGTTGACACTTGCTTATGGACCTATGCCCGCGCTCTTTGTCGGGCAGGTATTTTTTGCAATGTCCGAAAGCGCAAGCTCAGGAATTCGTGACGCCTATCTGTATCGCTTATGCAAGCACCAAGAAGATCAACATGGGTGGAGCTATAATGAAGCACAGCCGGCAATCATCGCTTTCGGTTGGTCAGGTATCGTGTTTGCTGGCGTTACGGGCACGTTACTTGCAATGATCTCGATGAAGGCACTCGGTCTCGGCGCGGTATTTTTCGCGACGATCGCACTCGCAGTGACGATTTGGCTCGAAACATTACCGAAGACGAAAATTGACCACAATTCACGCGATACGCTTTTGCAAATAAAACTCACGTTTTTCGCCCTCTTAGGGAGCAGGTCTTTCTGTTTCTGGTTTTGCACCATGACGGTACTGACCTTCGTCCTGACCGTTAGCACCTTCGTCATCCAACCGCTCCTCGTGGAAACCAATCTCGCTGGTCCGGGCAATGGTCTTCTGTACAGTGCCGTCACAGTACTCGCCGTCTATGGCGCGCATCTGACAAACTGGCTCAAGAGTATCTTCCGCTCCAGCCAGCATTCGCTCATAGGTGGGATCGGACTCCTTGCGGTCGCGCTTGGGCTGCTGTTGTTGGCCGAGTCATTTGTAACAATATTTGTCGCGATGGCTTTCTTGCGCTTCGCATGGGGCTGGCTTGGCGGCACGATGACGCCAGCTCTCAATGCTTCTATTCCCGACGACACGTTACGCGCCACAATCCTGTCAGCAAGTTCTCTCGCCGTGGGGCTACTGGGAACCGTAACACTTAACCTCTTTGCTGTATTTGAGTTCTCGACCGAGGAAATGCTCAGCACGTTACTCATTATCGTAGGTATTGTCGGTGTTTCCACGCTGGTCAGTAGCATTTGGCAACGCATGCAAAAAGAGAACCCCTAAGATCTTAATGCAGAAGCTGGCAGCGCGGTTTGTCACCAGGCAACTCTCGGTCGCCGAGGAGCTTCCGCAGGACGCCTTTGGCAAACTGACCAAGATCACTTTGAGCGGGGGCAATGGTTCATCAACGCTCAAAAGCACATCACCACAATCGGACAAGACGACATCCAAGCCTAGTTCCTTGTGGCTCTCGACCCCGGCGTGCGGTGCTTTGCAACCGCATACTTGATGAACCAGGTCACCTCCTATGGCGACGGCTTCTATGCCTCGCGCATAGTCCCCCTTCTGCTGCGCCTCGACGCATTCGTCAGCCACCGGGCGCGGACGCAGCATCCTGACTGGAAGACGCACGATCAGAAGAAGATCGACAGGCTGGTGATCCCCATTTTCAATCTGATCGGCGATCTGCATCGACGGGTCGCATACGATCTGGTCACGACCTTCGACGTCATGCTTCTTCCATCTTTTGAAACCAAGGAGATGTCGTCCACGGTGGATCGGAAGATCAGAACCAAGACGGTTCGGTCCATGCT
>WQBJ01000092.1 GCA_013032095.1 Ruegeria atlantica | reverse complement strand
TTGCTGCTCCAAAACTCGGTTCATCCTCCGACGCTTTCACATGCAGGATAAAGGCGACCCGCCCGGAATTTAGCAGGAACCGGGCCAGAGCCGTCAGCACGCCGCCTGTTGACCCCTCGAACCGCACTTCGGGTTCGCTGGCCCACGCGAGGGTCAAACTGTGGTACGGCCCCCAGACCAGATCATGATAAGGGGCAGAGGAACTATCAGCCTTCGGGATCCCTTCACATCGGGTGCCCGGACAAGTGTCATAAACCAGATCGACATCGGCCTCATCCAGCTCACCGCACACCACGGGCCTCAGGTCACCATCCACAGCCTTGTCGATACGAATTTTTTCCGAACCTAGTAAGGATTGGCACAAACCACATCCAATACACAGATCATCCGTCAGGATCTTCTCAAATCGGGTCCGGGGATCTGTCTTTGGCATTTACCCTCTGAAGTCTTCCTCTTAGGGGTCGTGAGAGACCTCCACAAATATTCTTGAACGACCCCCGTGTTGTCCAGCTTTCACTGTCAGATGTCGCCTAAACCATTTCAGTTTGTGGCAACCGTAGGCGGTGTTTATGCACGTGCAGATAATGCGGCATCATTCTGTGATAGATGCGCTGCACCCGGCGCGGCGTGTTGTCTAGGCTGACATATTTGCGTTTCTGGGGTCGAAGACCGGTAGATTTCGCCAAGTTGGCGTGGAATGCGCCACCTTCGCACCAACTATGGGCAGAAGGGTCGTTCCGGGCCTCCCAAGTTAGTGCTTCTTCGATAAAGGGGATGTCGACCGCCTCACAGAACGCCTTTGTCACAGCAGCGGGGTTTTCCAGTAGATCGTCGCTGTCGATAACGAAAGGCCTGTTGCCATGAATGGCAGTCAGCAGGTCGAACAATGCGCGCTGTTCGGGAAATCCGATTTCGAGCTCATCGAAGTCCGGCCATTTGTCATACATCGACGTAATCGTCTTGGCGGGATCGCGGATCAGGAATGCATGGGTGAAATGCGACAGAAACTCCGCATCCCACATATGGTTGATATAATGCGGGAAATCCTTGACGAAGACCGGCCCTTTTTCGGCACGGGCCTGGATGTCTTCCCATACGCTTTCCAATGAAAGGCCGGGAATGGTCTCGCCACCTTCAGGAAAGCGTGGGCACATGGGCTCTTCCCCTTGATACCAAGCCTGACCAAAGGGTTCGTGTAGACAATCGAGATCACCCCGTTGCTTCATCATGTGCTCGAACGCCGTCGAGGTGGACCGTGGAATAGCCCAAAGTGCTATGATCTTATGCATGGGCTATGCCTCCAGCGTCGCCAAAAGTTGACCGTGGTAAGAGGTCGGCGTCAGACCCAAAGTCTTGAACAGACGCCAATAGAGGGCTGTATCGTGCCCGATGACAGGTTTGCCCAGACGTTTTTCCAGCTCGGCCGTGTGATGCACCGGGCGGCGCGCAACCCCATCGCTGGGGCGGCGGTAATTGGACATGCCGTTGATCAGATACGCGTCTACATTAGGAGCCATTTCAGCGGTGTAGTCGAAGGACTTCCAGATCAGATCTTCATCGAAACACCAGACACAGTCGTCAACCTCCTCCTGTGTTTTGAACCAACCCTGGTCATAGAAATTTCCAGCCCAGACCACGTCAAATCCGGCCTCTTGCAGGAAGCCGACCGTTCCCTGATACCATGCGGAAGGATGGTAACAGGCATTCAACGCCACTTTCTCGGCCCCGATTTCACGCAAGGCTTCAACCATCGCATAGCCCGCCATGTGAAAGGGTGTTTCGTACTTGTCGCTCAGCATTTCGCAATGTTGGCGAATTCCCTCAACACCCAGCCCGCTGGCATGCACCCAGTTCGACCCAACCTGCCCGCAGACGTCGGCATTGTTGAGAGCCATGCATTGGACAAATTCCTCAAGTAGGCCAAAGTTCTTTTTCCGTTGATCCAGCCCATGCTGATACCCTGGTACATGCAGCATGCGCCCATGCACCCCCACCGTTTCCGGCGCCATGCGGATAAAGTCGGACGGTGCCGCGCAATAATCGAATGGCGGACAGGTGAAGCCAACTTGCTGGGGAAACAACTTGCGCTTCGGATCCGTCCAGCGCTCGGGTTTTACGAAACTGTTCATGGGTTACCCTTCTGTTCAAGTGGGTGCCTTAGAATGAAGCCTGAGGCAAAACTGCGTGGGAAATCCATCGCTTTTTTGTGAAGGAAATCTTGCCATTATTGGCAAGAGTCCAAGCAAAACCGCGCGAGGAGACGATCTGCGCCAACTTAAGCCATTGCGACTTGGGTCTGATCTGCCCCAATACGGTACTGGTAGAGGTGTTCATAGTGCGGCAATGCCTGTTCATAGATCGCTTTGATGTGATCGGGCTGGGTTTCGATGCTGCCATAGGTGCGCGGTTGCGGCTTCAAACCGTCTGATGCGCTGAGGCTGTCATGCCACGATCCGTTGTCGTACCAGCCAACTTCGGGGCGGGCACCGGGCTCCCACGACAAAGCTCCGGGAAGGTACTCAAGACCGACGGCGCGGCACCAGGCCGACACGATATCCTCGGGATTTTCCAACAGATCGTCGCTGTCGATGACCGGAGGCGGCGCGCCATCACGGTCGGCGATCCGGTCGAACAGACGACGGTGCGCCTCGAACCCGTACTCGGCGACGACCCAATCTGGGCCCCTTTTATAGATAGAAGGGATCGATTTTGCCGGATTTCGGATGAGAAAGCTGTGCGTAAACGGCGCTAGGAAGCCATCGCTTGCGTCCGGGGGCAGAAAATGGGGCATGTCCTTGGAGAAGACGGGCATTTCCAAGGCTTTTTCCAGCATCGAGTCATGAACGCTCTGTACGGAAAGGCCCTTGACCCGTTCACTATTTGCCGTCAGGCGCGGCCAGGCGGCATCCTCGCCCTTGTACCAAGCTTCGCCGAACGGTTCATGAAAACAGGCCATATCGCCCCGCATGCGCATCATCCATTCGAACGCTGTCGACGTGGTGCGTGGAGTGGACCATAAAACCACAATCTTGTTCATTTCGTCCCTCGTGTGTCAGAGCTGTTAAAGCAGATCGAAGTGATAAGGGCCCAAACCCTGCGCCTGATTGAAGCCTGCATCGGATCTCATCGGCAATCCATTGCTTTGTCGTTTATTATTGTTATCAATTTAGATATGACTTCCCTGCGCCGCGTCCCGTCCATGAGCCCCCTGATTGCATTCGAGGCGGCAGCGCGTCTTGGCAGCGTCACCATGGCTGCGGCCGAACTCAACACGTCGCAATCCGCGGGTAGTCGGCATATTCCGCAATCTCGAAGAACGATTGAAGCTCGCGCTGTTTCACCGTGACGGCCGGGGTATTTCACTGACAGCAGAAGGGGCAACCTATCACGAAGCCGTCGCATCCGCGTTGAGGGGGGTGCGCGACACCGAAGAGCGATTGACACAGTCCAACCGCTCTCTGACGATTGCGTGCTCGTATTCGGTAAGTCATCTGCTGATCATGCCACATTACAGCCGGTTGCGCGGCTTATTGGGTGAAGATGTCACCATAAACGTGCTGACCTTAAACTATGAGGCCATGGCCGCGCCCGAGGAACCCAATGCGGATATTATTATTGGCTATGAGTATCACGGTCCCGGCAGTCAGTCTCAGGGAGTACGTGTCGAAGACGTGATCCCGTTCGCATCACCCGACTATATCGCCAAACACAAAGATGTTCTGAATGGGCCGGTAAAGGGGTGGCGATTGGTTGGCGCGGGTTTTTTGAACGGCTGCAAAAGATAGGCGTCCTCGAGACTATAGGTGATAACAGTACTCTACCAACAACTACCTTCGGGCTTGGTGTCCCCGGCAAGGTCAAAACAAGAAATCGGCCCAGATTTGTATGCAGTTTCTGGCGGACCTACAGGACCACTCCGGCTGATCCTTCTTAGACGTCAAACTGTTCTGGCGGCACCGGGCCAAGGCCTGCTCCGGATGCGGGAGCGATCCGGCCCGGAGATGGGCGCAAAATCATGTTGCTGGGCGTGTCAATTGGGTCGGTCAGATCGACCGATGCCATCATAAGATCATTGGACGCACCAACAGCCAGATGCAACGCCCCGCATCCCGCAATTTGACCGGCCCACCAGCCGTCAATGCGAGCGCGCATTCCGGCTGCTTCGCACATATCGCGCACGGTACGGCCAACGCTCAGGCCGCCAATGGAATCCGATTTGATAACCAGAGCTGCAGCGACGCCATCCTGAATGGCACGCACATAAGTGCTCAGATCGGTCAGGCACTGGTCCAGCATCACTGGCGCCTCCAGCGCGCGGGCCACGGCAGCGCCATCCTCATAGGTATGACACGGTTCTTCCCAGATGATCCGTGGATCCTTCACATCCCTTAGAACATGAAGGGCATCGTCGCGACTAAGGCCACCGTTGAAATCAGCCAGCAGGGTTTGATCCGGACGCATCTCGGCCAGAACTGCACGAACCCGATCCAGATCTAACCCCGGATCATCTTCACCCAGTTTTGCCTGGATCACGCGGAATTGGTTGCCCTTGCGCCTGGTGATCTCGGCCATGAGTTCCGGGTCTTCGGCCGACAAGGACAGGTACTCGCGCACATCCCGAGAGCGGGCTCCTCCCAACAACGTCGAAACGGGCACGTTCAGAACCCGCCCCATAAGGTCAAGCATTGCCAACTCGACACCAAACACCAATCCTTGCATCAGCTTGCCTTCACTGCGCCACTTTGCAAGCAGGCCCGGCAGATCACCCAGAGACAGACCTTGAAGGCACGGTAAGTGTTCGTCCTCGAGCGTAATCATCTCAGCAAGCGGCAACACCGGAGGTCGCACGATTTCTCCAACACCCGAGTTTCCGTCCTCGTCGGTCAGTCGAACAAGGCGATGGCACAGTCTCACTTGCCGACCGAAGGACATTGCGTACCCGTCCCCAACAAAATCCGGTGTGAATTCCCTATCGTCGATCTTGGTGATGCGCATTTCGGCTATTCCATCGTCACAACAATGTTGCCAGTGTGCTTTTTGGCAATGAAGGCTTCTTGCGCTTTGGCTAGGTCGCGCAAGGGGTAAGACGCTGCGAGCATAGGTTTCAATATGCCTGATGAGATCATCCGAACCACACGTGGAAACAGATTTGGCGGGCTGATGGTTGCTCCGGTCATCTGGATGTCTTTGTAAACAAGTTGGCGCAGATCGAACTCCACCATAGGTCCAGCAATTGCACCCGAAGTCGAATAGCGCCCGCGTTGCCGCAAGGCGTTGATTAACGGCAAAAACATTGCTCCTCCGACCACGTCCAGCGCCACATCAACCGGCCCTCCGGCAACAGCCCTGATCTGATGCTCGAGATCAGAGGCATTTCGATCTATCACCGCCGCACAACCCAGATCCGACAAAGTCCGGGCTTTCGCTTCGGACGCGACACCTATCACCTGCGCCCCGCGCGCCAGACATAGCTGGATCGCTGTCGTGCCGACACCGCCCGAGGCGCCGGTGATCACGACCCACTCGCCGGGTTGCAGGCCGGTGCGCCAGACCAGATGTTCGGCGGTCGTCAAAACGGTCGGGAAGCTCGCCAGTTCCGCATCCGAAAGCGCACTGGTGACCGGAACGGCGTTATCTGCGCGGACAGTGGTGTAATCCGCAAATCCTCCATCACACTCCGATCCGTAATACCCGGTGTTCTCGGGCAAATGCCAATCGCCATACCCATGCAGCCAAGGGTCGATCACAACCCGTTGACCGATCCGGCTGGAACTTACCTTTTCACCCACCGCGACAATGCGGCCAGCGACATCTGCTCCCTGAATGCGCGGGAACGTCAGCGGCGTGTTCGACCAACTTCCCGTCGCTTCGTCTGCGCTGTCGAAACCGCCTTTGCCACCCGCATCCGTGATGCCGTCGGTAACGGTTTTTGAATACCAAGCGGTGCGGGTGTTGATATCCGTGTTGTTCAGCCCGCAGGCACCGACCTTGATCAGTACTTCGCCGGGTGCGGGTGTCGGGGTGGGCCAGTCCTCGTGGTATTCCAGTTTGTCCAGCCCGCCATGGCCAACCAGAACAACCGCGCGCATCGTCTCAGGAATTGACGTCATGATCCGCTCCTCGGGTTTCAGGCGAAAGCCGCTGCGACATCGCGCAGGCGCAGGTTTTCCGGATCCAGAACTGCCTCGGCCAACACGGTTGCAGGATAGAGGTCTCCGAACACCATCACCTGCAGCTTTGTTCCGGGTTTAGAGGCCTCTGGGTGTACAAAGGCGAAGGCCAGATTGCGGCCTGATACCGGTCCATAGCCGCCCGATGAAACTGAACCGACATTGTGCCCATTTCGATATACGGCCTCACCGCCCAGAACATCCGTGCCCTCCATGTCGATATCCAGATAAGCGATGACCGAGCTTGTGCCGGTTGTGGCCAACCGCGACAGGGCTTGTTTGCCGACAAACTCTTTGTCCATTTTCACAAAGCGCATCTGATCGGCGTGTATCGGTGTAGCGTCATTGGCCAGTTCATGACCGCCGCGATAGGCTTTCTCCATGCGCATCAACTCCAACGCTTTGGAACCGAATGGAACCATGCCGTGGGGCTGACCTGCGGCCCAGATAGCATCCCAAAGCGCACCAAGCTGTGCATTTGGGACGTGCAGTTCCCACGCGAGTTCACCCGAGAATGACAGTCGCAGTGCGATAACGGGCACTCCGGCCACTGTGATTTCACGCGCTTTCAACCATCCGAAATCGCTGTTTTCCAGTGAGGCCTCCGCAAGGAGTGCCAGCACATCGCGCGTTTTCGGACCGGCCACAGTCAGGATGCCCCAATCATCGGACAGATTGCGTATGGTAACATCTTCGGTGCCGCGCTGATGCAGGGTGATCCAATCCCAGACCCGGCGTTCTGACGGGCCGCCGGTAACGAACCAGAACCGGTTTTCACCCAACCGGGCAATCGTGGCCTCACCTTCGATCGTGCCACGCTCGTTCAACAGCAGGGTCAGACAGGTGCCACCAACCTTCCTGGGCATACGGTTGGCGCAGAGGCGGTTCAGATAGGCCTCGGCCTCTGGCCCGGTGATCTCAAACTTGGAAAAGGCCGAAAAATCACCCAGGCCAACGCCACTATGCACAGCCCGCGCCTCGGTCACGGCGGCCTGCCATGACGGCCCGCGTTTCCAACTTTGCGGCTCCTTGCCGCCCCATGCAGAGTCGCCATAGACACGGGGACGTTCCCAGCCACCGGCCTCTTCGAACACGGCATGCAAGGCTTTCGTTCGGTCATGCGCGCCCGAGACACGAAGCTCTCGGCAGGTTTCATATTGCAGTTGCGGATAGGGCAGCGATAGGCGTGTCATGTAATTTTCACGCGCACGTTGATAGGTATAATCCTCGTTTGCCAAACCATGAAATCGCCGCGGATCAAAGCCGCGCATCGAGATGTCGGCGGTGCCATGCACCATCCACTGCGCCAGCGCCCGGCCCAGACCCGGCCCCCACGCGATGCCAACAGTCGCACCACAGGCCAGCCAGTAATTCTTTAGACCCTGAGCCGGACCCACAAGAGGATGCCCGTCCGGCGTATAGGTAATCGCTCCGTTGACGATCCGTTTGATGCCCAGGTTCATCAGGTTGGGGTAGCGTTCGAAACACTTCTCCAACCACGGTGTGATCCGGTCGTAGTCCGGCTCGAATAGCTCATTCTCACTGTCCCAGGGACAGCCGTCGCGCCACTTGGCCAGCGCATCATGGGTGTCGTACAGCCCTATCAGTGCGCCGCCCTGCTCGCGCCGCAGATAACCGGTGTAATAGTCGTCGCGGGTAACGGGAATCTCGTGATCCATCTCAGCGAATTCAGGCACGCTGTCGGTGACGACGTAGTGGTGCTGCATCGGAATAATTGGCAGGTCGAGCCCGCTGAATACACCGATCTGCCGAGCGTGATAGCCACCTGCATTCACAACATGTTCGCAGGTGATATAGCCCTGCTCAGTGATCACTTTCCACTCACCTGAGGGCAATTGCTGCACATCCGTCACCCGGTTGCGCCGCATGACTTTTGCACCCAACTGACGCGCACCCTTGGCCATGGCCTGACAGGTGCCGGACGGATCAACATGGCCGTCATCGGGCGTATGAATGCCTCCGATGATATGCGATGTGTCATAGATCGGGTTCAGCTTGGCGATCTCAGCCGGACTGAGCCATTGACACTCCTGCCCCCGCGCCAAAACGGCGTCGCGAGTGTGCATCAGCCAGAATCGGTGATCCTCGGTCGCAGCGACGCGAAGCGAGCCGCAATTGTGCCAACTGACGCCCTGCTCTGTTTCGTCTTCTATGGTCTTATACAGATCGACTGCATAGTCATGGCAGATGCCAAGTGCATGCCCAGGCGTCATCCGGCTGACCAGTCCAGCCGCGTGCCAGGTCGCGCCCGAGGTCAATTCCGCCTTTTCGATCAGCACGATGTCTGTCCAACCCTCTTTCGCCAGATGGTACAGGACGCTGGCCCCCATATTGCCGCCACCGATTACAACTACCCGAGCCGAGTCCATCATCGCACACTCCATGATTTCCACCTGAACCATTGCCGAAGGAAAAATTTTTGTCCATTATTTTTCCACAGGTATATTTTTCTAATCTCAATGATTCGGAGGGCCCCATGGACGGCACCAGACACAGGGAATCCAATCGCGCCCGCATGCAGCGTATTTTGGGTGAAGACGGATATGCTCAGGTCTTTCGCTCAATTGACGACGCCTCAGGTCTGCCCAACGCGGCATACTGGTCCGAAGAGTGGTTCGAGATGGAGCAGGAACTGATCTTTCGCCGCTCTTGGGTCTTCGCAGGGGCCCGTGCGGAATTGCCGAAACCCGGCAACATGAAGCCTATCGAGATAGCAGGCACTCCGATTGTTCTGGTGCATGATCGTGACGGTATGATCCGGGGATTTCAGAATGTTTGCCGCCATCGGGGCATGCAACTGGTTACCGAACCTTGTAAGAAAGCCACCCTGACCTGCCCCTATCACCGCTGGGCCTATGGTCTGGACGGCAAGTTGCGATCCCGCCCGCATTTCGACGGCCCCAATGAATCCGGCGTGATCAAAGGGGATGGTGGAGACAAGTTGAACCTGATCCCGGTTCGCGTTGAAGAATTCTTTGGCTGCCTTTTCGTAAACGTCTCAGGGGATGCTGATCCGCTGGATGTCTGGATGGCGCCGGTTATGGATCAGCTCAAAGGCTATGATCTTTCGACCATTCGTTGGGCCGGAAAGCGGGATTTTCAGATCGAAGCCAACTGGAAGCTGGTCTATGAAAACTACATGGAGGGCTATCACGTCTTTGCCCTGCATCCCCGATTGATCGACTTTGCTCCGATGGATGTACGCTGGTCCGGCGAGTGGCGCGGCAACACTTTTGTCAACGGCTATCGCTTTCCCAAGATGGAGGAAGGGCGAGGCGTAGGATTACCGCATTATCCGGGGATTTCCGAAGAAGACAGTATGAAGGGTCAATGGTTCCTGACCATGCCGCATTTCGCAGTCGAAGTGTATCCGGACCAGTTCACTGTGCTGGTCGCCTACCCCGAGGCCCCAGACAGATGTCGCGAGGAACTGCATGTATTTGTCATCGGCGATGAGGCCGCAACCGGTGATAAATACCGGAAAGAGCGCGAAGATTTGATACAGATGTGGGATGATCTGAATGTCGAGGATATCTCGGTACTGAAAGGGTTACAGCAGGGCCGTCGATGCTTTGGCTACGACGGTGGCCGGCTGTCCCCCCATTGGGAGGGTCCAACACTCGCCTATTCCCGGAAGATCATCGAGTTCATGGCGGAGAGCGACGACTACACTGACGAATAAAGACCGCGTCTGAACCCGTGTCTCAGCGAGGTTTCATGATCACCGGAGTATTCGTATGGATAATTTGCAGCGTGACCTGACCCGCGTTGATGTACCGGTGCGGCTTTTCCCCTGAAAAACCAAAACTGTCGCCCTCTTCCAATACGAATGTGTGGCCGTCCACTTCGAGGGTAAGCTGACCCGCCAGCACGTAACCCACTTCTTCTCCTTCGTGGCTCAGCGGATCATCCCCGGAATGACCGCCCGGGGCGAATTGCATAAGCGACATTGCCAGTTGCCCGTCGACCGAGGGCGACAAAAGGAAATCGGTTTCCCCCAAATACTCGGTGCCCGATAATCTTGAATAGTCGATCCGCCGCCGGAACCCTTTGCGCACGACGTATTTGTTTTCTATAGGGTCATCGTTTGGCGACGGTGGAAACAACCAGCCAATTTCCACCCCAAGCGCTGCGCTGATCCTTTGCAGCGCTTCCAACGAGGGTTGCTTCTGTCCCCTCTCGACAAGGCTGAGAAATCCAACTGAAAGGGACGCCGCTGTGGCGCATTCGTTCAGCGTCATGCCCACTGCCCGCCGCATGGCCCGGATTTCGTGCCCGACGGCCGCACCCGATATGGCGTCTTTTGTATCGGGACGTGCCTGTTTTCCAGACTTGCCAGCCATCGTGTATCTCCTTGACCAGACAACGTATATTCTGGGCGGTCCGTGTCAGCAACATTTTGGCTGTGAAAAGCCAGTGCAGGCTCAGCAGTTTACTGCCCTGATTTTCCGCAACGAACGCAACATTTGTTCTTGTCTTGTTCTCATGCGAACAAA
>WQBJ01000091.1 GCA_013032095.1 Ruegeria atlantica | reverse complement strand
AGGAGAGAGAGGTTGGGCTCTTGGCCTAAATGGTTGGAGAAGTACAAAGGAAAAAACACATAAAGCTGAGTATATAAAAACCACCAAGGGATTAGAGCGAAATTCAAAAGAAGAAATCCGCGGTTCCGAAAGATATGCCCATAGATGTGCCTATTTCGCACGGTGCTTATACCGCCCTGGTCAGCTATTCCGAATAGCCAAATCATGATAAAGAGCACAATGAATAAGCCCGCGCTAATATTGAAGAGAAGCGGCGAAACGCCATCAACCAGAACAAAGCCAAAGAGAGGTCCTGTGATGGCACCTAAGTTGAGCGCCTGATTGTGCAAGAAGAATAGGCGCGTCTTTACTTCAGTAGACTGCTCGCGAGCCAATACGCCATATACTGATACTTCATAGAAGCTGGCCCCGGCACCTGCAAGAAATGCCGCTGCAATTACGAGTGGTAGCGATTCAATAACGCCAAGCCCACAAAATGCTAGTGCTCGTACCACCAGACCCAATAGCATGAACCGCCGCCGTCCATATCTATCCGAAAACGGACTAGCGATGATTGGCAAAAGGCGAGCGGCAAGCAAATTGATCGTCAGCACTGTAGCGACTGAAAACGAAGAGAAGCCCAGTTGATTTGTCAAATACACCGATAGTAGAGGAAACGACATGAAAGTGGCAGCGTTATTCAAAAACTCAACGAATATAAGTAACAAAGGGTATTTGGGCAGCCCTAGTATTCGGAGCCGAGGCGGTTCATCCACAGAAGCACTTCCTATTTCAGCCATAATTTTCACCTTTCCGCTTGGCGGGCACGTGAGTTTGCTATGAGACCTTTGAGAACATGAAAGTGCCAACGTATGTACGACTTTTCACAGTTTGGTAGCTTGTCTCTAATAAGCTCATTTACTTTCGATAAATGTCGACCGGGAATGGTCGGGAACAGATGATGTTCTGCGTGGTAATTGGAATTCCAAATAATCGCTCGAAAGAGCCAATTTGAAGATATCGAACGTGTGTTTTTAGGGCAGTCGGAGGAGTGGGTACAACTGTAATGCTCAGGCAGGCCAACCAGCATGACCCAAAAATAGCATGTTGAAAGAGGACCCCAATACACTGTTACCATTGTGAGCGGCCAAAAAACTGTCAAGACCAAGGCAGCGCAGACCCAAACAGACAGAACGATGTTGTCGGTTTTTATGCTATGCTTGTTTCTGTCGCTCCTTACATAGGGGGGATAGGAGCCAACAGCGCATTGGAGGCACAACCTCATTTGACCAAAAAGAAAACTGAAGCCTGTCATTGCGCGAAAATAGTGAAGAGGGTTTGAATAGAGCTCCCATGATTCAGAATCCTCATCGTCTCCCGTGTGGCTGTGGTGTTGCAGATGGTGCAACTTGTACAGATGAAAGTTCACTAGGATTACTGTAGAGACAGCTACACCAACCCACCGATTGAGTGTTCTCCTCAAAAATAGATGCTGATGAAGTGCTTCATGAGCAATCGCTAGTGATGCGCTCAACAGCAAGCCGGAAAGAAGCCATATTACAGGCCAAGCTAACCAGCTTGATTGGTATGATAATACTCCTAATCCCAGCACCAATGAGTAATGTACTGTGAGTTTTGTGGCGGACTCTATGTCCGAGATCTGACGTAGGTTAGGTATCTTCGGATTAACAATGGACCGAACATCATGCTCCACAATCGGAGCGGCATGGCCAATCGGTTTTTGTTTGCTAAGGGTCATGGCTTCTCAATTCATTGCGTTAAATGATCTGCTCCGCCTAGCGGTAGAGGTGGAATAAAAGGAGAGTGATTTTAAATTGACTTGCGTTAAAGTTGAGTGTTGCGTTAAGGGGTAAATCAAAATGAGACTACTGGCAAGGAGCAAGAGACCACCTCGTCAAAAGTAATCTGACATCTAAACAACGTGTTAACCCGAGTCGTTTTTCCAAGTCCTAATTTGAGGCAATTGAACCTGATGAATACCCTGAGCGAATTTTCACTAGCTGGTCGACACCTTTCATCCAACGTGGTTGAAAAGCTGAATCACGTTAGAGCCGATTATCAACTCAATCGTTTCAAGTTCATTCCTGGTTCTGAAATGGCAGCGATCATTACCGATCTGGGCGCACAGCCCGAAGACGTCGAGAGCCTCAAGACCGTGAGCGATAGTCTGTTTGGCGATCCAACTCTCCCATTCCGCCAGTCTCGCAACGGTCGATTTGTCATCGACTATTCTGAGAAGACTATCACCCGAACGTGCTTCCAGCCTTTTACGTTGTCTGCGGGAGAGGACTTTGTTCGCCATGATTCTGAAAAAGTCCGATACTTCAGAGGAATTCAGGATGACCTGCAAGCTAATACCGCCTTTCAAGCATTGCTCATCTTCCAAGCGTTGCTGATTGAAGGTATGAAAATACAACCGCGTCGAGCGCTAGATCATGAGTCATCTCGATGGGTTTCTACCGTGTTCAACTTGCGAACCATCACACAGGCCGATTTGGTCGGTGAGCCTGCAATGGAAGGTGTTCACACAGATGGCGTCGAGCACACGATGACTACTTTCCTGAACTCCACTAATATGTCCGATGATAGCGCCCGCTCAGAAGTTCACTTTATGGAGCAAAAGACCGGAATTCCCTGGACTGAAACCGATCAGTCATTAGTAGCTGGCTATGCCCAACATAAGCATGTTCTTGACACCCTCCTTATTGTGGATACGGAACGTAAGCACTCGGTGTCGTCAGTTCATCAAGTTGACCAAGCTAAGCGTGCAACGCGCGATATGCTGATATTCTTTACCAGACGCCCGACTCTGCCGGGGCATATCTCGCATCCGTACGACTCTCTCGAGCCACATCAAGAAATCCCTTTGACGATACGCTATCCGGAAGCGCTATAGAGCACTCGCTGCACGAAGAATTGCGAAAATGCACAACGCGCCAACGGCGAAGAAGCACGTGTAGATAGTGACTGCATTGAGCAGTGGGTACTGTCGCGAAGTTTTGGTTGGATGAAGAGAGCGCGCCGTATCAGTGGGTTTAGGAAGCGAGTTCCGCGAACTGGCGAAACGGGCAGATTCCGGGCGTGAGTTGACCTTTGCGGATCATATGTGCCACTTCAATTCCGTCCAACGTTGCCGCTGCTGAAGCGAAGACTTTGAACCCCAGCATAGGTCGAGTTCGTCGCTTGATGAAACGGTGATCCTGTTCCACGATGTTGTTCAAGTATTTCCGCCTCACCATTTCGATTGGAGTTGGGCGGCCAAACCCTTTGAGCATTCTGTTGATAGCCTTGATGCCTGCAGTATTGGCTCCGCTTTTACCGATGACAATCTTGCTGGGAAGGCCGTTGATCTCCATCATTCGAGCCAAGGACTTCGTCGCGGTCGGCTTGTTTCGACGCGCAGCTTCTGCAATGGCGCAAGAGTATCGAGCAACCCAACGGTTCAGCGTGGTGTGATCTACCGATACGTCTCGTTCACCCATAATCTCTTCCAGATCCCGGTACGACACTCCGTATCGGACATAGAAAAACACCGTAAACAGGATCACTTCCCTGGGATATTGTGCGCCTTTGAAAGAAATCATGAACTGGCTTTCGGCTAGTTAGGGTCGAAAGCTATTCACGCGCTAAGCCCAAGTGCGTCAACAGCCATATATTTGCAACAGAACCCGCCCTTGTTCATGGGCCTGGATTGCATGAAATCCTGCGTCTGTCCGGTATTGTCAACGGCTTGATGGAGGTAAACCTACTCGTGCTCCACTTTCTCATATGACCCGTTCATACGCCAAGAAAGACCGGCGACAAGCAGCGTCGAAGAGAAAAGCTTGCGAAAGGTAGATATCATTCTGTTGGTCCTTTCTTGCCCGCTCATGCGAGGCCCTCTGAGATGATGACAAGAGGGCGCGTTTCCCTGGCGTTGCCTTGGTCGGTGGCTCTCTTGCACAGGGCCCCGTAACCGGCCGCACCAGATGGTGTGGTCGCGATGCCAAGTGCCGTCACAGCTTCAGCCGCTGCCACGCCTTCTTCTTCGGAAAGCGTTTCGTAATTTACGTCGCAGCGTTCGAGCACGTTCCAGGCCACAATCGAGGGTTCCTTGCAGTCAAGGCGACCCATGTTTGAGTCTGGCCCATCACTGCGGGTGGGTTGCCCGGCCAGGTTGCTTGTCTTCAAGCAGGCGGCTGCACTGGGCTCGACGACGATCAGTTCGGGTTGTTCTGCCCAATTCAGGCGGATCATGTGGGACATCGCGGCGGCAAGCCCACCGACACCGGCCTGTAGATAGACATGTGTTGGCCAGAGGCCGGAGACTTCGAACTGCTGACGCATCTCCTCGGCGATGACGCAGTACCCCTCCATCACCAATTTCGGGATCTCGGTATAGCCGGGCCAGGTTCCGTCCGCCAAAAGTGTGGCACCCGTTGTTTCAGCGTCGGCGATGGCCGCTGCGACGCTTTCGTCATAAACGTCGCCCGAGCGCACCACGTCCGCACCAAGTGCCCTAAGCCGATCGCCAAACCCCTCAGGCACGGTTTTCGCAAGGTGAATCCGTGCCCCGGCCCCCATCATCCGCGCCCCGGCTGCAACGCCCATGCCGTGATTTCCAGCACTGGCGCAGACGAAGGTATAAGTTGCTGCAAAATCCTGAAAATCGGCATCTCTCATGCGCACGAGGGAAAGAGTTTCACCTGTTTCTTTCTGCCACGCTTCTTCAAGTATCCGCGCAACGGCGTATGGCGCACCCAACGCTTTGAAGGCGCCTAGCCCCATACGTTGCGTTTCATTCTTGGCGTAAACGCTCAGACCACCAGGACCTTTGAATTCGATCAGCGGTGAAACAGCATAGTTTTCCTGTGCCTGAAAAAACTCCAGAGCGCGGGCAAAATCCGGTGCAAAGCTGAGGTCGTCGGTAAATGTCATGTGTTTTTCATCCGCTTTTATTGTGAGTAGAGATTTTGCATGAATTGCCTGTTTTAAATTTTCGAAATTGGCACTACACCTGATAAACAATTTCACCATTTTCCTCAAAGTTGCGGAGATTTTTCATGAGTGCAGAACTTGATGATGCAGACACGACAATTCTCAGAACGCTTCAGAAGGATTGTCGAATCGGGCTTGAACAACTGGCGCAGGAGTGCAGCCTTTCAGTTCCGTCCGTGCAGCGGCGGCTCAAACGGCTGCGGGAATCCGGCATGATCCTAAAAGAGGTCGCTGTCCTCGATCCGTCGCGCTTCGACTGCAAGATGACATTCATTGTTCTTGTGGAGCTTGACCGGGAGTCGCTGCAGCAACTCGACCTTTTCCGCAAGCGTGCCAGAAACGAGCCGCAAGTTCAGCAATGTTACTACGTGACTGGTGACGCTGACTTCATTCTCGTCTGTGTTGCCCGGGACATGCAGGATTTCGAGGATTTGACCCATCGATTGTTCTTCGACAACTCTAATGTCCGCAGATTCCGCACATCTGTTGCGATGGATCGTACAAAAATCGGCCTGGACCTACCGATCTGAACACATTGCAATTGCACTGGCACTGAGTGCAGCGCGTTGAGTCGACCGTTCCCCAGCGGATCATAGAACTTGTATGCAAACCCATCTGGAAACGCCGCTTGGTGCAAGTTTTTCTGTCTGGTGCGCGTAAACTTGATGCAATTTGTGCATTGCTACTGTGTAGAACCAATGGAACTCACACGCGGATGACGAAATGAGTAACTTTGAGACACGTCTGATCGAGCTTCGGCAGGATCTGCATAGGAACCCTGAACTGGGTTTCCAAGAGACACGAACTAAGGCAACTGTTGCCGACCGAATGCGAGCACTTGGGATCGAGGTTCACGAAGGCGTAGGCGTAGTTGGTGTGCTCCGATCCGGTGGCGGCAATAAGGCCATCGGGTTACGTGCCGATATGGATGCCTTGCCGATCACCGAAACCTCCGTACATGACTACGTCTCGACATCACCGGGTGTGATGCACGCGTGCGGTCATGATGGTCATACGACAATGTTGCTTGGTGCGGCGGAACGTCTGGCGCAAGATCCTGCCTTCGACGGTACCGTTGTCTTTCTGTTCCAGCCGAACGAAGAGCATGGCCTTGGCGCGTGTGCCATGATCGACGAAGGCGTACTAGAGCAATTTCCGGTCGATGAAGTTTATGCAATCCACAATCTGCCCGGAGCGCCCACCGGTCAGGTTTCGACGCGTACCGGTATCATCTGCAACAGCGAAACGCTGTTTGAGATTGATGTACAAGGGCAGGGTGGCCATGCCTCCATGCCGCAAACCGGCGTCGATGCCATAACCGTTGGTGCTGAGATCGTGCTCGCATTGCAGACCGTGGTGGCGCGAAAACTCGCGCCCGCATCCGGCGCAGTCATTTCCGTCACGGAGTTCCTGACCGATGGCCAGAGAAACGTCTTGCCTGGAAACGCCACTCTCAAGGGTGATTTTCGCGCCAGATCGCCCGAGGACCGCATCGCCATTGAGCGTTTCATGCGCCAGATCACCGAAGGGGTGGCGGCAGCGCACGGCATCAAGGCATCGGTGGCTTTCGACACCCAATTCGTAGAGACCATCAACTCCGAAGCACCGGTCGAGGCGGTATACCGTGCCGCTGAATCCGCCGGTTGCGACCTGATCCGGGACCGCGATCCGATGAGCTTTTCTGAAGACTTCGCACAGTTTTCGGCCGCCGTGCCGGGCTGTTTTCTGTTGCTGGGCAATGGCGAGACCGGACCAAATGCCCAACCGCTCCATGCCTCTGACTATGATTTCAATGATGCCCTGCTACCCATAGGTACAGAGTTTTGGGTCAAACTTGTCCAAGACAGACTGCCGCTTCAAAAGGATCACCATTCATGAATGCCCTAAGACGCGGCTTCGACAATGAGGAATACGCAACCCGTACCGAGGCAGCACAAGCCAAAATGGCAGAAGCCGGTATGGCTGGCATATTGCTGACCACTGAACCGGACGTGCGCTATTTTACCGGGTTTCACACGCTGTTCTGGCAAAGCCCAACCCGCCCGTGGTTCCTGTTCATACCCGCAGCGGGTAAACCTATTGCGATCATCCCCGAGATTGGGGCCGATCTTATGCGCCGCACCTGGATCACTGATATCCGCACGTGGAGCGCCCCTGCGCCTCAAGATGATGGCGTCGGGCTTTTGACCGATCTTTTGTCCACCTATGCCGGACGGGGCGAGACAATTGGCCTAATGAAGGGACACGAAACCCACCTGCGGATGCCGCTGGGCGACTATGAACGGCTGATAGCTGGCCTCAAGGGACTCGCAATTGTAGACGCCACAGATATCGTTCGCAGCTTGCGCATGGTGAAATCTGAGGCCGAGATCGAAAAGCTTTCGCATATCTGCGCCATCGGTTCACGAACATTCGCACGGGTGCCGGAATTCGCCCACCAAGGCAAGCCTCTCGAAGATGTATTTAGGGCGTTTCGACGTGAAGGTTTGGCACAAGGTGCAGATGACGTTCCCTACCTTGTCGGGGGTGCAGACAAGGGTGGATATCACGACGTCATCTCGCCCCCGTCGCGTCGCCCGCTGGCGCGTGGGGATATCCTGATGCTCGACTCTGGTGCCAACTGGGATGGATATTTCTGCGACTTTGATCGGAACTGGGCCATTGGCAACGCGGATGATGCCTCACGCCGCGCCTATGACGTGCTTTGGCGCGCGACCGAGGCCGGGATTGCCGCTGCCTGCCCAGGCGCGACTTGCCGCGATCTATTTCATGCGATGCAGAAAGTGATCGCTGAGCTGGACGATCAAGGCGGTGACGTTGGCAGGTTGGGCCATGGGCTTGGTATGCAACTGACCGAATGGCCGTCGCACACGAACTGGGATTCGACCGAGCTTACAGAGAATATGGTGCTGACCCTTGAACCTTCGCTTGGCTACGGCGACGGCCGGATTATGGTACACGAAGAGAACATAGTAGTGCGCGCAGGTGGCGCAGAACTTCTGACCGAGCGCGCCGCGCCCGAGCTTCCAACCATCTGAGGCCCAATATGAAGCTTGATTTTCAAACTGACGACGGCATCGGTACACGAGCAAATCTTGGTGTGATTGTCCTTGAGACGGACGAAACGCTGGAGCAAGAGTTTTCCCGTATCATGGACCTCACAGGGGTTGCGCTTTACCACAGCAGGATCCCAATGGTGCCCGAAATCCGGCCCGACACCCTGGCACGAATGGAGCAGGACCTTCCTGCGACAGCGCGGCTATTACCGTCATCGCTCAGCTTTGATGCCATCGGATTTGGCTGCACGTCAGCTTCGACGGTGATTGGATCTGAAAATGTTGCCCGCGCCATCGAAACCGTATGCCCTGACGCTTGCGTCACCAACCCGCTGGCGGCAATCATCGCCGCTGCTCGGCATCTGGAGGCCAAGCGATTGGCCTTCGTAACGCCTTACATCCCAGAGGTATCTGCCGGGATGCGTTCAAAGCTTGAGGAGGCAGGGTTCGAAATTGCGGGTTTCGGCTCGTTTGAAGAAGGCAATGACCGCGTTGTCGCTCGGATCACAAAAGCATCTATCCTTGAAGCCGTCGAGAAGGTCGCCGCGCAATCGCCCTGTGATGCCGTTGTTGTCTCCTGCACAAACCTGCGATGCCTAGATGTGATCGCCCAGGCGGAGCAGAAAACCGGGATACCGGTGATTTCAAGCAACCAAGCCCTAGCCTGGCACATGCTTCGGTTGGCGGGCATTGAGGACACCAACCCCAAGTTTGGACGTCTCTTTGAATGATGTGAGAGTTAGGGCGCTTCGACGTCGGGGCTCTCCAAATGCAAGTTGCTTAATCCCAGTCGTAATTCTTTTGAGAAGAACGAAGAAAATGGCAGCTTTAGCCAATGGTCATTTTGAAGACACCGACCGAGCAACGCAATACGCAGTTTTCGCGATGCCAAAATATATGTCGGCATGGGATTGGGTGCATAGATTTGACCACCCAAATTTTATCTGTCTTGTAATTGGGTTGCCAAACTGATGAAGATCTTGAACCCAAGCATTGGTCGGCAAACAAAGCAAGACTCGTGATTTCATGCTTTCGCGGTGCCGACACCGCGGTCATCAAGGCCACCAACAAAAAAGCTAAGATGCTGTGGTTGCCCGACCTAAATCGGGATGGTGAGGTGGAAATACTTGAGCAATATCGTCGAGCTGGGCCACCGTTTCACCAAGATCGGTCTATCGCGGAATGCATGCAAGTTGGTGTTTATACCGTCCTTGTTGCAGCGCAACTGGCCTTCACGACCCCGTTCGTCGAGGAATTGGTCCCTCGGATCAATTCCTATTTGGTCCTTCAAGTTTTGAAGGAAAGCCAGGAGCAAAGGAAAAAATCTTGCTCTTCTCAAAAGTTGCAAAAAATCTCTCTTCGTATGGGTTTATGCATTTTTCAGGCTAAATAACTTGCCAGGACGGTGCGTTACGTTAGAGGATCATCGAGAGTAAGCCTGAAGGGAGGCGGTTAATTTGTTGTATTCATACAAAAAATTTTAGGAAGTTCGAAAATGAAAATCACCACACTCGCACTTAGCATTCTGAGTTTGCTACTATCGCCCTTCGAAGCCTTTGCTGAAGAACCAACTGAGGAAGTTTCATTTGTGCAGGGCTCATACGTTGCTCTGGAACTCGCTGCGGCAAACGCAAGCGGAACATCAGAGTTTCCAATTTTATCCGGCGGGACTGAAACCAGTAATTTCGATGCAGGATCCGGACGAGGCCTCAACGCAGCTTTTGGCTACAACGTGTTGAGGGGGAGATACTTTTATGGTGCAGAATTTCGGTATTCGAACCTAATTGACGTGTCGGAACGAAGCTCTTCGGGAAGAGAGAACAGGGAAGTTCTTGATGTTGCCGATATTCGTGGTCGGTTTGGCCTTATTCAAGGTAATTTTCTGTACTATGGTGCGTTAGGATGGTCGTGGTCCAGATTCCGGGTCCACCCCAGCAGGAATTTTGAAAACAGAGAAAGCCAAACTACGCTAGATGGCTTTAACATTGGTGTGGGGCTGGAGTACAATTTCTCAGAACGTTGGTTTATAGGCGGTGAGTATTCATACCGAGATTTAAGTGGTAAGTTTGAAGAGGCGAATGATGAAACAAGCATTGACCTGGGCTTGCTTTCTGCCCGAGTAGGGTTTCGATTTTAGTTTTCATGGATCGAGCTATTGTTGCAGTCTTTGAGTTAAACTTGAATTTGGTGTGAGTTCGGACACTCGTTCGTAGGATTTGTTGCGAAATTTCGCGTTGACCGAATAAAAGTTGTCGCACCCTTAGGTTCAGAGTGTGTTTTTGTTTCACATCCGGAATATGGCAGAGGCAGCGATGGCGGAGAGGAATACCTTCGGATACCTGTCATAGCGGGCTGGCACGCTCTTGTCATTGACCTACCAACCCGTATCTCTCAGCAGTGTCGCGATCCGACACAAGCCGTGTCGCCCATACTGACGAGCCCGCTCGATCATTTCTGCGGCCAATCTGCCTTTTTAGCACAGCCCCTTGAAAGCTTTCGTTGTGTGGATTGACGCAGTTTCAAAAATACGATGGGTACGACCTTCCGGGATCACGGGCTTACAGCGAATCTTATTACTACGGGCACCCGGAGTTCGACAGTTCGGGCGCTGATTTGAGGTGGCTTCATCACCCGGGTTATGTATTTTCAGTGGGTTAGAGGTTGCCGGAGCGTTGAATTTCGCA
>WQBJ01000090.1 GCA_013032095.1 Ruegeria atlantica | reverse complement strand
CAGCAGGACAGTGCGGACCGCATGAACTGGGAAACTGCGCTGGCCTATGTGCAGGAAAAAAATGAAACCAACTGGCTGGGCTATAACGACTGGCGACTGCCCAATGCGAAGGAACTGCAAAGCATTGTAGACTATTCCCGTTCACCCCGTGCGACCTTCTCACCAGCGATTGATGAGTTGTTTCAGTTGACAATCGCAAAAGACTGGGTGCCAGAAGACTTTTACTATAGCTATCACTGGACCAGCACGACCCATGTAGAAATGGGGGCCACGGGTGTTGAGGGCGACTCGGCGGTTTATATCTCCTTCCTCGAAGCCCTGGGTAAGGCGTCCGATTCGCAGGGCAATCCTGTGGGAGGTTTTCTCGATGTACACGGTGCCGGGGCGCAACGGTCCGATCCCAAGGCAGAAGGCACCTATACGTCAGGTGACTATTTTGGACCGCAGCACGACTACCTCAGTATTGAGAATTACGTACTGTTGGTTCGCGACAATGTACCGGTGATCGCTTCGGTCGGGTCTGCGAGTGCTGCGGAAGGCAGCGACCTGGTGTTCTCGGTAAGCCTGAGTCATGCGGTGGACAGTGCGCAGAGCTTCACCTTCAGCCTGACGGATGAGAGCACCGAAGCTGGTGATTACGGTGCGGTGAGCTTCGGCTCCGACGTGACAGACAACGGCGACGGCACGATCACGGTTGCGGCGGGTGTGACCTCGTTCGATGTGACGGTTGCGGGGGTGCAGGATACGGCTTTCGAAAGTGATGAAACCTTCACGCTGACGGTGGGCGGTGTTGCGGCGCCCGGCACGATCATCAATGACGATGGCTGGTCCGGTTCCTACCGTTTTGTCGGTGTCGATGACAATGACCGGTTCGGTGTGTCGGTTTCTTCTGCGGGGGACGTTGATGGCGACGGCTACGACGACCTGTTCATCGGTGCATACGGGGCTGAACGCTATGCGAGCGAGAGCTACCTTGTGCTGGCCAAGGATCTTGAAGCCCTTGATACCGTTGACGGCAGTAAGGACTTTGTGATCGACATGGCGAATATCGGTCTAGGCACCGACACCGACTCTTACCGTTTTATCGGCGCTGATGACAATGACGAGCTTGGCAATTCGGTTGTTTCTGCAGGGGATGTCGACGGGGACGGCAAGGATGACCTGCTCATCGGTGCATATAGGGCCGACGGCGTAAACAGCACCGAGCCTTATGCGGGCGAGAGCTACCTCGTTCTGGCCAAGGATCTTGAGAAGCTCGATAGCGCTGACGGAAGCACCGACTCCACCATCAACGTGGCAAATATCGGTAGCGTCGACGGCACCGGTTCCTATCGTTTTGTCGGCGCTGACAGCTATGACAAATTCGGCTGGTCGGTTTCTCCTGCGGGGGATGTTGATGACGACGACTACGACGACCTGTTCATCGGTGCTTATTATGCCGACAGTGTTTCGGGCGAGAGCTACCTTGTGCTGGCCAAAGATCTTGAAGATTTTGATAAGGCTGACGGCAGCACCGATTTCACGATCGACATGGCAAATATCGGTGGTGTCGAAGACACCGACTCGTATCGTTTCGTTGGCGCTGATGGCGGTGACCGTCTTGGCTGGTCGGTTTCTTCTGCGGGGGATGTTGATGACGACGACCACGACGACCTGTTCATCGGTGCTCGTCAGGCCGATGATGATACGGGCGAGAGCTACCTCGTCCTGGCCAAAGATCTTGCCGCGCTGGATGCCGCTGACGGCAGTACCGATTTCACGATCGACATGGCAAATATCGGTGGTGTCGAAGACACCGGCTCCTATCGTTTTGTCGGCGCTGATCTCAATGACCGTCTCGGCTGGTCGGTTTCTTCTGCGGGGAATGTTGATGACGACGACTACGACGACCTGCTCATCGGGGCTTTGTTTGCCGCCGGCGTGAGCAATACGGAGATCGATGCGGGCGAGAGCTACCTTGTGCTGGCCAAGGATCTTGAGAAGCTCGATAGCGCTGACGGAAGCACCGACTTCACGATCAACATGGCGTATATTGGTGGTGTCGACGGCACCGGCTCCTACCGTTTTGTGGGTGCCGATGAATATGACCGGCTCGGCGCGTCGGTTTCATCGGCTGGAGACGTTGACGGCGACGGCCTGGACGACCTGCTCATCGGTGCTCAATATGCGGAAGGCCTGGGCAATGCCGAGCCTTATTCGGGTGAGAGCTACCTTGTGCTGGCCAAAGATCTTGAGGATCTCGATGGTGCTGACGGCAGCATCGACTTAACGATCGACATGACGCATATCGGGAGTGGTACCGGCTCCTACCGTTTTGTGGGCGCTGATGGCGATGACTATCTCGGCGGGCCAGTTTCATCCGCGGGAGATGTTGACGGCGACGGCCTGGACGACTTGCTCATTGCCGCTAGTTTTGCCGACGGCGTGAGCAATGCCGAGAATAATGTCGGTGAGAGCTACCTTGTGCTGGCCCGTGATTTTGCCGCGCTCGATGCCGCTGACGGTAGCGAGGACTTCATCATCGACATGACCTATGTCGGCACATCAGTTTTCAGCGGATCATCCGGCGACGATACGCTCATCGCGACGGCGGACGATCAAACCCTGGTTGGGTTTGACGGCAACGACCGACTTGAGGGCCTGGGTGGCAATGATCGCCTGGTTGGTGGCAGCGGCAGTGATACCTTTGTCTTCGCCGAAGGATTCGGGCAGGACGAGATCATTGATTTCACGACCGACGATGTCATCGAGTTCAACACGGTCACTGGCCTTGCCTCCTATGCCGAGGTAATGGCGAAGGCGACCGAGGATGGCACCGATACGACCATCACGCTGGATGCGGACAACACCATTGTCCTGAAGAATGTCGTGATCTCCGATCTGTCCGTCGACGACTTTCAGTTTATCTAGATGGTAGTGTCGGGTTCTTCGCCCCGCTGTACCCGAATACTGTCGGGCAACCCCGACCGAATGCGCGCCCTTTTCAAAAAGCCGGTCTCGTCCGCGACAAGAACACCTTCAGGATCGTCAAGAGCGTCAATGGCATATTTGTGAACAAAGTCCCACAGCGCATCGGCAGACAAGAAGGAACGCCCAAGCAGCGACTTTATCCAATACGGCTTGTCAAAACCGGCTTCCTCCGAAAGCATCCAACCCGTCTTGTGTTCCCCCCCGACAGCAAGCCGTCTATGGAGGCGTCTGCTGTCCGCCGCTGTTCAACATGCCGAATGGCCGGTGCAACAAACGTCTTCAAGTCTTCCGGGGACCTGTGCCAGTCCGAAAACCTTTCCGCACATGTTGAGACCGTCATCCCCAAACCTTCGGGTAAACACATCCTTGCGACTGAATTAGAGATAAACGAAACTCGCAGCTTTAGCATTAAGGTTTCATGCCGCGAGCACATACAGCGGAAACTTTAGCTGGTCATGACCTTCCGTTTGGATCACTGCAGAGCAGGCCAGAGCAATCAATCTCAGTTGGATCAGCCTGCAACGACCGATCCTTTTTTTGGGGAGGTGGAGTTCCATCAACTCAATACGCAGTCGTCACAATGATTTCGACCTTTGAGTCCGGTCTTGCAAGTTTGGCCTCGTCACAGGCACGCGCGCGCGCGTGGCTTTGCGGAACCCACGCATCCCGCCCCCCGTTCATATCGGCAAAATCGGACATGCCCGCCCTCCAGAGGATGGCCTGCAGCACCTGTTCCGGTGATGACCCTGCTTTCACCAAGAGCGCATCGACTCGGGCGGGACAGTCCGCGGTCTGTTCGGCAACGCCTCGCCCTCTCCGACCTGACCACACAAGTAGGCCACGCCGTCGTGTTTGGCGATTTTGCTCCTTTGGGTGGCGGTGTCGATGCGTTCAGTCATCCCAGGTCCATTCCTTCTTCTCCATCGCCTCCGGTCTCGTCCAGTTGAGCCAGTTCCCCAAGGGTCAAAGGCTTGATCGGGGGGCGGATGCGATAGTATCCAGTTTCATTCATTGTGCGATGGTTCTCTTCCGCCAGTATCATCGAAACTGTCAATCCGCAGTAGCGTCCCTGGCAAGGGCCCATCCCTGGTCGACCAAAGGCTTTTGTCTGGTTCGGTCCCTCGCAGCCCATTGACGCGTACTTGCGAATGTCACCGGCGGTGACCTCCTCGCAGCGACAGACAATCGTGGCGTCTTCAGGTGACATGATCTCTTTCGACGGGGGATAAGCGACGTCCAGAAAGGGGCGGATGGCACGTTCCCTTGCCGAGGCGTGGATGAGGGGGCGAACCCGGCGCTCAAATTCCGCCGCGTTGATCCGATCCAAATCGACGGCGATCTTGAGCGATGCGATATGGCCGACGATCTCTGCACTTTTGGCACCGAAAATACCCGCTCCGTCACCGGCGATGAAAACACGCTCTGCCGAGCTTCGTCCCCATTCGTCAGTAATCGGGCGGAAACAGTGTTGTGTCTGGTACCATTCATGATCAAGGTTCATGGCCCGGCTCAACTGAGTGTTGGGGACGACCCCCATATGCAAGAACACGGTGTCACAGCCGATCCGGACGGCTCTTCCGCGGTGGTCCACGACCACGGCTTCGGCATGTGCTCCCCCTTCGACTGAAAGGTTGGAAGCAGCTTGGTATCGCTTCACACCGGCACGCCTCAATTCAGCGATCAAGCCCAGTCCTTTGGACAAGTAGCGCCACCCGCGAAACCCGCCGGCAAGGTGCTTCTGGGCCTGAATGAAGTCTGCCCACGTCTGCGTTTCCACAATAGCCAATGGTGGTGTTCCGGCGCGCACCATCTGTGCGGCGATCAGGTAGATCAGCGGACCGGCTCCGGCGATCACGGCGCGTTTGGCAAGGACGCCGGATTGTTTGAGCAGGATCTGCCCCGCTCCAGCCATCATGACACCGGGCAGGGTCCATCCCGGGAGTGGAACGGGCCTCTCCAACGCACCGGTTGCGATCAGAACGCGGTCAGCCGTGATCTGTTTCGCGACGCCATCGGTCGAGTAGCTAAGCATGCCGTCCTGAGCCGCCTGCCAGACGGTCGCGTTCGGAACATAAGAAGTTTCAGGTTCAGACAGTTTTTCTGCAAGCACACGACCCGCGAGATAGTCCTGTCCCAGAATCTCGGCGCGTTTGCCCGTAGCGCGTTCAATATCACGATAAACCTGGCCGCCGACACGGCTTTGCTCGTCAAGGAGCGTGACGGACAAACCCGCCTCGGCGGCTGCGGTGGCTGCAGCCATCCCGGCAGGCCCCGCGCCAATGATAGCGAGGTTAACTTCCGCCATCATCAAGCCCTCCAACCAGTTTGGTCTTTTCCGCGACGAGCTCTTCACGGACCTCGGTTGTGCATGACTGTCGGGTTGCTCCATCAATGACAACCAGGCACTCAAAACACGCCCCCATCATGCAAAACGGAGCGCGTGGGGCGCCTGAAGCCGGCGTTTGGCGGATGCTTTGAACACCAGCGGCCAGCAATGCGGCTGCCAAGTTTTCACATTCGGGGAGTTGGTACTCCTTGCCATCGAAGCATACTGTAACCAGTGAATTCGGCGGTGAGATGAATTTAAAAGGCGAAGCGGTCTTCACGGAACACCTCCAAGTCAGGGGCTGTGTCAGCACCTTCCAACCAGTCGGGAAGGAAGCGCGCATGCGCAGCGGCCAGCGATACGCCACTATTACAGGTCACCAGGAAAGCACCCGGCATGTCGCGGCTTTCCTGGTAGATCCGCAGCCCATCGGGGGACATGATCCTGAGGGCACCCCAAGTGCGCACGACTTGTGCGCGCTTCAGACACGGGTAGACCTCAAGCGCCTTCGCTGCGATTGCCGCAAGCGTGTCCACGGTGACACCGTCGTCGAACCCCGATTTTTCGGTACTGACGCCGATCTGGACGCCACCCTCGTTGACTTGTCGTGCATAAAGAGAAGGCCGGTTGATAAATCGCGGAAGTTTTTCGGTTATAATATTCTGGCCTCGCAGGGGTGACACCGGTGCGCGAAACCCCATCATGGGGCCAAGATCGACAGCTCCCAGCCCTGCTGACAGAACGACCTTGTCAGCTGTGACCATCTCTCCTTCACTGCATTTCACCAAGAAACCAGAGGGGTTATTGACTGAGGTCACCGTCTTTCCGGTCAGAACCTTCCTACCCAACCTCAAGACGCTTTGCGCCAGGGCCTGGAGCAAGTGCAAAGGGTTCACATGCCCATCCTGGTGGTGAAGGATCGCACCGACGACAGCATCACCAATTTCAGGCTCTTCTCTGCGGAGTGCATTACGGCCCAGAACCTCGAACGGATAGTTCCCGTCCAGCTTTGTTTTGAGAACCTCGTATTTCGCCACGGTCTCTTCCAGGCTTTCATCGGAAAAATGGAAATCGTAACCACCATCTTGCTCAAACCCGAGGCTGCGGCCGGAGACTTCGCCAAGTTCATCGGCAAGTGCACGCCGGGCTGCTGCAGACTGCTGGCACCATTCTGCATAGCGCGGTTGGTTCAGGCCCTTGGACTGCACCCAGACGAGGCCAAAGTTACCACGGCTGGCGCGAAAGCTGCCGTCTTCGCCGTCCAATACAACGACATGTTTGCCGCGCTTAAGAAGGCCCCAAGCGATTGAAAGGCCTACAACGCCGCCACCGATGATTGCATAATCCGTATCCACGGGATTTCCGCCTATCCAGGAGGGGTAAACTGAAAGCGACAGATAGACCTACCGCTTCCTGTCGGGGGGAGGTTTAGTTCCCGATCTGGTCTAGGATGCCCTGTCCCCATTCCGCGCCGACATCTTCAAGTACGACAGGCCACACCTCGGCGCGGACCTTTAAAGCCATTGCAGCCAGTTCAGCGTCCGAGAGGCTGACGACATTGGTGCCAAGCTCATCGGCCAGACGCTGTTCCCACTTGCCCTGATCTTCTTCGGCGACGGTCCAGCGCTGCGCTTCAAATTCGGATGCAGCGGCTTTCAAAGCCTCCTGATCCTCAGCATCAAGCTCGGCCAGCGATTCATTCGAAATGATCATGTACCAGACTTCGAAGTGGGTATTGGCCGGCACGTAAGCCTTGGTTACGTCGCGGAACGAGGCATAGTAACCTTCGGCACCCGATCCGATGACACCGTCAACCACGCCGGTTTGAATTGCCGTGAAGGCTTCCGAGAACGGGATCGGCGACGGAATGTAGCCAAGGGACTCACCGGTCAACTGGAAACTTTTGATGCCGGGGACGCGGACCTTGATGCCGTTCGACTGCGAGGGATCGCCTGGATTCACCGGATCAGTATTGAGTGAGATACCGCCGAAATAGACTGGATAGGCGGCCAGCATCGTGATGTTTTGTTCAGTATAGAGTCCCGCCATGACTTCGCGTAACGGGCCGTTCGGACCGTAGATCGCCCGTGCCTGATCCCAGTTGCTTGCAAGGAATGGGAACGAGCTGACCTGCATGCGGCGATCGGCTGCGGTTGCGGCGGGCTGGGTGGCCATGTCGATGGCGCCAACGCTGATACGCTCTTGAACGGTGGTGTAGTCACCCAGTGCCGAGGCCGGGAAGACGTTGATGGTGACATCCCCACCGGTAGCCGTCGAAACCTGTTTGGCGAACGCACGGAGTTCAACATCAATTGTTGCATCCTGCGGGCGTACGTGACTCATTTTGAGCTCTGCCGCCGAAGCGACGCCTGCAATTGCCATCAAGGCAGTTGCGGCGGTTTTTGTCAGGAAATGTTTCATGGTTTTCTCCTTGTTGAAACATCGGGTTAGTAGCCGAATAGACTCGGCAGGAAGAGCGACAGATCAGGCCAGAGCGATGTCAGGAAGACGACCGGGACATAACCTGTCACAATAAGGATCATGGCGGGTGGGATCACCTTGGTGACCTTCACATTGCCGATACGCGCACCCAGGTAGAGGATCGACGCATAGGGCGGGGTCACACCACCCATTGCCGTGTTCACGCCCATGATGGCAGCGAACTGAATTGGGCTGACACCAATTGCCTGCATCAGCGGAAGAAGCAATGGTGCAATCAGGATGATTGCGGTCACGTCGTTCACGACCATTCCCACCAAGAATAGCAGAATATTGATAAGGATCAGGAGAATGACCTTATTTTCCGTAATCCCGAAGATCGCGCTGACAAGCTGCTGTGGGATGCTTTCATAGACATACATCTGTCCGAGGATCATCGAGAAGAGGATCATGACCATGATCGCACCAACCGCGGTAGCCGCTTCCTTTCCCGCCGACAGGAAATTCTCCCACGGAAGTCCCTTGTAGATCATGAAGCCGACGGGGATCGCATAGATCACGGAAAGCGCAGCAGCCTCGGTCGGGGTCATGATGCCGCCGTAAATCCCGCCCAGGATCATGACGGGCATGAGCAGCGCGGGAAATGCGTTGATGTCTCGCTTGGTCACTTCGCTCGTCAGTTCTCCCAGGCTCGGCTTGTCATCGAGATGAAGGTTGAACTTGCGTGCCATCCATAGGTTCACGACCGAGAAGTTGAACATGATGAACAGGCCGGGGCCGAGGGTCGCGAGGAAACAGGCCAGGATCGACGTATCCGTCACCCATCCGTAAACAATCATCGTGACCGACGGAGGAATGAGTAGACCCAGAATGGAGGAGTTCGCGATAAGTGCCGTCGCATATTCGCGCGGATATCCGCGCTTTTCCATCTCGGGGATCAGTGGGGCCCAATCGCTGCGATACCTGTCAAACCCGACCCGGAGATTGCGCCGATGATCGCACAGCTAACAGCCGCAACAAAGCCCAGACCGCCGCGAACATGGCCGATGAACGCGTTGACGAAGCGCAGAAATGACGTCGCGATCCCGCTTTCGGACATGATCGTGCCAGCCAGGACGAACAGAGGAATTGCAAGAAGAACAGGGTTGCCGAGCTGCTGGAAACCCCAGAGCACCATGCCTTCATGGTAACATCACCGATAAATACATCACCATCAATGCACCACCGAAGCAGTAGGGCAGCAGCACGCCCAGGGTGAGTGTGATCACCAGAACGGCGATAGCGAGGAGCGCGATCTCAATCATTGGGCTGACCTTTTCATCATGCTCCGCACATGGCCCCAAAGGTGCAAGGAAGTGTAAATCATCATCAGCGCTAGCCCGAGAACGAGCGCCACATCGGCGTAAAACGTCGGGATGTAGAGGGTTGGGCTTTCCTTCCAGACCCGCCAGGCATAGCGCGTGAAGTCCCAAGCCCAACTCAGCAGCCATAGGCCAATGATCAGGCTGATAATCTCGCCAATGATTGCCAGGACCATGTGCTGCCGGTCCGTCGTGAGCCAGATCTCCAGTACGTTCGCCCGGATGTGAGTGCCCTCGCGTGATGCGTTGACCGCCCCTAAGATGTATAGCGATAGCGTCGGGTAGAGCACGGTTTCCTCAAGTCCCATGACCGGGACCTGGAGAACGTAACGCGTGATGACTTGCACGGACTGACCTAAAGCGATGATCAGGATCAGGCCTGTGAGCAGGTACTTCGCAAACTTGTCCATTGTTTCTCGGTCTTGGCATCTCGGAGCCAGTTTTGAAGGATTGTCACTGGACAAGGGTTATAAAATCAAATCTAAATTATCTTTAAGATCATCAATTCTGCTTATGCTTAATCATGAATCTAACGATCCGGCAGTTGGCAACATTTCGCGAAGTGATGCGTAGCGGCTCAGTGTCTCAAGCGGCACGCGCTGTTGGCCGAACACAACCGGCAGTCAGCACAATGATCGCAAATCTGGAGGAGGAACTCGGCTTTGCGTTGTTCGTGCGTGAACGCGGAAAGCTCACGCCGACCCCGGAAGGAAATTACTTCTTTGAAGAATCCGAAGCTATTCTTGAACGAATTGATCGAACCCAAAAGACGGTTCAGCGCATTCGTCTCCTGGAGGAAGGCAAGCTCAGAATTGCCTGTCATCCTGCGGCTTCCAGTGTTTTCTTGCCGCGACTCTTGACTGAATTTCTGACGGGAAAGGACCAGCTTGAAGTTTCGTTGATCATGCGGTCTTCGGATGTCATCGAAGACCTGATCGCATCGCAACAGTACGATATCGGGTTTTCCGAGACTCCGGAATCGCGCGCCTCCATTGACCAGATCGACTATGATCTGGAATGCGTTTGCGCCGTCCCGGCTTGCGATCCACTGGCATCGGCGTCAGTTATCACTCCACGCGATCTGGATGGAAAACCGCTTGCGGTCCTGTTCGAAGGGCACACCACTGCGACGCAAACAGAGGCAGCATTTCTTTCGGAAGGTTGCACCTTCAACAAGCGGCTGGAGCTTCGCACCTTTCTGCCCGGGTTGCAATTTGTCGCCGCAGGTGCGTGTTACATGATTTGCGACATGATCACAGCATACAGCTATCTTCTACAGGACCAACGACCACAGCAACTGGCAATCCGGCGGTTTCGACCAAGAATTAGCAACAGCGTATCAGTGCTGACGCCGGGATATACCACGCAAGCGCTCACATCGCATGCGTTCAGACAGTTGCTCATTGATGCGATCGAAGGCATGAAACGCGACGTCGAAAACTTGCTGGAGAATGAGAGGTCCGTTTAACAGCCCGGCAGCGTTTTCGTTTTTACAATCTCGTCGCGGCTTTCTGAACATCTAAGATGAGTCATTCAAAAAATCTATCACATTATAAAAAATGATAATTTGATCGAATGATGGATTCTGTGTGAGTGTTTGATGGCAAGTACATGGAGGGAGCATTCTAGCGAAATCGGCATCCAGACAAGAAGAACGATAGGCTGCATCCGACATTCTCCAGAATATTCGTTCTGGTGATTACTTGGGGCATGCCACCGGTTTTGCTTTAATGAACCCGTGACCGATAGGCTCTTACCTCTCACCGCAAGGTTCCTCCAGCCGGCGCCGCGGATGGGGGCAGGAAAAACCGGCGAGAATGACGTTCAGCGTGCAGACGGGAAATTGTGCTGCTGAAAGGCAACGATGAAACCCAGT
>WQBJ01000009.1 GCA_013032095.1 Ruegeria atlantica | reverse complement strand
GGGAACGGCTCCAAGTCCCTGACGTTGTCTGTCACCGGGAGCACCAGTGTGCTCAATGCGGCTTCGGCGCTGTTGAGCCGGACACATCTCAACACTGCCAGCGAAGACGATGAAGACGATATTGACAGCGTTGCGGAGCTCAACGCGGTCCTGGCCACCTTGAGGTATAAAGGCAACGCAGATGATACGCTGACCATTGTATCCATCGACAGGGGCGGAATGGAAAGCAGTGTCGAGATTACGATCACCACTGTGCCGGTGATCGCTTCGGTCACCAGTGCCACGCAAGCCGAAGGCGACGACCTTGTGCACACCGTGAGATTGACCGGCACGAGTGCGACTGCGGAAACCTTCGACTTCACGCTGGCGGGCGACAGCGCGACGCTGGACAGCGACTTCAACGGCACACCGAGCTTCAGCGATGGTGTGACCTACGATGCGAACGCGGGCAAGATCACGGTCCCGGCAGGTGTGCTGTCCTTCACCGTGACGGTGACGAGCACCGGGGACAGCGATGAAGAAAGTGATGAGGGCTACAACCTGACGGTGGGCGGCGTTCAGGCGACAGGCACGATCAGCAATGACGACGTGAGTGTCGCGAGTGTCGGCGATACAACGGAAACCGAAGGCGACGACCTTGTGCATAGGGTGAGTTTGACGGGCACGAGTGCGACTGCGGAAACCTTCGACTTCACGCTGGCGGGCGACAGCGCGACGCTGGACAGCGACTTCAGCGGCACGCCGAGCTTCAGCGATGGTGTGACCTACGATGCGAGCGCGGGCACGATCACGGTCCCAGCGGGCGTGCTGTCCTTCACCGTGACGGTGTCGAGCACCGGGGACAGCGATGAAGAAAGCGATGAGAGTTACAACCTGACGGTGGGTGGCGTTCAGGCGACAGGCACGATCAGCAATGACGACGTGAGTGTCGCGAGCGTCACCAATGCCACACAAACCGAAGGCAGCGCCCTTGTGCACACGGTGAGTTTGACGGGCACGAGTGTGACTGCGGAAATCTTTGGCTTTACGTTGACGGGTGACAGCGCAACTCTGGACAGCGACTTCAGCGGCACGCCGAGCTTCAGCGATGGTGTGACCTACGATGCGAGCGCGGGCACGATCACGGTGCCAGCGGGCGTGATCTCGTTCGATGTGACGGTATCGAGCATCGACGACAGTGACGAAGAAAGTGATGAGGGCTACGACCTGACGGTGGGCGGTGTTCAGGCGACAGGCACGATCAGCAATGACGACGCGGTGGGTGTCGCGAGTGTCGGCGATACAACGGAAACCGAAGGCGACGACCTTGTGCATAGGGTGAGTTTGACGGGCACGAGTGCGACTGCGGAAACCTTCGACTTCACGCTGGCGGGCGACAGCGCGACGCTGGACAGCGACTTCAGCGGCACGCCGAGCTTCAGCGATGGTGTGACCTACGATGCGAGCGCGGGCAAGATCACGGTGCCAGCGGGCGTGGCCTCGTTCGATGTGACGGTTGCGGTGGCGCAGGATACGGCTTTCGAAAGTGATGAAACCTTCACGCTGACGGTGGGCGGTGTTGCGGCGCTTGGCACGATCATCAATGACGATGGCTGGTCCGGCTCTTATCGCTTTGTCGGCGCTGATAACAATGATTATCTCAGCACTTCGGTTTCTTCGGCGGGGGATGTTGACGGGGACGGCCAGGATGACCTGCTCATCGGGGCCCATGGGGCCGATGGTGTGAATGATGTTAAGGGTAGCGCGGGCGAGAGCTACCTTGTGCTGGCCAGTGATCTTACCGCACTAGATGCCGCTGACGGCAGCACTGACTTCACGATCGACATGGCGAATATCGGTAGTGTCTACGACACCGGCTCCTACCGGTTTGTCGGTGCTGATGGCGATGACCGGCTCGGCATTTCGGTTTCTTCTGCGGGGGATGTTGACGACGACGACCAGGACGACCTGCTCATCGGCACCTATTATGCCGAGGGTTTTGCGGGTGAAAGCTACCTTGTGCTGGCCAAAGATCTTGCCGCGCTGGATGCCGCTGACGGCAACACCGACTTCACGATCGACATGGCGCATATCGGTAGTGTCTACGACACCGACTCTTATCGGTTTGTCGGTGCTGATGTCCATGACTTGCTCGGCTGGTCGGTTTCTTCTGCGGGGGATGTTGACGACGATGACCAGGACGACCTGTTCATCGGTGCTCAAACAGCCCACGGCGTGAACAATGCCGAGATTGCTGCGGGTGAGAGCTACCTCGTGCTGGCCAAAGATCTTGCCGCGCTGGATGCCGCTGACGGCAACACCGACTTCACGATCGACATGGCAAATATCGGTCTTGTTAACGACACCGACTCTTACCGGTTTGTCGGCGCTAATGACAATGACCGGCTCGGCTGGTCGGTTTCTTCTGCAGGGGATGTTGACGACGATGACCAGGACGACCTGTTCATCGGTGCTCCTCAGGCCGATGATGATAGGGGCGAGAGCTACCTCGTGCTGGCCAAAGATCTTGCCGCGCTTGATGCCGCTGACGGCAGCACCGACTTCACGATCGACATGGCGTATATCGGGAGTAATGGCACCGACTCCTACCGTTTTGTCGGCGCTGATCGCAATGACTATCTCGGCTGGTCGGTTTCTTCTGCGGGGGATGTTGACGACGATGACCAGGACGACCTGCTCATCGGTGCCTATGGCGCCGAGGGCGTGAACAATGCCGTGGATGGGGCAGGTGAGAGTTACCTTGTGCTGGCCAAGGATCTTGCCGCGCTGGATGCCGCTGACGGCAGTACCGACTTCACGATCGACATGGCGTATATCGGTAGTAATGGCACCGACTCCTACCGCTTTGTCGGCGTTGATCACAGTGACTGGCTCGGCGATTCGGTTTCTTCGGCTGGCGACGTTGACGGGGACGGTCAGGATGACCTGCTCATCGGGGCCTATACTGCCGACGGCGTGAGCAATGCCGAGATTGGTGCGGGCGAAAGCTACCTTGTCCTGGCCAAAGACCTTGCCGCGCTGGATGCCGCTGACGGCAGCACCGACTACACAATCGACATGGCGTATATCGGGAGTGGCACCAGTTCCTACCGTTTTGTCGGTGCTGATGGCGATGACCGGCTCGGTCATTCGGTTGCGTCTGCGGGGGATGTTGACGGGGACGGCCAGGATGACCTGCTCATCGGGGCCCATGGGGCCGATGGTTTGAATGATGTTAAGGGTAGCGCGGGCGAGAGCTACCTTGTGCTGGCCCGTGATCTTGCCGCGCTGGATGCCGCTGACGGCAGCGAGGATTTCATCATCGACATGACCTACGCGGGCACATCAATTTTCAGCGGGTCGACCGGTGACGATACGCTTACCGCGACCGCAGATGATCAAACCCTGGTTGGGTTTGACGGCAACGACCGGCTTGAGGGCCTGGGTGGCAATGATCGCCTGGTCGGTGGCAGTGGCAACGATACCTTTGTCTTCACCGAAGGCTTCGGGCATGACGAGATCATTGATTTCGCGGCTGGTGCAGCAACCGACGATGTCATCGAGTTCAACACGATCTCTGGCCTTGCCTCCTATGCCGAGGTATTGGCGAAGGCGACCGAGGATGGCACCGATACGACCATTACGCTCGATGCAGACAACACCATTGTCCTGAAGAATGTCGTGATCTCCGATCTGTCCGCTGACGACTTTCAATTTGTCTAGTCACCCGGAATCGAAGTCCGGTTCATTGTTTTTAGGCAAAAGCGTTTGACGGAGATGAGTATTTCGTCAACTGACTTGACCCATTTGTAGGGTTTTGGGTTTTCATTGTGGGCTTCGATGAAGTCCATGATATCGGCCTCGAGTTGAGCGACGGTTGGTGGACGCCGCGTTGGATTTGCTTTTGGGTCAGTTCCGCAAACCAGCGTTCGATCTGGTTCAGCCAACTGGCCGAAGTTGGCGTGAAATGGACGTGCCAGTGCGGACGGCGGGCAAGCCAGGCTTTGACCTTTGGGGTCTTGTGCGTCTGCGTCGCGTAGGTGTCCATCACCAGATGGATCTCCGGCCCCTCCGGCAAGTTACGGTCCAGTTCCTTGAGGACGTCCAGAAACTCCTTTGCACGGCAGCGCTTATAGCATTTTCCGCGCACCGCGCCGGTTGCGACATCCAGCGCGGCAAAAAGAGAAGTCGTTCCGTTGCGAATGTACGTATGCGTCCGTCGCTCGGCCATACCGGGGGCCATTGGCAGGACGGGTTGCTCTCGATCCAGTGCCGGATTTGCGATTTCTCGTCCAAACACAGAACGATAGCGCGATTGGGAGGCGACATGTACAGCCCCACCACGTCCTGCACCTTGTCCACGAACAAGGGATCGGTGGACAGCTTGAAGGTCTCGAACCGATGCGGTTGCAGGCCGAAGGCATTCCAAATCCGCCGGATCGTCGTGTGCGAATATCCCGTCTCGGCGGCCATGGACCGGATCGACCAATGGGTTGCATCTTTTGGCGTAGTTTCCAGTGTCTGCTTGATGACCTCGGCAACTTGAGCGTCAGAAATCGTACGTGGACGCCCCGAACGATACTCGTCGGAAAGGCCCTCGATCCGATGCGCGGCAAACCGACGCCGCCACTTGTCGACCGTATGCTCAGAATGGCCAAGCTCAGCAGCGATCTCCTTGCTTGTCAGACCATCAGCACATCACAGAACAATCCGGCTCCTGGCTGACAGGGATCGCTCCGCCCTGTGCTTCCAGATAACCGCGTTCCTCATCGCTGAGTTCTATTGCCACTGATGCCCGACCGCGCATTTTACACCACACTGATTTGCCTCAAATCAATGATCGCAAATTCAGTTCCGGGTGACTAGCTGCCAAGGACAGTCAGCCGAGACTCAAGTACGAGTATTTGCGGCAGAACCTCCTGCCTTATGGTCTCGATATGGGCATTCGACCTTGCGGCAAATGACACTTTTTGGTTCCAGGGGCCGACCTTGGTGCGCGTCGGGAGAGCCGATGTTTATGTCTAGCCTTGCAGCAAGCCCTTCGACCGTCGAATAGGCTACGATCAGCTCAATTGGGCGGTCAGAAGGATTCACTGACCAATTTGAGATATGCAATCAGAGATGCGATCAGCCTGTTGTCGTCGAACGCCGGATTAGGCATTGGTGTACCGGGAGCGAAAGATTGAGGATCATTCAGAAACTCTGTGAGTGTCTCTTCGTTCCATGTTCCGGTTTGGGCGCTCAGACCGCTTGAGTACCCATCATAATCGGTTGAAGCAATATTGCTGCCGAAAATTCTAGCGAGGCTAGGTGATCGGGCATGGTCGCCGACCTCAAATGAATGGCATTCCGCACACGCGCTGATCGCTGTTTCCAGCCGTTTTGCATTTTGTTTGGAAAGCTCCTGATGTTCGACGCTTCTTGCGAACAAATCTGATCGGTTCTGCCGATCCTGACCAGTCAAAAAGACCATGGCCCGGTCATCGGTCCAAAGCACGATCCGCCCGTCACTGTGCTGGTGCACGTCGCGTATGCGTGTGCCGACTTCGATACGTTCGGAGTAAATTACCCGACCCTCTGCAAAGCGAAGCCGGAACAGAGACCCATCAAGCAACGCAGCTGCGAGCAAATCTCCGTCCCATGAAGGGTGAAAGCCGTCCACATAGGTGAGAGCCGACCCCGCAATTGACGGCACCCATGAATATATCGGCCGTTCGAAATGGCTATGCCGCCCGTAACTCAATGAACCCGGAATTGCGCTGGCGTCCCAATAGGTCAGACCATAGGATTCCAGCGGCCAGCCATAGTTGGCCCCGTCGAGCACAAGGTTCAGTTCATCACCGCCTTTTGGACCATGCTCCAGGGTGTATAAAGTGCCGTCAGGCGTGAGCGTTAACCCTTGGGGGTTTCGGTGGCCCATCGAGACGATCTTTCCCTCACCCGAGGCTACGTCGATCGCCAATATTTTTCCGTATTCGGCCGCAGGGTTCTGGGCGATGCCTGGGCCGGCCTCGGAGCGCATTCCATCGAAATGGTAGTCACCACTTGTCATATAAAGCGTGGACGGGTCTTCGAAGACGAGTTTTCCGCCAGCCATATGTCCCTCGACCGCAAGATGCCGCGTTTTCAGGGGCAAGCAAGGCGCAGTGCGGTAAAGCACCTGCCAGTCGTCGGGTGTGGCCTGAACCTCGTCAATTGACTTTACTTCAGCGTCCATCACCAGAAGCGCAACTGTATTCGTGATACATTTCTGGTCGGGGTGATATTCTGTGTAGGATATCGCGAGGGCTGGACCGTTCGGGCCTGGAAATTGGACCAGATCGTTGTATCGCAGGTACCCCGCCTCGACTTCATATTCTGTATTGTTCGGATCGTCGGCCAAGGCCTCATAGGCGGCGCGGTTGGTATCGGGTACGGTCACTTCCGTCTGCCTGACATCTTCGGACGAACTGGCAGCGTAGATGCGCCCGTCATAGGGCAGCAATAGGACGTCGGAGCCAAAAGAGGTAAGCCCGCCACCATTCTCCCTGATTGTGTGATAAGGACTTACGCGCCTGACTGGCACTTTCGCGACGTCCGCTTCGAGGTCAATGAGATGCGAGGAGAGCCGCTCGAGGTCATAAACAGCAGGTCGACCCGGCGCGACCTTGACCGCGACCTTCTCGATCCGCCGGTCCACCTTCTCGAAAATGGAGTGAGGGAACCACTCGCGTTTTCCAATCTCGAAACCTGCAAAAATCGCCGTTCCGATAAAACCAACAACAATTACAAACAGTACAATGCGTTTGATCCACCGGAAAATGGTAGGCAATAATCGCGTTTCGCGCGTGGGCGCCTCTATTATTTGCCTGTTGCTATGACCAGGCGATGTTTCTGTGTTCTGTGCCATGAGTTCTTACCGATCCCTGTGTTTCGGTCTTTCCTCACTTCGCCGAACTAGCCTGGCGATTGGTCTTATCGACCGGCTCTAACACGGTCAGAGGTGGCCGCGTTTTATTCGGTACCTCTTCTCGCTCGCCTTGATTTCGCCTTGCTAAGCTGTCCAGCAATTGTTCTGCCATACGGTTACCGTCACGCACGGCGTAGTTCGTCCCTCGGTCCATTGGATAAATCTGCGAGAAATTGCACATCAGAACTCCGGGGCAGGGTGTCTGATGTGGTACAAGTTTGTTTTCTTCGAAGCCGATGTCGACGATGTGCTGCGCGTTTCGTAGACGAAAGAGCCCATCATCCACAACGGCCTCGCGATCGAATTCGGGGAAGATTTTTTTGATCTCGCTATACCAGCGCTCTTTTAGATCTTCCGGCTTCATCGACATGTACTCGTGCTCGGGCGGAACGTAGTCGCCGATATAGTAGATGTTCAAACCGTCGAACCGGTCGCTGCCGACCAGATTGGTAAGGCTCAGAAATACCACAAAAGGCGCGTTCTCAGAGTTGATGTTGTGCCAATAGTATTTGGTGAACTTCTGGGGGGTGGCAAAAACCTGAACGGCCGCGTCCAGATAGTCGATGCTTCTGAGACGGTTGAAATACTCCGGGTCGCGCTCCTCATAAGGGGCAATCATTTTCGCCAGTATATGGCTCGGCACTGTGGCCAAGACACGGTCAAAACGTTCTTCCCCCGCATCGGTGGTAACTATGACCTCGTCTGACTCAGGGTCGTACGCGATACCCGAAACCATCGTTTTTAGGCGAATGTCCGTGTTGTCTTCGCGCAGTGGTTTTTCAAGGGCATCGACAATAATCCTGAAACCACCGTCGAAATACCCCAGCACCTCTCCACCAGCCTGCTTGTCACGGCTTTCAACACGCTGGAGCAGACGTCCCCAAAGCCAAGACATCGTCACCTTGTCATAGTAGCGGTCGAATTTGCCGCGCAATAGCGGTTCCCAGATCACGTCCGTTACCTGGCGCCCGGCGTATTTTCTAAGCCATTCCAGCGCTGTTGTTCCGCTGAGTTTCCGCCAGTCTTTCTCGCGCTGTAGCCAAAGCACACTTACGCCGGCTCGGATCCGGTTGATGAAACTGAGCGGCTTGAAGCGGATTAGGTCAAGCGGAGTCTCCATGGGATAGAGCGTGCCATCATAATAGGTGGAGACAGAAGATTTATGATAGGTCAACCGATCGTTCAGGCCCAATTCGTCGACCAGAGACAGGATATATTCGTCGGTTTTGTAGAGAAAATGATAGGCCTGTTCGACGCCGTGATCCGCAAGTTCAAACCCAGCGGCAAGACCGCCAAGGCGATCAGATGCTTCGCAGATCGTCACGTCCACGCCCTTCCTGCTGAGACGATAAGCGGCGGTTAATCCGGTGAAACCACCTCCGATGATGCATACTCTTGGTTTTTTCATTTTAACGAACCACTGCGTTACTTGTTATTAACGGGTTGTGCGACCTTCCCGACCTTGCGGAAGGTGATGCGCGAATTCAGCAAATATTGGACGACGAATACGACGGGCAAAGACAGAATTTTTCCTGCATTTGCATCAAGGCCAAAGACTTGCGCTGCGTAGATGACACCGTAGCCGGTGATATAGCCAATCCCGCAAACGACGACGAAAGACGCCAGGCGCAGGCCCAGGTAATCGTGGGTCTTGAAGTTGTGCCTGGTGTTCACAAAAAAGCTGAACAATACCGAAGTCGGAACTGAAATTGAGTGCGCGACTAGGGCAGTAGTGCCGACTGCATTGTAGAGGATCAGAAAGAGCAACACATCTATGGCACTCGCCGTGCATCCAATTATGAAGTATTTGACCAACGTCTCATGACGCTTCATCAAGACCATGACGCGGTCTTTCGAGCTTTGGGCTTCGGTATAACTCGATGCATCCGGATCGTGGACGTTAGAAACGTTTTCCCCAGCAGTACGCCCAGGTTTCTTGTGCTCTGCCTGAGATTGCTGGGCGTCGCTTTTCGACGGTTCTGCGTGCAGGTCGTTCAAGGTGGCTTCTGTCATGAATTTGCCCTCTCGCTCTTTCGCGATGCAAGAAACGGATACCGTACTCGGCCCCAAACGAAGGCTTGGGTAGCGACGTAGTTCCAAACGACCGTAATCAGCGCGCCAGCCATTGCCGGGGCAAGATCAATCATGTTGTTGTATTGATCGTGCAGCATGGTCGCGACTCCGATATTGGCGAAGATACCGACCGAACACAGCACCGCAAAAATCACGAAGCCGAAATAGAAGTCGACGCCCCTTAGGCGGCGATCATTGTAGGTGATGGCATTGTTAGCAGAATAGTTGAACGTGAGTGCAACGAATGTCGCCATGAGCTGAGAGGCAGCAAATGTCGCGCCAAAGAGTCTCTCGACCGCAATAAAAACGATCATGTGGCAAATGATGCCAACGCAATTGATCATTGCAAATGAGATGAAGCGCGCGGGAAGCGGAAGAAAGCGGCTGATTTTTTTTTCGATGAAGAAAAGGAAAAACTCGTACAGCACGCCAGTGTCGAGTTTTGACTCGCCGTGCAGGCGTTCACGAAACATGAATGGCAATTCGACGACTTTTGGGCGTGGTCGCGAAGCCGCAATCAGGTCCAGCAGGATTTTAAAGCCGATCTCAGAGAGGTCGGGCAAAGCTCTCAGCAACACTTCTCGACGAAACACGAAAAAACCGGTCAGCGGATCCGTCATGTTGAGTTTGAAAAGTCGATTGGCAAGTCGAATGCCTGTATTGCTTATCTTCACCCGCGTCTCGGACGACAATCCTGATGGTTTTTCCTCGGCTAGGAAGCGACTGGCCGATGCGATGGAGGCCTCACCACTCGCGACTTTTTCATAAAGCTTTGGCAGGATGGTTTCGTCGTGCTGCAAATCGCCGTCCATAACGGCGACCACGTCCGATGCAGCGGCTAGACCACCTTCGACAACTGCTGAGGAGAGCCCTCGCCGATTGTGGCGCGAGATGAGCCGTACGCGCCGATCTGTCCGCGCCAGTTTCCGGACGGCGTCGGCTGTGCCGTCAGGCGACGCATCATCGACGAAGATAACTTCCCAAGAGATTCCGTTGAGCGCGGAATCAAGCTTGTTCACAAGTTCAGCGACATTACGCACTTCGTTGAAAGTTGGCACCACGACAGAAAGCGCAATTGAATCCGTCGCGCGGAATTCATGCGCTTCATGGGTCATGAGACCTTCCTCGGATAACAAATTGCCAACTTAATTCTGATGGGGTCTGAACCGTCGACCTGGTTACCAGGAGAAGAATTCACAACAAACTTTTTCACAAACACACACCTCCGGCTAACCAAAAAACGAAAGCCGCACACAATAAAAAACAATTTAAAGCTATCCGCTTTAGAGGTTTTGGTCAAAGGATTCGACGTCCAAAGCTTGAGCACGCTAGGTCCCGGTGATACGTGAGGTCAATGTCTGGGCACGCCGCGCGTTTTTTGGGTCAAACGCGCGGAACCCAAAATGTCTTGGAGATACGGCCCAAGAGCATTCTTGTTTCCGGGGCAAAAAACCGAAAACAAGATTGGGGACGCCCATAAGTGTTTTGCGAAAAGTGGCTACATTTCAGATGCATCGGCTCTTTGATTTCGCTGAACGCCGTGCCTCAGTCAGCTCCTGTGGTTGACCCATCATTGGCCAAACCGGTCAGATCATACTCGGTAACGGTCACACATTCGATGCGGGCAGAATAATTGGTGAAGCTCACTGGTGATAACAACCGGTCAATTTCCGCCCGAAGATCGCGTACTCGCGAATATTGCATCCGGCCTGTGTCTTCCAATACGTGGCAGCCCCCACCCTCGATCAAGGCGAGTCGGACGTATCCTTCGCCGGCCATGCGCCGTAGATAATCAATGGTCTCTGGTACTGCTGCGTCACGGCTCCATGTTTCGGCATAATCTTGAGGTCTGAAGATATGGGGATCTTCAAGCCGGGCGAAGCCCGCAAACGGTACATTCTTATTCCGTGTGTAGTAACCAAATGTTGGAGCCGTGAAATCGGGACTGAGAAGATAAACCGTTTCACTGGAGCTGGGGTCAATATCGCTAGCAACGGTCCGAATTCCCGATTTTGGAAGCCGATCCGCCGTCGCGATATCCCACACGTTCAAGAGCGTCCAACCAAAAAGTGCAACAATGGCGACGGGCAGAGGTTGTACCCATCGCCAATCGCGTTGGCTCAACAGGTGGCCTGCACGAACCAGCAAAATACCAAAAAACGCGCTGGCGATTGGTATGAAAGAAAACATGTAGCGGCCAGTCAGAGACAACGCCGCCAGCATTAGAATTGGCCCAAGCAGGGCTGTGGCCAACACGAACATGGCCGTCTCTTCTCGCTGGGATGCAGCGGGGGGCCGCTGGCGCCGAAAAATACCGACGACGTACCAAGCCAAAGCACAAAACGCTGCCAGCGCCGCCATTCCCAGCGTGATCTTCGCGATGATCGATTTTTGGCTGCTCCACGGTAGCAAGTATGCTGTGTTTTTGTAGATGGCGCGCGGCTTGTCCAACCACTCGCTCTCCGGTGTCCACGGTGTGCCGGTTCCGAGGTGGTCAAAAAAGATCGGGATCCACGGTAGATAAATCACGAAAATAGAGAAGCCGGCGATAAGATATGGAAGGGCAGGCACCTGTCCAGGACGACGAACCACCAGAACTACTGTGGCCAACGCAAGCGACACAAGAAGCATCAGGCCAGTGTATTGAACATAAATGAGCAAGCTGGCGCACAGGACAAACGCTATGAGCGACCAAGTGCGATGTCTGCTGTTGAGGCTTGTGAGTAAGAAGAGGGTCACGAGACAACATAGCAGCGCCGCAAGCGTGTTGGGTCGAGCTTCTTGCGCGTAGTAGATGCCGACCGGGGAAATCGTAACTAGCGATGCAGCAAGCAGGGCGGCCTGGCGCGAACCGGCGACTCTGGCAAGGTAATAGGCGGCAGGGATCGCCACCAGGCCGAAGACAAAGGGTGATATCTTTAGCGCGTTCTCACCGGTGCCAAGCCATTCAATTGCGTAGTGAGTGAGCAGGTAAAACCCCGGTGGGTTCAGTTCCCCGTACTTCACCATGTCAATTACGGCCGAGGCACTGCCCGAAGCTGCTTCGAAGTAGGTGGAGGCCTCATCCCTCCAGATTCCCAGGTTCAACCCCGGCAGCCGCAACACAGTCGCGATAATCAAAAGGTAGACTAGAATGCAGGTGTCTCGAAATGTCGACGATTCCAACCTACTTGCCAGTCCGCCGATTTGTCGGTTGCCAGCAAGGCGCGTAGAAAAGGAAAGGCTCACCAGCACTCCTAGCCCGGATATGAGCAAGAGGTAGAACAGTGTGCGTTCGATTGCTGTCCTATAAAATTCTATAGACGGAACTGCACCGTTTCTGGAGAATCCGTTTTTAACAGAGGGCCAGATCTGCGCCTCATACATGGTGTCAGCAATTGCCTCTCCATTTACTGCATAAAGAATGAAGAGACATACAGTCGCGACCGCGGCTAAAACCGAAATGACGACCGCAGGTCCGAGGCGCTCGGGGTGTGGTGTTCTAAAAGGTTCAAATCCCTCGTCCATAAGAAAAGTCCCAGGCAAAACAAATAAACTCATACCCAAAAATACAGGTGTCCGATCACAATCGGATGGCAAACTCAGCATGGCTGGCAATTGCGTTTCGATCAAGGCGCTTGAGAAAGGGCTCATGCTGCGCCAGTTTTTATCAATCAAATTAGAGGTTTGGCGTGCGAGTCAATCGAAGAAGTGCGTTGGTGCAAACGGCGAACCGCTGTTTAATAGCTACGGCCGGGGTCGGGAAGATCAGCTCTTAATGGGGCAAGGGAACGCGCTAATCTTGAATCTGAGATAGGGGGGCTCAAGCATCGTCAGACTAGGCCAACCTCTTTCACGAGATGCAGGAAATAATCGATGGTCCTCCTAAGCCCTTCTTCAAGCTCGACGGTGGGCTCCCAGTTCAGTTTTTCTTTCGCAATGGAAATGTCTGGGCGGCGCTGAAGCGGATCATCCTGGGGCAGCGGCTGATAGACGATCTTTGATTTTGACTTTGTCTGGCGCAGCACAATTTCGGCGAGTTCCAGCATCGTGAACTCACCGGGGTTGCCGAGATTGACCGGGCCGGTCATATCCGGGCCACTGTCCATCATGCGTAGGAACCCTTCTACCAAATCCTCAACATAGCAGAACGAACGTGTCTGGGAGCCATCGCCGAAAATGGTAATGTCCTGTCCGGTCAGGGCCTGCACAATGAAATTCGAAACCACCCGCCCATCGGCGTGATGCATGCGCGGCCCGTAGGTGTTGAAGATCCGAACCACTTTGATGTCGAGATTGTGCTGACGGTGATAGTCGAAGAACAGCGTTTCGGCACAACGCTTGCCCTCATCGTAGCACGAGCGCGGCCCGATCGGATTGACGTTGCCCCAATAGTCTTCGGTCTGCGGGTGCACACTTGGGTTGCCGTAAACCTCGGAAGTCGAGGCCTGCAGGATCGGGCATTGTAGCCGCTTTGCTAGGCCCAGCATGTTGATCGCACCATGTACGCTGGTCTTGGTGGTTTGGACTGGGTCGTGCTGGTAGTGGACCGGGCTGGCGGGGCAAGCCAGATTGAAGATCTGATCCACTTCAATATAGAGGGGAAATGTCACGTCATGTCGTAGAAACTCGAACCGGGGATGGTTGTGCAGATGGTCGATGTTCCGTTTGGTTCCGGTAAACAAGTTGTCCACGCAAAGGACTTCGTGCTTGCGTTCAAGTAGGCGATCGACGAGATGGGAGCCTAAGAATCCGGCGCCGCCGGTAACCAGAATACGCTTCCTGCTGTCATACGGGCGGGTCATAAAACACCTCAAAACACAAAACACACAAATTCATTATAGTTAGGAAAGACTATTTCGTACTTTGTGGCAAGCGTGGCGAGCATACGGGTCTAGACCCGCCTGGATTGAGTGTTTGTAATCGACAAGTTTTAATCAAATCCGAGACTGATGCGGGCAAGATAGGTGCAATCCCGGGCTTGTAGGTTGTTTTTGTAACCATCTGCAGCTTCCGGGTGTCTCGATGCCAGCCCTCTTCCTGCGTTTTTCCGAACACAATTGAGGGCAACAGATTCCCATTTGTCGTTCCCCATGTCGGCGTCGGTTTGAATACAAGAAATTCATGTGTCATTTGAATGCGACCGATATGAGCGATGCCTGAGCCGCGACTCCTATTGGCGATCGTGCTAGAAGGGACAGTTCACAAAATCCGAGCCGCGTCAAAAGTTGATGGACTTGCGCGCCAATAGGGGCAGGCCGCGTACTGCCTTTGAGTACTGCGTGAACCGCTCAAAGCCTCCTAACTTCTGTGTAATCGAGGCTGCGGACTGTCGACCCGTGCGTTGAAATGTGTGTAGTCAACAAGTTGGTCTCAAGCTGCCGGATTGCTTCGCGGACAGGTGTGCGGCTAACGTCCAGCCGTCTAGAAATCTTTTTCCTTGCAGAGGTTTGCTGGACAGAAGGGTAAACGTTCAATCTTTTAAGTGCGTTGGCAACAGAGCTCAAGATTTGAGACCAGACCTTATATTTGCGCACGCGATAAAGGGGTCAGAACTGGTAACCACAATTGATTAGCGCTCATCGGCCAGCGACTTGGCCTTCTCGTATTCCGACAGAACTGGCTGCATCATCTTCGGATCGTAGATTACCCGCTCCAGCCACCATCTGAGCGGAAATGTCTCGCCTTCTGCGATCAAGGCGGAGAGGCTTTCGAGGATCGCTGCTTCCTCGTCGAACTGCTCAAGCGCAGCGTTACCAGCGGCTTGGTAGACCATCATATGTGGCCCAAACGGCCCACCAAGGTCCAAGTTTTCCTGCAATGTGTTCAGGCTGTCCCTGTAGTGCCCTGCGTGGAACTGAGAAACTCCCAGTATATTCCTATAGGGTCGCCGAATACTGAGGGGGTCCAGACTCAGTGACCGTTTGAGGGGGGTGATGGCCTGTTCCGGCTTTCCCGCGTACAACAGGAACATTCCAAGGTAGCCATGAGCCAGACTGGAACTTGGCTCTTGTTCAACGGCGCGTTGGCCGAAGTCAATTGCCGGTTGCGGATGACCCATCAAGATTTCAAGAATGCCCAGCGTCAACAGGGCGCGAACATTGGCAGGGTCTTTTTCCAGCGCAATTTCGGCGTGCTGCCTGATCACGTCGCGTGTTTCATCCGTGTTCGGAGCCAAGCCAAACCAGGCTCGGTGCGAAATCGCGAACCCCAGCCCCGCATGGCCGTGAGGGGCGTCCGGTTCCAATTGCACAACACGCTGCAGCAAGGCTTGCGCGGCATCAAAGCGCGCGGGGTCGCTCGGGGGGTGAATGATGTCTAGCGCCTGTTGATACAGGATTCTGGCGTCACGGCGCGTCCAGCGCGCGTCCTCAATCCGCGAAGTCAGTTCCGGGAACAGCTCGATTGAGAACGTAGCGCTGATCTCTCGCGAAATCTCAGTCTGTGTATCGAACCGGTCCATCGTTTTGTAGTCGAACCGCTTGGCCCAGATTTCGCTGCGGCTGTCCACGTCGACGAGACCGATGTTGAGCCGATAGCCATCTGTCATCGTCTGCAGACTGCCGCGCAAAATATGCGTCGCGCCCAGTTGTCGGCCCTGATCTATCAGGTCAACCGCTTCGTCAGACAGTTCGGCGGTTGATGCGTACGAGATCACTCGCAGGCCCTGTACACGCGCCAGATCGGTCGTGATGTCTTCGGCAATCCCTCGGGCTGCTACGGATGCAACCGCGCTGCTGCCCAACGGGTTGAACGGCATCACGGCCACGATCGGCAAATCTCCCCATAGATCCGGATCGGTTGTGGCTTGATCCCCAGGCGGGCTGTCCGGTTCAAGGCTTTCGACCAGCAAGTAGCCTGAAATGGCGACCAGCAACACCAACAATAGCAGCAAGAGCCAATTTGGCGCGCGCCAGCTAGCTTTGCCTGACCTTCTTGTTCGTTCCGCAGAGTTTGAAGTTTCTGAAGTTATATCCTGGAATTCAAACGAAGGCACATATGACCCCTTGGGAATGGTAATCACCAAAGGATCATTGCTCCCATCCGTCAGGTAATAGTGTTCCAGTTCGCGTCTAAGGCGACGTGCTTCCAAGCGCACAACCGGATCGGACGTCGCGTCGAAGTCTTCCGAACGTCCCAGAACGGAAACGCCAATCGAATACCCCTTCAGACGGTCTGCGCGTCCTGCCAGGGTTTCTTCGATAATGTACTTGAGGAACGCGCGTCGGCGATCATTGGCCCCAAACTGAGAACTCTCGAACATACGCTCAAGCTGTTCGTCTATAGCCGTCTGTTCGGGCGATGGCAGTGACTCATGCTCGGAAAACTGACTTTCCATCGAAGTGTCTGTCGTTTGTTTTCGTTCCATCCACTCGCTTCAAACAGTAGCTGGCTGAGTCGCGTTGCGTCCAGTATTACATTCAAACCAAAGAATTTTTAATGTTTTTTACATGTTCCAAACATGTTCTGTACCCCAAGCCCGGGTTCTCAACTGTTAGTCTGATGTCGCCACGGGGTATCCGTATGGATGTTTCGCTGAAAAGAGTTTCTCACTGATGGCCAATGGCTTTTACGGGGGGGACCAAGTGGAAAATTATCTTTCTGCCGGTTGTACCGAACTGGTGAACCAGTCGCCCAGCGATGAGTTCATGATCATGTCCTTGTCGCGGAGCGATCCAAAGTTTCAGGCCATTTGCCGCGACTTCGGCGAGGCGGTAATCGCGTTGCGCGGTTTTGAGGCGCAAGGAGAGAACGGACGGGTCCGAGCGGTTGAATTTCAACAGATCTGCAAGGATCTGAGGCTCGAACTGATGGAATACGTCAATCAGGAGGCGACAGGCCCCAAGGCTCAGGGGCACAGATAAAAAATAAACTGTCGGCTAAACGAGTGGGCTGCCCGACACGATGACCCTCGGTCGCGCATGCAAGGAGATGGGAATGGTTAAACGATTTCGCAAAGTGCTTCTCACCGCATTTACCATCATGATCGGTCTCATGTCCGTCGCTTACGCACAGGACAGCAGTAGCGAAGAATGCAAGGCGCTGTTTGTGCACAATGCTGGTTCGGTTTCTATGGCCGGTGACACGATAACCATGGAAGATGTCAGCCCGATCGTCACATTCTTCTGCGATCGTCCAGTTCGCTATGCAGGTGTGCTGAGCATAGAAGGCTTTTTGGACATGGTGTCCGAAGGCGATGACAGCTTTGCCGTAGACCCGCCCAACGCCTTGCTGACCATCGTTGCCGACGGTGCGCAGCCCGTAGACGTTGTTGTCGAACTGTCGCAACGCCCGCTGAGTGGCTCGGGGACGATGACGTATTCCGGGGTCAAGGTGATCACGGGAGATATTCCGCAAACCACAGGTCCGGGCACATTGTTCATCGACCATTTCGGACACCCCATGTCGCCGGGCTCGGTGGCGGGCGTACATCGTCGGCACGAGCGTCGCGCGGTACGCAATTGTGAAGCCACCGACGCGGACGATCTTTGCAATTGCGGACCCGGCATCGCCTGCAACTGAGACAGGAGAAAACAGACCGAATTTCAGACAAGCGGCCGGACAACAGAGAGCCGACATGACTGCCCCACTTGTGAACATCAGAAACGAAGGAGGGAACTATGTTTTTAACCATTGGTAGAAAATGTCGGAATGTGGCGTTGGCTTGTACGGCAACGGCCCTTTCCCTCGGTGCGGCGGCGGCTCTGGCCGAAAACCTGCCGACCGGGCGAACAGCAACCCAAATCAGCGATGAAGAGTATCCGGCCAGCTATTTCCCAAATACGGAAATTCTGGGAACAGATGAAATGCGGATTACCGCGTTGGGAACCGGCATGCCGAACCAAACAAAGGCCGCCGTGTCCATTTCGTTTTTGGTAGAGCTTGGCAATGGTGATGTGTTCTTGTTCGACGTCGGAATGGGTTCGATGGGCAACCTGTTCTCGCTTCGGCCGGATTTCTCGAAAATTGACAAAGTATTCATCAGCCACCTGCATGTCGATCATGTTGGGGACTTCATGGGGCTGCACATCGGCAGTTGGCTGTCCGGTCGCTACACCCCGTTGCGGATATACGGGCCAACCGGATCGACTCCGGAATTGGGCATAAAGGCTTTTGTTGAAAACAGCCAAAAAGCCTACGCCTGGGATCTTGAAGGTCGGACAGGCGCATTGCCGGACGATGGCGGCAAGATCGAAGTGACAGAATTCGACTACATGCAGGAAAACGAGATCGTATATCAGGAAAACGGTGTAACGATCCGATCCTGGCCGGCCATTCATCTTCTGGATGGGTCGGTGAGTTATTCTCTGGAATGGAACGGGCTGAAATATGTATTCGGTGGCGACACCTATCCGAACAATTGGTACGTGAAATACGCCAAAGGCGCAGACATCGCATCGCACGAAGCCTTCCTGCCACCGAAAGCGCTGGCACCCTACTTCGGTTGGACCTTGGGTCAAGCGACGTATGTATCTACACGCGTTCACACCGAGCCTGCGGCCTTTGGCAAAGTCATGGCCGAAGTCCAGCCTCGTCATGCGGTTGGATATCATTCGGTGCTTTCCCCCGAGAATTACCAAGCAATCCTCGAAGGCATTCGTACGACCTATGACGGGGATCTTACGCTCACACGCGATCTTACGGTTATAAACGTCACCAAGGACAAGATCATCGTGCGCGAAGCGTCGGTGGATGAATACGCGCTGCCGCCATCTGTCACAGAGGCGTACAACAATGCGCCACGGTCCGAGGAAAAGAAGCCATCTGACAAAATTTTGGCCGGGAAGTGGAAAGGGTACACACCGCCGAAAATGCCGGACGACAAATAATCCGGTTTCAATTGGCGCGCCCTCGCCGGGCGCGCCTCACGGGGTCACAGCGAACCATCTGAAATCACGAAGCTTCAGGTCTGAATACAAGCACCAGTTTGCTGAACGCTTGCCCCACTTGTCCTATGACGTTTTGGTTCATTGCTCTGAGAAAAGACCAGTTTGATGAAAATCTGCGCCAAATACTCGGCATTATGCCTGCCTCGACAGAGCGCCCTGATCTCAGCGTCTGTTCTCGCTTGGATTTTGACACCGCCGGTGGTCGCTGATGACTCGGAACTGGCGAAGCAACTATCGAACCCGCTGGCCTCATTGATCTCGGTTCCGTTCCAGTTCAACTACGACAGCGGGTATGGCAGCGCCGATGGCAATCAGACGACTCTGAACATTCAGCCCGTCATCCCATTTTCCTTGAGCGACAATCTGAACCTGATCACACGCACGATCATTCCCTACAAATGGCAGAATGACGTTTCCGGAATGTCCGGAAACAACCAAGGCTTCAGAGATACGACGGTAAGCCTATGGTTCAGCCCGACAAAATCGTCATTTACCTGGGGAGTTGGGCCAATCTTTTACGTGCCGACATCCAGTGACCGAGAGTTGGGCGTTGGCGAATGGGGGGGTGGCGTAACCGGGGTCGTTCTGGTGCAAGAGGGACCTTGGACCATAGGCGAGCTGGCCAATCACATCTGGTCCTTCGAAAGCAGCGACATCGACTCGACCTATGTCCAGCCTTTCCTGGCGCACACCACCCAGAAGGCTTGGACATACACACTGAATTCGGAATCCACTTATGACTGGAACGCTGAGGAATGGACCGCCCCGGTGAATTTCATGATTTCCAAGCTGGTCAAGATCGGAAAACAACGCGTGTCTCTTCAAGCGGGCGCACGATACTACCTGACCTCTCCGGATTCCGGCCCTGACGGGTGGGGAGGGCGACTGTCCATGACACTCGTGTATCCGAAAAAGTAGAAAGGGCGCCTATCGGCGTTTGTATGGCTTATGGCGATATTGTCGAAACAGATCAGAGGCTTGATGGCAATAGTGGCGGTTTCTGTCTTGGCGACCACCGCAAAAGGGGACGTGGTCCCGTTCAGTGGGGCCGAAGTCGCGAAAAATATCGCTGTTTTCCGACTGGAAGATGAAGGCGTTCGACTGGAGTTGGAAATTTATCCCGAGGATTTGCCGATTTTCCAACGCGCGCTGTCGTCAGAACTTGTGGCTAGCCCGCTTTCGACTCCGGCTTCATTACTTCAATCCCCGGATCAGGATAAGAATGTGTTTTTTGTCGCCCACGCTGACGGACGAGCCCTGCGGTTCCATTTTTTGAGCATGGAGCGCCGAAAACGAATTGACCGGGCTTCTCCGTTTGCTGGCATGAAGGACCCCATTTCCGGAGCCGTAGTACCCGGACCGCCTGATAATCCCGACGTTTTTTACCTTGAGGCCTTCTTCAGCTTTGAGGGCGCGCGGCCCGAAACCCTGATCATCCGACCCATTTATGCTGCGGATGGATCGCCGGTCGCATCCACCGGGTTCATGGTTTTTGACCGCGCTGTGCCCGTCACTCGGTTCCGCTTTCTGAAAAATGATACTCAGCTTCGGATCAATTGGCCCGACCCATGGTATACCGCCTTCAGCAACCCGAACCTCAATCGTGCCGCGCAAAGCGGCACCAGTTCGTTTCTGTATGTAGCACCGCGGGAGCTTCGGCACGAAGTCCTTATCCGTGTTCGGGAACTTGCACCGTGGATCGGCGAAAACCTGGCGACTGGTGCCAGCCTGGACCCTGTACGCCAGTCCCAACTTTTGGCCGCAGCTCTGAAAGAGTTCACGGTTCACAATCCAGTGCGCATTTCGGGTGAGTTCGTTGCCCCCGCATCGGTTCGAGGATCATTTCTGACGATTGGGGAGCGGGGGTATCAGGTGGTCGAAGGCTCACCGATGCTCATTGCCGACACGACCTTTGTCGGCGTGATACTGTCCTATCCCGTTCCAGATTTACCGGCCACGGCGTCGATCTCTTGGGACATGTTTGACGAAAATATCCAGAAGGTTCCCGTGACGCTGACCGACAGTGCTGGCCCGTTTTACAATTGGGCGTCTCCTGACGACCCTGAGGTCATCTGGACCAACCACTTGAAACGATACGAAAATCCCAACGTCGCGCCAATTCAGGCGGCAGGAGTAGTTTTTGTTCCGTTTTGGGCCCTGCTGTTCTTTGTCCTTGCCGCCGGAGCAGGAGTGATTGCGGCCAGTTCCGTGCAGAAATCCGTGCGATTTGGGTTCGCGGCACTCGCCCTGGGGTGCGTGGTCGCGGGCATGGCAATGTCAGGGAAAAACAAGGTTCCGTTCGTGACACAGATCTCCGGTCAGACCGAAGATCAATTTGCCGCGGCGGTTTTTTCCCAACTTCTGCTGAACATCTACGTGGCTGGACTGGAAATGCGCCCGGACGGACGGAAAGAAGCTCTAGGGCCAATAGTCTTCGACGCATCGCAAGCTGACGTGGCGGCGGAACTGGAAACAAGCCTGACGATTCAGGTGCCTGGCGGAGGGCGTGCGCAAATTACCGATGTCACGGATGTCGCAATCGTCGAAGGTGACATGAACCGTCACGGTGCCTTCGAAGGCGTCGCGCAATGGCGTGTCGATGCCCGAGCCGGACACTGGGGGCATGATCACCGACGCTGGGTGGACTATCGCGCACGGGTGGAATTCCGGCCCGACCGGGGAAACTGGATCCTCTCGGCAATCACAGTGTTGGAGGCACGCTCACCAGATGTCTAATTGGCTGCGTAATACACTCTTAGTTCTGGCAACTGTCTGCCTGATCGTCTTTGCAGTCGCCAGTCAGGCCCATTTCCTTCTGAACCTCAATGTGCGCGTGTTTCATGTTGAGCACACAAGCGATGGTCTTCGCATCTTTCTTCGCATACCGATGCCGTATCTTGTGGCAGACAAGACTGGCGAGCTGGGCGAAGACGGTTTGCCGGCAGCAGCACCTTTCACAACAAACGCGTTGGAGGACGGCAAGGTGGTACATTTTGTCGACCCGACAGAACTTGCTGCCGATCCTCTTGGCCTGGGCCGTATTGCGGAAACCAATACGGTTTTGGAAACCCAAGGCGCGCGAGATTTTGGAGTTGTCGAGACCGTATTGGTGCATCGAGTGAACGAAGAGCCGGGTTTTGCGACGTTGAGTGAGGCCAAACAGGCGGTATCAAATGGCTCGACCTTTTTTGGTATTCCGCCTGCCTATGTCGGCGACGTGGTGGTGGATGTCACGATATTCTACGATCTTGGGCGCGCGCCATCGTCCTATATTCTATCAAGTCTTCTGAATCCCGGTTTGCCAGATCAGGAGATGACGGCGAACCTCATTCTGGACTATGGCTCTGGTGATCCGCTGGTCTTTCGAACCCGTGGCCTGATGGATGAACCAGTAGAAATTTCCAGGTCCAGAATTGCGGGCATTGCTACATTCATCTGGGAAGGCGTTCGCCACATTCTGGAAGGCATTGACCATGTGTTGTTTGTGATATGCCTCGTCATCGGCGCGAGTGGCCTGCATGCGCTTCTCTGGCGGGTCACCGGCTTTACGGTTGGCCACAGCGTGACCCTGTCGCTCGGATTTTTTGGCTACGTGCCATCCGCGGCGTGGTTTGTTCCTTTCGTTGAAACGGGCATCGCATTGTCGATCATCTACGCGGCATTTCTGGCGGTTATGGAGGATAACTCAGGGAAAGACTCCAATAGAAAAGTGTTTGCCATTACTGTCCTGATGGGGCTTCTTCATGGCCTCGGCTTCAGTTTTGTGTTGCACGAAATTCTGCAGGTGACGTCCCCGAACATCTGGCAGAGTTTGTTGGCGTTCAACGTCGGGGTCGAGGTCGGGCAGCTTGCAATTGTTTTGGTAATCTGGCCGCTGTTGTTGCTGTTTAGAAGGCTCGGCCCGACCCCCGAGGTTTCGTTGCGAGTGTCGATTGCTCTCGTTTGCGGCGTAATTGCAAGTTGGTGGACTTTTGAACGTGGAAAGGTCTTTTTGGAGATGCTGTCAGGATAACTTCAGATATTCAGTTTTCGAACTGGGTGGGTTCAAAGCCCGCTCCCTCCTTGCGCCCGTCGGTTTTACGGGTTGCCCAACTGAGTTGACAACTCCCGAACGCAATCCAGGAGCGGTTCCGCATAAATCGATTTGTCGTCCTTTATCCGGAACAGCGGTACCGAGACGCTGATAGCAGCCTCCGGATGTCCTCGGTCATTCAAGATCGCAGCACCGAAACAGACGATGCCTTCCTCATTCTCTTGATTGTCGAAAATGTACCCTTGGGTACGGCAATGTTCGATTTGTTCGCGCAATAGGTCCGGATCTGTTGTTGTGAACCGCGTGATCGCTTTGAGACTGGCGTGTTCAAGATACGAAACCAAGTCCTGCTCCGGCAGAGCGGACAAAAAAGCTTTACCCACACCGCTGGAATGCAGCGGTACAAATGTGCCTATCGTTGAGCCCATCCTGACCGTTTCGCGGCTTTCGATTTTGTCGATGTAGACAAGGCCCTCGCCGCTGGGAATTGCCAGATGTACGGTTTCACCGGTTTTGTCGCGCAGTGTTTCAAGGGCGTCTCTGGCGAGGGTGCGGATGTCGGTTTGGGCCAGCGCCGAGCGCGCCAGGTTGACCAGGCGCGGCCCAGGCTTGTAGCGCCGGTCAGGTGTTTGCGTGATCAAATTCTCGGCCTCCAGCCCACCCAGCAGCCGGTACAGCGTTGGGCGGGTGAAGTCGCATTCCGAAAGCAAATCCGGCACACCAGGCGGTGTTGAACGGTCACATATATGCTGCAGCAACCCAATGCTGCGGACAAAGCTTTGGGTGCCCTGCACCCGTTTTGTCGTCATGATTTTTTGCTGATTGACCATCTGTGCGGATCGCGTAGTGTGTCCATATATAGATTCTTATGTCCAAAATATGGACAAAATCACACGAATACAACCTAAAACCGCCGCTGTCTGGTCTGAGAGGAAGCACATGCCACTGGTCACAGAAGACGAAAATCCGCGCGTTCCCTACAAACACCCGATGCCGCAGGACGCATTGCCCGAGATCGTGATCCCCGATGCGCTGTCTGAAGGCGATCCGCGTATGTGGGTCCAGCAGACCGAGAATGTGTTCTTTCGGCCGCTATGCCTGAATGTCAGTCAGGGCTATTGGATGAACCTGCTGAAAGTTACCAAATCCGGCGTGTTGTCCCGTCACCGGCATCCGAACGCTGTCCACGGTTTCGTGCTGAAAGGTCGCTGGCATTATCTGGAACATGACTGGGAGGCCTGCGAGGGCGGGTATGTGTTTGAACCGCCGGGTGAGACACACACGCTGGTTGTGCCCGATGATGTGGATGAGATGATCACCTATTTTCAAGTCAACGGTGTAATGTACTACGTCGATCCGGACGGAAACCATCTGGGCTATGAAGATGTGTTCACCAAGATCGACATGTGCCGGGCGCATTTCGAAAAAGTCGGTCTGGGTGCTGACTACGTCCAAACCTTTATCCGGTAATACGCATGAGCAATGTAAGTTACGATTTTTCTGGTCGCACTGCGATCGTGACCGGTGGCTCCGCAGGGATCGGTGCCGAAATCTCCCGACACTATGCGGCTGCAGGGGCCAAGGTCGCGATCTGGGATCTGGCTGAACCATGTGACGCGCCGGACGGTTCGCTGTTTTGCAAGATCGACATCAGCCAACCGGATCAGATTGCCAAAGCCGTTGCGACAACCCGTAAGGCATTTGGCGGAATAGACTTCTTGTCACACAACGCTGGGTTTGCCGGACCGACCCTGCCCGTGGTCGAAAACGACCCGTCGACATGGGCGCGGGTCATTGAGGTAAACCTGACGGGAACATTCTACCTGGCCCACGCAGTGGTGCCGGTGATGCAAGAGCGTGGCTTTGGCCGCATTGTCAACATGGCTTCGCTTGCGGGCAAGGAAGGGACGCCGAACGCCTCGGCTTATTCGGCGGCCAAGGCAGGTGTGATCGGCTTCACCAAGTCCTTGGCAAAGGAGTTGGCGCAGACTGATATCCGGGTGAATTGTATAGCGCCCGCAGCCATCAAAACGGCTATTCTGGACCAGATGGCACCTGACTTTGTTCAGATCATGATCGACAAGTCTCCGATGAAGCGTCTGGGCTGGATCGAGGAAGCCGCCCGCATGGTCATGTGGCTATCGTCTGACGATTGCAGCTTTAACACCGGAGCAGTGTTTGACCTGTCTGGGGGGCGGGCGACTTACTGATGGGCCTCATACGCAACTTTACACCAGGCCCGATCGAGGTGTCTGAAGAGGTGCTCGCGGCGCAATACGGGTCGCAGGCGTTGCATGTAGGTTCCGAATTTTCCAAGGTCTACATCCGCGTGACGGAGAACCTGCAACAGTTCTTTGGGACCAGCGGTCACGTCGCCGTTGTCCCAGGCTGTGGGACCTTGGCGAATGAAATGGCCGTCCGCGCGTTATTGGATGAAGGGCAGACGGCCCTGATCCTTGACGCAGGATATTTCAGCAACGTCCTGAAGAAGACGGTTGAGGGCTGTGGTGCAAAAGCGGTTCTGTTGCCGGTGCCCGAAGGCAAACCGGCTGACCCAGAAATGCTGCGCGAGGCTCTGTTCGCTCAAAAAATCGACCTGGTGTGTTTTACCCATGTTGAAACCTCAACCGGCTTGCTGAACCCGGTCGAAAAGTTGGCCAGAGTTGCCCGGGACGAGGGCGTGCCGGTTTTGGTCGATTCCGTCAGTGCACTGGGCACGTGCCCGTCCCAGATGGATGACTGGGGGGTTTCGATTATGACTTCGGCATCCCAGAAAGGGTTGGAATCCGTGCCGGGTCTGGGACTTGTGGCCGTGGCAGACCATGTCTGGCAGCAGATCGAGGCCAAACAATCTCCACGCTGTGGTTTCACTGACATTCTGCGCTGGCGGGATCAATACGACGCTGCGCGCGATTGGCATCCGAGCTTGACGACAATGCCAGTGGCTAGCGTCCGGGCACTTGATGTGGCATTGCGCAAAATTTTGACCGAGGGGCTGGACACCCGATACGCTCGCCACAGCGAAGCGCGCGATTACCTATGCCGGTCGATGCAGGTGATGGGGTTCGAGATGCAAATCCAAGTCGGTGCGCGCGCGCCGGGGGTAACGGCCGTCAGGGCCGGGGCGGCGTTTCAATCCTCGGACCTGGTGGCAGCCCTGGTTGCTGATCACAGCATTCGTATCGCTGGCGGCTTTGGCGCAAACAGGGAAGAGGTTTTCCGTGTGGCCCACATGGGCGACAACGCAAATATAAGCGCTCTGCGCCCGGTTGTTTCGGGCATCAAAGATTTTTTGAGTCGGAAAGTTTGATTGTTTTAAACCCGATGCGATTGAATGTTAGAAACTGGCCGTTGTAGTAAGAGCACTGGTCTCAAGAAGAATTTCGGGAAATTGCGCCTCCGAAAACCGCTGTAGCGATAGAGTTTTGTTCCGTAAAAGATGAGCTAGGGTTTCGGTTTTTTGCCACTGTTCGTGGTCGCGGTTTTGTATGTTACGTGGGGCCAGTTGTCTGAAGTCGCTAAGAAACCAATTCCAGTTGCTGACCCGCCACCTCAAAAGCAGACATCCCCGAGACATTCACCCAAATTGTTGCGGAACGCCGCCAGATGACCTTTGGCATTTGCGGTCAGGTAAGCCGTACTGTCTCTCTACACGGCGATGAAATTGCAAACTACGTTGGCGACATCAAAAGCTTTATGATCAAAATGTAGGCCTCATTCATGAGTTCTGCTCACCAATTGGTGAGAATATTACTTTTGTACAACGGGCCTTTTTCCCTGCTTTATGACAAAGGATGCAAAGTGAGCTGATTGGACATGACCGCTTCCGTACAGCGTCGTGGACGTAGGGACCGGCGCGCGCAATCAGAGTCACCCGTCGAGAAACCGCCCGGTTGGGTGGACGTGAGAGATGTGCGGCTGAAATGGTTCGGTGGACCTGATTTGGCTCGTGTTGTTGGTGACCTTGAGGTGCTGGACAATGACGCCACCGATACCTGTTTCATGGATATGTTTGAGCAAGACGTGGTCAGAAACGGCAATAAGTTCGGTATTCACTTGACCCGTCAGCAGATTGGATGGTCCGCATGATCCAGCATCCCCGTTTGGATACTGACCTCAATGCCGTTTCATGCCAGTGGTTGGGTGGGGCCGCTGTGATGGGTAAAGGTGCGGCGCGCGAGATGACTGACCCCGCCACTGGGAAAACGTACGGAACATTTCCCGATGCCGATGCAGGTCAGTTGGATCGGGCGGTTAAGCACGCACGTGGAGCGCTGAAAGTCTGGGCCGATTGCGACCCCGGCAAACGCGCTCGTATTTTGCACCGCGTGTCGGAACTGATCACAGAAAATGCTGACCATTTGGGGGCGGTTGAGGCGGTCAATGTAGGCAAACCATTGCCGCAGGCGCTTAGGGATGTCGGGCGCGCTGCAGAATACTTCCGCTTCTATGCCGGGGCCTGTGACAAGTTGCAGGGCGATACCATTCCGAGCGGCCCGGATCAGACGGTATTAACGGTGAATGAACCAGTTGGTGTCACTGTTCATATACTTCCGTGGAATTACCCGGTTTCGACACTGGCACGCGGCGTTGCACCGGCCTTGGCAGCCGGGGCGACAGTGGTCGCAAAGCCCTCTGAACTGACTCCGTTTACGGCTGTTATGCTTGCCCGGATTGCTGCGCAGGCGGGTTTGCCTGATGGGGTGTTCAATGTGGTGACGGGTGGCGGGGATATCGGCGCGCAGTTGGCAGGGCATTCGGAGATCGACCATGTGACCTTCACCGGCTCGACCACAACAGGACGTAAGGTGATGCAAGCGGCCTCGGCTCCGGTGGCTGGTGTAACGTTGGAACTGGGGGGCAAGTCTCCGATCATTGTATTGGACGACGCCGATCTTGATGCGGCGGCGGAGGGCGTGTTGCGCGGTATCTTTTTCAATGCAGGTCAGGTCTGTGCCGCTGGATCGCGGGTAATCTGTACGCCGGGCATTCACGAGGCGCTGATTTCCACGGTCGCCGCGAAAGCACGCGCCATGACATTGGGCGACCCGTTAGACAGCCCGGATATCGGACCACTCGTCAATTCGGGTCAAATTGCCCGGGTCGAAGGGTTTGTCGACCGTGCCAAGGCCGCAGGTCACAGGTTGGCGCTTGGTGGCAGTCGCAGTGTTTTGGAGGCATATCCGAACGGGTATTTCTACCCACCTACGATTTTCGCCAATCCTCCACCGCAGTCTGAGATCGCCAGAGATGAAGTTTTTGGCCCGGTTCTGGTTTCGCTGTTGTGTGACGATGCCGATCATGCACTGGCGCTGGCCAACGACTCTGACTTTGGCTTGGTCGCAGGGGTTTACACCCGTGACAGCAATACCGCCCTGCGCTTGGCTCGAAAGGTTCAGGCGGGACAAGTTTTCGTCAATGGGTTTCTTACGGCAAATGACTCCGTACCTTTTGGCGGTGTCAAACGTAGCGGAATTGGGCGTGAAAAAGGGTTGGCCGGACTTGCCGCCTATCTTTCTCCCAGGGCAATCGTTTTAAACCATGGAAAATAGTCGAATGGCCTCTGAATTCCGAAACACAGCCCTTGCTGCTCGCGCCCGCGCTGTGATGCCCGGTGGTGTAAGTCACGAACTGCGTTACCGCGCACCGGCCCCCGTCTATTTCGAACGCGCCTTGGGGGCAGAAAAATGGGATGTGGACGGAAAGCGCTACATTGACTTCAAACTTGGTGCCGCGAGCCAGATTTTGGGTCATGCTCACCCTGAAATTGCCGAGGCTGTCGCCCAGCAAATGCACCGGATGCCCTATACTGGTGATTGCCATCCGTTGGAGGTTGAGTGGGCGGAATGGCTAAGTCGATTATTCCCGTCAGCTGAACGTGTGCGCTTTACCGGATCAGGGACCGAAGCAACGATGTTAGCGTTGCGCGTTGCGCGCGCCCACAGCGGCAATGACAAGGTGCTGCGCATCGACGGGCATTTTCACGGCTGGCACGATCTCCTGATTACTGGATCCAAACCTGGTGTGAACACGCCCCCGTCTCTGGGTGTTCCACAAGCAATATCGGACATGACAATTGTCGTACCACCTGATCTGGATCGGATAAACACCTTGCTGGAAGAGGACAGTAGAATCGGGACGGTTTTCGTCGAAGCTTCTGGTGCAAATTATGGCTCTGTGCCGTTGCCTGATGGGTTTCTACCCGGCATTAGGCAAATCGCGGACGATCTGAACTGTGTGCTAGTTTTTGATGAGGTCATCACCGGCCTGCGCTGGTCGCCCGGCGGGCGTCAGGCGCGGGACGGTGTCGTACCAGACCTGACCACACTTGCCAAAATCGTGACCGGAGGATTGCCTGGCGGTGCGGTTGTAGGCAAAGCGCATCTGATGGAACTTCTAAGCCCGGCGGCAAACCGTGACGGCTTGTCCCCTCCGGTCAGCCACAAAGGAACGTTCAACGCGGCCCCGATGGTTGCGGCCGGCGCCGTGCGTGCGATGGAGATTCTTTCCACGGGCGATGTGCAAGCCCATGCCGATGCAATGGCCGACCGCCTGCGTCGCGGGTTCAATACAGTCTTTGCACGACAAGAAGTGCAAGCGTTGGCCTATGGTGACAGTTCGACCTGCCATTTGTATTTCGGAGCGCGCTCGATCGAGGGCTTGGATGCGGCTCAAATCCGTAAGACGCCCCCGGCATTGATCAGTGGGCTAAAGGATGGTCTTTTGGCGCATGGGGTGGATTTCATGTCCCACACTTCGTGTGTCACGGGGCTGCCTCACACGCCCGCGTTGATTGACGAGACGATTGAGAAGTTCGATGCCGTGATCGCGCAGCTTGTGATGGACGGTGTTCTGGCGGTCTGAGAAACGTTTCTATCAAACACATTATTCAATAAAACAAACCTAAGTTCTCCATGTCTGTTTTGGTACTGGAATTGTCGCAAGCATTTCAGCGTGGATACGTGCCGGAAATATCCTGCGTGTGTGAGGTGCTGCTGTTTGATTCTCAAGCAGCAGAGAATTGGGAAGCCGGTGGAATTCCGGCACTGCCCCCGCAACGGTAACGAAGGTCAGGTTCGGCAATCAACCACTGGAACGAGGATTCCGGGAAGGTGTCGAAACCGGGCGCAAGCCCCTTCCAAGTCCGGAAACCAGCCTCTCAGATATGTCAAACCGCGGGTGGCGGTGGGGGCTCGGATTTCGGACGTGATCCTCGCACGCCTCCGGACTGCTCTCGCTTGTCATCTGCCCAAGCAACGCCGCGGGGCGCGGCAGGAGAGCTAGAAGTGAAAAATATTCAAACCCTTTTGGCCCGCAGAACACCGGGTTACGCATTGGAACAGGCCTTTTACACCGATCCGGAGGTTTTTCAGGTCGATCTTGAAACCATTCACTATCGCGACTGGCTGTTTGCCATTCCGGCCTGCGAACTGGTCAAGGCCGGAGACTATGTAACCCACACCGTCGGCGCGTATCGCGTGATCATTGTGCGCGGCGCAGACAATCAAATCCGGGCATTCCACAATACTTGTCGCCATCGCGGCTCGGTTATCTGCAAGGCAGCCAAGGGCAATGCGCCCAAGCTGGTGTGCCCGTATCACCAGTGGACCTACGAGTTGGACGGCTCGCTTCTCTGGGCCCGTGATATGGGGGCGGACTTTGACCCGAAACAGCACGGTTTGAAAACTGTTCACTGTCGAGAGCTGGCCGGGTTGGTCTATATCTGTCTGGCAGAAGAAGCACCGGACTTCGACACTTTTGCCAACACCGCTCGCCCCTACCTTGAGCCGCATGATCTGGCCAATGCCAAGGTCGCCTTTGAAAGCTCGATCATCGAGAAAGGCAACTGGAAGCTGGTCTGGGAAAACAACCGCGAATGCTATCACTGCGGTGGAAATCACCCGTCGCTGTGCCGCACCTTTCCCGACGATCCTGCTATAACAGGTATCGAAGGTGGTGAAACACCACCTCGTATGCAGGCCCATTTCGATCGCTGCGAAGCCGCTGGACTGCCCTCACAGTTCTACCTGCATAGCGACGGACAATACCGCCTGGCCCGAATGCCGCTGAACGAGGGCGCGGAAAGCTATACGATGGATGGCAAGTCCGCTGTGCGCCGTTGGTTGGGCCGATCGCCATTTGCGGATGCAGGGTCGCTGCTGAAGTTTCATTACCCAACTACTTGGAACCATTTTCTTGCAGACCACTCGATTGTTTTCCGCGTCACTCCGATCAGTCCGACGGAAACCGAGGTCACTACGAAATGGCTGGTTAATAAGGACGCTGTTGAGGATGTCGACTACGATCTGAAACGCCTGACCGAGGTCTGGATGGCTACCAATGATGAAGATCGCCAAGTCGTCGAAGACAATCAGCTGGGCATCAACAGCCCGGCCTATGTGCCCGGCCCATATTCAGTCACTCAGGAATCCGGAGTGTTGCAGTTCGTTGACTGGTACTGCAACACGCTGGCGGGTCGCTTGGCACCTGACGCGATAGCGGCGGAGTGACGGCGATGAAAGATTTCAGCGCGCCAGTAACTGTCTGGCAAGACAGCGAAACATTGGAATGCGTTTCGGTCGTTCCCGAGATGCCAAACACGGCCAGCTTTTCGTTTCGCGCTCCTTCGGGGGCGCAATTCGCGTATCAGCCCGGACAGTTTCTGACCTTGGAAATCCCGGCCCCGGACCAGCCGGGTGGGGTGGTGCATCGCACCTATACGATCTCTTCCTCTCCTTCGCGGCCACGGTCGATTACGATCACCGCCAAGGCCCAGCCCGACAGCATCGGCACACGCTGGATGTTGGACAACCTACAACCTGGGATGCGGGTGAAAGCCATTGGCCCCGCAGGGCTGTTCAGTAATGCAGAAAGCAAAGCGGGGAAATATCTGTTCATCTCGGCCGGGTCCGGCATCACCCCGATGATGTCGATGACCACCTGCATGTGGGATGAAGGCCGCGATCTGGATGTTGTCTTCATCAACTGTGCCAGACGGCCTTCAGAGATCATCTTCCGCCAGCGGTTAGAGCAGATGGCCAGCCGGACGCACGGTCTGGACCTGAAGTTTGTTGTTGAGGAACCCGATCCTTACCGCCCGTGGACCGGATATCAGGGCCAGTTTAACCAGCTTATGCTTGGCCTCATGGCGCCGGACTATCTCGACCGCGAGGTTTATTGCTGTGGCCCGGAGCCCTTCATGCAAGCCGTGCGTGATGCGCTTGCCGGTCTGGGCTTTGACATGGACAACTACCATCAGGAAAGCTTCGGTGCCCCTGTGGAAACCGAGGCGGATCAGCCGGAACTGGATGATGTCATTCTGGACGATGACAACAGCGCCGAGATTTTGTTCTCAAGTTCTGGTGTTACCGCCAAAGTCGCCGAGACCGACACTGTTTTGGCCGCCGCGCGTTCGGTCGGGTTGAACATTCCGTCAGGCTGCACCTTTGGCGTTTGCGGAACCTGCAAGGTCAAAAAGACCGCTGGCGAGGTTCACATGGTCCACAATGGCGGAATTTCCGAGGATGATGTCGAAGCGGGCTACATTCTTGCCTGTTGTTCAAACCCGATCGGCAAGGTTGAGGTCGAAGTTTGATGCATATGGGGAAGCGTAAGGCGCGCTTCCCCTATTGGCTGTCGGGGTGGGAAGTGGGTTTTCAACTTTCGAATAGAAAAACCCACGCCCGCATTAGCATTTCTGCCGAACCGAAACCCTCATGCTGGTTCTAAAGCAACTGAGAGTTTCAGCTTATTTCTTGCGCATTGGAACCGCGTTGCCGCCCTTTTTCGATGCGGCGGCACGAGCTCGATTTTTTTTGCTATTTGGCTTTCCCTTGGGTGGGGGAGGGCCTTTCGGGCGATCGCTTTTGAATTTTCGACCTGGTTTCTTGGCTTTACCGGCACCGCTGGCGTCATCGCGCTTGGGCTTAGTGTTTGTATCGGTCCTCTCAGGTCGCGCGGTCGCTGTTTTTTTGCGCGGCTTTGCAGGCTGGGGTTCAGCGAGACGAGGCGGTCTCGTCTCAAATTTTGCAGGACCTCTTTTGCCTTTTGGGTCACGCTGTGGCTTCGACTTTGCTGGCTTTGAAAAATCGGGCGCTGTCTCCAAGCGCACAATGTCTTTTGTGCCCTCGATCTTCATGTCTGGCCCGATAGCGTCCAAAAAGCCGGGAACGCTGCTTTCGCGAATTTCAATGTAGGTCACATCCTCTGCGATGCGGATCGCGCCGACGTCAGCTTTGGTGATGTTCCCGGCCTTGCACACCATAGGCAGAAGATAACGCGGAGACGCGTTTTCTTTGCGCCCTTCCGACAGCGAGAACCACACGCTCGGACCGAATTCCGTCTGAGGCTTTGGCGCGGCGGTTGTGACGTCGCTCAGCTCTTCGGGCGCGGAATGCTGGCGTTTGTATTGTCGGACATATGCGGCAGCGAGCTGTTCCGGCGTGAACTTTGCCACCAGTTCATCCACCGAGGTCCGTTCGCTGTCTGCAACGTCTTCCTGCCAGTCCTCCGAACCGAACATCCGCGCCAAATCCTGCGCGTTGACCTCTTCAGCCGACGGCGCTGCGCCCCATTGGGCCGTGAGCTTGGCGAACTTCAAAAGTCGTTCGGCTTTTTTGGACGAGGCTGGCGGAACAATCAGAGTGCTGACGCCTTTGCGTCCGGCACGTCCGGTCCGACCCGAACGGTGCAAAAGAGTTTCATGGCTGTTTGGCAACTCGGCGTGAACCACAAGGTCCAAGTTCGGCAGATCAATCCCTCGCGCGGCGACATCTGTTGCCACACAGACCCGGGCGCGTCCGTCGCGCATCGCTTGCAGCGCATTTGAACGCTCTCCTTGGGTCAATTCACCGGACAAGGCCACAACCGAAAACCCGCGGTTCGACAATCGGGCGGTCAGACGCCCAACCATGGCGCGGGTGTTGCAAAAGACGATGGCGTTTGGCGCCTCGTAATACCGCAGTACGTTGATAATAGCGTTTTCCCCGTCACGTGGGGCGACCTTCAACGCACGGTACTCGATATCAGCGTGTTGTTTACGCTCGCTGACGGTGCTGACGCGTTCGGCGTCCCGCTGGTACCGCGTCGCAAGATTGGCAATGGCACGGGGTACGGTTGCTGAGAACAGAAGGGTTTGCCGGTCTTTTGGCGTTTCTTCCAGAATAAATTCCAAATCCTCACGGAACCCGAGGTCGAGCATTTCATCAGCCTCGTCCAGCACCACGGCGCGCACCGCCGTCAGGTCGATCGAGCCGCGCATGATGTGGTCGCGCAGACGCCCCGGTGTCGCCACAACGATATGTGCACCACGGGCCAGTGCACGGCGTTCATCGCGCATGTCCATGCCGCCGACACAGGAGGTAATGAAGGCGCCTGCATCCGCGTAAAGCCATCCAAGTTCACGTTTGACCTGCATGGCAAGCTCTCGCGTCGGGGCGATGACAAGCGCCAAAGGTGCGCCGCTGGTGTCAAAGACCTCAGCATCACCCAATATGTTAGACGCGATGGCTAGGCCGAACCCGATGGTTTTCCCCGATCCGGTCTGGGCCGAGACCAGCAGATCCCGCCCTTCAAGCTCTTGTACCGATACGGCCTCCTGAACTGGTGTGAGCGTGGTGTACCCTTTGCGTGCAAGGGCATCAGCAATTGTCTGTTTCATGGTTTGGCTCTTTTGGGTGCTGCGGCCACCCTCAGAGCGTCCAACAGACGGATCAACGTCGAAGCGCTGTCCATACTGAGAGAAGAACCGGATGTATAGGGTAGATGATTGTGGAGTGTGCGAAGACCACCGCATTTCGGCAAACAACGACCTATGCGTTTAAACCTCAAAGAAACTGTTCGCAGTCTGAAAAAACCATTTGACCAAATTTCAGTTCTCGGGCACATCTACGCTTCGATGGTTCCCGCTGGTGCTGCCACGGGATGAAAAGGGAATACGGTGAGGTTGGCCGACAGGCACCAAGTCCGTAACTGCCCCCGCAACTGTAAGCGGTGAGCGACGCCAAATACCCACTGGCCAATGGGCCGGGAAGGGTGGCCAAGCATCGACCCGCAAGTCAGGAGACCTGCCATCGCGTTTTTAACCAACCCGGGGCGGGGCGTCCTGGAAGGAGGCTTTGATGGCACGTTTGTCACGTGTGTACATTGTCGGCACCTTCTGCTCGCGCTTGGCAACAAGCGGAGTGGGCAATGCTGAAAAAACCTGATCATCACCTGCTGATTTGTTCGACGTGCAAAGGCGAAGACAAAGCCGAAGCGCTACGTACATCCTTACAGGGCAAACTGCCTTCGGGTTTCACTATTCGCAAAATTGCTTGCATGGCAGGCTGCGCACACCCAACGACAGTAGGGTTTCAGGCCAGTGGCAAGGCGCAATACCTGTTCGGTGATATTGAGACCGCACAGGATATTCAGGCGCTGGCCGAGTTTGCTCAACAATTCCAAAACAGCACTGACGGGTGGACCAACGCGACAGATAGACCGCGCCCATTGTACCGTAAGACCTTATCGCGCATGCCCCGGATCGAGGCGGAGGAACGCTCATGACGACCTCATCTTTTTTGGTTGCCCGGGATCTTGAATATTATGCACTTAACGGGGACGTTTTGCTGCAACAGGCATCCTTCGAGTTAGGTGAAGGGGCTATTCTGGCCATCGCCGGGCCGAACGGTGCGGGCAAGACGACGCTTCTGAATCTCTTATGTGGTGCGGTTGATCTGGTGCTGGGGGATGTACTGGTCAAAGGGCTCAGCCTCAAACAGATGACAGCGGCTGAATGTGCCCGAACGATTGCCGTGGTCAGTCAGCAGGAATTGCCGGACGGAAGGCTGTCGTTGCGGGAGTATGTCGCCTTGGGCCAGATACCGATCCGGTCGGACCGATCGGCCGAGGAACATGCCACAGAGCTCTCCAGAATTCTGCAACTGACCGGTCTGGATGCGCTTGCGGAAAAAAAGATGTCTGTTTTGTCCGGAGGCGAGCGTCAGCGTGCCCATATCGCACGCGCTCTGGCTCAGAACCCTTCGCTGTTGTTTCTGGACGAGCCGACAAACCATCTGGATCCGGACGCCAAGGGGAGGATGCTGTCCCTGGTTGCTGAGTTAGGGATCACCGTAGTGATGATCGTCCACGATCTTGTCATGATACCCGAATTTGCCACCCACGTGGCGCTTATGAAATCCAGCCGTATCACCAGTTTTGGCCCGGTGGCCGAGGTGCTGACGCCTGAACATGTACGTGACACTTTTGGCGTCGATTACCTGTGCTTTCACCATGAAGGCCGCGTGATCCCGGCGCTGGATATCCGAAAAACCACTGTATCAACTTAGACAAAGGAATATCCTCAAATGAAACACCTCTGGTCCGTGGCGTTGACCACTGCCATTGCAAGCGGCGCGTCTGCGCATGAACTTACGGTCGACAATTGCGGTGAACCGCTGGTGTTTGACGAACAGCCCGAGCGTCTGGTCGTGCATGACATGAACATGACCGACATGGCCTTTGCGTTGGGTCTGCAAGACAAGATCGTCGGCCTGACCGGCATTACGGGTTGGTACAAGACCAGTCCCGAATTTGACACTCTGCGCGGAGATATCCCCGAGCTGGCGCCTAAATACCCGACGGTAGAAAATCTCGTCGCGGTTGAGCCCGACCTTTTCTTTGCCGGTTGGTACTATGGTATGAAGCCCGGCGGTGACGTGACGCCAGACACGCTGGAGCCGTTTGGCATCAAGACCATGATCCTGACCGAAAGCTGCGTGCATCTGGACAAAAACCGCCCCGAAGCCAGCATGGACCTGCTGTTCGATGACGTCCTGCGTCTGGGCAAAATCATGCATGTAGAGGACAAGGCCGTGGAACTGGTGAAAGGCTGGAAAGACGAACTGGCGGCCATTGAGTCCCAAACGGCGGATCTCCCAAAGCCCCGCGTCTTCCTGCTGGACGGCCCAGCGGATGCGCCTTTCACCGCGGGCAAGTTTGCCATTCCTGACGCGATGATCGCAGCGGCTGGTGGTGAAAACGTCACCCATGACATGGACACCAGTTGGGGCCGCACCTCGTGGGAGGTCGTAGCCGCTTCGAACCCTGAATTCCTGGTATTGCTGGACTATCAAACCGGTAATGGCGCCGAGGATACGTTTAAGTTTCTGCAGGAACACCCGGTGATGTCTGAAACGGATGCGGTCAAGAACGAACGCTGGATCGGCCTGCGTTACGAAGAGCTGACCCCAGGACCGGCAAACATTGCGGCGATCTCGAAAATGGTTCAGGCCATGCATCCGGGCATCAACTGATATGGGCCGATTTGGCTTTGTACTTATGCTGGGGGCGGTCGTATTGACCGCCCTTTTGCTGATTTCAACCGTGTACGGCACGACGGCTATTCCTGCCCTAGATGCGTTCGACGCGGTGTTGCTGGGTACTGGGCTGGTCGATGGGGACATGGTGCCCGCGCATCGGATCGTATTTGATCTGCGCTTGCCGCGCGCCCTGTTTGCAGCAGTGATCGGCGCCGGGCTGGGCATTGTCGGCGTTGTCCTGCAAACAACCACCCGCAACGATCTGGCTGATCCGTTTCTGTTCGGCCTGTCCTCGGGTGCCGCAGCCGGAGCGGTGTTTGTCATCACAGTGACCGGCGATCTTCTCGGTTTCTGGACCTTGCCGTTGGCTGCGTTTTGTGGCGGTATCATAGCCTCGGGAATTGTACTTGCTCTTGTGCACGCACTACGAACAAGTGCGCCAGAAAAGCTGATCCTTGCAGGTCTAGCAGTGTCATTCCTGTTCTCTGCCATCACAAATTATTTGATTTTCGCGGGCGATAGCCGTGCCGCGCATTCGGTCATCTTCTGGATGCTGGGCGGCCTTGGTCTGGCCCGATGGGAGACCTTTCCGCTCGTCTGTGTCGGACTTTTGCTGATCCTGACGTACTCGCTGTATCGCAGTCGTTGGCTGGATGCCTTGTTGACCGGAGACGTGACGGCGTCGACGCTGGGCGTTCCGGTGCAGAGCCTGCGCTTCAGCATGTTTTTCGTTGCGGCTTTGGCAACCGCGGTCTTTGTCTCCGTGGCAGGCGTGATTGGGTTTGTCGGCCTGATGGTTCCCCATATCGCCCGAGGGATCGCTGGGCCCCTGCATAGCCGGCTGTTGCCAACAGCGGCCTTGGTGGGAGCGGCGTTGTTAACGGGTTCGGATATTATAAGTAGGCTCTTGCTGGCCCCGCAGGAACTTCCAGTTGGAATCGTGACAACCTCGATCGGATCGGTTTTCGTGTTTTTGTTGCTGTTCCGAACGGCGCGACATCAAAGAAGGTGAAAGTCGGAAACCACCCTATTCGCTAAGGTCAGGCCCCAGTTTTTCCGAAGGTTGGCATGAATTACTGTTCCAATAGCGAGTGGTGAACATGTCCGATCAACAGAAGCACTGGCATAGTGTTGCAACACAATACAATCGCAGCACAAGTGCCTTCCGCTCACACATTCCGATCGCGGCACTCGCCATAGCTGATAATGAGTCCCGAGCCTGGGACATAGGGGTGAGCGACAGGTCGGGCTGCGGGTCAGCGAGATGCGGGCAGCTTTTTCCTGTCGCGCAAGGGCAGGCGGACTTACTATAGTCTATCAAATTGCAGTCCAATTAGGCTCTAGGACGGTTCCAACGGGATTGGCCTTTGTTTTCACGATGTTTCGATTTGAGTTGTGCGGCTCAGGATATCCAGACCCTGTTGCTTCCAAAAATGTAGAAGGTCGATGAAGATCCAGTTCTCGGCCAGCTTGTCCCCTGCACGACGGTAAATGTCGATTACCCGAAACTCGCCAGCCTTCCCAGTGGCGGGCATGCCCATGAAACCACCTGTGGGTACGGCGGTGAAATTCGGCCAACCGAAGAAGCCTCCGTAATGACCCTCGGCCAGACGGCATACATGGTCGGTTTTCGAACGATCAGAAAATGATGCGCGGAACGGCCCGGAATGTTGTTTGGCATAACGTTCGATCGTGTAGGTAGCCCCAATTCCCTCCGGACCCCACCAGATCATGTCGTCATTCCAAGTTTGGGCCAGTTCATCTTCAAGAGAAAGACCACTGTTCCATTGCCCAAGATCCGAGATCATGGCGTTGATTACGGCCAGCGTCTTTTCGCCTTCACTCACAGGTTGATCAGAAAATAGCAGCCCATCATGTGTCATCGGTCCGGGTTGCACCAGATGCGCGGCTGTTTGCGGTGGAAAGGGATTTTGTCCTGCCTGCACCATAAGGTGAGGAATGTCGAAGTACATTGCCGTTTCGGTGATCTTACCTCCTGAGATCTTGTGAAACTCGCAATAACGCAGAAAGGCCATCTTGCCGGTAGGACGAATGCCAAGCCACGGCGCGTCGAACAGGCCCATCAGATGACCCATGGATATTACCCAAACGCCGCCTTCACTCAGTGAATTTTTGCCCGCAAAAAAGATGTCCTGCCGACGCTGCAAGCGTGTCAGGCTCTGTTTCAGCGGCTGCCAGAACTGCCGCGCAACCTCTTCCGGACCGGAGATTTCATCGAACGGGTGAAAGCCGCGCCATATCAAATTGGACGCGCAGAATTGGGTCATAACAGTGGTCAGTTCGGCTTCTTTGGTGCTGTCGAGCACATCGTAGAAGGACAAAACCAACTTTTTTTCAGCTTGGAAGTTCACGGTGGTTTCCGTTCTTTGACAATGGGTTGCAGGGATGTTGCCGTGTATTCGACTCGGCGTTTCGGCTTATAATTGCATACGTATGCAAAAAAGTCTTGCCTGATTTGATATATGCGAATTACAGTTTTGCAAACGTATGCAAACGATTCCTTTCAGGGGGCACCATGGCGGAAATTCAATTGCGCAACGTCGGCAAACGCTGGGGTTCCTTTGTCGGGGTTCACAATTTCGACCTGACCATCGCGGATCGCGAGTTTTTGGTGCTGCTGGGCCCGTCAGGCTGCGGCAAGACCACCACGATGCGTATGATCGCCGGCCTTGAGGATGTGACCGAAGGTGAAATTCTGGTCGATGGCAATGTAGTCAATGATCTGGAGCCCAAGGACCGAGACGTGGCAATGGTGTTTCAGAGCTACGCGCTCTACCCGAACATGAACGTCTACGAGAACATCCGGTTTCCATTGAAGGTGCGCGGTATCGACCCGTCCACCCACGACGAAAAGGTGCGACGCGCCAGCGCGATGGTGGAGTTGGACGATTTCCTGCATCGCAAACCCGCCGAATTGTCGGGCGGTCAGCGGCAGCGTGTGGCTCTGGCCCGCGCCATCGTGCGGGAACCGAACGTATTCCTGATGGACGAGCCTCTGTCGAACCTTGATGCCAAACTGCGGGTTTCGACACGGGCGCAGATCAAGAACCTCAGTCACGAACTGGCGGTGACCACCATCTATGTGACCCATGACCAGATCGAAGCCATGACGCTGGCCGATCGAGTGGTGGTGATGAAGCAGGGTGTGGTGCAGCAGGTGGGTAGCCCGACCGAAATCTATGACCGCCCTGCAAATACCTTCGTGGCCAGCTTCATCGGCTCACCGGCGATGAACCTGATGGATGGTGAGGTTTCGGGCGGAGTGTTCCGTGCCGAACATGTGGCCATCCCGGTAGATGCGCCGGACGGGCCGCTGACGCTGGGCTTCCGGGCCGAGGACGCCAGCATTGCCGAAGGGCAGGGTGAAATCACCGCACCGATCTACACGCTGGAACTGCTGGGCGACGCGACCATGATCTCGGTCCGCGTTGGCGGTGCTCTGGTCTCGGTCAAGGCCGACAAAGCTTTCCGCGCCGAGATTGGCGAGCCGGTCTCGTTCTCGGTGCCAACGGAAATCTGTCACCTCTTTGAAGCTGAAAGTGGTGCGCGGATCGGGGGGTAACCCCAATCAAGCCCGCAAGGGTACACAACCGGTCCGGACGTCGACGACGGACCGATCCTGACAGGGAGAAACGTATGAAACTCAAGACGATCCTCATGGCCGGTGCCATGTCCTTCGCCGCAGCTGCCGCGTGGGCTGATTGCGCCTACGAAAATGAAGTGCCGCTGAAATCGCTCTCAGCCGGGTTCGAGGCCTGGAAAGCTGTTACCGATGCAATGGCCGAGTGCGGCAATTTCAGCGCGTCGCTGGACCAGGAGTTCCGCGAGAAACAGCCCGAGGCTTTCGCAGCCAACCCGGCGCTCTACCAAATTGGTGGCGTTGCCAACGAAACGATGATCCCGCTGTTGAACGCAGGTTCGCTGCGTCCGCTGGATGATCTGGTCGAGAAGTATGGTCAGGACCTGCTGCCGAACCAGTTGATCAAGGTGGACGGCAAGATCATGGCGATTGCCATGATGGTGAACGCGCAACACCTGATGTACCGCAGTGACGTTCTGGCTGATCTGGGTATCGAAGAACCCAAGACTTATGATGACGTCCTGGTTGCTGCTGCCAAGATCAAAGAAGCGGGTGTCATGAACTATCCAATTGGTGGCACCTTCAAGACCGGTTGGAATCTCGCTCAGGAATTCGTCAACATGTACATGGGCGAAGGTGGTGAGTTCTTTGGCGAAGGCAATCAGCCCTCGATCAACAACGAACAGGGCGTCAAAGCGCTTGAGACCATGAAAGCCATGACCGAGTTTATGGACCCGGAATATCTGGTGTCTGACTCCACTTATGTTCAGCAGCAGTTCCAGCAGGGCAAGATCGCAATGGCGAACCTGTGGGCCAGCCGTGCCGCCGCCATGAATGACGAGACTGAAAGCCAGGTTGTCGGCAAAGTGACCATGGCATCTGCCCCGATGGGCGCGGCTGCACCGTCGACGACCATTTGGTGGGACGGTGTCGTTTTGGCCGCAAACATGAGCGACGAAGAAGCAGATGCCGCTTTCCGCCTCGTCATGGAAGGTATGGATGGCGAGATGGTCAGCGCCAACAATGATGTCGCTGTCTGGCTGAGCCCCGCCTACACGCCGGGTGATCTGGCGGCCGGTGCTGCAGCTTCGGCAGAGAATGGCGCCAAGGCATACCCGGCGTCCGCCCCAATGGGCGTATTGCACAGTGCGCTTGGCAACGGTCTAGCCGACTATCTGACAGGCGCCAAAGATGCTCAGACCACTCTGGCTGACATCGAAGCCGAGTATCTGACCGCCGCCAAAGAAGCCGGTCTCATCAACAACTGATCCTCCCGGGGGGAGGGCTCCGGCCCTCCCATCCCTCTCCTCCCATGAGAACCATGAGAAAGGCAGAGCCATGAACTTCCGGACATTTGCCGCCTTTGTTGGCCCCTCTGTCTTTATGATGCTTCTCTTTATCGCGTTCCCGCTGGTCAGTGTGTTCAAGCAGAGCTTTTACGTCACACAACCGCTGTATGAATCTGTCGAAATCGAAACCTGCACTCCCGGGTTTCTGACCCAGACCTGTGTGACCGAGACCGTCTCGCAGCCGCAGCTGGATGAGGAAGGTAAAATCATCACCCAGACCCAGTTTGTCGGGTGGGAAAGCTATCGCAACGTATTGGAGCCGGAACGAGCCTGGCGTGCAATCAGTGATGGCAACTGGAACGTGCTTTCAACCATCAACTTCTGGAAGGCGCTGCGCTTTACCCTGACCTTCACGCTGATCACCTTGCCTTTGGTCATCGTCTGCGGGCTGGGAATTGCGGTTATGATCAATAATGCGGCACAGGCGATCCGAGGGCCGGTGATCTTCATCTCGTTGCTGCCCTTTATCATTACCCCTGTGATCGGTGTCCTCTCGGTCAATTGGCTGTTCCGCGGTGACGGAATTCTGACTGCGCTGCTGGAATGGTGGTTGAACCGAGATATCGCTCTGTTTGCGCAGGCTTGGACCATCGAAATTCTGATGATGCTCTACCGCGTTTGGCATGTCGCGCCCTTTGCCGCCATCGTGTTCTATGCCGGTCTGCAAACGGTCAATCAGGATAGTCTGGAAAGTGCAGTGATCGACGGTGCAACCCGCTGGCAGCGGATGAAATACATCGTCATACCGCACCTGATGCCGCTGATCATCTTCGTGTCGATGATCCACCTGATGGACAGCTACCGGGTGTTCGAAGAGATCGTCGGTTTCGCAAGCCAGGGCTATGTCATCTCGCTGCAATGGCTGACTTACGACTTCCTGGTGCCTGATCAGGCTGGTAACCGCTCGATCAGCCGGGCCTCGGCCAGCGCCATGCTAACCATGATCGGCATCGCCATCCTGCTTATCTTCCCGCTGCGCCGGACATGGCGCGATCACAAAGGAGGTCACTGACATGTCCTCGCGCGCACTCCGCCAACCGCTCAGCCTGAGGCTGACCTCGAACATCTTCCTGACCTTCTGGTGCCTTGTTGCCATCTTCCCGATCTTCTGGATCACGGTGATGAGTTTTAAATCTCCAGTCGATGCCTTTGACAGCAACGCCCTGAACGTGATTTTCGGACCAACGACTCTGTCCAACGGCAACGGGCTGTCGCTGCTGGATATCATCCTCGGTATCGCCGTGATTTGGGGCACCATCGCTCTGGTGTCCAAGAAAATGCCGGCAATGATCAAAGCCTATTCCAAGGAAGGTCAGGAGTGGTTTGGTTGGGTGATCGGTATTCTGGCCGCCGCAGTGGGCTTTCTGGTTGTATTCTTCGTGATACTCCCCGCCATTCTGAGCGTGTTGAATCCACTCTTTGGTCCGCTGGGGCGTGACATACTGGGTCTGACCACCGAACACTATAAAACCGTCTGGATCGACCGCGGCTTCTCGAACAACTTCAAGAACTCGCTGATCGTGACCTCGGGCGTTGTCATCCTGTCACTTTCGGTCGGGACGTTGGCGGGCTATGGACTGGCGCGGTCGGGGTCAAATCTGGCTTTCTGGCTTCTGATCGTCGCTTTGATCTTCCGCGCCTTGCCGCCATCGGCGCTGGTCGCAAGCTATCTGCCGGTTTTTATCAGCTCGTCTGAATGGCTGGCACCGATTCTGGGCGAAAATGCACCGACTCTCTATGGTAAGCCCTTCGCCGTGATCGCGGTGCTGGTGGCGATCAACCAACCCTTCACGATCTGGATGCTGCGCTCCTTCTTCCAGAACATCCCCGCCGAACTGGATGAGGCCGCGCGGGTGGACGGCTGCAACCACTTCCAGGCCTTCCGCCGCGTGATCATGCCGGTGATGTGGCCGGGGGTGATCACCACCGGGCTGTTCAGCTTCCTGTTGGCTTACAACGACATCCTTGTGACTTCGCTGCTGCTGGACGCGCAGAACCAGACTATGGTTCCCGCTATCGTTGGTATGTTCAACCGCGAGACGACAACAACCGACCAGGTTGTCGCCGTTGCCGCCGCCGTGTCGATCACCGCGCCACTGATCTTCCTTGTTCTGATCTTCCAGCGCCAGATCGTCAGTGGTCTGACAGCCGGGGCGGTGAAAGGCTGATGAGCAACCACGCCCGACATAACGCCATGTCGCGCCATCCGGCGCTGAACAGGATGCCGAGGGATTTTCTGAGCTTTGGGGGCTTTTCCCCCAAACTCTTCCCTAAGCAATCTGAAAGGACATGAGACATGAAAGGTTCTCGCCCCGAACAAGCGGTTCTGACCCGCGATACGGATCTCAGCAAAACCGAGGAAACTCGCCGTGTGATCGAAACCATGGTGGACGGTCTGAACGACCACCGGATCGACGATATTGGTGAGTTTTTTGCCCAGGGTTTTCGCTGGATGGGCAATAAGGGCTGCGGCACCAAGACTGGTCTGAAAGAGTTTCAGGACAACTGGCAGCGCCCGTTTCAGGCGGCGTTCTCAGACAAGACCTGCATCGACGAAGCGCGTCTTTACATGGGTGAATGGGCGGCCGCTTTCGGCCGTCAGGAAGCTACCCATTCGGGTGAGTTTCTGGGCATCGCACCCACCGGCAAACGGGTTGAAATCCGTTACATGGATTTCTGGAAAGTGGTCGATGGCAAGATCGTCGACAACTGGGTGAATGTCGATTTCGCCCATGTCGCGGCACAACTGGGTGTCGATCTGTTCAACGGTGAAGGCTGGGAAGCATTTGACCGGGGTGAAAAGGTTCCGCCCCGGCCCGAAAACTGAGGATTGGAAACATGACAATCGAGTATCTGAAACGCGGTAAGTCTGACGCCGACCGGGCCGAAGACGACGCCAAAACCCGCGCCGTGGTCGAGGCGACCCTTAAAGACATCGAAACCCGTGGTGATGCCGCCGTGCGTGAATTGAGCGAGAAGTTTGATAACTACTCGCCGCCTTCGTTCCGGCTGAGCCAGCAGGAAATCGACGACCTGATCGGTCAACTGACCGACCGCGAACTGGCCGACATCAAGTTCGCGCAGGAACAGGTGCGTAACTTCGCACAGGCACAGCGCGACTCGATGCTGGATATCGAGGTCGAAACCTTGCCGGGCGTGATCCTGGGCCACAAGAACATCCCCGTGCAGTCCGTGGGTTGCTATGTGCCCGGCGGTAAGTTCCCGATGGTGGCGTCAGCACATATGTCGGTGGCGACGGCCTCGGTCGCCGGTGTTCCGCGCATCATCGCCTGCACGCCTCCGTTCAATGGCAAGCCGAATGCAGCCGTGATTGCCGCGATGCATCTGGGCGGCGCGCATGAGATCTATGTCATGGGCGGCATTCAGGCCATCGGCGCCATGGCGATCGGGACCGAGACCATCGATCCGGTCCACATGCTGGTTGGCCCCGGTAATGCGTTCGTTGCCGAAGCCAAGCGTCAACTGTTTGGCCGCGTCGGAATAGATCTGTTCGCCGGTCCGACCGAGACCATGGTCATCGCCGATGAAACCGCAGCTGACGCCGAGCTTTGCGCCACCGACCTGCTGGGGCAGGCCGAGCATGGCTATAACAGCCCCTGCGTTCTGCTGACCAACTCGCGCAAACTGGCCGAGGAAACACTGGCCGAGATCGACCGTCTGCTGGGTATTCTACCGACGGCGGGTACTGCTAAAGTGTCGTGGGACGAGTATGGCGAAGTGATCGTCTGCGACACCTATGACGAGATGTTGCAGGTCGCCGACGACATCGCCTCGGAACATGTTCAGGTGATGACAGACCGGGATGACTGGTTCCTTGAAAACATGACCTGCTATGGAGCGCTGTTCCTAGGTCCGCGGACCAATGTGTCGAACGGGGACAAGGTGATTGGCACCAACCACACCCTGCCGACGAAGAAAGCCGGGCGTTACACCGGCGGGCTATGGGTCGGGAAATATTTGAAGACGCACAGCTATCAGAAGGTGCTGACCGATGAGGCAGCGACGCTGATCGGCGAATATGGCTCGCGCCTGTGTATGTTGGAAGGCTTCGTCGGTCATGCGGAGCAATGCAACATTCGTGTGCGCCGCTATGGCGGCATCAACGTGCCCTATGGCGAACCGGCACCTTACCGGGACGCAGCCGAATGAGTGATAAGCATACCCAGCACAAGGCCCTGATCGCTCCACTCAGGGCTGCTATGTATGATTTTTCCGAGGCCAGTGTGCGAAAGGCACTGGCCGAGGTTACGACTTCGGATGCCGTGTTCCATCTGTGCCATCCTTTTGGCGACAGCACTGGCAGCGATGCCTTCTACGACAGCGCCTATAATGACCTGCTGGCCGCCTGGCCTGATCTGGAACGCCGCGACTATATCGTTATGGCCGGACCTGATGAGGATGGTGCCGATTGGGTCGGCTGCGGAGGTTATTACACTGGAACCTTCACCGGCCCGTGGTTGGATATCCCGCCGACCGGTCATCAGGTCACAATGCGGTTCCACGAATTCTACCGGTTTGTGGACGGTAAGGTTGTTGAGGTTCAGGCGCTTTGGGACATCCCCGAGGTGATGATGCAAGCCAATGCCTGGCCGATGGCGCCTAGCCTTGGCCACGAATGGCATGTACCCGGCCCCGCAATGCAGGATGGATTTGTGCCCGGTCCCTATGATGCAGCCAAGGGCAAGGCCACCTGCCAGCATATCATCGACATGCTGGATCACTTAAAGAAACACCCGTCGCAAGGCGGTCCCGAAGTGATGGAGATGGAGCGGTTCTGGCATCCGCGCATGAACTGGTACGGCCCTTCGGGCATCGGTACCGGGCGCGGCTATGCCGGCTTTCGCAACTGGCACCAGATCCCGTTCCTGAACGGAATGCCGGATCGGGGGAAGTATGTGGACGAGATCACTTATCACTTCTTTGGTGATGGCGAATATGCGGCAGTGACCGGCTGGCCAAACATGATCCAGACCGTCACTCGTGATGGCTGGCTGGGGATTGCGCCCTCGGGCAAGAAGATCACCATGCGCAGCCTCGATTTTTGGCGGCTGGAAAATGGGCGCATCCGGGAAAACTGGGTTCTGGTCGATTTGCTGGACGCTTACCGTCAGCTTGGCGTTGACGTCTTTGCCCGTCTGCGGGAATTCAACAAGGCCCGAAATCTGGGCCGTATTGAAACGCCTGATGGAATGAGCTGATGACAGATTTGCCCCGCACCCCTTCGTTTTCGCTGAACGGCAAAACCGCCCTTGTGACCGGAGCATCTTCCGGCATTGGGCAGGGTTGCGCTGTGGCCCTGGCCGAGGCCGGAGCCCATGTGGTTTGCGCCGCGCGGGGCGCGGACCGGTTGGCCGAGACCGTGGCGGCGTTGCAGGGGCAAGGCTGGTCAGCCGAGGCTGCGGTTGTGGATCAGGGCGACTTGGGTGCCCTGCAGCAGCTTTTTGAGGGGCGTGTCTTTGACGTGGTGGTAAATTCTGCCGGCACCGCGCGCCATGGTCCGGCAGTTGAGACCACGCCCGAGGATTTCGATGCGGTCACGGATGTAAATCTGCGTTCGGCCTATTTCCTGTCCGTCTATGCGGCCAAGGCGCTGATGGCGGCGGGCAAGCCGGGGTCGATCATCCATATCTCCAGCCAGATGGGCCATGTCGGCGGAGTCGACCGGGCGCTGTATTGTGCGACCAAACATGGGCTGGAAGGCATGGTCAAAGCCATGGCCATCGAATGGGGCAAGCAGCGGATACGCATCAACACGGTGTGCCCGACCTTCATTCGTACGCCCTTGACACAATCGACCTTCGACAATCCCGAACGAGCCGCCTGGATCATGGAAAAGATCAAACTGGATCGCGTGGGTGAGGTCGAGGATATCATGGGCGCGGTCACTTACCTTGCCTCGGGTGCCTCGGCTTTGGTCACGGGCACTTCGATGCTGATTGACGGCGGATGGACGGCGGACTGATGGCTGATAAAGTCACATCCCTGCAAGTTGCGCAGCTGGCGGGCGTCAGCCAGTCGGCGGTCAGCCGGGTGTTCACACCCGGTGCCTCGGTCAGTAAAAAAACCGAGGAGAAAGTACGAAAGGCTGCTGCCGAACTGGGCTATCGCCCCAACGTTTTGGCGCGGGCGATGGTGTCCGGCAAAAGCCGCATCATTGGTCTGGTAGTGGCCTATCTGGACAATTACTTCTATCCTGAAGCGCTTGAAAAACTGTCCAACGCCTTGCAGGAGCAGGGATACCACGTCCTGATCTTCATGGCCTCTCGGACAGCGGGCAATATCGACACCGTGATGGACGAAATCCTCGACTACCAGGTGGATGGGGTCATTCTGGCGTCTGTCGCGATGTCGTCGGATATTGTCATGCGGTGCCAGCAGGCTGGCGTGCCGGTGGTGCTGTTTAACCGCAGCCAGGATATCGAGGGGGTTACCACCGTAGCCTCGGACAATTTTGGCGGCGGGCGCAAGGTTGCCGAATTTCTTGTGCAAGGCGGTCACCAGCGTATTGCTTACATCGCCGGATGGCAGGGGGCCTCAACCCAGCGGGACCGAGAGGCCGGATTTCGCGCGGCTCTGACAGAGGCGGGGCACGCGCTATTCGCGCATCAGGTTGGCGACTTCCACACCGAAAAGGCCCGCGCAGCGGCCCGGAGGATGTTTGATGTCGCGCCCGATCAGCGGCCGGATGCCGTCTTTGTTGCCAATGACCATATGGCGCTGGCGGTAATGGATGTGATCCGCTTTGAACTTGGCCTGCGAGTGCCCGAGGATGTCTCGGTCGTAGGCTATGATGACGTTCCACCCGCCGGGTGGCCCGCCTATAATCTGACGACGATCCGGCAACGGGCCAACCTTATGGTGGCTGAAACTGTTGCCGCGCTTTTTGAACATATCGGTACCCCGGACACCGCTGAGCCGCGTAAGGTGGCCATTGACGGCCCATTAGTCGTGCGGGCTTCCGCTCGGTTGCCTAAGGGGTGGACTCCACAAAGGACTGAGACATGAAAGGCTTCGACTCGAAGTTCCGGGACTTCCCGGACTATATCATCGGTATCACCAAAGAAATCTGGGAAGACCGGGGCATCGCCACGCTGCATGACTATTACAGCAAGGATATCGTCGTGCGCTCACCCGCGTCAGTGGTGTTGGGTAACCAGAACGTCATTGGCGCGACCATGGCGACGCTGGCCGAGTTTCCTGATCGGCAACTTCTGGGCGAGGACGTGATCTGGTCCGGCACACCGGAAGAGGGGATGCTAAGTTCGCACCGGATCATTTCGACTGCAACGCATCTTGCCGGAGGAGTCTATGGCCCGGCGACCGGCACAAAGTTGCGCTATCGGATTCTGGCTGACTGCCACGCCATCGACAATCAGATCAACGACGAGTGGCTGATCCGTGACCAAGGTGCGATCGTTCGTCAGATGGGCTGGGACCCCAAGGAATACGCCGCAGATCTGATCGCGCGCGAGGGCGGGCCGGAAAACTGTGTCAAACCGCTGACGCCCGATACTGATCAGCCCGGCCCCTACAAGGGCACAGGCAACGACAATGAATGGGGCCAGCGTTACGCCGATATCCTGACCCGGATCATGAACGCCGATATGGGTGCGATCGAAGCCGAGTATGATCGAGCCGTACAGTCTGAATATGTGGGCGGTGTGACCGGTCACGGTTGGGACTCCGTGGATCGGTTCTGGATGGGTCTGCGCGCCAGCTTCCCCAATGCCGAGTTTAAGATCGAACACCAGATCGGACGAGATGATCCGAACATGGCGCCCCGTGCGGCAGTCCGCTGGAGCCTGTGGGGCAAGCACGATGGATGGGGTGCCTTTGGAGCTCCGACCGGCGCTCAGGTCTATGTTCTGGGCATTAGCCATGCCGAGTTCGGCGAGTTGATAACCGGCCAGCCGCAGCTGCGCCGCGAGTACACATTGTTCGATGAAACCACGATCTGGAAACAGATCCTGCTTCAGGGTGGAGAGGGTTAAGTGAGCAGAATGGTCTCATCTCTCAACGCCAGTCAGGCAGCGCGGCGCTATCATACGCACCGCGCCTCGCTGCGGGCGCGGCGACTGAACAACCGTCCTCCAGGGGTTTGTGATTGATCCCAACAACCCCAATTTCAAGGAGACAAACTCATGAGCACCATCCAACAACGCACCGTCCGCTATGGCGAACTGCAGCCCTGCAAAACCGCCTTTATCGACGCCCATACCCCGGGTAGCGATCAGAAAGAAAACTTTACCATTGTCGGTGGCGGCGTCTCGGAATCCCCGGACCAGCATGTACACATCACCGACAAGATCGGTTTCAACATCGGTGCGGCAGGTCAGCCGCCCAAGTGCCGCAACTCATTGCACAGCCACACCACCGCCGAGGTGTTTTTCGTTGCCAAAGGCCGTTGGCGCTTTTTCTGGGGCCGCTATGGAACGGCGGGAGAGTTCATTGCCGAAGAGGGCGATATCTTCAACATCCCCACCGGAATATTCCGTGGATTCGAAAACGTGGGCGACGACTACGGCATGATCATGTCGATCCTTGGTGGCGACGACGCGGGCGGCGGCGTAACCTGGGCACCTCAGGTCATCGAAGATGCGCAGGCGCACGGCCTGATGCTGGGTGACAACGGAGTGCTCTACGATTCCAAGAAAGGTCAGGAACTGCCGCACAATGTGCGCCCGATGCCGCTGCTGACCGAGGAAGAGCTGAAAGCTTTCCCCGAGGTGCCCGTTGATGCGGTAGTAGGAAAATATGTAGCGCGTTATTGGGACCTTATGGCGCTGGCCGCTTACAAACCCGCGCTGGTGATTGGTGAGACCGGTATCATCAAGGACAAGCCGGGTTTTGAGGTCGACTTCCTAACCCGCGGCTCGGCTGTAAACGACGCGGTCACAGCAGACAAGCCGGTGGTTCTGATGCCGGCCAGTGGGCATTGGCGTATCACGGTGGACGGGTATGAAACGACATTGTCCAACGGCGATACTGCAGTGGTGATGCCTAGTGAAACATACAGCGTCGCCCCGTCCATGACGGGACAGGCGGGGCTGTATCGCATCACGGCGACGGACGATCCTGCCGGGGCAACCTGGGCCGGATGACCGTCGATCCCGGAGATACCCATGCCGTTTATGAACGGCAGGCCAGAGCCTACGATGAGCAACGCTCTCGGGCCCTGTTCGAAGCGCGCTGGCTGGCGCGCTTCACCGCAAGCCTGAAGTCCGGAGATCACGTGCTGGACTTGGGATGCGGTACAGGTGAGCCGATAGCACGCTGGTTCAAGGCCGAGGGCTTCACTGTGACTGGCGTGGATTTCTCCGAGGCGATGCTGACGATTGCTCGGAATCGCTGGCCGGACGGAGATTGGCGGCAAGCGGATATGCGCGATTTCGAACTGGATCGGCAATTCGAGGGCATTATCGCCTGGAACAGCTTTTTCCACCTGACGGGGGATGAGCAGAAAGATTGTATTGCCCGTATGTCTCGGCATTTGAAGCCCGGTGGAAACCTGATGCTGACCGTTGGTCCCAGTGCGGGTGAAGAGACCGGAACCGTCGGGGATGAACTGGTCTATCATGCCTCGCTCTCACCGGCAGATTATGCCGTGTGCTTGGAGGAAAATGGCCTGCGGATGACGGGGTTTCTGGCCAAGGACCCTGACACTGAGAGCCACAGCGTCCTTATGGCGCGGAAGATTAAAGGAGACGCAGATGCCGGTTAAGACAACCCATGTCGGATCACTGCCCCGTACGCAGGAGGTGGTGGATTTCATTTTTGCACGGGAAAACGGCAAGCCTTTTGAAACCTCGGCCTTTGACGCATGCATGACCGATGCAGTTTCCGAAACTGTGCGCAGACAGGTTGAGGCTGGCGTGGATATCGTCAGTGATGGTGAGACCTCGAAGATTTCTTACGCGACCTATGTCAAGGATCGCTACACCGGCTTTTCCGGTGACAGCCCTCGCAATGCCCCGGCGGATCTGAAGATGTTTCCCAGCTTTCTTGAACGGCTTGCCAATGATGGAGGCACGCCGCAATATGCGCGACCAATGTGCACGGGTGAGGTCCGATCAAAAGGTCAGGGCGAGCTTGAGAAGGACATTGCCAACCTCAAGGCGGCGATAGATCAGCATGGGGCTGAGCGCGGATTCATGAATGCTGCGTCGCCGGGTGTCATTTCACTGTTCCTGCAGAATGATTTCTATTCCACCCGCGAGGCTTATCTGGCTGCTTTGGCAGATGCGATGAAAGACGAATACGAAACCATCGTAGCTTCCGGTCTGGACCTGCAACTGGATTGTCCCGATCTGGCGCTGTCGCGCCACATGTTGTTCACTGACCTTTCGGATGATGAGTTCGTCAAAATCGCAAACATGCATGTTGAGGCGCTGAACCACGCACTTCAGAATGTCCCGCAGGACCGCGTTCGCGTGCATATCTGTTGGGGGAATTACGAAGGCCCGCATTGCTGCGATATTGCGATGGACAAGGTGTTCAGTACTCTGATGGCGACCAAGTCCCGTTATGTCTTGTTCGAGACGTCCAACCCGCGTCACGCTCATGAATGGACAGTATTCCGCGACCGCAAGGCTGACATTCCCGATGACAAGGTATTGGTGCCGGGCGTTGTTGACACCACTACGAACTTTGTCGAACACCCGGAACTGGTGGCTCAACGGATCGAGCGCTTTACCGATATCGTTGGATCAGACAGGGTGATCGCAGGAAGCGATTGCGGCTTCGGAACCTTCGCGGGTTTCGGCGCAATTGACCCGCAGATTGCCTATGCCAAGCTGGCAACGATGTCTGAAGGTGCAAGGCAGGTTGCGGCATGACCCCCTTGATTTTCTTGCCGGGCATGATGTGCGATGCCCGCCTTTTCGGCCCTCAGATTGATGCGCTGTCGGGCAAGATGCCCATCATGACCTTTCCAATGTGTCGACATGACAGCGTGACAGCCATGGCCACCGAAATTCTGGACAACGCACCGCCCGCCTTCGCTTTGGCGGGCTTGTCGATGGGCGGTATCGTGGCAATGGAAGTGCTGCGCCAAGCTCCGGAACGCGTATCGCGTCTGGCGCTTCTCGACACCAACCCGTTGGCTGAAAAGCCTGAAGTTAAAGCTCGCCGTGCCCCTCAAATGGCCGCAGTAAGCGAAGGCAAACTGAGGCAGGTGATGCGCGACGAGATGAAGCCCAATTACTTGGCCGATGGCCCCAGTCAGGGTGCTATTTTGGACTTGTGCATGGCTATGGCTCTGGACCTGGGTCCAGATGTATTCCTTCGTCAATCGCTAGCTCTGAGGGACCGTCCGGACCAACAGGCAACCCTGTCAGGGTATTCCGGCAAGACTCTGGTTCTGTGTGGGCGGGAAGACGCGTTGTGTCCGGTCGAACGCCACCAACTCATGCACGATCTGCTGCCCGCCAGCACGCTCGAAATAATCGAAGGCGCAGGACACCTGCCCACGCTGGAACAACCCCATGACACCACGGCGGCACTGATCCGCTGGTTGGAGGACGCATGACACCTTCCCTTATCTCGCTGCTCAAAAAAGTGGACACGCCGACTGTTTGCAATGCTATCGAAGTAGCCCAGGGCAAACGTGGGTTTAACGGGTTCACGCGCGGCACCATGTTGTGCTCGGCCACTGATGAGCCGGCGATTGTCGGCTTTGCTCGTACCGCCAAAATAGCGGCAGTCAATCCGCCGACTGAGCCGCCGGAAGTCATCAAGGCGCGGCGGATGGCGTATTACAAGTACATGGCCGAAGGCCTCAGCCCATCGGTCGCAGTGATTGAGGATGTGGATTACCCAGAGTGCATCGGTGCTTATTGGGGCGAGATCAATACAACTGTGCACAAAGGCTTTGGCATGTCCGGGGCTTTGACAAACGGAGTTATGCGCGATCTGGGTGACTTGCCCGAAGGGTTTCCTGTCGTCGCAGGGTCAGTCGGGCCCAGCCACGGTTTCGTCCACGTGCGCGAGATTGACAGTCCAGTCTCGGTCTTTGGGCTGACAATACGCCCAGGGGATTTGATCCATGCCGACCGTCATGGCGCGCTGGTGGTGCCTGATGACGTTGTCGATCAACTCGAGGGCGCGATCCAAAAGTTGTTGTCGACCGAACGCATTGTACTCGATGCCGCCCGGAAACCCGGTTTTGGGTTTGAAGCGTTTGAAGCCGCATGGTCAGAGTTTGAAAAGGCCAGGGTCTGACAAGATATCTCGAAAGCCGGGCATTCCTGTTCGTGCCTGGCTTTGTGGGACTCCGCAGTATAGCTGACATGCGCTGCAGCGAAGTTCATACGCTCAACACGAGCGCAGGCAATGCCCCCGTTTTTTTTGTGAGAGTTTTAGACGGCTGCCTCATATATCTTGCTGGAATGATATCTCTGATTGGATGGTTCCAGATGTCAGAAGGCGACACTTGTATTCTTAGGCAAAGGCGCGTTCGGCCCGCTGAATGCTATCTCGGTCTGCGTGTCACCATAAAACCCACCTTAGCCAGAGACCCTTACAGGAAAGAAAACCCATGAAAACTCATGCACAAGCAGTCGTAATAGGTGGCGGTCTGGCCGGATGTTCGATCCTGTATCACCTGGCCAAGCTGGGCTGGACGGATGTTATCCTGCTGGAACGGGATGAGTTGACCAGCGGCTCGACCTGGCACGCAGCAGCCAATATTCACGGGCTGCACGACAACAACAACATCACCCGCATCCAGCACTATACGATGAATTTGTATAAAGAATTGGAGAAGGAAACCGGTCAGAGCTGCGGTGTGTTCCAGCCCGGCTCGTTGTATCTGGCTCAGACAGAAGAGCGCGAGCATCAGCTGCGCCTGCAAGAGGCCAAGGCCAGATTCTATGGGTTGAATTTCCACGAGGTCAGCCGGGAAGAGGCAAAGGAGCTGCACCCGCTGGCGCAGTTCGATGATATTCGCTGCATCATGTATGAACCCGATGGCGGAAATGTGGACCCCTCGGGCGTGCCCCATGCCTATGCCGCCGGGGCGCGTGCCATGGGCGCCACCATCGAACGGTTCTGCCCGGTGATTGGGACCGAGCAACAGCCCGACGGCAGCTGGATCGTGCGCACGACTAAGGGCGACATTCACACGCAATGGGTGGTGAACGCCGCGGGGCTCTGGGGACGCGAGGTGGCGGCGCTGGCGGGTTTGACCCTGCCGCTGCAACCGACCGAGCATCAGTATTTCGTGACCGAAAGCATCGACGAGGTGGCCAATCTGGGTCGTCGTCTGCCCTCAATTGCGGACCGGGATGGCGAATATTACTTCCGCCAGGAAGGCAATGGCTTGCTGATCGGCGCTTATGAGAAGGATATGAAGTTCTGGGCCGAAGAGGGCACGCCGCTGGATTTTGCCCATGAGCTGTTCCCCGACGATCTGGACCGGATCATGGAAAACGTGATCCGCGCCACGGAGCGTGTGCCGGTTGCGGCCACCGCTGGGGTCAAGCGGGTGATCAACGGGCCAATGATCTGGTCGCCTGACTCCAACATGCTGTGGGGGCCGGTGCCTGAATTGAAGAATTATTTTCTGATCGGAGGTCTGATCCCCGGTTTCTCACAGTCCGGTGGATTGGGCCTGTTGGCGGCGCAATGGATGATCCAGGGCGAGCCGCAATATGACATGTTCGCCTGGGATCTGGCCCGCTTTGGCGACTGGGCCGACAAAAACTTCACCAAGGCGCGAGTGCAGGATTCTTATGTCCACCGCTTCAAGATCCACTTCCCAAACGAGGAACGCAGCGCTGGCCGCCCGGCCCGCGTGCGTCCGGCGTATGAGATGCAAAAGGACATGGGCTGCGTCTTTGGCCTGAACTGCGGCTGGGAACACCCGCTGTGGTTCGCCGATCAGACGGGAACCGAAGAAACCAACGGCTTTACCCGCCAGAACTGGTTCGATCCGGTGGGCCGCGAGGTGAAGATGCTGCGCGAGAATGTCGGTGTCATCGACATCTCAAACTTTGCCAATTACGTGATCAAGGGCCCGGGCGCGCACGACTGGCTGGACAAGCTGGTGGCCAACCGGGTGCCAACTGAGGTGGGGCGCTCCTGCCTGACTCCGCTGATCTCGGTGCGTGGTGGGGTGGCGGGCGACTTCACAATCACCAAGGTCGCCGAGGATGAATACATGATGATCGGATCGGGTATGGCCGAACGCTATCATCAACGATTCTTCAACATGGTTCCGATGCCCGCGGGCACCACGGTCGAGGTCGCAACCGACCGCATCGCAGGGTTCAATGTGGCTGGGCCAAAGTCGCGCGACCTGCTGCAGCGCCTGACCAATGCGGATCTGTCGAACGAAGCGTTCCGCTTCATGCGCTCAGCCACGATCGAGGTCGCCGGGGTCACGTGCCTTGCCATCCGTGTCAGCTTTACCGGTGATCTGGGGTGGGAACTGCACTGTGCTGAGACCGATCAGATCAGGCTCTATTCCGCGCTGCTGGATGCCGCACGGGAACTGGACGGTGGCCCGGTTGGCGGCCGTGCGCTGGGATCGCTGCGTATTGAAAAAGGATATGGTTCATGGGGTCGCGAGTATTCGCAGGAATACTACCCGCAAGAGGTTGGGCTGGCGGGTCTGATCAAGCTGGACAAGGAGTTCCTGCACAAAGACGCGTATCTGGCCATCAAAGACAACGCGCCGCGTGAACTGTTCTCGATCTTCGAAGTCGATGTGACCGAAGAGGCCGACGCCACCGGGGGTGAGCCGATCTTTGCCACCGACGGCACGTCTGCGGGTCGCGTGACTTCAGGTGCTTATGGGTATTCAGTCGGGAAGTCGCTGGCGCTGGGTTATGTAGACCCGAAGGTGGCCCAACCCGGCGACACGGTTGAGATCTTTATTCTGGGCAAACCGCACAAGGCTAAGGTTCTCGCAGAAGCCCCATTTGATCCCAAAGGTCACCGCCTGCGCGATGTCAAACCTGCAATGGAGGAGGCCGTTTGATCGGCCCTGCCAGCTAACGGGCCGGTCAGTTATCCATCTCGGCTGCTGCCTGCAGCAGCCATTCCTGAAACAGCCTGACCGGCGTCGACATGGGTTTCTCTTTGAGTCGAATGAAATAGGCCCAGGGGCTGTCCAAATCGAAGGTGAAAGGTTCGATCAGCAGCCCCCGGTCCACATGAGACTTGGTCAGTGAGCGCGGCAGGGCAACGCATCCCAGTGAATTTGCGGCCATTTCCATCGCTAGATTCGAAGCGTTTGTCCGCAGCCCGTCCTTCTGGTTCAAATCGGACAACCCGAAATGTTGGGCCACACGCTCCCAATAAGCGGGGCGGCCCAGAATATGGATAAGCGGCGCGTCCTGTAGTTGGGTTGGATCGGCCAGCGGCGCGCCTTTGAGCCGGAAGTCAGGTGCGCAAACCACCGAGAGTTTTTCGGGCCACATCCGCTCGGCATCCGACACAACATCATCAATGTGGTCGATTGTGATCGAGATGTCCGAAACATTCGCTCCGACATCGCTCCAAAGCGTGCCATGCACGGTCAGGTCGATATCCGGGTGCATGGCGTTAAAACCGCGAATGACGTCAGGCAGCCAGTTTTCGGCTAGACTTACCGGGCAGGACACCACCACTTTGCGGTTATGTGAACGTTGAATGACGGACTGGGTGGCCACGTCAATTTCCTGCAAAGCGTGGCGAACGGATGGCAGGTATGCCTCACCCACGTCAGTCAAGGACAGGGAACGAGCGTGACGGACAAAAAGTGGCCTTTGCAAGAACTCCTCAAGTGAGCGCACGTGATTACTGACGGCCGATTGGGTGCAGTTCAATTCTTCAGCGGCGCTGGTGAAACTCAAATGGCGGGCGGCGGCTTCGAAAGACCGCAGAAAAGTCAGGTGGGGCAGGTTCATCATGACGGTACTTTTCAAACAGAGCGCAGAGTAAAGTTATGGGCCAATTTGGTTGAGTCTTGTTCAACTGCGACTCTTGCTCCGTTTCATAAGCTAAACGCAGAGCGAGAAAAGCTGCAAATAAACTGGGGCCATAGCCCCAAGAATGTTTTCGTGCCTCGATGATAAAACCTGCCTAAGGTTTTTCAAACCATGCAAGCTAGCCGCAGGATGCCGTGACAGACACTTTCCAAACCGTCGCCGAGTTTGCGCTTGAACGCCGCGCGCAAGATTTTCCTGAAACCACGCGGGCAGCAGCAGCACTGATGCTGCTCGATACGCTGGGTATTACCATCGGCGCGGGGCCTATGACGGCGGGTCGCATCGCGCGCGAGGGTGCATTGGCCCTTTTTGGCACCGGCGAACCGAACATGAGCGCCCGAATGCTGTTCGATGGCCGACGGGTCAGTATTGCGGGCGCGGCGTATGCGGCGGCCACCCAAACCGATAACCTAGACGGCCATGACGGGTATAACCCAACCAAAGGCCACATAGGTGTGGTTGTTGTTCCGGCTCTGGCCGCGATTGCAGAAACTGTCGGTGATTTTTCTGGCCCAGAGGCACTGGCTACCGTGACCATAGGCTATGAGGTCGCCGGGCGCGCGGGGCTTTCGCTACACAACACAGTCAGCGACTATCATACCTCGGGCGCATGGAACGCTCTGGGGGTCGCGGCAGTGGCGGCGCGTTTGCGCGGTCTGGGTGCGGAACAGATGCGGCAGGCCATGGGTATCGCTGAATATCATGGTCCGCGCAGCCAGATGATGCGCGAGATTGCTAACCCCACCATGCTGCACGATGGCTCGGGCTGGGGGGCGTTGGTGGGTATTTCGGCAGCGGTACTGGCCGAGAAAGGGTTTACTGGCGCACCTGCGATCACCATCGAGGCCGAAGAAGTTGCGTCCCACTGGCAGGATCTGGGCACATTCTGGCAGATGGAGCACCAATACGTAAAACCTTACCCGATCTGCCGCTGGGCTCATGCGGCGATCGATGCCACGCGGGCATTGATGCGCGATCACGACCTGACGCATGAAGATATTGCGACGATTCAGGTCAACACGTTTCGAGAAAGCGCCTGTCTGTTTCAGGGCATGCCAGACGATACTTCGAAGGCGCAATATTCGCTGCCGTTCGCCGTTGCGACTATGGTGGCCTACGGCCGTATCGGTGTTGAACATATCACAGGATCTGGCCTGTCCGATTCGTTGGTGGCCTCGATTGTCGACCGTATTTCGGTTGCCGAAGTAGCACGGCATTCAGAGCGCTTCCCCGAAAGCCGGGTCGCCGATGTCAGCATCGTATTGAAAGACGGAAGAGTGCTGGACTCCGGAGATGTTCATGCCCGCGGCGGGCCTGAAGCACCAATGGAGCAGAGCGAGGTGATTGAAAAATTCATGGAATTTGCGGCTCCGAGTCTGGGCGTCGCCCGCGCCGCGGATATTCGCGACGCGGTCTTGGGTTTGCAGGCGCCTAGTTCAAAGTTCTCGGACCTCGGCGCATTGATATACGACGCGCCGGACAAACGTTAGGATCGGAGTGTAGGTTCCTGCCGCGCTCAGAGCAGATCGAACAGCCGTCCCGGAACATTACCCTGACGTGGTAAGCCGAGAGCTCGCATAACTGCAAACATCATGGCTTGGTTTGAAGTCACTACCGGTTTGTCCAGAGCGGCCTCAATGCGGTCGACGGCCTCGACGGCGCGCATGTCGGTGCAGCTGAGCACAATGGCCTCTGCCTCTGGGTGATCGGCTTGGCAGGCCAGGTCAAAGACCTCGTCCGGGGTCAGTTCGCCTTGCCCGTAGTTGCCCAGCTCACGCCCAATATCGGCGCATTTGACTGTCGTAATCTGGTTTTGCGCCAGAAAATCCATCGCCTGTGAATTGATTTCGCCCAGATAGGGTGATGAGAACCCAACCTTTGAAACGCCAAGCATTTTGATCGCGTCCACCAGCGCACCGGCGGCGGTGAAGGACAAAGCACCAGACCCCGCTTTGATGTCCCGCGCCAGCTGGTCGTCAAACGATGGGCCGTGGGTCAGCGTGGCCGAGGTGCAGCCATATAGAACAACATCGGGGCGCACGCCCGAGATCATCTTCAGATCATGACTGATATCCGAGGCTCCCAGACCGGCCATCTGGTCCGAGCCCGGGATCTCATCCACGTCATAGCCGCCCATGCGTTGGAAATGCACTGTCGTATCCGGGCAGCGCATCAGCAACATATCTGGTTCGAGATTAGTGTTGGTAAAGGGCACCAACACGCCGATCTTGGCGCGCGTCCGGGTTTCATGGGTCATGACGTCACCTCTTTCAGCACGGTCAGGCAGCGATCCATGACTTCATCGTCACAGATCGTTGCGCGCAGACAGTCGGCCAGACCATAGCCGCCCATCCCCCGCATCAGAAGCCCTTGCGCGCGCAGGGCCTTGTCCGCTTTTTGCGCAGTCTCGACGTCGGCAAAGCGGATCAGTACAAAGTTGGTATGGCTCGGTGCAACCGTCAGCCCCAACGCCCGACACCCATTGGCGAAACGGTCCCGTATTGCGGCGGTTTTAGCGACGGTATCTTGCATATGCGCCTGATCCTGCACCGCCGCCGTGGCCATGGCTTGCGAGGGGATTGAAACATTGTTCGGGTTCAGAAGCTTGCGCACCTCCACCCCGATCGCAGGCGGGAACAGACCCCAGCCCACGCGCGCCCCGGCCAACCCATAAGCCTTGGAGAAGGTACGCATGACCACGGTATTGCCGTGGTCGACGAGCGCGAAAATCTCAGCCGGGTTCTGATCCTCATCCGCAAATTCCGCATAGGCTTGATCGACCACCAACAGCACACCCCCGGGCAGAGCATTGCGAAGGCGGACAATTTCAGAGTTCGGTATCAGAGTCCCGGTGGGGTTTCCCGGATTGCAGACGAAGACGATCCGGGTTTCGGGCGTAACCGCGGTCAGAACATCATCGACCGAGACGGTCATATCCACTTCGCGCGCCTTCACATAGTCCGCCTGAACCTGCGCCGAAGCAGAGGCCACGTAGGCATAGCCATAGTCGGTGCCCAACACCCGATCGCCCGGCCCGGCAAAAGAACGGATCAGGCAGCCGATCAACTCCATTGACCCAGCCCCGCACAGGATATTCTCGCTCGTTACCCCATATGTTTCGGCAATCGCCTCGCGCAGTTCGGGCCAGTCGGGGTCTGGATAGAGCGGCATCTGCTCCAGGGCTACCCGCCCCGCTGCAATCGCTGCTGGGCTGGCCGGAAAGGCGCTTTCATTCTGAGCCAGCGAGATGGTCCCGGGCCCACCCAGATCAGCCAGAGCGTAGGCCGCCATCTGCCGGACGTGTTCTACGGCCAGGATCATGATACGTCTCCATAGGCTTTGGCACCCTCTTCAGTGACCAAACCGCGTTTGAGGTCCAGTGCCAGCGCGTTTGGGTCGCGTTCAGCCGGATCGCCAAAACCGCCGCCGCCCGGGGTATCGAAGATCAGGTAGTCCTCCCCCTCGACCCGCAACTCTCCCTTTCCGGGGATGTTGCCATCGCCATCTCGGAACCGGATACGCCCCGGGGCGCCGGGATGACCGCCCATGCGACCCAGAGCAGGGAATTTCAGCCGTTCAACTGACAGGAAAACTATAAACGGCGCGTTGTTGGAGGAGGTCATCTCGATCCTCTGACCAAGCCCCCCGCGATACTTGCCCGGGCCGCCCGAGTCTGGCAGCAACTCGCGTCGCCACATGATCACGGGTGCCACGCTTTCAGTGATTTCAACCTGAGATCCGAACACACCTGAAGGATAGGCCGTGGCCGATAATCCATCCGCGTGCGGCCGCGCGCCTGTGCCGCCATTGTGGACCGGTTCGATGGCAAACTCACGCCCCCCATTGGCCGCGACTTCCGGCGCGTGCCGCATAGGTAGGTCGAACATACACGAAGCCCCTTCCGCGGGCACCTGATCTGGCAGTGCTTGATGCAAGCAGCCCAGCACCAGATCGGGCGTCACCTGCCCGAGAGTGTGGCGCATCGCGACGGGTACCGGGCGCTGTGCGTTCAGGATACAGCCCTTTGGTCCATCGACTGTGAACGGCTCCAGCGAACCCGCGTTGTTCGGAATGTCCGGGCCAACGATGCAGCGCAGGGCAAAAACCGTATAGGCCGTAGCATAGTTCAGCGGTACGTTGATGCCCTTTTTCGAACAGCCCGATGTGCCAGTGAAATCGACATGCATTCCGTCATTGGTGACGGTCAGGGAGGCGTGCAGCTCCAGCTCATTCTCATAACCGTCCATGCGCAGCACGTTTTTGTAGACACCTTGGGGCACCTCGGCGATCGCCTCCAGCGCGCCCTTGCGGGACGTTTCTATGATATAAGAGCCAAGCCTATCCAGATCGTCGATCCCGAACTCGTCCATCATCGCGACCAGACGTTTCACCCCGGCCTCACAGCAGGCAATCAGCGCGTAGATGTCGCCCTCATTGGCAATCGGCTCGCGTGAATTGGCACGGATAATGTCCATCAGCAGGGCGTTGGGTGTGCCTTCTTCGACTAGTTTACACGGAGGGATCAGCAGGCCTTCGTCATAGATATCCGAGCCTTCCGGTCCCATACCAAGACCGCCCAGATCGACTAGATGTGACGTGCAGGAGGTGAAGCCAACCACTTTGTCATCCTTGAACGCGGGCATCATCAGCAGGAAGTCATTCAAATGACCCGAGGCAAGCCACGGGTCATTGGTCATGTAGATATCGCCGGGCTTCATGTCCTGCAGCGAAAAACGCCCGCGCAAGTGCAGCACCGCTTCGGCCATGGTATTGATATGGCCGGGCGTGCCGGTCACGGCCTGGGCCAGCATCCGGCCATTGACATCGAAGATCCCGGCAGAAATGTCGCCGCACTCGCGCACTATGGGTGAGAAAGCAGCGCGGATCAGTGTCTGGCCCTGTTCCTCAACCACCGCCAGCAGGCGGTTCCACATCACTTGCAGGCGGGCGGGGGAAAGTTCAGCGGTCATTTTTCGCCTCCTTTCTGGTCTTGCAACAGGACAAGGTTGCCGATGGCATCGACGTGGGCCGAGAAATCGGCGGATACGAGCGTAGTGGTCTGCGGCTCATGGATCAGTGCCGGCCCAAATATGTGATCGCCGGGTTTCAAATCGGCGCGGGCCACAAAGGCCGCGTCCCTTTTAGAGCCGTCCACATCGCAGGTGATGGGACGTGTTTCAGTAATAGTGAACGCGGTGCATTCGGGTGTCTCTGGTATCGGCGGCACCGCGCTGTCGTGGGTGGCCACCCGCACAGCCCAGTTCAAAATCTCAATCTCCATCCCCGGCACGGGGCGCGAGAACTGCTTGCGGTATTCCTCTTCGAACGCAGCCGTCAGAGGGGCGAGATCCTCAGGCGTCAGGGCACGATCCGGCAAGGTTATCTCGATTTCGTGACCTTGCCCATTGTAGCGCATGAATGCCGTACGCAGGGTCTCGGTTGGCGCGGTGCCCGCGCCTTGAGCCACGACTTCTTTCGCCTCTGCGATCATCGAGTCAAACAGATTGTTCACCCCGTCCATATCCATGCTGTCCAGCAACGAATAGCGCGAGCGGACAATTTCGAACGAGACCGGCGCGAACAGGAACCCAACCGCTGACCCCACACCCGGATTGGGCGGGATCACGATGCGTGACACCCCGGCGGAGCGCGCCACCCGGCTGGCATGCAGCGGGCCGTTGCCGCCAAAAGCGATCATTGTGCGCGGACCAAGGTCCTTGCCCGACTCAACTGCGTGCATCCGCCCGGCGCTGGCCATGCTCTCATCCACGATACGGCTGACCCCATCTGCCGCACCTACCGTATCAAGTTCCAGCCTCTTACCGATCACTCGGTTTAGAGCGGCCTTTGAGCCCTCAGGGTCCAACTTGATATGCCCCTCGGCAAATGTATCCGGAACGATATAGCCCAAGGTGATATCACTGTCGGTTACGGTGGGGTCAGTTCCACCGCGCATGAAGGCTACCGGCCCAGGCTCGGAACCTGCGGATTTTGGGCCGACTGTTAGGCGACCCAGACGATCGACGCCCGCAATCGAGCCGCCTCCCGCGCCGATCTCGATCATCTCGATCACCGGAATGCGCACGGGCATGCCCGAGCCTTTGATGAACCGTGCCGCGCGTGCGATTTCAAACGCGCGCGATGTTTGCGGTCGGGCTTTGTCGATCAGGCAGAGCTTGGCCGTGGTGCCGCCCACATCAAAGGACAAGACCTCATCCAGACCAGCCCGCGCAGCAATCCGCGCGGCTAGTATAGCCCCGCCTGCCGGGCCGGATTCGACCAGACGGATCGGGAAACGCGAGGCGGTTTCCACCGTGCACATACCGCCGCCCGCCGTCATCATCAGGATTGGGCACCTCACGCCCTCAGCAGTGAATTGCTGGACGAAGCGGGTCAGATAGCTCTCCATCAGCGGCTGGATATAGGCGTTGGCCACAGTGGTGCAGAGCCGGTCAAATTCGCGCGCTTCGGGGCTGACATCTGAGGAAATCGAGATCGTCAGATCGGGGCGAAGTGTACTCAGGATCTCGCGTAGCCGCCGTTCGTGGGCCGGGTTGGCATAGGCGTGCATCAGACAGATCGCGATGGCCTCGGCACCGCTTGCGTCGATTTTTGCCAACAGAGCATCGATCTGTGTTTCGTCCAACGGGATCAGCACCTCACCTTCGGCGGACATTCTTTCGCCAATGGTCAGAGACCGTTCGCGTGGGACCAGCAAATCCGGCTTTTCCAAATTGATGTCGTATTGGGAGTACCGCCGCTCGTATCCAATATCGAGGATGTCCCTGAACCCGTCCGTGCAGATGGTTGCCACGATCGCGCCGCGCCTTTCAATTAGCGCGTTGGTCGCCAGTGTCGTGCCATGAATGAAACCGGAAACTTCGGCCAGTGTTCGACCGGATTGCTGCATGACGCGTATTGCGCCTTCCATCGCGCCTTGGGCCGGGTTTTGATGCGTGGTCAGGGTTTTGGTCGAGGCCAGAATGTTCTCGTCACCGGAAACCAATACTGTATCTGTGAAGGTGCCGCCGATATCGATGGCAAGGCGCAACATCTGTGTTGTCATGAAGTCTTCCGAATTTACCGTGGTTGCAGCGTCAACAATTGGGCAAGGGCCCCGGATCAGGTAGAGGGCACTAGATCACAGCCGGTTGCGCGGCGTTCCATCGGGTTCGGAATACAAGTCGTCGTCATGGTCGAATCTTGCGGAGTTAAAAACGCTGTCGCAAGCAAGTTTGCGACAAACAGGCCTGCAAACGACATGAATCCTCGCTAGGGCCCATGAAGCGGCACTCCATAGCTTTGGAAACTTGAACACTCAGAAGGTGGCTAGCTTTCAAGGCCGCTTGAGATTTTATGACTTTGAATAAAAGTACTGCATTCATCCGTCAGATCTTTGAAGCGCGGGCGTTCCGACACGTACAGATAGACCTGCCGTTTGTCGGGCAAATCCGAAATGGCACGAAACGCAGTGGATTCCGGAATGAATTGGATCACCGTTTGCGGCAGAACTGTTACCCAATCCCCTGTCTGCACCATGGTTATCAGGGAATGCGTGTTGTGAATTGTCACATCCGCGGTTTCGATTGCGCTGAGGAAGCGTGGTGTTTGAATGAGATCGCACAAGGCGTTTCGAACAAACGTTCCAGCAACAACATCATTTATGGAGGGTGGTTCCGGCCTGGTGATCAGCGGATGGTCGGATGCGCAAACCAGCCCGAATGCATCTTCGAATAGGGGCATGACGTTGACGCCGTTCAACGGATGATACCCTGAGGCAATCCCGATATCGGCTTTGCCTTCGGTCAGGGCATCCAGAACCTGTTGTGTGTCGGTATCACGTAACTCGGCCTTGATGCCCGGAAATCGGCAGGTCATGTGCTCAAGTATGGATGGAAACAAAAGTGCCGCAACCGAGGGGACCGAGACTATTCGGATCATCCCGTGAGCCGCGTCGGCTGCGGCCTCTATGGATTGCACCGTTTGATCGAATTGTCTCGTTTGTTTCAGCGCCATTTCGAACACTTGCTCACCTAAGGTGGACAGCCGGTTTTTACGCTCGCCTTCGAACAGTTTTTTTCCAAGATGGTCTTCCAGTTGTTTCAACGTCATGGAAACAGCCGACTGGGTTCGGCCCAGACGGTCGGCCGCTTCGGCAAGGTTACCGGTTTGCGCGACGGTACAGAAGCAACGCAGCATTTCGATCTTGATTGTCATGCTTCAACTTTTCTGAAGTAAAGTTAAGTTGTTTGAGTTTGACTGATGCAGCTTTTGAAGTCCATCCTGCCCCGGATCATTAAACCTGGATTTGGGGCTCAACGTGACCAAGCTGAACCTGATCGCCGGCGAATGGATGGCTGGCGAAAGTGAAATCGAAAACCGAAACCCTTCGGATCTGAGTGATCTGATAGGCCATTTCGCGCAGGCCCGTGCCGATCAGCTTGAGGACACATTGGATCAGGCACGGATCGCGCAGGCTGAATGGGCGGCCTATGGGCTTGAGCGCAAACAGGCCGTTCTGATGAATATCGGCAATGAATTGATGGCCCGCGCCGACGAGCTGGGCACTCTGCTCAGCCGCGAAGAAGGCAAGCCACTGGCCGAAGGCAAGGGCGAGGTCTACCGCGCGGGGCAGTTCTTTACCTATTACGCTGCAGAGTGCCTGCGTCAGATCGGTGAAAATGCTGACTCGGTTCGCCCCGATATCGAAATCGACGTCCGGCGTGAGGCTGTGGGTGTTGTCGCCATCATCAGCCCTTGGAATTTCCCAACTGCAACCGCCTCGTGGAAGATTGCTCCGGCGCTGTGCTACGGCAATGCTGTTGTCTGGAAGCCTGCAAACATCACTCCGGCCTCGGCTGTTGCATTGACCGAAATCATCAACCGTCAGGATATTCCCAAGGGTTTGTTCAGCCTGGTCATGGGATCGGGCCAATCCATTGGTCAGCGTCTGGTGGAAAGCCCAAAGGTCAACGCAATCTCATTCACCGGCTCGGTTCCAGTTGGTAAGGGCATTGCTGCGGCGGCCATCCAGAACCTGACTAAAGTCCAGATGGAGATGGGATCCAAGAATGCGTTGGCCGTTATGGATGACGCTGATCTCGATCTGGCGGTCACTCTGGCCTTGGGAGGTGCCTTTGGCGGTACTGGCCAGAAATGTACCGCCTCATCACGCCTTGTGGTGCATGAAGGCGTGCATGACGTCTTTGTCGAGAAACTGGTTGCCGGGACACAGGCGATGAAAGTCGGCCATGCACTGGAAGACGGAACGCAGATGGGGCCGGTCGTCAGCCAGCAGCAATTGGATGAAAATCTGGCCTATGTTGAGCTGGGCAAATCCGAAGGCGCGGAACTGGCCTGTGGTGGCCAGCGGCTCGAGATGCCGCATGACGGGTTCTACATGTCTCCAGGGGTATTCCTGAACACCAACAACGACATGCGTATCAACCGAGAAGAGATGTTCGCGCCGCTGACCTCGGTCATCAAAGTCGGCAGCTATGACGAGGCTCTGAGTGTGGTCAACGACACCAACTTTGGCCTGACATCGGGCATCGTCACCCAAAGCCTGGCGCGTGCCACGCATTTCCGCCGCCACGCACAGACCGGTGTCGTGACCGTGAACCTGCCCACCGCTGGAACCGATTATCACGTGCCCTTCGGAGGCCGTGGTGACAGCTCGTATGGTCCTCGGGAGCAAGGTAAAGCAGCGGCCGAATTCTACACCACCGTTAAAACCGCCTATATCAGCGCAGGAAAGCCGGTGTGATGCGCATCGATGGGCTGCAATATGCCAACTGGTCGGAAAAGATCTTCCGCCAATTGCGTGAGGGCGGCGTGGACGCAGTTCACGTCACCATCGCCTATCACGAGAACTTCCGCGAAACGGTCCTCAATTTCGAGAAATGGAACCGATGGTTCGAACAATATCCTGACCTGATCATGAAGGGTCTCTGGGCTAGCGACATCGACACCGCCCGCGAGACTGGGCGCACGGCGATTTTCTTTGGCTTTCAGAACCCATCACCCATCGAAGACAACATCGGTCTGGTGGAAATCGTGCACACGCTGGGAGCACGTTTCATGCAGCTGACCTATAACAACCAATCCCTGCTGGCCACTGGCTGTTACGAGGCCGAGGACACCGGGATTACGCGCATGGGCCGACAGGTCATTAAAGAAATGAACCGCGTGGGCCTGGTTGTGGATATGAGCCACTCCGCCGACCGTTCCACCATCGAAGCAGCCGAACTGTCTGAGCGCCCTATCGCCATCACGCACGCAAACCCTCATGAATGGGCCCCCGCGTTGCGCAATAAACGCGACGATGTGATCCGGGCGGTCACCGAAAACGGTGGGATGCTGGGGTTTTCGGCTTATCCTCATCATTTGAAGGCAAAGTCCGAATGTACGCTGGAAAGTTTTTGCGAAATGATTGCCCGAACCGCGGAAAAGTACGGTGTTCAGAGTTTGGGGATAGGGACTGATCTGTGTCAGGATCAGCCGGACTCGGTGGTCGAATGGATGCGGGTCGGGCGTTGGACGAAACAGATCGACTACGGTGAAGGATCGGCCAGCAATCCGGGTTTCCCACCCATGCCAGAATGGTTCCGGGACAATCGCGATTTCGGCCAAATTGAAAACGGCCTGCAGAAAACCGGAATGAGTGACGAGGAAGTAGCGGGCATCATGGGGCTCAACTGGTATCGATTCTTTGCCGAAAACTTCGGACCGATGCAGCCATGACGGACCACGGCACCCATATCGCACGCAGATCACCGGAACAGGTGATGCGCCTTTCGCGGTTGGGATCTTTGCATCAATGCCGCCTCAGTTTCATGCGCCAACTGACCCGTCGCATGGCGCGGGAAAACTGGACATTTTCACGGCCTGTTTTTGATATTGACGATACAGGTGTTGGTCGGGCGGTTTATACGGCGCAGGGGCCAGAGCGTGCGTACTCGCTGGTTGCCTTTGCCCATGATCTGCCGCCTGAAAAACGGTCAGACCGGGTGATCGCCGATGCCTGGGATGCCACTTTTGCCCTATTTGATGGGATTCCGACACAGGATGATCTGGACCGTCTGGAACGCAATGTTCCCCTGCAAGAAGCAGGGCGCATCAGCGAAAGCGAGTTGTCTCTGTCCCGCGCCAATCGCTCGGTACGGCTGTGGACGCATGTTGTGGAAGCTTTGGCCGCGGGACAACAGCCGGATTTGGAGCAGATATACAAAGTCGGCTATCTGATGCGTACTACCGCCGTTTACGGCTCGGGCAAATTCGGAGCCGCGGATCGTGAAATGATCGCTGACCGTCCGGAAATCAACGCGCCATTTCAGGTGGAAATGCTGTCCGTGTTCCTGACGCGTGCCTTTGTTCGGGATTTGGTCCAACACATGGCCGACGTTCAGGGCGGGGCAACGACAGCCAAGCTTGACCCGACCATCGCCCATTGGTTGGGCATCGGGAACTCTACTGGCCTTGGGATGGCCCCTTTCATTGTGAACCATCCGATGCTGTTCAATAATTGGATTGCTGTTCGCGAGGAAGCCATTGCGCGTATTCGGTCGTTGAATAGCGCGACTCCCGCTGAGGCCGATATATTCCGGCAAGTGTTCCTACGCAGCCGCTTGTCGGTTTCCTGGTGGCGTTCGGACCACCCGATCCAGATTGCGAAACTGGACAGCCTGAAAAGCGATTTGCAAGCGATTTCGGAATGTCTCGAGCGGAATGATCTGACGGGAGAATACCCGTGGCACCGATTGGTGGAATGGTCGGAAACAGCGTTGAGCGAAGAAGGGCAGGAGTTGCTGAATTCGCTGATCCTTGAACCTTATGGCGCGCTGGTTGATGAACTGGCGACCTGTATGGCTGACGGTCACGCCGATAGTTTCATCATTGATGGTGAAATGTTGGTTGGCGAAGCAAGGGGATTAATCCGTGGCAGCTATGATTGGGCGCTGGACCTGGACTGGGCGAAACCGGAAAACTGCGCCCGCGCATGGTATGTGTCCGAAGAAAAGCTCGAACCTAGAATGGGCGAACGATTTGAGGAACCAATCGCGGAGTATGAACAACCACTGGCCCCCGCGCGGGATGCGTCTGCGGCATACGCTGCAATGGAGTCATATTCTGCTACGCAGCCCGTGGCAGAATTTCTACTGCATCACCCTGAACACAGGCACACTATTCGCCGTGCGCAGATGAGCCAACGCGCGCCCTATGGTGAAATCCGTGACAATACAATCGGCGCCTCGGTGTCGCCGCTGGACATGTTGCGCGCAAAGCTTTCCTTCTTCGGCGCTACTCATTTCGATCCGCGCTCGGATCGGTGGGTGCGGATATGTATGTATGCTGGTGCGCCTTATCCCGAAAACCTAACAACTGAAAACGCAGATTTGTGGGTCTATCCAGAGTTGCCAGCATGAGTTTTTCACTGAACGAACTTGAAGCGTTGGCCAAACGGGCGACCCGAGGTGCGGGGTATTCCTGGGGGCAGGCTGAAGAGGCATCCAAGGCCGCCCGGTGGTTATGTGCGCAGGGTCTGGATGGCGCTGGTATTCTGGCAGGGCTGCTGGAACGAGGATTGGCGTCGCAGCCTGTACGTCATCGCCCGCAAGCCATTTATGGCCCATGGCAGAGTGACGGTGCGCTGTGCCCGTTGTCGGCGGGACCGCTATTGTCCGATTGCGCGCATCTTCTTTGGTCTGGTGCAATAGGAATGAAAGATGTGGCCGCTCCTGTTCTGCTCTTGCCCTTTGCCGCAAATGCTGCACGGGGTCTGAATAGTTCATTGACTGTCGAGTTGGACAATGCACGGCTGGTAACCGATGGAACGCGCATTTCGATCCCTGATCCCTTACCGACGACGGCCAGCAGAGTTTTCATTGCGCGTGGCGGGGAACTTGAGGCCCAGCACAGTTTGAAAACAAGGGCGCACCCCAAACCGGAAGATTGGGCGACGCTGAACCGTTTCGCCCACCGCACCTATGCCCCCGCTACGGAAGAATCCCGCCTGCTGGGTGCAGGTGCCGGGGTTTCTGACAACGATTGAAGGGATACTAAAGTGAGCGAAACACGGACTCTTAGCTTGTCTGAAATCGAAGACCTGTCCTTCCGCGCTTTGGTGGCTGCTGGTACTACCGACGCTAACGCGCGACCACTCGCCCAGGCTACCGCGGCGACCGAAGCCGATGGCGTCGCAAGTCACGGGCTGGCCTACATCCCGATATATTGTGAGCATGTGCAGTGTGGGAAGGTCGATGGTCGGGCCACACCGGTGCTGGAACGCCCCAAGCCTGGCGTCGTGACCGTCGATGCAGCGACTGGATTTGCCCACCCCGCTATTGATCTGGGCTTTCAGACTTTAATCCCCGCAGTCCGTGAACAAGGCGTGGCGGTTCTGGCTGTGAAAAACAGCTATAACTGCGGAGTCTTAGGCTATCACACCTATCGGCTCGCACAGGCCGGACTGGTTGCGTTGGGCTTTACAAATGCCCCCGCCTCAATTGCGCCTTCGGGCGGCTCGAAGCCCGTTGTCGGAACCAATCCGTTTTCCATTGCGGTGCCGGGTTCGGACGGGCAGCCCGCGCTACTGATTGACCAAAGCGCCAGCACCATCGCCAAGAGCGAAGTCATGAAACATGCGCGCGAGGGTAAACCAATTCCGGTCGGGTGGGCGCTGGACCCGGATGGCAACCCGACAACCGACCCCGCTGTGGGCTTGAAAGGGTCGATGGCCCCATCAGGCGGTTACAAAGGGGTGGGGGTTGCGCTTATGACAGAACTCCTGGCGGCGGCTCTGACGGGTGCCACGTTAGGGATCAATGCGTCGCCTTTTTCCGGTACAGCGGGCGGCCCTCCAAGAACTGGCCAGTTCTTCATCGCGATCGATCCCGGTGTCACTGCGAACGGCCTGTTTGAAAGTGGTGTTTTAAACCTTGTTGAGGCCATCCGATCTCAGGAAGGGGCGCATATTCCCGGCGATGGACGTCGTGCCAAGCGGCAACTCGCTGATACGGAAGGCGTGGAGGTGAGCACCGCAACGCTTGCTAAAATCAAAGCACTTTTAAGTTGAATTTTCGAACTTCAAACTCTGCTTGAATGAGCTGTTAGGGGCTCAAAATTTGTTCAGCCATGGGTTGAGTATCAAAATGACAGAAAAGAAGCCCCAAATTGTTGCATTTAAGCAATGGGCGGCAAGTAACTCCTAAAGAGAGAACTTTAATCGAATTATCCCCTTAATCTTGCGTTTATCCTGCAGCGAGGTGTGATGGGGAGAGTTCGCCTTGTAGGTTGCCGTTCTGCGCGAACGCGGCTTGCCCCCCATTTGTTTGGTTATATTGTTTGCGGGGTGCAAGAGTGACAAAGAAATCAAGCTTGCTTTTGGCAGTGTCGTTTTACGCTTTGATTTCAACACCTTTATTTGCGGCGCCGACAGCAGACTCCAAGGTTGGCGACACTGTAACCAACCCGGTGACAGGTGAGGACACCACCGTCAGCGCGCTGATTGTTGACCCGGCTTCGACACCTACGGCCGGTACAACAGCCTTTGTCGAGACCGCGGATGGCTACGTTTTTTTGGTCAAAGACGCCGGCGACACAATCTACAATTCCGACAATCCTCCACTTGCATTTGAGATTGTTTCTATTAGCGGAACAACCGCTCAAATCAGCAACTCTGGCGCGACTGGCACCTCCAGTCTCTCGACGCAGCTGACGCTGTCTCAGTACAACAGCAACTTTAGCAGTTCGGACACACCAGGCACCGTAACGCCACCAGTGAATATCTCTGGGCCCAACGGAGTGAACCAGGTTCTCTACGGACAGAATGGTAGCAACGGACGGGACGGTGCATTGGTCGTTCCGCCAAGATCGGGTGGGGATGGTGACGATGGTCCGCCGCAGACACAGCCCCTTAGTAGTAACGTCAATGCCACTAGTAACGTTGGGTGGGAGATCGGCAGCGTCGGTGGAAACGGCGGTAGTGGCGGCGATTCCTACCTGAGTTTCTGGGATGGACGCGACGGCGGCGATGGCGGCAAAGGCGGTACGGTCAACGCGACCCAAACTTCAAGCAGTACGATCCAGACATCGGGCGACGGCAACGACGGTATTTTTGCATTTAGTCGCAGCGGTAAAGCCGGGAACGGCGGCAGCGGTTTTGCCGCACCGGGCGGTGGCACTGGCGGACACTCGGCGGATGGCGGCAATGTGACCGTTACCCAGAGTGGGACCATTTCAACATCCGGAGATTCCGCCGACGGTATTTATGCACTGAGCGTTTCTAATAATGGTGGCAATGGCGGGTCGCAGTGGGGATTGGTGGGTTCTTCTGGCGACGGTGGCTATGGCGGTAGTGGCGGTACCGTGATCGTTAACACAACGTCCACCGGCAGCATTCTGACAACGGGCGACTTTGCGAACGGGATTTACGCACAGTCCATCGGGGGCTCGGGCGGGTCCGCAGGTACCAGCGGCAATCTGTTGGTATCATTGATTGGCGGCGCGGATAATGGCGGCAACGGCGGCGTGGTCTCGGTCTCTCATGCCGGAGCGATAGAGACACAGGGTGACTTTTCGCGCGGGATTGTAGCCCAGTCGATTGGCGGCGGCGGCGGTTCGGGTGGCACTGCAGGTGGATTGGTTTCGCTTTCTTTGGGCGGTGTTGGGTCGAATGGTGGCAGCGGCAATACGGTTAGCGTCACGGTTCAGGGCAGCGGCAGTATTCTGACCTCAGGCAAAGGTTCTGACGGGGTCATGGCACAGTCGATTGGCGGCAGCGGCGGGACCGGCGCGAACTCCTATGGCTTGGTCGCAATTGGCGGGACCGGGTCCAAGGGGGGTACGGGTGCCGCAGTCAGCGTAAGAAATTACGGACAAATCGTAACCGGCGACGACGGTGCTCGGGGTATCATCGCGCAATCCATCGGTGGTGGCGGTGGTGATGGAGGCTCGTCCGGCGGCATGGTGTCGGTCGGAGGGAGCGGCAGCGGAGGTGGGTCCGGTTCGACGGTCACCATCGTCAATGACGGGATCATTACGACGGACGGCGACGATGCGATGGGCATATTGGCCCAGTCCATCGGCGGTGGCGGTGGCAACGGCGGCTCATCCGGTTCGGTCGGTGCATTCGTGGGCGTGGCCATCGGCGGCGATGGCGGGGCCGGAGGTAAAGGCGGTGACGTCAACGTTACTCTGTCCAACACCGACAGCAGTCAGCCTTCTGCCATCCAGACATCGGGTGACCGTTCAACAGGGGTGTTCGCGCAATCCGTCGGTGGCGGCGGGGGCAATGGCGGCGGTGCAGTGTCGGTGGCCGTTGGGGCGTTTGGCGCGGCCTCGGTGTCAGTCGGCGGCTCTGCAGGAAATGGCGGCGACGGAGGGGATGTGTCGATCAGCGGCAGCGGTTCTGCTTCGGTGCAGACCGGAGGCGACGATGCGATCGGTGTCATGCTGCAATCCGTTGGCGGCGGCGGCGGTAACGGAGGGTACGCAGTTTCTGTTGCAGTTTCGGGCGGCCCGGTATCGGGCTCTCTTGCTGTTGGTGTTGGCGGCGACGGCAGCGCGGGTGGCAAAGGCGGAACTGTTACGGTTGGCCAATTCAACAGCAGTGGTGTTGCAACGGATTCGGGGTTCGAAGGCACAGTTGTCACGACCGGAAACCGCTCGACAGGTATGTTGTTCCAGTCCGTTGGTGGCGGCGGAGGGAATGGCGGTCTGGCCGTTGCTGCGACCGGAGGCGCCTCGGCACTGTTTTCCGGCAATGTTTCGGTGGGAATTGGCGGACAAGCAGGCAGCGCCGGAAATGGCGGTGACGTACAGGTCTATACCAAAGCGGATGTCACCACGACGGGTACAAATTCCAGCGCGATGATCGCGCAATCCGTTGGTGGCGGTGGTGGTAATGGCGGTGGCAGCATCGCTGCTGGTATTAGTGCAAGCGGGGGCGCGGCGGTGGGAATCAATGTTGGTGTTGGCGGCGACGGCGGTGGCGCAGGAATTGGTGGCGACGTCACTCTGATCGCGGGCGGCAACACTATTGAGACCAGCGGAGCCTTCTCCAGCGGTGTGGTCGCGCAGTCTGTTGGCGGCGGTGGCGGTAACGGCGGTTACAGCATAGGGGCCAGCGCTGATATTGGCGGTGCAGCGGCAGGATCGGTCAGTGTTGCCCTCGGCGGTCAAGCGGGCGGCGGCAGCGCTGGCGGGGCAGTGACTGCTCAGGTTGACTCAGATGTTACGACACGAGGTGACGACTCCGGGGCCGTCGTGGTGCAATCCGTCGGTGGTGGTGGTGGCAACGGCGGGTTCAGTGTTGCCGCGGGCCTGGCTGCGGGCGGCGCGGGTGCTGGGACGGTTGACGTCGGGCTTGGCGGTGATGGCGGCAGCGGCGGAATTGGCGGCAATGTCACCGGTGTTCGCGTAAATGGCGATGTGCGTACCGAAGGGCTGCGTTCGACCGGGGTTGTGATCCAATCGATTGGTGGCGGCGGCGGCAATGGTGGCTTTAACGTCACCGCAGGTGTTGCAGCTGCAGGCGCCGGGGCAGGATCTATCGGCGTCGGACTGGGTGGTAATGGCTCTGTTGGTGGTAACGGTGGCGTGGTGGAAGGCCAGGTGGCTGGCAACGTCACAACGATTTCAGACAATTCCAGCGGCGTTGTGTTCCAATCCATCGGCGGCGGTGGCGGCAATGGCGGCTTCAACGTCACGGCAGGGATCGCAGGTGCCGGGGCAGGGGGCGGAGCCGTCACAGTAGGCCTGGGCGGCGGCGGATCCGGCGGCGGTATCGGACAATCGGTGACTGGACGAGTGACTGGCTCTGTAAGTACTGGCGGAGCGGACGCGACGGCCGTTCTGGCGCAGTCTGTCGGCGGCGGTGGCGGTAACGGTGGGTTCAATGTCAGCGCTTCTTTGGCAGGTGCCGGGGTGGCAAGCGGTGCAGTTTCGGTCGGGCTTGGTGGCGACGGTGGCAGTGGAGCGGTTGGCGGTTCGGTCAATCTGACGACAACAAACTCGATCGTCACGGCTGGAGATCGTTCTTCGGGTATTGTTGCACAATCCATCGGCGGCGGCGGCGGCAATGGCGGCTTTAACGTCTCCGGCACAGGAGCTGGTGCGGGCGTCGGATCCGGCGCAGTCAGCGTTGGGTTGGGCGGCACCGGCGCTGGTGGAGGTAATGGGGGCACGGTCTCGCTGACATCAGGCGGAACGATCCTGACCCAAGGCGACTCGGCGACGGCCTTCCTTGCCCAGTCAATCGGTGGCGGCGGTGGCAATGGCGGTTTCAATGTCAGCGCGTCAGTTCAGGGGTCGGGTACGGCTGGCGGCGCTGTGTCCGTGGGGCTTGGCGGCTCTGGCGGCGGCGGTGGCGACGGCAATACCGTGATCGCCACTTCCAACAAAGCGGTCGAAACGCGAGGTGATCAATCTTCGGGCGTCGTGGCGCAGTCCATTGGTGGTGGCGGTGGCAATGGCGGGTTCAACGTTGCTCCCGTCCTGTCCGGTGCGGGAACGGCCAGTGGAGCCGTTAGCGTTGGGCTGGGCGGTTCCGGCGACACCGGCGGTAAAGGTGGCAATGTCACTTTGACTTCCAACGGAACGATCCTGACGGACGGGTTCGCCTCAAGCGGCTTTGTCGCGCAGTCGATTGGCGGCGGCGGTGGCAACGGTGGGTTTAATGTGGCTCCGACGCTGTCTGGTGCTGGGACGGGTGCCGGTTCGGTCTCTGTTGGCTTGGGTGGCTCGGGCGACGGCGGCGGTGACGGCAGTCAGGTTACCGCCAGATCCACGGCAGATGTTGTGACCAAGGGTGATGCATCGGTGGGCATTCTGGCGCAATCCGTCGGCGGCGGCGGCGGTAACGGTGGCTTCAACGTTTCTCCTGCACTTGCGGGTGCTGGCACAGGATCTGGTGCTATCAGCGTCGGACTGGGCGGCTCGGGCGGCAGTGGCGGAAATGGCGGCGTCGTGGGCTTGACGGTTCAGAACAGCGTTCAGACCGAAGGCGCACAGTCGAGCGCGGTCGTTGCACAGTCGATCGGCGGTGGCGGCGGCAATGGCGGGTTTAACGTCTCTGCTTCGGTGGGTGGCGCAGGAACCGGCTCGGGCGCGGCGGCTGTGGGTCTGGGCGGGCGCGGAACCGGCGGTGGTGATGCCTCTGCCGTTACAGCGAACGTCACTGGAAACCTTATAACGCTGGGAGACACATCCAGTGGTCTTCTGGCGCAATCCGTTGGCGGCGGCGGTGGCAACGGGGGAATGAACATCTCGGTCGCGGTTGCCGCGGCGGGTACAGGCTCTGGTGGAGCATCTGTCGGCCTTGGTGGTGCGTCCGGCACCGGCGGCAATGGTGGCACGGCTGAGGCCACCCTGACCGGCAACGTATCAACACAGGGAGATGAGTCCGGCGGCGTCATCGTGCAGAGCCTTGGCGGCGGGGGCGGCAATGGCGGCATGAATGTCTCGGCCACGGTCACGGTTGCAGGGACCGGCAGCGGTGGTGCGTCGGTTGGCCTTGGCGGAAGTGGCGGCGACGGCGGCAACTCGGATACCGCCACTGGCACTGTAATTGGCAATGTAAGCACGGCTGGTGACAATTCCGGCGGTGTTCTGGTGCAGTCCGCGGCAGGCGGCGGTGGGAACGGTGGGCTGAATGTCTCGGCTGCCGTGAACCTTTCCGGAACGGGCGGCGGCGCGGTTGGTGTAGGGATCGGTGGGTCCGGTGGAGACGGCGGCAATGCCAGCTCGGTGACCGGGTCGGTCACCGGCGATGTTACCACGACAGGAGAAAACGCAACGGGTGTACTGGTTCAGTCGGTCGGCGGCGGCGGCGGTAATGGTGGCGTCAACATCTCCGGCGCCCTTAACATTGCCCGTACAGGGTCAGGCGCGGCGGGAATAGGTGTCGGTGGCTTTGGCGGTGACGGTGGCACCAGCGCAGTGGTCGACAATACCTTCGATGGCAACGTGAGTACTTCGGGTGCTCGCTCCGCAGGTATCATCGCGCAAAGCTTGGGCGGCGGCGGAGGCAATGGCGCAACGAATATTTCCGGCGCGATCTCTGTAGCGAGCAACTTTTCTGGTGGTCTCGGGATCGGTGTTGGTGGCTTTGGCGGCAGCGGAGGTGCAGCAGACAGTGTTACGCAACGAGTCACGGGTAATGTGTCGACGGCTGGCGACGATTCAATTGGCATCCTGACGCAGAGCCTTGGTGGCGGTGGTGGTAATGGCGGCACGAATATCTCGGCGGCGCTGTCGCTGTCGCGCTCTACAAATGCGGCTGTAGGTATTGGTGTCGGTGGTTTTGGTGGCGGTGGCGCAAACGCCGGTTCACTGGTGCAGTCGACGGTCACTGGTGGCGTTCTCACCAGTGGAGACCGCAGCACCGCTGTTTTGACCCAAAGCCTCGGCGGGGGCGGTGGCAATGGTGGCACGAATATCTCGGCCACTCTGGGGATCACTCAGCAAAATGGTGGCGCGATCAGTCTTGGCGTTGGCGGCTTCGGTGGTGGCGCGGGCAATGCTGGCGAAGTGATCAGTACCTTGCGGTCCAGCACCGACGGCAGCGTGACGACTTCGGTGGTCACAACGGGCGTAGACAGTATCGGTGTCATGGCCCAATCCGTCGGCGGCGGGGGCGGAAATGGTGGCCTCAATGTCTCGGGCGCTGTGAATCTGACCGGCAAGTCCGGTGCGGCGGTTGGTCTGGGGCTCGGGGGCTTCGGTGGCGGTGGCGGCGACGCCGGTGCTGTCACACTGGACGTGGAAAGCGACGTGGTCACTGCGGGTGACGGCGGGCACGGCCTGTTTGCTCAAAGCCTTGGTGGCGGTGGTGGTACTGGAGGCGTGAACATTTCGGGCACGCTGGCGCTGACCAAGCCTTCGGGATCGGACACAATCTTCTCGGTCGCGGCCGGTGTTGGTGGTTTTGGCGGTTCGGGTGGCAATGCAAGTGCTGTCGATTTGGATTATACCGGCAATATACAAGCCGTACCGATGGTGGAGCAATCCGACGGCACGTTCGAAGTCGACGAAAGCAAAGGTGCCAGCGGTATCATCGCTCAATCGATCGGCGGAGGCGGTGGTGATGGTGGCACCAATGTTTCCGGTGGCATCGCGATCAGTGGCAAGCCGGGCGCAGGCCAAACGGACAGCAGCAAATCCTATGCCGTTGTTGTGGGTGTTGGTGGCTTTGGCGGCGGCGGCGGTGACGCTGCAAACGTGGATGTCAACATTGGCGCAGGTAGCACGATCATGGCGCATGGCACCGGACAATCCGGTCTGCTGGCACAATCGGTCGGGGGCGGCGGCGGTAATGGCGGTCTGAACGTATCCGGAGGGATCGTTTCCGACAGCTCTCTGATCGTGGGCGTTGGTGGGTTCGCGGGCGACGGTGGTAAGGCGGGTGACGTCACCGTGACATCCCAAGCGGACATTACAGTCACGACGAACCCTGACGATATCTCGATCCCCGACGAAACGACCTTTGAAGACAAACTGCGCGACTTCCTTGGCGACACAATTGTGGATGAGACTGAGGAGTTGGCCTCGACTTATGGGCTGGAGCGTCTGTTCATCGATATGGGCGTTTTCAACGAAGAGAAGCCGGATACCGACGGCTCGGCGGGTCTGTTGGCACAATCCATTGGCGGTGGAGGCGGCAACGGCGGCCTAAATGTGTCGGGTGGGATTGCACTCAGCAAGGACGGTAAGATCCCGTCGGTTACATTCGGTGTCGGTGGATTTGGTGGCGACGGCAATGTGTCGGGCGATGTGACCGTGAACCATGCGGGTACTGTTTCGGTCGCTGGCAACTGGAAACACGGCGTTTTGGCCCAGTCCATCGCGGGCGGCGGCGGCAATGGTGCGCTGAATGTGACCGGGCAGTTGAACTACGGCGATTCCAACAACTCTGACGGCAAGACGGACCTGAGCATCGTAGGTGGCCTGGGCGGCCACGGTGGAACCGGGACGGATGCCGGAGATGTGTCGGTTACTCAAACTGGGGCTATCTCGACAAACGGCTATCACGCCCGAGGTATTTTTGCCCAAAGCATAGGCGGCGGTGGCGGTACCGGCGGCATCAACGCGACCTTTGTAGGAACCAAGGACAGCTCTCCCATCGCCATGGGCATCGGGGGCTTTGGCGGCGGCGGCGGCGACGCGGGCGACGTTACTGTAGCGCGCGGCACATCTGCTGCCGCGGCGGGCACCATCACGACAGATGGTGTTGGTTCGCACGGGATCGAAGCTTCGAGCATCGGGGGCGGTGGCGGTGACGCCGGGATCAATGCGGTCGTGGGTATCAGCAAAACCACTGGCAACCAAAGCAACGGCGGCACCGGCGATTCAACCGACCGTAAGACGCCGACCAATTCAGGTGTCGATGACTCGGTGATCGCAAATTACAATGCCGTTCTGGACGAGCTTGAAGGCAAGGTGAACCCGGCGGATTCCTCTGGTACCAAAACCGGTATGTCGGCGGTGATCGCAATTGGTGGCGATGCCGGAACTGCAGGCGATGGCGGTACGGTCAATATTGACCACTACGGCGATATCCTTACGAAACAGGACAGCAGTCACGGTGTATTCGGCCAATCCATTGGCGGCGGCGGTGGTAACGCGGCGCTAAACTTGGCATTTGCGTATGAACTTTCCTCGGATCAAACCAACAAAGGTTTTGGCTTGGCCGTTGGCGGCGGGACGGGTGAAGGCGGCATCGGCGGGTCGGTTGATGTGCGTAATACCGGCGACATCACTACACTCGGCGCGGATTCCCACGGGCTGTTTGCGCAGTCCGTTGGTGGCGGTGGAGGCAATGCGGGCTACAACTCGGCTTCGACCTCGGTGGATGGTGGCAACGTCAACATCCAGATCGGCCGGACCGGAGGCACCGGCGGCAGTGGCGGTGATGTTTATGCCAGCTCGGACGGTATTGTCAGCACGTCCGGCGACCGTTCCTACGGGTTCTTTGCCCAATCTATCGGCAATGGCGGCGGCAACTCGTCCTCGATTTCGGCCAGCATCGGAACGCCAAAAACCGGCGACAGCAAAGGCAACAAAGCTAGCGTTTCAGTCGGTTTGGCGGGCGGCACTGGCGGCGCGGCGGGTGACGTCACATCCGTGGTCGCGGGCACCGTGGTCACGGAAGGCGACGACGCCCATGCGGTGTTCGCTCAATCTGTGGGCGGCGGCGGCGGTAATGGCGGCAAGGCCAGCAACTCTGCCGGTGGCGGCATTTCGGCATCACTTTCCATCGGCGGTACTGGCGGCACCGGAGGCATTGGTGGCGAGGTCGACGTGACCAGTTCCGCGCGAATTGCAACGCTGGGGGAACGCTCGATCGGCCTGTTGGCGCAATCTGTGGGCGGCGCAGGCGGCACCGGCGGCATGGTACAGGCCGGTCAGGGCAACCTTGATACGATCAAATCCTTCGTCAACCCGTCAACCGTGGGGACGGCAGCTTCGATCAATATCGGGGGCACCGGCGGAGACGGCATGACCTCGGGCACAGTGACCGTTGTGAATGACGGCATGATCACCACGGCGGGCGCGATGGCGCACGGTATCTATGCGCAATCCGTGGGCGGTGGCGGCGGAATGGGTGGTCTGGTGGAAAACCGCATCATCAACCTGCGCAAAGAGATCGGCAACACGGCGACCATTTCGGTCGGCGGTAATGGTGGCACCGGCGCGACCTCTGCAGCAGTTTCAGTGACCAACCGCGATGTGATCCAAACCACTGGTGACAAGTCCATTGGCATCTACGCGCAGTCCGTTGGCGGCGGCGGGGGCGACGCCCAGCAGGTGCGCAACATTATTCTTGGCCGCTCCTCGGAAGGTTCTACAACCAACGCTATTCTGATCGGCGGCACCGGCGGCACGGGTGGATCTGGCAGCACTGTGACCGTAACCAACGAAGTTGACGGCAACATCCTGACCACGGGCAAGGAAAGCCACGGTATTTTTGCCCAATCCGTCGGCGGCGGCGGAGGCAATGGCGGTTCGACGATTTCGGTCGATGGACGCTATGGCGGCGCCGAGGCCAGCACCCGTCGGGCGTTGCAATTCGGCCTTGGCGGATCGGGTGGTATTGGAGGCACCGGCAGCAACGTTGTGGTGACCAACGACGGTACGATTGTGACAACCGGAGAAGGCGCACACGGCATCTTTGCGCAATCCGTCGGCGGCGGCGGCGGTAATGGCGGCAGCTCAATCACCGGAACTCTGAGGCTGAAGACCGGCGACAGCAGCTCGCCCACCGCTCAATTGAATATCGGTGGTTCGGGCGGCAGCGGCAATGTTGCGGGCAACGTGGCGGTAACGAATACCGGGGATATCCGGGTGGATGGCGCAAGTGCCTATGGCATTTTTGCCCAGTCCGTTGGCGGCGGTGGCGGCAATGGTGGGCTGGCCGTTGCTATGGATGTTAACGACCTCAAGAACACCATGACCGGCAAGTCGTATTCCAAGATCGCCATTGGCGGATCGGGAGGATCGGGATCGGATGGTGGTGACGTCACGGTTAACCACACAGGCTCGATCGTCGTGAACGCAGAAAACGGGTTCGGCATCTATGCGCAATCCGTCGGCGGCGGTGGCGGTAATGCCGGGTATTCGGTGTCGTCTCCGCTGGTCTCAGCGTTGGACTACGTGATCTCCCAAGCATTGGGGGCCCGAGAAGGGGCGACCGGATCGGTTGGCACAGTGATCGTCAATTCTACCGGCGATATTCTGGTGAATGGTGCAGGCAGTGAAGCAGTGTTCGCCCAGTCTGTGAACGGCGGCGGCGGGAATGTTGATACCACTGTCAATTTCAAGACATCTGGCACGGGCACAACCGGCAGCATTGTCAGCAGCGATATCGCCCTGGGTGGTGATGAGGTGTCGGGCACTGCGGGCAGCCAGGTGACGCAGTCTCACAATGGCGACATCGCGACGACAAGCGACAGGTCGACAGCCTTGATGCTGCAGAGCGTTGGCGGCGGCGGCGGCACCGCGGCCACCACGGTTGATGTTCAGGACGGTGATAGTATCGATATCACCGCGCGTTTGGGTGCGATTAACACGGATGACGCCAGCGGCGGTAATGTGGACGGAAGCCGAACGGGTGATGTTGGCACCGACGGAGCGTTCTCATCAGCCGGTGCGGTGCAGTCTATCGGCGGCGGCGGCGGCAAGTTGGTGCTGAACAGCAATGGCGACGGTCAAGCTGGCATCGAAAAAGCGGCCTCTGTCATCCTGGGTTCTGATCCAAGTTTCAGAAACGATGGTGGTGATATCGACCTTTCTCTGAACGGCAACGTGTTCACCAGTGGCAACGCGTCCTATGGGCAAAGCGTCCAGAGTATCGGTGCAGGCGGTGGCGAAGTCGTAATCTCGGGTCTCGGCTTCGTGGATGTGACACTGGGCGCACAGGACGACTCGACCGGGGACGGCGGTAACATTGAGTTCACCAATGTCGGAGACGTGACGACCAGCGGTATCGGGTCACACGGGTTTGTCCTTCAAAGCATTGGTGGCGGTGGCGGCCTGGTCGCAACTGACATGGATCCCAGCCAAGTCACCGTGAATCTGTCAACCGCCAATGGTGGTAACGGTGGTGACATCAGCTTCTCGCAATCCGGCAACATCCTGACGACCGGCGAAAACGCAATCGGTGTCGTGGCGCAATCGCTGGGGGGTGGCGGAGGTATGGTGGACTCAGTCTTCCGAGGCGCCGCAGGTGGTGTTGGTTCCGGTGGTGCTATCGACATGGCCTTAACAGGCAACATCCTGTCTGTCGGCGAAGGTGGTATCAGCATTCTTGCACAATCCGAAGGGCGCGACGGGGCCGGGGCAATAACCCTTGGGTTTGATGGCGTGGTCATGGGTGGCACGGGACAAGCTGATGCTGTTGCCTCAATCGTTGTGGACGGTGGCGCCGACAACGCGCTGACCCTGTCCGAACGCACTCTGCTGATCGCTGGAAATGACCAACTGGTAAATGGCGGTGACGGCAATGAGCAGATCTCGCTTGCGGGCGCTGCCTTGGGCAACCTGAACCTTGGCGGAGGAACAAACGGGCTGACAGTTGAAGACGGCGCGACTTTCTATGCGTCGGATACGGTCAATCTGGGTGCAGCCGGGCTGATGCAGATCGATGGCGAGCTTGTATTGGGGGCTGACCTGGGCATGACGACGCCTCTGACCTCCACGGTGCAGGCCAGTGACTTTACCTTCACCGGTAATGTCAGCCAGACACTGAACCTGACCGGAAGCCTGAACTTTGGTGCATCTGCGACGTCGATCTTCGACGTATATTTCCTAACCTCCGGCGCGTCAGGCGGCAACAGCGACCTTATTAACGCGACAGGAGACGCCACCATAGGCGGCACTTTGATGCCGCAACTGAATACACTGCAACGGGCTTTGCCGCTGGTCATTATTAACCCCGACGGAACTGCGGCAGACGCAGGTACGACGATCGAGGATACGGTGGTTCTGGATTACTCCATCGGCTTGAACGGTGTTACTTCTGACGGCAGCTCGATCGATCTGGTGATTACGCCTGACTATTCGACTCGGAACATGAACCCGAACCAGGCAGCCATAGGTGACTACATTAACCGGGTCTTGAACGGGCAGGGGACGATACCGCAAGGCGAACTGCTTGCGTTGATCGGGAACATGCAAAACGAAGCTGATGTCATCGCCGCAATCGACAGCCTGTCAACGGCTGGATACGCATCAGACGCGGTGGATGCTTACTACGGCACCCGAGTGTTTGCAGATGCTCTGCACAATTGCGAGCGCTTCACTGATTATCAAATCGGTGATGATCCGCGCAATTGTCTCTGGTTCTCCGGTGGACGATCCTTTTATGACCGCGAACAGACCAGCTTTTACAATGAGTTGGACATCAACAGTACCAACCTGACTGCAGGCGTCCGGATGCCCGTTGGGGATGAACTATTTGCAGGATTTGCCGTCGGTTATGACCAGATGAGCCTGCAAGACGGATCGCAGTACAATGCGACTGGCGACCGGTTCAATCTAGGCGCGTCGCTGACCAAATACACTGGAGCGTGGGAGTTCGCGGCTATGCTGTCGGCGGGTTGGTCGGACTATGATACGCTTAGCGCCGGAGGGGTTCGGGGTACGCTGCCCAATGGAACCATCGTCGATACGGTTGGTGTCAGTGCGATCAAACATAAAATGAACCACCAGAACCTGCGGCTGAGCTTTGCTTATGATCACCGGCTCGCTGCTGGCAACTCCTACCTGAAGCCCGAGATTGCCGTTGACGCAATGCGACTGGCGACGGAAAGCAACGGTGATGCAACTTTGTCGGGCGTTGTTCTGCAAGACGACAGCGATATGATTTACTCGCTGGTGCCCTCGTTGGAAATCGGAACGGAACAGATCCTGAGTTCAACACAAAAACTGCGCGCCAGTTTCAGGGCAGGGGCAATCATCTCATCCGATGACACTGTGTCGGTGTTGGCCGGATTTGACGGTGCCAGCGCCGCCGATGGCGGGTTTGCAAACACCAGCTATATCGGTAACGCACATGGGTTGGTGTCGGCTCGGTTGGGACTGTTTGCTCTGGATGACAGCAGCTTTGTCAATCTAAGTCTGGATCACATGTTCGGAGATTCAACCGAGGCTCTGCAAGTCGGTCTGGGGCTTGGAGTACAATTCTAAAAAATGAGGACAGCAGTATGAAAAAATGGGTATGCGCCTTGGGGATATCACTGGGTTTGGTGCAACCGCTTGCCGCGCAAGACGGCACTGCACCGCTTTGGTCAGTCAATTGCAGCAATATGGTGAACGGAACTGAGCTTGTCTGCGAAATGACCCAAAGCATCGTTCTGAGTGAAAACAACCAGAGGTTGGCTTCGGTCGCGTTTGTCAAAACCGCCGGCAAAGACGAAACCGAGGCCGTTTTGACCTTGCCGTTCGGACTGCTGTTTTCACAGGGTCTGGTCGCCAAGGTCGATGACGCACAAGTTGCGGATCTCGAGTTTCTGACCTGCGAAGCACAGGGCTGCTTTGCTCGTTCTCCTGTCTCGGCAGACTGGATTTCAAAGATGCGCGCGGGCGCTCAGTTGCGGGTTGAGGCGCAGAACGCGTTGGCTGAGCCGATCACGTTCGGCTTTGATCTGACCGGGTTTAGCCAAGCCTCCGATCTTCTGCCGTAACTATCAGAGTCCGGCATGGTCTACTGGTTCTGATACTTTGTCGATGTAGCTTGGGGTGGAAGATGGCTCTGACCTAAACATCTCAATCGCTTTTGATCATATAGCGTTGAGCGCGATGCAGGGCCGAGGATTTTGGCAGGTCTTGCAATTCTGCTTGGTTCCATACTGCTGGGCCGGATCGAACAGGGGCGAAACTGAAGCAAAGCAATTTATCTAGACGCAAGGACGCCGCCATCAAACTGGGCAATTGTCGGGATTGTTACCGACCCTGAAGGATTTGATGTCGCGAAAGATCGCGGTTGTCGTTTCTGATGCAGTTCCGACCTGCAAACAACGTGAGCATGTCTGAACATGCCATCAGTCGCAGGGTGTATTATGCCACGTACCGCTCATCGGCGCCGGGAGCGTCGCAATTCGAGTATCTCAGAGCCTTTGATCATCACGGGTGTTCGCCGTGAGATACCAACGTATGACCTGATGCGTGAGGAAGGTCTGGAGATGATCGAGGCGCATTCCGAACGTCTATTGAATGAGGTCGGGGTTCGGTTCATAGACGATCCCGAAGCCTTGGAACTCTGGCGCAAGGAGGGTGCAGACATCTTTGGGGATCGGGTGCGGTTCCCGCCTGGTTTGCTCTACAAATTGCTCAAGACCGCGCCGAAGAAATTCCACCAACATGCACGCAACCCGGCGCGAACGATCGAACTTGGCGGAAACAATGTCGTGTTTGCACCTGCTTACGGTATGCCTTTTGTCAGCGACCTCGAAAATGGGCGCCGCTATGGCACCATTCAGGACTTCGAAAACCTGACCAAGCTGGTATATGCCTCGCCCTGGCTGCATCATTCGGGTGGAACAACCTGTGAGCCGACAGATCTGCCAGCGAACAAACGGCATCTGGACATGGTCTATGCTCATCTTAAATGGAGCGACAAGCCCTTCATGGGATCGGTGACCGCACCCGAGCGCGCGGCGGACAGTATCGAAATGGCGCGTATTGTGTTCGGGCGCGACTTTGTCGACGAAAACTGCGTGATCATGGGCAACATCAACATGAACTCACCATTGGTTTTCGATCACGCGATGTCCGGTGCAATCCGCACCTACGCGGCTGCTGGGCAATGCCCTGTCATCGTTCCCTTCGTTTTGGGCGGCGCGACGGCTCCGGTGTCGATGATTGCTGCCGTGACTCAGGCTTATTCCGAGGTGTTGGTGGGTTGCGCGCTTGCGCAACTTGCCCGGCCGGGTGCACCGGTAGTCTTTGGCAACTTTGTCACGTCAGTGGATCTGAAATCTGGCTCGCCTTCTTTCGGCACCCCGGAATCGGCGCTGGCGTCCTACGTAGCCGGGCAGCTCGCGCGGCGCGTTGGCCTTCCAATTCGGTGCTCGGGCGCATTCACCAGCTCCAAGCTGCCGGATGCGCAGTCGATGATGGAAAGCGTGACCGCCTTACATGCCTCCGTTCTGAGTGGGGCAAATTTTGTCTTGCAATCCGCGGGCTGGCTGGAAGGGGCACTGACCCTGTCTTACGAAAAACTGGTCATGGATGCAGATTATCTGGGTGCAATGCACCGTTTCCTTAAAGGGCTGCCAATTGATCAGGATGCCTTTGCAATGGACGCCTTTGCCGAAGTAGGCCCGGGTGGCCACTTCTTTGGATGTGACCACACGCTAAGGCACTACGAAACTGCTTTTTACGATGCCGAATTGTCAGACACGCAAGCGTTTGAAACCTGGTTCGAAAAGGGCGGCACAGACATGGCTCAGCGCGCCAACCAGAAGTGGAAAGAGCAACTCAGAACCTACGAAGCGCCGCCGCTGGATGAGGGGGTCGACGATGGGTTGTGCGGTTTCATGGCCCGAAAAAAGGAAAAGCTTCCAGACATCTGGCACTGAGGATTGCCTTGCGTCGACCAGTTTTAGATAGGAGCCTGATCTTCTTGGCTTTCTTCGTTGCCCTGTTGCCAAAGCAAGGCGCCTGATACCAGGAACGAAAAACACACCTTTACCTGTTTCACTGCCCTGCATCCGGGTCTTCTTCCTGAATCAGCGCCTCGGCCTGTAATACGCCTGGTTGTGCAGTGCCGATGACGCCAACAACCTGTACGTCCCCGGTTTCAGTTGGAGCGGCAACTTGAACCCGCCGGATCAATGCAACCAGCGCCACGATTGCACCTAGTCCAGCCAGAAGAAACTGCAGACCCCGGCCACCGAACAGAGATATGGAGTTGGGACCCAGCAACGTACCAATGAGCAGACCTATGTTCAGAAGCAAGACCATGGTGCCACTGGCCGGCACAATTTGAGACAGTTTAAGCTGATCGTTCGCGTGCGCCGTCAGGATAGAATAGGCAGGATACAGTCCGATCGCGACCAGAACAAACCCATACACAATATGCGCCGCTGACGTATCCACTACCATCCACAGACTGGCCAGGGTTGTGATAACCCCTAAACCTATGATCACGTAGCGCCTGTCAGTATGGTCGGAAATCCAACCGATAGGATATTGGACAAGCGCCCCGGCGATTAGGGCTGCGACGAGTGCACCAGAGGCCTGTGCAGCCGTAAATCCTTGTTGCAGGGCGTAAAGGGGCAACGTGATGTAAGAGGCTGAAACGCCAATGCTGACGATAGTGATACCAAGAACGGCGACAGGTGAAATCTTGTACAGCCCAGCCACGGACATGCGTTCTGGCGCGACGTAATCCGGTGCTTTGTTGCCGGACAAAAGCAACGGTACAATGGACAGTGAAATCAGAATTGATACGAAGCCAAACAACAAATTTCCCGTGGGATCGGGGAAGCCGACCAGCGCTGTACCTAGGGCAGGCCCGGCAAGCTGAATAATAAAGTAAAGCGATAGAACCTGAGCACGCGTGTTGTTTTCGGATTTTGCGTTCAGCCAACTCTCGGTGATCACGTAGAGACCTGGGTAACAAAACCCGCCAAGCAACCGCATGATGCTCCAGCTGATGGCATCGCTGGTCAAAAGGTGCACAATGGCTGCGATGGAAACCAAGGACGCAAGGGCAGAGAATGCGCGAATGTGCCCGACGTTTTCAACCAACCTCGGTGCCAGGGCGGTACCGGCCAGCGCGCCAAGGGGGTAGCTGGCTTGCATCACGGAAATTGTGAAATCGCTGAACCCAAGGCTTGCGCCCCGAATAGTCAGCAGGGTCGCCAAAAGGCCGTTGGCAACCATGAGCATCAGCATCCCAAGAAACAGAGCCCAGTTTTCATTTAATGCGCGTATCATACCCGATGGCTAGAGCACACTTTGGAAACTGTATACAAAACCGGCGACATCCTGATGTCGCGTGCGAAGTTCAAACAGGATGCATCCGATCTGATTGCAGATTTTTGCATTCTGAACGTGCTCTGTTGGCTTGCCGTAACTGATCGGAAAAAGGCTGAAAATGCGTGTTCCCCCAAATTCCAGTTAATGTTTCAGCGCGCCAATATCCCTGTCATTTGGGGCGACGATGTCGGAATGTGGAATATCTCTGCCTAACACCGCGGAATGATGTGTTGTTAAACGCCAAACATCGATCGCATCGCAGAAGATGGTCTTCTCTTTATGGATCGTTATGATCATGCCTCTTGTACGGCGGGAAACGCAGCGCTTCTCACTGAGCAGTATCCGATCCGAACGGGGATCGACCATCGGCTTGCCGGGCGAGGAACAAGACCTTCACCCAGGGGGGCCGGACGCTTGCTAGCAGGTTTTGCGCACAAAGTGCGTCCGTCCGATGGATTGAGCCCAGGTTGGATCGCGCAAGATTTGCGAATGCCGTCCAGCTGACTGCGCATAGCACTTGTTGAGCGAGGGGAACTCTAGCGCTAGCTCTTCAACGACATTCACCTGCGACAAAGGCTATCGTGGTCGAACTCTGTACACATTCCCAGAAAAAACAGGTGGCCGAGCATTGCTCCGCCACCGGATTGAATTTCAGATAAAACGCTCTGCCTTGGTCAGGTCAGATCTTCGACGCGTGCTTCGGGTGCGTTTCGCTTGACGGACTCAATGCCATTGTCTCGAGCAGATCCGCTGCTGTAGCTTTCGCTGGTGCCAATTACCTGCCCATTGCTGGCTTTCAAGTTAAACATGTGCCCACCGGATTTGGTTTCTTTGCGTTCGTACCTGTCGTCATTCACCGCGTTCGTTTTTACTGATTCAATGCCGTTTTCGGCACTGGCCTTTTGGACATAGCCTTCACTGGCCAAAATGATTTCACCATTTCCGGCCTTCAGCCTAAACCGATACTCTCCGGCTTTGTCTTCAAAGATTTCAAATTTGCCAGCCATGTCGCCTACCTTATTTTTCCTGAACCAAAAAACTGGATCGACGTTGCTTTGTTTTGCCACTTGTCTCAAGACAAAAATTGCGATCGCGCATAAAGGTTCTGAGCAAAACAACTTGCCAAGGCGACAAACGGCAGTCTTGCCGCACTTTGTAGCCTTTGTTCTGACCTGATCTATATGTGGAGTTACGAACGTGACTACTGTGACAATGGAACAGGTCTGCGAGACACGATTGGCCTTACAGCAAAGCTGCAAATAGCAAAGTAGTCGCTTTGCACCGGCGTCACGTGCCTCAGAAAGACATAATTCGTTCAACGAACCAGAATGTTGCGATCGCGCCAACGCAATAGCTGATAACGGCCCCAGAGGCGCTGCCCGGAGCCCGCCACATTGCAGCGATTTGCGGCGCAATGGTGCGCAATAGCAATGCGGTCATCAGAACAATACTTACAAAAGCAAGCTGTCCGGCCTCTACACCCAAATTGAAAGCCAGCAGAGCTGTAGCAACGTCTTGGGCTGGCAAACCGATCTCGCGTAGGGCGCCAGCAAACCCCAACCCATGCAGAAGCCCGAACGCAAAAGCTATTAGCCAAGGGAACCGTTCGGACAGGCGCTCATGTCCAGCACGCGATTTGAGTGCTTCGACAGCCAGAAAAACAATAGAAAGCGCGATGATTGCCTCGACCGGAGGACCAGGAACCGAAATATGACCTAGCGCCGCCAGCGCCAGAGTAATGGAATGCGCAAGCGTAAAGGCGGTAATTGCGCCAACCAGCCGCCAAAAATCCCGGATCAACAACAATAGGGCAAACACAAAAAGAAGGTGATCCCAGCCTTCAAGGATATGCTCAAAACCCAGAGCCAGATAACTGGTGAAAATGCCCAGAGTACCGGGTTGTTCGGGAACGAGATACTCGGCCTGGTCCGGCGTCAGCCGGATAGTATCGGTTGCCCCATCCAGCAGCTGAATCCGCAACAGAACATCGGTCCGCTGCGCTGACAGCCCCAAAACAGAAACCGTTCCCTGCGCCAGGCCGCCGGGACAATCCGAGACCCAAGCCGCGAGCCAGGCCGAGCCATCAAATCCCGGTTCAGGACCGTCCCTCGGGGTGCAGGTTTCGGGCAGTTGCAGCTCGATTGCCATAGGCCTGCCCGCAACATCGGGCTTGCGCCAAAAAACTTGCCACGTGTCTGGGGTCAATTGGCGGACATCTGCAAATCCTGGCTCCAATGCGTGCCCATAGGCCTGGACGCCAGGCAATAGAACAAGCAGTAAGATCAGCAGAAGGCGTTTCATCACTGGCCCAATCTCCGGGCGATATCTTCGGCAGTCGGGATCGTGACTTCGTATTTCGCCTGCAGCGCGTCAAATTGCGCGTCTGAAAGTTCAGTTTTCAAATCACGCCGCCAATCGAACAAGACGGCATCGCGGATCTGATCAAGGGACGGCAGGCTTGCGGGCTCGTTCATGTCAATTTTGACAAGATGTAACCCGTAGCTTGACGGAACCGGGCCACCCCACTTGCCTTGCGGTAGCTCCTCGAGAGAGGCGAAAAAACCGCGACCGAATTTAGCGTCCACCTGTTGGGCATTGCTAAGCGGTTGGTTGGGTGGCAGTAGGCTTGGTCCTGAAAACAGTTCAGGGTCGGCCCCGCCATTCAGCGCTACCAGCATTGCGTCAATCTGTGTCGGATCAGCAGATGGATCCAGCCCGATCTGCTGGAACGCCAGCCGGCCAGGTTGCATAAACCGCTCGTTGTTCTCAGTCAGATGAGCCTGCAGCGTCGCGTCATCCGGGTTGGTTGATTGGGCCAGGGACAGGGTCAGAAATTCCATTTTCTGGGCTAAACGGTTGCGTACCACACTGTCGCCTTGATCCAGGCCAAGGGCGCGGGCCTCGCGTACCAAAATCTCTTGCCGCAGGAGAGCGTCTTGCATTCCATTCAATTCCTGAGGCGTAGGTAGGCGTTGCCAAGTTGATTGGAATTGGTTGATCAGGCGGTCGATATCCTGTTCATCGAAAACGATCTGATTGCCGTCGTCGCGCGCAGACAGCGGATCATTCAGATAACTGAACCAACCGAAGATCGCGACACCCAGAAGGAAAAAGTGAAACAAAGGTTCTTTGAGGATGCGCATATCAGACTACAACTTGACGTAAGGTGCGGGACGGCGATGAAATTGTTTGCTCGAAAGTATTAGCATGGAGTTCACAGGATTGGAGATGCTTAGGCGTACTCCTGTATCGGAACTGGGACAACGTCAGGCCGCTGGCCTCCGAATGTTTTGATGCCATCGGCGGACAGGGCCGCCAGAGTAAAGCCGGCATAGATCGAGCAAGCAGTATGAAGATGTGTATCGCCGAGCAGTACGTGATTGGAAAATCCATTTCCAGACACAGCGAATACCCACTGCTTTCTGGCGGGACCGCGACGCGTTCCTGCGCCTTGAACGGTGTCATTGCGAAGTGGACGGGGATGGTCTTCAGTATATTAACTGGACGCATTGCGGCCTCTGCTATCGGTAATTGATCTTAGTGAAAGCAGTGGCACTGCTTAAGCACCTTGATTCCCTTTGACTATTTGCGATTGGATAGGACAGCTTCAAGCGACTATGCGCTAGATTAATGCGCGTTTCAATCTCGGCTGTTTGTTGCACTGCAAGATAACCCTGAACACCATGAGGACGTTTGCAGTTGTAGTATCCGCACCGTGTTTAGATCAAAATTTGGAGCCCTCGCAGGGTGAAGACGAGTTTGCCATCAAGCAGCTCGTTTCTGAAACTGCCATTTTATTTATTTAGCTTAGCGACGCGCAGATAGCCGGTCTGGAGCACTGACCCCCGAATTCCCGTGGCAAGCCTCATGTTCATGATGAGCGCGATCCGAACAGGATTGTCTTTTTTAATTATCAATCGCAATGGGTTGCGCAACAGCCGTAATTTATTGGCTTTGAAATTCAACGTGGCTAAAGCCGTGGGTGAAAATTCACCTAGTCTGCAGGTCGAGCAGATATTGATTTCCGTCGTCACGCCAAACTATGCGAGACGCGGATCGAAGATTGGTAGCGGGTTTCTGTTTCAGAGATCCTGATAGGATTGACAGAATTGTGGACCTGTTTGCCGGTTCGAAATCGCATGAAACGCATGATCCGGTGCAGCGTGCGTCTTAGTCAGGGTGTTCAGAGGTTCGACAAGGGTCCGAGCGGTTGCGACCATGACCGACGATACCTCACCTCAATTCGGGTAGTGTTTCAAAGCACCATGCCAATAGGCCCGCCCGGCCAGATAGCCCGAGCATTTCGCAGCATGGGCAAAGCGCATTATACGGTGAAACTGCCCCATATCCGCTCCCATCGACATCATGGTCCACGGGCGACCGGCAATCTCACTCAGCCCATCGAACTCGGTAATTTCCGTCGCCGGAACCGGGCTTTCGATCAGAAACGCGTCGACGAGATATTCGGGCTGGGCAAAGGTTGCTACAGAGTCCAGCGCGGTCTTTTCCGGCCCGTCCGATCGTGTGTCGTCCGCATAGGCAAGCAATTCCAGAATGAACGGGATGTCATAATGCTGGCACAGCTCGCCCAAGGCTAGGAGTTAAGGTCACAACACCGATGTCGGTGTTCAACCGCGTGGTGATACGCAGGACTTCCTACATCAATGCGAGTTCTATCGTGACCTAGCTCTCGTCCACCAGAAGCGTGACGGAAACTTCTGTCATGACAGATTCAGCCACGCATCAGCGTATAATCGGGATCGTAAGGCGACGGCGCGATGACCTCCGCAGCTACAAGGTCTCCATACAAGTCCAACTGCATTGTACTGCCCACTGAGGCCATGTTCGGGGTCACAAAGGCGTAGGCAAGGTTCAACCCGGTGCGGTGTCCCCATTCGCCCGAAGTGATAGTCCCGACAACCCGATCTCCATGCATCAGCGAAGCGCCGCCATGCGCAGGGGCATGGGTGGCATCAATCTTCAGCGTCACCAGTTTTTTGCGCGGCCCCTCGGTTTGTCGGAGCGACAGGGCCTCCTTGCCGACAAAATCGCCCTTGTTCAGATGGACAAACCGATCCAGTGCCGTCTCGAACGGGTCGAATTCAGTCAGGATGTCAGCCTTCCAGTGCAGGAAGCCTTTCTCCATCCGCATCGATTCAACTGCGCGCACGCCGAACAGCTTCATGCTGTGCGCTTCACCTGCCGCGCGCAGCGCCAGATAGGCGGCATAGAGCGAGGCGTTGGGCACGTGGATCTCATAGGCCAGCTCGCCCGAGAAACTGACGCCCATCACCGTAGCAGGTGCAAAGCCGACAAAGCACTCGCGGACTGAGAGCCAGGGAAAGGCCTCTTTCGACCAATCGCCGCGCGCGCAGGCGGACAGCACGTCCCGCGCCTTGGGGCCTGCAAGCACCAAAATTGTCTGATCGTTGGTTAACGACCGGATCTGTACATCCTCGTCGTTGCGCAGATGCTGGGTCAGCCAATCCATGTCATGATACTCACTCGCTGCTGCCGAGCCATACCAGACCCGGTCGGGGCCGCGGTCGCTCGCGGGCAGGTTGGCGACTGTGGCTTCAGCTTTGACCATGCCATGATGGTTCAGCAGATAGCCCAACCCAACCCGGCCCACGCGTTTGGTGATGTTGCCGCAGAACATACGATCCAGAAAGTTGTGGCGGTCGGTACCGGTAATTTCAAACCGATTGAAGCCGTTGACCTCGCAAAGGCCGACATTGTTCTGGACGTTCCTGATCTCACCTGCAACCACGTCAAAGGCTTCGTCAAAATCGAAGGTCAGGCTCGGGTGAAAATCCGGAGCGGGCTTGATGTAGTCGACCCGCTCCCAGCCGTTCACGACCGTAAATTCGGCACCTTCTGCGGCGAGAATCGGCGTCAGAGGCGTTGTCTTCGCTGGGCGCCCCGCCGGTCGGTGTTCATGCGGGAAGTGAAAGCGAAATTCGTTTTGATAGTCCTCGATTGCTTTCAGCGAAGTCAGCTCTACATTGGCGTGACCGGTAAAGCGGCGCGGATCGAGGCACCATGTGTCATAACAGGCTTCACCGTGCACGATCTGCTGTGCCAGCAACCAGCCATGGCCGCCGCCTTCGCCCAGACCCGCGCGCAGTCCGATGATACAGAAAGCATTTCTCTTTCCGGGGATCGGTCCGACCAGAGGTGCACCGTCGATTGTATAGGTAATCGGGCCGTTAACAATGGAGCGGATGCCGGTTTCTTCCAGCGCGGGCATGCGCTCAAAGGCGCCTGCCAGCACGTCCATGACGCGATCCAGGTCATCGGGGCAAAGCGCATTGACGAAGTTCGGGTCGATCCCGTCCATGCCCCAAGGTTTACAGTCCTGCTCGTAGAACCCGACCAGTAACCCGCCCTTTTCCTGGCGGCTATAGTAATCCGAGATCGGGCAGCGCAGCAGCGGCATCCGGTGTCCGGCTTCAGCGATGCCGGGGATGTCTTCGGTCAGAAAATATTGGTGCTCCATCGAGGCGATCGGGTGATGGACACCCATCATCGCCCCCACTTCATTGACACGATAACCGCAGGCATTGACGACGATATCGCAGTCAATGTCACCATGCTCGGTATGCACGGTCCAGGTGTTGTCCTTGTGCTGGGTCAGCGCGGTGACTGGCGTGTTGCGGTATACTTCGGCCCCGGCCTTACGCGCGTGATAGGCCAGCGCCTGGCAGAGCTGTGCCGGATCAATATCTCCGTCCAGCGGATCCCACAGCCCGCCCAGCAGGTTGGTCGTCGAGATCAGCGGGTGACGGCGGGCGCATTCTTCTGCGTCGATTACCTCGAACTCAACACCCATGCCCCGCGCCATCGAGGCGAAATGGCGGTAGCCTTGCATCTGGGCCTCGGTGTTGGCTAACCGTATACCCCCATCCGCATGGTGGTAATTGATCGGATACTCGGGGTTTTCGGACAGCTTCTTATACAGATTGATCGAATGCGTCTTCAGCCCGACCATAGTCTGGTTCATGCCAAAGTTGGTCACTTGCGCGGCCGAGTGCCAGGTCGTGCCACTGGTCAGCTCGTTGCGCTCAACCAGGACAACATCGCTCCAGCCCTCTTGGGTCAGGTGGTAAAGTGTTGAGCATCCGGCAATACCACCGCCAATGACAACAACCTTGGTACGGGTTTTCATGTGAAGAGTGCCTCCGACAGTCGTTTGGCCGAGATAGGCCTGCACATTGCCGCAATTCGCAATGATATGCGTATTATTCAAATAATTTCGAAATCTAAATTCGAATTTTTCATTATACTACCTGTGGCCGTTGAATAGAGTAGGTCGGCGCTTCTTCTATCGCGCCCAAGTCTGGATGCAAAAGGAGCGAACATGACCGGGCAGCGTGGAAAGAGAGGAGGTCGCCGCGAGCGACTGGCACAGCGCTCGGCGAAACCGCTTGTTGACCCTTGTCCGCCGGGTCAGATTGGTGGCGCGTACAGGCCACTCAGCGAAGCAGACCTTCGCATGATCTACGACACCGCGTTGGATCTGCTTGAAAAACTTGGTGTCGGCGAAGTGCCCGATCGCCTGCAGGCCGACTTGTTGACCATCGGGGCAATCGACAATGGCGAGGGGCGCTTTTTGTTTCCCCCTGCGCTAGTGGAAGAGGCCATTGATCAGGCAGCCAAGACCTTCGTTCTGCATGGTCGGGACCCGGCCCGTTCAATCGAGGTGGGCGGCAACAAGGTCTATTTTGGAACCGGGGGTGCCGCCGTTCAGACGCTGGACATGGAAAGCGGCGTTTACAGACCCTCGACATTGGATGACCTGCACAAGTTTACTAGGCTTCAGGACACGCTGGCGAATGTCAGCTGGTACACCCGCTGCTGTGTCGCGACCGATGTGCCGGACAATTACGACCTGGACGTCAACACCGCCTTTGCCTTACTTAAAAACACCACAAAGCCAACGGCGACGTCATTCACGCTGGCGGAATATGTGGCCCCGATTGTCGAGATGCTGGACATCGCAGCAGGTGGGCCGGGAGAATTTGCCAAACGCCCCTTTATGAAGGCCCATATCAGCCCAATGATTTCGCCAATGCGCTACGGCGAGGACGCGGTAGATGTGGTCTATGAGTGCATCCGGCACAACATCCCGATATCCTGCATCACTGCCGCTCAGGCCGGGGCGACCGCACCCGCTACACTGGCCGGATTTCTGGCGCAGTCGCTGGCTGAAACACTGGCCAGCCTGCTGATGGTACACGCCATCCAGCCCGGCTATCCGATGGTTTTTTCCAACTGGCCGTTGGTGATTGACCTGCGGACAGGTGCGTTTTCCGGCGGCAGTGGGGAAACCGCTGTGCTCAACGCGGCGTCGGCGCAGCTGTCGAACTGGCTGGGGCTGCCGTCTGGAGTGGCCTGCTCGATGACGGATGCGAAGGCGATCGACGCGCAATACGGGATGGAAAAGGGTATTACGTCAATGGCGGCGGCGCTTGCCGGAGGCAACCTGATCTATGAAAGCTCAGGTATGACCGCGTCTCTGTTGGGTGCAAGCTTTGAAGCTTTTGTGCTGGACGACGAAATGCACTCGAACACCTATCGCGCCCTTCGGGGTATCGAGGTGACGGAAGAAAACCTGGGCTTCGGGGCCATTTGCGATGCGGTTTTGGGCGAGGGTCATTTTCTGGGCGGCCTGCAGACCTATGCCGCGATGGAGCGCGACTATTTTTACCCTTCACTCGCAGACCGGGACGAGCCGCGGACATGGGCGCTAAAGGGGGCACAGGATGCATGGACCCGCGCCCGAGAACGCGCGCAGGAAATCCTGAAAGAGCACAACCCTGTGTACCTGACGCCCGCGCAGGAAGAGGAGATACGCGCCCGGTTCAATATACTTCATCCCTGATTGCACCCAAATGCCTAGCAAGAGGCAGGCCCATCAAGAGATCAGCCGGAAGCTTTCTGCCAGCCAGGGATAGTTTTGGCATTGTTGAGAAATTGCGTGTTCGGTGATGAGGGCACGCATCTTGCCATCCACTAATTCCAGCACGGATCTTGAGCAATCCGGTGTCGCTACGATGGCCAATGTGCGTGAGAAACTCTTGCCCGGAAATCGATGCATCCGAAGCTTGCTTTTAAATCGCTGGGCGCGCGAAAACAGCAAGGGTGTTGTGATCGTCCACCCGGCCCCTGCGGCCACCATCGCCATAAGCGTCTGGTTGTTGCTGCATTCGAAACTGGACATAGAGGACAAGCCAAGCCGACGCATCTGCGAGTCGATCTGGCGGGCAATGATTAGGTTGCTTGAAAATTTCAGAAAGGGCAGGGGACTACGGCCTTCCACTATGTCCGACACGGGATGTTCGCAAATGCGCGGAAGAACCACGACAAATGGATCACGCAGCAAAGAGCGTTCCTGCAAGTCGCGCATTCGGTCAGTCGGCGTGGTCGTAATGCCCAGATCAAGATGCCGATTGCGTAGCATCTCTATGATCGTATGACTTGAATCCGTCTGATACATGAAATCGCAGCTCGGCATATGCTGCGACAGGAAAACGGCCAGCTCAGGAACAATATCGCTGTCGAAGTCTTCGATGCTCCCAACACGAAGAAGGCTTGCTTCGGCAATGCTTCCGGCTGAAGCTTCGGCCTTGGCTTTGCGGATCGCAAAAAGCGCATCGTCAATGTTGCGGAGAAAAACCTGCCCCTTGGGGGTTAGCACCATGGGCCTGCGGGAATGGTTGAAAAGCTCAACGCCCAAGTGGTCCTCAAGATTGCGAAGATGATGCGACACCGTGCTGATTGTCAGGCCCGTTTCCTTGGACGCGGCCTGTAATGAGCCTTTGCGAGCACAGATCTGAAAAAGCTCCAGCCACTTGAGGCTCAGATCTTTTGCGGCGGAATGGCGAGGCATTGGTTTCTTTCTTTTTTCCGAAGCAGGTGGTACATTAGTTCAATTATATTGCAGTATTAGTGCAAAAATATCGAACTAATAGGTTAATTTTGAGGGAGCGCAGACATCTGTGAAACCTTCGTCAGGAACATCAACCACATCCGCGCGCTGCACATGAGCACCCGATGATGAGCGGCGGAAATCAGGTTCGAAAGGCAGGTGTTGAATCCTGTGACAGTAACTCTTGGACCAGCGGATTGGGGAAGCGGCGGCGTAGGGTGACCGCGTAGAAACTCTCCCTGATGCGGGGGTGTTCCGTCGCTTCGACCAACCGGCCCGAGGTCAGTTCGTCCTTCACAACGATTGGGGCCACAAGGGCCAGCCCAATATCCTCGCGTGCCATCAGGCGCATCATCGCCATATCATCCACCTCGGCCGCAACCTGTGGTCGCTCTGACATACGGCTGGCCATGGCGTCAAACGCAGTACGTACGCTGCTGTCGGTGGTAGGCAGGATGAAAGGCTGAGCCTGCAACAGTTCCTTGATCGGGCGTTCCGGGTCCAACCGCTCGGGCGTGCCGACGATGCTAACGGGCTGTTCAGCAATCTGGTGGGTTTCAAACGGCGTCAGGTTGTCATCGGGCGGCGGGCGGTTCATCAGCACCAGATCGAGGTTCAGTGTCTGCAGTCCCTCCATTAACTCGGTCGGGCTGCCCGAACGCAGGATCACCTCGACATCCATGCGCGATAGGATCGGCCGCAGAAACCCGATCTGGAAGTTTCGCGAGAGGGTTGCCAGAGCCCCGACCCGCAGGGCTCTACGGGTCTGAACAGTCTCAGTCAGAGTGGCGACAAGTTCTTGTCCTGTCGAGAAAATCGAATCCGCATGATCCAGCGCGATGCGTCCGGCTTCGGTCAAGTAGAGCTGCCGTCCTCGACGTTCAAACAGGTCGTGTCCAAGTCGTTCTTCCAATTGCTTGATCTGCACCGACAAGGCCGATTGCGACAGATTCAGCCGCTGCGCCGTGCGGGTGAGGTTCCCGTCATGGGCCACGGCCCAGAAATACCGCAGATGGTGATAATTCAAAGGCATATTGTTCTATTTAATAGAACGAAACTTACAGAACAATGAATTTTTAATGACAAGCAATCTGCCCTAACTGACGTCGCCAAGCCTACGAACTCGGGAACGTCACAATGTACTATCTCTATCTGCCGCTACTTGGCCCGATGATTTTAATTGCCGCTGCGATCCTTTCCGGGCGCCATCCGGGGCTGCGCCCTGGCAGGGTGCCAAAACTTGCCGAATTGGCAGGCTTCGTTGCCTTTCTGATCGCTGCCGGGGCAGCAGCAGTACTGGTGGTCAAAGGTCCCGGCACCTCTGAGCTGATCGGACTGCTCGGGATTGGACTGTCAGTACGGCTTGATGCGGTCAGCGCGGTGATGTTGGTATTGGTTAGTTTTATCGGTTGGATCGTCCTGCGTTATTCGGCCACCTATATGGACGGCGAAGCGCGGCAGGGCATGTTCACCCAGTGGATGACGCTGACATTGGCGTCGGTCCTGTTACTGGTAATGTCGGGCAATCTGATCCAGTTGCTGTTTGCTTGGACGACCACCAGTTTAGCCCTTCACAAACTGCTGCTGTTTTACCCCAAACGCGCAACGGCCCAACGCGCCGCACGTAAGAAGGCACTCGTGGCACGATTGAGCGAAGGAGCGCTGGCCGGAGCCGTGGTCTTGCTGATTGTCGAAACTGGCTCAACCGATATCCACACGATCCTGACAACGATTCAGGCTGGCTGGTTGACCGTGACAGCGGCATTGCTGATCGCAATAGCAGCGGTTCTTGCCTCAGCGCAATTCCCGGTGCATGGCTGGCTGACTGAGGTTATGGAAGCTCCGACGCCCGTTTCCGCCCTGCTTCATGCAGGTGTGATCAACGCGGGTGGCTTCCTGCTGATCCGCTTTGCCGATGTGATGCTGGTCGCGCCAGGAGTGATGGCGCTGCTGGTGATGTTGGGTGGATTTACCGCATTGTTCGGCGGTTTGGTGATGCTGACGCAACCTGCGGTGAAGACTTCGCTGGCTTGGTCCACGATTGCGCAGATGGCGTTCATGGTGATGCAGTGCGGCCTTGCCCTGTTCCCGCTGGCGTTGCTGCATATTGTGGCGCACTCCCTATACAAGGCGCATGCGTTCCTGAGTTCGGGAGAGGCTGTGCGGAACGTGGCGACCATTAACCGGCCCGGTCCGATTGCGGTGCCCAGTGCCAGCAATGTTCTACGGGCCTTTGTCACAACGATCGTGATCTACATTCTGGTTGGCACAGCTCTGGGCTTTGACGGCAAGTCGGTTCAGGCCATTGCCTTGGGTGTGATCCTGATCTTTGGAGTTGCGTACCTACTAGCCCAGGGCTTCGCCGATGCTGCCTCGCGCCAGTTGACCCAGCGCACCGTGGTCTATGCGCTGGTGACCTCTGTCAGCTATTTCGCGCTGCAGGTCATCGCTCAGTACATGACCGCTGGAACGCTGCCTGCCACGCCCGCACCGGGTCCGTTGGAATGGGCACTCATCGTGCTTGCTCTGCTGAGCTTTGGCTTTGTCGCCGTCGCACAGGCGACCTTTCCACTTTGGGCTCCGCATCCAGCGGCGGCCGGCTTCCGAGTGCACCTGTCAAACGGCCTCTACGCCAACGCGATTTTCGACAAGCTGCTGGACGGTTGGTCCAAGCGGTCCGCAGCCTGAGAAGGAGCATAATTCATGTTTGCCAAACTCGAATCCTACCCCGCCCCTCTGTTGGAATTGGTGCCAAAAGCCAACGCTGCAGCCAAGGCGATCCCACCGCTGTTTCCTCTGTCCGCAAGTGTTGCAGTGAACCCGTTCTTGGGGCAGTCGAATGAGCCGCTAGCGGTCACCTCAGCCCGGCTGGCGCGGGTTGCTGGCACGCGGATCACGCCTGAACGGTCACTTTCGGCGGAAAAACTGGATGCCGGTGAGATCACCGAGGCCGACATTCTGGGCGCGTTATCGGCAATTGAAAAACAGTTCAACGTTCCAAGTCTTGACGATGTCATGGCAGCAATGCGCCAGCAGGCCGATCAACCCAAGCCGCTGCCTACAGTGGCCGAACTGGCGGCCGAGGTCTCGGGTACGGATTGGCCCGGTCTGATCGAAGACCGGATCGGCGTCTGGGCGGCCAGCCATTTCGATCAGGGACAAGCGCTTTGGCAGCAGGCCCGTACCGGAGGCGTATTCAGCGCCTGGCGCGATTTCGCCACGCGCGACCTGACGCCGGAAATTCACGGGCTGAAAGGCTTCGGCGCGTTTGTTGCAGCGACCAACCGCTCGCATTGGCGCGCGATCGGGCGGTCCTCCGAACGGCTGGGTCTGAGCACCGAGGCGGCAGCCACCGCCTATCACCGCTGGCTCAGCACCATGGGCGGGTGGGCACAATACGCCCGCTATCTGTTGTGGGACGCCGAGTTGAAGGGCGAACAGGACAACGCCGCAACCGAGCTGTTGGCTCTGCGAATGGTATTCGACGAAGCACTTTTCGAACTTTATCAAGATCAGATCGCCGAAAAGTGGGCCGAGGTTGTTGCTGCGCATGAAGCCCCGGTAACACCTACAACTGACTTCGTTATCGACGCTGTCTTGCAAGAGGCGGCAGAGCGGGCGGAACAGCGCAAGCTGGCCAAACGGTTGCTGCCGGGTGCCGCGCGCAACATCGAGGAGCGCCCGCACGTGCAGGCCGCATTCTGCATCGACGTGCGGTCCGAAGTATTCCGCCGAGCGTTCGAAGCACAGGATAGCGGCATAGAAACCCTTGGCTTTGCCGGTTTTTTCGGCCTTGCCAGTGCCCATAAGGCCGCCGGGTCGGACGTGGTAGAGCAGCACGGTCCGGTGTTGTTGCGGCCGGGTGTTTGCTCGCATGCTGTAGAGACGGAAAAGGCTGATTTGACCCGCCGTTATACGGCTCGGGCCAAGCGGGCATGGGGCCGTTTCAAACTGGCCGCCGTGTCTTCCTTTGCATTTGTCGAGGCCACCGGACCTTTGTATGCCGGGAAGCTCATGCGCGATGCGATGGGGCTTGGCGGTAAAGGCAAAACGGATCCGGCGCCGCAGCTGGACCCGAGCCTTGATCTGGACACGCGTATCGGCATGGCCAAGACAGTTCTGACAGCCATGTCGCTGACCGAGAACTTTGCGCGGGTTGTTCTGCTGGCTGGGCATGGCGCAGATGTGACCAACAACCCGCATGAAAGCGCGCTGCATTGCGGAGCTTGCGGCGGCCATGCGGGCGATGTCAACGCGCGGTTGCTGGCAGCATTGCTGAATGACGACGAGCTGCGCTTGGGGCTACGGGAGCAGGGGATCGATATCCCAGAAGATACCGTGTTCATACCGGCGATGCATTACACCACAACTGACCGGGTCAGCATGTTCGAACAGGACTTGCCACACGGCGACTGGTCAAATGAATTGAGACAGTTGCAAAAGTGGCTCGACGCTGCCGGACAACTGGCCCGGGTGGAACGTGCTGCCCGCTTGCCGCGCGCGAACAGGGGAACCGAAATTCAGCAGAGGGCGCAGGACTGGGCCGAGACACGCCCGGAATGGGGCCTTGCCGGGTGCCGGGCTTTTATCGCGGCTCCGCGCCACCGCACCGATGGCGCGGATTTGGCGGGTCAGGCCTTCTTGCACAACTACAATTGGCGCAAGGATGAGGGTTTTGGCGTTCTGGAACTGATTATGACCGCTCCGGTTGTCGTGGTCAGCTGGATCAGCCTGCAATATTATGGATCGACGGTAGCACCACAGCTGTTTGGCGGCGGCAACAAGCTTCTACACAATGTGGTCGGTGGGATTGGTGTGCTTGAGGGCAATAGCGGCGCACCGCGTCCGGGGCTGCCATGGCAGTCGGTGCATGACGGTGAAGGCCTTCAGCACGACCCGCTGCGTCTGTCGGTAATAATCGAAGCGCCGCGCGAGGCAATGTCGGACGTCCTGTCGCGCCACAGTGACGTGCGCACGCTGTTTGACAACGGATGGCTGCATCTGATCGCCATGGATGATCAGGGCAAGCTGGCCTGGCGCTATGACGGAGACCTGAGCTGGTCTCCGATCCAGACCGGTGCCGGTTTCGAGCACGCAATCGCAGCTGAGTAAGCCAACAAAGGCGACCGGGTTTCGGTCGCCTTTTCATTTGCAAGCGGGCCTCATTCTTTGTTTTTGCGCTCAAATTATGGAAACCATGCCGGGCCAATGATATTGCGCTCAACCCTGCTTAGGCGTCCGTTTTGGCTTAGTATTTTCAGGCCTTCTGCCGCGTGGCCGCGTACCAGTTTTTTAACACTTCGGCATCTGCGGGTAATTCCTCGGCCAATCCGCCTGCAAACGTCTGAAAAGATTTGGCATTTGCAGTCCCCACGCCGACCAGAACCGGAATGTTCTGTTCCAGCGCCTTTGCCATCACCGCGCAAAACCCCCTTCCGGCGGCTTCCTCGGGGCCGAATTTGTTTAGAATGAACAGGCCGACATCGTCAAAGCCACTACGCTCGACCTGGGCTACCGCATCGGTAAGCGCCACTGGATCAAGCCTGCAGGCCGCTGATCCTTCACCCAGATCCTGAGTGATCTTGATGACCGGCCCGTCGGGCAGCACCCTGACGCTCATGTCACATCCGTTTTCGTAGGTCGCTGTGTAGCTCAACTCTTTGACGATCCCTCGCAATGTGGTCCCGGCGGCCCGCAGGTCACTTGCCAGTTCCGCGAGTATTCGGTCTGTCTCACCCTGTTGTGTCGAGGAAACACTTGCGAGTTTCATTATTTGATCCTTTCCAAGTACAGACTGGATTCAGCAAGCCCCGGGGCGGTTTGTGTCAAGGGATCATCTCTCCGGACCAAGCTGCGCCGCATGATCCGGTCAGGAATCCATCGCTCAGACGCAGGTCTGGGGTTTTTTCCATGATCTCTTTTGCCACCCCGCCTTTTGGTAAGCGCTGATCTACACGCTTGCGATACAAAGCGCAAAGGCGCAGGAACTCTTGCGACTGCGGCGACAGGCGCAGGGCTGACACACCGATCGCCCGCAATTGTTCGATCTGATGGTCGGTGCAGGCATAGCTGTCGGACAGAGTCTGCACGCCGTTCATAGCCATAAAGGGCTTGCCGTCACGGGTCCGCACTTCCAATCCGTCCGGGTCGTCTTCGCAGGCGAATTGGCAGTTGTCTTTGGTGCGCCCGTGCAAGCGGGCATGATAGCAGCGCCCTGAAATCGCCAGTGGTAGGCGTCCGTGGCCCCATACTTCGACCGCAATACCCAGATCGCCAGCGGTCCGGGTCAATGTTTCCACCGAAGCCAGAGGCAATTCAGGCGGCAGGCACACCCGCCGTGTACCGCGAGAGGCCAACCATCGCAGCGTCCCTTCATTGTAGACATTCACCAACGGTCCTACCGTAAACGCAGTGCCTTCGGGCAGATGGGCTAGGGCGGTCAGATCGTTAACCTCGACCATGACCCCCATCTCAGCCAGCTCTGCAGTCAGTTTGCGTTCGCGTTTCAACGTGACCAGTGCCAAGCTGGTCAGGGCAACCTGCTTGCCTGCCGCGATCAGCGCAGAAATAGCATCGGGGATGTGATCCTGATAGAAAGGCAGGCGTTTGGAACAGACCAACTCTCCGATCACCACATGGTCCACCGGGGATTGGGCCAAGTCCTGATAGAAACTGCTCCAGAACTCTGCTGGCCAGAAGAACTGGCTGGGTCCGACTGTGAGCTCCATCGCGTTATCTCCACGTTTTCTTGTAAGCGCCGGTTGTCATTGCCTGCCCTTCGGACAGTCGGGCGAGCATGCCTTCGGGCATTGATCGCCCTGCCTCCAGCGCATCCACCGCCGCGCGAAAATTCTGCACAACCTGCGCGACATAGGATTTAGATCGCTGCCGTCCTTCGATCTTCAATGCTGTAACGCCCGCTTTTTGCAGTTGGGGGATCAACTGCTCAGCATTCAGGCTGACAGGATCCTCAAACAGGTGGCCGGTCTTGTCGCTGGCGGTGAAACAGCCCTTGCACAACGTTGGGTAGGGTGCGGGTTCTCCCTTGTTGACGCGGTGGATCAAGTAGCCGCCTAGGCGGGCGTCCAGAACACCCTGATCCTCGGTGTAGTCCACGTGGCTGGCCGGGGAACAGACGCCGTTCATATTCGGCGACAATCCAGTGGCGTAGGAAGACAAAGAACACCGTCCCTCGGCCATGACGCAGAGGCCACCGAAGACGAAGACCTCGGTTTCGACCTCGGTTTCAGCATTGATGGCAGCGATCTCAGGCACGGACAAGACGCGGGGCAGGACCACTCGTTTGACACCAAAGGTGTCCGCGTAAAAGTTGATGACGTCCGCGTTTGCGGCGGCAGCTTGCACCGATAGGTGTCGCCGCAGGCCTGGGTGGGCGCGGGCGGTGTAATCCAGCAGCCCGAGGTCAGCCAATATCACGGCGTCCACGCCGCTGGATTCGGCATCCGCAACAGCGCAATGCCAGATCGCCTCATCACCCGCGCGGGGGAACGTATTAATGGCAACCAGTACTTTCGAACCGTGTCGATGCGCGAATGCTACCGCATCTCGCATTTCGGCACGATTGAAATTGAGGCCGGGAAAGTTGCGCGCATTGGTCTCATCATTGAAGCCGCAATAAACGGTATGCGCGCCGGCCTTGACGGCTGCGCGCAAGGCGGCGGGAGTGCCCGCCGGACATACAATTTCCATCACCATATCGTGGCATCCTCGGGTCGGGTCAGGCAGAGGCCGGTCTGGCGTTCGGCAAGGGCAACCAGCTGTTGCACCGGGCGTGAAAACGGTCCTGCAAAAGCGGCGGCTTCTTGCGCCAGATCCAGTTCGGCGTCATCGACCGCGTTGCGTAGCGCAAGGGCCGCACCTGTATCACCCTCGACCACCAGATCACGCGAGAAAAACAGCGCGTCACCGTCAAAAGCTCCGTGCACCAATCCAAGCAGCGCCGCCAGCGGACCCGAGATCCGAGCCACCCCGTCGCCGCGGCCTCGGGTCAAGATCACTTTTGGTCGACCGTTATCGGGGCTGAGGCAAAGGACTATCGGCAGGTCAACAGGGTCGAGAACAAAATCAGCCCGGGCATATGCGCCCAGACGCTGAAATAGCCCGGGATTGTTGCGAGCGATTTTACGCGAAAACATAGTCAGCGAAAGCGACAGGGGGGCAAGCGGTAAAACCCGAAGTGCCGCCGCAAGTGGCGCAGGGCAGTGCGGTATTGGAATTTGGGGCTCGGACAAACAGACCTCCTGCGGTCTCAGCGGCATGGATATGTGCTGTTGTCCTAAGGTGGCGCGAAAGGCGGGAAATTGACGGTTGTCAATTCTGCGCTAGAATTTCGCTGCTAGGGGAGGGGCAGACTACCGGAGCTGTCCCATTCGTACCTTGCCGCAATACCCCACTCTTCGTGACTTTCTAGGCTGGTGCGACGACACTGGCCAATATCGCGCCGTGTCTGATCCGGTGTCGCTGTGCCACCAGATGACTGCCGTACACCGTGCTGTGCTGGAAGCTGAAGGCCCGGTATTGCGGTTCGATCATCCTGTTAACGCGCGAGGTGATCGATCGGATATTCCTGTGGTCGTGAACCTGTTCGGAACAGCCGAGCGTGTCGCAGCTGGGCTTGGTGTTTCGCCGGATGGTTTGGATGAATTAGGGGCCTTTCTGGCTGCGCTTCGCAGCCCGGCGCCACCGGACGGGCTACGCGATGCTTTGTCGCGCTGGCCGATGTTGAAAGCGGCGCTGGCGGCTCGACCGAAACATGTTCGTTCGGCAGAGGTTCAGGACGTTGTCTACAGTGGTGCCGAGGTCGACCTGTCCACCTTACCCGTTCAGACCCATTGGCCCGGCGACGCCGGGCCACTGATCACTTGGCCGGTTGTTGTGACTCGCCCTTATGGCAGCGAAGCCGATGCAGTCAGCCGGTACAACGCCGGAATTTATCGGGTACAGGTTCTGGATCGAACTCGTCTGATAATGCGCTGGCTGCCTCATCGTGGTGGGGCCGCACATCATCGCAGCTGGGTGAACCGCGGTGAAAAAATGCCTGTGGCTATTGTTCTGGGCGCGAACCCCGCGACACTTTTATCAGCGGCGCTGCCGCTGCCTGAAACAGTTTCCGAGCTGACTTTCGCGGGCGCCTTGAATGGCACGCGACCCCGGCTGGTCCCAGCCAAGACCGTCCCGCTGCTGGTGCCCTCGGATGCCGAGATTGTGTTAGAGGGCTGGGTCTCGCCCACAGAGACCGCCCCCGAAGGTCCGTTCGGCGATCACACCGGATACTACAACCCGGCCGAACCATTTCCGGTTATGCAGGTAACCGCCGTGACACAACGCGAAGCACCGTTGTACCTGTCCACCTACACTGGACGTCCCCCGGATGAACCCGCGATCATAGGAGAGGTATTCACACGTCTTTCTCTGCCCACTATTCGCGCGCAGATCCCCGAGGTTCGGGACCTCTGGCTGCCTCCTGCCGCGTGCTCGTATCGCATGGCGGTAGTCAGCATCGACAAACGCTATCCCGGACAGGCGCGACGCGTGATGATGGCGCTTTGGGGAATGTTGCCGCAGTTCAGCTATACCAAGATGATCGTGGTCGTCGATGCCGATATCGACCCTGCAAATTGGGACGATATTGCTTGGGCGCTGGCCACGCGTATGGATCCGGTGCGAGACGTGATGTTGTTGGAAAATACACCCATGGACTATCTCGACTTTGCCTCGCCCCAGCCTGGGTTGGCGGGAAAGATGGGCATCGACGCAACCACCAAAATCGATTCAGAAACAGACCGGGACTGGGGGGAGGTCATGCGCACTGCCGACGCTGACGCCGCTTTTGCCACAGACTTTCTGGATCGAATCATGCCGGAGTTGGTCCGATGACCAATCCGCGCGTCGTACTGGGTGTGTCTGGGGCGTCAGGGGCAGCGCTTGGCCTAGCGGTAGCGCGCAATCTTGCAGGGCAAGGGGTCGAGATTCATCTAGTCGTCAGCCCTGCAGCGCACCTGACATTGGCGCAGGAATGCGGAGCGAATGCTCTGGACGAACTGCGCGATCTGGTTTCAAGGCATCATGCTACCGAAGATGTGGGCGCAAGCATCGCCTCTGGTTCGGTCCCGGTTGCCGGAATGATCGTCGCACCCTGTTCGATGCGCACGCTTGCCGCAATCTCACTGGGCCTGGACGACAACCTGCTGACTCGCGCGGCGAGCGTTCAACTCAAGGAACGCCGCCCCTTGATCCTGCTGACTCGCGAGGCACCGCTGACACTCGCCCACCTGCGCAATATGACAGCCGCGACCGAGATGGGGGCGGTGATCATGCCACCGGTACCTGCCTTCTATCTTGGACCACAAGACCTTGACGATGTGGTCGACCAGATCGCAGCCCGGGCGGTAGATTCCCTGCGCATTGGCAACCCCACGGCCGCGCGCTGGTCGGACACAGCCAACAAGTAAATTCTACAAGAACCACAATTCTGCCACGATAATTCAATCTATTGGCGAGTATTGGTTTTTTGGGATTCTTTGGTGTGAACGCGATTTTTCCTGACATCCAGTCGGTGCCTGTCAATGCTCCGATCTACAGTCTTGAAACCGAATTGACCCGCGACTTGCGGTCGGAGCGGTGCCGGCTAGACCGTCATCACCAGCTTATTTCTTCAAACAAATTAAAAGGCAGTAACGATGACCTGGCAAGGTACGCTGGTTCCCGAGCAAGACGCGAAGAAAAACGATAGGCCGGGTTGGCGGGTGACGCATGTTTACCCTGGCAGCCCCGCGTTCAAATCCGGAATCAAAGTCGGGTGGGAGCTTCAAACCATCGGCGACCGGACGGTGTTTGCCCATCGGCTTTGCGACGCACGGTCCGCCGACAGCTGTGTTTTGCGTTTTGTAGATGAAGAGGGCAACATTCACCTTTGGGAAGACCAACGATTCCCATTCGGTTTGCGGCTGTTGCCACCCATTGATCCGTTCTTTCGACATCGCGTGAAATTCGACGAATTGACCGAGGATGATCGGGCAACCCTGATGGATAGGTTCGCCCTCGGCAAACTCGAAGCCTTTTCGGACTTGATCCCTGAAATCCAGACGGCGCTTGGTGTCAAGCAAAGCTTTTTTGCCAGAGCAGGTTTCAGGCCGCTCAAGAAATATGACTCGGTTCCCATTAGCGATGATGACGAGTTTCTGGATTTCTTGGCACTCGGGTTTTTAGAACAAAAGAAATTCGATCTGGCAAAAAAAGCCAGCAGGGCTGCCGAAGATGCGCGTGGCAGGTCAGGACGGGTCAGTTTCTCGCGTGATTTGCTCGCCATCAACTATTTCGTCAAAGCTCAGGTATTCCTTGCTGAAGGAGACGTCGAAGAGGCAACCTATTGGGCCGAAGGCGCATGGGCCATGCGGCCGGAATATGAAGCACTCAAACTGTTTTTTTGGACCCTGATGGGTGAACAACCGCAATTGACAGAACCCGCCCCAACCAATGAGGCATTTCCGTTCACCTACACATTGCCGAACACCGATCCCGTGGGTGAAATCGCCTGTTCAGGTGAAGCCATTAGTCTGCGAGATGACCTGGCCGCAATGAGCCAAGGGCAGCTTTTAATAATTGTTATCTACGGACCTTACCGTTCGAACTACTACGGCAATTTGGAAATCGAACGCTTGGCTCAATTGCATGCGGCTTGCCCTGAAATCATCGCGGGGGTGCATGTCGTCTGCAGCTCAAACTATGCACATTCCGATGAACACCGCCACGAGACAGAAAGTTTGGCACAACAGCTTGGCCTGCCGTTGAAAATCCTTTGGGATGAGCAAAACGAAGTGATGGAACGGCTGGAGCGTGAAGGCTCACCCTTTGTCTGCGCTTTGGGCAAAGATGGAACCGTCCTGTCCACCAAGTGTTTCGCTGAAGAAGAAGGCTTTTGGGAGGCACTGGGCAACGCTAAGTGACCGTCCGACCGTGTTGCGTGTGGACGATTAGGTGACTGGTTTCCAACGAAGAGTTGAATTCTGTCCGGCCAACTACCTTGCCGACAAGACAGAATCCAATCTCGCACGATCTGGGCCAAAGGCACCAAGGATGTATTGTTCAAAACCTCTATTGCGTGCTGCGTGTCACGGTGATGTCATTACAGGGATATTTGCCGTTTCCTGATCTGGTGTACTCACCGGGCATCCGACACTTGGCGATCCTGAAACGTAGACTGCCTCGATAGCGCGATCATCTCCCATCATCTGCAAGACAAACAATTCCTCGGCAAGACTGCCAACGCGATCCATACGCAGGGCCATGGCGGGAGTGCTGCGCGCGTTCAGAACAACGATATCCGCCTCGGTGCCGGGCTCCAGATTTCCGATTTTATCTTCCAGACCCAGAACACTGGCATTGCCAAGAGTTGCCCAGTGGAAGGCTTGCAGGGGATGCAGTGCCAGCCCTTGCAACTGCAGGATCTTGTAACCTTCGTTGAGGGTCTGGAGCATAGAGTAACTGGTGCCTGCGCCAATATCTGTGGCTATACCGTTCGAGATACCACGCGCGCTCAGACCACCATGATCAAAGAGGCCGCTGCCGAGGAACAGGTTTGAGGTCGGACAGAACACCGGATGCGCGCCGGTTTCCGCAAGGGCGTCGACTTCGCGCGCCTCCAGGTGGATGGAGTGGCCCAGCAGCGTCTTTCGGCCTAACAGACCATAAGACTGATAGACGTCCAGGTAGTCACGAGCACTCGGATATAGCTGTGCGGTGTAGGCGATCTCATCCTTGTTCTCCGACAGATGCGTCTGGATGTGACAGTCCGGATGTTCCTGCGCGAGGGCTTGGGCCATCGCCATTTGCTCGGGCGTGGAGGTGATCGCAAAACGAGGTGTAATGACATAGCCGTTCCGGCCCTTGCCGTGCCAGTCTCTGATCAGATCCTTGGTGTCATCATATCCGGTTTGTGGTGTGTCCAGCAGGCCCTCGGGCGCATTGCGGTCCATCAAAACCTTGCCGCCGAGCATGCGCATGTTGCGCTTTGTAGCCTCAGTAAAGAAGGCGTCCGCTGAAGCCTTGTGGACGGAACAATACGCGACAGCGGTCGTCGTACCGTGCGAAAGGAGCTGATCGTAGAACGCCCGCGCCATATGTGCGCTATGTTCGTCCGAAGCGAACCGGGTTTCTTCCGGGAACGTGTAGTTGTTGAGCCAGTCCAACAACTGCGCCCCCCACGAGGCGATCACCTGCACCTGCGGAAAATGGACGTGCGTGTCGATAAATCCAGCCATCATCAAGTGAGGACGGTGGTCTGTCACCGGCACACCCCCGGCCTTCATGCTGATCTCGGCGTAGGGGCCGGTATCCTGAATAATGCCATCCTGGATCAGCAATGCACCGTCTTCAAGATAGGTGTATGCATCGGAATCTTCGCCGTTCTGCGGTTCGCGATGAAAGGTCAGCAGGCGACCGCGTAGCAATCTCTGTGTCATGAATCGTCTCGATTGTACGAAAGGTAAGGGTAGGGGGCAGCCCAGCGACTGCCCCTGTTTGGATTAGGCCTGTTGTGCAGGCGAGTCGTCGTCGATGAGATCAGGTTCATCCGGTACGATGACGCGATGCTCGAGGTCTTCTTTCGGTGCGAGCACCGGGTAAATGTAGAGAAAGGCGCCAACAATCAGGTAGCCGATTGTGATCCCGTCGAACTGAGGCATCTGCAGCGTGTAGGAGTGAATGATCCCTACAGAAGACATCAGCCCACCTGCGACAGCAAACGCCCCTGCCATCCGGAAGCGACCGTCGATCACATCGGCCACAATGGCACCCCAGATCAGACCCGTGATGATCGCTCCCTGGCTCAGGGCAAGGTGCCCCTCGTAATGGGCACCTTCCATGAGAAGGGCCGCAGTCAGACCCTCATCACCCAGAGAGGGCAAACCTTCGACACCGGTACTGCGCAGTGCATTCATCAACGAACCCCATTTGACCATCAGGAAGGCCGAAATGTGGGGCAGGATCGCGAAGGATACCGCTGCCATGTGCATCGGCTTTACAGCCCAGGCCGTATTGGTGATCAGGCTTACTGAGACAAAAACCAGTACGGGTGCGGCGGCGGCAATCGGGATCAGGCCTGCAAGGAATGACAGGAAGCCGAGGAATGCGGCCGCGGCAATAACGACAGCCACACCGACGATGTATCCTGCGTGAGCGTTAAGCCGTTTGTAGGCCGGGTGGCCGATGTAAACGGTTGTTGGGAAAGGCGAGCCAAAGAGCGCTCCCAGCATCGTGCCTGCACCGTCCGTTACCTGGCACAGTCCAACCGGGTAATGGTCACCTGCCGCTTCAGCCGACTCCACATTGTTCATCGTTTCGATGAAGTTGTAGATCTGCACAGGGATCAGCACCAGGAACAGCTCTGGGTTTGCGAACAGATACTGTACACCCGCGATGAGGTCACCGATGTAAGGGACCGGCGGATAGAATCCGATGCCGCTCACGTCGATTTTGGATTCACCAAGAACAAGGGCAATCACGGTACCGGCAGCAATCGCGACGAGACCTGCAGGTACATTACGCGGGAGGCGGAAACGACCGATCAGGCCCCAGAGGATAAACAGCAGCGACGTAAAGCCGATGATTGGGTTTTCGAAAACTTCCGCCAGCGGCACGGCGCCGATGAAGACCAGTGCAATGCCGCAAAGCGTACCCAGCATCCCTGCACGTGGTGTGATCCGCTTGAGGTATGGTCCGACCACGGAACCCAGAGCAGCGACGATACCGCCCATGAACCCGGCACCAATGCCCACTTGCCATGCAAGCATCGGGTCATTGGTCGCCCAGTAGATGGGCCCGATCACGCCAAACAAGTAGACGAACATAACCGGCGTCGAGATGCCGTAGGGCAATGCGGTTACATCTTTACCTTGAGCAGTAGCTGCCCATTTGGCGAGGTATGTGTAGACAGCGACACCCGCCAAAATCGCAATGGCGGCACCGGGTACGATGCGGCCGAAGACGATTTCGGCAGGCATCTGAAACACGAACTGACAGACCCCGGACAGGATCAGCAAGTTTACAAGGTTGTCGGTAAATAGCGCCCAGAAAGCGCTGAAATCGCTGCGGGTAAACAGCTTGTATTCGTAGGTCCTCCCGTCCATGACGGTCTCCTCCTCTGATTTAACCGGAATTGCCCGACAGATGTCAGGCCGTTCTCCCTTTCCGGTCGCTATGGTGGCCCTCGAGGGGCGCTTGATTTGCCCCGGTCAGGGCGGTCGCGGCAGTTTCAGAGGTCAATTCAGCCATCACTTCGGCCACCACGAAGGCGGCGATGACGCTGGGCCGCTTGTCGCGGCTACCGCTTGCCCCAATGGGGCAATTCAAGTGTTCGATAGACTGTCCGTCACAGTTTTTTTGCGCCCAGTTTCTGAGCTTTACCCGCTTGGTGGCGGATCCGATCATCCCCACATAAGCGGCGTCCTGACGTTCGAGCGCTGCAGACGTCAGCAGGAAGTCGAGCCCGTGATCATGGGTCAAAACAATAAATGCGCTGCCTGCTGGGGCGCTCCAGATCTCGGCTTCCGGAATAGCGCTTACTCGGGTTTCGACATTTGCGGTGCAAAGTGCGACTTCGTCAGCCCGTGTGTCGACGAGGATGCAGCGTACCGGCAGGTGCTGAAACTGATTGGCCAATGCACGTCCGACGTGGCCTGCGCCCATGACGTATACATGCGGCAAAGCTTCCTCGCGCCGGGCCGCACGTTCTGTTGCGGCCCATTTGTCTGACACTCGCATACGGGTCAGTTTCAACTCAACGCGACCACCACAGCATTGCCCGATTTCAGGGCCAAGCGGTACATCCAAATCCTGGTGCAGCGTGCCGTCACGCAGCATGTCCCGCGCGGCATTGATCGCCATGAACTCCAATTGCCCGCCACCAATGGTTCCCCAAAGCGCCTTCGGAGCCACGAACATCTCTGTCCCCTCATTGCGCGGAGAAGACCCGCGCACACGCGTAAGGGCGACTTGGATCACGCAACGCTGAGCGGACAGAAATTCGTTCAGGGAACCCGGGGCAGCCATGGCTTAGGAACCTTCTTGCAGCCGTGCAACAGCCATCAGCACACGCTCAGGGGTGGCCGGAGCGTCGAGGCGTGGGCATTCCCGGTAGTCGGCAACAGAGGCTACGGCCATCGACAGCGCCTCGAACACCGAAATTCCCAGCATGAACGGCGGTTCGCCGACTGCCTTGGAGCGTTTGATGGTCAACTCACGGTTTTCCGACCAATCTGCGAGGTTCACGTTGAAGATGCGCGGACGGTCCGACGCCAAAGGGATCTTGTACGTCGACGGAGCGTGAGTGCGCAGGCGGCCAGCATCGTCCCACCAAAGCTCTTCGGTGGTCAGCCACCCCATGCCCTGAATGAAGGCGCCTTCGACCTGACCTTTGTCGAGGACAGGGTTCAGCGAGCGACCAACATCGTGCAGAACATCCGTACGCTCTACCCGATACTCGCCAGTCAGTGTGTCAATCGTCACTTCCGAACACGATGCACCGTAGGCGTAATAGTAGAATGGGCGACCTTGTCCCTTGGCCCGGTCCCAGTGGATTTTCGGTGTTTTGTAGAAACCGGCTGCCGACAGCTGCACACGCGCCAGATAGGCCTGTTTGATGAACGCATCGAATGGCAGGACTTCTTGGCCGACATGCACCTGATTGGCGTGGAAAACCACTTCCTCGGGGGCAACGTCCCAAGTCTCAGCGGCGAACTTCACCAGACGCGCCTTGATCTGCTCGACCGCGTTCAACGCGGCCATGCCATTGAGATCAGTTCCGCTGGAGGCCGCAGTGGCTGACGTGTTGGGAACCTTCTCGGTCGTCGTTTTGGTAATCTTGATCCGGCTGAAGTCAACCTGGAAGGCCTCGGCCACGACCTGCGCGACCTTGGTGTTGAGGCCTTGCCCCATTTCGGTGCCGCCGTGGTTCAGGTGGATCGAGCCGTCATTGTAGACATGCACCAGTGCACCCGCCTGATTGTACCAAGTCGCTGTAAAGGAAATGCCGAACTTGACGGGTGTCAGCGCAATCCCTTTTTTCAGGATCGGTGACGTCTTGTTGAACTCGATGATGTCCTGCCGACGCTGGCGATATTCGGACGTGTCTTCCAACTCTCCGACCAGCCGGTCGAGGATGCTGTCTTCGACCTCCTGATGGTACGGGGTCACGTTGCGGTCTTTGGTGCCATAGAAGTTTACCTTGCGCACATCCAGCGGGTCCTGCCCGGTGGCATAGGCAATTTCTTCGATCATCCGCTCTGCTGCGATCACACCCTGCGGCCCGCCAAACCCGCGAAACGCGGTATTCGACACCGTGTTGGTCTTCATCGGGTGGCTGTTCAAGCGTACGTTCGGATAGAAATAGGCGTTGTCCGCGTGGAAAAGTGCCCGGTCCGTAACGGGCCCCGAAAGATCGGCCGAGAACCCGCAGCGCGCAGCGAAGCTGCCTTCGACCGCCTGAATACGGCCAGAGTTGTCAAAGGCAACATCGTAGTCGATTACGAAGTCATGGCGTTTGCCGGTCGCCGTCATGTCCTGATCCCGGTCAGGGCGGATTTTCACGGCGCGGTTCCATTTTTTGGCAGCCATGGCGGCAACAGCGCAGAAGAGGTTCATCTGGCTTTCTTTGCCGCCAAATCCGCCGCCCATGCGGCGCACATTTACCACAACGGCATTGGACGGCACCCCAAGAACATGCGCCACCATATGCTGCGCCTCGGAGGGGTGCTGCGTGGAACAATGTACGATCACATCATTGTCTTCGCCCGGGATGGCAAAGGCAATGTGACCTTCAAGGTACATGTGATCCTGACCACCAACGCTCATGCGCCCCTTGATCCGGTTGGCTGCAGCAGCCTGCGCCGGGGCGACGTCACCGCGCTCCAGTTTGAGCGGCGCTGTGACATGCGGGTATCCAGCTTCCTGCGCGGCGATCGGGTCCAGCGCATGGGGCAGGGTCTCGTATTCAATCTTTGCCAGTTCCGCGGCACGGCGCGCAATGTCGCGAGTTTCGGCAACCACGGCAAACATTGGTTGGCCGTGAAACTGAATTGCCTCGGTTGGGAATACCGGTTCGTCGTTCAGGTGAGTCGGGCTGATATCATTTGCCCCCGGCACGTCGTCAGCGGTCAGCACACCGACCACACCGGGCGTGGCCAGAACTTCGGTGAAATCGATACCCAGTAGCTTGGCGTGCGCGACGTCTGAAACGCCGAGATAGGCATGAAGCGCGCCTTCGGGCAGGGCGATATCGTCGGTGTAATCGGCACGTCCTGTGACGTGCTTGATTGCACTGTCATGGTTCACGTTGGTGTGTGCCGCCCCAATGATGGAAACGTTGTCTTTCATTGTTTCGTCTCCTTACTAGGCACACGCCAGTTGAACGGGATTGTCGGTTTGGGTGTCGTTTTCAAGGAAGAACCGACGCAGCAGGTTCTGAGCGGTCAGCATTCGATAGTCAGATGATGCCCGCCAATCTGTCAGAGGCGAGAAGTCCTCGGCCAGCGCGTGGGCTGCGGCTTCAAAACTTGCGCGCGTCCAAGGTTGGCCGTTGAGGGCCGCTTCGGCGGCGGAAGCACGCTTGGGCGTTGCGGCCATGCCACCGAAGGCGATGCGCACGTTGCTGACGACGCCATTTGTAACAGTCATGTGGATACCAGCCGCCACGGAAGAGATGTCCTCGTCACGGCGCTTTGAAATCTTATAGGCCGCGTCCAGGTCGTTGGGTCCGGGTAGGGGCACATGGATGCTGGCGACGAACTCATCGGGTTGGCGGTCTTGCTTGCCATAGTCGATGAAGAAATCAGCCAGAGGCAGCGTCCGGCTTTCAGAACCGCGTCGCAGCGTGATTTCCGCACCAAGAGCGATAAGAACCGGCGGCGTATCACCGATGGGGGAGCCGTTGGCGATATTCCCACCAACCGTTCCCATATTCCGCACCTGCCACCCTGCGATGCGATCCCAGTAGGAGGACAGGTGTGGCAAGTGCTCTGACAGGAGTTCTTGGCAATCGGTGTAGCTGGCGCCGGCACCGATCAGGAGGAGGGAACCCTGTTTCTTGACTGATTTCAGATCTTCGAGATGGCCCGTGAAAATTGCTGGCCCAATGTTGCGCAGGAATTTGGTGACCCAAAGGCCCACATCGGTGGCCCCCGCCACGATCGTGGCCTTGGGATAGGTCTGCAGACACTCGGCGAGATCATCAACACTGGACGGGATAATACTCAGGTTGTCCTCTGGTCCGGACACCACGCGCCGCCCATCTTTGAGCGCGGCCAGACGCGCCGTCATGGTTTCACGTTCGGTGTTCAGGTGGTCCGACGCAGGGGTGCCATAGCGGCTGACGGCAACGGCCGCCCGGATGATCGGTTCATACCCGGTACAGCGGCACAGATTACCCTGCAGTGCTGTTTCGACCTGCGCCTCCGTTGGCTCGGGTGTTTGCATCCAAAGCGCGTAAAGCGCCATGACGAAACCCGGTGTGCAGAAACCGCACTGGCTGCCGTGATGATCGATCATGGCCTGCTGAACCGGGTGCAGACGACCATCAGGGCCGGACAGGTGTTCAACCGTTACGACATGGCACCCGTCGACGGAGGCAAGAAACCGGATGCACGCGTTGACGGGAACATAAGTCAAACCAGCGTCTCCAAGCCGGCCGACAAGTACGGTACATGCACCGCAATCGCCTTCGGCGCAGCCTTCTTTCGTTCCTGTCAGTCGGCGCTCCAATCGCAGGAAGTCCAGAAGTGTCTGATCTGCTGCGACGCTTGGAACGGACACATCCCTGCCATTAAGGACAAATCGGATGTCGGTGCGATGCGTCATGGTATTCTCCCTCTAACCCTGCCTTCCGGTGGGTGATCGGGGTGACCATAGAAGCAACAATTGAGCCTGAAAATCGTCGGAAACGGCAAATACTTTCAACAGATCGTTGAAAAAGAAATAGCCTTGGCGCAGTCTTTCCGGATCGGGAGGATTGAATGTCATACATCGAAAGCCTGCGGGTCTTTGTCAGAGTAATGGAGCTGGGCAGCATAACGTCCGGGGGACGCGATTTGCGCTTAACGCCCGCAGTGGCCAGCAAACGATTGAAAGAGCTGGAGAACCATCTGGGCGTTCGCCTTTTCAACAGAACAACCCGGTCGATGACGCCGACCGAAGTGGGAATGGTTTTTTACGATGAAGCCAAGGCCGTTCTGCTGGCGCTCGACCACGCCGAAGCGCGCGTCGCCAGCTTTTCAGACGCCCCCAGAGGCGCAATCCGCATCACCGCGCCGCTGGGTGTTGGGCGGAGAATCGTTGCACCGCTGGTTCCGGAATTCTCGGATCGCTACCCGGAAACAGAGATTCGCATGCGTCTCTCCGACCGCAAGGTGGACATTCTTGCCGATGGCCTGGACATCGCATTTTTTGTCGGAGAGCCTGGGGACTCTACGATGAAGCTACGAAAGTTTGCGGATTGTGATCGCGTGTTGTGTGCTTCGCCGGAATACTTGTCAAAATTTGGTGCGCCCGGTACGCCGGATGACTTGCTGCACACGCCCCACAACTGTCTCTTGCTGCGCTATCCCAGATCACCCGAATACTTCTGGACGCTCTTCACCGACATGGGCCCGCGAAAACTCGAAGTCCGGGGCAAGTACGATGCGGACGACGGTGATGTGCTGACGGATTGGGCATTGGCGGGTAGGGGGATCGTCAACAAGCCGCGCTTTGATGTGCGGGAGTATCTTGAGGATGGCCGGTTGGTTGAAGTTCTATCCGAGACACCCCCATTACCGACGATTTTTGGGTGTCTTTATCCACACAAAAAGCTTCAAGACCCCAAGATTCGTCTGTTCGTCGAACATATTGCGCAGCACAGCAAACGCTTTTTTACGTAGTCATATGAAGCACAAAAACTGGGCGTATAAGCCCAGTTTACCAGCCGCCATCTTTTTGGCACGCGTCTATTGTTCCCGAACCTCACGCACCCACGCGATGATTGTCTGACGCGCCTCTTCATCCATTTGAACTGCCGATGGAGGCGGCATTGCGTGGCTGATCCCGGCCTGCAGATAAATCTGGTCGGCCTGACGGGCGACGTCACCGAGTGTTTCTAGATAAACCTTTTTCGGAGCCCATTTCATAGTGCCATAAACAGGCTCGCGCGCGTGGCACATTGAACAGTTTCCGAGGACCGTGTCATAGGCTTCCTCAAACCCGGCGGCTGACGCATATTTCTGTTCGTATGGCGTCAGCTCACGTGCTTCTGCGTCTTCCCACGTCTCACCGTTTCTGACGGATGAAAGCCAAGCGATCACAACCATGAGAATAACGGTGACTCCCCAGGTCCAGTGTGGGCCCTTTCCGGTTGCGTGCATCGTGTTGAAGTAGTGCCGGATGGTCACGCCTGTCAGGAAGATCAGGCTGGCAATGATCCACGAATACTCGGTGCCGAAAGCCAGCGGATAGTGGTTCGACAGCATCAGGAACACGACCGGCAGGGTCAGATAGTTGTTGTGCGTGGATCGTACCTTGGCGATTTTCCCGTACTTGGCGTCAGGCGTGCGACCGGCCTTGAGGTCTTCGACGACGATCCGCTGGTTCGGCATGATCTGGAAGAACACGTTGGCCGTCATGATCGTCGCGGTGAACGCACCAAGGTGCAAAAGCGCAGCACGACCGGTGAATATCTGGTTGTAGCCCCAGGACATGAGCACAAGGATCACGAACAATAGCAGCATCAGAACGGTCGGGTGATCGCTCAGTTTCGATTTGCACATCTGATCGTAGAGCAACCAACCGATCGTCAGTGAACCGCCAGAGATCAGGATACCCTGCCACAGCGCGAGGTCCACTTTGGTTGGATCGAGCAGGAACAGTTCACCGCCAACCCAGTAGATGATCATAAGCAACGCCGCGCCTGAGAGCCATGTCGTATAGCTCTGCCATTTGTGCCACGTCAGGTGCTCGGGCATCCGGGCGGGCGCCACAAGATATTTGACAGTGTGGTAGAACCCGCCTCCATGCACTTCCCATTCTTCGCCGTAGGCCCCATCCGGCAGGGCGGGGTTCGGCTTTAGCATGAGGTCAAGCGCGATAAAGTAGAATGATGCCCCAATCCAGGCCATCGCGGTGATCACATGTAGCCAGCGGACGGAAAAAGCGATCCACTCCCATATAACGGCCAAGTCGTACATGGCTTTGCTCCTTAGATTCTATAGTTCCTGGCACTCTATGCGAGGCTGTTTTATTCTGGTATTGCTGGCAAAGACCAAGAAGTATCAAAAAATGCAAAAAAATGTCTTACCTTGATAACATCAGAACCTTTGTCCGGGTCTATGAACTGGGCAGCATGTCCGCCGCAGGTCGTGATTTGCGGGTTTCTCCGGCAGTAACTTCGGCGCGAATTTCACAACTCGAAGAGCACCTTGGTGTGCGATTGTTTCAGCGCACTACGCGCAGCCTCACTCCCACAGAGCAAGGAAAATCTTTCTATGGGGGGGCGGCTGAAATCCTTGAAGCGGTCGAAAGGGCCGAAGCTCAAATTGTCAACATTACAGAGAACCTGAAAGGCTCACTCTACGTTGCTGCACCATTGGGTGTGGGTCGGCGATTGATCGCGCCCCAAGTGCCAAAGTTTCTTGCTGAATACCCTGAGGTTAACGTTCGACTGCGGCTGACTGATCGAAAGGTAGATCTGACAACCGAGGGCCTGGATCTGGCCTTTTTCCTGGGTCAGCCCGAGGACAGCAATTTACGTATCCGAAAAATAGCAGATGTTGAGAGGGTTCTGTGTGCATCCCCGAAATACATCAAAAAACGAGGGATGCCCGCAAGCGGCGACGACATCATTGCCGATGCGCATGAATGCCTCAGTTTGCGGTTTCCTGGTGCGACCGAATTCCAGTGGCTCTTGAGAACAGACACAGGACCAAAACGATTTCGCGTCTCTGGACGCTACGAGTCAGACGACGGTGATGTGCTGACTGATTGGGCCCTGGCCGGTCATGGTATCGCCCTGAAGCCGATTTTTGAGGTTGCTCAGCATCTCGGGGCCGGAACTTTGGTTCCGGTGGCAGAACAAACACCTCCGGAACCGATACAGATGGCATGTCTGTTTACGCACCGACGTATGCAGGATCCAAAAACGCGTCTCTTCATGGAATTCATGATAGATCGCATCGGATCAACGATTGCCGCGACAAATACGTCTCGCTCGGTTGCTTAGCTACCGCGATAGGTGGAGTAACCGAAGGGCGAGAGTAGCAAAGGGACGTGGTAGTGCGAGTGCTCGGACATCCCGAAGCGGATTGGAATCACATCCAGAAAACGTGGATCTTCAGGCGGGGTGCCAGAGGCATTCAGGTATTCTCCGGCGTAGAAGATCAGCTCGTATTCGCCCAGTGAAAACTCAGCTTCGGGCAGAATCTGCTCGTTGGTACGACCATCGTCGTTTGTGAAAAGAGTTTTCAGCAACGTGCGATCTGTGCCTTCAATACGATAAAGTTCGATTTTCAATCCTTCGGCGGGCAACCCACGAGCCGTATCCAGCACATGTGTTGTAAGATAACCGGTCATTTGTGCCTCTCCTCAAGTTTTCAAGTTTTTTAATCTGATTTCGTCACTGGAGGCAAAGGCAGTCTGCCCAAAGGCTCCTTCGCATATTTTTTGAAAAACATCGGCGATTATCTGGGTTATTCATCATCTCAAGAAGAAGGAAAGTGACGTGACGCGTTATCCAAGAGACATGACCGGCTATGGCCGGCAGATGCCGACGGCGAACTGGCCGAACGGGGCGAAGATCGCGGTTCAGATCGTATTGAACTACGAAGAAGGCGGCGAAAACAACGTTTTGCACGGTGACGCCGCCTCTGAGGCGTTTTTGTCCGAAATCACAGGTGCCGCCCCATGGCCGGGGCAAAGGCACTGGAATATGGAATCCATTTACGAGTATGGCAGCCGAGCCGGGTTCTGGCGAGTTCATCACCTTTTGAAAGACCTGCCTGTGACAGTTTACGGCGTTGCAACTGCCTTGGCGCGCGCACCGCAGCAGGTAGCGGCGATGAAGCAAGCCGGGTGGGAGATTGCCAGCCATGGTCTGAAATGGATCGAACACAAGGACATGAATCCGAAAGAAGAGCGGGCGCAGATTCGTGACGCGATCCAGCTACATACCGAGGTCACGGGCCAGCCGCCACGTGGCTGGTACACAGGACGCTGCTCGATGAGCACTATCGATCTGGCGGCTGAGGAAGGCGATTTCGCCTATATCGCCGACAGCTACGCCGACGATCTGCCTTATTGGACAAAGGCTGGCGGCAAAGATCAGTTAATTGTGCCCTACACGATGGACTGCAATGACATGCGCTTTGCGATCCAGGCGGGTTACACCAATGGCGAGCAGTTCGAGAGCTATCTGAAGGACAGCTTCGACTTGCTGTATGCAGAGGGCGAGGCCGGTGCACCTAAAATGCTGTCGATTGGCCTGCACTGCAGGTTGATTGGCCGCCCGGGTCGCGCGATGGCACTTAAGCGCGCGCTGGAACATTTCAAAAAACACGACGGTGTCTGGTTCGCCACGCGTGAACAGATCGCTGATCACTGGGCTAAGGAGCACCCACCAATGCAACGTCTGACCCCGTCCGAAATGGATCAGTCAACCTTTGTCACTGAATTCGGCGGTGTGTTTGAACACAGCCCGTGGATTGCAGAAGGTGCGTTTGATTTGGAACTGGGCCCGACGCATGACAATGCCGCCGGTGTTCACAATGCGCTGGCGCGGGTGTTCCGATCCGCAACCGCGGAACAACGCCTCGGTGTCCTGACCGCCCACCCGGATCTGGCAGGCAAGCTTGCCGCGGCTGGTCGCCTGACAAAAGAAAGTACCGCTGAGCAGGCAGGGGCGGGTCTGGATATGCTGACGGATGAAGAGCGCGCAACTTTCACGTCGTTGAACGAGGCCTACACAACCAAATTCGGTTTCCCTTTCATCATCGCGGTCAAGGACAACACGAAAGCCAGCATTCTGGAAGCCTTTCATCGCCGCATCGACAGCGATCGCGACACCGAATTTGCAGAGGCCTGCCGCCAGGTTGAACGGATCGCCGAGCTGCGCCTGATCGAGAAGTTCGCGGCATGACGGCTGCATTGAAACTCCGGCCTCTGACTGCGAAGGCCTTTGCGCCGTTTGGAGATGTGATCGAAGTGTCTGGCGACGTAGACAAGTATATCAACCAAGGCAAATGCGCGCGATATCACGACCGGGCTGTGTTGGATTTTCATGAGGGTCGAGCGGGAATCAGCGTATTTCAGTCAGAGGCTTTCAACCTGCCTTTCAAACTGGAAATGGTGGAGCGTCACCCGGATGGCAGTCAGGCGTTCCTGCCTTTGTCGGACAAACCCTTTGTTGTGGTTGTGGCACCAGACGAAGACGGGACGCCGGGGCAACCCATCGCCTTCAAAACAGCGCCTGGGCAGGGCGTGAATTATCACCGCAATACATGGCATGGAGTGCTAACCCCACTTCATGCTCCCGGCCTTTTTGCTGTGGTGGATCGAATAGGAACCGGCCCCAACCTCGAAGAGCATTGGTTCGAGGAGGCCTTTACTATCACGGAATGAGGAACGCCGCCGGAAGAGGAGCCGGTCGACGTATCTCGAGCGAGGAAAGACACAATCTCAGATGCATCCATCGGAACGCCGGAACAGCTCCGCGATTCGATTTACTCGCCGCCGATTCTGAAAGCGGTACCATTGGGAATTCAGCATGTGCTGGCGATGTTCGCTTCCAACGTCACGCCAGCCATTTTCGTGTACGACGCGGCCGATTTTAGATTCGGCTCGAATAGCCCGACTTAACGCAAAAGATCTAAATGATCCAGATGCCCATGTTCTTTACGGGCGCCGCTACATTGTTCCAATCCATTGGTTTTGGCCCGGTTGGTGCCCGGCTGCCGATCGTGCAAGGGACGTCGTTTGCCTTCATCCCGATCATGATTCCTCTGGTGGCCGAAGGTCGAAACATCCGCGCCCGCTAACGCCGCGAAATTGACCAGACCATAGAGCGTCACTTCCAGGGCATGCTATGTGTGAACTTGCCGATACCTATCAATGCCGGGTCAACCTTACGACCTTCTGCGGCACACTTCAGGTGATTCCGGCTGTCCACTTCCGCATCCGTATCGGCACAGACCAGAACACTTGCGATCCCGGTTACGCAACTCGTTGGCGACAGTCTCTCTGACTTTACGATGATATAATGTGACCTGAGTTGATAGTCCAAGCATTCGACCAGAACTCGTCTCGTAGGGCTCCTGATAATGGTAGCGATTACCTTGAGAACAAGGTGTAATTCCCTTGGCGTTCGGGGTTATACCCAGCCCTGAATTTCCGGGCCGCCCGCAGGGCTGGTGCACGGAATGGCGTAAACAAAGGGGCAACCTATCAGCGGCGAAAGGGAGAAATCGCTTCCATCCGTCGCCATGAGCGTCAAATTGGAAAGGCAATAACCGACAATTCGCCGAGGCAGGTTACACTCGTTTGCTTTCAGAAATCGACCTTGATTGCGATCCCTTTCTGAACGGCCAGATCCACCACGGATGCGGCGACCGCGAGATCCTGAAGGCCCACCCCTGTGCCATCGAACAGCGTGATCTGATCATCCGATGTCCGGCCCGGGTTTGTGCCGTTGATGACCGCGCCAAGCTGAGCCACGTCGCTTTCTGCGATCAGACCTTGGGCGACGGCATGTTGCGCTTCACCGATGGTGATGGATTGAGCAACTTCGTCGGTGAAAACACTCGCCTTAGCCAGCAGAGCGGCTTCCACCTCTTGCTTGCCCTTAGTATCAGTGCCCATACAAGCGACATGCGTTCCGGGAGCGACATGATCCGCCATCAGCGACGGTGCAAACGCCGAGGTGATCGAGATGATCACATCCGCCTCCGCCATGCCATTCAGCTCGACTGCTTCAAACGCTACACCGGCATCATTGGCGACTTTCTCGATATTTGGAAGCATCTCGGGGTGGTAGTTCCAGCCGATGACCTTTTCAAAGACGCGCTGTTCCAATGCCGCACGCAACTGGAATGCAGCCTGGTGGCCAGCGCCGATCATGCCGATAACCTTGGCGTCCTTGCGAGCGAGGTGTTTGATCGATACCGAAGACGCCGCCGCGGTACGCAAGGCTGTCAGAAGGTTGCCGCCCACCATAGCCGACGGTTTTCCGGTGTCAGGGTCAAAGAGAAAAACAGTAGACTGGTGGTTGATCAGCCCACGTTTTTCCAAGTTGTTTGGCCAGTATCCGCCCGCTTTCAAGCCAAGCGTCAGCCCCGCTCGATCAAACCCACCCTTGAAGCCATAAAGTGCATCTTCGTGCCCGATGGCTTCGCGCACGACCGGGAAGTTGTAGGCGTCGCCAGACGCCATTGCGGCAAAGACCTTTTCCACGGCATCAAAGGCCGCTTCGCGGGTCATGAGGTCAGCGATTTCACGCTCGGGTACAATCAACATGTATTTCTCCGTTCAGAATTCGTGCGCCCGTGTGCATTTCCCGAAGGGAGGGAATGCACGCGGGCGGCTATCTGGCTACATGCGAGCCAGACATTTCGGCCTTAAATAGTCCGGCTCAATAAGCGCGACCGCGGGCGGATACGGGCCAAACGCATTCGACCTTTCCGTTGCGGACACCGACATACCAATCGTGCACGTTCGCGGTTGGGTCGCAGTGGCCGGGCACCAACTTGAGCTTGTCGTTGACCTGCAGAACTCCATTCGGGTCCATGACAACGCCGTGTTCGTCCGAGCACTTGATGTACTCGACATCGTCGCGCCCGAAGACGACCGGCAGACCACTGTCCACGGATTGTGCCTTGAGGCCTGCATCAACAATCGCTTTGTCCGCCTTGGCGTGGCTCATGACGCTGGTCAGGATGAAGAAGGCGTTTTCCCACTCGCCCTGATCAATGCGGTTACCCTCTTTGTCCAAGATGCGACCGTAATCGGCATCCATGAATGCGTAAGACCCGCATTGCAGTTCATTGTACACGCCCGAATTGGACTCGAAGTAGTAGGAACCGGTGCCGCCGCCCGAGACCAGCTCGCACTCGATGCCTTCGGCCTTGAGGCCTTCAACGGCGTCTTTAACCATCGCGATTGCGGTGTCGAGCTTCTCCTTGCGCGCCTCATAGCTGTCGAGGTGCTGCATCGCGCCCTGATAGGCTTGAATGCCGGTGAACTTCAGGTTGTCGGCCGCTTCTACCGCTTTGGCAATTTCGATCACTTCGGGCGTCGTGGTCACGCCGCAACGCCCGGCGCCGCAGTCGATTTCGACGAAGACCTCCAGTTGTGTTCCATGATCGACCGCCGCGCCCGAAAGATCCGCAACATTGTCCAAATCATCGACACAAACGATGATACGGCTGCCCAGCTTTGGCAGACTGGCAAGACGATCGATTTTGGCCGGATCGCGCACCTGGTTCGACACCAGAACATCCTTGATACCGCCGCGAACAAAAACTTCCGCCTCGGAAACTTTCTGACAGCAGACGCCAACGGCTCCACCGATTTTTTCCTGCAGCTTCGCCACGTCCACCGACTTGTGCATTTTCCCGTGCACGCGGTGACGCATGCCATGCGCTTTGGCATAGTCGCCCATCTTCTTGATGTTGCGCTCCAGCGCATCAAGATCCAGCACCAGGCTGGGGGTCTGGATATCTGCTTCATCCATTCCGGGCTTGGCCGGAATGTCATAGCCTACTTCGAATTGGTCGAGATTGGTCATATCTTTCATTTCCGTATTCCTATGTCGGGATTGATGTCACGTGTTCAGCCAGGGCAGCTTGTCCAGATCGACATTGCCCCCGGTTATGATGAGACCGACACGCTTGCCATTAAATGCGTCCGGGTTCTTCAGGATTGTGGCCAGCGGTACGGCCGAGGATGGTTCCATCACGATCCGCAGGTGTTTCCACGTCAGCTTCATCGCATCGATGATCTCTTGCTCTGAAGCTGTGTAGATTTCCGAGACGTGGTTCGACACGAAGTGCCAGGTTAGGTCTTTCAGCGGAACCAGCAGCCCGTCGGCAATCGTCTTCGGAGCGTCATCCGCAATGATGTGACCAGCCTTGAAGCTACGATAGGCATCATCAGCCTGTTCAGGCTCTGCCGCTATGATCGCAGTTTCCGGAGCCAGAGTGGATAGGGTCAGGCAGGTGCCGGACACCATGCCGCCGCCGCCGATGGGCGCGACCACTGCATCCAAGCCGTCGGTCTGCTCAATGAACTCGCGTGAACAGGTGCCCTGTCCGGCGATCACGCGAGGATCATTGTAGGGATGGACAAAATCTCCTCCCGTGGCTGCCTGAACCTCAGCAAAGGTCGCTTCGCGAGACGATGTCGAGGGCTCGCACTCGGTGATCTTACCGCCGTATCGACGAACCGTGTCTTTCTTCGCTTGGGGTGCGGTGCGCGGCATAACCACGTTGCAGGGAATGCCTCGCTTCATCGCCGCGTAGGACAGGCACGATGCGTGATTGCCTGAGGAATGAGTTGCGACACCCTTCTTCGCCTGTTCGTCATCAAGACCGAACACCGCATTTGTGGCGCCTCGTACCTTGAAGGCGCCCGGCTCCTGAAAGTTCTCGCATTTGAAGAACAGCTGCGCACCGGTCAGTTCGTTGAGATAGTCGGATGTCCGTACCGGCGTGCGGCGGATATAGGGTTCGATCCGATCATGCGCAGCGAGCATGTCCTCATAAGTCGGGATGTACATGTTACAATCCTTCATCATGCAGCGTCCTTCTGAACGGCAGCGGGATGACCACGGTAATAGTCCTGCGCCGCGGCCACACCGGAACCCAATTGGATGTTCAGGCCCAGGTCAGCCATGCACATTTCAGCAGTGGCGATCCCGGACAGTGTCATGACATCCGTCAGGCTTCCCAGGTGTCCGATGCGGAATACCTTGCCAGCGACTTCACCAAGCCCCACGCCGAAGGCAACGCCGTACTTGTCGGCCGCATGGGTGACGATATCGGTGGCGTTGAAGCCGTCCGGTGTGCGGATCGCACTTACAGTATCAGAATACACCGAACGGTCGGCGGCGCAAAGCTCCAGCCCCCAAGCACCCACGGCAGCGCGAACACCTTCGGCAATTCGGTGGTGGCGGGCAAAGACGTTTTCCAGACCTTCACTCAGCAGCATGTCACAGGCCTGGTTGAGGCCATTCATCAAGCCGACTGCCGGCGTGTAGGGATAGGCGTTATTGGCATAGCCTTTGGCCATGTCATGCACATCAAAGAAGGTGCGGGGCAGGGTGCCCGATTTGGTCGCAGCCATAGCCTTTTGGCTGAAGCCTACAATGGCAAGACCTGCTGTCAGCATGAACCCTTTTTGCGAACCCGTAACAGCAACGTCGACGCCCCATTCGTCGAAACGGAAATCCATCGATGCGATTGATGATACGCCATCGACGAACAGCATGGCTGGATGTTGGGCGGCATTCAGCGCCTTGCGCACGGCGGCAATATCCGATTTCACACCAGTTGCCGTTTCGTTATGCGTGGCAAGAACAACTTTGATTTCGTGGTTCGTGTCGGCGGTCAGAATCTCTTCGTAGCGATCAGCCGGCAGACCTTCGCCCCAAGGGGTCTCGACGATTTCAACATTCAGACCGTGGCGTTGGCACATGTCGATCCAACGGTGGCTAAACATTCCGTTGCGGGCCGCCAGAACCTTGTCACCGGCAGACAGGGTATTGGTCAAAGCCGTTTCCCAGCCGCCAGTCCCGGTAGACGGGAAGATGAAGACCTCGGCGCTGTCGCTTTTCAGAACTTTACGTACACCTTCGCGTGCAGGGTGCAGAATCTGCCCGAACAGCGGCGAGCGGTGGTCGATCGTGGGCATATCGCACGCCTTGCGCAGGCTTTCGGGGATATTGGTCGGACCCGGGATGAAAACGGGGTTTTGAAAGCTCATGGATGGTCTCCTTCCGTCGTTAACGACACAATAAGACCCCGGCGTCCGACCCGATATATTTTTGAAAAAACCTTTCAAAACACATAAGGCGCAATTTAATTTATTGTTGTCAGTAAGTTGTATTTTTCATATGGTGAATTAGTCTTTCACAAATGATCAGATGGTTTTTATGGATTCTCAAGATAATGGCCCCGGAACCCGCCGAAAAGCCAGGGGAAGGCCGCGGGGATGGGATGACAAGACGGCGCAGAATACGATTAAATCCCTGGATCGGGCGATGGAGGTTTTTGAGTATCTGAGCGAGGCGCAAGGCAAAGCTTTAACCACGCTGTCCGAGGAAATGGGTCAGTCTCCGGCTACCGTTTATCGTATTCTCGTGACGCTTGAAGGCAGAGGATTGGTTCAATTCGATCACGGCGAGCAGGTCTGGCATATTGGCCCCCAAGCGTTTGTCATTGGCTCACGCTTCTTGCGACGCACCAGCCTCGTAGATCGGGCCAGGCCGGTTATGCGCAAGCTGATGGAAGCCACGGGCGAGACCGCCAATCTGGGTGTTGAAAAAGAAGGCTCTGTGCTTTTCCTGAGCCAAGTGGAAACGCATGCCAGCATTCGCGCATTCTTTCCGCCCGGCACGCTGTCGCCGATGCACGCATCGGGGATCGGGAAAGCGTTGCTGGCTCATATGGATGAAGACAGGTTGGACCGACTTTTGGCCGCAGTGGATTTACAGGCCTTCACGGACCGGTCGATTACCAGCGCTGAGACGCTGAAAAAGGACCTCGCAACTATCAGAGCGCAAGGCTTCTCGGTGGACAACGAGGAAAAGAACACGGGTATGCGATGCATTGCAGCTCCGGTCTTTGACATCAATCGCGAGGCGATTGCCGGTATCTCGGTGTCCGGACCCACCAGCCGGGTGAGCGAGGCCGAGATTGAACGGCTAAGCCGCCCCGTTATCGAGGCGGCTCATCAGTTGACTCTGGCCATCGGCGGGACAGTTACTCTGCCGCGGTCCTAAGGCGTTGATTTTGCGGATATGCGGCAGGTCCCGGTCGCAGTGCCATGTGCCGGTTTACATCCTTGTAGAGCAGATAGCGAAACTTGCCCGGTCCACCCGCGTAGCATGCCTGCGGGCAGAATGCGCGTAGCCACATGTAATCGCCGGCCTCCACTTCGACCCAGTCATTGTTCAACCTGTAAACTGCTTTTCCTTCCAGAACATACAGACCGTGTTCCATCACATGGGTTTCCAGAAATGGGATGACGGCGCCTGGCTCGAACGTCACTATGGTTACATGCATGTCGTGACGCAAATCGCTTGGGTCCACAAACCGTGTCGTGGCCCATTTGCCATCTGTCCCCGCCATGGGCGTTGGTTCGATGTCGTTTTCGTTGAGGATCAGAACATCAGGCTTATCCAGCCCTTCGACCGCTTCGTAAGCTTTCCGAATCCAGTGGAACCTCAGTGTTTCCTCGGCACGGTTGTGTAAGGTCCATTCACTTGCAGGAGGCAGATAAGCATAGCCGCCCGGGGTCAGTTCATGGGTCTCGCCCTGAACACTCAGGGTCGCTGTGCCTCCGACGACGAACAAAACCCCCTCGGCTTCGGGGTCGGTTTCGGGTCGATCGGAACCACCGCCGGGTTGAACTTCCATAATATACTGCGAAAATGTTTCGGCGAACCCACTCAGCGGACGTGAAATGACCCACAGGCGTGTGCCTTCCCAAAATGGCAGAAAGCTGGTCACAATATCCCGCATTGTGCCCTTAGGAATCACGGCATAAGCGTCAGTAAAAACAGCCCGATCAGTTAATAGTTGTTCCTGCCCGGGATGCCCTCCGTGCGGTGCAAAATACTTGGTGCTCATGTATGCTCCTGAAGATATACGACTTGCCCCAAATATGGTCCGGGCCAAGAGCATGAACCACCCGCAAAAATGCAACAGCTCTATTCAGGAAGATTTGAAAAATCCGCACTTCGCAAGCGACAAGACGTACGTGGAATGGTCCTCCGCATTCGCAGAGAAAGGTATTCAGTAGATACCGTTTGCAGCGAGAGCGATTTCCAAAACGACTACACCGTACATGAAAGGGTTCCACTCAAAGCCCTTCGATCAATGCGATATCTGCCGTACAGGCGGCTTCGCGTTTCGCGCGGGCGGCGCGATATTCATCTGAGGCGTAGCAGGCACGGGCAGCCTCAATGCTATCAAACTCAATAATGACACGCCGCTGCCAGTTTTGGCCTTCGAGGGTTTCCGCTTCGCCGCGCGCCAGAAACCGGGCTCCGAATTTGCTGAACGCCTCGGGCGCAAGAGCCTGATACCCCTGGTATGCGTCGGGGTTGGTAACAGTGACGTTTGCGATCCAGTACCCTTTACGTGGCTCAGTCATCTTTTGCGCTTTCTTCTGAGGCGAACAGGCGTTCGGCAATTGCTGTGGTGTCACTCAGGTGGCGTTCAACCGCGGCCCGGGCGGCGGCAGGGTCACCGGAGGTGATCGCATCACAGATGTCTTCCATATAGGTAATGCCGGGGCGTTCGCGGTCAGCTGACGACAGTGTCATCATTCTCAGGCGGCTGATCCGGCCATTCAGTCGCTGAACAACGTCCCATGCGATGTAGTGGCCCGCGCCATCGAAAATCTCTGAATAGAAGTCGGATGTCGCGCGAAACAAGGCGCCAGGCGTTTTGTCGGAAAAACCGCGTCTGAGGTTTTCCAGTGCTTTGCGCAGACCACGCACCCGATCCGGAGTGATATTGCGGGCGCAGTTCTCCGCCGCCGCCGTCTCTAACATGCGACGGATATCGTAGATCTGGCGGGCATCTTCCCAGCTCATGACCGCCACGATCGGGCCACGTCCGGGAAGAATTTCGACCAGCCCTTCGGCCTCAAGATACCGGATCGTCTCACGGATGACGGTTCTGCTGACGCCCAGCTGATCACAGAGTGGACGTTCTACAAGTCGTTGCCCTGGCTGGAAAAGCCCTTCGATGATTGCCTCTCGCATACGTTCCTGAACCATGTCGCGCAAGGTCGCGGGCGGGTGATCTATTTTTGTTAGTTTCGGTGCACTCATGCGCGGCAAGCTATCGGAATGGGAAAATTCCCACAAGGTATGATTGACATGCGGTATGATGGTATACCATATTCCGATCCATCGAATCGCAAGGAAAAAATCATGCCCGCCGAAATCCGCAAAACACTGCTGCATGTTGAAAACACCCTGATCGAAGGGGGTAAGGCCGCTGAGACTCCGCTGAAGATGATTGCTGCGGTCGCGGTGATCCGGAATCCGTGGGCAGGGCAAGGCTTTGTCGAAGACCTGAAGCCCGCGATCCACGATTGCGCGCCAGGCTTGGGGTCCATGCTGACAGACATGGTGCTCGAGGCCACTGGCGGCGGCGACAAGGTCGAAGGCTACGGCAAGGCCGCAATTGTCGGTGTGAACGGCGAGGTCGAACATGGCTCGGCCCTGATCCATACCCTGCGCTTTGGTAATTTCTACCGTGAGGCAGTGGGCGCGAAGTCCTATCTGGCCTTCACCAACACGCGCGGCCCGGCAAACGCCTCGATGCAAATCCCGCTGATGGACAAGAATGATGGCGGACGTCGCAGCCACTACCTGACCATTCAGCTGCAAGTGGCAGACGCACCTGCACCGGATGAGATCATGATTGCTCTTGGCGCATCCATCGGTGGTCGTCCGCATCACCGTATCGGTGATCGGTATCAGGATCTTAAGGAACTGGGTCATGACGTCGACAACCCTGCAGCTGTCTGAGCCGTTCGGTCAGGTCGCATACCGCGAAGCCGGACTTTCCCATTCGGGGAAAGCTGCACCGGTGGTTCTGATCCACGGTGTCGGGATGCAATCTGCGGCTTGGCGACCACAGATCGAGGAACTGGCGAAAACGCACCACGTCATCGCACTGGACATGCCGGGGCACGGCGGCAGTGACCGTATCCCCATGGGATCAAATCTGCCGGTGTTTCTAGACTGGCTGCTGGCTGTGCTGGATGTACTCAAGCTCGGACGGGTCAGTTTGGTTGGTCATTCCATGGGTGCGCTTATCGCGGGCGGGTTTACCGTGTGCCACCCGGAGCGGGTTGCTCGCGTGGCCCTTTTGAACGGCGTGTTCTGCCGGGACGAGGCCGCAAGCAGATCCGTCATCGCGCGGGCCGAACTGATCGGAACCGGGTCTTTCGATCTGGAAACGCCTCTGCGTCGCTGGTTTGGCGATACGCCGATCGAACAAGCCGCACGCGATGAGGTCGCCAACTGGCTGTCCGAGGTGAACATTGACGGCTATGCTACTGCCTACGGGGCCTTTGCACGCGGCGATGCGCTATATTCAGACGGGTTCAGCAATATCAGATGCCCGTTGCTGGCGTTGACCGGAGATGACGATCCGAACTCGACCCCAGCCATGTCGCAAGCGATGGCCGACGCCGCCCCCTGCGGACACGCTATTATTATCGAAGACCACAGGCATATGGTGAACCTGACGGCTCCGAACGTGGTCAATGCCGCGCTGACGGACTGGTTGCACACGCCATCTGAACAGGGTGAACTGACATGATCGAATTCGACCCAACAACACTACAAAACCCACGCGCCCTGCGCAGCGCCTTTGGCTCATTCATGACCGGGGTAACGGTTGTGACGTCACATGACGACGCGGGCAACCCGCTGGGATTTACCGCAAACTCTTTCACCTCGGTGTCGCTGGATCCGCCTTTGGTTCTGGTTTGCCTGGCGAATACCTCCAGCAATTACGAGACCTTCGCCAAGACATCGAAATTCGCCATCAATATCCTGTCCGAGGCACAGATCGAGGTGTCCAACACCTTCGCCCGCCCGGTCGAAGACCGTTTCGCAATGGTTGAGTGGCAACCCGGCCCGCATGGCTCACCCATTCTGGATGACGTGTCTGCGTGGTTCGATTGCGCCATGCACAAGACCGTGGATGCAGGCGATCACCTGATCCTGATTGGTGAAGTCAAAGCTTTCAATCAGGACATCGCGCCAGGTCTGGGCTATGCCCGCGGCGCCTATGTTACTCCGGCGGCTGAGGCCAAGGCGCTCAGCAAACGCTCGGATACGGTGGTCTCGGCTCTTATCGCACGGGACGGCAAGGTTCTGCTGCAGGACGATGGCGGTGGTCACCTGACCATTCCAAAGACCGACGACGTCTCAGGCGGTGCGAATGCCGCGCTGGCAAATCTGATCAGCGTAAGCGGTGTGACGGCAGAACCGGGATTTATCTACTCTGTTTTTCAGGATGAAGCGCGCAAACATCAACACATCTCATTTCTGTGCCAGGCTGACGAAGGCGAACCGGCAAACGGTGTTTTTACTGAAATCACCGAATCCACTTTGATGGATGTAGCCGATCCGGCCATCTGTACGATGCTGGAACGGTTCGCGGCCGAAAGCCACATGGGGAATTTCGGGGTGTATTACGGCAACGAGGTGAGTGGCGAGGTCAAACCGCTCACCGCTGGGAGTTAAGTTGACATGAAATTCTCACTCTTTGCGCATATGGAACGGATCTCGGACGATCAGGACCAGAAGCAACTGTATGACGAGTTCATCCAGTTGTGCAAAATCGCTGATGACGGCGGTATGCACGCGGTTTGGACTGGTGAACACCACGGGATGAACTTTACCATCGCGCCGAACCCTTTCCTGAACCTGATCGACGTGGCACGCCACACCAAGAACGTGCGTCTGGGCACTGGCACTGTGATCGCGCCGTTCTGGCATCCGATCCGTCTGGCGGGCGAAGCGGCAATGACCGATATCATTACCGAGGGCCGTCTGGACCTGGGCATCGCGCGCGGTGCGTATAGCTTTGAGTACGAGCGCCTGATGCCCGGCATGGACGCCTGGGAAGCTGGGCAGCGTATGCGCGAACTGATCCCGGCAGTGAAAGGACTGTGGGAAGGCGACTATGAGCATGATGGTGAATTCCACAAATTCCCTAAAACCACTTCGGCCCCGCAACCGGTGCAGGAAAACGGCCCACCGATGTGGGTTGCAGCGCGTGATCCCAACAGCCACGAATTTGCCGTTTCGAACGGCTGCAACGTACAGGTGACGCCGTTGTGGAACGGCGATGACGAAGTCTCTAGCCTGATGTTCAAGTTCAACGACGCCTGCAAAAAATTCCCGGATGTATCGCGACCAAAGATCATGCTGCTGATGCATACCTATGTGGCATCGGACGACGCCGATGTGAAACAGGCCGCGGTCGAGCTGAACCGGTTCTACAACTACTTCGGTGCCTGGTTCATGAACAAGCGCGACATCTCGCAGGGCCTGATCGACCCGCTGAGCGACGAAGATATCGCCGCGCATCCGTTCTACACCCCCGAGAATATGGAACGCGACCTGGTCATCGGCACCGTCGATACCGTCATCGATCGGCTGCGCGGCTATGAGGAGCTTGGCTATGACGAGTATTCGTTCTGGATCGACTCCAGCATGCCGTTCGAGCGGAAGAAAGCCTCGCTTGAGCGCTTCATCAAAGATGTCATGCCAGCGTTTCAGTAAAGGGGTGCCCTAAAATGCAGCAGTTTCAACAGTATATTGACGGCACCTTCTCGGATGGTGCGACCCAGTTCGACAGTCTGGACCCGGCCACCGGCGCAGTCTGGGCAAAGATGCCCGAGGCCAGCGCAGAAGACGTCAATCAGGCTGTTGAGGCTGCTGAGCGCGCGTTTTTCTCGCCGGAATGGGCGGGGATGACGCCGACAGCGCGTGGAAAGTTGCTGTCCCGATTGGCAGACCTGATTTCCGAAAATGCTCCGCGTCTGGCCGAGCTGGAAACTCGCGATACCGGCAAGATCATTCGTGAGACGTCGGCGCAGATTGCTTATGTCGCCGATTACTACCGCTACTATGCTGGTCTGGCCGACAAGATCGAAGGTGCCCACCTGCCCATTGACAAACCGGACATGGAGGTCTGGTTGCGTCGCGAGCCAATCGGTGTTGTGGCCGCTGTGGTGCCTTGGAACTCTCAACTGTTCCTGTCGGCGGTGAAAATCGGCCCCGCACTGGCAGCAGGTTGTACCGTTGTATTGAAAGCCTCGGAAGAGGGTCCAGCACCGATGCTGGAATTTGCCCGCATCTTCGATCAGGCCGGGTTCCCCAAAGGCGTGTTCAACGTCATTACCGGCGGGCCGGTCACGGGCGCGACCCTGACCAGCCATCCTAAAGTCGCTCATGTCGCCTTTACCGGCGGGCCGGAAACCGCGCGTCACATCGTGCGCAACTCAGCTGAGAACCTGGCCTCGACCTCGTTGGAACTGGGCGGAAAGTCTCCATTCATCGTGTTCGAAGACGCCGATCTCGAAAGCGCTGTAAATGCGCAGGTGTCAGGGATTTTCGCAGCCACCGGTCAAAGCTGCGTAGCTGGATCGCGCCTTGTGGTTCAGGCCTCGATCAAGGATGAATTCCTGGCGCGCCTCAAAGCAAAAGCTGGGGCGATTGTGGTCGGCGCCCCTGATGACATGGCCACCGAAGTTGGGCCGCTCTGTACCCTGCGTCAGCGGGACAACGCCATAGACCTGATCAATAGGTCTGTGGCGCAGGGGGCCAAGCTGGTGTCCGGGGGGCACCCGATTGATCGCGATGGGTTCTACTTCCCGCCGACCATTCTGGATTGCTCGGACGTGCATGACGCGGACAGCCTGACAAACGAATTCTTCGGTCCAGTCCTGTCGGTCGTGTCTTTCGAGACCGAAGCCGAGGCCATCGCCATCGCGAACAACACCCAATTCGGGCTTGCCTCGGGCCTGTTCACCCAGAACCTGACCCGAGCCCATCGCATGATCCGCGCCATTCGAGCCGGGATCGTCTGGGTCAACACCTATCGCGCCGTCAGCCCCATCGCTCCGTTTGGCGGCCACGGCCTGTCCGGCCATGGTCGTGAGGGCGGTCTGCAGGCAGCGCTGGATTACACCAAGATCAAGTCAGTCTGGTTGCGCACCAGCGACGATCCGATCCCGGATCCGTTCGTCATGCGCTGACGCAAACTTTCCCGCTGCGTGCGAGGACACGCGGCACGTTCGTCTATCAATGGGAGGAATACGAACATGGCTGGAACTCCAGCCCCCAAAAATGGTGACCACCTGGTCTCGGATAAGGGGGTATTCAAAGGGCTGCACAATGGGATGAGCATCGCATCCAAAGCGATGGTTGCAGCCTTTGTTCTCTTCACTATTCTCAATGTCGACTTCGCCAGCAGCGTCTACAAAGGCGTGCGGTCGTGGGTCGAAGGGGCGCTGAGCTGGTACTACATCAGTTCGGTCGTCATCCTGTTCTTTGTCTGTCTGTTCCTGATGTTCAGCCGGTTCGGTTCGATCCGTCTAGGCGACGATGACAGCCGCCCTGAATTCAGCAACTTCTCGTGGTTCGCCATGTTGTTCTCGGCAGGTGTCTCGATCGGCATCCTGTTCTTCGGCATTGCCGAGCCGCTGTTCTATTTCGACAATGCGGCAGGCTGGGGCTATCCGAACAACCCGTTCGCGGATGCCGCCGGACACACGGAAATGAACGTACAGCGCGCGGTTGACGCAGTTGTGGTCACGAACTTCCACTGGGGCCTTCACGGCTGGGCGATCTACACCATGACCGGTCTGGCATTGGGGTATTTCGCGTTCCGCAAAAAGCTGCCCCTGACCTTCCGGTCGGCGTTGTACCCAATCTTGGGTGACCGCATCTATGGCCCGGCGGGTCACGCGGTTGACCTGCTGGCCGTGTTCGGCACGGTGTTCGGTATCGCGACCTCGATGGGTCTGGGCGTAACCCAGATGGCCGAAGGTCTGAACGTGCTGTTCAACACCGGCACGGGCACCACACTGAAGGTAGTATTGGTCATCGGAATCTCGATCATTGCCACGCTGTCCGCCGTGTCGGGTATCGGCAAAGGCATCCGGATTCTGTCCGAATGGAACATCATTCTGTCGATCCTGCTGGTGCTGTTCTTTCTGTTCGCAGGTCCGACTCAGTGGCTGATCGGTTTTTTCATGAACGCAGTAGGCGACTATGCAACGGGCCTGTGGTCGATGGGATTCTGGACTGCGTCCGAGCCGGGTGACGTTGCCTGGCAGGGTGGTTGGACCATCTTCTACTGGGGCTGGTGGCTGAGCTGGGCACCGTTTGTCGGCATGTTCGTGGCGCGGATCTCGAAAGGTCGCACAATCCGCGAATTCATGTTGGGTGCCATGTTCGTTCCCACCACGATGGCGTTCATCTGGATCTCGATCTTTGGCGGCAATGCGCTGTTCATCGAGCTGAACGCAGCAGAGGGTGTTGGCACTGCCGGTCTGATCGAAATGGTCAATGGCTGGAACCTGGGCGGCACGCTCTATGGCACCATCGAGCTTTTGGCGGCCAATGGCACCCTGTCCTGGATTGTCTCGGCATTGGCCACGTTCCTGCTGGCCACCTGGTTCATCACCAGTTCGGACTCGGGCACGCTGGTCGTGACCACGATCCTGTCCATGGGCAATGCCCACCCGCCCAAGCTGCACCGGATCGTCTGGGGCACAGCGCAGGGTCTCGTAGCGGCTGTTCTGTTGATAGCAGGTGGTCTGTCCGCCCTGCAAACAGCGGCAATTGCGGCGGCGCTGCCGATCTCGATCCTCGTTGTTCTGATGGCCTGGGGCGTGATCAAATCGCTGGTCGAGGACAGCTCTGCTGCATCGAGCCCTGCGGTGGCACCTGACGGCACCGCAATAGACGGCGACCTGCACGCCTAAGACACCACTCACACCACAACAAACGGGCGGGATCAGTCTCGCCCGTTTTTACTCTGACCGGAGACACCCATGCTGCCTTTGAACCGATCCGACCTTTTGATCGACACCGCGTACCTGAACGGAGAATGGGTTCAGCGCGAGACCCGTTTTGATGTAACGAACCCTTCGACTGGCGCGCTCTTGGCGCGGGTAGCCGATTGCTCTACCGACGACGCGCACGCGGCAATCCAAGCGGCCGAGCAGGCGCAGAAAGACTGGGCGCGGCGTACCGGGAAGGAGCGTGCGGCAATCCTGCGCAAGTGGTTTGACCTTATGGTTGCCTATGTTGACGATCTGGGTGCGATCCTGACGGCAGAGATGGGCAAACCGCTGGCCGAGGCCAAAGGTGAAATCCTCTATGGGGCCAGCTTTGTTGAATGGTTCGGCGAAGAAGCAAAGCGCGTCTATGGCGATACCATTCCGGGCCATCAGCGCGACAAGCGTATCATGGTCATCAAACAACCCGTCGGCGTTGTCGGGGCCATTACTCCGTGGAATTTCCCTAATGCGATGATTGCCCGCAAAGTTGCCCCGGCACTGGCGGCAGGCTGTGCGATGGTGGTGAAACCTGCTGCGGAAACGCCTCTGTCGGCGCTTGCCATGGCGCGGCTAGGGGAAGAGGCCGGTATCCCGCCGGGCGTGTTTTCTGTGGTTACGTCCACGGACGGAGTTGGGGTCGGCAAAGCCTTTTGCGAGAACCCGATCATGCGCAAGATCAGCTTCACCGGATCGACCCGCGTCGGCAAAATCCTGATGGAGCAGGGGGCGGCGCAGATCAAAAAGCTCTCATTGGAGCTTGGTGGTAACGCGCCCTTCATCGTGTGCGACGATGCCAATCTGGACAAGGCGGTCGAAGGGGCGATGATCTCGAAATTCCGCAACGCCGGACAAACCTGCGTCTGCACCAATCGCATCTATGTGCAGGACAGCATCCACAACGCCTTTGTCGACCGGCTGAGCGCTGCTGTTGCGTCCTTGTCAGTAGGCGATGGCTTCGTAGACGGGTCCGTCATCGGGCCGCTTATCACCCCAGCCGCAGTTACGAAGGTGCGAGAGCATATCGACGACGCGGTTGCCAAGGGTGGTTCTGTCATGATCGGCGGTACTGCACATGAACTGGGCGGGACGTTTTTCCAACCGACGGTGATCACCGGTGTCACGTCCGATATGGCTGTCGCTCGGGAAGAGACATTTGGCCCTCTGGCCCCGGTATTCCGGTTTGCGGACATAGCCGAGGCGATCGCCGCAGCCAATGACACCGAGTTTGGTCTGGCGTCCTATGTCTATACGCAGAATCTGTCGCAGGCCTGGCGGTTCATGGAAGAGCTCGAATACGGAATGGTTGGCGTCAACACTGGCCTCATTTCCACCGAAGTGGCCCCGTTTGGCGGGATCAAGGAAAGCGGTCTGGGACGTGAGGGTTCAAAGTATGGGATCGACGACTACCTTGAACTGAAATACTGCTGCTTGAGCGTTTAGAGCAATACTTCTGTTGAAGGTCGAGGTTACGCCTCACCATCTCGATTGGCGTCGGGCTGTTTGAGGACGAACACCGATAGATGAAGCGGGCAGGGACGTAGGCCTTTTACCGCTTCCAATCCAAGAAGCCGCGCCAGATCTGTTTGAAATCGTCACTCCCGTTTGGTCGGGGCGAGTTATCAGGGCATCATGGTCCAGAGACTTCGGGCTTCGCGTCTGATTTTCGTGACAGTTCTTCGACCAGAAAGTCGAGGAAAACACGCACTTTTGAATCTACGTAGCGTCGGGACGGATATACAGCATAAAGCGCGGTTTCGTTTGGTTTCCAGCTTTCCAGCGCAGCGCACAGACGGCCCTTGGCCAGATCATCTGCAACATACATGTGGGGGATCAGGCTAAGGCCGAATCCAGCCCGCAGAGCATCGCGAACAGCGATGCTTGAAGACACCCGGTAGCGGCCTCTGATCGCCACGTTTTCGGTTTTGTTGTCTCGGCGGAAGGACCACTTCGTGGCATGACCCGACAAGCTGAACTGAATGCAGTTATGGCGGGTCAAGTCCTGTGGGTGTTCGGGCCATCCATACTTTTCGAAATAGGATGGAGCGCCGCACAGGACATGATCCATGGTCTTCAATTTGCGCGCGATAAGGCTGGAATCTTCCAGATTATCGCTGCCGCGCAGGGCAACGTCGAAGCCTTCCTCGATCAGATTTACACGGCGGTCATCTAGATTCAGGTCCAGTGTCAGATCAGGATAGCAATGCAGAAATCTTGGAATGGCGTTCGAAAGGCTGACAAGTGTGACGGTCATCGGAGCGCTGACGCGCAGTGTCCCATTGGGATAGTCCTGACCGGCCAACAGTGTGCCTTCAGCTTCTTCCAGATCATCAAGCACGCGGGACACACGTTCAAAATACAGCGTTCCGGCCTCGGTCAAGCTCATCCGGCGCGTCGTTCGATGGATCAGACGCGTGGACAGGTGGGCTTCAAGCTCGTTGATATTCTTGCTGACTGCTGCGGGAGATAAGCCCAGTTGGCGGGCGGCGGCGGCAAAGCTGCCGAGATCGGCAACAGTTCTAAACACGGTGAGGGCGGTCATGCGGTCCATTATTATTCACTATCAGTGAATTCTTTAGCTATCAATTGTCGTATTATCTACCATTGGGAAAGGGCGTAAATCTCTAGTCGAGCCTGAAATTCAGTCAGACAGGAGAGCCCGATATGTCCCCCGCAAGAACTCCAGATCACCCAATCGCACCATTGTTTCTGTCGCGTTGGTCGCCACGCGCATACGATGCCTCGGATTTGCCGGTAGCGGATTTGCTTACCATCCTTGAAGCAGGCCGCTGGGCACCATCTGCCTACAACGTCCAACCTTGGAGGTTCCTCTACGCCTTGCGGGGCGACACGAATTGGCAGAGTTTCCTGTCACTGCTCGATCCGTTCAATCAGCGATGGGCGGGCGAGGCTTCGGCCTTGATTTTCTTACTATCGGATACGGTCATGCCGGGTGATGAAACCCGCCCCATGACCCATTCGAAATACCATAGTTTTGATGCCGGTGCGGCCTGGATGCAAATTGCACTGCAAGCCACCTCCTTTGGATATGCGGCACATGCAATGGCAGGTCTGGATTTCGAGAATGCCTCGAAAGTGCTGGATTTGCCTAAACGCTTTAATCTGGAAGTCGGGATTACGATTGGACGCCGTGCCGAAGCTGCAAATCTGGCGGACGATTTGAAAGCACGAGAAGTGCCGAGTGGCCGGCGACCGTTGGAGCAGATGGCCTTCGCAGGCCCCTTTCCAGAACGTTTCAATGTGATCGCGGCGGAATAGGGGGCATCATGTCGGCACATCAATCCTCTGGTTCAGCGTGGCAGGTTCATGGCCTAATGTTGGGGGCGGCGTTTCTGGTGGCAACGTCCTTCCCGGTCGTGGCGGCAATCACAGGCCACCTCGACAGTGGAGTCCTCACCTTTATTCGCTTTGCCCTGGCAACAGCGCTGTTTGGCCCCATCGTCGCCTGTCGATACGGGTTGAGTCGACCAAACCTTCGCGATCTGCTGCGCTATAGCCTTCTGAGCTTTCTTTTGGTTACGTTTTTTTGGTTCATGTTTACATCTCTCCGCCTGACGACCCCGTTGAACACGGCGGCGATATTTGCCTTGAACCCATTCATCACGGCAGCCGTTGCCGCAGTATTGCTGCACGAGAAGATGTCGTTATCAGCGCGTGTTTTGCTGCCTATCGGAGCTGTTGGAGCGACTTGGATCGTCTTCCGGGGTGATCTTTCGGCGTTCTTGTCGCTACGGATCGGTGCCGGGGATATCCTTTTTTTAGCCGGTACGATCGCGTTGGCCACGTACACGACATTGGTAAAAGTCTTGCATCGGGGTGAGCCGATGGCCCAAATGACATTCTGGATTCTGGCAACGGGCACGATTTGGTTGTTCCTGTTGGCGTTTCCCAAATTGAGCGACGTTCAATGGACCGCCGTCCCCGGCAGCGTCTGGGTTGGGATCACCTATCTGTCGATTTTCACCACGATCGTCACGTTTTTTGTGTTTCAGTGGAGCACCACGATGATCGGGCCGACCCGCGTTGCGGCCTACACTTTTCTGAATCCGGTGTTGGTGCTGCTCATTGGCCTTGCGTTCGGAGACATACAGCCTCCGCTGACAACATGGCCTGGCGTGTTTCTCGTGATAGGCGTTACAGTTGCACTTCAGACAAACTTGACGGGCGGTGCCCAGAAGCCGAAATCGCGATCTGGTAAAGCAGCAAGAAACTGGCTCTGACCCGTGTTGTGTAGACCAGATGCGATCATATCGAAGGTCAACAATTCAGTGTCAGTCGCACACGGGTTTCCCGAGTGCTCAAATTCCGCAAAGCGTCCGACAAATGCGAGGTCGTTTTCCTTAACCAAGTCAAACGCCGCTGCCAAAAGGTGGGTGTGGCAACGCCATAGTGAAAGTTTGAAGATCCTAATGTCATAATGTCTGCGCCAAAAAATCGCGCAGAGATGAAGCACGTGACAAGAATGCTTCCAGGAAGGGTGAGGGAAGCATGACCAAATTGACGGCAAACAAAGGTGACAGCCGCTCTGATGAGTTGCAGAACATGCGCTCCAAGCAATCGGACGCTCCGCATAGGTCCTGACCGGGGTCTTCGGTCAACCCTGATGCCGTCAATTAGACCATGACGACCATGAAAAAGGCTGCATCCATGACTGGCTTTGATCCAACTAAAATCTGGCAACCGGTTCACTAGAGTAAAATTTTTTGCGGGCATCAAAGCCAGAACTTAGGGTCATTGGATCTTAAATGTTGCGTTGCGAGTGTGCGCACATTTGACGCGCATGTTTTGTGCGGGTATTTTAACCACAAATTGAGGTCCATCGCATGAACGCACATTCCAGAAAACCGACCAATCTGTCGCTCGACAGTGCTTTGTTGGCTGAAGCCAAGTCGCTGAAAGTGAACCTTTCTCGCGCAGCGGAGGAGGGGGTGCGTGCAGCAGTTGCAGCAGCAAAAGCTGAACAGTGGAAAGCGGAAAATGCGTCGGCTCTTAAAAGTTCCAATTCCTATGTTGAGAAGAATGGGTTGCCTTTGGATAACTTTCGACAGTTCTGATGCCGAAATACGATGTATTCCCCAATCCATCCGGTGATGGCTTTTTGTTGGACGTCCAGACGGACCTCCTGAGTGATCTGAATACGCGTGTTGTGGTGCCGCTACTGCCAATATCGGAGGCCCCGAAGCCTGCGACTCGTCTCAATCCGGTTTTCGAAGTCCAAGGTGAACGAGTTGTCATGGTAACTCAGTTTCTGGCGGCCATACCCCTTGGGGTCTTGAAATCCCAAGTGGGAAATTTAAGCGACGAGTTCGACCAGATCACAATAGCTATTGATATGCTCAAGCAGGGTTTCTGACTGTAAAACCATCAAGCTAACTCACACCTGTATTTTAACATAAGATGGATTACCGGCTTTCACACTGTACCCGCAAAGTTAAAGTGTCCCACATCTGCAAAGTAGAAGTGTCACACTCTG
>WQBJ01000089.1 GCA_013032095.1 Ruegeria atlantica | reverse complement strand
CAAGTGACCCTACGTAACCTTGAGCTTCAATATTGCACCAAATCTGATCAACACTGTTCGGAACCAGGCCACTGTTCGTGAACGCGGGGCCGAGCCGACCAATACTGACGCCAAGGCAAAAACAGGTTCGCCGCGTCAAAGTCAGCCTGGCAATAAGCGATCAGAACTTAGAAACGCGGTATTTCATAACTGAGGCTGCCGATTACAAATGGCAGCGTCGCGGTTGCGAACGAACATACGCAATCCGATTTCAACGACATGGAAAGATACCTGTGTGGGTTCAAGTCACTTGCATCTGCATCTGCTACCCAGGATGACATCGAAGTGGCCAACATGATCCGTAAACAGCAATTCCCTGGCGCACTGGTATCCAGCTTCCGCACGTTTCTTCAATTGGCGGGAGCGGGATAAGTTTGCCCCGTGAAATGGCAGTTCTGGTTGTTGGACAAAGTTTGCGACACATCCGGCCGGTTTCCGGGGCAACCCGGTTTCGGACGCCCCTCCTGACTTGCGCTGTGCGCTGGATGCTCAATTGCGCAACACTTGGTTCCACGCGTTGTAATGGAGATGGTCAGAACATGATTTCCCTGTCCAATATCTCCCAAACAAAGGTCTACTTGGGAAAAATCAGTTTGATGAAACTCATCCCCCGATCGGCAACAACCGCCGTTGTTGCAGCTCTTATGCTAGTTGGAACCACATACTTTGCTCTTGGTCAGGCAACCGGAGCCGAACAACAACCACAAGACCAGCTCTGGCAAACCGAATGTACGGGCCAGGCCAGAGACTCCGAAGCACTCCACTGCGTCGCGTTTCAGAACCTTTTTGTTGCACAATCCCGGCATATTCTGTTCAGCATCAGAATACTGGTCCCGACGGCGGCTGCCGACCCGATCCTGCGACTCACCGGTCCGCTAAATATATACCTACCGGCCGGATACGAACTGAACGTTGATGGTTCTCCCTTTGCAAAACTAGAAGTCGCGAGCTGCTCCAAGGCTGGTTGTGCAGGTGCAATCCAGTTGACCCCCGACCAGGTGGACAGGCTGAAACGAGGGCGGGCATTGAATATCGCGTTTTCTGCGACACGCGGCCAAGTCACAACCGTCGAAACACCGCTTACCGGTTTTACCCGCGCAATAAATGCCATTCGGTGATCCGCAGCAGATTTCCCGGTCATTCTCCTCCCTCCTCCGCTGGCCTCGATCGGTTGGCCCCGGGCTGTCGGGTCAAGTGGGCTTGCGCCAGCGCCTCTGCAACGCGCTCTTTCAGCCCGTCGAGAACAGAGGCCGGGCGCGACGCCCGGGTCACAACTGCGGCTCCGCCAGCCGGTCGTCGGGTTTCTGCTGCACCAAAGCCGCACTCCCTCATGAAGCCCGGTCAGACAAATGAGAAATCATCCACCGACAAGTTGGCCATGAGTACGTTCTCAAGAAGGATGGACTTGCCGCTGTCAATCGTGACCGTGGTTTCGGTGCCGTCATCCGAGATTTTCCCGCCGAGATCGGCATAAGATGACACTCCTTCGCCCCCCCCCCGACAATGCTGAAAAACTCAGATGGCGATACCAGCCCGCCATGCTGAAAAAGGCGAAAAACTCCAGCCCGCGGTGGCCTGAGGTTGGGTAGCAGAGCACGAGAACCGGTGGTTGAAGAAGTTAGCGCTTGGCAGTCTGCTGTTGATCGTTCTGCAGAGTTTCGAACAATGATACAAACCGCTAACTCATACGTGGACAATGCTCCATCTAGCTCCGAAGCGATAATCGCCGAGATTCAAAAACGTGATGGACCGCAAGAAGCAAAGCGGCTTTTTGAAACCCGAGAATTTTCAATGGGGCAAGATTGTTCATCAATCTTGAATGCACTGTCGAGTGCATTCTCTGTCTCTGTCCGCGTGGCAAACAATTGTGTTTTTGACTGAATATGTCGTTCACGATCTACCGCATGAAGTTGCGTTGGTCAGCAAGGATGGGTCAGATGGTTGGAGAGTATAAGCAAAATGAAGCGTTCTCGAAGTCTTACATTGGTCAGCTTCGAGCGCATGTTGGACCGCGGCCGCTAATTGCACCCGGTTTTCGGCTGGTGTTGGAGAACACCACTGGGAAAACTCTGCTAATGCGACGTAGCGATACTGGATTGTGGGGATTGCCAAGTGGGGGAATAGAAGTAGGGGAAAGCGTTTTTGAGGCAGCTCAGCGGGAAGTAAAGGAAGAGACAGGCCTTACGCTGACATCTGTGAAGGCATTTGGCTTTTCCTCAGATCCCAACTTTGAAACCCACACTTACCCTAATGGAGATGTCATTCAAAATTTCTGCCTTCTTTTACTTGCCACCGGTTGGAACCAAAGGATGGTGAAGCGTCCGAGTTAAAGTTTTTTTCTCGTCAAGAACTGCCGCCAAGACAGGATCGTGCGATTACAGATACTAGCGCGTTGGAGGTTTTATCGGCATTTCGTGAAACTGGTGAGTTTGTTGTTTCTTAGATAGGAGACAGGAAATTGAAAATTACGATACACCAGCCACATGTCTTTCCTTGGCTTGGCTATGTTCACAAGTTTATTAACTCCGAGCTGTTCGTTGTGGTGGACACGGTGCAATTCAACCACCGAGAATGGCAAAACAGAAACTTTTTTCGCATTCAGGATCGGCGACAAATGCTCACGGTCCCATTGGTTTCATCGCCGTTAGACATAGTGCCGGAAGATAAAATGGTAAACGCCAACGCCGCTTGACGGAGAAAGGCATTGAGAACAATCGAGAAGGAATACTCTCGAAATGCGTGCTTTGATGAGTTTTATGGGTTCCTTAGGGCTAGCATAGACGACAAGAACAAATACCTGGTTGACGTCTCCTTAAGTGCACTCGAAACGATCAAACGGGTGCTTTCTATTGATACTGAGATAGTGCGATCATCGTCACTCGGTCTCGAAAGGGCACTGATCCAGCCCCCGCCCGTTTCACCGGGCGGGCGCGCAGGACCGGTTTCAGGAACAAGATCGGGCCCGGCCCATGTGATCAAGCATATAGGCCATCGCCGCGTCCTCCTCTTCGACCAGGTTTTCGATAATATCCAAATGATCGCGGTCATTGACTAAATGGAACCGGCAGACCTGACCTGCCTTCAGCAGTTTGTCCTGATACTCTTTGGTCTGACGGAAGAACTCGGGCGTGTCGAACTCCGGCACGACCAGATGCAGCGGGCACAGCCCGGACCCGGCGTCGGAATCCTGGAGATAGGGGCTGACTGCCTTGGCAGAGGCCATGGTCATGCCAATCTCATCATTGACAAAACTGTTGACCAGCGGCCGGATGTCGAAGAGGCCGGCCAAGGAAAACGCGCCTTTCAACAGCGATTGTGCCTCCTCCAATACTCCGTATTTGGCCCAATCAACTTCCCGCAGCAGCGCCGCCAACTGGCCACCCGCTGAATGGCCGATCAGATAAACCGCTTTGGAACCTCGTTCAGCAGTCTCTTTCAGAACCGCGGCAACTGCGGTTTCCATCTGCTTCACGATTGACTCCATGGGGGTATCGTTGCCCCAATCCTGCGCCATCCGGTACCCGGGCATGTAAACTGCGTAGCCTGCGTGGTTGAATGGCTCGGCTAGGAAGGAAAACTGCTCCTTGGAGAACCATTGCCACCAGCCGCCATGGATATAAATTACGGCCGGCGCATCGATTGTCAGTGAAGCCGGGCGGAACACATCCATTTCCCCTGCCATGTCACCACGACCAAAAGTGACGGTGCGCAGTTGATCGCTCAATTTCTGGCGATAGGCTTGGCTGCGCTGCGTCGTCAGTTCGATGTGTGCTGGTAACAACTCCTCGGTTGGCAAGCGTTGTGTCCACAGCGTCGGATTATATTGACTGTCGGTTTCCTCACGTGTGAACGCTTTCCAAAAATCACCCATTCTTACTCTCCCCGTTCTGCTTCCAGAAATGCCAGGCGTGAAAGTGGTCTTCTCGCAGCGGCACCTGGCTGGAGTTGTTGTGTCAATTCCGGCTGGCTTCTACGGCTCCCGAAATCAGCCCTGCGACCATTGCGGTTTTCCTGTGCCAGTTGAGCAAAGCGGGGCGTTCTGATAAACAGGGATTACATGAAATAAGAGTTCAGTAAGATTTAACAATGAAGCCCAGTTTCGACGACATGCAGATCTTTTGGGAAGTGACCGAAACACGCAGCTTCACGGCTGCGGCCGAACGGCTGGGGCGGACAAAGTCCGCTGTCAGCCAGGGGGTGAGCAGATTGGAGGCGGATTTGGGCACCCGGCTGCTGCACCGTACCACCCGGTCGCTGTCGCTGACCGATGCCGGAACCCGGTTTCTGGCCCATTGCCGCGACCTGCGCAGCGTTTATGACATGGCTGTCAGCGATATGTCTGCTGGAACGGAGCCCTCGGGCATGTTGTCGGTGACCGCCCCCGACGCGCTATCCGGACCGGTGGTTGCACCAGCTGTCGTCGACTTTGTAAACCGCTTTCCAGCGGTCACGGTGCGGTTTCATTCCAGCGATTCCACGGCAGATCTGATCGGGTCACAGATTGATCTGGCACTGCGGATCGGCGAGCCGAAAGCGCAGTCTGCCAAAATTTCTAAACTTGGATCGCTGCGCAAATATCTTTACGCCAGCCCGAGCTTGATCACGGCCCAAGGCGGTGCGCCCAAATGCCTGGCCGAACTGAAGGATTGGCCTCATATCGCCAACGACTGGCAGGGAAACCCGGTGCGCTATGACACGCCGGATGGGCAAACTCTGCGGGTCATTCCCCGCATCCGCTGCAACTCCTTTAACGAAGTGTTGCGGTTGGTCGAACTGGGAGCTGGTATCGCGCGGCTGCCCGCCATTGCCACCGCAGGACGTGTCGGCACCAACGCGCTGGAGCCGCTGTTTGACACCGGCGCTGTTCCCGTCTTTGCAATGCATCATTTCGCGCAGCGCCCGCCCGCCAAGGTCCAGAAATTCGTTCAGATGATCCGTATGAAGCTGAAGGAGTTGCAGCCTGGACCCCAAAGATGAATCCGCTCGGCATGGCCATTTGTGGGCTTGCAAACAACCTGAATGGAGGCGTCTATGGAAAAGATCAGCATGATTGACCTGAATTTGGCGAAGAATGCAGCGGGCCGCCGCTGCCGAAGCTCACCGAAAAATTCAGGATAATCCACACCTGTAATACTAGTCTTCTGCAGGCAGCTTCGAAAGATCGACCGCTTTCCAACCCAGATCGGTCAATTGTGCGACGGTCGCTTGCTGGTTGATTGCAAGGACCTGTAAATCCGTTTCTTTCCCCTTGTCATTCTGCAGCATGAAACGAGCCTGCCAATAGTAGGTATCGGCTTTCTGCACCAGGGCAGCGGCGAAAGTCGGGTATTGGTCCTGACCTTTGGCAAGGCCCGGTCCCGCGACGATCCGCAAGCCAGGAGACCTGCCGAGGAGAGCGCCCTCTCCGGGTACGGGACGCGCCAACGGCATCGGTTAGTCCGTAGCAGTGACACTTCATCGTCTGCCGAGGATTTTCCTTCAAAAGCATCATGAAGCTGTTGGATTTCCGACACGGGCGCGGTTGGAAAGCAAAGTGTCATGAAATGGACGGCTGGTCACAGAATGTCGGTGTAGACCAGGGTCGAGACTATAACACAAAAACCTAATTGTGATGTAATAACATAATATGCTAGCTGCCCCTCAATTCACAACCCGCTTCGTCCTGGGCCAGTACAGCTACTACTCCAGAAGGAAACCAAAATGTCCTTATTCTCTCGTTTTGCACTTTCGGCTTTTGTGGCCTTCGCGCCCGCTCTCCCTGCCATGGCTCAGGAAGGCAGTTTGCGGATCTCCAACGCCTTTGGCCCGAACGCGGAAGTCCCTGATCCTCGCGCCGGTTTTAACGGGTGGATGTCCAACCAGACCGGTGTGACGGAAACCCTGATGGGGATCGACTATGATCTGAACCTTTATCCCCGTATCGCAGAATCTATTGAGCAGACATCGCCGACCACGTGGCGCGTCACGCTGCGCGATGGCGTGAAGTTCCACGATGGGTCACCCGTCACAGCTCAATCCGTGGTCGACGCCATCGAGCCTATTTCGCAGGAAGGTCACGCTGGCAACAACGCTCGCGTGGCTAAACTGCTTGATCTCGCAAGCATGTCCACCGGCGGCGACAACATTGTTGTGTTTGAAACCAGAAGTCCAAACGCGGCTTTCCCTTGGACGCTTGCAGAACCTGCAATCGCGATCCTGGGCCCAGAGTCTGACGCTTACCCTATCAACGCCACCGGTCCCTACGTGTTCCGTGAAGCGATCCCGGATCAGCTGTATCGAGTTGAAGCAAATACCGATTATCGACTGGGCGCTCCGGGTCTCAAGGAGGTTCGCGTGGTCGTTTCAAGCGATCCAGCGTCCGCCGCACTTGCCTTTGAAGCCGGAGAAGTGGACATGGTCATCAACTACCCCGAAACTGATTTCAAACGTATCCAGGAAAAAGGTGCGCTTGGGTTCTCGGCCTCTACCGCCCGTCTGTATTTTTACACTGTCAACGCAGCCGACGGCCCGATGTCTAACCCTCTGATCCGTCGGGCCGTTTCAGTCGCGATCGATCGTCAGGGCATCGTGAATGCCGTGACATCCGGTGTTGGCGGTTCTGCTGCCGGTACGATGTTCCCGGAAGGTAAAGGCTGGGCTGCGGATATTCCTGCAGTCTATGACATGGCCAGGGCCGAAGCCCTGCTGGCCGAGGCCGGTGCCGCCAAGGAAGACGGTCAGTGGATGCTGGACGGTGAGCCGTTGGAGATTGACATCGTCACGTATTCTTCCCGTGCAGCCTTGGCGCCCACGGCCGAGCTGACGCAAGCCTTTCTGCAGGTCATTGGCGTAAAAGCGAATGTGCGCGTCGGTGAATACGGTGCCAGCAATGATGCCATTGCGGCCGGTGACGCTGACATGTTCCTGCAAGCCTGGGTTATGACCCCGCAGGGGGATCCCAGTGCCGTGCTGGAAACGCTGCTCAAATCGGACGGCGGTTCGAACGCGGGTCGCTATGCGAACTCCGAACTTGACAAGTTGCTGGACGAGGGCCGCCTGACTTTCGAGCAGGAAAAGCGCGAAGCGGTCTATGACAAGGTGCAAGAACTGATTGCTGCCGACGCAGCCCTGATCCCGGTTTTCCACGTCAACCAAGTCAACGTCGCGCGCCCCGGTCTGACCGGCTATGCCGTACACCCGACCGAGACCTACTGGGTCACGCACGAGACGAAGTTCACCAAATGACACTGTCTGTTTCCGGCCTGAGCACTGAACGCTCGGGCCGGATCATTCTCCACCCCACGTCCCTGAGTATTGAACCCAGTGCACGCATTGGGCTGGTCGGCCCTTCGGGATCGGGTAAATCTACATTGGGCCATGCTCTGATTGACGATCTGCACCGACAGGGCCGTATCGTTGCTCACGTTCCGCAAAGCCCGGATGAAGCGTTGGACCCGTTGCGCACTATGAGGTTTCATTGGCACGAGGCCGAGGCAGCTTTGGGATTGCCCCACGATGCACCGCGTCAACAGCAGTTGTTCTCGGCGCTTGGGATCGCACATGGTGACCTGCGCAAACGTCCCTGGGGCTGGAGCCGTGGCATGCAGCAACGCTTTGTCATTGCGATGGCACTGATCGGATCGCCAGAACTGATCGTGTTGGACGAGCCGACTTCGGCGCTGGACCCGGTGGTTGCTGCTGACTCGATGGATTTGCTGGATCGTTTTCTCTCGGGCCGTCAAACCGCAATGATACTGATCACCCATGATTTGGCACTGGCGGCACAGCGTGTGTCGCAGTTGATGGTCATGGACAACGGTTGTCTTGTGGAACAGGCCAGCACCTCGGCTCTGCTGAACACTCCAAAAACAAAGGCCGCCAAAGCATTGTCCGCCCACAGAAACTGGATGCCGCATCCATGTTGAACGTCGACAACATCAGCGTCCGACGCGGGAAATCTCCGGCACTGCAAGACATCTCTCTGACCATCGAAAAAGGCAAGACGCTTGCGGTTGTCGGGGAAAGCGGCGCGGGAAAATCCACGCTTATTGCAAGTATTCTGGGAATGCTCAAACCCTGGTGCGGCACCATCACCTGGTCCGGCTCGCCGGTTCGGACCTGCCGTCCAGCGCTTGTAATGCAAGAACCCCGTGCGGCCTTCAATCCTGCCTGGTTGCTAAAGCAATCCGTTTTGGAACCTGTGATAGCGCGCCAGTCCAACCTGCCACCCAAGCGCTTAAAACGTCTTTGTGCAGGTCTCGAGCTGACACCTGACCTTTTGAACAGGAAACCGACGGAAATCTCCATCGGCCAGGCACAAAGGATGGGGATTTTGCGAGCGCTCATCGCCGCTCCGCCACTGATCTTGTTTGATGAACCCTTGTCGGCCCTGGATGCGGTCACCCAAAAACACACTGCAAGGCTGATCGCGCACCTGCAAGCTGAAGAAGGGTTTGCGGCTCTGATCGTGACTCACGATCTGGGCTATGCCTGCGCCCATTCCGAAGAAATTGCGGTACTGAAGTCTGGTCGGATCGAAGAGGTCAGCACACCTCAGGACTTTATTGCGTCCCCAAAGACAAAATACGGTCGCAAGCTACGGGATGCTGCGGTTTCCCTTGGGGCCCTGGAGCGCGCGGCATGATCCGAAGTATTCTGAGCTTGCTGCTACGTGCGCTCGTCGTTGTCAGCGGGGCGTCAATCGTCACGTTCATCCTGTTGTGGAACGCCCCCGGAGACCCGGCCCTGGCTATTGCCATGGCACGCTACCATCAAGTTGTATCGGCGGACGTTCTTGATCAGGTCCGTAACGAGGTTGGGTTGGATGCTGGGTTCTGGAGCGCCTTTAAGGCATGGATAGGACCGCTATTGGCTGGTGATTTCGGAAAGTCCACGGTCACTGACCGCGAAGTCTGGCCCGAGCTTGTGACGGCGATGTCATACACGTTTCCTCTTGCGATGCTGGCGCTTGTTTGTGGCATGTGCGTAGCGCTTCCCCTTGCCATTCTGGCCACCAAACATCCGGGCAGCGTTTTGGATCGCGCTGCAATTGGCATGGCATCGCTGGGAGCGGCGATACCACCTTATTGGCTTGGGTTGCTTTTGATCCTGCTGTTTGCGGTTTATCTGGACTGGTTGCCTGCTATGGGCGCGCTTTCCACCACACATATGGTTCTTCCCGCTTTAACGCTTGGTTTGGGTGTGACCGCCTCTCTGACGCGGATAATCCGCTCTGGAATCCTTGACGCGAGAGAGCAAGCTTTTCTCCCGGCTTTCAGGCGTCGCTGTGTCTTGTCCCGTAATATCGGGCGCGATCACATCGCCCCGCACGCCACCATTCCTGTGATTACAGTTTTTGGCCTAGAACTGGCCTTTCTGCTTGAAGGGCTCGTCATGGTCGAAGTCATTTTCGGACGCCCCGGTTTGGGAAGCTTCCTGGTCAATGCAATCGAAGCCAGAGACTTTCCCAAAGTCCAGGCCGTCGTTCTGCTGACCGCGCTGGTTTTCGTGGTCATCAACCTGATCATCGATGTGATTTATCAGGTCATCGACCCAAGGATCGGAGAACACGATGCGTAGTGTCATCGCGCTGTCCTGCGTCTTTTTCCTTCTTGCTGTGTTTGGCCCCATGTTGGCCCCGCATGACCCAACCGCAATCAACATTCCCAATCGCCTGAACGCCCCGTCTGCGGAATGGCTGCTGGGGACCGATGCTCTCGGACGCGATATTCTGTCCAGGCTGCTCTACGGCGCGCGTCGGTCGCTGGGGCTGGCCTTTCTGGTTTCAGTGATTGGTTTGTGTATCGGCACTCTGGCAGGGCTTGTGGCTGCACAAGGCGGAACAGCAGCGGATTGGATGATCATGCGGATTACAGATACGTTTCTTGCGTTTCCCGAATTGGTCGCAACTGTGGTGATTGCTGGCCTATTGGGGGCTGGTACTGAAAGCCTGACCTTCGCGCTGAGTGTAACCAGTTGGATGCGCTATACCCGTGTTGCCCGAGGCATCGGTCTGGCGCAGAAGTCCCGGGGGTATGTGGTCCAGGCAAAGCTTGCTGGCCTGTCCCCGCTTGCAATAGCACGCTGGCATTATCTACCCGCACTTGTGCCATCTCTCACCGTGGTCTGGACCGGGATGTTCGCGCGCGCAATCCTGGGGATTTCCGCATTGGGATTTCTGGGGCTCGGGGTTCAACCCCCTATGCCGGAATGGGGTACCATGCTTCTTGATGCCCGGATTCACATGCGGTCAACGCCGTTGCAAATGATCTGGCCTGGGCTGGCCGTTGTGACAAGCGTGCTCGCAATCAACCTCTGCGGCGACGCCCTGCGGGACGCATTGGCAAAGCAGAACGGACACAATCTAAGAAGCGCCCAACGTTGAGTTCCTGCGCATGGGCGAGACCCATATCCTCGTTCGCAGAAAGTTGATGTATCGCCATGGAGCTGTCGATGAAGCGGAAAACAGCCTTAACTTTATGCTGTTTGAGCGGAAGAACGGTCCAACTGCAAACAGGTTCTTTGCCAAAGCGCTGTCTTCAAATGAACTCCAAGCAAGGTCATCATCGACAAGAGCGGAACTCACGCGGCTGGAGGCCGAGAGATCAACAAGATCGTGTATCGCTCTGGTTGCCCGGCGACGTTCAAACAATCAGGCCGAAATTTCGAAATTCACTCGCGGGACAGGATCACAGGTTCATCAAATGGCACGTCCGGCACTTATGCGGGTTCAAATCCGTCACATCTGCGTCCGCGTTGCCGGACGGTATCGAAGCTGCCCACGTGATCCGAACACACTTCGTTAATCCCGCAACGAACGCAACATAAGTCACGCCGCTGCCTGAGACTGGCCTAAGTCGCCATAGAGCGCGCGAAGCAAGAAGCCTCGTGCGCCATTCACATCCCGATCGACGCGAATTTCCCCATCAGTGATGGTCTTTGCGGCGCCGAGATTTTCTTCAATCACCCCATCCCAGGATCTGGTCTTGCTGGTACAGGCCTCGTTGCCGATGACCA
>WQBJ01000088.1 GCA_013032095.1 Ruegeria atlantica | reverse complement strand
TTTGTTCGCATGAGAACAAGACAAGAACAAATGTTGCGTTCGTTGCGGAAAATCAAGGCAGTAACCTTCCCGACGCCACGACTGATCATTGGACCAAATGCGTCGCTCCAATAGCCGACAGAAAACAACTTGATCCCGATTCGAGCGAGATGCCAACTTTCGGAGGGAAGCTGATGCGAAACGCCTCGGTATCGACCACCTTTCTACCTGCGCCTTCACCACCGAGATCTGCCCAAGCCGCCAACGGTGCTCTCCACAATCCTCCGTGGCGGATACTGTGATAGCGACATATCTCCAAGTGCAGCCAATCCTCGAACTCCGCCAAAGTCATTGCCGCATTGCCAGAGCTGGTGTAATCCCCCCTGTCCTTGGGGGATAATTGCGTAGTTCCCGGAAGCACATGAACTGCGCCCATGATTGTCCCAATCAGACGTTCGATATGGCCGCCATGATGCGCCCGTCCCGGTGGCCTGTACTCGACTGAGATTCCCCAATCTGCACAGACCGACTGGAAGGCGTCGCTGCGGAAATCCCGCCCGTTGTTAACAAGAACGGCTTGCGGATTCCCGGCGGCAGGCCAATACAACTTCTCCAGTATCTCTCGTGCGCGGATCGACTTCGTTCGCACGCAATAGTGCAGACACAAACCGATGGACAAGGCGACGGCGTATAGAAACTCACATACGCGCCCAGAACAACGCGGGTCGCGACATTGATTGCAAAAGTCAGCCAAGGTCGCCCCAAAGGCTTACGCTCGAATTGATGACGAGAATGATGTCAGCCAGAGTGTGATCGATTTGGACTACTTCCAAGGGGCGCTCCACGTCCAAACCCCCTACCCTCGGCTCGAAAGCTTGCTTCGCCGCCTTTGCGCCTTTCCGTTTCCGCATCACTTCGCGTTGATCCATAGCGTCGACGCGCGACTTGATCGTACGCCGGGTAGCAAGACGGTAGCCTCTCGCCGCGCACTCTGCCCGGATCTCGCTGACGGTCCTCAAAAAGCTTGGAGGTTCTGGAACGAGATAGTGTTGGCGTAGAACGCGCTCGATAATGCTCTCTACATCCGGTTCCAAGCGGCGTGAGCCATGCTTCGGACCGCGTCGTTTAGAGAGTAAGGGCTCGCCCGCCCATCGTTAGTCTTAAGACGACGGTAAAAGTCCCATGCGGTGCTTCTCGAAACGCCCATCATCTTGGCCACTTCCAATAGTAGCGGTCCTATATCCTGCCCTGCCTCCTCAAGTTCCATTATTGGACGCAACGCGTTGGCCCGTTCAACCGCGAGCGCTCTTTCTTCTGGGTTCTCTACTTCATTAGACAAGATCATCCCCACACGACTTATCCACAGGACACTCCGTCCGGGAATTAAGGGCACAGTCCGACAATTAAGGATACAGTCCAGAAATTAAAGGCACAATCAAGCACTGATTTAACACAACTTTTTTAAGCCAGCGTCCAGTAATTAAGGGCACAGTGACACCCATCAGAACTTCAACCTGCCGAAACTAAGAAACTATCTCTTCGGTCTCTTGTTCGCCATTCTTTGTCCACCGTTTCCTAAACGTAACCGTGGACCAGTTCAGTTGGGGAGGCTCAGAATCCAAAAAACAGCGGTCTGTCTGACGGAGCTTGTTCTGGGCGCGGCAGATCTAAAATCAAAGTAACTTTGTTCCGTGCCGCAATGGCATGCTCTCCGGCGGACAGATTGATTTGGCTGCCAGCGGCGTATCGTTGGCCATGAACCTGCAAATCAGTGCCGTCCTCAACGCGGTAGGTCCCAGGTATCAGGATGCTGAGTGTTTCATCGCCGGGTTCAATGACTTTGCCCGGCAGATAAAGCGCGCCCCAAAACCGAACATAGTTATCCCGCAGAGTTACAAAATCTTCCTCCAACAATCCAAACGGGTGAGCCTGTGATTGTTGCGGTGTCAACGCGACCAGATCAAGATGCCAACTGTTGCTTAGGAGAAATTGCGGCCTTTGCTGCTTCAAGATTTCATGCATGACCGGTCTGGCTTCATTGCGATAATCGGTCATACCCCAACTGCTCATGAAAATCCCATGTTTTGGCAGCGAAGAAACCATGGAGCGTGAATCGATGTAAGGTGCACCATCGGGGAAGAGTTGGTGGATAACCTCAAGCGTCGCGTGCTGTGACGCAAGCGGCTGTCGCATTGAGTTTGTAAAAGCAATGCCACCGGTCACAAGCAGTGCCAGCACGATCACCGGAGGAGTGGCTGTGCTCAGTCGCAGTGACAACTCATCAAATGCAATGGCCACAAAGACCAACACCGGAGGTAGAATAAATGCGTAAAAGTAGGGGTAAGCCTCGCTGTAAAACAGCAGGCTCAACAATGGCGTCAAAAATGCGAAAGCCAAAGCAAGGGTATAATTGTCCCTTTTCTGCCACCAGCGTTTCAGAGCAACCCCAAGTCCCAGGACAAGCAGCATTATCGCAAGCGGGTTTTGCAGTATGATGTAAATTCCGTAATATTTTCGGATGGTATAGTCTGCGCTGCCAAGCGTGGCGCCTGTTGTCCGGTTCAGGAATGCCAGCGGTGAAGCAGTTGTTTCAAAAGTCTGCGCGTGCAGCGTGATCAGACCCAAAAAACAGATCAGCGCAACCAGTCCGACAGCGGCGAGATGCCCAAGACTGATCAGGAAGGAACGATCCCGCAGGCCCCGCAGCAATACTATCAAAACTATGACCGGGAGATAGAATATTGCCTTTATGGTAAAGAACCCAGCCAATCCGATGAGTAGTCCGACCAAGCTGATCCTGCCCAAAGTGAGCGGACCTGCAACAATCAGCCATAATGCGCTCATCATCGCGCAGGCCGCCATCGGATCAGTTCTTAGGCCGACAGCATGTTGCAACACATAGCCGAAACTCCAATACGCCACTACAGCCGCCAGAGCACCGTTGACCGAACTGAAAACACGGGCGATTTTGTACAGTGCGAAAGAGGTCAGCAGAGCCGCCATGAACATCAGGATCCGGGCCGCGATGACCTGATCTGCTTCGTTCTCCGAAATATACGGCAGCCAGTGGAACAGATGAATGAAACCGGTCTGAAGCACCTCATTCAGGTCACCGCGCTGATGCGCGTACAACATCGACAGATTAAGAAACTCATCCCAGTTGATCTCAAACTTGAAGATCATCACAAATCGCATGATTGCGATCACAACAAGAGCAACTATGAGGATCGAGCGCAGCAATTGAGGTTACCTTTGGAACACCAGCTTTTTTTGCAAGACAAAGGATAGGCAAACAACGGGGACAAGCGCCAGAAGACCACCCAAATAATAATTGAAACCGAGTTTTGCGAGCAGCCAGATGACCCCGATATTTACAAAATACAACACCGTCCAAACTGCCAGGAACTTGTAGAATCTGCCATGTAGTTCCGTTTTAAAGACGAGCTTCCCTTGCGTGACAAAGCTCATCACTATGCCCAATATCAATGCGATTAAACTGGCGACGTAGTAGGTGAGGCCAAGATATATGCCCGCAGAATAGACAGCGTAGCTGAATGCCGTATTCAGAGCGCCGACAATCCCAAAACGGATCAACTGCATTTGTAACTCACCACAGGCTATTGAGGCTGCCATCCTCTTCATGCCAACAACCGTGCATACAAGTTGAACAGGCGTTTTTGTTGGTTGACGAAGAAATTGGTCCAGATCAGCCGGAACCGGCTGAGCCGACCCATCGGGACGCCATATTTTTCCGACAGGTCAATAAATTCCTGTAGCGCCTTGGGCAACAGCGACCAAGTGGTGTTCGTGTCGGTGTATCTGTTTGAAATCAATGGTTTGGATATATGCAAGGCCGTCTGACCTTTTGAGATCGACCATGACAGATCTACATCCATCGTATAGTGAAAACGAGGATCGTATCGTAATTTCCCCAAATGCGCGGTGCGGACACCGATCGGGATACCAAACAGATTTCGGGCGAATTTGATGGTTTCCAAGCCCGCTGCATCTGCAGAAAACTGTTGTCTTCGATTAAACCTGCGTCGCGCAAGCGTTCTGCGATTTGCATTGACGTAAAGCAGATCGCAATAGACCGCCCCTGCGTCGGGATACTCGTCCAAGGCTGTCACGGCCAACTCAAGCGCATTTGGGTCGGACAGATAATCATCATGGCACAGCAACATATAGAACTCGGTCTCAACAGCATCCAGAACCGCATTAAAATGCGATTGCATCGGGAGTGTTCGTGGTTGCGTGATGACTTTTAGGTTCAGACGGTCCTGCCAATCCTTCAAGATTTCAGCGGTCCCATCGGTAGAAGCGTTGTTGCTCACGATCACCTGTACATCCTTTAAGGTTTGTTCGGCGATGGACTGCAGCGCTTGGTCAATGAAATCTGCGCCGTTGTAGACCGGGATGAGAACCGAGAACCGCGCCATTCTATCCGTCTTTGCGTTTGAGATAGCCGTTTTTAGCGACCGTAATCTGAAGTTTGGTGTGACGCGCGCTGTCGATTTCGAAAGCAGGATCTTCTTCGAGATAGCTGTAAAGTGCGGTCATCGGGTTGTTTCCCGGCGCCCAAGGGCGGTCACCAATCGCGGATTCAGGTAAATCTTCAATCAAAGTGTCAAACACCACAACATAGCTGCCCGACGTCACAAGTGGCGCGTAGGCGCGCAATTCCTCCAGAACGTGATCATGCGTATGATTGGAGTCCAAGCAAACCAATACGGATTTACAGCCTTCTGCACGTTGCTTTACCTGTGCAACGACTTCGGGATCAATACTGGAACCTTCTATCATATGTAGTCGTTTCGCCATGGGGTGCGCCTCGATAGCACTCCGGTTATGCGCTCGGATATCAACATCAATCGCGACCACTTCGGTATTGGCCGGTCCACCACATAAGGCGTTCATCTCAAGTAAAGAGGCATAGAAGATCGCAGAACCGCCCCTTGCGATGCCCGTTTCGACGATCAGGTCTGGCTTGAGGGTCCAGACCAACTCCTGCATCGCCATGACATCTTGCGGGTACTGGATGATTGGCAGTCCCAGCCAGTCGAAGTTATACGAATACTTCAGTTCCTGGGCCTGAGCCATCCAATCTCTTGTTTGAGCCTCAAAGCCTTCAGAACCGGCGATCTTTGCGATGTTGTTCCGGCGTTCTGCCTCAAATGCGTTGTCGGTCATGCGGGGCCTCTTGTCGGACTAGATATTAGTGGAAGAGCTGGCGATCGCAGTTTGATTTCGCCAGTGGTTATATGTTTTACGCAATCCCTCGGTCAAAGAGATTGCGGGAACGAACTGCAGCTCATTCAATTGCCGGGACAGGTCCGGGATCAAAATTGGGGCCTCTCCGACGCGATCAGGCAATGCCCCCAATCGGATCAGATCCGGCCGCCCCCGAAGCGCTCCTAACATCTCGGCTACCTCGCCGATGGTTGCAGATGAGGGGTGGCCAATATTTATCGGACCTTCAATGTGGCTCTCGACAAGATGGGCAACAGCCGCGCCAAGATCCTGAATATGGATGAAGTTACGCAGTTGCGTACCCGACGAACACAAAGCGGGTTCATTCTCCAGAAGCGACCGGCAGACGGACGGTACAAAACGCGCTGGGTTTTCGCCTGTGCCATAAGGATAGAAAACGCGCACCCACGCTGATGAGACCGGCAGACTGTCAAGAAATCGCGAAAGCTCAAGTTTTGCCTGCCCGTATTGCGTTGTCGGTGGCTGATCAGTGTCCGTTTCTTTCAGCGGCTCATCAGAGGCACCATATTCTGCGCAAGTTCCACATCCGATAGCTCGTAGCCCGCCATATTGGTGAAAGGCAGAAAACAAAGCCTTGCCGGCTTCGAGCCATTGATCATTGCTGTTGGCCTCCCAAAAGACGCCATGCTGAGTTTCCCATGCGCAGTGGATAAGATGGCTGGGCCGCAAATCCCGAATAAGCTGCGTGCACGTTGTGGCGTCTGTCAGATCTGCCGTATGCCATGTGATCAGTGTATCTTTTGAGACACGACTGGAGACGGCGTGAATGTCAAAGCGCGCATCCAGATGGCGCAAGATATGTGATCCTACAAATCCCGAAGCACCGGTAAGCAATAGACGCGGTTTCATCATCCCATCAACCCCGTCTGGCGCAACGAGGGAAGTGCAATATCGCGGTCGGACAAAACCTGCGGCGCTATCGGCCATTCAATGGCCAAATCCGGATCATTCCAGAGAACGCCTTCGTCCAGACCAGGTCGATGGGCTTCACTGAACTGGTACGCCACATCGGTATCGTCAGCCAGGGTGATGAAACCGTGGGCGACGCCTTTTGGAATATACAAAGCGTTCTGGTTACTGACGCTCAATTCAAGCCCAATCCAGTGACCGAATGTGTTTGCTTGAGGACGAAGATCAACGGCGACGTCGAAAATGCGGCCACGTATGCACCGCACCAACTTCGCCTCACCGTACTCAGCTGGAATGTAATGCAGGCCACGCAAAGTAGCGCGCTTTATATTATGAGAGATGGCCATTTGCGCAACAGGCAGTTCCAGCCCTTGAGCTGCAAATTCTTGCGCGCAAAATGTCCGGGTAAAGTGGCCCCTTTGATCGCTGTGGGACTGAGATCGGATTTCGAAAACGCCCGGGATTTTGGTTTCACAAAACTCCATTAAAAGACTTCCAACTCGGGCACGGCTACGACAAATTTCGCGCCCCAGTCACGTGCAGGATGCAGTTGGGCTGCAATCTCGTCACACAGGTTCCAGGGCAGGATCAGAATATAGTCTGGTTTCTCTGTCCAGATCGCATCGGGTGAATAAACCGGGATATTCTGTCCGGGCAGCACCATACCCTGCTTTTGTGGGCTCATGTCGGTTGTGAAAGGCAGTAATTCTGGTCCAATGCCACAATAGTTCAGCATCGTGTTGCCTTTGGCGGGGGCACCATACCCGCAGATCTTTTTCCCAGTGCGATGTAACTCGACCAAAAAGGCCAACAAATCGGTTTTACATCGGGCTGGCAGATTGGCGAAGCTGCGGTAGCTTTGAACTTGGTCAAGGCCGAATGCAGCTTCATTCTTTCTAATTTTGTCCAGACCTGCTGCCAACGTCGCGTCTTCAATGCTGCTGTTAGCATGTTTGGCGTAGATACGCAGAGAACCGCCATGGGTGGGCAATTCCTCCGCCCCATAGATGGACAACTTGTGGCTTGCAAAAATCGTCTCGATGCATAGCAACGACAAATATGAGAAATGCTCGTGATAAATCGTGTCGAATTGACCAAGCTTTAACATTTGCAGCAGATGCGGAAATTCAAAGGTCGCAGTGCCATCTTTTGCCAGTATTCGAGGAATCCCGGCCACGAAATCACTGATGTCGGGGACATGAGCCAGTACATTGTTGCCTACAATCAGATCAGCGCAGGTGCCTTGCTCGCGCAACTTATCAGCCAGTGTTCGACCAAAGAAATCCACGACACAGTCAATACCGTGATGTTCCTTTGCGTAGGCGGCGACATTTGCTGAGGGTTCGATCCCAAGAACTCTGACGCCTGCTTTTTTGAAATATTGCAAAAGGTATCCATCGTTACTTGCCAGTTCGACCACCAATGACTGCGGGCCCAGATCAAGCTTTGTCTGCATTTGCGCCGCATACCGCTTGGCGTGGTCCAGCCATGACGATGAATAAGACGAGAAATAGGCATAGTTTTCGTCGAAATGTGGCGGTGTGGTCACATCGGTCAATTGCACCAGCCAACACGCTTCGCACACCATGGCAGTGAGCGGATAAAATGTCTGCCCCTGCGTCGCAGCTTCCGAAGCTGTGCGGAAGTGATTGGATACCGGACTTAGCCCGAGATCGGCGACGACCTGCTTGAGCGGCGCTTGGCAGTAGTGGCAACTGCTAGCCATCAAACTCTCCGATCTGGGCCTGCGTGAAAGCCCACATATCCTGTTCTTGCGATTGCGCCTTGTACCAGGCTGCGGTGGCTTTTAACGCCTGCAATAGTTGCCAGCGCGGTCGCCAGCCTAACTCTGACTGCGCTTTCGCACTATCAAGGGACAACAACTTCTCCTCGAATACTGTGGCAGACTCTGCGATTTCAACCGTTGCGCCCTCGCCCCATTCTGTTGCGAATATATGCGCTAGTTCCGCGACCGGTCTACAATCCGTCTGAGCAGGACCGAGATTCCAGCCACCGCTAAATCCAGGTCCATCACCCGCAAGACGTTCCGCAAGCGCAAGATAACCAGGCAAGGGGTCCAGTACATGTTGCCATGGCCGGGTGGAATGTGGGTTGCGCAAAATCAGAGGTTGCGCGTTCAGGAACCCACGTACGGCGTCAGGCAGCAACCTGTATTCGGCCCAGTCACCACCACCAATGATGTTCCCCACGCGCAAGGTAGCGATGCCCAGTTCTGGAAAGTAACTATTGCGATAGGCATCAATTGCGAATTCGCTTGCGGCTTTGCTGGCACTGTAAGGTTCTTTGCCACCTAGCGGATCGTTCTCACGATATGCCCAATGCCAATTGTTGTTTTGATATACCTTGTCTGTCGTCACCATCAGCATTGCCGACAGGTCCGGTAGATCACGGGCTGCCTCCAGCACATTGACGGTTCCCATCACGTTTGTTTCAAACGTTTCTCTGGGGTTAGCGAAGGCGCTAAGCACCAAAGGCTGAGCTGCAAGGTGGAAAATCACCTGAGGTTGTGCAGTGGCCATCGCGGATTTAAGGCTCTCCAGGTCGCGCAATTCGGCAATGGTGGACTGCTCCAACTTGTCGCCGAGCCCTACAGTGTCAAAAAACGACGGAACCGTTGAAGGAGCGCGCGCGTAACCGGATACTTTCGCGCCCTTCTGCATCAAATAGGTGCACAGCCACCCACCCATAAAACCGGTATGTCCGGTTACAAAAACGCGGCGATCATGCCACCAAGGGTCCACGCTCACCACAGTTTCCACGGCGCGTTGTCCGACTGCCAGTATTCCTCCAGCAGATTCATCTCACGTTGTGTGTCCATACACTGCCAGAAGCCCTCGTGGCGATAGACGCTTAACTCGCCAGCATCAGAGAGTTTTTGCAGAACCCCCTCTTCCAAAGTGATCGCGTCATCATCCGGCAGATTTTCAAAGATGCTTTTGGAGAAGACAAAGAAGCCTCCGTTTATCCAGCCTGATCCTGTCTGAGGCTTTTCGTTGAAGGATGTGACTGTATCGCCATCCAGAGCCAGTTCGCCAAACCGGGATGAGGGGCGAACAGCAACAACGGTCGCTAGCTTTGCAGCATCTCGGTGATGTCGGATGACTGCATTGATATCAATGTTGGCCACGCCATCGCCATACGTTGCCAGGAAGATGTCATCGTCGATATATCGCATCGCGCGTTTCAGCCGTGATCCTGTCAGGGTGTGTATGCCCGTGTTCTGGATTCGGATGGTCCAGGGCAGGAATTCCTCGCTATGATCTAGCTTTGTGACTTTTGACGTCTTCAGATCGATCTCGATATCTTGACTGTGATATTGGTAATTCAAAAAATATTGCTTAATGACATCGGCTTTATATCCTGTGCACAGCACGAAATCATTGTGACCAAAATGGCTGTAGAGGCGCATGATGTGCCACAGGATCGGCTTGTGCCCAATCTCGACCATCGGCTTTGGTTTAAGTTCGGTCTCTTCCCTCAGGCGTGTGCCCAATCCACCGCACAATATGGCGACCTGCATGTTGGACTGCCCTTCTATTGCTTATTGTTCCTGATTATTTAGCCAGGCTGTTTTCTTGCGGCAAGCGATCTGTTCCGGTGACAGAAATTTGGCTGTCCAAGTGTGGCTTTATGCTTGGTTCCGGGTCGACAAAGTATAGCGGACGCCCTTTGGCCTCATTGTAGATGCGACCGACATAGAGGCCGACAATGCCGAGTGTCAGCAACTGTACACCGCTCAGGAAAGAAAACAGCAGCATGGTTGACGCCCAACCCGGTACCATCGACCCGCCCAGTAGCCAGCCAACGAACACAAACATGGCAACCATGAAAGAAATCATAGCAATTGCCAGACCGAACCAAAGAGCAATGCGCAATGGCATATCTGAAAAGCCCAGAATTCCGTTCGAGGCCAGTTGAAACATCGCTTTGAGGGAGTATTTTGAGCCTCCTGCTGCGCGCTCATGCCGCTCATAGGCCACTTGGGTCTGTTTAAATCCCACCCAACTGACCATGCCTCTAAAATAGCGATCCTGTTCAGGCATTGCGCGTAATGCGTCCGCGACCTTGCGATCAATCAGACGGAAATCGCCGACGTCGGGCGGGATATCCACGGGCGATATCTTTGATAGGATTCGATAATACAGGCTTGCTGACCAGCGTTTGAAAGCCGTTTCACCTTTGCGTTGCGCGCGCCGTGCGGACACCACATCATAGCCCGCTTTCCATCGGGCAACCATCTCAAGCGCCACTTCCGGAGGGTCTTGCAGGTCCGCATCCATGATGATCACAGCGTCCCCGGTCGCGCGTTCGACGCCGGCGGTAATGGCGATCTGGTGTCCAAAGTTACGTGACAGATTGACGACACTGTAACGCGAGTCGGCCGCCTTTTCCGTAATCAAATCAAGCGAACCATCCTGACTGCCATCATTTACGAAAATCACATCGGCTTTGCCGTCCAGTTGGTCCAGGATGGCGTCCATCCGCGAAAAAAGTAATTTCAGAACATCCTGTTCGTTATAGACAGGAATCACAAAGCTGACGTTTTCACGTTTTGTCGGCGTAGAGGTCATCAGTTCCTTTTCTATTTTGCTAAAAAACTGAGCAGTCTCATCTGAATGACATAGTTTGTTTGTAAGTGTATCACTTGCCTTGAGCAACCTCATCTGATTGGTCCAATTTGATAGTTATGTCATGTTGAAAAATGACGGATCCTTAGGCGGATTGATGTGGTTCTGTTGCAAAGATTTGAGGCCGCCGTGCAGTGTCAGCAATCACTCGGCAGTTAGGCTGCGAGTTCAGCGAACTGCCGAAACGGACAGAGTCCTGATCTGAGTTGACCCTTCCGGATTATGTTCGCAATCTCGATGC
>WQBJ01000087.1 GCA_013032095.1 Ruegeria atlantica | reverse complement strand
TGGTCATCGGCAACGAGGCCTATACCAGCAAGACCAGATCCTGGGATGGGGTGATCGAAGAAAATCTCGGCGGCGCGAAGACCATCACTGATGGGGAAATTCGCGTCGATCGGGATGTGAATGGCGCACGAGGCTTCTTGCTTCGCGCGCTCTATGGCGACTTAGGCCAGTCTCAGGCAGCGGCGTGACTTATGTTGCGTTCGTTGCGGGATTAACGAAGTGTATTCCTCAAACAGTCTGAGCGATACGGTATCTGGAAGATAGGCAGGAACCGCGGCTCTTTGTGGTTATCAACATCCATTCTCGATTTTTGCGCGTTCAGAACGGAGTTGGGCTCTGAGTCAGTCAACATCTGATTGACCAGCCAATCCGCCACAAGTCCCTTCCAACGCACGTGATTGGTGGGGGAGGTTCATCGCATATATAACAGTTGGTATGTACAAACAGGCAAAAGGCGAAGCTGTAGGAGGTTAACAGCTTCGCCCAGTGCTGAGTGAGTAGTAGCCTCAGTTCCGTCCCTCGGTTCCTTCCCGAGTAGATGCATACGAAGATAGAACCGAAAACAGCCCAACTCCTATAGCTGCAAGGCGTGTATCGCGCTGATTGACACGAACCCTTGCAGATTTGCGACTTTACGTTACGTCAACCTAATACGATGCACGTTTTCTCCGGCGGAAAGTACATAAACCCGGTAAATAGTACTGCTCCGGATGAGAGCTACGCGTTATGGATGCCCTACCCCCTTTCGGGGTAGAGCGAAGGGATCGCATGATTCCGTGTGCTTTCAGGAAGCGGCGCCCGATATGGACGTCATCGCCCTTCCCGATCAACGCTCACGCTTCGGCGAAGCGCTGATTCAAAGGTTCATTGCACATAGTCGCCCCTCTGGCCGACAGGGCCTGCGTGCATGCCCCCTGGGAGATTTTTCTTGCGCGGGTTGCGAAACCGGCCCGCCCGTAGGGGACCGGTTTCGTTGTTTTTTGGTTGGCGGAACGATCAGACCTGCCTGACGGCTCATTGTGGTTTGTGGTCGTCACTGTCGACTGCCTGCAATGCTGCATGACCTGCCCTGCAGGCTTCTCTGGCTGACTTGCCATCGGCCAGGGCACCATTGGCAGCAAAATTGTAGGCATTAATGCGGGCATAAATGACATTCACCGCTGCGCCATGGCTGTCATTTGCAGTGAACGCCTCATGGCCTTCTGTCCAAAGGACTTCCCCGTCATCGTGGCTGATTATTGCCCCCGCGCTTTGAAGCGCAACCACGGCGACCGCATCTTCAGGGGATCTGGTTTGGCCGATCAACGTCTTACATGCGCTGCGGATTTTCCAGGGCGTGCCCGACATTTCCTGTTTTCCTTGTCCTGAGTGAAGTAATCCATCGCAACCGTTGCAGATCGACACGCCACTCCGCATTGGAGTTTTTTTTAAGGTGATCAGGCCACGCTCGTCGGTGCGACGTCAACGGCCTTCGGGAAGAGGTTGGCTCCGAAAGGCAACCCTCTCTTCCTTTTTTGGTGATCAGAAAACGGGTCCGGCAGCAAAATGCTCGCGCAATTGCTCCGCATCAAGAGTTCCGGACCCGGTTCACGCCTGTTCATTTCGGCACAATTCTGCGGATTTGTTGCGAAACATCTGCGGGCTGAGCGCGGTATTTAAAAATGCTGGAGAAAATGCCCGATCGCACCATTGCAGCACGTCGTGACCGCGCCATGGTGGCTTGCGCTTATACCAGCGGGTTACGCGCCGCAGCGCTAACGACATTGCGACTGAAACACATTGATCTTGATAAAAAGGAACTGGTTCAGGACGCCACAGAAATGCGCGCGAAGAATGGAAAGAGCTTTCGCAGCGTCTTCTTCCCGCGCACTGAGGCCTTCCAAAAAATCCTCATCATCTGGCTTTCGGAGTTGGCTGCCTTAGGCTTCACCCAAGACGACGCCGTGTTCCCCGAGATCGTGCATCTGAAACAACGCGGTCCAGAGATCGACTCGGTGCCCCCGATGCAATCCTCCTCAGCCGTGAGCTGTGCGTTTGACTTTGCCACCTCGTTGATCGGGCGTAAATGCACACCACACTCCGTTCGCGATACGCTCAAGGTGCTTGGCGATGAGCTTTGCACCTCTCCAAAAGATCGCAAGGCCTGGTCCCTGAACCTTGGCCATGCGAACGAAGAAATTACGGAAATCTATTATGGAAAAATGTCTGACCAGCAACGCCGTAGCATTATCGAAGGGCTTTCTACTGTTGGTTGGCTAACCGCCAAGGAAAATGCAATGGTGCTCGATTTCTATGAAAGCCGCTTCGAACGGGGCAATGAAGAGTACAACATGGCCAAACGTCTGGCCGAAAGGCGTGCAGCCGTTCGGGAAGGAGATGAGGTGCTGGAGTAAAGGCCGCTTTAGCAGATGGGTTCTTTACCCTTTTGAGAGTTTTACAGACCCGTCATATCCTGCACTTGATGAAGCCTGCAGGTCTCTGCCGTTTCCAGTGCCAAACTGGGCCGCTATCTTGCTGGCTGTTGTCGTGGGCCCGAAGGACAACCGGTCACTGGAGAACAAACAGCCCTGTTGAGGTCGAGTATGCACCTAAACCTATCTGAACTCTATCGCTACAAGGTGACTGATCTGACACCAGCGTTGTCCGACCCATCGATCTATGCCGAAGCAAGGGAATTCATTCGGACCTGAGCGAATGTGTTCCGGTCCGGCATTAGATGAAGTGAGTTGAGATCGAACTTGAGAGTGCGTTGAAGCGGAGGAGGATCCTGGTCGTAGACTCACCTCTTGAACGGCTCCGCTTTGGTTCAAAGCCTCAAGAATGTCCTAATGGAGGTCTGCCAAAGTCCAGCGACGGCATTGACGATAAACACTGGACCATTTGCCAAACTCTTAGTGCAGGTCGCGCCAAGGTGATCCGGTGCGTGCTATCCAGAAAATCCCATCCTGGACAAGGCGCTGGTTGGTGGATTTGCGCCTATTCGGGGCGCGGATAGCAAGGATGCAGTGTTCAAAAAGCGATTATTCTTCGTCGGTCATCAGGTTTCGTGGCAAGCTGGTCTCCATAGCAAATACCAGCTTACATCTCAGAAGGAACGCAACGCGAATCCCTATTGTAAATACGGCCTAGATCTATTTCAGAACATCACTTTGGCACACTGTGAAACAGGTTGGAGTGGTATGCACGCCATCACAAATAATCGAATTGACAATCCCTGTTGACAGGTTCGTACAACTCAATCACATCTCAGCCCGAACCCTCCAGCAGTTGCACAAGGGAATTCTACATTGCGCGCCATACATCTCAACTACCACGAAGTGACCAAAGATCCTCGCGTGCTGAAGGAGTGCTCAGCCCTTGCGGCCAAAGGAGTGGAGGTCGAAGTTGTTTGTGCTCTCGAAGACGGTGCTGCCCCAAAGGAACAGATCGGTGATTTTTTGGTCAATCGCATTGACTGGATGTCGCCCACAACTTTGGAGCGATCCTATTTAAAAGAACTCAAAGAGTTCTCGCGCAGCTATTCGTATGTTGAACCCCTGCTGCGAAAATTGCTCGAGCGTGTTGAAATTGCGAATGAATTGGAAAGTAAACTGGGCGTTCTTCCGAGTTTTGATAAAACTGTCAGGTATGGCCATCTACGCAGATGGAAACGTTGGCGTGAAAAATGGCGGATGAAACGGGATCTACGCAAAAGTGTTTCTGTATTATCTTCGTCTGAATTGGATTTCGACGCAATCGACTCGTCGACCATCTCGGTTGATGAAGGCCGCAAGCCTCGCGGCACCGATTATGCGAAGCTCCTCAAAAACCACTCAAAGCCCATTCGGGTTTATCACAATGATGTTTATCAGGCCTGCGGCTTCCTCTTTGACGCGAACACGCAAAATCTGGCGATTGAAGGGCCTGTAGATATTGTCCACGCGCATGATATTTATACGTTGCCAGCAGGCGTTCGGCTTGCGCAGGCTACGGGTGCAAAACTGATTTATGACGCGCATGAATATGAAATTGAGCGCGCATCTAAGATGCCGCCTGAGGGCAATGCGATGGCAGATGCGATCGAGCGCGATTGCCTCGAACATGTGGATGCAGTGATCTCCGTGTCTCAAAGCATTTGCGATCTCTACGCAGAACGCTTTAGTGGGCGCAAACCAGTTCTCGTCATGAATGCTCCGGAGGTTACGGTAGATGTTTCAGCAACCCGCGATCAGCGGGGTGAACGGGATGAGTTTCGCAGAAAGCTTGGATTGTCTGTGCAAACACCTTTGATCAGCTATACCGGTTGGGTTTTGCGAGAGCAGCGAGGCGTCGATCAGGTTGTTCGGGCAATGCTGGATTTGCCTGAATTTCATCTCATAGTACTTGGTCCACGCAACAAAGTGCATGACGATGGTCTTATGAAGACCGCTTCGAGCCTTGGCGTTGCAGATCGTGTCCATCTGTTGCCACCGGTTCATCATTCACAAGTTGTACCCACAATCTGTAATTGTGATGTTGCAGTTATCCCGTTTCAGGATAGTACACTTAGCTACCGGTACGCGATGCCAAACAAATTGTTTGAGGCTGTCTTCTCCGGCCTGCCTGTTGCCGTCGCGGATCTTCCTGACATGCGCGCTTTTGTTCAGGCACTGGGTCGAGGTGAGCCGATGGACGCCACCGATTCCAAAGCTATTGCCCGCACCATTGGTTCGTTGTATCGGAGCAAATCTGATTATGAGCTGGATGCGGATCAGTATTCGGAACTTGTAAGAAACTATAGCTGGTCTGCTCAGGCTGAAAAAATTCACTCGCTGTATCTTGAACTTGCAGCTTAGGGTGTTTTTCCGGCTTGTCGGGTGATTATTGTGGAAAAAAGGACTGATTAAGCGATGACCAATCAAATAAATGACCCGTTGAAGTTTGCACTTGTGGGTTGTGGCAGAATTTCAGTTCGTCATTCACAATTGTTGGGCGGTAATCAGATCGACGGTGCTGTATTGGCCGCCGTATGTGATATAGAATCTGAAAAGGCCGAAGCACTTGGGAAACAATTTAACGTGCCTGCCTACACAGACATGCATGAGATGATGAAGACCGAGCAGCCGGATGTCGTCGTAGTTCTGACTGAAAGCGGTAATCATGCCAAACAGGCGATCGAACTGGCTCAATATGGCAAACACATCGTTGTCGAAAAGCCGATGGCTTTGCGATTGCGCGACGCGGATCAGCTCATTGAAGAATGTGACCGCAACCGTATCAAATTGTTTGTTGTCAAGCAAAATAGGTTCAACGTCCCGGTCGTTCAACTGCGCAAAGCCATGGAGCAAGGCCGTTTTGGAAAGCTGGTCATGGGGACGGTGCGTGTGCGTTGGTGCCGCGATCAGGGCTACTATGATCAGGCGCCATGGCGGGGAACATGGGCGCAGGATGGTGGAGTTCTGACCAATCAGGCCAGCCATCACATTGACCTTTTGGAATGGATGATGGGTCGGGTCAAAAAGGTCTCTGCCATGACCGCTACTCAGCTTGTAAACATTGAGGCTGAAGACACTGCCGTTGTTACGCTGGAGTTCGCCAATGGAGCACTCGGCATCATCGAAGCCACCACGGCGACCCGGCCCAAAGACCTCGAAGGTTCGATATCGATTATGGGAGACCGGGGTACTGTTGAAATTGGTGGCTTTGCAGTTAATGAGATGAAGACCTGGAACTTCGCTGAACCTCAGGACGGTGACAATGAGGTATTGAGCAAATACTCAGTCAATCCTCCCAATGTTTATGGATTCGGGCACCAAGCCTATTACAACCACGTCGTCAACGCCATTCGTGAAGGCGGCCCCAATCTGGTTGATGGCCTGGAAGGGCGACGCAGCCTGGAATTGATCAACGCAATCTATGAATCCGTTGAAACCGGACAGACGATACCTCTGCAGTTTTCGCCGCATTACTCGAAGCTTGGGCGTTCAAACTGAGATTCATCGAAGGTGAAGGAGATGCCTGTGGATAAAACAGACACCACGAAATCCGCATCGGTGAAGCAGGTGAGCATTCGGGACGTAAAATTCGGGGCTGACGTCACCGTAATTGAGCCCGCCAATATCTACGGTTGCGTGATCGATGACGGCTCTTTTGTCGGACCCTTCACGGAAATCCAGGCAGGCGCTCGGATCGGGAAGCGAACGCGGGTACAATCTCATGCCTTTATCTGCGATCTCGTAGAGATCGGTGATGATTGCTTTATCGGACATGGCGTGATGTTCACCAATGACCTTTTTGCGATAGGCGGTCCCGCGCGCGGTCGCAATGAACTTTGGCGTGGGACAAAGATTGGGAATCGCGTTTCGATCGGGTCTAACGCAACGCTTCTTCCTGTGAACATCTGTGATGATGTTGTGATTGGAGCTGGTGCCGTGGTTACAAAAGATATCGAACGCCCGGGAATCTACGCAGGAAATCCCGCCGTATTTCTAAGAGACACTACTTCTGGGTAGAAAAGAAAATGGAAACAATCCCTTTTAACGACCTGAACCAGCATCATGAACCTCTTCGCGATGAGATAAATATTGCGATTCAATCGGTGATAGATGCTTCGGCTTATATTCGTGGGCCGCATGTGGATCAGTTTGAAGCTGCGTTTTGCGAACTGACGGGCAGGGACCATACGGTATCGTGCTCGGATGGTACCACAGCCTTGTACATCGCGATGCGTGCATTGGGGGCGGGCCCAGGCGATGAGGTCATTGTCCCTGGCATGTCTTGGATTTCTACGAGTGAGACCGTGAGCCAGACCGGTGCGACGGTTAAGTTCTGTGACATAAAGGCCGACACCCACGTAATCGATCCAGCGTCGCTTGAGCAAGCAATCACGCCGCGCACAGTTGGGATAATACCTGTGCATCTTTATGGTCATCCGGCACCGATGCGTCAAATCATGAAGATCGCGGAAAACCACGGTCTATGGGTTCTTGAGGACACGGCTCAGGCGCATCTTGCTAAAATCGACGGCCGTATGGTGGGAAGCTTCGGGAGTGCCGCGACCTATTCATTCTATCCTGGGAAGAACCTAGGTGCGATGGGGGACGCTGGAGCAATAACGACCGATGACCCTGAACTGGCGCGCAAAATGGCCATGTTCGCGCGCCACGGAGGGCTGAAGAAAGGCGACCATCAGATCGAAGGTATTAACAGTCGCCTTGACGGAATGCAGGCCGCCATCCTTAACGTGAAACTTCCACATCTGCCGCGCTGGACTAAGCTACGGCAACAGGCAGCGGCGCGCTATCTGGACAACCTGAACGGAGTCAATTCTGTTAAATTGCCAGCTGTTTCGACGGATTGTGAGCCTGTGTGGCACCTCTTTGTAGTCAAGACCAAGAATCGCGATGACCTTGCGGCTCATTTGCGCGATCGTGGCATCCAAACGATAATCAACTACCCCCGGGCCCTGCCATTTCTTCCGTGCTATTCAGGGCAGAACAACACTCCTGAAGATTTCCCCAACAGCTATGAGTTGCAGAATACTTGCCTTTCGTTGCCAATATTTCCCGAGATCACCGATGCGCAGATAGCAACAGTCGTGGATGCATTGAAATCTTGGTAGTGAGCGCGAAAGTTAGCTCAGCTGCACATTGTAATTGATCTCTGCCAGCTAAGTTCGCTTGTTTGCAAATCTTAGTACTTATGCTGTGCTTTGACCCCATTTCTGTTTTGGTTTGTTAGTTGAGATTCCAGTCTGAGTGAAATTTCAAAGCGACTATCGATAGAGCACTTGACGTCTTTTCTTACTGACCCCGACGTGGTTGTCGATCCCCGGGCCATCGGCGTTGGCCTTGTGACTTTAAAGCGCGGGTTGTTGCGGAGGCACCTATTTTTGACACATCGGTGAGCAAGGTCGTTTGGCGGCAAAATATGCAGCCAAACCATTTGTCGGTGTTGCAGAGCGAGGCGAGGAGCGACTGTCAGGTCCTGTCTAATGTGTCTCACACTTCGTTCCGCCATCGAGAGCGGTGGTTGTCGACGCCAACTACGATCTGAAGTATTTGCGAAGTGTAAAACTGAGTAGTTTTGATGCAGTGACCAGAACGCTGATCTGTAAGATCAAAGGATCCGCATGGGTTTGTGTACGATCCGATCGTTAATAAGCATCTTGATAATCCCAATGGCAAAGCGTTATTCGGTACAAACGTCCGGCAAGCCACAAACTCGCGGCACCCAAAATTGTCAATGCCCCTAGGAGATCCCAGCAATGACGAGTAATAAATACTCAACACCTCAGGAAGAATTTTGGGCGGGTGACTTCGGAAACGAATACATTCAACGCAACCAACCAGAGCGTCTTTTGGTTCCCAAACTGGCAGCTTGGTCGCAGATCTTGCGTTCATGCGCTGGATTGGAATCGGCTGCGGAACTAGGTTGCAACATCGGTCTAAATCTTCTGGCGCTCAGCAAACTGTGTCCGTCTATCGAGTTGCAGGGTGTGGAGATTAACGAAACAGCGGCTGCTGAAGCGAAGAAACTTGACGTGGCGCATGTCAATGTCGCTACGATCACTGAACCCTTAGAACTATTTCCAGCAGACCTGACGTTTACAGCCGGCGTACTCATCCACATCAACCCTGATCGGCTGCAAACTGTGTACAAAAACCTAGTCAACAACAGTAAGAGGTATGTCGTGGTTGCCGAATATTTTGATCCAAATCCGGTAACGATCTCCTACCGCGGTCATCAGGATCGCTTATTCAAACGCGACTTTGCCGGAGAGCTGATTGATCAGTTTAATCTCAAGCTCGTGGACTACGGGTTTTTCTACAAGCGTGATCAACTAGTCTCGCAGGACAACATCACATGGTTCCTGCTCGAGAAGTAAGCTAAGCCAATGATTTCAGACCGGGCGCAAGGCCAAGCGCTTCCAGACAAACAGGTGCACATCCCGGAAGGGCAAGAGTTTGTAAAACTACTGAATCTGATAGAGAAGCAGATTAATCCCTCAACCTGCAGGGCTATGGGGCTAAACTTCTGGCCGATTCTACGCTTTCAGATAAATAATATACGAAAGAATGGTAAGCTTTCGGGCGAACGAGCACTTCCCGCAGTCAAGCCACCAAAATCGCGAAGAACAAGTGATTTCTGGCGCAAAACCCGAATGCTGTTTTCTGGTACCAACGACGGTATGGAATGGCTAGATAATGCATTGGCGGCTTTCTCGCATGAAATTTTTGATGAAATACCTGAATCGGATGTTTTGTACCTCAATCGCAGTACTCAGTACCGTCGGATTGACAATACCATTCTTCAGCCGGTCACGGACGGCCTGCGCTGGACCGTCGACGAAAAACAGTCTCAGCTGAGTCTTACGAAACAGGACCCAAGGGCTGACGGTGAGGAGTTTTTGGTCCCGACCGGCATACTCCCCGATATCAAGCGTACACGTCCATTCAATCTCGTCAATCCCAAGACCAATCTCGATTTTCGGATACGCAACCAAATCTTGACCAAAATACAAGAAGTAAACGCATGCTTGATACAGATGGCACCGGGGCTGCTGCTGGACGAGTTTACGGCCATCAATCGCCTTGAGCGCAATGCGTTTGATATAGTCTATCATACGGCGCTCCTTCAGAAAATTCGACCTCGAACCGTATTCCTGAGCAGCTATACTGGCGCACACTATGTTTGCGCTTCAGCGCGCCATCTTGGGATAACAGTTGTCGATGTTCAGCATGGCGGTATGTATCCTGATCACCCGTTGGCAGCAAATTGGCATTGCCCGCCCAAAAATGGCTATGAACTACTGCCAGATATCTTTTGGTGTTGGTCAGAAGAAAACGCACATTGGGTTTCTTCTACGATTGCTCATTACCATCGTGCAATCGCTGGGGGAAACCCCAAAGCTGTTGTGGAAGAAGCGTTACAGAATCCTGCCCTCTCCCCTAACCTTCCGCCAAAATCAGCGGACAGCAAAACGCGTGTTTTGGCAGCGCTTCAATACGGAAAAAATGACCTGATCCCATGGCATGTAAAAGAAGCTTACGATGCGACCAAAGGGCATGTGGAATGGTTTTTCAGGCTGCATCCTGCGGGACGAGACCGGCTAACGGAAGCGACACAAGTACTGGGAATTGATGCGTCTGAGATACTGCGTTTTAGTGACTGCACTGTCCGCCAGGCCATGACTCCCATGGACGTCTTAATTACAGATGCTTCAACTATTGTGTACGAATCTCTGGACCTAGGCCTTAAAACCGCTGTTTGGTCAAACGTTGGGGCCAACTATTTCCATCACTTGGTCAAAGAACAAAACCTAGGGGTGGTCAAAAGCAAGGATGAGTTGATCGAGTTCATCACGAAACCATTGCCATCGCGAACTGCGACAAATCCGTTACCAAATAACGATAAAAAACTGCGTGAGCCAATCGTGAATGCCTTTAATGCTCTGACGACCAGATTGTAGCTAATTAGAGCTTTGATAATTTTCTGGCCTCCAAGTACATGTTTGGCCAACTTCCATCCGATTGCATTCGCGCAACGATAATCGCTAGATAATTCAAGACCCATCTGTTGAGCGTGTGGCTAACTCGTTCACCGCGTTGTAATCAGTATTCTGACCCCTGAGCAGCCTCATCTGACTGGTCCAAGTTGATTGTTAGTGCATCATTGGCCTGTGATCCATCGGGATGATGGTTTCGGGCGCTAGCGGGCGATAGCTCAGTGCACTGTGGGGGCGTTTTGTGTTGTACAACTGAACGCCGGAACACCCACACGTTACCGACCGGCGCGAGGTTCTTTATCGTTGGCATCCTTGGTTTGGCCGGTCGGTTTATGTCCATGAGGTGATAGATAAATCCGGCGAAGCCGTGTTTCGGTGCAATCTCACCGGCCGCCGGTCGGACCGGCTTCTTGAAGTTCCGATATGGATGTTCGACCGGGCTGTATGTATTGCCTGCCGTCGGGTCGATACGGCGCATGTTGGCCTGGACGACCTGAAGGCGCGGATTGTTGCGGAGACTTTGGAAGATAGGGCTCAGGCGCAGAATGTGGCGGCGCGCTATGGGCGGCGAGCCAATCATTTGTCTGCGTGCCGTCGTCTGGCGCGGGATAGGAAATTGGACTAGCCTGCGCCGTCGGCTAATGCGGAGCCAGTACAGGGGCCGGTGTTCGCTCCCATGGGTATTGTACCGTTAACGGACCGTACGGAGCAACCGCCATCGGATACTACACTTCGTTAATCCCGCAACGAACGCAACATAAGTCACGCCGCTGCCTGAGACTGGCCTAAGTCGCCATAGAGCGCGCGAAGCAAGAAGCCTCGTGCGCCATTCACATCCCGATCGACGTGAATTTCCCCATCAGTGATGGTCTTCGCGCCGCCGAGATTTTCTTCAATCACCCCATCCCAGGATCTGGTCTTGCTGGTATAGGCCTCGTTGCCGATGACCA
>WQBJ01000086.1 GCA_013032095.1 Ruegeria atlantica | reverse complement strand
CGACAGAAAAAGAAGCTTCCTCTTACTTTAATCGGTTCCGTTTCGCGAACTTGGGACCGCCGTTATAGACCCAGGCGGATTCGCGGATATGAAGAATCGTGAGAGACCGGCGCGGGTAGGCGGCATTCAGACGATCCAGTGCCGCCTTTTTTGAATGTTCTGGAATGATATGCGTGATCGTGTCCGATCCACTAGCCACGAAAGTAATCTCAAAATAGGGTTTTTCTATGCGCGTTTGAGCCAATGCAGTGCTCTCTCAGAACATTCGAAATTCAAAGGGTTCGATTGCAGATAGTATGTGACCGCACAATGTTCGGAAACTCGGATCGCGTGACACTTCACCGCAAACGTGAAACTCCGCGCGTCGCCAACTACGATAAGAAGGGATTGGTTATTCTAAGAACGCCTTCGACAACCAAGCCATCCTGCATGTCTTCAGAGTAAAGCCGATTGCAGCCATTCACGAGTGCCGCTGACACGATCATTGAATCATAAACTGAAAAGCCGTACCGCTCCCCCAGTGCTCTACCAATATCATGGACCTCCAAAGTTAAATCCACGACCTCACATATGTCCCGGATACCGGCAAGAAAACCGCCTGCTTCTTCCCATGACATTCTGGCTTTACGAATGCAGTTAACAAGTGCCTCATTCAATACCTGGGTGCTGATCATACCACCTGACTGCAGAATCCGTTCTGCCGTATCCGCTTTGTCCGATCCATCCAGCAAATAGAGAATGATATTGGTGTCAAAAAAATCACCGTTCATGTGCTTCTTCACGGTTCAGGCGTTCTGAAGCAGGCAGGCGACCGCGAAACCTGCGAAGTGTCCTGAGAACCTCGGCAGGACGCGCGTGACGAGACACCAAAAATCCGCCTTCATCTGCGCGCAGTTCAATTTTATCGCCCTCTTTCAAAGCCAGTTCCTGAACAAGCTTTGCGGGCAGTCGAACAGCAAGGGAATTTCCCCATTTTGCTACTTGCATATCTTTTGTGCCTCCGCCTTGGATATCTAGTTAATAATGTATATCCATACGCGACTTTTGCAACCATCCCGCACGAAGTACCTGGCGAGACCGCGCAGATTCCAGAAACGAAAAATCTCACGATCTCGCCTTTGCTATCCAAAAGCAAACAAGCCGCCCGATGACCGGACGGCTTGGCCTGCTACGCTTTATTCGGCGGCGACGGCCACATCCTCAGCGCTTTCTTCCTGATCCCCGACTTCAGACACGTCCTCCTCGTTCGGAGCGTGTGCCATCATGTCCGGTGCCCAATTGGTGACAGCCGCGTGCTGGCTCGGGGTCAGCGTAGCGAAAGGCTCCGCAAAGAGTTTACCCATGTAATCCACCAGCTTCGACTTCTTGCCATCCGCATAGACCGAAGCCTCGGACTTGAGCTCGACACCGCGCAGGATCTGCAGCAGGTCCGGCTTGGTCAGGCGGCCCAGGAAGGATTCATCCGGGGTCCAGACGTCGCGGATATTGGGCAGCGCCTCGCGCTCGACTGCTTCGCGCACTGCATCGCTCAAACCGGGTGCCGTTTTGGGCTCCAGCGTTTGCGCAACAGCGTAAGCCAGCAACGCCGACCGTGCGTCGGCCAGCAAGGCCCGGAACACGGTGAAGCTCTCCAGATCATCCAGACCCAGCCAATCAGTCTCCAGACCGTCATACAACGTGTCAAAGACCGCCTCGATCTGCTGCAGGCTGCCCTCGGGCTCCAGTGGACCCCGCTTTGCCTGCGAGGCCGAGAGCGTGCTGGTATTCCTGATGACGCGCCCTGCCCCGACTAAGACCTGACGGACCAGCGTGAACTCAACGTAGTCGCGGGCGAGATCCGGAGATTGCGCCAGTGCGACCCCCATTGCCCGGGTCCGGACATGGGCCATGTCCTCGCTGAGCTTGGCCGAGATTTTCGGACCGGTGGGCGTGGTGTCATCGCCCGATCCACCAGTTGCAGTTCCCGATGATGGACCAGAAGGTTGTTCTTCTGCCTTATCCTCCGGGCGCACCATGCCGATGCGGAAATCCAACTCGCCGTGCTGCCAGATCGCAATGACACCCGCGCGGCCAAGATCGTTCTCGCCATAGCCCGTGGTCAGAGCCTCGTACTCAGCTGTCAGCGCTTCGTGCTGTTCTTCAAGACGAATCTCTTCTTCGTCGGTAGAGGCGCTTTCGCACTCAGCTGCAACTGCATCCATTTTTTCGACGAGTTGGTCCGCCTTTGCCTGAGCTTCCTCGTCGAGCTCAAGCGCCTGAGGGTAGACACGCCCATAAGCGTTGAACGTGTCCCACTCGACCTCGGTGCGCGCCTCCGCCCAGGCAAAGCCCAGTTCCTCGCGTTTCTGCTCGGCAAGATCCGCAAGCTTCTGCTCCAGCAGCTTGTTGATGAGCGTGTTGTCGGAGAGAATGCTGTCCTCCTCGATCAGATCAGCGATCACCTCCCCGCCGGCTTCGCGGTATTCGTCGATCACAAACGCGCCCAGCTTGTCGCCGATCCGCACAAAACGGTTCCGGAAGGCATCCCGGACACGCCAGGCCACGACGTGATTGTTTTCCTGCAGAAACCGGTTGAAGGTCTCCAGCTGCATTTCCGGATCGGGGTGCGCTTCAAAGGCCTTCAGCGCGTCGAGATCGAGCTTACCATCCCGGTAGGCTGCGCGGATTTCGGGGTGGATATTGCCCAGGCGCAGCGCTTCCAACACTTTGCGCTCCGGAATGGCAAAGGCACGGGCGATGGCATCAACCCCCTGCCCGTCCTGATCGCGCATGGCGGTGAAAGCCTCAAACCGATCGAGCATATCCATCGGCATCTGAAGCGCGTTCTCCGAGTAGCTGACGCTAGAGACCGCAATATCTTCTGCGGGCATTTCGCGGCAGGCAACCTTCATGGCCTTGGTGAAGCCTTTGGCGGACTTGTCCGCGGCCAACATGGTCAATGCAGCGAGCCGGCGACCACCGCCTACGACACCGTAGCTTCCATCGTCGAGCTGCTGGATGATCAGCGGCTGCAGCAAGCCACGCACCTTGATGTTCGCTGCCAATGGCCAGATCTGATCTTCGGAGTAGCTTTTTGGCGAGTTACTGCGAACATTACGCGGGTGCAGAACCAGTTTGTTGAGCGGGATCTGAACGTCTGTGTAGGTCTGTGTCATGGTGAGTTCCTTTGGAAAAGTTTCTCGATCCCCAAGCGGGATCAAAATTTCCAAAAGTTCTCTTTTCCTCATACAGACCGGGCGTTTCCGCAGGGTACAACGGTTTGGCTAAAGCTGAGCCCCAGGATTAGACCTGAGGCATCGACAAAGTGGGCCGAACGGTTGTGATGGTCGAAAACATCACCACAGTCGATGGATTGATTGCGCTTTGCCAAACAAAGTACATTGGAGACCGGGCTGCGCTACGAACGCCAGATGTATCACGCTTTGTACGGCTTACCCACGCAGGCAAAGAACCAAAGTTGACAGCTGTCAACATGACCGAAACCTGCGACCAGAGCCAACGTTCCTCACGCCCCCATTCAAGCCACGGGGCCGCGGGCATCGCACAGTTGACAACTGTCAACTCAGGCCGCAACCCGGTTCTCTCCATTCAGCAAAGCCATCACCATCGGTCCCGGTGAAAACGCCCCAAGCGCTGCTTTGGACGACAACGCTCGCAAATATCCGCCCGGGCTTTTGATCGCTGTAAAGCGTTGCAGGATACAAACCACGGTTATGGCTGCGGTCTCAGCCCCCATGGCGGCTGTAGCCTCCTCCCAGGCGGACGGGCTGATGCCCATCATGCCACGCACATAAGAGGCAGCTACAATCAAATCCCGCCAGCTTTTGGGTTCCCGTTCACAATAGGGCAAAATATCCGGACAGGCTTTAACAACCAATGACAGAGGAATACGCGGGTCTACCCCCTCGGGCGGCTCGGAAGATGAGGCAATGTTCCCATCGGTTTCACCTCTGCCTTTTTCTAGGCAAGGTTCAGATTCAAGAGTATCTGTATTTGAATTCTGATACTGCCGCTTTGATTCACGGTCATTGCCGCTCATTTTTTCTGTTTTTATCACAAGCAAGGACTGGATATCCCCAAGGATTTGCGCCGTTTGGGCCTCCAAATCCAGCAAATCATCCAAGTTTAGCTTGCGGCGCATCAGCTTGTGAATGCTCAGCAGCGTGGCCAGCAGGCTTTCCCAGTCGCCGGGCAGGGCGTTTTCCTGCCCGTACAGTGCCAATTTCAGCGCGTCCCTCTTTAGCAGCGAGAGCTTTTCCCGCGCAGCTGCCAGACGAGCCTGATCGGCACGGGCCTGCCTGGCCGACTGAATGATCTGAGCCGCGTTGTGCAACAGAGGGCGCAGGTCAAAGCCAAAGGCGCGGTCGATCTCTCCGTCGGCGCCACGGCGGGCATAGCGCTTGCCGTTGGGGCTGTCGTGGCGCGCGATCAGCCCGGCCCGCACGAGGGCGGCCAGATGTCTGCGCAGGGTGCTCTCGGCCATGCCATGCGCGCGTTCCGACAACGCTGCGTTTGATGGAAAGACAATCAAGCTGTCATTGTCCGACAGCGCCGTATTCGGATGAAATGAGACCAGTGCATTCAGCACTGCCAGATCCCGATCGGTGATCTCGAAGGTGCGGCGGGCCGTACACAGGTCGCGCAAAAGGTCCCATTTGTCGATATGCGGGATTTCAGGTGTGGCTTGCATGGCCATTGCCTGTTCGATCAGGCCAGCCGTCACCGGCCGCTGCCCGAAGGGCGTCGTTGTAATGTGTTCCATATACTGTCACGAGACAAAACTTTTTAACCCGTCGGACTCGACGCCAGTTGACAACCGTCAACTCAAAGCCATAGAATCGGAGTTGCTAAATCACCAATTCAGGCCTCTTGGAACTTCGGTTCTGAGGGGTCTTTTCTTTCCGTCCTGTCTGTTTCGTGCCTCCTTGTCGCTGCTCCACGATTACCCCGCAGATGCGGGGTTACTCATCCCGACCGGTTTTCCAGCGGTGATGAAGTTCCGAGATGTTCTCGGCCAACCAGTCCTCGAACCCTTTGGCCGTTTTTGTGTTCAGAGTGAGAACCGCTTTGGTGCCACTGCGCCGCATCTGACCCAGCGCAGTGCCATCCGCCGCCCGCAATGGTACGTCACTGCGCGGGGCAGGGGGTTTGCGGGGCGTCAGGGCGATCAAAACAGCTTCGAACCTCTCATCGGATGTGTCGCCATGCGCGGCATCCACCGCACGCTGCGCCTGAACCGCAGGCAGCAGATCGGCCAGTTTCAGCCAGCGGTCGCGGCCCACCGACGGCGCGGCCCCGATGGCCTTAATCAGCACCTCAGGGATACGGTCAGACACGGAAAGCATGCGTGAAATCAATGTCTTATCCACATGCAACGCATCGCAGATCACCTTGCGGTCATAACCCATATCCTGCATCTGGCGGGCGAAGTTGACTTTCTCGATGAAACTCAGGTCGCGACGGGCGGTGTTTTCCTGCCCCTGCGCCAGGATCACCGCGCGGTCATCCAGCACTCTGATCAGCGCCTTGACCGGCTGACCCAGCTCGCGCAGCGCGGCCACCCTGCGGCGGCCATAGACTACCTGAAAGCGTTCGCCATCATTGGGGTTCGGGCGCAGCAGCACAGGCACCTGCTGGCCATATTCGCGGATCGACTCGATCAGCTCGGCCAGACCGGCGTTTTCCTCAAGCCGGTCCTGCAAACCACCCTGATCGATCATGCGCGGATCAATCTCTTGCACCGCACGGGATTTCAGATCTGAGATGGACTGGCTGACCGCCCCGATCGCGCCCGAGCCATAGCGCGGCTTGGCCACATCGACGCGGGCAGGGGCCTCATCAGCGGGCGGGGCAGTGGGGGCGTCCATCAGCCCCTTGAGAAGGTTCTTACGCGCCATGACCACGTCCCCATGCTGATTGAACCAAAGATTCAATTTCACCGTTTACAGCGTTCAAGCTTTCGATCGCCCGCTCATAGGTCGAGCGCGTGAACTGGCCTTTTTCGACCTCGTATAGGGTCTGTTTTGTGATCCCGGCATCGGAAATCGCGGTCGATTTCAGCACCGGATGGTTCAGCACATGATCCCCGAACATCGAGCGCATGAAGCTCACCATCTGGTTCTGCGGCCCGTCGCCGGGCTCATACCGTGTCACCACATAGCGCAGCCAGTCATAGGACATGTTACCCCCGGCCTCGCTGACCACGCCCAGCAGGTTCGAGGTCATCAGCAGGAACTGGCACATCGACATCACGTCCAGCATCTGCGGATGCACCGTCACTAGCACAGCGGTGGCCGCTGACAGGGCGGACATGGTGAGGAACCCCAGCTGTGGTGGGCAATCGACGACGACCACATCGTACTCCTGTTCGACCGAGGACAGCGCGTCACCGATCCTTGTGAAAAACAGGTTACCGTCCCGTTGCGTCAGCGCGCGCGGGGTGTCGTGTTCGAACTCCATCAGGTCCAGATTGCCAGGGATCAGGTCCAGATTGGTAAAATAGGTCTTTTGAATCACGTCGCGCAACGGCACCGGATCCTCATAACGGATCGCGTCATAGAGCGTACCGCCATCCAGCAGGTCGAACTCGGGCTGAAACCCGTGCAGCGCAGAAAGGCTGGCCTGAGGATCCAGGTCGATACCCAGCACCTTGTAGCCGTCCAGCGCCATCTTCTGCGCCAGATGCGCGGCGGTCGTCGTCTTACCCGAGCCACCCTTGAAATTGATGACCGTGATCACCTGCAAATGATCGCCGTTCCGCCGCCCGGGCAAATAGGTTCCGGGCGCCTTGGCCCCGGCTTCAAGCAATTCGCGCAGCGCCTGAATATCTTCGGGCGAATAATAGCGCCGCCCGCCCGCACGGGTTTCGGGAGACGGGCCGCGGCCATCCAGATGTAGCTTGCGCAAATAGGCATCTTTGACGCCCAGCAATTCGGCGGCCTCTCCGGATGTGAACTTGCGTAGGGATCGTTTGGCGTCAGGCGGGAACAACTGCGCGCGATGCGCCTGCAGGCGTTCAGACAACCGCCGGGCGTGATCGCCCACCAGAAGGTCGATCCGTTCCTGCGTATGGCCAGATTGCTGCGCCTCCGATACGGTGGCACCTGCGGTTACTTGCTCCATCTCTGCCCTCTTTTGGCGCTTCGTTGTTACGCTTGTCGCCGTTTTATTCACTGCTTTCCGTAATTAATGGGGTAGAACCTACGATTCTTGCAAGTGTTTTTTCCACATCCTGTGGCCTCAAGGGCCTGTACCACAAGACGAATGGGCTTGACTTGGACATAGGTATGACCAAGTATGACTACGGAGGGCCGATATGACCATTAAAACCACGCTCAGTTTCACCGATCGCCACCACCGATTCCTTAAGGATAAAGTCGGAGAGGGGGTCTATGCCTCAACCTCGGCCGCTGTTGCCGCCGCTGTTGAGCGGATGATCGAGGATGATGAGGCCCGCGAGGTCGCTCTGGACGCGATGGCCGACGAAATCCGCCGTCGGGCGGCGACCCCACGCTCGGAATTTGTGGATCATGACGATGTATTTGCCCCGGCAATGCGCCGTCTGGATCGCAACGGGTGACGTATCGACTGCGCTACCACCCGTCGGTGGCGGATGATCTGACAACTATTTTGGAACTAATCGACGAGTATGCCGGCCCGCAGATCGCGCGCCGAAAACTGGCCGAGATCGCCGAAGTGGCCCAAAGCCTCCGCACGCTGCCCCATATCGGTACGCAGCGAGATCATATCCTGCCAGGCCTACGCGCCATCCCGGCGGCCCGCCGCGCCGTGATTGCATTTACAGTCGATAACGACACCCAGGAAGTTCATATTCTGGCAATCACTTACGGTGGAGCTGACTGGATCACCCGTGCCGGACGCCGCAGCTAAAAGGTCACGCTAACAAATCTGCCGCCGGGTTCTCTGCAATATCGACATCGTCATAGTACTTCTGTGCCTGGGCCATGGAGCGGTGCAGGGAGAGGCGCATGGCGGCCTGGATTGGAGCACCGTCCAACGCCGCTTGAGTCAGAAAGCCGGATCGCAACCCGTGGGGCGAGGCGAAGCCTTCAGGCAACCCCGCCAGTTTCAGCCGGTGCCGAACGATCTGCGCGATCGCATCAGGGGAGAGGCGGCGGCTCAGCACCCGATCGGCTTTCGAGATTGGTCGGAACAGCGGACCGTCCTTAATCTGAGCAACCTCGATCCAATGCACCAGAGCCTGGGCCGCCCGACCCTTGAGCACCAGCCGAGGCGTCTCGCCCTTGATTGTGGTCTTGGTCTCCAGCAGCGAGAGCCAGAGCACGCCATTTTTGTCGAATTCCTTCAGCGACACATCCTCGCGCATCAAGCCGGCAATCTCGGATCGCCGACGGCCACCAGAAGCCCAACCCAGCATCAGCACCGCGCGGTCACGGCAATCGCGGCGAGAACCCCGGCAGGTCGCCAGCAGCTGTTCAAGAATGTCGCGGGTGATGGGGTGGGCGGATTTTGGGGCCTGGGGCCGGGCGGCGGCGCGGCGCGCCTTGGCGCGGGCCTGTTTCACCTGCGGTGCGTCAAACGGGCTGGCGAGGTTCTTCATCCGGTGAAAGGCCAGCCAGGAGGCGATGCGCCGGTCCAGCGTCGACGGGGCAGGGCAGGCCAGCGATTTGCGCAGCCCTTGCATGATGAGCGCTTTCGCCGTCTGACGCGCGATGTCCTCCTCAGGCGCGTCACCAAGATCACGGGCGTGATCGAGAATGAAGGCAAGAGCAGAGGCTTCAGTCTCGGGCCAATTCAGCCCTGCGTCGAACCGCGCCTGTTTCCAGGCCGTGATGTAGAGCAAGTCACGTTCATAGGCGCGGAGCGTATTGGCCGGGGTGCCGCGCACATAGAGATCCGTCAGCGCGTCCTGATCCGTTTGTGACAAAGCCGGGGCGGGACCGGGGAGATAGGGGGCAGGGGGCTTCATGTGTCGATTTTCCCTAACTTATAGACTCGCCTGAGTGTGACCGTGCTGATTTACAAGAGCTGATGCGGTTTTGTTTGCACCTTCAGTTGTAGACTCGAGCTGGGTTTGTGCCAGTATGTGTTTACAAAACTGCATCTTTCAGCGCGGCAACTTGGACCCGTGTGGTGTCGAGACAATTAACACTTTCTGCTTCAGTTTTGCACCTTTGGCACCGGCCTAAAACGCCGCGCGGGGCAGGGGTTTACGGGTTATGAACCAAAGTGGTCGCGAGTCCAGTGGTTAAGGAAAACCGACATTCATGAGGCACATTCTGCGTCTATTTCCGGGCAAAATCAATTACACATGATAAGGGGTACTTATCGGGTGTGAAAGGGATTTGAGGAGAGCCCGAAAGTAATGCGCAAAAATAATGAAAAATAATCATTGCAGAAATAACAATTCGTTTTTCATTGAATGCGTTTCGCAGATCGGTCGGTAAGGTGATATCCAGGAAAGTCGGCAAAGCGGACTTCCAGAACATATGCGACAGCGAAGGTTTCGACCATTAATCCTCTAACAGACCCGCCTCATCGTCAGCCGATGTCACGGTGCCCCCGCGTGTGCTTTTGAACAGCTACAATCCAACAAAGGTTCACCTGAACAATTAAATGGCTACGGCTGAACCGTGAACTTTTGCCCCTCTGTTGAGGCGAGCCCATCATAATGATGGTGAAGCCCTGAGGTTTGACTGGAGATCTCTGATTTCCGTTCGGCGTCAAGGTTTGGACAAATCACTCACGATGATGTTTCTCTCGGTTCGCACCGCGACAATCTTGCTCACCATCCAGCCGCCCGCGGGGAAGTCTGTATCTTTAGAACCCATTCTTCACATGAGAAGCCACAAAACACATTTCGATAGCCTCAATAATCGGAGTGCGCCTGGTGTCGAGTTCTCCGCTGCTCTTACGTTTTCTGAGGAGTTCCATGTGCATCGGTCAATGAATTTCTGCTCAAATTTGTTGTTCTTTGATGAACGACTCGGATCACCTCACGCATCCGTTGTCTTCTATTACCTTGAAGACTGTCAGAAAAAAAACTATATTTCTGACACAAGGAGCTTGACATGAGAACCACATCCGAAGCCATTAAGGCCTATGCAGAGTCGCTGCCTGAAGGCACAACCCTTTCTGCAAAGGAACTTTTGCATCTTGGAGAACGAGCCGCAGTCGACCAAGCGTTATCGCGATTGGTGAAGCGTGGAGAGTTCATGCGTGTGAAGCGAGGGGTCTTTGCGCTGCCTGTAGAAACCCGTTTTGGCAAGCGTGCTCCTTCCGTCGAGGCTGTCGTAGAAAACCTTGCAAAGTCAACGGGTGAAAGCATCTCGGTGAGTGGAGCATCTGCAGCCAACATGCTTGGCCTTTCGACACAAAACCCAGCTCGAAAAATCTACTGGACGTCTGGTCCAAGCCGTCGATTGAAACTGGGCGCACAAAACGTGGAACTAAAGCATGTTCCGAGTTGGCAACTTCGTGCACCTGATAGCAAGGCAGGGCACGCCTTTCGGGCGCTCGCTTATTTTGGAAAGGCAGAAGCGGGTCGGGCATTGAAGCGGATTAAGCCACAGCTCAACGAAGACGAACGGCTTGAGCTCCTTTCTTTGCGTGCCAGTGCACCAACCTGGATGGCGAAGGAACTTAGTGCGCTCGTCGGCACGCCATGAACGAACCGGCAAGCTACTTTCTGCTGTCAAACCAAGACAAAGTTGATGCCTTGGAGACGGCTGCTTCAATACTCGGGCGGCCGTCAGATCTCCTTGAGAAAGACATTTGGGTTGTCTGGACCCTTGGCGCTCTATTCGAAAGCGACATTGGTGACCACCTGGTTTTCAAAGGTGGAACGTCTCTATCAAAGGCCTACAAAGCAATTGATCGGTTTTCAGAAGATGTCGATCTGACCCACGATATCAGACAGATTATTCCTGATCTGATCACGGACCCAGAAAACCCGTATCCTCCCAGTCGCTCTCAAGCACAAAAGTGGACAGAAGCTGTTCGTGAACGCCTTTCCGATTGGGTCAAAGAAATCGTTCTGCCGATCCTCGAAAACCAAATTAAGAGCGAATCCCTTCCTGCATCCTTAAGAGAAGAAGGTGACAAAATCTATCTTGACTATGAGGCCGTTCGAAGCGGTACGGGATATGTACGTCCTTCCGTTCTCTTGGAGTTCGGCGCACGCTCCACCGGTGAACCAGCGAATCGTCACGAGGTTCATTGCGACATCTTTGATGCATTGCCGGAACTTCGAACGCCAACCGCCAATCCGAGAGTGATGAGTGCTCAACGAACCTTTTGGGAGAAAGCCACTGCAATCCACGCGTACTGTTTGAGAGGTGAGTTTCGAGGAGGAGACCGGTATGCGCGTCATTGGTTTGACCTCGACTGCCTTGATAAAATCGGTATAGCCCAAGATGCGATTGATGATCGCCCGCTTGCGCGTGACACAGCCAAACACAAGCAGCACTTTTTTCGCGAGAAATCCCAAAGTGGCGAGGTCATTGACTATGGTGCTGCCGTTACGGGGCAGCTTTGTCTGGTTCCGAAGGGTGAGGCATTTGAGGCTCTCGAACACGACTACTCAAAAATGCTCGATGCAGGCTTGCTTCGGCAGGATGTTGATGAGTTTGGTGAGATGATTGCTAGGCTTAAGCGACTGCAGCATCGCGCCAATGCTTCATAGCTGAACTAGGTTTTTAGGTTTTGGCTTGGCACACCAGCGGTAATGCTCCGGCGGAGGCCGTCTATCTTGTTTGATTATCCGGGTTTACGATTTG
>WQBJ01000085.1 GCA_013032095.1 Ruegeria atlantica | reverse complement strand
GGCTGCCGGAGAGCAGGCGTGTCTCGGCATCGAAGGTCAGCCAGGATGGCAGGGCCTCGCCTGTGCTCAGCGCAGCCGACAGGGTCAGATCCTCCCCATCCGGGTCCGAGAAGGTGGTGGCCGGGATCGTGATGTTGACCGCCGCGCCCTCCGCATAGGTCTGGTCGAGCAGCGCGGTTGCAACCACCGGCGCATCGTTTTCCGGCGTATGGGTCAAGGTGAAGGTGTCGCTCGCGGTCTCGCCCGCGGCATCCGTCGCGGTGACCGTGATCTCGAGAACCCCGTTATAGTTCTCATCCGGGCTGCCGGAGAGCAGGCGTGTCTCGGCATCGAAGGTCAGCCAGGATGGCAACTCCCCGCCATCACTCAGCGCAACCGACAGGGTCAGATCCTCCCCGTCCGGGTCCGAGAAGGTGGTGGCCGGAATCGTGACGCTGACCGCCGCGCCTTCCGCGTAGGTCCGGTCCGGCAGCGCGGTTGCTACCTCCGGGGCGCTGTTGAACGTAAATATGAAATTCGAGTCGGACAAATCGCCTAGAGCCACCCCTTTGAGCAAAACGCAATTGCCGCTATCAAGCTCGATGAGCGTGTCCGTGCCATCATCGGTTGAATTGTCCTTTACATCATCAAAGGATGTCCAACTGCTTACACCGATGAATGCGATCACATCTTCTGCCGTGGAGAAATCCTCGATCGTATCCCGACCGAATCCATCACCAACGTAGACAAAGCAGTCCTTGTCAGCGCCACCATGGAGCGAGTCGTTGCCGCTGCCGCCATCTAACGTATCGTTGCCGCTACCACCATCCAGCGTGTCATCGCCAGCCAGGCCAACCAGAATGTTTGATGTGCCATCACCCGTCAGATGGTCCGCGTAAGACGTGCCCGTCACGTTCTCGATCCCGGACAGGCTGTCCGTGTCCCCAAAGCTGTCCGTGGCCGTGCCAGCACCAAGGTCTGCTACAACACCGCTGCCGCCCGTCTCACCGGAATAATCCGCCGTATCGTTATCCGCTCCCCCAACCAGAGTATCTGCACCTTCATCACCGCTTAGCGTGTCGTTTCCGTCGTCTCCCCTCAGCGCGTCCGCGCCGGCCAGGCCCGTCAGAATATTCGCATCACCGTCACCCAACAGGCTGTCCGCATACGCACTGCCCGTCAGGTTCTCGATGTTCAACAAGCGGTCCCTGTCCCCGAAACTGTCCACGACGGTGCCGTCTGCCAGGTTCGCCGTAACACCGCTGCCGCCCGTCTCACCGGAATAGCTCGCCGTATCCGTGCCCACACCGCCATCCAGCGTGTCGTGACCTTCGCCCCCACGTAACGTGTCATCTCCACCAGAGCTAGAAAGACGGTCATCACCGGCGGCGCCCTCCAGGATGTTTGCACCGACGGTGCCCGACAAAATGTCTGCATAAGCACTGCCGGTCAGGTTTTCGATGCTCAGCAAGGTGTCTCTGTCACCATAGCTGTCCATGGCCGTGCCGGTCGACAGGTCTGCAACAACACCGCTGCCCCCCGTCTCACCGGAATAGTCCGCTGTATCCATACCAGCACCGCCATTCAGAGTGTCATCACCCGTTAGACCCGCCAGAACGTTGTCATTGTCGTCACCGGTCAGGCTATCGTCATACTGACTGCCCGTCAGGTTCTCGATCCCCGACAGGCTGTCCGTGTCTCCGAAACTGTCGGTCGCCGTGCCACTTGCCAGGTTTATGGTGACACCACCACCACCGGTCTCACCCGAATAATCCGCCGTATCGATACCCGCACCGCCGTCCAGTGTATCGCTACCCGCACCGCCGCCCAGCGTATCCGCGCCGTCGCCTCCGGTCAGCGTGTCATTGTCCTCGCCACCCTCCAGAACGTTTGCAACCCCGTCACCGGTCAGATGGTCCGCATAAGACGTGCCGGTCAGGTTCTCGACCCCGGACAGGCTGTCCGTGTCCCCGAAGCTGTCCGTGGCCGTGCCGGTCGACAGGTCTGCAACAACACCGCTGCCCCCCGTCTCACCGGAATAGTCCGCCGTATCCATGCCGACACCGCCATCCAAAGTGTCACCGCCATCCAAGCCAATCAAGACGTTGTCATTGTCGTCACCGGTCAGATGGTCCGCATAAGACGTGCCGGTCAGGTTCTCGACCCCGGACAGGCTGTCCGTGTCCCCGAAGCTGTCCGTGGCCGTGCCGGTCGACAGGTCTGCAACAACACCACTGCCCCCTGCCTCACGCGAATAATCCGCCGTATCCGTGCCAATCCAGCCATACAGAGTGTCGTTACCTTCGCCCCCACATAACGTGTCATCTCCACCGGAGCTAGAAAGACGGTCATCACCGGCACCGCCCCCCAGGACGTTTGCCGCTCCGTCGCCGTTCAGAATGTCCCCGTATGACGTGCCCGTCAGGTTCTCGATGCTCAGCAAAGTGTCTTTGTCGCCATAGCTGTCCGTGGCCGTGCCAGTTGCCAGGTACGCCGTGACACCGCCGCCGCCCGTTTGACCGGAATAATCCGCCGTATCGATACCCGCACCGCCATCGAGCGTATCGGAACCCGCGCCGCTGCTCAGCACATCGTCGCCGTCGCCGCCCGTGAGAACGTTTGCCGCTCCGTCGCCGGTCAGATGATCCGCGTAAGACGTGCCGGTCAGGTTCTCGATCCCCGACAGGCTGTCCGTATCCCCGAAACTGTCCGTGGCCGTGCCGGTCGACAGGTCTGCAACAACACCGCTGCCTCCCGTTTCGCCGGAGTAGTCCGCCGTATCGATACCCGCTCCGCCATCCAGCGTGTCGTTTCCAGCACCACCCTTCAGAACGTTTGCACTCCCGTCACCGGTCAGATGGTCCGCGTAAGACGTGCCGGTCAGGTTTTCGATCCCCGACAGGCTGTCCGTGTCTCCGAAACTGTCCGTGGCCGTGCCCGTTTCCAGATTTGCTGTGACGCCATTGCTGCCCGTTTCGCCAGAATAATCCGCCGTATCGGCATCCGCTCCGCCGTCAAGCGTGTCGTCGCCAGCACCACCCTCCAGAACGTTTGCACTCCCGTCGCCGGTCAGGTGGTCCGCGTAAGACGTGCCGGTCAGGTTCTCGATCCCCGACAGGCTGTCCGTGTCGCCGAAACTGTCAGTCGCCGTGCCCGTTTCCAGATTTACGGTGACACCACTGCCACCGGCCTCACCCGAATAATCCGCCGTATCTGTACCGGCACTGCCATCCAGCGTATCCGCGCCATCGCCTCCGGTCAGCGTGTCATTGCCCTCGCCACCCTCCAGAACGTTTGCACTCCCATCACCCGTCAGGCTATCGCCATACTGACTGCCCGTCAGGTTCTCGATCTCCGACAGGCTGTCCGTGTCTCCGAAACTGTCAGTCGCCGTGCCATTTGCCAGGTTCGCGGTGACACCACTGCCACCGGTCTCACCCGAATAACTCGCCGTATCGGTATCCGCACCGCCATTCAGCGTGTCGTTTCCAGCACCACCCTTCAGAACGTTTGCAACCCCGTCACCGGTCAGATGGTCCGCATAAGACGTGCCCGTCAGGTTCTCGATCCCTGACAGGCTGTCCGTGTCTCCGAAACTGTCCGTGGCCGTGCCAATCGACAGGTCTGTAACAACACCGCTGCCACCGGTCTCGCCAGAATAATCCGCCGTATCGCTGCCCGCACCACCATCCAGCGTATCAGCGCCGCCGCCGCCGGTCAGTGTGTCATCTCCTGCGCCACCTTCCAGGATGTTTGATGTGCCGTCGCCCGTCAGATGGTCCGCATAAGACGTGCCCGTCAGGTTCTCGATCCCGGACAGGCTGTCCGTGTCTCCAAAACTGTCCGTGGCCGTGCCAGTCGACAGGTCTGCAACAACACCGCTGCCTCCCGTTTCGCCGGAGTAGTCCGCCGTATCGCTGCCCGCACCGCCATCCAGCGTGTCGTCGCCTGCGCCTCCCCTCAGCGCGTCATTGTCATTGCCTCCATTGAGCGTATCATCGCCTTCGCCACCTTCCAGCGTGTCGTCACCCGCATTGCCGCTCAGCGTGTCATTCCCCGCACCACCCCTCAGCGCGTCATTGTCATTGCCTCCACTGAGCGTATCATCGCCTTCACCACCTTCCAGCGTATCCGCGCCGTCGCCTCCGGTCAGCGTGTCATTGTCCTCGCCACCCTCCAGAACGTTTGCAACCCCGTCACCGGTCAGATGGTCCGCGTAAGACGTGCCCGTCAGATTTTCGATCCCCGACAGGCTGTCCGTGTCGCCAAAACTGTCCGTGGCTGTGCCGGTCGACAGGTTCGCGGTAACACCGCCACCACCTGTTTTGCCGGAGTAGTCCGCCGTATCGGTATCCGCACCGCCGTCCAGGGTATCGCTACCCGCACCGCCGCCCAGCGTATCCGCGCCGTCGCCTCCGGTCAGCGTGTCATTGTCCTCGCCACCCTCCAGAACGTTTGCAACCCCGTCACCGGTCAGATGGTCCGCATAAACACTGCCCATCAGGTTTTCGATCCCCGACAGGCTGTCCGTGTCGCCAAAACTGTCCGTGGCTGTACCGGTTGCCAGATTCGCGGTGACGCCACTGCTGCCGGTTTCACCCGAATAATCCGCCGTATCGGTCCCCGCACCGGCAGTCAGCGTATCATCGCCCTCCAGGCCCGCCAGAACATTGTCATTGTCGTCACCCGTCAGGCTATCGCCATACTGGCTGCCTGTCAGGTTTTCGATGTCTGTCAGAGTATCCCAGTCTCTGAAGCTGTCCCTGGCTGTACCGGTTGCCAGATTCGCGGTGACGCCACTGCTGCCGGTTTCACCTGAATAATCCGCCGTATCGGTCCCCGCTCCGCCATCAAGCGTATCAGCACCCTCCAGGCCCGCCAGGACGTTGTCATTGTCGTCACCCGTCAAGCTATCGCCATACTGGCTGCCCGTCAGGTTCTCGATGCGTGTCAGGGTATCCCTGTCGTCGTAACTGTCGGTCGCCGTGCCGGTTGCCAGATTTGCGATGACACGGCTGCCACCGGTCTCACCCGAATAGTCCGCCGTGTCGGAACCCTCACCTCCATCCAGCGCATCGTCGCCAGCTAAGCCACTGAGGACGTTGGCATTACTGTCGCCCGTCAGTGTATCAGCATATATACTACCCGTCAGGTTTTCGATCCCCGAAAGGCTGTCCATATCCCCGAAGCTGTCCGTGGCCATGCCGATCGACAGGTCTGCAACAACACCGCTGCCACCGGTCTCACCCGAATAGTCCGCCGTGTCGGAACCCTCACCGCCATCCAGCAAGTCCTCACCAGCTAAGCCACTGAGGACGTTGGCATTACTGTCGCCCGTCAGGGTATCGGCATACTGACTACCCGTTAGGTTTTCGATCCTCGACAGGCTGTCCGTATCCCCGAAGCTGTCCACGGCGGTGCCGTCTGCCAGGTTTACGGTGACACCGCTGCCGCCCGTCTCACTGGAATAGCTCGCCGTATCCATGCCGGCACCGCCATCCAGAGTGTCATCGCCCGCGCCACCCTCCAGGATGTTTGATGTGCCGTCACCGGTCAGATGGTCCGCATGTTGGCTGCCCGTCAGGTTCTCGATCCCCGACAGGCTGTCCGTGTCCCCAAAGCTGTCGGTCGCAGTGCCGGTCGACAGGTCTGCAACAACACCGCTGCCTCCCGTTTCGCCGGAGTAGTCCGCCGTATCGGAACCCGCATCGCCAATCAGCGTATCCGCGCCCTCACCGCCGGTCAGAGAGTCATCGCCCTCACCACCCTCAAGGATATTCGCAATGTCGTCACCCGTCAGATGGTCTGCAGACGAAGAGCCCGTCAGATTTTCGATCCCCGACAGAGTGTCCGTGTCGCCGTAACTGTCTGTCGCGGTGCCGGTCGACAGGTTCGCCGTGACACCACCGCCTCCCGTTTCGCCGGAGTAGTCCGCCGTATCCGTGCCGGCACCGCCATCCAGAGTGTCATCGCCCTCGCCACCCTCGAGGACATTTGCCGTCCCGTCGCCCGTCAGATGGTCCGCATACGCGCTACCCGTCAGGTTCTCGATGTTTAACAAGCGGTCCCTGTCCCCGAAGCTGTCCGTGGCCGTGCCGGTTGCCAGGTCTGCAACAACACCGCTGCCTCCCGTTTCGCCAGAATAATCCGCCGTATCGGAACCTGCGCCGCCATCCAGCGTGTCATCGCCAGCCAGACCCGCAAGGACATTTGCCGTCCCGTCACCCAACAGGCTATCCGCATACCCACTGCCCGTCAGGTTTTCGATCCCCGACAGGCTGTCCGTGTCTCCAAAACTGTCCGTGGCTGTACCACTTGCCAGATTCGCGGTGACGCCACTGCCTCCCGTCTCACCCGAATAATCCGCCGTGTCGGTCCCCGCACCGGCAGTCAGCGTATCATCGCCCTCCAGACCCGCCAGAACATTGTCATTGTCGTCACCGGTCAGATGGTCCGCATAAGACGTGCCTGTCAGGTTCTCGACCCAGAACAGGCTGTCCGTGTCCCCGAAGCTGTCCGTGGCCGTGCCAGCACCAAGGTCCGCAACAACACCGCTGCCCCCTGCCTCACGCGAATAATCCGCCGTATCCGTGCCAATCCAGCCATACAGAGTGTCGTTCCCTTCGCCCCCACATAACGTGTCATCTCCACCGGAGCTAGAAAGACGGTCATCACCGGCACCGCCCTCTAGGACGTTTGCACCGTCGTTGCCAGACACAGTGTCTGCATAAGCACTGCCGATCAGGTTCTCGATGTCTATCAAGTGGCCCTGATAAAAATTGCTGACCCAAACGGAAGAAAGGCCCACTACTTTGACACCGTTGCCGCCCGTTCGACCGGAATAGTCCGCCGTATCGATACCCGCTCCGCCATCAAGCGTATCGGAACCCGCGCTGCTGCTCAGCACATCGTCGCCATCGCCGCCCATGAGAACGTTTGCCGCTCCGTCGCCGGTCAGATGGTCCGCATAAGACGTGCCGGTCAGGTTCTCGATCCCCGACAGGCTGTCCGTGTCTCCAAAACTGTCCGTGGCCGTCCCGGTCGACAGGTCTGCAACAACACCACTGCCACCGGCCTCACCCGAATAATCCGCCGTATCGATACCCGCACCGCCATTCAGCGTGTCGTTTCCAGCACCACCCTCCAGAACGTTTGCAACCCCGTCACCGGTCAGATGGTCCGCGTAAGACGTGCCGGTCAGGTTCTCGATCCCCGACAGGCTGTCCGTGTCGCCGAAACTGTCAGTCACCGTGCCGGTGGCCAGATTTGCTGTGACGCCATTGCTGCCTGTTTCGCCAGAATAATCCGCCGTATCGACATCCGCTCCGCCGTCCAGGGTATCGCTACCCGCACCGCCGCCCATCGTATCCGCGCCATCGCCTCCGGTCAGCGTGTCATTGCCCTCGCCACCCTCAAAGAGATTTGCCGCTCCGTCGCCGATCAGATGGTCCGCGTAAGACGTGCCGGTCAGGTTCTCGATCCCCGACAGGCTGTCCGCGTCGCCGAAACTGTCAGTCGCCGTGCCCGTTTCCAGATTTACGGTGACACCACTGCCACCGGCCTCACCCGAATAATCCGCCATATCTGTACCGGCACCGCCATCCAGCGTGTCGTCACCTGCGTTGCCACTCAGCGTGTCGTCTCCATCGCCGCCCGCGAGAACGTTTGCCGCCCCGTCACCGGTCAAACTGTCCGCATACACACTGCCCGTCAGGTTCTCGATCTCCAACAGGCTGTCCGTGTCCCCGTAGCTGTCCGTGGCCGTACCGGTCGACAGGTCTGCAACAACACCGCTGCCTCCCGTTTCGCCGGAGTAGTCCGCCGTATCCGCGCCGTCGCCTCCGGTCAGCGTGTCATCGCCCTCGCCGCCCACCAGAACGTTTGCAACCCCGTCACCGGTCAGACTGTCCGCATAAGACGTGCCCGTCAGATTCTCGATCCCCGACAGACTCTCCGTGTCTCCGAAACTGTCCGTGGCCGCGCCCGTTGCCAGGTTTGCGGTGACACCACTGCCACCGGTCTCGCCGGAATAGTCCGCCGTATCGCTGCCCGCACCACCTTCCAGCGTATCCGCGCCGCCGCCTCCGGTCAGTGTGTCATTATCTTCGCCACCTTCCAGGATGTTTGATGTGCCGTCGCCCATCAGATGGTCCGCATGCTGGCTGCCCGTCAGGTTCTCGATCCCCGACAGGCTGTCCGTGTCTCCGAAACTGTCCGTGGCCGCACCCGTTGCCAGATTTGCGGTAACACCGCCACCACCTGTTTCGCCGGAGTAGTCCGCCGTATCGTTGCCCGCACCACCATCCAGCGTGTCATCGCCTTCGCCACCAGCCAGCGTGTCCTCACCACTGCCACCGTCCAGTGTGTCACCGCCTGCACCCCCCCTCAGTGCGTCATTATCATTGCCTCCACTGAGCGTATCAGCGCCTTCGCCACCTTCCAGCGTGTCCTCACCACTGCCACCGTCCAGTGTGTCACCGCCTGCACCCCCCCTCAGTGCGTCATTATCATTGCCTCCACGGAGCGTATCATCGCCTTCGCCACCATCCAGCGTGTCCTCACCACTGCCACCGTCCAGCGTGTCATTGCCTGCACCGCCGATCAGCGCGTCACTATCATTACCTCCACTGAGCGTATCATCGCCTTCGCCACCTTCCAGCGTGTCGTCACCCGCATTGCCACGCAACGTGTCGTCTCCATGGCCGCCCACGAGGACATTTGCCGCCCCGTCACCGGTCAGGCTATCGTCATACTGACTGCCCGTCAGGTTTTCGATCCCCGACAGGCTGTCCGTGTCTCCGAAACTGTCGGTCGCCGTGCCCGTTTCCAGGTTTATGGTAACACCACCACCACCGGTCTCACTCGAATAATCCGCAGTATCGGTATCCGCACCGCCGTCCAGGGTATCGCTACCCGCACCGCCGCCCAGCGTATCCGCGCCATCGCCTCCGGTCAGCGTGTCATTGCCCTCGCCACCCTCCAGAACGTTTGCAACCCCGTCTCCGGTAAGGCTATCGCCATACTGACTGCCCGTCAGGTTCTCGATCCCCGACAGGCTGTCCGTATCCCCGTAGCTGTCGGTCGCCGTGCCCGTTTCCAGGTTTGCGGTGACGCCATTGCTGCCCGTTTCGCCAAAATAGTCCGCCGTATCGGTATCCGCACCGCCGTCCAGTGTATCGCTACCCGCACCGCCGCCCAGCGTATCCGCGCCGTCGCCTCCGGTCAGCGTGTCATTGCCATCGCCACCCTTCAGAACGTTTGCAACCCCGTCTCCGGTCAGATGGTCCGCGTAAGACGTGCCCGTCAGGTTCTCGACATTCCGAAAGGAGTCCCTTGAGCCAAAGCTGTCGTACCCCCAAAACCCCACGTATAAGGTGACGCCGCTGCCACCCTTCGCACTCGAATAATCCGCGGTATCGATACCCGCACCGCCATCCAGCCAGTCGTTGCCATCGCCGCCGATCAGCAGGTCGTTGCCATCGCCGCCGTTCAAATTGTCGATACCGCTGCCACCATCCAGCGTGTCATTGCCATCGCCGCCCGCAAGATTGTTTCTGGCGCTGTCACCCGTCAGATGGTCCGCATAGGCACTGCCCGTCAGGTTCTCGATCCCCGACAGGCTGTCCGTAGCCCCGAAGCTGTCGGTGGCCGTACCACTTGCCAGATTTGCAGTGACGCCACTGCTGCCGGTTTCACCCGAATAATCCGCCGTATCGGTCCCCGCACCGCCATCCAGGATATCGCTACCCGCACCGCCGCCCAGCGTATCCGCGCCATCGCCGCCGATCAGCAGGTCGTTGCCATCGCCGCCGTTCAAATTGTCGATACCGCTGCCACCATCCAGCGTGTCATTGCCATCGCCGCCCGCAAGAATGTTTCTAGCGCTGTCACCGGTCAGATGGTCCGCATAAGACGTGCCCGTCAGGTTTTCGATCCCCGACAGGCTGTCCGTGTCTCCGAAGCTGTCCGTGGCTGTGCCGGTGACCAGGTTCGCGGCGACGCCATTGCTGCCCGTTTCGCCAGAATAATCCGCCGTATCGGTGCCCACATCGCCGTCCAGCGTGTCCGATCCCTCTCCACCGTGCAGCGTGTCGTCCCCCGCGCCGCTCTCGATGACATTGTCGACGGCATTGCCGGTAATATGATCATCCCCAGCGTCGGCTACGACGTTTTCCAGAATCGTACCCCGGAAAATCCCAACATTATCGCGACCCCCGGCGATATCGGAAAACGCCCCGTCGCGCAGATCAACCCGGTTGTCGGCGGTTGTGAAACTCAAATCCAGCGTGTCTGTCCCGCCCTGATCGTAGATCGTGAAGGCTACAGGCCTTCCCTCGTATTCATCGCCATCTGACGGGTTCGTTATGCAGTCGAAATAAACACCAACAGCGCCGCCCAAGGTCGAGTTGGCACCCCAGGTAGTGTCTCCAGTAGTCGGACCCTGGTCGCCTGGCGCTCCGTACAGCGACTGGATTGCCACGATATCCGCCATCATCGGTGATAATGGGCGGGAATCGCTGGCTCCTATAAAATAGTTTTCATACTGGTCGAAATAAGACATCACCGACATTTGGTAGCTGTCATTGTCAAATGTACGATCAGTGGAAAAATAGGCGGACGCGTTGTAATCGCCTTGGTGCCCCAACCCCAGCGCATGGCCGATTTCGTGAATGTAGGTCCTCATCGCATAGTCATCGACAGAGGCACCGTCGGGATCCAGCCAATCCGTCGATATCTTGACGGTTGCAGACGTGATCGTGTTGCCACTCCGAACTGTGGAAGCGGAGGCGCCGCTTACATCGTCCCGGAAGGTGATATCCGCATCACCGTCAGTTTCCACGAAAACGAGATTGGCGACCATTTCCCAGGCTTCCAGCGCCCAGCGGGCCAGTTTCTGCCCGTCTTCGTTCAGCCCGCTGAGATTGACCGTGATCTCGTTGCTCTCGGAGGTGTCCCAACTGCGGTGCTCACCCGCATTGTCTTCCCAATACCCGTGGGTCAGATATCTGGCCAGTTCGTCCAGGGTCGCGAAGTCAGGCTCAATCTCTTCAACGCTGAACTCATAGGTACCGGTTGTTGCTCCGTCGACATAACTTGCAGATAAATAGTAGGTGCCACCGACGTGCGGGGTGTAGATAAGCTCGGTATTCCTCCCATCCGCATAGACGTATCCGGTCGTCTGCCAACTGTTGTCACTGCCGTATACCCCGAGCCTCACTGTTGATATTGTTCCGTTGTAGGTGAACACATATGACTGCCCGGCCTCCAGTGTGATCGCAACCCAGTCAACGTCATCTACATCCAGGCTGCCCGCAAACGTATCCCCGACCGAGAACGAATATTCCGTGTCAACCGAACCGGCAGCATCGGTGGTCTCCTCAATGTAGGCGCCACCTGATCCTGGTTCATCCGCTGAAAAACTGTCAGCGGCAATATCGCCGCTGGCGCCAGAACCCTCGTCTAAATTATCGGCCCATTTGGACCAGGCCGCATTGGCGTCACACAACCAGCACATGGCAATCTCCTCCAAAGCGATATCGAGCAGGCACACACCAAAAACGGGTCGGTTTGAAAAAGCTCTTTCACGCCCGCTAAGCCGCCTGTTTGCGAACATGTCTCAGGAGATACATCCCGCCTATTCGCCTGAACGCGGCTAGCTCATCCGAGCCAAACCAGCCTCTTTCATTTGACGGGCGCCCCGACATGGCGGGACCCGAGAGATGTTCGCATGACCATGCTCGATTGAAAAAAATGTAAGTCAAACAGAAAGTTGGCAGGTGGAACGGAGCGCTCCAAAAATGAAATTGTCGCCCCTGTCCTGAATGGAACCCGAGGATTTGCCGCAAAATTTCGCATCAGGCAGGTTTCACCAGTCAGCCGATAATTCCAGGAAGAAATCTTCGCGAATTGATTGAATGAGCCGATCCCCGGGTGGGCCCAACCGCCCCCAAGTTGCGTATTTGGGCGGGCCTTTATCAACCAAAGACAGCAACTTCCGATTTGATGATGATCCCGCCGTCTG
>WQBJ01000084.1 GCA_013032095.1 Ruegeria atlantica | reverse complement strand
TTCGGTGCGCTTTCAGGTAAGTTGCATCGATCATCACGGTCTTCTCTTCACCGTGTTCAGCGGCCAAACCGGCCATCATCCGCGCGAAGATACCTCTCTCGCTCCAACGCTTCCACCGGCTGTAGAGCGTTCTCTGATTGCGGCGTTGTCAAGCGTGGGAGGGTGATGTCCGTCCGGGGTCATGGTTCTCTCCGAGGTTGCATTGAGCGCCTCATGATGGTTTTTGGTGGCGGATCGTCTCCAATGTCTTGTGCGGGGTGTGGCGCCTGGCCATCCCATACTCTACAGCGAGATCGATCAACCTCCGTCCTGTCGGGACTGCGCTCCCCGCTTCAGACGCGGGAACTCAGATCAGGCGGTGGCCTCCTTTGTCCATTGATAGTCGGTTCCATTTTTCCAGAGCGTCAGCATAAGCACGGTGATTTTGCGGGCCGTCGCGACCGCCGCCTTGCGGAAGCCGCGCCGTCCGGCCAGTCGCACGGCCCAGCTTTTCAGCAGCGAGAAACGTTTCACCTGGTGGATCACGCATGACGCCGCCTCGAACAGTAGCCCGCGCATCACACCGTCACCGCATTTCGAGGCCCGCCCCGACCAATCCACCTCGCCAGACTGATGCCGCTTTGGCGTCAGCCCAAGAAAAGCGCCCACATCCGACGTCCGGCTGAACCGACCGGGATCATCAACCAGGGCTATGAAGCTGAGCGCGTTGACCGGACCAACACCGGGGATTGTCATCAGGCGGCACGCGACCGGATGGACCTTGGCCGTTTTTTTCACCGCCTTGTCCAAGTCGTCCGCCACTTGGCACAACTTGGCATGGGCAGCGATGAAGGCATCGGCTATGGCCCGCAGAACCGGGCCGGTCTCGCCCGCTGCTGCCAGCTGATCGCGGAACGCCTGCCTCTGTCGTCCCTGGCCAATTCCGATCATACGGATGCCGAAGGTTTTGAGGACGCCACGGATGTGACCTTCGAGGTCCTTGCGCAACCGGATCAACCTTTCACGGGCACCGACAAGGCACCGCAGGCGGTCGGCCTCTTCGCTGCGGATATGCACCGCAGTGAACCAGCCGGTTCGGGCGAGCTGCGCCAACCCTTCGGCATCGGCAGCGTCAGACTTGTTGAGCCGGGCCGAAAGGCTCTTGTGCGCCTTGCGCGCATCGATGCAAGTGGCCGGAAGCCCGAGCCGCGTCATTCCGCGCTGCAACCAAATCGACAGCATTCCACTCTCATGCACGATACGACGCGGTTTGAGCGAGCGGTTTCGAAACCAGCCTGCCACACCCTCGGGATCGGATGGGCAAGCGCCGCGCGCGAGTGTCTTGCCTTCACGATCCACAACACAGATCGAAATCTCTTTCAGCGAAACATCTAAACCCGCATAGTGTTCCATAGGTCGTTCTCCTCACGGCTTTTATCCATGAGGCCAACATACCGGACCTCGTTCGCCCCCGGAGAGCGACCGCCGCAATCACACCATGTCTTGTGCGGCCCATAGGCGGCAGGTGCGTCTCGCCAACGCAAGCCATTGTGATTGACGAAGATAATACCGCTCAAACCCTTCTATCGTCGACACGGGGCTTACCATGAGACCTTGGGAAGAAAGAGGAAAGTTTGGCCATCTATTTGTCGCTCAGCCAGTAGAGGTCGCTCATGTCACCGCTCCGTTTTCAAACCGTGAATCACGTGGCGCAACCAAAATCAATGCACGCTGACCTTAATATTTTACCAGGTAATATCAATAACCTAACAGATTTTGGGCGCTAAATGCTTGGAATCTGGGCGACGCAATCGCCCATAAGGATTGTTTATGCCAACCGGTACATAGCTGTTCAAAATTCGCGGTCCAGCCGCAACTGATGTTGCTACCACAACATTTGTTGTCACGGTAAGTACAACGGAAGAGACGATCACGACAGTGTTCGAAGGCATAAAACAGATCTCCACCAGATCAAAACGGCCTTCCGCGATGGACCTTTTGTGCCCAGTTGGCCAAGTCAAACTGATAATTTCCAGCTGTCAATGCTTTGACACAGGCTCAATGTCATCGGAAAAGGTCAGGCCTTGTGGTCTCAGGGTGGACCTTTCAGAGTCTACATTGCAGATGCTCCGGAGCTCTGGGTTCTTATTACGAATCTATGAGTTCCAAGCTGGCCTGGTTTCCAGATACCAGCCTTGAAGTACGGCCCGCACCATGGTCAGCCCCCAAGAAACGAAAGAGAAGATGACAAGGGTTGCTGGCCGAAGAGGAGACACATGCCAATGTCCAATGCCTCCCTATTTTGCAGGAGGCGCGACCAACCGGACTTTAGCCGCAAGCGCCGAATTCATGCTGTGAGCGCGAAGACAACTGAAGGGAGCGGGCGGGCGCCAATTTTTTTAGTCCACTCGTGACGCAGCTCCAAAATGGACATTTCGTATTAACGCGCCCGGTCTGCAGGCTGACGGAACAGGGAAGCCACTCAACTGGCAGTTACACGATCAGGCACAAACGCCAATACACGTCTGGATTGTTTAAGTTGGACTGTTGACGCAAATAGTTTCAGTTATTGAGGACTTATTTTGAATACCCTTGTTGCCAATGACATTGATCTGGTCTTTCACATTGCGCCGCTTCACTACTTGCCGTTCATAGCAAGGTCAAAGTTTCTGAAATCAAAAGTGACCCTCCGAGAGGACGGGTTCGCTAAATCCCACTTTAGGAGCAAGTCAGGGCACCTGGATGTGCAACGCGGGTTTGGCGACTACATTCATCTCTCTACAGTCGGGTATCCTCCCATCCTGGAGGCAAAACTGGCGGCGGGGTTTCCACATATCTGCCTGTCGATACCGGCAACGGTTCTCCAGGGCGTAGAGTTCGCTTTGTGCCGCTTTAACGTTGCGATGTCACGCCAACTTCGGCGTGATGGAAAGCCGGGCTTTGCTGAAGGGCCGGCGAATGGATCGTATTACGGCAAACACCAAATCCCGATTGCTCGAACAGAAGTAGAGCAACAGCAGCTCATCCAGGCTCGAAACGGCGAGATGCTGGAGGTGTTGGTCAAACCGCCTGTCTCTCTCCCCGACAATACGCGTGTTTCGGTATTCAGTGCGGATGACCGCGAAATTGCGATGACTGTATTAGAGAAGTCAAATGCCGAGTGGAGTGTTTCACTGGCGAACGCACCCGGTTATCGCGCCTGCCCGCAATACTCAAAGGCATGCAGCCAGTTCATTGAAACGTCGCTTGACGACGAAACCTGGAGAGGAAACGGCCTCGAATTTGACCGGGTGTAATGATGATACTTTTGCTGAGCGGGCCGGCAGCCGCTGGAAAATCTACTATTTGTAAACATCTCGCCGAAGATCACGGATTTGCGCCGATCAAATCGAGCCTATATCTCCGTAGTTTGGTCAAACCGCGGGGAACAGAAATAACACGAGAGCTTCTGCAGGAGATCAGCGATCGATTGGACTTGGAGACAGATTTCAAATGGCTTGTTGTTGACGTGGCTGTTCCACAGATGGCTAAACGTCGTCGTCAGGAATTTTGGTTCGTCGACAACGTTAGAAAATTCGAACAGGTCGATATGTTTTCGAAAGCTTTCCCCGGACAGATTCTGCACTGCCACATCACGGCTCCGGAAGACGTACTGAAATCACGGCTGCTGAACAGAAGCGTGGTCGATGGCAATATCCCTTACGAGGAGACCATTGAAGAGCGCATTACTCATCCCAACGAAGTCTCTGCCAGATCTTTGGAGGCAACTGCATCACTCGTAGTTGATACTTCCCAAAACAGTGCAAGCTCCGCGTGCAGCGTCATTATGAGAAGGGTTCGCGCACTATGCGGGGAAGGGCAGTCTTGATAAGCAGTTGAATCTGCACGTGGAAAACGGATCTGTCTTCAATGCCAGAGCGGCGCCTCGGTTTTCAGCGCCTCCACGCTATGCTTATTCAAACAGTCTTGCTGAACCCGAAAACGATCCAGCCTCGAACAGAGCCCGTTCAAACTCGGAACGGATCGTTTCAAAGATGTCCACGTCTCTGGCTGCCATTATGCAGCCAACGCTTGTGCATTCCGGCCAAGGACGGTTCCCCGGTTTTTTGCCGCTCTGAGTGTGGCTCTGATACTCTCCGAAATCTGCCGGCGCTCCTCCTCGGCGAAGCAGGCCAGCAGGTGCGGAAAGAACGTTGAGACGTTCGGGTGTTCGCAGACGACAAGTTCAATCCCTTGGTCGATGACCCCCGATATGAACGACACCTTCCGGGAAAACCTGTCCAGCTTCGGGATCAGCAACTTCGAGTGGGTCTTCTACACAAGGGTGATGCGTTCCATGGCTCAACTCGGTCGTCCCCTTTGCCAGATTGAATTCCTGTGAACTCGGCAACCTCCTGGTCAGCAGGGGTCAGGAATTGCTCAACCATCGCACGTTGCGCTTTCAGCCCGAGGCTGGAGCGTCCCTGCCATTCGGTCGAAACCCGATAATGGTCAACATACTCGGTCATGCTCCATCCCTCCGTCACCGACAAATGTTGGTTTGTCGTAGAAGGGGGTGGTATTCTCGGGTAGGTGGATAACGGGGTTGGTCGAAAGAAAGAGGATTGCGTGGCACTGTGGCGCGTTTATCCGCATCCGGCTTATCGCTCTCCTATCGCGTTCTGGATTGTTCGGATGATCGGGGCAAAGAAATAACTGATGAGGCGGCGGTGTTCTGTAACCACATCGATTGTTGCCGTCATACCGGGTCGAAGCGGAAACTTAATTCCCCCCGACGACACAAATGCCTGTTCTGGTGACAAGCGAACAACATAGCCCCACTCACCTTCCTTAACCTCGGTTGAGTCCGCCGCAATGACGGATACCTGCCCTTCAACAAAACCATACCGTTCTGAAGGATAGGCATCCAAGCGGATATTTGCTTTCTGACCAACTTGCATGAAACCCACGTCCTGATTGGAAAACCGCCCTATCAGTTCAATCTGTGCATCATTGGGCACAATTCGCATGAGCTCTGCCCCTTCCTGTACAACGCCACCCACCGTGAACACCTTGAGCTGATCCACGATACCGGTCACAGGAGCCTTGAGAGCAGTGGCACTGAAATGGCGAAGGGCCGAGCGTTCGTTCTCGATCAATACGGCAAGGCGTGCGTCAATTTCTGCTTTCCGGAAAAGTAGTGATTTCTGTAGCTCGGTGATGATGCTTGTGCGCTCACTTGCAAGGACTGTTCGATCTGCGATTTTTCTTTCAAGTTCCTCGACCTGAACATCGCGCTCACGCTCCAGTTCCGTGTGGGTTTGAAGAACATCGAGAAACGCTGAGCGGCTGACGGTGCCCTGTTTGAGCAAGTGCGTTGCGGTGTCCAGCCGTTCTGCCTGGATTTCAAGGGCGGCATCAATGCGCCTGATATTGGCATTCGTAACAACCTCGGATCGGCGGCTTGCTTCCTCCCGTGCATCGATCTGTGCAAAGGATGCTCGCAAGTCGGCCAACTCTGCCATCAGCAAGGAACGCTGTTCGACACCAACGGGATGGTCGATTAAATTTGGCGGAACTAGGTACAGTTTTGCTGCCTGATCTTCAGAGAAAGCCTCTTTCTCCAAGGCAGCTGCCTTGGCGTCCAGGCGGGCATTCTCGATGCGCAACCGTTCCAGCTCTGCGCGTATGGTGCCCAGTTTGGCAATGGCGTCGGTGGTATCGAATTCGAGCAGAACCTGACCTTTTGCGACGGACATACCATTCTGGACATGGATGGCCGTAATCCGCCCCGGAAACTCCGGCTGCACAACTTGCACTCGGGACAACGGAACCACTCGCCCCTGGCCCCGTGCTACAACTTCAATCCTGAACACAAACGTCATGACGAGAATGGCAACAAAGACCGTTATGGTGGTCAGAATTGTCAGGTGCAATGTCGGCGACGTCATGCGCATCGGGTCAGAAGCTTGCGTCATACCAGCCCTTCAAACTCTGTGATCTGATCCGGGATTTCAAATGTATCGGGGCTGTGCGTAATGATGATCAACGTTGCTTCATGTCTCAGCTTCTGAAGCTCCTTTGCCATTTGATGCCGGGCCGACTTGTCAAGGGCACTGGTCGGTTCATCCAGAATGATGACCTTTGGCTTTTGCAGGAGTGTCCGCGCAATTGCGATGCGTTGCCGTTGTCCGCCTGACAGGGATGAGCCGCGTTCACCTACGAAGGTATCTAAGCCTTGAGGCAGTTGTGCGACCAACCCATCAGCCGCAGCAATCCGCAATGCTTGTTCTAGGTGGCCATCAGTTGCCTGCGCGTTTCCTAGGATGAGGTTTTCGCGAAGCGTACCTGAGAACAGATATGGGTCTTGCGGGACGTAAGCTATCTGCGTTCGCACACTATGCGGATCGTACTCGGAGATATTCAGCCCCCCGAGCAAAACGGAACCGGTATCCGGTTGTTCGATCCCAGAGGCCAGTCTTCCAAATGTGGACTTCCCGCTGCCGGACGGGCCAACGACCAGCGTGAGTGTGTTTGGGTCTGCCCTGAATGCAAAGCTTTTCAGGACTGGTGTCGAAGGCGTGTAGGCAAATCCCACACCCTTGAATTCCAAATGCCCTGCGACCTCGGGTGGAAGTTTGGGCAGAGCCTCAAAAGGCTCCATTTGTGTATTCACCACGTCACCGAGCCGTTGGCGGGATACGCGGATATTCTGCCAGCTTTCCCAGAGACCTGAGAAGTTTTCGATGGGGCCTGTGACCTTCTCTGCCAACAGGTGAAAAGCAATCAACTCTCCAAGGGTCATCTGGCCTGAAAACACTGCCTGAGCGCCAAAATAGATGATGCTGATTGTAACCGCCCTATCCACAAGAAACAGAAGCTTATCGTTCCAGACATTCAGCAGACCGACACGGTTACCCGCGTTTAAAGTTGTTTGAAGCGTCTGGTTGAGCCTATCGAGCATTTTGCTCTCGGCGCTGAGAGCTTTGACGGCTCCGATCCCGGAAAGGTTTTCAACCATTTGGGCTTGATGGGCGGCCCCGGCGTCAAACTGCAGGCGCAGCCTGCGGCGGAGGAAGGGGCCAAACCCGATGTAGATCAGAACCTGAATGGGGAGTGCCGCCAAAACAATCAGCGTCAATTGGGGGGATAGCAAGAAAAGGACCGCAATGTAGATAAAGACGAAGACCAGATCCAGAAACACGCCGGTCGATGTTCCGACCAGAAAAGCCCGTATCGTGTCGGTCTCGCCGATCCTCGCTATTGTTTCCCCTACAGACCACTTTCGGAAAAATCCCAAGGGCAGCTTGAACAGATGATCGTAGATACGAGCGCCGAGTTCGCGGGTGACGCGGTTCGCTGTGAGCATCCCCAGCAGTTCGGAGAGAATTTCAAAGGTAAGCTGATACAGTCCAACAGCGGCGAAAATCACAACGACGACTAACAGTGAAGCTTCACGCTGGAATGGCAGAATGCGGTCGATAATGACCTGAAACATAAAGGGCTCAACTAGTCCTATTAGTCGCAGGCAAATGGCAAGGAAGACAAGTTCGATATAAAAAGGGGCGAACTTCCAAAGCGTCTTGCCAAACCATGAAAGGGGGGCTTCACTAGCTTCCTTGTTGCTGGTCACTACCAATCGTCTTTGTTAAACTCGCGAAAATTAAGAAGCGTTTCAGTTGAGCTATGAGGAGTATTCCGGTCTTCAGATTTTAGCGGCCTGGGGCTTGGCAATTGCCGAAAATGCTTGATCATCGATTGCCTGAAACTATTCTTGTTTCGATGAAACTCAGTTATCGCTTTCCCAAGCGTTGCGCGGGATAAAGTAAAAAGTTGCCCCAACTAAAGCGGCGGCTAGAAAAATGGAAATGACTGATTTGGTGTTTGTTATCATAGATGATCCCTTCGCTTGGAGGTTGGCGTCAATAAAAATAAACACCAACAAATGAATTTTAGGGGGCCGTATCCGGTCGGTGCTTCATTAAAGTGTTCCTCCCTTTGGGGCCGGGTTGTATCCAGCTGGGTTGTGAGAGCAAACCGATTTGCTTGCCTTTTGGATTAAGAAAGAGGCAGAGTACCCCTTCCACTCTGTATTTCGTTTCGTGGGCACCTTCCTGTTAGATTGACCTACGACGGGCAATTTGTTTTGAATACAACTCTCTTGGAAATGACCAAAAACACCTCCAGGCTTCGAAAACCCTTGAAACGCCTGGCCTTGATGCAAGATTTTCAAACGGTTCTGTGAGGAACTTCGGATAGGTTTCAAGGCCGTATGCCAAGTAGCAAGAGTGCAGGAACACGGCGTAATGAAACAATGCACTTTCGGGGAAAAGGAAATTCCAGGCCATGTGCAAAGAGATACCCATCCAATAGTTTTTGTGGGAAACCGTGTAAATCCAAAGATTCACCATCAAGAGCGTTCCTAAAATACGACCTTCCGTAAATACTAACGGGTGGAGTAAGATAAATGTGATATGAGCAATAACGGCAGACATAATCAATCCAAATTTCGACCGACAAAACCACTGCTGGGAAAAGAAAAAAATATGCTCACGGGCAATAACAATTATAAGGGATACAAAGACCAAAACAGCATAAACGATTTCATGTTTGTTTTCGCTGTTATGGTAAAAGTAAAAGAAGATCAAAATAAAATACACGACTGGAATGGGTCGTGGGGAGAAGAACCGAAGGATCGTTTTTTTCCCGATTATCCAAAAGGCGGGCAGGATTATTGCAAGTGAGCCTGCTATTGTGAGGAGTGTTCGGAAAATTGCATTGGCGAACATTTCACTGGCAAAAGGGGAGTTCTGATCGAATATTTCATTTAGCCAGACAAGGATAAAATCCCTTGCGGATATGGCATTGACGGAAATATAGGTGTCAATTGCCAGCGCAAGCCCCAGGCACCCGATATAGATAACCCATCCATATTTCATGTGAAAACCCTTCGCGAGTGAAAGCGGCGTGCCTGGTGGCACGCCACCGGGGCTTATCGACGCTCGAATGTCGCTTTTGCGGCGCATCCAATTGCAGTGTCCGTCGCCGGGGTGTCAGAGCCCTGCCATGTGTCATCCTTTCTCATGCAGTCTTTAAAGGCGCGTCCCCAGCTTCTGCTTTTTTGTCCTCTTTTTCTGCGACTCACGCCACGACCGGTTTGTCTAATGCTCCCTCGGCTGCCACAAACACCGGTCCCGGTGTTGCGAGTGTTACTTCTGCCGCCGCAGCTACCTCCACCGCGACCGCCAAAGCTTACAAGGCTGCACAGATCGGTCATTTCTTTTTCTAAATCGTAGTTCATTGGAGTATTCCTCCTGTTACGGCTTAGTTGTTTTCAGCCGAGTTACTGAGAGCAGACTGTTTTACCTGTCTCCTAAATTTGGGAAGAGGCGAAGTACTCCTCCCACTCTTTACGCCCTCAATCAAATCTGAGGCCGTATTCTTGTGTTGGGGTTTTCTTAGGTTGGTTCCAGTCCAGCGATTAATGCGCCTAACCGAAGCGTCGGGATTACGGCGCAGGCTTGTAGCTACCTCGTTTGGAAAGACATTGTGGGTCATGTCCTTCAGAACGTCGCGCGTGTTGTCGTAAGGCGTTATCCAATCGTTGAAAAACAACAGGTCGCCACAGTTCCATTCGTCTTCTTTCAAGGAGCGGCCTGTTGCATGAATGTCCGTCTGGGCACCCTCCGATAGCCACGCCCAAGTGATCATCGCTGTAGGAATGCCTTCGTCGCTCAGGTAAAAACACACTTGGTTGCACCAGAGCGGGGGGAGTATTTCTACGTCAAAATACTGGCTCGTATTGAACTCCCGGTGGTATTCGGAGCGGGTCAGAAGCTCGATGGCGAAACCGACGCTGGTATAGAGATCCAAGATCATGCTGGCTCATCCTGCTCACGCAACTCATTCGAGTTGGCAGGTTTGCGTTTAATGTGCAGCAATTGCTGTAGCCGAACATGCCCGCCGTACGGTGCAGTTAGCCGTGTAACTATAGATGCGCCATCGCTGGATTGCTCAACCCAAGTCGCACACCCCATTGGCCTTTGGTCTTCTGATAGCCAGATAACAAAAGTATCCTCGAAAAGGTGAGCCTGAAGCGTCGAGTAGTAATCTTGAAGCTTCGATCTGACCTGACTGTTGTTCGCTTCAAGATCAAGCAGTGTGATGGCCCCCAGGTTTCTGTAGAAGTCCAGTTTTGGGATGTTCGGATTTGGTTCTGGGAACTCGGGGAAGAAATTGGCCAGGGAGGCTGTTTGTGCTGCCATCTCCGCGATGGGCAAGTGCTTCATTGCTGATGCGCCGCTCGAAAACAGATCTATCAGGGGAATGTCTTCGCTCCCGAGAAGCCGCACAGCCGCAAGCCGTGCCAGAGGGTAATTCATGTAATAGTGATAGGGCGTTTCCGGATTGAGCAATCCGTCAGCCAAAGTGTCCAGATTATCGAGCAGATAGACCGCATTCTCCTCCGCCCAGACCTGTTTCAATTGCTGATATAGAACCGGATCATTCTTTTGGGTAAAACGCAAAAGAAGCAGTTCTCCAATGAATGCACAGGTTTCTCGCGCGATGGGTGGCATAGTATTTTTGCCAGAGAGTGCGATTTGAAGTGCATGTGCCGCCTCGTGGGCCAGGCACATCAGGTCTTCCGGATTTCCGCTCCAGTGCATCACGACAAGAGGCGGTAATGCTACGCCACGATCTATTGTATGTGGCTGATAGTCTTGTGCGTCTGCCAGCTCTTTGAATTCAATGCTTTGGAGTATTTTCGCGATATTGGCGTGTTCCGGAAACCCAGTGGTTAACGCCGGGGCTACATACCCCTCAAAACACGCTTGTTGGGTTCCGAGACACAGTTCTCCATCTTGCTGGACAGGCAATTCTTCAACTTCCGATGGCCTGTCCTGCAATTCCCCCATGTAGCAAGCTGTGAGAACATCCCGAATTACCGGTGCTTGCAGGTTGTGAAGGTTCAGCCATTTGGAAACCGTGAACAAGTCGAAACACCTTTCTTCAAAAACAGGGCAAGTCATTGGCTGTCAAAATTGTCTGTTCAACTGCAGTATTCCGCTGTCTGAATCAGAATTATGGCCGTTACCTTAAGCCCAATATTCCCAAGAGAGTTGTGCTACCCCTAAGGTTGAGTTGGGTGTGTGTATTGGTCAAGAACTGTGGATCTCTGAATTGATACCAAGGGCCCCGCACAATACTTTTCTGCTCAAAACTGGCCTGTATGGTGCCGTTTTCTTGTGCAAGGTAGGGTGTTGGTAGATCAACGGAGGCTGCTCATATTAATGGTTTAGCAACCTGCCAATGTTTTGCGATGAAGACCGCTTCACTATCAATTGAAACTTGGCGTCGCGGCACCGAAAGTATTCTTGTTCAGAGCCAGACTGACAACGCCATCTTCGGGTTGTTCGACGCACAGCTCTTGGCCTTGAGACCTTCACCGCAGCTTGTGTTCAACCAATATGGTTCTTCGAGTGCTAAAGCTGGTGACATGCTCCATCCAATTCATGCAGCGGCTTCCCCAACGTCTTGAGTGACGAACCGTTGGCTCGCTTCCATTGCAGCGACAACACCCTGCTTCAACGGGAAGTCGGACATCTCGAGATAATAGAATGGCACGCCGCATTTCGGCCTTGCGCGTCGATCCTTTGCACAAATTCCAATCTTTATTGTTGTTATCAATCTGATAAATTAGTTGCCAAGAAATTATCGAGCGAGAGCAGAACAAGAAATGGCAGACGATGTAGTCGGCAGGTTTGGCTCAATCAGAATCTTTGCGAAGGGCGGGAAACTTGCGCCCCATAAGCCGCTTCTGTTGCTCTACGCGCTTGCGGAATTAAAGAACAAGAAAAGAGAACGCATCGAGTTTAACGATGCCGAAGAAATTGTTGATCCTCTTATTCACTTCGTTAATCCCGCAACGAACGCAACATAAGTCACGCCGCTGCCTGAGAATGGGCTAAGTCGCCATAGAGCGCGCGAAGCAAGAAGCCTCGTGCGCCATTCACATCCCGATCGACGCGAATTTCCCCATCAGTGATGGTCTTCGCGCCGCCGAGATTTTCTTCGATCACCCCATCCCAGGATCTGGTCTTGCTGGTATAGGCCTCGTTGCCGATGACCA
>WQBJ01000083.1 GCA_013032095.1 Ruegeria atlantica | reverse complement strand
TGCGGGGATCTGTACGGGGGGACCGGGGCAACCCGGTTTCCTACCGTGATCCGAGGCGGGGGGTTCCTTTCAGACTGTGTGAAAGGAGCTGAGAATGGAAAAGGATGAGAAGCCCAAAGCTATGGGGCAAGTGATCCAGATTGGCGAGACGCGGAAGCCGACCACCGGCTTTGCAGCGCCAGAAAAACGGACGCAGCGATGGACGAAAGGATGCGTGGAGGCAGCAATGAACGGTTGCTGGACACGAAGGCCGGGCCTGTGAAGTTGGAGATGTCAAAGCTTCGTGGCTATGGATTTCCACCATCAGGTCGCAGAACTGCAGATTCAGAATTTTTGTTCCATTTGTGATAAGGCCAGCGTTTGACGGCGTGCGAACACCATGTCTGAAAGCAAATTGCTTTGGGTTCAAGAGGTTGTACTCGACGCAAGGCGGGGGTTGGTGACCACAACCATCGCTTGGAAACTTGACGTCGAACAATTTGCGATCCGGTTAGACGGAGTGCAAAAGGTTAGAGCAAACCGGGTCAGTCGCAAAATGAGCTCCGGCAGGGGTATCAAACCCGATTGTGGAAAAATTAATCTAAAGTTTGCCGCTATTTTAGGCGATTGCCTCATATTCCATGTGTCAAGCCGTGTTTTGCGCGATTTGCTCGTGTATAATAACGGTATTCCTTGCTTTATTTGTTTAAAACATTTGCACGGTGTGTATTGATGGATGGTAATGATTACTTTGCGAAAGTTGAGCTTGAAAACGAAGGGCGCTGCTACCGTACCGAGTTGCTGTTTGAGCAGACCGATCCCGATTGTGTTTTCCAGGTTATTCAAGCTTTTTATGAAGGCCAAAAAGCAGATTTTATTCTGCGAATTTTTGGTAATGATGAAGAAGGTTACTTTCTTGAATTGGAAACATGTTCAGGTGTAGATGCGGCTTTGGTTCTGGTTTCAGAAGACTTGCTTGAAATCTATAGCGCCGTCCAGAAAATCCGGGAAAAATACGATCTGTCGGCAAGAGTTCCGGGGTGCGAGATCAAACCGTATTACAAGAGTTTGACTCAGCAGCGGAAACTGAGACCCTCCTGATCTACACTTCGTTTATCCCGCAACGCACGCAACATTTGTCACGCGGCTGCCTGAGACTGGCCGAAGTTGCCATACAGCGCGCGCAGCAGAAAGCCGCGCGCACCGTTCACGTCCCGATCGACGCGGATTTTCCCATCCGTGATGGTCTTTGCCCTGCCGAGATCGTCGATCATCACCCCGTCCCAGGATCGTGTCTTGCTGGTGTAAGCCTCATTGCCGATGATCAGGCGTTTGCCGAATGTCCTGTACATCCACTCAAGCCGCAGCTTGAAGCGATAATGGGCAATATCTCGCACGTGGATCGTCAGACTTCTGCATGAACCGCTCCGGATTTAAAGAAGTGTAAAACTGCCAAAGGATAAGCTCTGTGACAAAGAGATGGTTCGCTCCCTTTCTTTTCAGTGGAGCTTTGCGAAAGCGCACACTATCTGGTGTCTGGCCGTGCCAAATGCAACCGGAGGCAGTTCAGCGCTGGCTTCACAAGATGATGAAGAAAAGGCGAAGCCGGAGGGGGTCTTACGGCTTCGCCTCTGAGTAAGTGGTGATCTTGAGTGATTGCCCGTATGCGACCGCCCAAAAGCTGCCCTTGATAGGTTAGGTTCAAGGTGAAGATAGAGTAGGCGGTATACCCTTCAGCTCCTATAGCCATATGGTGCTCTGCGCACTGTTTGACACGCAGAATTTCCTCTTTGAGACATTTTGTTTCGCGGCACATGGGGTATTGGGGAACCGTTTGAATTTACGCTTAAATTGGTAAATTCAGATCAGCGATCCTTGGATATTCCTTTCGAACACAAACATGCTTGCCGAAATAAGATTGCAGGCATATTCGGAACTGTGTGACGCCTGTGTCTTAAACCCGGATCGAAAGAAAAAGGGCGAACACGAGATGTATTTCAGTCTTACCTGACCTGTTGCTGCTTTTCAGAAGGTTGAAAGTGCCACGGATCGTGTAAACGAGAGTGAGTGCGGCAAACCTGTCCGGATTGGCCGGGACGAATGGGAGCCGGATGCTCAACACCGTGTCGGGTTCTTTGCCAGAACCGATACCGACCGCGAAGCCCTCATACGTGAAGTGCCGGTGACGGAGGCGGGCAAACAGAACGGCTTCGGCCTGCAAAGCCTGCCGTACAGATATTTGCGGCCGTATCCGGGGCTCCAAAAACCAATAGCCGAATTGGACGTCGAGAGATGACCACAAAGAGGTCGGCATTCACGATGATCACATCGGTTTTTGGTCATGAAACCTGCAGTTTGTGAATGTTAACGTTGCGCTCACGGGCCGTATCGCACCAGTTCGGCAGCCTTGCGTGCCAAACCCTGTAGCCTGTGCCGCAAAGCTATAGCGCGACGATCATCACCTGCGTAGATGCATCTGAGTATCTGATATGTCGTGGCGGAAGGCGATCATCAGGTGGCCACTCAATTGCGGCGGGGATGAGGCCCGCTTCGGTTGCCTTCTAAGATGTCGTCAAAATGCCTGAAAGGAATTTCACAACCATGCTTTTAGGTCGATTGATTGTAGCATTTCTGTTTGGCTTTGTCTTGGCATTGGCGGTTCTGGTAGTTACCAGAAACCCTGTTTATGCCCTTTTCACCTACATCCTGTCAGGAAACCTTGTCCTTCTGACTTTATCGCTCATGCCCGTGATCCTTGGGTCACGGTCTCACGACAGACATGGAGCAGGAAAAAAGCTGTCGCAGGTGCATCGATAGAGATGCTTTTTTAGATGTTTCACTCCCCCGTGTATCCCGCTGGATGGAGGGTCTCCATTGGTTCCGTCTGCTGGTCTGGAGGTTTAACCACAAGGGTGCTGCTGATGGTCGAAATCAGGATCATCGACGCTTCAATGCGTGGATCTCCTCAAAAGATGAGCTGTCCGACCAGAGCACGTTGTTCAGGATAATCCAGTTTTGTACAATCTTGCCGATCGAGCGGGGAGAGCAGAGGCAAGGGGCGCGTGAGGGCATCAAATCGATGGAGGTGATCGCGGCCGCATTCGCCAAGTGCTGCGCAACACTATCCGGTTCCACCGATGCAGGTTTGTGGTATACGGCGCTCAAGCGGGGAGGAGATGTGCCGCTTTTGCTCGGTGGTGGTACATCCGGCCTCACATCCTTTCTTCCCCGCCGCCGCCTGTCCCGGTTTCGCGTTGAGCTTTGACTTCGGCCGCTGCCCGTAGACGGGCTCTGTGAATTTTGACGCAAGTTGTTTCTCCGCCTGGGTTGGCCCTTCGGTCAGTCAAAAGACCGCTCATCACGCTACCCGTAGTTCAGGGCGTCGCGATGACTGTATTCAAGTCAATGAGCCCGGAATCTGGTAGCGGGTCTGGTTCCACCGGCAGATTTGGCCGGGAATTAGGTTTGGCTGATAAGCATCCGAGGCATGTGGGGGCGTTTTGTCGGGCTTCCCGGCAACTGACCTTCATCCGCGCCGTGGTAGAGGTGACTATATGTGCCTGATAAGCCGGTTCCGGCAGAATAGGCACCTCATCGTGCATTCACTAGCGGAGTAGCCATCTCTGCCGGGAGGTATTGGCGGGTGGGAGCGAGTTGGTTTCCATCGTGAGGCCTCTGCCAAATGGGCAATTCGCCTTGTATGTTTTATTGTATCCGTAACCGGCATCGGATGGCTTCAGGTCTCTGGCCTGTTGTCAAATTATCGGCTTCAGGCAAGTGCGAGATGGCACGGAAGGCGACAGATATGAGGCGATATGGCGCGCCATAAATCTGGTATTTGTTGGACCCCGCTCATAACACTTTGAGTGCTGGAGGCGTCTTCGGAACGGGGGCGCGGAATGAATTTTGCATCTTTCCAGCCCCGAAATGCGGGGATTTTCCGGGGCGGTAGGTTGTGCCGATCGAGTTGAAACTTGGTATGAAAATCGAAAAAACCGCTCTGCCAGGTGTGCTTGTACTGACACCGGTACGGCTTGGAGATGCGCGTGGGTTTTTCAGTGAAAGTTGGAACCGGCGCAGACTGGCTGAATATGGTATCGACCTGGATTTTGTGCAGGATAATCATTCGCTTTCCATCGCCTCGGGCACCCTTCGCGGATTGCACTACCAGGCCCCTCCATATGCCCAGGACAAGCTGGTGCGGTGCGGGCGCGGAGCGCTTTTTGATGTGGCGGTTGATATACGCAAGGGATCATCGACCTATGGGTCTTGGGTGGGGGTCGAGTTGTCCGCCGAAAATGGTCGACAGGTGCTGGTGCCCAAAGGCTTTCTGCATGGATTTGTCACCCGAGCACCTAACACCGAGGTTCTTTACAAATGCTCCAACTATTACGTCCCGGACAGTAGCGGCACGGTGCGCTGGGACAGTTGCGGCATCGCGTGGTACCTGGAAGGGAGACCGGTGCTGAGTGAAACGGACGCCGCCGCTCCCGCGTTCGCCGAATTTGACAGCCCATTTGTTCGGGAGGGGGAGGCATGAAGCTCCTGATCACGGGTGGTGCCGGCTTCATCGGATCAGCGGTTGTGCGGCGGGCAATCTGTGACGGCCACCAGGTAGTCAGTCTGGATGCTTTGACCTATGCCGGTTGCATTGAGAATGTGGCGCCGATCTCAGATGCGCCCGATTACATATTTGTGCGCGCCGACATTCGTGACCGCGCGGCGCTGGATGCGGTCTTAGCCCAACACCAGCCGGATGCGGTGATGCATCTGGCAGCGGAATCCCATGTGGACCGCTCGATCGACGGGCCGGGAACATTCATCGAGACCAACGTAATCGGGACCTATACGTTGCTCGAGGCCGCGCGTGCCCATTGGATGGGGCTGGGACGTCCCGGCAGTTTCCGGGTTCATCACATTTCGACGGATGAGGTCTATGGATCGCTGGGGGCGACCGGGCAGTTTACCGAAGAGACGCCGTATAGTCCCCGGTCACCCTATTCGGCCAGCAAGGCAGCCGGAGATCACCTGGTTCGCGCCTGGCACAAGACCTATGGTCTTCCGGTGGTGCTGAGCAATTGTTCAAACAATTACGGGCCCTATCACTTTCCCGAAAAGTTCATTCCGGTGGTGATCCTGACCGCCCTGGCCGGACAGCCGATCCCTGTATACGGCCAGGGCGAGAATGTGCGCGACTGGCTCTATGTCGAGGATCACGCCGAGGCGCTGTTGCGGGTGGTGCAGCGGGGCCGTGTGGGCAGGACCTACAATATCGGCGGTGAAAATGAGGTCCGCAATATTGATCTGGTGCAGATGATCTGCGCGATCCTGGATGCCAAGCGGCCAAAGGCTACACCCTATGCGGATCAGATCACCTTTGTCATTGACCGCCCCGGTCACGATCAGCGCTATGCGATCGACGCCACCCGCATCCGCCGGGAACTGGGCTGGCGGCCCCTTGTCACGCTGGAGGAAGGGCTGGAGCGCACGGTGCAATGGTATCTGGATAACGAGACCTGGTGGCGGGCGCTGATGAAACAGGAGGGAGTGGGGGAACGGTTGGGGGTCAAAGCATGATCTACCTGCTTCAACCGGCTGAAACTATCTCCTCCGGGGGTGGGCGCGCATGACCGTTCTGGTATTCGGACGCGGCGGGCAATTGGGCAGTGAACTGGCACGCTATCCGCACGTGAAGTGCCTGAACCGGTCGAAGGCGGATTTGAGCCAGCCGGGTGTCTGTGCGTCGGTGATCCGGTCTGTTTGTCCGCGGTCTGTCATCAATGCCGCAGCCTATACCGCCGTGGACCAGGCCGAAAAGGACGAGGCGCTGGCCATGGCGATTAACGGGGCTGCGCCAGGTGAGATGGCACGAGAATGTGCGGCTCTGGGCATACCCTTTGTGTCGATCTCGACCGATTATGTTTTTCCCGGCGAGGGCGAACAGCCCTGGAGGCCGGAGGTTGCGCCAGCGCCCTTGGGTGCCTACGGGCGCACCAAACTGGCCGGCGAACAGGCCATTGCGGCGGCGGGGGGCGTCTCGGCTGTTCTGCGCACGTCCTGGGTGGTGTCCGCCCATGGTGCAAATTTTGTCAGCACCATGCTGCGGCTGGGGCAGGAGAGGGATCGTCTGTCCGTCGTTGCCGATCAGATTGGGGGGCCGACACCGGCTCGCGATATCGCAGCGGCCTGCCTTGCAGTGGCAGAGCAGCTTGGCACCGATCCGGCCAAGGCGGGAACCTATCATTTCGCGGGAACCCCGGATATCAGTTGGGCTGGTTTTGCGCGCGAAATTTTTGCACAGGCCGGTATCGCCTGTGAGGTCGAGGATATTTCCAGCTGCGACTATCCGACGACTGCGCAACGCCCGCATAATTCCCGCCTGGATTGCACCTCTCTGACGGTCACATTCGGCATCAGGCGTCCGGACTGGAAAAAAGGCTTGAGCGAGATCCTGAACGAAATGGGGGAGATCGGGTGAGCACACGCAAGGGGATCATACTGGCCGGGGGCAGCGGTACGCGGCTGTTTCCGATCACCATTGCGGTCAGCAAGCAGTTGTTGCCGCTTTATGACAAACCGATGATCTACTACCCGCTTTCGGTCCTTATGTTGGCGGGCATTCGTGAAATCTGCATCATCACCACGCCGCGGGACCAGGATCAGTTCAAGCGCGCCCTGAGCGATGGCAGCCAATGGGGCGTGCGGCTGACCTATATTGCACAGCCCAGGCCGGACGGGCTGGCGCAGGCCTATCTTTTGGCGGAAGACTTTCTGAATGGCGACCCGAGCGCGCTGATATTGGGTGACAATATCTTTTTTGGTCACGGCCTCCCGAACTTGCTGGCAATGGCGGATGCGCGGGGCGGCGGCACGGTATTCGGATATCACGTCGCCGATCCCGAACGCTATGGGGTGGTGGATTTCGATGCCGATGGCCGGGCGTGCAAGATCATCGAAAAGCCTGCTGACCCGCCATCGAATTTTGCCGTGACGGGCCTCTATTTCCTCGACGGTACCGCACCGGCACGCGCGCGGAATGTCAGACCTTCAACCCGCGGGGAGCTGGAAATCACCGATTTGCTGCAAATGTATCTGGATGAAGGCAACCTTCGGGTTGAGACCATGGGGCGCGGCTATGCCTGGCTGGATACAGGTACACATACTTCATTGCTGGATGCGGCCAATCTCGTGCGCACTCTGGAGGAACGTCAGGGCTTGCAGGCCGGGTGCCCTGAGGAAATCGCCTGGAGACGGCGATGGATCAGCAACCAGGCCCTGCGCAACAGGGCCGAAATGTTTTCAAAAAATACCTATGGCACCTATCTGGAGAGGCTTTTGAAGTGAAGATTCTGTTCGTTCATCAGAATATGCCCGGTCAGTATCGCGAACTGATTCAATGGCTGGCTGCACAGGGCGGACATGAGCTGGTCTTTCTGACCCAGCGCAACCCGGCGCCACAGATCTCAGGCGTGAAATCCGTTGTCTACGCACCGCACCATAGCCCGGCCAAAGACGCTTACGGTTTGTCCAAAGCCTGGGAAGAGGCCACCGGCACCGGTTTTGGTGCGGCAATGGCGGCGCGGCAGCTTGAGCGCCAGGATGGGTTCAAGCCGGATCTGGTGTTGGGTCATACAGGCTGGGGCGAGCTTTTGTTCTTCAAGGAGATTTGGCCGGATATACCAATCCTCGGGTTCTTTGAATATTTTTATCAGCGCTCCGGAGGGATGGTTGGATTCGATCCCGAGGAGCCCGTATCGGAGCATGCGCCCTTCCTGCTGCATGCACGCAATGCGGTGCCTTTTGCGAGCATTCAGACAGTGGATCTGGGTCATGTGCCCACCGAGTGGCAGAAGGCGACCTTTCCCGACAGCTTCCATGACAAGTTTTACACCTGCCATGATGGCATCCGCACCGATATGCTGGGGCCCAATCCGGCGGCCAACCTGACTTTGGGGCGGTTGGGGCGGACTGTTACGCGAGAAGACGAGATATTCACCTATATGGCACGCAACATGGAGCGAGCCCGCGGATTCCATATCTTCATGCGCGCCCTGCAGAAAATCCTTGATGTGCGGCCCAAGGCGCGGGTGATCGCCATCGGCGGCAATGAAATCTCCTATGGGCGCGAGAGCGGCCATCCCGGCGGGTTCCGCGGCCAGATGGAGGCGGAGGTTGGTCATCTGCTGGACTGGGAGCGCGTGCATTTCGTTGGTCGGGTGCCGTTTTCTTCGTACCGTCAGATCATCCAGCTCAGCCGCTGTCACATGGCGCTGACCATGCCATTTGTGATGTCCTGGTCACTGCTGGAGACAATGGCGATGCAGGCCACGGTGGTGTCCTCGAATGTGGCACCAGTGCGCGAGGCCGTCACTCATGGTGAAACGGGGCTTCTGGTGGATTTTTTTGACCATGGTGCGCTGGCCGACCAGGTAATCGATGTGCTGGCCAATCCCGGTGCCTATGCCCATATTGGCCCGGCCGCGCGGGCGCACGTAGTGCAGAAATATGACTTCCTGACACGTTGCCTGCCTGAGCATATCGCGCGCATGAACAGCCTGGTGCCCGAGGCCGCGCGGATCAAGATGCCATCCTGACTTGTTGGAACAGTCACATCGAGATGCAAATTCGAGACACAAATCACAGCTATTTCTTCGTGGCAGGGCCACCCAAAGGGGGGACGACCTGGCTGATGCGGCTTCTGGATGCGCATCCGGAAGCCGCTTGCTCGGGTGAAGGACATTACTTCGATCGGCTTCGGCCGCTGTTTGTCAGGGTATTCCAGGAGTACCAACACTTGCTGGACCTGGACAGCAAACTGGTATTCAGCGGCAAGCCGGTGCTGGAGCCCATCCGCATCAGCCATGTCGACAGCCTGATCCGCCACTTTGTGCTGGAGCGCTTCGCCGAACATGATCCGGAGGGCCGTGCCAGGGCGCATGGTGACAAGACACCCGGTAATTGGAAGGACGTGGAAGCCCTGTTCTCGGCTTTTCCCGAGGCGATGCTGGTCTTCATCAACCGCGATCCCCGGGATGTCGCGGTAAGCCTGTTCGGCCATGCAAAACGACGCCAGATCCTCAAGCTGGACCCCGAAGGCCCCCTGGATCGGGAGAAGCTGATCCGTGCGGCCTGCCGCAACTGGCTGGGTGCGAACCGGATGCTGCAGAACATGCGGGAGCAACGGGCTGACCGGCTGACTGCACTGCGTTACGAAGATTTGTTGGAAGATCCGGTTGGTGAATTTGGTCAGGTCTGCCGGGACCTCGGCCTGCAGGATGACAGCGCTATCTTGCGGTCGGTGGTCGATGCCTGCAGCTTCAGCCGCCTGAGCGGGCGCAAGCGGGGCGAGTGGGACCCGTCGTCATTTTTCACTTCTGGTACCAGCGGCAGCTGGAAAAAGGTCCTGACTGCGGACGAGGCCGGTTTGGTTGTGAAACTCTGCTCCGGGCCGATGGAAACTGCCGGGTACGGAGTTTAACCGCTAATCCGTAAACAGGCAGCATTACTGCCATACTTTCACGCATTCATTTTCCCCAAGGGTGTGCTGCTGTTCCGAACAAGTTGTTGTCGCGCCAGGGGTCGTGAAAATTTACAGAGCCATTACATCTCATACAGAAGTGACGGCCTGGCCATCCACTTTGCGCATGACCGTTCTCGCAGATCACAGGTAAACAAACCACGTGGAGTGGGCGGGATGGAGCGGACGTTTTGGGCGAAGTCCAGGTTGGACCTGGCAGGGCGCTCCGTCTGAATTTTGAGGTATCAGTACCTCGGACAATTTTTCTGTAAGCTGTCCAAGAGTGGGATCGTGAACCCGTCTTGCCTATCGCGACAAAGCGAGACGGGCGAATTGCGGAGAGGAACGCTGTAAATGGTCCCTGGCATGACCTGTGAGGGCCATCGCAAGGTACCTGTATCATGGCTGAGCGCAAAGAAGATATGGAACTCACCTCACTGTGCTGAACTATCATATAACCACGAGCCCATCACCGAGTTCGATTCTGAAGACGACGTCCTCATAGTCGCGGTCGCCACCGCCTTTGCGGTCTTCGAAGCCGACAATCATGTTGCCGGTTTTTTTCTCGACGCCGGACAACACGTGCTGCAGTCCGTCCGAGTTCATATCCTTGGAGTAGCTGTGGAAGATGGTCTCGTCGGTCGCAACACCATTGACAGCAATGAAAATGTCGTTGCCATCATCGAGATCCGCGGCCTCACCGGCACTGTTTACAAAGCTGATCGTGTCACGTTCATCATCAACCAGCCCTTCCAGCCAATCAGCGCCATCCTGAACGATGAAGAAGCCCAGTTTGTGGCCCGCACCCACATCCCTGATCTGCGCCTGCGCCTCTTTATCACTGTTGGCATTGTCGAACAGGATTTGCGTGTTCACGATATTGCCGCTTTCGTCTACCTCATAGACGCCCATCACGTTGTCATAAGCCGCGTAACCCATGTCCTGCAGCGTGATCCGGAAATCGCTGTTGCCATCCCCGGTCAGGTAATTCTGGTTGTTGATGCCGTTGACCTGGCTGGCATCAACCTCCTGCTTATCCGCAAGTGTCGGCAGGAAGGTTTCAAAGGTGATGATGGTATCGAAGCCATGGGCAACCGCCATCAGGTCGCCGCCGCTGTAATCGCCGTTGAGCGTGAATGTGATGTTGTCACCATTGGTATCGACCGACACAGTCCAGGCCCCGCTGTCGTAGTCGAACCCGATATCGCTCCGGGCCAGGGTACTGCCGGTGAGGATTATTTTGTCTTCGAGCGACAGATCATTCAGCAGGTCACCTGAAAATTCGTCCAGCGTGCCGGCAACTATATCGGCCCCTGCCTGGGTTGTGATCTCATCGGCGCCTTCGCTGCCACGAATGATATCAAACCCGTCGCTTCCAATGATTATATTATTGCCCGCATCGCCGGTGATTTCACCGCTGCCTTCGATCATGGTGTCATTACTGCCAAAGATAGTGATGATGATCTCCTGCGTGGCGGTTCCGTCGTCTCCATCCTCTACAGTGACAGTAAAGATTTCTTTTTCCTCATCGCCCGTGCTCAGGCTGTTGGTCAGGTCTTCGTTAAGCGTGTAGCTCCATTTGCCTGTTTCAGAGACAACAAAGGTGCCATAGATTCCCGCAATACTGCCAAACCAGGTGAACTCATCGCTGTCGGGATCTTCCGCGGTCAGTTGGCCATAAATGGGTTTTCCAACTGCCCCATGTTCGCTGGATTCTATCACCGTACCTACAACCGTACCGCCAATGACTGGAACGTCATTGGTGCCGTGGATCTTGATGGTCACCGTGGTTTCGGTCGCCCCGTCGGCGCTGGTGACCGTGAAGATATCGGTCAGGTAGGCGCCTGACTGCAGGTTCTGAATGGCGCTCTGGCCGTTGTGGGCGCTGTAGGTCCAGTTGCCGTTGGCATCGATGTCCAGCGATCCGTAGCCTCCGCTGCCGGTCAGGCCGGTGACCGGCTCGAACTTGTCCTCCCCGGTATCGCCGCCGGTGCCCGGGTCCAGTGTGCCGCTGGTCGTCAGCATGGTGTCGTCATTGCTGACATCATCCTCGGACACCGACCCGGTTCCCTCGGTCAGCACGGGGATGTCATCGGCGCCGTGGATCTTGATGGTCACCGTGGTTTCGGTTTCCCCATCGGCGCTGGTGACCGTGAAGATATCGGTCAGGTGGGTGCCCGGCTGCAGGTCCTGGATGGCGCTCTGGCTGTTGTCGGCGCTGTAGGTCCAGTTGCCGTTGGCATCGATGTCCAGCGATCCGTAGCCTCCGCTGCCGGTCAGGCCGGTGACCGGCAGGAACTTGTCCTCCCCGGTATCGCCGCCGGTGCCCGGGTCCAGCGTGCCGCTGGTCGTCAGCATATTGTCGCCATTGCCGGTATCGTCCTCGGTCACAGACCCGGTTCCCGCGGTCAGCACCGGGATGTCATCGGCACCGTGGATCTTGATGGTCACCGTGGTTTTGGTCACCCCGTCGGCGCTGGTGACCGTGAAGATATCGGTCAGGTAGGAGCCCGGCTGCAGGTCCTGGATGGCGCTCTGGCTGTTGTCGGCGCTGTAGGTCCAGTTGCCGTTGGCATCGATGTCCAGCGATCCGTAGCTGCCGGTCAGGCCGGTGACCGGCAGGAACTTGTCCTCCCCGGTATCTCCGCCGGTGCCCGGGTCCAGCGTGCCGCTGGTCGTCAGCATGGTGT
>WQBJ01000082.1 GCA_013032095.1 Ruegeria atlantica | reverse complement strand
CCAAAAACAGGTCAATCACTCGCGGCTTGACGCGGGGTATCAATCGGTCGCTTACTCTCGACATGGCACGACGTCATCGGCGAACCCACCTTCGCAGACGTCATCCTCGACCGGCTCGTGCACAACGCCTATAGACTCGAACTCGAAGGCCAGTCCTTCAGGAAAAGCGCCGCCAAAACGGGTGACGAAACGGCCCCAGAATGATAACCAGAAAACTCAGGCCTCAAGACACCCCTCCATCAGGGGTGGCCGTATACTCCGGTTTAGGTGGCCGGATGTCATCGGAATGACCGACCAGATACCTCGGAATGCGCATACAAGAAGGCAGCGGCAGCATTTCGAAGCGACCGGCCAGAGGAACCTTGGGGTGAAAACCCGTTTAAATAAACGTGTCATCGAGATTGCCTGACACGAGATTTAGCACCGCTTTGACGCGTGCACTGCGCAGCTACCTGATTGCGAGAGCTGGCCGAATGCTATTGGAATGGGTGGCCCCAGAATGCACAGACCGCCGATTCAGTAGCAAAGGAAGTCGAAGTCGCCCCTTTGGCTATCCAGGATATCTTGGGCAGACAGGTAGTCAGAAGTCTGCGCTATGAACATCGGCTCATCCCACTTGTAACCCTCTGGCCACTTAACTTTCTTAAGCTGCTTCTCAAGCTCAGAGACGATTTCTTTGATCTCAACGTGCCGCTTATCGGCCGGATGGAGGACGGCAATGACAGTGATGGATTTTTCCACAGCTTCCCAACTTGGAAGAACACGAAATCTTATCTGATCTACCGAACGGTACACCTTCCCCGGAGGTGACTCGCCTTTGTCGTGCCTTGACCAGACGCGATCTTTGAAATTCTTGAGTGCAGCATCGAACTCATCTGGAAACGCGAATTGTCCGAATTTCCGCTCCAAAGAAGCGGAAAACCCAACACGCGTCTTCTCCGTGGAAAAACCTTCTTTTCGATCCCATTCTCGCAACAAATCCTTATCGACTGAGAACGGGCGCCTCAGGTCTGCGAAAACGTTCTCTGCGGTATTTTCAACGCTGGCCAAATAAGGTCTGCGCCCCTTTGCGACTTCCTTGATTTCAGCTTCTTTAACCTCGATCAGAGGGCAGACCGCAACGTAGTGTCGGCCTCCCGTTCTCCTGACAATGTCGCAGGTTTGAGTAATGACCACGAGACCGAGTATCTCTTCTGTCGTCTCGCGTGCATCAAATGCGTCACCGTCTGTTGAAGGCGCTCCATAAAGAAAGCCTCCAACACTCAGCGAAAAGTCGCCTTGACGCCACTCTTCAAGATAGGCGTAGTCTTTGTCTTCTTGCTGATCGGACAATGTCTAACCGCCTTAAGACCGCTTTAATTTTTTCTTCTTCGATGCAGGCTTAGCCTCGAAGGCGAGTGGTTCAGATACTTCTGTTCCGTCTGCGCCTTCGTGGTACGACAATGTGCTGGTGGAAGGAGCAACGAATTCTGGACGTCCCAATCGCATTTTCTTGGGCTCGCCGAAAGAAAGAGCTCGTTTTACCAAGGCTGCGTTTCCTTTGGCCAGGGTTGCGATTGCCGTTTCCCCATTGGCCAAGATACGCTTCAGCAGATCCTGGTTGGAATCTACGTCGCCTCGGTCAACATACCTGAGTGCCGATAGAACAAGCGCAATCTGATCCTTGTTGGCCTCTTTTATCGGCTTGCCTTGAGCCCAATTGGTGATCGTTCGACGGTCCACATTGAGAAGTTCGCCTATTGCCGACCAGGAAAAACCGGTCATGCGCCGGATCTCAAAAACATTTTCTGATGCCAATTGTCTGTCGACGGATTTGGATCGTGCAATTGCATCCAGTCTTGCTTGGTTATCGTCGTCAGTGAATGGCTGAGGCGAACTCGAAGTTTGTGCCTGATAGGCCCAACTGTCGAACATTTCCTCCCAAGTGTTCGCGGATGAAGAGAAAATCTTCCACAAGAAAAAATCTTGCTTGGGTCGAGCCTCCCAGCCTGAGCTACTCAAAAATTCAACCTGGCTGACGACCTCTTCAATATGGAAAGTTTTTGGCGGCAACTCCGCACAGGCATTGTTGGTATCGAGTGCAAGTGCTTCAATCATACCTCACCTCCATAAGATCTTAAAAATTCATCATTTGTCGCCCAGCGAAAAAAACCGTGGGAGCGTGTTGCGAGTTCCATGGTTTTCTTTTGCACATCATTTGCGTGCAGTTCAATTGGTTCCCTGAAGTCCTGGTACGTATCAATGTCCAAGAACCAAGAGGGCACAGAAATAGCTGGCATTAGATTTGGCTCATGCGTCTGGTTTGGTGGCATAAACCCCCATCTGACCGAAATTTCCCCGCAATCCGTTCCAGCATGCAATTCCGAGACGGTTCTCTCAATGCGATCTCTAAGATCAGGTTGATAGACACCAAGCATCTCTGGTCGGATGTACTGGTCCAAGCCTTTAAACTGGTCGCCATGAATACGATCAACATACCTAATTCCTAGGCGCGTCAAGAAGCCGGGTTCAATCGTATTTTGGAGGGCCTTAGCCAATGCTGAGGTCCTGTCGGCAAAGTCGCTCCGTGTTGTATAGGCGCGGGTCTCAAGTGAAAGAAAGCTGGTGGTCAGCGTGACTCGCCATTGGCTTTTAGTATCCAGGAAGCGCCAAGTTGGCACCTTTGATGGCTGCGGCCCTTCAGGGCCAAAACTGATCTGGAGCCCCTCTTCATGTGTGTGTTGGGGGTAAGATTTCCGAATTTTCTCCTGAAAGTCAGCAATGTACTCGCGTTTTGAGATCGAAAAAATCTCAGGAAACCTGAGTTGCACCAATACTCCAGTCAAAGGCGTCTCCGGGAGGTGAACACTCTGGGGAACATCGCCAAAAAAAGGATCTCTTTGCGAGAATGACACCCTGCTTCCCTCCTAGTTAGCGTACAATCCGCATATGGGAAATATAGTGGGAAGTAAAGCCTCCTTCAACGTTAACTGCTCGGACGGGTGTGTTAAAAGTTGCTAATATATCAGCCTGCAATTCGCTGCCAACGTAGTGTCATTTCCAGAATACACTGCGTAGTTGCTGATTGATGATCTGAACCTCCCCTTGTTTGCCGGAGACCCAAAAGTAAGGATACTGGGTCAGGGGAAAGGCGAAGAACGGAACTCATTTCCAGTCGCTTGCTCAGTGCTTAGAAATCCTCAGCTGCCATTACAAGGGCCTGTCGGTCCAATCTGCCGCGAGTGACGATGACCTGAAACGCTGATCGGTCTCCATCATGATGGGGCAGGGCGATCAGACTGCCAGACGTTTCTTCGATCCGGATCCGCTCTACCACACGGTTGATGTCTCTTGCGACTGAGGCCCTTTAAAGTAGCCAATTTCTGCAAGTGCGACCTCTTGCTCAAAAGGCTTATCGGCCAGGCGCCTTTTGGCACGAATACTTCGGGTGTGATTTATCATAATCAATTCCCAAAATAATCAAATTGAAAATGTGAGGCCCCATGCAAGAGAGAAAAGGGCTTTTCACCTCTTAAAATCATACGGTTGCTTGACAAACCAGAATTTCGGGAAGCTACTTACGCCAACAAAAATCAAGACGACGGGGACCATACGGAATGACCAACCATCCAGAAAAGACGATCAGCCTGGGGGATCTTCGCACACCTCTTAGTCAAATTGCCTGGTCACCCGAAAACGTGGAGCCATTCAGTACACCCCTAAAGTGGGCTCCAGATCCGTTCCTGATACCGGTCGATCCGATAATGTGCAGCTACCGGCTGGACCGCCTTTGTGAGGCTCATGGCCTGCCACACAGTGACATGATCGGAAAGCTGATTGATGCCTATGAGGCATCTGGCAATGACCGATCCACTGTCTTAGCATCGGAAGCTGCAAATGAAGTCAACGCTCCCGAAGTCGAATGAAGTACCTGGATGTAAAAAGAGGTGAGATTTGATGCGTGAAGACGATCAAGCAACCGATAATCTCCGCAAACTACTTGAACATCGCAGGTCTGGTAGATTCATTTCTGCTGATGAGGGAAAGCGGCGTACTATTAGGATGATCGCACGTAAGCGCATAGAGCACGGCCTCAAGAGTCATTAGATTTTACTTCTTGAAGGCATGTGCCTTGATTTCAGATTTCGAGATCTGTGATGTCGGCACCGGCCTCCAGGGCGGACACTAGCCAGCCTGGTTTTCGGCCACGGCCAGACCAAGTTTGGCCAGGATCGTCTGGGTTTTTATATTTTGCCGGACTGGCAGGTTTTGCGGGCTTCTCAGCCCGGAGTAGGTCGGCGAGGGTGAAACCATACTCTGCGGCCGCGGCTTCGGCAGCTGCCTTGGCATCGAGTCGATCTTGTCGCTGGCGGGCAACGATAGCGGCGTCGATGTCATCTCGCAGCTGTCTAAGTTCTGCTGCGGTCATTTTGGTGAAGTCCATCAGGTTGCACTCCCAGCTTTTTTAGCCGTCGATAAATGACGAGTTGCGGTCTTTAAACAATTGAGCTTCCTTGTGCATGAGAACTTTCGATACCCCCAATAATATAGATGCCATTTTCCCACGAAAAACTTGCCCATCTGAAGTCAGGAATTGCTAAGAAGCTGAGCTCCAGTTCAATCAGCGACTGGGAACGTGATTTCCTACTCGGTATGCAGACCAGACTGGATCAATATGGCCAACGTACCAAGCTGACTGACAAGCAATACGCAACCCTCATGAGATTGGTTCCTAAATCCTCTGGGAAGGATAACGTGGTTCACATCTCAGCACGCTCAAAACCGCGTCAAGCAAAACCAGATCGCAGACAAATTCGATCCAAGGGGATCTACAGGCCTCGCCTGAAAAAGAAGCTGAGAGGATACCTGATGCTAGTTGTGCTAGGTGTCGCGCTGACTGGTATACTGGCATCCGAACGCTCATCTAGTAGCTGGTCAAGCTCCAGCGGTCGCGGTTCTGAAACCTACCAAAATTCTATTTCGACACGCGATATTCGTGTCATCGATGGCGATACAGTTAAGATTTCTGGTGAGAGCAGAAGCATTAGGTTGGTTGGGTTCAATACGCCAGAGACCAAGTCAGCCCGCTGTTCAAGGGAACGAGAGTTGGGCTATCAGGCTTCGAGACGCCTTACCGAGCTACTGTCATCAGCATCAGAAATCGAGTTTCGAAGAGTAAGGTGTGCCTGCAAGCCAGGAACTGAAGGAACCCGAGCGTGCAACTTCGGCAGGCTTTGTGGACGTCTGTATGTCGATGGCCAGGATGTCGGAAGCAAACTGATTTCTGAAGAGCTTGCTGTCAGATACATCTGTGGAGCGACAAGCTGTCCACCGCGGCCGGGAAACTGGTGTGGTTGATAGTACGTCAGCGTCTCGCGATACGTTTGCACCGCTGTCTACCCCGCATTGAAGTTTGGATTTCAGTTCATGTACTTTTTTCGAAAACCAGAGGACGTCTTCAAGGTCGTAGATCGCAATTTTACGACCATGGTGCTTGGTAGCAAAGAAAGTGACGCGACGGCGTACAGGGCTTGGCAGCGTGCCGAAGAAAAAAGTCAGATGAAAAAGAGTATCGGGGGTAGGGCTGCGATTAAGGCCGTGAATGACTTCCTTAAAGGGCTCAACCTCAAAGAGGAAGAGTTGGAGTATTACCGGTCGGGAACGTATGAAGACGTCGCAACGTTTTGGGCCCAACTGCTTTTTACCTGGAAGCTGAAGGAAACAATGCCTGATACCGTTGCCTTTGTGAACGCGTTGGCCAAGGGGTCTGTGGCCTGCCGTCACCTCTGGGAGAGTGGTGAGCGTGCGGCTGCGATCCAGATGGTGTCAGAGTTGCCTTGGGCGAATACGGACACGATGCGGTGGTATCTGTCTGCCCTGCGCACCAATCGGGATGAGATGCCTGAAGAATGGCATCTGCCGGCTCAGGCAATGACGATGTCGGCTATCGCTGGTATGGTCATGCTGGAGGGGAGTAGATTGGGCTCTCCGTCGGATCGTGCCTGGAACATCTATGATCTGATGAATGCAAGGCATCCTGATACCGGAGATCTGATGGCTATTCGGTACTTCATGGATCAGACGCTGGCGGCAGCGGAGGGTATCGAGACCCATTCGGAGTTTGCAGATCTCGCGCTCAAGCATATTGAAGACGACGACACTAGGCAGCGGGAAGCGAAGAAGTATCGCGCCGGGAAGGTTATTCCTCCTCATAAGCAGTGCCTGCAAATCAATGAAAACATGAAGTCTTTCATGTCGAAGAGATCGGCCGAGGAACTCTTTTACCTCGCAAACATCGCCTGCTTTTGCCAGAAGCTTTACAGACGCTTGCAAAAAACTCGGGACCTGGGCCTCGATCCGATCACTCCTTTTGACGACTTTCAGGCATTTGGAGAACTACCTGAAGATCGACTGAAAGAGGCTATGAAACACGCAGCCTATTACGAGTTCAGGATGGGGTTTTAGTCCTCATCGTCGTAGGCACTTTCCCAGTCCTCCGGGCGATCATCATAGCCGCGGTCGCTCCAGTATGTATCGTTGTTGGGATTCATCTGGTTGGCGTGGTTATCATTTTCGTCCTGGCTGTGGTCGTTTCCGTTGTAGCGTCCCATGTGCTTTCCTTTCTTGCTTAGGGTGACTTCAAATTATGCTGAAGCGGCGGGTCCTGGGAGTGGGGAAACGGGGACAGAAGCCGAATTTCCTGTCGGAAGCAGTTTGGTGTCTTGGATGGCCGCAATTTACGGTTGCAGCCAGACCAACATTGTCAGAGTGTCCATTTCAAAGGCTGTTTGAATTTAAAGAGAAGAATATTGAGCTATCGTTTGCGTTTGGCAGTTGTTGCTATGCTGGTCACACTTGGATCCGTCGCGGTTTCGGAGCCAATGACCTTTCGATTGTCTGGTAACGGCGGAAACTGCAATGGTTGTGAGTGGGTGGCAGCCCAAGGAGAAATCACACCAGAAACTCCACAAAGGTTTCGTGAGTTCGCTGCCAGCAATGGCAAGATTTACAATATCGCCCTGAACTCGCCAGGAGGAAACCTAGTGGCGGGCATTGTTTTGGGTGAGCTTATACGAGCGCAGGGCGCCAACACGTTTATCGGCACGACTGTTCAGATGAGAGGGGAGGGGATAAGTCACCTCGAAGAAGTTGAGCCAGGTTCGTGTGCATCCGCTTGCGCATTTGCATTCATGGGGGGTGTGGAACGATCTGTAGCGAACGGATCGTTACTCGGGGTGCACCAGTTCTATAACCCTGATACACCACTTATGGACGCAGGCGATGTACAAGTGCTTGCTGGAGCAAGCCTGCTGCATTCGATATCCATGGGCGTTGATCCGCGAGTTATCGTTGCCGCATCCGGTACAGCGCCAGAGGAAATTCATTGGTTTCGAAGATCGGAGCTGATCGATTTTGGTCTCGATACATCAGCAGAGTGGTCAGATCCTTGGAGGTTGGAACCGTACAAGGCAGGTGTCATTCTTACCACTGAGTTCCACGAAAGTGTTCGACGCTCAATAAGTGTGACTGTGTTTTGCAGGTCTGAAGATCGCTTGTGGCGCTTGCTTTTGACAGAGCCCTTGCCGCCGCATGCAGCCACTATTGATCCTTCTGATTTATTCAGTTTTTCAAGTCAATATCCTAGTGCTCCCGAACTAAGCTTAGGTAGTAATACCTATGCTATCGGCTTCGAAGATATTGAGTTTCAAAGGGTTACAGAAGACAGGATATTGCTGTCTCTCAACTTGCTCAACACATTGGACAGTTCAGCCGGCGAAGTTCTTTCATTTGACCCTGACTTTGCCCGTGTGTTCGGAACCCTTCTTCGAGCAAGGGTCGAGCTTCCAGATGGCAAATGGCTTAAGGCAGCACAATCCAACTGCATCTAGGGTGTAGCTGAATGCACGAGAAGCATCTGTCGCTCTTTGAAAAGGCGAGATGTGCCATCAACAACAAATCTGTTTTTCAGGCTTCCATGTGTTGGGAACTTTTATATAACTAACCTACAAATTTAAGGGGAAAGAATGAACAAGAAATCAATCAGAGGATTGTTCTTTGTAGTTACAACCTTTCTGGCTCTGCCTGCCTTGGCGTATACTTCTTCGGATGGCGTCGATTACACCGCTAAGGTAAATGAACACGGTGCTGTTCTGGAAGGTAAAAATGGTGATCTGCTCTATCTCGGCAAAAGCTGCGATGCCTTCAGCCCAACGATGGGCAAAGGATCATGGAGTTGGGCAAATGGTGGATTTTGTGTCAATCTACCTTCCCAAAGACTGTGTTTCGCCAGACAGGATACCCCAGTAGAATTGGATAGCCCTAGCGACTGCTTGATGTAACCAGGGCGAATGAAAGACCTTGTTACGAGCAGAGGGCAGACAAACCTAAGGCTAGCTGAAAAAGATAGAGCTCTTGCAAACTGTTCTGCATTCGTCACAAGCGAAAAGCTATTGATTTCAAAAGCTTTACTTGCAGCGGTGCCATCTGCGCCAGTTCCCTTTGCGTAATCAGAAAAATTGCTGTGCTGACGCATGATCGCCATAATCACGCCTTCATTTTTGGCTCTACGTTCGAAGTATCAAATTGAAAGGCAAAATGCATGTCCGACACATCTTCTCTTGAGAGAGTAGAGCGTTTGAGAAAGGAAGCCGTGGCGCGTGGAGCGGAGGCTGAGGTTCTGGCGGAAACATTTGATGAATCAACCGGCCTAAGCTGGCTTTGGGCATTTCTGTTCGGACCAATTTACTTTGCGGTTCACGGTTTCTGGGGCCGTGCCTTGCTGGTCTTCGCCCTGAACTTCATCATCATTGGCTTCATTGTAGCGCCATTTCTTGCCTATCCTGCGTGGAAAGAACGTGCGCAGAAAAAAGCTGAGAAGCTGATTACTTTAGACTCTCTTCGCAGAACTTAAGGTGCTGATTTTTATTATGAAAGGTACAATATTTTTTTACGTATGCGCGATTGCTACATCCAGCACAGTTTCTGTCGCACACGCTGGAAGCATTCCTCGATATGACGTTGAGAGTTACTGCACTGAGGTTATGAATGTCTCCGGAGGATCCAAGATGATCTTCAACGGTTGCATCGACATGGAGCAGTCTGCCTACAACAACTTAAAGCGCTCCTGGGCTTCACTGCCATCACAAACGAAATCTTACTGCGACGAGGTGGGGGACGTCGCTGGGGGAAGCTACGCGATTTTGGAAGGCTGCATACAGATGGAAAACCAAGCATCTGGCAACACCTCAGTTTTTGAGTATTGAAGTACCGAGGTAGCTGTGAAGAAACTAGTTATTTTCGCAATCGCCTTGGTTGCCGCTCTGATCGGTATGAACTGGGTACGGGTTAACGAGCCGACGCAGAATGCACTCAAATACAGAGACAGCTTCGATGCCCTGGGTTACTACCAGTATGGCGTCAATCCAAAGACGATTGTTTTCGATCTGAGGGACGTTGGGCCGAGGGCCTCAGCGGCGGATGTGATGGGTGGTTTTCTTGACTTCGCGGATGAGTTCAGTGACCGCGAATTCAAAAATGTGATCCTTGCATACAAGGGAACTCAAAAGTTCATTCTCTCGGGACGTGATTTCAAGATGTTGGGGATCACCCGATCCACCGAAAATCCAGTGTACTTGTTGCGGACATTTCCGGAGAAATTGCGAACGATGGATGGTCAACGAGCCTACGGCTCGTGGACAGGAGGCATGATTGGCGTTCTCGGAGCTCAAATGGACGATCTCAACAAGATGGCAGACGAGTGGTTTCGTGATGAAGCCAGAACTGCTTTCAGATCTTGAAGAATAACTGGAGACAAGAAATGACCTTAACTTGGAAGCGCGGAATGTCCAACGCTGCCCTGTTGGCCACGACCATGTTGGTTTCGGCCCCTGCGTTTTCGCAGGAGTTGGATGCGAGCATTGAGACACTGAAACAGGATATTGCGCAGACAGAGGCAAAGATCGGGTCTTTGGAGAATCCAGACTCGCTTGTCGGTGTTTTGATGCAATCCCGACTCGAGACGACCAGACTAACGCTTGCACTTGTTGAGAACCACAAACTGGCATCAGAAGGTGCCGGGACTGTTGAGATTGTTGTGCCGGCCGTCCAGCCTGATCCGGAGAAAGCCGCGGAGATTCTGAAGGACATTATTACGCAGCAGGGCGTGATCGCTGAAGCTGAAAAAGAAGTCGCGAACTCAGGCGGTCTTGTTCAGGCTGTTGCTATGAGTAGGGTTCAGGCTGAAAAGTTGTTGCTATCCCAGCTCAATGCTGCCTGGTATCAGGCCAAGTACGGCATCTCGCTGCCTATGTTTCAGCAGCCAGACAAGGATGAAGGCACGCAGACAGCAAGCGCGCCTTCAACCCAAGACAGTTCTGGGGAAGTCGCAGATGTAAACCCGTCCATTGAATACGCTGATCCCAACTATCCTGACATCGACTATTCGAAGCCAGTTTTTGCACAGCTGGACAAAGAAGAGTTCGAGATCTCAGGTTGGTGGGGCATCAATGAGTTCAACGCCGAGATCGACGACAGCCCAGGTGTCTTTGCAATCAATGTGTCTGCTTTCACAAAGGGGTATGGAAACAATCCGAACCTGAAAATCCGCTGTATTGAGGGGGAGCCGTCAGTGATCTTTGATACCGATGACTTCATCATGGGTGATGTTCGCAGCAGCAATATTCAGGTGACATACCGGATTGATGAAGCTGAGGCGCAGACAACGAACTGGAACCAGCTGACCACTAACAAGGGGGCTGGTCTCTTTGGGGCCAAGGCTGAAGACTTCCTGCGTAATATCTATGACTCCCAAAAGACGGTCTTTCGTTTACGGGAGACGGACGGTGAGACACATTCGATGTCAATTGATATGTCAGGTGCCAACAAGGTGATTGACCTTACTGCGGCCGCCTGTGGCTTTTCCACGCTCGATCTGGGCCGAGAAGACTACAAGGCAATACAGACCATGCTGAATGCAGGCGGGTACGATGCCGGAACACCAGATGGTCAGTGGGGGAAAGGCTCCAAGTCCGCAATGAAGGCCTTTCAAGCGGCTAACGAACTAGCCGAAACCGGTGCGCCTGATCGCGAGACTTTGCGAGTAATGGGTCTGGAATTTTGAAGGTCAATCCGGCCGCCATTTTCAAAAAATCTCCCTCAAACTACGAATGAAAAATAGTTATGCGCCAAAGTATGCTTGAAGAATTCGCCATCAATCTGTTCAACCAAGACCAGGTTCTTCTGTCTGGAGTTGGGATCGCATTTTACGTGGCAGGTTTCTTTTTGGCACTTTGGTTGAGGTCAGGGAAAACTTGGTCGTTGCGACGTGTCCCTTTCTTCATTCTTAGCGCGTCTGTTTTCCTGGCAGTTTCATTTGTGGCGCTTGGCTGGCTCGCAAGCTTTGCCGCTATCAAGGCAGGAGTCTACTGGCTCCTCATGCTAACGATTTTTGCCTGCGTTTTGGCTGGCGGTTTTGCATACGGATTTCTTTCACACGCGCGTTCCGTAAGTGCCTACGGTGATGGTGGTTCTGCCTGGTTTGGGATTGTCCCGGTAGCCAATCTGATTTTGGTTTTTAAGGCTCCGGCTAATAAGGCGGAGAACACCGGCATTCTCTTCAAAGCAGGTAACTTCTTTGGAGTTGTCTTAGGAGTTCTCATCCTTGCCCTTGGGAATGTCGTGTCCAAAGAAGTGGATAGAACGATTGAGCGAGCCGCTATCCAAGCTAGCGAAGATCCAGAACTTGTTGCATTGAGCATCGATGCCATGCTTCGTAGCAATGGTTTGGTACATACGTTAGCTCAAATGGCGAGCGAGGTTCCACCGGGCCCAATCGATGAAGTCACTTCGCTTATATCGGTTGAGGGCGATGGCCAGGTTATCAGGTACACTTATCGGCTTTCATCAGATGTGAAGTCTTTTCCATCCGAATTTCATAACAATTTGATAGAGGGGAACTGCTCTGAAAACGGACTTGTGCCAATTCTCCGTGCAGGGGCCGTGATTGAGCACCTTTATATGAACAAAAAAGGGCACATCATTGGAACCTACTCGATATCGCAAGACTTGTGTGACAGCCCACCCCCGGTTCCCGACAATAAACTCGCGGTGGAAGAGATCGAGCGTATAATCGACGAAACGCCCATGGGTGGAATGTATTCCGCGCTCAAAATGTACTTTGCGGATTTCAGAAATACCGGACAGCGATTTCAGTAATTACGGGACAGTTAAGTC
>WQBJ01000081.1 GCA_013032095.1 Ruegeria atlantica | reverse complement strand
TTTGTTCGCATGAGAACAAGACAAGAACAAATGTTGCGTTCGTTGCGGAAAATCAGGGCAGCCTACGGGCTGGCGATGTTGACTGTGCTATCTCAATTAATGCCTAGTGTCACTTTGCCCTTAATGTCCAGATATCCGCAGGTCACCGCGAAGTGATCGCACATTCACAAGCCGAAGGAATATATGGGTCAATTGACCTGTTCACATCTGACTGCAACACAGCTTTTCCACATGACACACCGTCCAGGATTTAAGGGCACAATCACGCACTGATTTTACTTAACTTTTTTAAGCCAGCGTGCAGCAATTAAGGGCACCGTGACACTGCAATATCCGGGTTCTGAGCGATGGCCTGAAACATATCTCTGTGACAGCAGACAATCAAAAATGGTGGAGATTGACCTTGCACAGAGTGACGTACAGAAATTTGTACAAAAAAGGAGTGATCAAAGACGGAAGTACTCAACTATTCAACCGCCAGGGCCACGTTGAAATCAGTCATGGATAAAGTTTGCAACGATAACGAAACCGTCGTGATCTCGCGTAGCGGAGGCAGTGCCGTGGTAATGATCTCACTTGACGAATACAACGCCCAGCGGGAGACAAATTATTTGTTGCGCTCACCCCAAAAACGCAAAACGCTCACGGGCTTCGATCGAAGCGCTCGATACTGGTGAAGGGATTGAATTCGAGGACTAGAAGGTGCGGGTACTTTTCTCCCCACCAGTGTGGGAGGACTTTGAGTACTGGCGGGAAACCGACCAGAAGATTGAAAAGAAAATCCGGAAACTGATCAAGAAATGCAGACGGCGCCTCTTCGAAGGAACTGGAAAACCCGAAGGGCTCAAAGGCAACTTGAGCGGGTTTTGGTCACGGCGCATCACCTCAGAACATCGACTCGTATATCAAGTTTTTGGTGAAGGCGATGGCCAGGCATTGGAAGTGGCACAGGCGCGTTTCCATTACTGACAACGTCTTCCCCGGCCTGAAAGCCGGGAAAGATGACAAAGATTTCAGCCAATGTAGTCGCTAGCCGCAGGAACTTATTCCGTAGGCGTACCTATGTCGTGGTGCCCTTCCTCACATTCCCATTGAATGCCGTAACGATCGATAAAGTAGAAATATCGGATGCCGCTGATAATTTCGGCAGTTTCCAGTTTCGATTCCACGTTAGCTTCTGCCTGTGGGTTGAAAAAGTGAAAATCATCGGGTTTTGTTTGGCTGATCTGCGTAGGACGATAATCGGGCGCGTCGGAAATCATACGCGTATCGGGTTGAGCCCGAACATGTGTAAACGCTGCATCAATACCTGAGACCTTGAGCGCAATATGACCTACTCTGCGTTGATCTGTGGTGCCCAGATCGTAATCGAGGACCTGTCCCTTGGGGCTATGATATTCCATCAATTCCAGTGTCAAAGCGTTTTCCGGCAAGGTCATAAAGGCGATGGACACATCTACCTGATCCCAGGCTTCGCCAAACCCCGCACTTTTCGCGAAGCCCTTGTTGCGGAAATGCGGGAGAATCTGAAACGGTACCGCACCGAGCAGGTTACTGTAGTATGAAAGCGCCGCCTCAATGTCGTCGACGTTGACACACACGTGGCTGAGACCGGTGATTTTGAGCATGTGATAGTTCTCCTGTTACTATGTAAGTCACGCTCCTGCTCCGCGCTCCTGGGCTGGTTATGCGCAAAACACTCCGAATGCCCCGGTTGTTTCTAACCGGATCATTGTCTTAAATACGGTATCATTGTCTTAAATACGGTCGAATTTCGCAGCCCGGTGCCTTGTCTGCCAAGTCGTATTTTCGACTGATGTTGCTGACGACGGACTTTATCCGGTCCAGGTCTTCCGCACTCATATCCATGATTGTTTCCGTCGCTCGGCAAGACGTTATTTCCAGAAAATGAGCGTCATTGTCATCGCGAAAAATTCGCAGCGCAAAGCCTGCGTGGCATCCGTCAAAGATTGTCCGAACAGATTGAGAGACGCAGGTGCCGTCAAGTATCTCAAAGTGCAGCTCTGTTTCTAAACACCCATCTTCATCCGGCAGCTTCACTGCTCCATACAGATCGCTATGCGTCACTTCTTCCATAGGCTTCAATCCTTTTGGGTCCCCAAAACGACGCTCTCATCGCAAGGGGACGAACAATGCTCAATTGATTGGAGAGAGTAGGAACGGCTTCTTGCAATACAATCCTAGGGAACAAGATTGAGCTATATTTGACACTGTCGGTAACAGAGTTGGACAGGTTGATTGCAGCGGCTGGCGTCTTTGACACGGCAATGACCCTGACGCCAGTACCGGAAGGTCTGCCCTCCACGCCTCAGCGGCAAGCACGCCAGTCACAGCCCAAGCGGGAAACCATTTGCGATCAGGTCGGCCACTTGCACGTTCTTCAGGAAGATGGAGTTGCCGCTGTCGATCGTTCGTCGTATTGCCGCCCGTCTGCGCAGACTTCGCCATGACGTCAATGTAAATGTAAGACGACTTGGCAATGCCCCAGAAACTATTGGCGCGCGGGTTATCACGGGCAGGCAGTCACCACGAGAATACGGATAGCTGAACCAAAACCTAGTTTGGCTTAGTGTGCAATCCTGCGCTTCGCTGAATAATGATGCGCCATGCTGAAAAGGGTTTCCAAGCCAGTACAGTCGGCCATATTGTGATGACGCGCCTATTTTGCGCCGCTCCTATACAGATATTAGTTAACCTGCCTTCTGTTGGGGGGCGTTGATTTCTTTTTCAAGTTTTTAAAGGAGAGCAATATGTCAACCGACTCAACGGATGTGGATATCCAAGAAGCCTTTGCCATCAGGGATACCGCCGTCTCCATGGACCCCCGATTGCAACGTGTGGTGAATATCAAAAGACATGGATTTCTGCTTGAAGCCACTGCTTCCGCAGCACCGAGTGAAATCGCAGTTGTTGCCGAAGTGCGCAGTGCAAAGAAGTGGGAAGACCTGAGCGAGGTGAGAAACCCCCTGAGCATCGGCGGGTATGATCGCGAGGACAGAACAACGATTGTAACCGGCCGCGTACCACTGGATCGCATCGAATACATTCGGGGCCAGTCGTTTGTGAAGAGTCTAAAGGCGGCTCAGCCGATGCAGTTGACTCTTGCCGCAGGAGTGCAGGAAACATCTGCCCGGCCTTCCGATCTGCCGGTGACCACCCTGTCAAACGGCGGGCAAGACGTGGTGGTGGGCATAATCGACTATGGCTGTGACTACGCTCATCGGAATTTTCTAGACGGTTCGGGCAAGACCCGGATCGAGGCGATCTGGCATCAGGGTGGAGGATATAACCCGTTTGGCGACGTTCCCTATGGGCGAGAGTATCTGGCCGACAAAATCAATGCGGCTCTCTTGCAGCCGGATCCTTATCAGGCTTTGGGATACGCACCGCCAAAGGACTGGGGGTATAATATCGGGACGCATGGCACCCATGTGATGGATATTGCCGCAGGGAACGGGTTCGGCTCGGACATGGCTGGGTTTGCCCCTAATGCCAGTCTTGTTTTTGTCGACGTGTCCCACGCCGATATCGACTTCAGCGGACCCGGTATTGTCGACACATCTTTTGGCGACTCAGTAATGTTGTTGGAGGCTGTTCAGTACATATTTGACAAAGCAGGGGATCGGCCCTGTGTGATCAATATCAGCCTGGGGACTAACGGCGGGCCGCATGACGGGTCCACGCCTGTAGAAAAGGGCATCGACCGAATGCTCGCGGATAAATCAAACCGCGCAGTGACCATTGCCGCGTCCAATTCCTATGATGATGGTATCCACGCTGCGGGGCAGGTGCCCCAAGGGGAGTTTGTGGATTTAGCGTGGCATATCAAAGCCTCTGGATCCAGCGACAAAGAGATGGATATCTGGTATTCAGGTGGTGACAGGTTGGATATGGAACTGATTTCACCTTCGGGTGACAGCCTTGGCGTCATCCCGGCAGGCGGTTACGGCGACATCCTCGACTCCAGCGGCACTGTTCAGGTGTTCGCAGTCAACCGGCTTGGTGACCCGAACAACGGCGACAACATGATCGGGATTTTCTTGGACAACACGATCCAGACTGGCACGTGGACTGTAAGACTTCATGGACGCGCGGTCACGGATGGATCGTTTCACGCCTGGATTGAACGCGACAATACCCTGTCCTCGTCCTTTGCGCCGCCTTTTGACAACACCCACACTATTGGATCGATTTCCTGTGGGCACAGCACGATCGTAGTCGGCTCTTACGATGCGCACAAACAGTCGAGGCCGATATCGTATTTCTCCAGTGCGGGACCAACGCGGGACGGACGTCAAAAACCTGAGATTTCGGCACCAGGACATGCTGTTTATGCCGCCCATTCCCGAACCGGGACACAGGTCGTGTCGAAGAATGGGACCAGCATGGCCGCGCCTGCCGTAGCAGGTATTATAGCCTTGATGTTTGCTGAAGCGCGCGTACGGGGAATGGATTTAACTGTGGCCGAAGTGCGTGAAATCCTGGCCAAATCAGTCAATTCCGGTCCTCCCACGGCCGGTGCGTGGGACTCTCGCTATGGCTTGGGGCGGATAAATGCATCCATGGCGTTGGCAGAGGTGCAGACCCGGTCTGCTGGACCGTTGGTCGCCTCCACTGGCCGATCTATAAAGACAAGCTGACACGGTTGTTAAGGCTATGGGGCTGGTATCTGGTCCCTTGCCACGTTATATTTTAAGTGAAGTATGCACTTGGCATGGAGTCCAGGCCATGAGCGGTTTTAGTGTCCGCCAAAACCAACATCGTAAAGTGACCGGTTTCCGAACACCTTCGCGGGCGGCGGGTAGTGACGAACGATTAACGGCAATCATTACCGTAAACGTGGACGGGTATATTCCGGTTTACGTTGATCTGCGCAGCCGAATCTCTGCCGACATGTTCACGGCCGAATTCAACGCTAGCCTGCTGGGCAGGCTGGAACGTGACCCCGCTGTCAAGTCGGTCGCAGTCTCTGAAAAACTCCATATTATCGAGTGAACAAAAAAACCGAGCAGATGTTTCCTGCACTTTGGAGGTAAAAGTTGCAACTGTCACTGTGCCCTTAATTGCCGGATGCTCGCTTCGAAAAGTTGGGCAAGATCAGTGCTTTGAGTCTGGGTGTCTCGTTCCGAGCTGGGACTTGTACCCAAGGGCACAACCTGAGGTATCAATCGGTCGGTTGTCCACGGCTCGACCTTAACCTCGTATTGCGTTTCTTCTTGTCCGTCAGGCGCTCCATCAGGTGGCTCAGATTTGCATCCAGGGCAAACGGGAGTTCTGTTCGTGTCACCGGCACTCCTGATGCGTCAGTTGTAAGCTCATGAAACTCCGGATCGTGGCAAAGCTGATGGATCAGCTCGTGGAGCATGTGGAATATCCTGTACACGTCCTTGACCCTACCATGGCGTATTTCGCGATAGGCTTCGGCGAAGACCTCGGAAAGCCAAGGAATATCATTGCGCAGATACCCGGCTATCAGCAAAAGGGAGATCGCCTCATTGTCGAACTTCCGGCCGATGAAGAACAATCTTTCAATAGAGTGCGGATCGAATCTTGGCGTCGTTCGATTCCTGTTGGCGTGTAGTCTTGAAAACGCGGGGCCAAAGCTTTGCATGCTGGAATTCAGGCCCCTGACATCGGTCACCAGTTCTTCCAATATGTCTTCCATGGGTCTTTCGTGTTTTTCGCTGGGAGCGGCTTTTGGGATTTTTTCCAGGATTTCCTCAAGTTCCCGCCACAGTGCGGGGGCCGCGCGGTCTATAATCCAATCTTCAACCTTGTTTTCAGCCACATCGTTTATTGCTTTCAGCGCGGCCATGATGCCGGCCTCATCAACCTTCTGGGCTTGAAACTGTGAAAGCGGCCCGCTCAAGTCACTAAATTCAAGATCAAACAACAGCGGGACAACTTTGCCCTCAAGCATCGACTTTGACAGCGCGCCCGCTTCAAAGAGTATCCAGTCAGAGTTAAGGTTTTCAGGGGTCACGCAGATTATACCGAAATTTGCGCTTTCCAGTTCACCTGCAATTTTCTGCGCCCACCGGTCGCCTGCAGATATATCTCTATCGGAAACGAATGGCTCGACATATTGCAATGCCATAGGCAGCCAATCCCGGAGAGCCTTGGCCAATTCCTTGCTGCGTGCACCGCTCCAGCTGATGAAAACTTTCAATATCTACTCCGGGTCGGCCGTCTGGCCAGATGTTGGCAAGTTTGCCTAATGAGGTTTCGGCTTAATGGGCATGCGGCGCGCTTTGAGGCGGCAAAGGTCATTCGAGGTCTGGTTGTAGATTTGGCGAGGGAGGTGTCGGACGTCACGCTGCATATTCTCTTTTCCAGGCTAGACCTCTTATCGCGTGGCATATCCTTTTGGTTGATTCCCCTTCACATTTTCTCACGCAAAAGGGAACAATATCAAAAGTAATGCGGAACACTCTGTTCCAAATTTACGGTTCATATTGAGGCATCAAAGAGGGTGTATGAAACCTGAAGGCTTGGACCTTTTAACTGGGATCCGAGAGCTCCATAAAGCTGACCCCTGAATTCGATTTGCATTCATACCTGCGCCGACCAGAATTTCGGTTAGTAATGCCGCGTAGTCGCTGGAGACCGCAGGAACCCCGACTTCGGCCAGGCCCAGACGTTTAACACGTAGTTGCCATTGCTGTGGTACCGCATGGCCAGGGACCGCCAACCTGAACATTCGCCAAATCCAGGCCAATCATGCTAATCTCTTCCAAAGACGCCTCCATTCAGGTTGATTGCAAACCCACAATGGCACATCGAGGCCAGCGGGGGCGTCGACACCTTCAAAGCCATTTTGGGAAGTGTGTATCCTTGAACGAGATTGCCCCAACCTTACTCCATCTGTTTTGAGCACGCCTCTATCAGAGCTCCAGACGGCGTTACAGATATGCTCAATGTCTGCGACAGAGCCCTTGGGGCGCTGGCTGCACTGAAATGATGGCCAAAACCACAAAAGAAAATGGACACTAGGCTTCTCGCTGAAAAAATTTATATTTACACGGCAGCTAATTGAATAATCTCGAACAGTCGGTGGCGTCATGAATGTAACTTTCGTGAATACGTTCCTGGAAGTGGTGAAGGTCGGAAACCTGAACCGCGCTGCCGCACGATTGAATGTGACTGAATCTACGGTGACCACGCGGATCAATGCACTTGAAAACCTCTTGGGACAAAAGGTGTTGATACGCAGCCGTACGGGGGCGGAACTCACATCGGCGGGATTCAAGTTTCTGCGTTATGCTGAAATCATGTCACAGGCTTGGGGGCAGGCGCAGCAAGAGTTATCTCTGAGCACAGATTTCGCCAGTGTATGCAATATCGGGTGCCATTTTGACCTGTGGGACGGTTCAGGCAGTGTCTGGGCGGACCAGTTGCGAAAGGATCATCCCGACGTTGCCTTGTCATTCTGGGCAGGCAACGTTGAAGATATTGAGCGTTGGTTGTCGACCGGTCTGGTCGATGTTGCGCTCATGTTTGATGCAGCGGTTACAGGTGGCTGGCACGTTCAGCGCTTGTTTGAAGACCGTCTGATCCAGGTTTCGACGAAACCGAGAGGTTACATGGATTGGGATCCTGAATACATCTATGTCGATCTGGGACGCGAATTCAGACGTCTCCACGCGGGAGCTTTTTCGGTCGCTCGAACACCAGTCATCACGATCAGTTCCAGTAGTTGGGCGATTGATTATCTGCGGACCTGGGGTGGATCAGCTTATCTACCGTACCGCATGGTTGCCGATCTGATCGCGGAAGGTCAGCTGTTTCAAGTCCAGGACACACCTAACTTCTCACGCACAGCCTATTTGGTTTCTCGAGCAGACGCGACAGATGCATGGTCTTGGTTCCAGAAATCAGTCGATCAGCTTAAGTCCGGGTTTTCGGATTCTCTTCCTTCTTTGCGCTAGCAGAAGTCCTGTCGACACGGGCCGCAATGCCCGCGATAGCACTGCCATCCAGAATACCAAGTCCTGTATCAGCTTTTACGCGAACTACACAAATCTCTTGCCCCAATCTTCAGGAACCGACCGCATATACATGATCGGTTGGTCCACTGGGGGACAGGAGGGGTATGACGCAGACTGGTTTCGAACCGCCCTGAATGATTTCTGACGAAAGCCGCGACAGACGCAGGACGAATACGATCAGACACTATATGCGACACCGCTTTGGCGGATCAGTTCTTCCGCGTAAAACCGCTCGACTGGGACCACACCGTGAACGAAGTCCTGAGCCCTGTTGTCTTTATCCCATATATAGCTTTTTCGAAAGAGACGTTGTTCAGTCAGAGTGGTGCCTACTTCTTTGACCTTCCAATTTCTGGATGAACTTGACGATATGTTTTGCCACGTTGGCCCCATCTTCCAACAGGATCGCGTGTTTCAATTCGGGCAGGATCACCAGTTCCGAGTTCTCAAGCTCTTCATGGATCAGAGTGTTCAATCTTGGATTGCAGCCGCCGTCTTTCTCTCCAGTCAGAACCAGGCACTGGTGCTTGATTTCGTTCAGCCAGGGCAGCATCTCGGTGCCCGCATAAATGCGGAATACATTCATGAATATCTCGCCAGACATGCCGGTGACCTGATCCATGCGCCGTTGCACGATATTCGGATGCTTTTCCAGGAATATGTCCGTGTACCAACGATCCTTGAGGGTAGGCAGAATGTTGGCGATACCCTTTTCCTGCATCGCGTGAACCACAGCCCAGACGTTATTGCTGTCTTTTTCCGTCCGGCCAGCGGCGGTGGATAACAGGCCGATGGACAGTACCCGATCCGGGTATTTACGCGCGTATGCCGGGCCTATCATGCCGCCCAGCGAATGCCCGGCGAAATGTGCCTTTTCTATGCCCAGTTTGACCCGCAGTGCTTCAAGATCGGCGACTAACTCATTCAAGCCAAATTCTCCGTCCGGTAACGGAGAGGCACCGTGCCCACGCAGATCGTAGCTGATGACGGTGAAGTGTCGGGTCAGAACCGGCATGGCATAGCGCCATGTGTCCCGAGCCGCACCGATCCCGTGGATCAGAAAGAGCGGCGGGCCTTCGCCTTCCACCGAATAGGCGCAATCAATTGCTTGAGACATTCGCTCATCTCAATCCGGAAAAAGGTCACAGCACAACTCACCGACAGACCCCCAATCTTCCTTTTCAACCTCGGTGATGATGATGGACAACCCTTTCGGGGTGCCGCCAGCGGTGCGCACAAAGGCGTCAGTCAGTTCCTTGACCATTTTGCGTTTTTGGTCGCGAGTGCGCCCCTTGAACATCTCCACACGGATTATGGGCATTGTTTTCCTTTCAAATTCTTATGGTTAGTGGGGAAGAACGCGGTGAAAGCGCCCGTTCATATAGGTGAGAGGTGGGTTGCGGCTTTCCGAGATCGCTGTGACCTGACCGACAAGGATCAGGTGACTCCCGTACGACACAACGTTGTCGACGTCGCAGTGGAAAGAAGTGGCGTTCAGAACTTCGGGGCAGGTGGTGCCGGACCGGGAAAGGGCTACCCCATCGAACCGGTCGGAACATTCCGCGTCCTGCGCCCCGGCAAAGCGACCGGCAAGGTCCACCTGGTCCTCGGGCAGGACGTTGACGCAATAGCGGCCATTTTCCGTGACAGCCTGGGCTATCCTGCTATCTGCCCGCAAGCAGATCAGCACAGATGGTGGATCTGCTGACAATGAGTTGAAGGCGCTGACCGTGGCACCGTGGCGACCCGCAGTGCCGTCGGTGGTGACGACCGTTACACTGGATGCAACCTGACGCATGGCGCCTAGAAATGCATCGCGATCAACATGAGCTTTCACGGGTGTTATGAAAGTCATTCCGCCGCTTCCATCTGCAATTTCATGGAGCTGGAAAAATGCGGAGCGACCTCTTCGGCGAATTGCTGAATGTTTTCCAACGTTTCCGTCTGCGAGACACCAAAGTTGCAATTGAAGATGAAACGGTTGATCCCGAGATCAGAATAGACACCCAGCTTGTCCACCATTTCTTGTGTCGTACTGACCAGCAGGCTTTTTGCCAGTTCGTCCCGGGTTTGTTTTCGGGGCAATTCTTTAATCAGGCCATTTTCCACGATGCCGGGGCCGGTAAACACGTTGTCGAATCTGGAATAGTAAGCTTCGGCCTTGCCCATCCGGTCTGCGATCTGGGCACCCGAGTTGCAGACAAACCCAACGCGCGAAAGAGACAGGGTCAGATCCTTGCCTGCCTCACCCATCTCATCCTTGGCCCGGTTGAAGCCATCGACCTGTTTCAGCAACAACTCGTGCTGACCGGCCAGCGGCGTGGTCTGGATGTGGAAGCCGCGCTTGGTGCAATGGTAAATCCCCTCGGGGTTCAACACCGCCATCATCATCTGCGGGCCGCCCGGCGTTATCGGACGCGGCATAATGGTGATCGGGTCGAACTTGTAGTGTTTACCGTTGGCACTGACCTCTTCTTCGGTCAGTAGCCGTTGCAGCAGGTCCAGTGACTCATTGAACTTATCCTGCGTTGCCTCCATTGGCACGCCGCAGCGTTCCATTTCGAAGGCAAAGGCACCGCGGCCAACACCCAACATCAAACGACCCTTGGTGAAGATGTCGGCGCAGACAACTTCGCCCGCATAGATGCGCATATCATGCAGAGGCAAGACTACAATAGACGTGATGATCTTGACCTTTTCGGTGTGCTGCGCGATCTGCGTGGCGAATTGCAGGGGAGCCGGCATCATCAGGATATTTAGAAGGTGGTGCTCGGTAATTGAAACGGAATCGAACCCGAGCTTATCCGCAAGTACAGCCTGTTCCAGCATGTCGTTGAAAACACGGTCTCCACCATAAGATTTGTCCGGGTAGAAGGGACTCAGCTGAATACAAAATTCCATCGCGACCTCTTTGAGATAGGGCTTGATAAAGGAAAGAGTGACAGAAGATGTATCATCAATATATTGAATTTATCCGTCGATTTAATTCGATAAATTCAAGCCAGAGTGCGTACGATATCCAGATGATTTTCGGTCCAATCTGACCGGCCTCATTTTTTGCACCGAACGCACCATTTTGGCTTGTACTATTCTCACATGAGAACTCATGATGAACATGAGGGTGGCAACACCGCAGATTGCGCGGCGTGAGAAGGTCACCAGTCAAACAGTAAGGCGCTGGGTTGAAGGAGGGCGATACGAACGATTTGAACGCACACCGGGCGGACATTTCCGCATCTGGGTGTCGGTCGATCCAGAAATCCTTCTTTACGCCGGGATATCCAGTGCCAGGCAAAGAGCCTCTCTCGACACCCGGCAACGGCTCCTCTTCGAGGCATTTTCCGGCCCGAGAATTGTCCGTGACGCTGGATGCGGGTGCAATTCCAGGAGACCAGGCTTCCTCACCTTACTGGAACGTGCTTTGCGAGGAGAGCCAGTAAACGTGGTGGCTGCCACATCGGATCGTATCAAGCGGTCCGGGGTCCCGCTCATCCGGCACATCTTCGAACGATCAGGAGGCCGTATCGGGCTTTTGGAAGAAGACGATCACGCCGAGCAGTTCGACGTCAAATATCTCGTTACGTATATCCCTTCCTTCTGCAACTCCCAGCACGGAAAGCGCGCGGGTCAAAGGCACAAGAAAGATCCGGGCCTATCCGAAGGATGAGACATTCCTGCAGGGTCTGATCCGGCAACAGCGCCGGGCCTATAACCTGGCCATCGCCTGTTTTGTCGAAGCCGACAAAGGTCTGATCGATTACAAGGATCCCGATCTCCGGAAGGTCGAGCTTCGTCGGACCATCCGGGGCTTTGTCGCAACGGACTGTGCCGAGCGCGATGAGACGTTTGTCTCTGCATGGTGCGACGAAGCCGTAATGGAGGCTTTCAAAACGCGCGATGCCGCCCTCAAGGAACGCATGAAAGGCGCGGCAGCTGATTACAGCTTCCGGAGCCTGAAAGACATCCGGCAGCGCTTCTATGTACAGAAGCTGGCAGCGCGGTTTGTCACCAGGCAACTCTCGGTCGCCGAGGAGCTTCCGCGGGACGCCTTTGGCAAACTGACCAAGATCACTTTTGAGTGGGGGCAATGGTTCATCTGCGCTCACAAGCACATCCCCACAATCGGACAAGACGACATCCAAGCCGCGTCCGTTGTGGCTCTCGATCCCGGTGTGCAGTGCTTTGCAACCGCATACTTGATGAACCAGGTCACCTCCTATGGCGACGGCTTCTATGCCTCGCGCATAGTCCCCCTTCTGCTGCGCCTCGACGCATTCGTCAGCCACCGGGCGCGGACGCACATCCTGAATGGACGGTCCACTATCAGAAGAAGATCGACCGGTTGGCGATCCGCAGTCGCAACCGGATCGATGACCTTCATCGACGGGTCGCACACGATCTGGTCACGACCTTCGACGTCATCCTTCTTCCATCTTTTGAAACCAAGCAGATGTCGTCCACGGTGGATCGGAAGATCAGAACCAAGACGGTTCGGTCCATGCT
>WQBJ01000080.1 GCA_013032095.1 Ruegeria atlantica | reverse complement strand
AGGCGTGGGATCGGGCCGGTTACAGCGTTTCCTCCGCAGGAGATGTCAACGGCGATGGCATCGACGATGTAATCGTCGGCGCCCCCTATGCCGACGGCGGGGGTATTGCTGTGGGAGAGGCCTATGTGATCTACGGACAGGCCGGAACCAGCCGGGGCACCCTCGATCTGAGTGCCCTTTCCACCAGCGAAGGGTTCATCATCCAGGGCGATGCGGCGGGTAATTGGGCTGGCATGAGCGTCTCTGCTGCCGGGGATGTCAATGGGGATGGAAGGGCGGATGTGATTGTCGGTGCGCCTTGGGGCACTGGCGGCGGCATTTTTGCGGGTGAGGCCTATGTGATCTACGGACAGGCCGGATCCAGCCGGGGCACCCTTGATCTGAATGCCCTTTCCGCCAGCGAGGGGTTCATCATCCAGGGGGATGTGGGGTGGGATCAGGCCGGTGGTAGTGTCTCTGCGGCCGGGGATGTTAACGGGGACGGTCTCGCAGATCTGATTGTCGGTGCCCTTTATGGCAATAATGGGGGTAGCGATGCAGGCGAAGCCTATGTGATTTACGGCAGCCGCTCGGAGATGCCGGACCAGTATTTTGACGAAGGCGCTGCGGTCGGTTTCAAGATTCCGGGGGGTACCTTCACCGGTGTCGATGAGGACACGCTGACCTTTGCAGCCACGCTAAGCGACGGTACAGCCCTTCCATCCTGGCTGAGTTTCGATACCTCTGCCGGCATATTCTACGGCACGCCGGATGACACGAATTACAACGGAGAATTGGACATCACTGTCACCGCAACAGACGGCAATGGCGGCAGTGTTTCTGTCGCCTTTCTGCTGGTCCACGTGGTGGTGAACGACCCGCCTGTGGTGACCGGTAACCTGTCGGCGACCCTGGATGAAGGTGGCAGCCACGTCCTGACCGCGACGGATCTGTTCTACACGGATGTTGATGATGGTGACGCGGAGGTGACCTTCACGGTCAGCAACCTGACCAACGGCTGGATCGAGGTAAACGGTGCCGTGGCGACGAGTTTCACCGGCACCCAACTGGCGGCCGGAGACGTGAGCTTCGTTCATGACGGCAGCGAAGCCACGGCGGCGTCGTTTGATGTGAGCGTCGAAGACGGTGATGAAGACAACAGCACTCCGGCGACCAGTACCTTCAACGTCACGGTGGACCCGGTGAACGACCCGCCGACGATAGCCGGAGATGACACAGGCGAAGTGACAGAGGCCGCAGGTATTGTTGATGAAGGAACAACCCCGACAACCGTCACCGGCCAGTTGGTGGGGGAAGATCCGGAAGGCGGCGACCTGCTCTGGTCATTTGACAGGACACAAGGCAGTTACGGCACGTTTACAGTCACGACACTCGGAGTTTTGAACCGCGTGTGGTGGAGCTACACCCTCAATGAAAGCTTGGCAAATAGTCTGAATGACACCGATACGGTCGACGAAACCTTCACTGTTTATGTGACCGATAACGTCGGTGTCACGATCTCCCAGGAGGTCACTGTGACTGTGAACGGCGCAACGGATGAGGAAATTTCCGGCAGCGGCGAAATCTTCGGGGATGATGGTAATAACGAGATTACCGGTGGCGGGGAGGGTGACACTATCGAAGCTGGTCTGGGTGCTGACTCCATTACAACAGGCGAAGGTGAGGACATCGTTCAAGGGTCTGCCGAGGAGTTCGAGGGTGACGTCATTGAAGACTTGTCGCTGGAAGACGAAATAATCATCACCGGCAGTACTACCCTAGCCCGGAGCAACATCGTCTTCGACAATGAGACCGGGACTGTGTTGGTCGATGCCAATGGTGACAACATCACGTTCATGCTCAACGGCAATTTGAGCGGCGGTGATCTAATGGCGGTTGCCGATGGTAACAACACGATCATCACCTATGAGACCTTCCTGCCAACACTTGCGGATCAGCAACAGGTTGATGCCAGCCAGGTCAATGGCGTCAACAACCAGAGGTTCCTGACTGGAGATGGCGATGGCAACAGCGATTTTCGGATCACGCTGCAGGACATGGGCTATGCGACTTATGACAACGTGGTGGGCGTCTATGAGGTGGACGAAAACGGCAATATCGTGAACACGGACATCCTGTTCGCCAATGCCAATGCCGATAAAACGGCTCAAGAGGTGATTGAGAATGTGGCGGCGGGCCACAAACTGGGCTTCTTCCTTGTTCAGGATGGCGCCGATTGGCTGACGGGTCTGGCGGCGACCGACGCGCTCGGCTTTGTGAACAGCGCAGGCGACGCAGCGGATCTTGATGATGGCAACGACATTTTCATTGCTGTCAATGGTGTTGCGACCGACGAGACTGTTTTCCACAGCTACTCCAAGGATATGAACTCGGATGGGCTGCAGCACGTGCTGTCCGGCGTCGAGGAAAAAACCGGCAACATGTTTGTCGGCTTCGAAGACCGCACAGATGGTGGCGACCGCGACTATGAAGACGTCGTCTTCCATATCGAGTTCGGTGATGATCTTTCGATCGTGTAAGTCAACGGCCAGACCGGAAAGGCGCTACCCTGGCGCCTTTCTCTCTGCCTCTGTCCCATCTGCGGTGGTAAGAACAAGCAGGAATTGCCTGAGACGTAAGCTATGAGTAGCACGGCAGTTGCGGTGAGGAAATGTGTGCGCAAATTTCAAGAGGTAAGGAGCGCGTGAAATCTGTTGATCTCGCGAGATAGCTTCGCAGCCTGTTGTTAGTGTTTTCGGTGGAAATTGCATTTCAATTCAGATCGTCGACGCCGGGCGACCCAGTCAGTCCGCAATCTCTGGGAATTGCGGAATGGATCGTTTCGAAATTGAAGTGTAAGGTTCTCATTATTGCAAAGCCAGTATCGGCAAAGTTGTTCTATCTTGCGATGGAACGGCTATAGGCAGAAACGGCTCTGGTGCAAACTTTTGATAGTTGGCGGTCTCGTGGTTAGCGGGTGAATGACTTCCGGTTTTATGCGGTTGAAAGCCCACTCATGATTTCCTTCAGAGGCGCACAATATCCCACGGATGTGATCCTGTTCGCGGTCTTCTTCTATGTTTGGTATGGCGTGGAGCTATGCCCGAAAGTTGGTGACGGCCTGATCAGGCGGCTGGTTTAAGTTGCTTGATGCCATCGACGAAGGCAATGCCCTGAATGATCTCGGGCATGCGGTTGGAGCCGTCAAGCTTTCGCCATTTCCCCTGCGCAGACATCATCAGCTTGAACGCCATGGCCAGCCCAGTTTTGCGGCTGAGGCAGCCTTTGGTTTTGCCGGTGCGATGGCGCACGGTGGCAAATGTACTCTCTATTGGGTTGGTGGTTCGGATGTGTTTCCAATGTTCCGCTGGGAAGTCATAGAAGGCCAGCAGCGCGTCGCGATCTTTGCTCAGCTTGGCCACCGCTTTCTCGTATTTCACACCGTAGGTTTCGACGAAGAAGTCAAAGGCGGCGTCAGCTTCGGCCTTGGTTTCTGCTTGCCAGCCTCTCGGGACATTGCTGCGCAATGCCCTGACGGCCAGTGGATGTCATGTAGTTGCCCCTTGGCTTTGGCCTGCACCGACTTTGGCATCGCGTTGAGCACGTTCCCAGTTTTGTGGAACCAGCAGCGCTGTTGTGCCGTCATCCCAAAGACCTCTCGCAGGGCAGCCCAGAAGCCAAGTGCGCCATCACCGACAGCAAGATCGGGCGCGTGAGAAAGGCCGCGTCGCTTGAGGTCCAGCAGAAGTTCGCGCCAACTCTGGGTGCTTTCGCGGTAGCCGTCCGTGAGGCCGAGGATTTCCTTGCGGCCCCACTCATCCGCGTCGATCAGCACCAGAACGCATTGTTTTTCCACCATTCTCGTTTGGAAATAGACGCCGTCCGCCCAGACATAAACGATCCGCCGGGCGCTGAGGGCGCGTTTCTGCCAGCGTTCATAATCCTCCCACCAGTCTGCTTTGAGCCGTGAGATGGTCGTGGAGGACAGGCCAGCCGCATTCGGGCCAAGCAGTGCGGCCAGAGCTTCCTGGAAGTCACCCGTGGAAATACCCTTGAGATAGAGCCAAGGCAGCAATTCCTCGACAGACTTGGCCTTGCGCAGATACGGCGGCAGGATCGAAGAGGTGAACCGTACTTTCTCAGCCTGCTGCCCGCGATCTCGAACGCGCGGCACTTTCACAGCAATCGGGTCGACCCCGGTCATAACCTCGCGCTCAGGTAAGTAGCCATGTCGGACGATCCGTGCATATCCCTCTGGCGTCGTTTCATTGGAAAATTGGGCAAGTAACGCGCCAAGCTCAGCCTCAAGCGCCCGTTCAAGCAATTGCCGTGCACCGGAACGGATCAGATCGGTGAGCGGGTCGCGGAAAATCCATTTGGGTCAGGCAAGGCGGTGATGCTATCTCTCGTCATGTGGCATATCCCTTTCTCGGCGAGAATTGACGGCGTCTTGAACACCGCCATGATATGCCGCCCCTCAGGGCCATCACCAACTTTCAGCTATTGCTCACACATCCTTGGCCAGATCCAGTCCAACTGTTTTAACTGTCATTGGGTGGCTCCTTCCTCGCAGTCCATAACAACTGCACTTTGGCACACTCGATGCCGGTGGAGCAGGAGCCACCCATCTCATCCGCTTAGTGTAGGCTGCATTGCGGCATCAGATGGACTGGCCAATGGCCGAAATGAGCCGCAAAGGTTCTCAAGTTTTGGCAGGTTTGCCTCGTTGTGGCGCCAACGATGCTGCCCGTCCGTGGTTCACTGCAAAGACGAGATAGCTGCGTCCAACGCAGCATGCCAGTCGCTCTCGATCAGTTCGGCTATCTGATAGCTCCCGACGGCAACACTGAGAATGATCACGTCCGCCTGCACATTTTTGAGATTCCCCAGCGTCTTGACCACCATCTCCTTGTCTCCTCCGTAACCTTCCATGACTAAAGCCCTCCACTCGCCGTTATCAGGGTGCGACGTGTCACCGACAAAGAGGTATGTCTTACCGTACGGAGAAGCGTATCTGTAGCAGACGTTGTTGTCCGTATGCCCCGGCGTGTAAATCGCCTCCAACCCGCCGTTGAGTTTGGCGCACCCATCCGATTCAATGGTTTGGTCCAGCTTTTGATCCTTCGGGAAGTACTTCTGCATCTTCGCATGTTTCACTAAAGATGTGCTGAGAATTGCTTGTGCATTGGCCAACCCGGCAGTGATCTCGTGGTTATGGCTGAGGTACAGGTGATCGACATTTCCGGATGCCTTGCAAGGCATGCAGCGTTGACAGTTTCTCTGCAACATAAATCATGTCTCGCCCTTTCGAATGCTGAAGAAAATAGCCTTGAGACTTCAATGTTCCGAAGCGCCGTTCATGCGGTGTTTGCAGGAGGTCCGGGAATAATTGCTCCATACTGTTACTCCTTTTGCCCGGCTATAAGGGCGCGGCTGGCAAGCACTGCAACTCCGGCGACCAACCCGAATGTCGCGAACAGCCAAATCGCAGAATTGGCTATGGTGGTCAGATTTCCGGCCTCTTTGAAACCAGTGAAGTTGCCGACCAGACCAGCAGCGGCGGTTCCAAACGCGACTGCAAACATCTGAACCGTAGATAGGGCAGAGGCCGCCATGTCCCGTTCGTTCTCATCCGTGAATTGCAGGATGAATGTGTTTAGGTGTGGCCAACCGGAGCCGATGCCTACGCCTAAAACAATTAGGGCGCCTGACAACAGCAACGTTATAGCCGGACCTGCGATCCCGAACATCGGCGTGGCCATGCCAAGCACCGCACAGGCAATCAACATCAGGATTGGTCCGGCGAGGACCGCCTGGTGCATCTTTCGACCAGTGTAGCGTGCGGAGTAAACTTCGGACACTGCCCAGCCTATGGAAACCAACGCCGCCACGTAGCCTGCCATCAGCGGGCTTAGCCCATGCAATCTTTGCAGATAAAAGGGCATGAAGAACTCGGCATTGATACAGAAAATCAAAAGCGCCATGACCGATATGGCCAGAAACAGCGGTGTCCCAGGGATAGTCGCACCGCGAGGGAACAGCCGCACGGTTTGGATCTGCTCGCGGCGCATCAGAGTTAGCAACAACAAAACAGACACAAGAACTGCCACAGCGGCCCATGTAATCGATGGTGCGATACTGCCGAGGGAAACAGCCAAGACAGAACCCGCAAGTAACGCCAATTGCCTGAAAGCTATAGCCTCAGTAGGTCTTTGATCCTGCTTGTGGCGGGGAAGCAACGTCAGGGTCAACGCAACAAACAAGACCGTGATCGGCAGCATGATACCAAACCCCATGCGCCACATGCCAAGTTCGGCAAAGATACCTCCGATAGCCGGACCAAACAGCATTGTAATTCCCCATGTTCCAGACAAGAGCGCCATCACCCTGGACCACAGGCGTTCCGGATAGACGATGACGATCATCGAATAGCAGAGCGTGAGCAGCATTCCGCCGCCGGCGCCCTGAATGACCCGTCCCACCAGCAAAACCGGCATGGTCCACGCCAGTGCAGCCAGCAGGCTGCCAGTCCCAAAAACAAGTCCGGACAGCCCGAATCCAAGGCGCACGCCCGTTCGCCTTAACAGGTTTCCTGTCACGGTCGCACTGAGGATCGCCGCAAGCTTTGCGAGCGTCGCGTTCCAAGCATAAAGGCTGTGCCCACCAATCTCTGCCACGATGGAGGGCAGCATCGTCGCTGAAAGGGTGATGTTCACCGCGAACAGCGCGATGCCGGTGGCGAGGACTGCGGAAGCAGCCGAGAACTCCCCCCTCAATATTTCCAGCCAACCGGCTTTGGTTCTGTGGTCTACGGTTGTTGTCATAGTGCGCTCCGCGCTCAAAGCAGATGTTATGTCTTTCCGGACATAGGCATGACCGGGGTTTTGCTCGGCCCATTCTTGGGCATCGAACCCCTCAACTGCAAATGTGAAATTCGGAGGGATCACATCCGTTCTGAGTTGTTTGACGGCCTGGTATTGCTCGGAATGCCAGAATCCTTGCAGCGCTTCCATCGAAGGGAAGCGAAACGGTTCTGTCGCAATTTTCTGGAGCTCTCTGTTTGAATTGAAACCCTTGTGATGCCGGCGACCCGAGTTTCAACTTGGGAGTGCAGAGAAGGTGATTTCATTCAAAGGTGCGCACTTCCCAAAGGATGTGATCTTGCATGCGGTCTTCTTCTATCTGCGTTACGGTGTTTCATACCGGGATCTGGAAGAAATCATGGCCGAACGTGGTGTTGATCTGGATCATGCGACGCTGAACCGTTGGGTAGGTAAATACGCCGTGCTCGTGACTGAAGCCGCGAGATATCGAAAGCGTGTTGCGGATCGTTCTTGGTGCATGGATGAGACTTATGTGAAAGTAAAGGGCGAATGGGTTTACCTCTATCGCGCTATCGATAAATTCGGAAAAACGCTTGATTTCATGCTGTCCAAGCGCCGGAACAAAGCTGCCGCAACGAAGTTTTTCGCCCGCGCGTTCGAGGCGAACGGATTGTCACGGAAGATTGTCATCGGCAAACGTGGAGCGAATACAGCTGGGATCAAGACAATCAACAAAATGCTCAGGAGCTTTGGGCGTCCTATATCAATCGGGATGGTGAGGCAGAAATACCTCAATAACATCATCGAACAAGACCATCGATTTATCAAACGTCGGATCAGGCCGATGTTGGGTTTCAAGTCTTTTACTGCAGCGGCATCTGCTTTGGCTGGCATTGAACTGGTCAACATGATCCGCAAAGGTCAATTCACGCTTGGACTCTCGTCGTTTCAGCAGTTCGCGCAGTTGGCAGGTCGTCTACCCGCCTGCTCAACCTAATCGGCCTTCAAAGAAATTTGCGACAGAGCCTGCATCAAGTCCTCTGCCCATGAAGGGCAGGGGCAGGTCACGCTGATATGCTAGACTCGGCTAGTATCTCATCAACATTCCCGGCATGTTCTTGAACCAGAACATTCAGAAAGAGCTTGGCGACGCGTGATATCCCGGGTTGTTTCCGCGTCGCAGCGGCAAACCTCGTGCGATAGCGGATTTGATCAGGCAGAATTTTCCTCATAATTCGCCGCTCGACAAATTCCTGCGCCAGATGGTCAGGTAGAAAGCCAAGGTAACGGCCGGACAATATCAGGATAGCCAGCGCTTGCTCATTCTGCACTTTGGCCGCCCGTTGGAATCCAATTTGCTGACCAACAATCAGGTTCGGCGAGTTCACATTCAAACCCGCATAAGTGTACCTGCTAATGTCTCTCGCCTCCAGGTCAGAGTCTGAAGCATCAAACAATGGATGATCCTTGCTGCAGTAGAGGAACATGTTCTCGCCATAAAGCGGCGCGTATTGCAGACTGGTCGAGGGCCGGTGCAAGGCAATGATCCCGACGTCCAGTTGACCACCGATCACCATGGTTTCGATCACGTTGGGCGGTTCAAGCGACAACTCAATCTGCACTGTTGGGGCCGCCTCATTGAATCTGTGGATGGCGCGCGCAAGATGGGATTCCGGGTTCGAGGCACATTGATCGAATAAAGCCACGCGTACGGTACCGACCAATTGTTCTTTGATCTCGTTCACCTCGGTCCTGAATTGCGCCACCGAGATCAGCAACTCCTCGGTCGCGCGCAGAACCTTTTCGCCGTCATCTGTCAGTGAAAATCCAGACGGCCCCCGGTTGCACAACTTTAGATCAAGCCGTAGTTCCAAGTCTGACAAGTGTTTCGAGATGGTGGATTTGCCAATGTTCAACTCAATCTCTGCGGCAGAGAGGCCACCACATTCAACCACGGTCTTAAACACCCGTAGCAGACGGATGTCGGCATCCCCAATCCGGGTGGCGAGCGAATTATGCTTCATCTTTAAAGTTCGATATTTGTGAAACCTATCGCGCAAAGTTTAACAACGAAGAAACACCTTGCGCAAGTTAGGTTTTCCTCGTCGAGGTAGAATCGGACTGGCTTACTCTCTCCCCAAGCTGGCGCGCACCTCGCAAAAAAACTGACAACTGGGAGGAAATCCATGTCATTTATCAACAAGCTTGGCACCTTCACTGCCGCCGTTTCCGTGGCAGCGCTGATGGTCGCAGGCGCAGCGGATGCAAAAAACTTCAAGATCGCGGTAGGCGACAGCGCCGGTAGCGCTCAAGAGGCTTTGGGCATCGCGTTCGTCAAGGCGCTTGAAGAGAAATCGGGCGGAGAACATACCGCAACGCTGTTTCTGAACGGCCAGTTGGGGTCTGAACAGGACACCGTGAACGAAGCGGCGATCGGCACTCTGGATATGTCGCTGCTGGCCATTAACAACATCACGCCGTTTTCGCCGTCAGTTGGCGTATTCACGCTGCCTTACGTGATTCTCAGCCTGGAAGATGCAGAAAAGCTTACTCAGGGTCCAATCGGTCAGGAATTGACTGAAAACACGATCCGGGACGCGGGTGTCCGCATCATCGGCTGGACATACACAGGGTTCCGTCGCCTGACCAACTCGAAAAAGCCGGTCAGCTCGGTTGCAGACCTGCAGGATCTGATCATCCGTGTTCCCAAGAACGAAATCATGATCGAAACCTACAAGGCCTGGGGCATCAACCCGACCCCGATGGCGTGGTCTGAAACCTTCACCGGTCTGCAGACCAAGGTGGTTGACGGTCAGGACAACCCGTATCTGACCATCAACGCGATGAAGTTCTACGAAGTTCAGGACCACGTCACCAACCTGCGTTACATCTTCTCGATCGAACCGCTGATCATTTCGGAAGCGGTCTTCCAGGACCTGTCCGAAGAAGAGCAGCAAATGATCCTTGAAGCGGGGCAAGAGGCAACGTTGGCGTCGGCTCAGTTCCTGCGTGATTCTGAGGCGGCCATCAAAGAAGAGCTGACCTCCAAGGGTATGGAAATCATCGATCCCGAGAACGACGAAGCCGAGTTCATCGAACTGGCAACCGGTGCCGTATGGCCGCAGTTTTACGATTCCATCGGTGGTGTCGAGAAGCTGAACGCAGTTCTCGAAGCCATCGGCCGCGACCCGGTCCAGCAATAATCGCCGCAGAGCGAAATAGAAAAGAGCGCTTCGGCGCTCTTTTCATATTAGAGAGGAGTGCAGCTCGATGTTCTGGAAATTTCTGGACAATATAGAAAGTGTCATCTGCCGAATATTGCTATCGGGGTTCGTCTGTCTGCTGTTCGTGCAGATCGTCGCGCGCGAGGTTTTCGGATTTTCGATCAGTTGGATCGAGGAACTCTCGGTCTACATGTTCGTGTGGTTCGTTTACTTCGGTGCCAGCTACGCGGCTCTGAAAGGCGCGCATAACCGGGTGACGTTCCAGTTCAAGTTCCTGCCCAGCGGGTACATCAAGTACATCGAGGCCTTTGCCGATCTCTTCTGGCTCTTCTTCAATGTCTATTTCCTGTACCTGGCCACGGATTTCGTCTTCAACAAGATGAACAAGTTCTGGAAGTCCCAGACCTTGGGCATCGAGATGAAGTATATCTACATGGTGCTGCCTTTGGCTTTCGCACTGATGACCTTCCGGATCATCCAGGTGAACTATCGCCGTCTGATCAAGGGCGAGGATATCCACGATCCCGATCAGATCGACCTCGACGAAATCAAAGCCGCCACCGAAGCGGCCAAGAAAGACTAAGGGCAGGGAGGACACGTCATGGAATCCGAAATCGTCACAATTCTATTTGGTTCATTCCTGCTTTTGCTGCTGATCGGCGCGCCGATCACGGTGGCTCTTGGGGTGGCTTCACTGTTTTCGTTCCTGTATCTGGACGAAAACCCCATCAAGTTTGTGCAGATCGCTTTCACATCGGTCGGGGCCTTCCCGCTGATGGCGCTACCTGCATTTATTCTGGCCGGGGCCTTGATGGAGGCTGCTGGTATTTCGAAACGTTTGATCAATGTCGCGGAAAGCCTCGCCGGCCCGTTCACCGGCGGCATCTCGGCCGCGACGGTCATGGCCTGTCTCTTCTTTGGCGCCATCTCGGGCTCGGGCCCGGCAACAACCGCGGCGGTGGGGATGCTGATGATCCCCGCGATGATTAACCGCGGATATGAGCGCGGCTATGCTTCGGCGATCACTGCGTCGTCTGGCGGCCTCGGGATTATTATTCCTCCCTCCATCCCGATGGTGATCTTCGGCATTGCCGCGCTCGGCATGGCTCCGCCGCCTGAAGCGGTCGAGAAATACGGCACCTTCCAGTCGGTATCGATTTCGAAACTGTTCATCGCTGGCTTTGTTCCGGCATTCCTGATCGCCACCAGCCTGTTGATCCTGAACTTTTTCATGTCGAAAAAGCGCGGATACAAAGGTGTGGCCGAAGGCTGGTCTATCCGTCACGTTGGTTGCGAAATGTATCGCGGTTTCTGGTCGCTGATGGCTCCGCTGGTGATCCTGGGAGGTATCTATACCGGTTTCTTCACCCCGACCGAAGCCGCCATCGTTGCGATCTTCTACACGTTGGTCGTTGGCGTGGTGATCTATCGTGAACTGACTTGGCAATCGCTGTTCCAGTCACTTGAGGCCACCACTTGGCTGACCGGGCGCGTGTTGCTGATCCTTTTCACGGCCACCGTTTTTGGCCGCCTGCTGGTGGAAAACCAGATTCCCGCAATCATCGCGGATTCGATGCTCAGCTTCACCAACAACCTCTATGTGATCTGGGCGCTGATCATCTTCTTCCTGCTGTTCGTCGGCATGTTCATGGAGACGCTGGCCACGATCCTGATCCTGGTTCCGGTGATGCTGCCGGTGGCCTATTCGGTGGGCATCGATCCGATCCACTTTGGTGTGGTGATGGTCTGTACGCTGGGCATCGGCTTCCAGACGCCGCCACTGGGTGAAAACCTGTTCATCGCGTCGGGTATCTCGAACATCACGATCGAGCAGATCTCCATACGGGCGCTACCTTTTGCGGCCGCTAACACGGTGGCGATCTTCATCATCGCCTTCTTCCCTGAACTGTCGCTGTGGTTGCCACGGCTGCTTGGCTACTGACCTGAAAGGATGAAGACATGAAACAACTGGTCACCAACATCCTGTTTGCTACCGATCTATCGGCGAATTCCCCCCACGCCCTGCGCTATGCCGCCAGCATTGCGCAGGCCACCGGGGCGCAAATTCACGTTCTGCACGTCAACGAACCTTTGTCGGACGACGCGAAGATCACGATGGAGATGTTCATCCTGAACGAGGAAACCCGCAAAACCGCGCTGTCGCGCCGCCATGAGATGGTGCGCAAGGTGCTGGCCGAGCGGCAGGCCAAGTTCTGGGCGCGTTTCGAAGGTGACGACGCTAAGATTCGCGAGCAGGTGACCACGGTTGAGGTCACCGACGGCCATCCGGCCGAGGTGATCCTGCGCCGTTCGGTCGAGCTGGAATGCGATTTGATTGTTCTGGGCGCCCATGATCACGGCTTCTCGCACACCTTCCTGGGTACTGTGGCGAAACGCGTTCTTCGACGATCGAAGATACCAACTTTGATCGTTCCGAACCCCGAAGAAGCGTAGCACCTTTCGGTCGGAGGATCGCAACAGTAGCAAGCCAGTAGCTGTAAGAGGCTTGACGGTTACTTTCGCCCGACTGGTTCTACGGCGCACTTCGTTCTGGCCCTAACGTGACGGTGTTGCATGGGTCACAACCGTAGGCA
>WQBJ01000008.1 GCA_013032095.1 Ruegeria atlantica | reverse complement strand
GCTCGTCAGGCTCATAACCTGAAGGTCGCAGGTTCAAATCCTGCTCCCGCAACCAATCTTTAAGGTCAAATATCAAACACTTAGCGCCCCAAGGGGCGCCTTCTGCATCTAGAGCGACAGCATCCGGTGCTACAGCGGTACTACGCAAGAGAGCAAACTTCGGCTACGTACCACTTGCGAAACTGAGGCTGATTCTTTCTCCTAATGAAAACCAACGCGCCTCCACTGTCAGTGCTGTCAGCACCGTCAGCCAAGTGAAACTGCGTTGCCCCTAGGCGTATGCATAGGGAGTTTCTCCCTACCCGGGGTATACCCGGCCCCGCGTATACCCCGGGAAGAGAAATAACGCTTCAAGCCGAAGTCACGAATAACGACTTAGAGCCCTTGCCGACAATTCCGCAAGAGCAAAGAACTGCAGTTCGCAACTTGTCCCTGCTCGCGCCGTCACGCCGTCAGACAGCCTTGAAAGACTATTCCGATGTCAGTTTGCCCACCTGCATCGTCTCAGGTTGCTTTCGTCTCATTATTTTGTACATCCAGAATAGAAAATTTTTTGCGACACTGGAGGCAGCCTTGAAGAGAATCACACGTCGCCTGTTGCCGTGTTTGGGGGCTAGCCGGATATTCACTTTATGTTTTGCGTTGTTGGCCAACAGCGCGAATGCGGTTGAATTACTGAGTCCGCATGAATGTGAAATAATTGATAACTATCAGAAAAGCGAAGACATGACGTTCGCCGATAGATTCTCAATGATGGTTCATCAGCGCGAATTTTGTTTTTCAGAAGGGGAAGTGTGCAGAGCTAAGTTGCACAAAAGAACGGAAGACTATTTTTTAGTCGTAGCGGGTGAGAAGCGATTTCCATCTACGGAAATAGCCTTTGTCGCAGAAGACGCTTTGTTGAAGACGCTGGAAAAAATAAGATCGGTGACCGGTGTCCGTGCCATTTTTGAAAAGCCGAAGAACGCTGATAACTTTATCTTCTTGGTCTTTGTTGACAAAGATTTTGCATCCCGCCGTTTTCAAGAACATTTAGATGCGTGGATTGCTCCACCGAGTGTGGCGGCAAACTCGGAAGAAAAACATCAGTTAGAGACATTTTTTAAGGAGTTTCTGAAAACAGATCAAAGTTGTGTCGCAATAAATCATCTTAAGTCGCACGGTCGCATTGAAAGAGCTCAAGTATGGATTCGGACTGACATTGACGAAGTGACAATGAGGCGGTGCATATCTGAGGAGTTTTACAATACTTTTGGGATTTCTGAAGGTGTGGAGGTCGGCAGCATCTTTGACTACGAGTTTTCACATAGTCAGGGGGATGTTGAATTGTCGGATTTTGACTTACTACTGCTGAAAATTCTCTATCGGGATGAATTTGGCGTTGGAACTTTGATTGAGGAAACTAAAAGTAGCGTCGAAGAGCTTATAGACAGCAGTTGTCCAAAAAACTCTTAGCATGCCGCTTGCATCCTTGAGAGCCAACTACTCTTGGACTTAGGTCAATTCTTCTAAGGCAGCTTTGTCCGCATACCGGACGCTCCGCACGGTTGAACCGCCTTGTGCTTGTTAGAGGTCGTCAGATGACCGCTTAGAGCCCAATGTCCAAACACAATAACTTCCAGAGTTGTTTTGTAGTCATGCAGCCGTCGCTGGCGTAATCACAGTCCATCGGACAATGCGTTCGACGCGGGCTCTACAATTGCGATGAACGACACAGATGACTTCGAGCAAGGCGGCGCGAATAGTGGCGTGTCTGATGCGCTTACCGAGGCGGACTACACTTTGGCACTTCCGCCACTCGTACCAGCGATCATCAATGGCGTGCAGTCTTCTATCGCAAATTTGCCGCCATTCATCACCAATGGACCTGTCCACTTATCGGAGATAGACAAAGACACGACTTTGGCTCCAAACACGCTCTATGTGGTCGACGAGGTTGCAGATTTGGGGTCGAACCGCACCATTTCCGATATTGCGATTGTTGCTGGAAAGGAAGTGAAGGTCGGGTCCAATGTGAACTTGTCAAATGTCGTTTTTGCCAGCCCAGACAAAGTCTTGCTAGGGTCCAACAATAATGTCGGAGCTCCGGGGTTTTGCTCTAGCGGCTTTTTTAACGTTTACCTTTTCTCTTTGAGTGACATCGAGTTTGGTTCCAACAATAATCTTCGAGGTGTCCAGATCGGTGGGCAAGGGATGTTAAAACTAGGCTCTGATGTGGCTGGCATTGAGGGCATATTTGCCGAGGTGACAGGCCTGATTGATTACGGCAGTGCCGATACATGGACCTCTTGTAGTGGTGGTCTGGATTCGTATTTCGAACTTCCAATTATACCGAACGGCCTTGGCCCATTGGCGTTGGTGCAATAACGCAAAGCCAGTTGCACATATGATAAAGTCGTGAATTTTGATGCTGAATAGATGAATGGTGTGAGAGAATACACGGTGTGCATCACGGCACGGAAATGACTTTTCTAACGAACAGACTCAAAAGCAGATTTGTCCGCATGGCAGCCGTCAACGACAACCAGTGCTGCAGCCATTGCGTTGTTTCCCAGCGACGCCCTTGGGGTCTAAGCCGACTATGAACGGTTCCGCCATGTAAACTAAATCAACTATTCGGCGCTGTACCAAATCGGCGATGTGTAAGCCCGGTCTTGGACTTCTGCAGGGACGGCCTCAGGCAGCGGAATATTATAGAAAGCTGCGTCTATAGTCGTCCAACGTGGCTTTGGAATTTCGATCACTCTCACATAATAAAACGCGTTGTTATCCGCGTCAAAATCCGGGTCTTGCCAATACGCGGCGAGTTCCACGGAACCAATTGAGTTGCTGTATGTCGCGTTTTCAACTTCTACCGTCGAGCCCACTGGTTCGCGTGCGCGACCATCTTCTCCGATCTCTCGGTCACCGGAGACGGCCACATCAAAGATCCGCTCATGGGTTTCACCACTCTCGTCGATCCAGCCTTTGATGATTTGGACACGGTCGAGGTTTGCGCCATCCGGATCGCGCAGCGCACGGATCAAGAAACCGGGAGAAACTCCTTCAGGCGCATTTTTCAGATCACCTCCCATTGGCACACCGTTCTGATATCCATTGGACACAAAATCCGAGGCGTATAGATCATCGGCATCGAAACCCCAGCCGCCAAAGACCCGGACTCGCATTCGCGGCCCTGTCGTAGCGTAGGCTTCCTTGCGCTTGATGGCGCCGTGGACTTCCTCACGCGTGTTTTCGCGTGCCCAAACAGCGGTAAGCCCCGCAGCCGATTCTTGCGCCGTAATGATACGCAATGCCGGGTCTTCGGCCGGGATCACATCGAAGTTGTGACGGTTTTCCGAAGGCTCTGTGTGTTGGTACTTGCCGAAGTAGTTGTCCTCCCGGGTGGTCGGCAGCGCAGTGTGCGTGTCCGTTGTACCGTAGAAGCCGAACTTGAACGGGTTTACGCCCGTCTCCCGCTGAACCTCAAGCCCGACCTTCAAAGCAGAGCGTCCATACTCGTAACGCAGCATTTCAGGTGTCTTGGCGACGGTGCCCGAGATGTTTGCTACGTCCCAAGTTTCAAAATCCGCGAACTCATCATCAGGTGACAGGTAGGGATGCGTTTCCTCATCCCCCTTGATTTGGGTCACCTCATGCATTGGTTCCCAACGAATACGTTTGGCGGCGTATTCCGCGTCCATGGGCGAACCATCAAACTTGGTGGGCGCGAACATTATTCCGTTGGATATATTTCCGTTATGCGGAACAGAAATGGCGCTTCCGCCCGTCTCTTCTTCGTAGGCTGCCAGATAATCCCACAGCGGTTCGGGATCTTCGCTTTCAAAGAAAGTATATGGGCGCGTCCGGCTGGTTTTGTCAGCACCGTCCCCAAAGATCACGACGCGGTGGAGGTTGTCGCCACGTGGTGTCGATGTCCATTCGTAACCCGCCAGCGATGTGAAGACGCCGGGTTCGTAGTAATCGTCGACAGTTTCCACGATCTGTTGCCAAAGGTCCCCGTCTAAACCCAAACCAGCAGTGGGGTCCCGGCCTTCGATCGATGCGATTTCGATGATGTCGGCAAACGCCTCCATCCGACCTTCCTGCCCAGAATTGAACCTTTCATAAGTCAGGCGGCCCCAGTCGTCGGCCAAAAGCCGAGGGTCTGCCGCGCGAATGGCGGTGGCAAGCCCCAACATTTCTGCGTGTTCGGTAATGGCGAGGAAATCGAGGGGCCTGATGAGCTGAACAGGCTGCCCGGTGTTTGAGGTTACTCTCTCTCCTCGCGCCACGCGGAAGGCGTCATGGATGTTCAATGAGGTCCCAACAAGCCCTGCGTCAAACGAGATTTCAGTGTGAAAGTGAAGATCACCGAAGAGAACCTGATCAGGATAAGATCGGTCAACAAACGGAGAGTAGGTCTGCGTAGGGACCACAGTATCGGGAGGTACTTCGCCTTCGAAACCAACTGCTTGCGTTCCCAATGAAAGCGCTAAGGCAGTTGTAGCATGTAATAAAATCGACGGGTCAAAATGAGTTCTCATGACTGCCCCCCAAGCAGAAAATCTGAAGCAGCAGTGTAGGAAAAAATATGCAAATAATCAAATATACAGGTGGGTGAGGCGTACGATCCGAGAGCTGCACTTGAGAGTTAGAGTAGAGGATTTACACAGCAGTTGGCACAGCAGCGCAAGACCCAAACTCGGGATCAGTGACCTTCCCCAAGCCCGCAAAACCAAATCAAAGCCGTTGTTCTTTCGAGAATTCGCGGGGTCCAAACTTATCGCAACTGCCAGGCGGAAACGCATCTTTTTATGCGAATGAAATCGAGTGTTACAGTGCGTTCACAACACCTGCATCGTTCAGCAAAGGTGCAACAAGAAACTTGGGGGAACGTGAAGTGATTGAATTTTATAGATCCATTTGGAGAACAACGGGACAGCGTCAGGTGGTCAACATCTTTCTGTCGCTGGCCATTGCCGCCCTGGCGGCGTTTCCTCTGAACTACCAGAAGGAAATCGTGAACGGTCTGACCGAAAAGAACATAAGCCCCGAGGGCTTGCTGTGGCTTGGAGCGGCGATGGGCGGCGTGATTACTCTGAGCCTCGCGCTAAAATGGGTGCTGGGATATCTTTCGAGTGTTCTGGGCGAAGACATGATCCGCAAGCTGCGCAAGCGCATTTGCAATCTGTCCCGTGAAAACCCCGCCGGGGCCGAGAAAATTGCCTATGGCGCGAAGGCCACAATGGTGTCGGCCGAAGCAGAACAAGTGGGAAAGTTCTCGGGAAGCGCTTTGTCTGAACCCATCGTACAGGCCGGAACCCTTGTTGTGATTGTCGGGTACATTGCAGCTAACCAACCCTCTCTGGGGCTGATTGCAATCGGTATGATTATCCCTCAGGTGTTTATTGTTCTTTTTGTTCAGACGCGCGTGAACTCATTTGTGTCAGACAGGGTCCACACATTGCGCAAAGCCACCAATTGGCTTGTTGATCCTGATCGCTCGGCTGTGGAAATCACGCCTAAATTTGACGAGATTTACGACACGCGTTCTCGGATATTCGTTTGGAAGTTATCTTCGAAATTTGTTCTCAGCGCTATTAACGGAGCCGGGACCGTGGGGGTTCTTGTCGTGGGCGGTTGGCAGGTCCTGAAGGGCAATACGGATGTCGGCACAGTCGTCGCCGCCACCGTAGGTTTGACACGTCTTCAGGGCCCGACGCGGCAGTTGATTGCCTTTTATCGACAGGTCAGCGCAACAGCTGTGAAATTTGAACTGCTGCGGGAAGCGGGCGTAGATATGGCTGACGCAACCAACTGAACTTTGCCCGGCTGGATTGTCGGCCTGTTGTTTCAAGGGGGTAAAGCAATGACCAATGAGGCCGGTTTTGTCTTTGCATTGATCGCCGTCGCTGGCGTGCTGATGGCAAGCAATCGAGTTCGCTACGACTTCGTCGCTTTGATAGTGGTCATTGCACTCGCCCTTAGCGGCACGCTGACAATTGGGGAAAGTCTATCGGGCTTTGGGAACAGCGTTGTAATCCTTGTCGCTTGTCTTCTTGTGCTGGGGGAAATGCTGGACAGAACCGGTGTAGCGCGCGCGGTTGGTGACTCAATTATGCGCTACGGTGGCAGCCGGGAGACCAACCTTCTGATCCTTATAATGGTCAGCACCGCTCTTCTGGGAAGCGTCATGAGTTCTACGGCGGTTGTCGCAATATTCATTCCGATCATTCTACGAATCTCCGAGCAAACTGGAAACGACAAGGCGCGGCTTCTGATGCCGATGTCCTATGCCGCGTTGATCAGCGGCATGCTGACCCTTATCGCCACGCCTCCAAATTTGGTCGTCAGCGATGAACTGGTTGCTCAGGGCTATCAGCCTTTGGGTCTGTTTTCCTTTTTCCTGATCGGCGCGCTTGTTCTTTTGGTTGCGGTTGTTTTCATCCTGTTTTGGGGTCGGCACCGTCTTCAGTCTGTCACAGATATCCAAGAAGGGGACATGGCGAAAACCGGAACAACCCTTGCAAGGATGTGGAGATCATTTGATCTACATGTTCAGTCTGAAATTCTCGTGGTCGCCAAGAAAGTTCCTGCGGAAGACGTCGCCGAGTTGATCGGAGACGAGCCCAATATTGTAATCCGATTGAGGTCAGGTGCAAAAGGCAAATTCATCCCGGCGATGTTCCGCAATGGAATGGAGTTACTACGCGGGGATCGTATATTCGTGCGCGGTTCGGAAGAGTCACTAAAGACCCTCGCGCAGAGACCTGAGTTCTCTGAAAGGATCGACCCTGCAAACAAGATCGACACGTGGATCGACGAGATTGGGTTCTCGGATGTTTTGGTTCACCCAGAGTCCCCGTTGATTGGCAAGGCCGTGAGCAATGGACTTGGTGTGGAGGCAAAAGACGTCGAGGTCGTCGCGTTAGTCAGAGATGGCGAACCCGTCGAGGAAATAACGGGGACAACGTTGCAATCCGGGGATCGACTGTTGATCGTTGGACCTTGGGACGCGTTGGATCGAGCCGTCAAACGGCACGACACGCTCGTGCTGTTGTCCTTTCCTCAGGAACGGCAATCCATACCACCCGCTGCGTCGGGGTTCTGGGCCGCAATAATAATTATGGCCGGAATGATCGCAGCGACGCTGTTTGAGCTCGTTTCGATTACGGCCGCGGTCCTGATAGCCGCTGTTGCTGCAGTTGTATTTCGCACACTATCTGCTGAAGACGCCTATCGCGCCGTCAAGCTTCCAAGCCTTGTACTAATTGCAGGGATGCTGCCCTTGGCGGACGCATTGCAAGTCACCGGAGGTTCCGATCTTATCGTCGAGCAATTGCTGCACCTTGTCGGCGATGCCAGCCCAAGGGCCGTTATGTCGGCGATCTTCGTTTTGACCGCTTTGTTGGGTTTGGTTCTTTCCAACACGGCTTCTGCCGTGCTCGTGGCACCAATCGCGATCTCTGCGGCTGAGGCGCTTGGAATTTCACCCTACCCGGTGGCGCTTTGCGTTCTGATTGCTGCGTCGGCGTCCTTTTCCATGCCCATTTCAACCCCCGTGGTCACATTGGTTGTTGCACCTGGAGGCTACAGCTTTTCCGACTTTCTAAAACTCGGTGTGCCACTGACCATCCTGACCGGGATCGCAGCCGTGGCGATCGCGCCGATTTTGTTCCCATACTGACGACTTTCAAGTGGCTTGAGCAACGCAATGCAGGTGAGAGCTGCAACTCTGCGATTACTAGATCGACAAAATCCAACGTAAGAGAAAGATCAATCTTGAGTATTCACAAAAATTTCTAGTTCAGCATCGTGTTTGAAGTTGATCGAGAGCTGGACTACATTTTTCCTACCAAAAACTGTGATACGTTCAGCAAATGGAGACTCTGATGAATAGGTTTATGAAGATTGCAGTGGTGATGACTTGTTGCGGCGCATTTCTTTCAGCTTGCACAAATAATCAAGGCGTCAACGCTGCCTCAGGTGCTCTAGTCGGCGCAGCAGTGGGAAACCAAATCGGGTCGGGTAGCGGACGAACAGCTGCCACTCTTGTAGGTGCGGCTGCTGGTGCTCAAATTGGTGCAAACGTTTGCGGTGGACAGAACCAACCTCCGTGCAACTAAGGCGCCGTCAGAAAGTTGCCTGTCTCTCATGAACACCACTCGGTGGACACTCGACGAGCTGAGCCAACTGGAAGAATACTGAAACTTTAACAATCGTATTTCTTGGTCATACCGCGGAATATGCTTCTTAGCCCTATTTGTCGTTGCTACAGGTAGGGAGAGAGCAACCGCGCCAAGCCGTTACGCAATTTGGCCCAAAGCGGGAGATCTTTGATCTCTTCGAGACTCATTTCTCGTGCACCGAGTGTTTTTTCGTCAAGGATAGCATGAAGTTCTTCCGACAATGCCCGATGATAGCATTCAACATTGAACTCAAAATTCAATCGCAGGCTCCGGGGATCCCAATTGGTGCTTCCGACCAGAGCCCACACGTCGTCCACCAGCATGAGTTTCGTGTGATCGAACGGTGGCTTGGTTAAAAAAACGCGGCAACCATGCTCCATAATTTGCCCGATCTGACCCATGGCCGCCCACTCGACGATCTTCACGTTGTTGTCGGAAGGAAGATAGATTTCGACTTTGATGCCACGGAGGGCCGCCACTGAAAGCGCTTCAATCAAGCGAGAGTCCGGAAGGAAATAAGGGCTGACAATGCGAACACGTTCCCGCGCAGCCGACAGTGCGGCGAAAATGAGTTTGCTAAGTGTCTCGAAGTCCTCGTCTGGTCCGTGTGAAATTCCGCGCGACCAGACTGAGCCGTGCCGGGAAAGCTCGGGAAACCAGGCGGAGCCGCTCAACTGCTCCCCAGTGGTAAAGGCCCAATCCGTAACAAATACTTGCTTGAAGTGGCTTACGACTGGCCCCTCAAACTTGAAATGCAGGCATTGCGTCGGCCCCTCGGGTTTGAGGTTCAGGCAATGAGCTTCGCGAATATTGGTTCCGCCTGTGAAGCCTATGCAGCCGTCTACAACAAGGATTTTTCTGTGGTTTCTCAAGTTTGAGAAGCGGCGTGAGGAGAACCCGCTTGTCGGAAGAAAACTCGCTGCCTCAATCCCCGCCTCTTTCAACCGAGTAATCATGTTCTCCTTGCTGTAGCGCGCACCAACATCGTCGATAAGAACGCGCACCTCCACGCCGCGATCCTTAGCGCGAACAAGAGCATTTAGGAACTCCTCTCCCGCTCGGTCGCTGTCAAAAATATAGCTCAGCAGGCCAACGGAAAACTTGGCGGCATCGATAGCCGCAATCATTTCTGGATAGGCTTCATCACCGTCCCGCAGACAATGGACCGTGTTTCCTGGCAGGAGCGGCTTTGCGCTAAGAGCTTCCCCAGCGCGGGCTAACCCGGCAATGTGAGGAAGTAGAACATTGGTCTCTTCAAACAACACTCTCTCGCTCTCCGAGAGCGAGAAACTTGGAATCTTAAGCATTATATCTGAAAGGCCCATTCGCGTGCCGGCCCGGTTAATGCGGTTAACGCCCAGAACGATATACGCCAAAGAACCTACAAACGGCGCGAGCCAAGCAAGAGCTGACCAGCCGATAGCCGCGCGAGTATCCCGCTTATTGAGAACGGCGTGGACTGTGACTCCGAAGGCTAAAGACACCTGCGCAAGCGTGACGAGAAATACCCATAGGTAGACGAGGCTCAAAACACGATCCCCCAAATACAGCTACACAACTTGAAGCCTCACCCTATCTCTTTTGACTAACAACAGTGCAGAAAGTTTTGGGTGGGAAATGCATTTAGCCAGTCCTTCTGTCTCAGACATCACGCTTGGCGCACCTCATACGCCCACTTCGTGGATAAACGAAGCTCCTTTTGCGGAACTCGATGAACGGTGCAGCGAAGGTCCGATGTACCACTCTCGATTGGCATGTGAGCAGAAAAGGGTTCCTCTCTAAACGACAACGTCGATGGTCGCTTCTAGTCCGCTAGCACCCTCCACAAACTCCATAGACACTGTATTGGCCTCAGCCTTGGACATACGATTGAATATCCCATCGCGGGCGTTGTTCGGATGCCCTTTGATGTAAAACTGCGTCGTCAACAACTCGCGATTGCCATCAAACACCTTTACATGAATATGCGGTGTGCGCCCGGGGTAGATCGTAGGCTTAATCGTGCGGAATACGTAGCTCCCGCCGTTATCCGTTACATCATGGCCAAATCCTTGGAAGGCTTGGTCAAAGTTTACACTGCGGCTGTCGCGCGGGTGCATATAGTTGCCATCCATATCGCATTGCCAAATTTCAATGCGATGTCTGGCAAGAGGTTGTCCATCAGTGCCTAAGAGCGTTCCGCGCAGTGTGAAGACTTCGCCACCGGCTTCTTCAACACGTCCCCTGATCCTAACCAGGTCGTTGTCTATATCAGGAGTCCGCATGGCTGGCGTTGGATAATAAGGCCCTTCTGCGGCGCCTGGTGTCAGCACAGCCGCAGCGGCTTTTGCACCCAACGTACTAGCGCCCATAAGACCCGCTATGCCGCCTAGAAGATTACGGCGGGACTTTTCATATGGTTTCATGGCGTGTCCTTTCCCGCGCGGGATAGCCCCATACACCCATCAAAATTACACATCGCGCAGTGCACGTCACGTCGATGTCTGCCTTGCGCGGTTCACATGCTCTTGAATGGGGTAGCGGCAACGGTCAAATTGGGGCGCGAACGGCCTTTCTCCGCGGCAAGCATAGACAAGTAGGATGAGCCCCTAGCTGACATTTAGCTTACTACGGCCTTTCGCCAGTGCGACCATTCACGAACCGCACATTCCGGACTTTCAACACATGGCGACAAATGGCAGGTGAGCGGACAAAGCCGCCGTTTACATTTCTTATTGAGGACGAATATTTGCAGAGACGAAAACGCTTAGACTATCGTGCGCCCACAATTTCCACTGAAGCGTCACCGATCAGATCCTGAAGTTCTACAGTTGATCGTCTGCTGGAACGTCTGCTTGTCCGGATTGCTTCACCAGATATTCGAACGACTTCTGGCGAAGCGGCAAATTTTGAGTGGCTGGTGCTCTTAGAATCTCTTACTTGGCTTAGATCGATAACGGTTACTCCAGACTTTGCCAGATCAGCTGCATCTGTTGCGCCAACGCGATCTACTCCACCAGAGACGAATTTTGAGAAGTTTAGAATCCCGTCGTCTGACGACACTAGGACAAAGATCTTTTGATTGTCGTGTTTTATTTTAGAAAGCTGGTTCTCAAAAACGGCCAAATCTATGTCCGGCGCCGCCAGAATAATGTTCCGCACTCTTTTTCGAGGATTGAATTCTCCGGCCAACTCCGCTTGCGAGATTGCTTCCATTGTAAGAAACGCTCCCATTGAAAATGCAAGAATGTCGAATTGCTGAGCTTGTGATTGCGTAACGATTTCGCCAGCTTTCAAAAAGTCCGATCTAGCAGCAAGCGCACTGTTAATATCATAAACATATTTAAGGGTTTCTGCCGCAGATGCCCAAGACATTAACACCGGGACACCATCGTACTCAGTATCCTCGACAAACTGTGCCAATCTCAGAATGGCGTCACTTAGGGTCGTATTGTAGCCGTGAACAAAAAATAAAACGTTTCGCTCCGAAGCTCCAAGCGCAAGAAGTTGTTTGTCAATGTCCGAAACAAAAGCGTTTTCCGATGCATAAACCTTCGGGTCGATGATAGTGAAATGCTTCGAAGGGTTGGGGGGTAGAGCGTTGGTTCGTTCTATTTTACCCACTTTGTGATTTGACGGAATGGTAACTACAACCGAAGCTAGTCCAAGTGTATCGCTGCGGTCGCCCGAATAAAAAACACCCTCTGCTCCAGAGGCCTGTCGCGTCGTGGCAATAAAGACTGTTTGGCGTTTGGCCTCAACTACATCTGATGCAGGATATTGAGGGTTATCGACGCCAACGAGTTCTGGAGGTCGAATGCACGAAGCTATGATAAGAACTACTACTAGCAATAAGAAGTGTAGCCCCAGAGTTTGAGTTAGGTCTGAAATTCCGTTCAAAAGAGGCTTCATTTTCGAATATTCATGCAGCTTGGTTAGATCAGTATCTTTTAGTGTGCTTCTGGTCTGTCAACAAACTAACGACAACGGCCCTCTTTTTGATCTGAGTAGTGATTTCTGTACAAACGCTAATGCAAGTTTGACATGGCTGTCTAAATGAGAGTCAACGAATCCGTTTCGCCAACGGAAATGATTTCCGCTTTGGGCTCAGAGCCGTCGTTCTCTGCGGTATGCATCGCGTAGTGCTATCAGCCCAAAGCGGACTGTAAGATCAAATATCTATTTCACACATCACTCGATCACATCAGAACCTTTTGCAATCAGAGTTTTCAAGAGACACGCCTGTCGATCCAGAAGCACGGTTACATAACTGTTGAAGGTAGCCATGACATCCTCGTGCGAGAGGTTCTGCGGCCAAGCTTTCATCTCTTCTGGGGTACTGCAAATTTCAGTGACTAGACGTTCCCTTTAATATTGTTTGCAAATCGTGGTCGGGTGAAAATGAAGTTTTCCAGTTCGATGTCGCCCAAGCCTACGTTAAAGAGGGGGACAAACGTGTTGGACGTCTCGACCAAGATGAGCGTGTTCTGATCCGACATCGGGGGCAGAGCATCTTTATATTGACCAATATTATCGGGTGTCAGCTTTTCGGTATATCCACCGCGAATTGCAGACCAACTCACCGAGTGGCTGTCTTCGGCCTCATCGTAAAGAACTAACGAAATTCGGATATTCAGGTCGTCCTGATTGTTCACCATCAATCTGAACATTTCTTCCATCGAGTCGATGTAGGCGCTGTTGATTTCCCGGGTTTCGCGGGAAATCAGGTCACCAATCGTATGCGCCGCTTTGATGTTCGACGCGCTCTGCCTGTAGGCTTCGAAATACGTATATCCCGCCGCGATCCCCCACAAGAGCATTGGGGTAATGAGGATTGCCTCTACGGCAATCGAGCCGTCTTCCCGTGACCGGAAACGTTTCGGGCGGTGGGTAGAAAATCGCTTGAACATCATACTAGTTAGGCTCCTGCACGAAGACGGTTGTGGCGGTCAGGGCATACTGACCTTCTTCGTTGACCAATGCCTTGCCCATTGCGGATGTCGGGAAAACGGGGTTGATCTTGGCGCAGGCCCGAAGGACCATCAACTCGTTCTCAAGGCCGTTTTGGAAAGTCCGCACGGGGCGAGCCACTTCCGAGAGGTCAGTGCAGTCAGGTGCAGAAGGCACTGTGATGGCGGCAAAAGGATCCTGCCGGATCATTTCCAGGCGCACGCTGGTTTCGCAATTTTTGATAAAACCGGCGCGGCTACAGATGAGAGCCTTGATGTCGTTATGTTGTGGATTGATGCCAGTGTTCAGCCGAATGTCGCGCACGGTCAGATCGACGGCACGCTCTAGCTGCGCGTGTTTTAGCGTTACCAAGCCAAGCTCCAACCCCGAGAGAACCAAAAACATGATGGCCGGGAAGACGAGAGCAAACTCGAGGGTCACATTTCCGTCTTCTTGTCGACGGAGCTTGGCGAGAACGGAAATCAACCTACGCATCATTGTGTCAACCTCAGCATACGGACGGAGGACGAGATCGAGGTAAAGGCATCCGTGAGTTGAACGGCCGACGCTTCATAATAATGACTGGCGGAGCTTGCGCAGTTTTCCAGTACATCTTGGCCATTCGCCGGGGCATTGACGCTTACACTAAAGACAATCACTCCCTCATCCTTGGCGGCCTTGCACACGTGTTTGGTGCGCTGATCCTTGGCGACTGCATTTTTCTTGCTGAACGCCTTGCCTTCCCACTGACCATAAGCACTTGGCGACTGGGTAAAGATGTTGTGTTCGATGTGTTCCAAAGACACGAGGTTCAGCAGTTCAACGTAGGACAACTGCACAGCGTTGCCGGGTTCGGCTTCGTTCACGCACTCCGCCTTTTTGCCTTTGCTCGTACAACGCGAGTTTCCATTGCCGTAGGGGTGATCCTGCCAGCTGTTGTCGTGCGGCCACCAGTAGTTGGGGTTGCCATTTGACTGGTAGACCGAGAAACGATCGGCGTCCTCGTTGTACCAGATGTCCGACATGGTGGTGCGCATTGACGGGTTCAGCATGTGCTGATCAGTATTGTCCCCGTCGGACACCAGGATCAGAACCTTTAGAACGTTGCCATTGTAGTCCACAGGGCGCCCCACAAATGTGCCGGGAACGATACCGTCGACGTTTGCGAGGTTAGTGATGACCGGCCGTGTGCCGGGATCCAGCAGGATAAGGCCCCAATTCGCGCCATTATCCAGGCCCGAGTCCTCGTCCACCACTGGATTACTGAGCTTGGTGAGCCCGTCGACGTAGTTGTGAAGCACTGTTTCATTGTTTTGGAATGGCAGGATCGCCGATCCTGCGCGGATTGGGCAGACAGGATGCCCAATCGGCTCTTTCGTCATGGTGTAAGGGTCGAAATGAGCCGTTTGTTCCAGCACTCTGGTCAGAGAAAGATCAGGCTTGCTGAATTCGTTGTCGATAAAGTTGACACAGTGCGAGTAGCCATGGAAGCGGTCGAGATTGTAATATTGCAGCAAGTCTTCGCCAGCGTTAACCTGGCTGGAGTACGGGATCAGTGAGAATGAAACACCTTCGTTCCAGGTCCCGTTTTTAGATCCCATCTTTGTGATCATGCTTTTCGTCGCGGTTTTCAGTGCTGGCAGATCAATCGAGGTCGAGACGTCCATGACAATTGAGATTTCGGCCAAACTAAGGCTTTCCTCGGCGGCGCTTGCCGCGGGGGCGGCCAGTGTATCGACGCCAGAAAGGTGCATGAATTGGGTCGGTATCTCGTACGTGGCTGTCGCCGACACCTCTCGAAAACCAGTGCTGCTAACCACATCGATGCTGGTCTCATGTTCCAGAAGGCCCGCCTTTTCTAGGTAGGAACGGACGACGGACTTTGGTTCCATCTTTTGATCAAGGTCCGTCGCGGCCAGCACAGACCGGTCCAGCGTGTACTGCAGGTTTGCTCGTTCCCGCTCATAGCGCATGTAATCTATGCCGATGCCCACACAAGCGACGATGGCCAGAAACATAAAGAGGGCGAAAATGGTAAGAGAACCGTTCTCCTCACGGCCAAATTGCCGTGCACCTTTCGGAGGCAGAATATCGGTCATGGCGTTCTCCGGTAGCAGCTAGAATGAGGGGATAACGTAGCGGAGAATTTCGTCTTTACTTTGGTGCAAAATAGGCGATTAAATTACCGGAGATAAACCAAATATTAACTCAAAATAAACAGTTTTGAGCTCGATAAGATGGATTTGGAAAGGGGTGAGTAGAGTGATTCAGAAAAAGTTTTAATTTATTTGCTATTATGTATTTTTTCGTTTCTAACGAGCAGACCGGATCCTTTTTTCTCTCAGTAAGAGAAAACACTACAATACTAAGAGACCACACAGCGCATTGGTTTATTGTCCGCCCGCACCAGAAAGTACTGTCCCGATAGACCAGTGACCAGTCATGCACTAACAATCAAACCGGACCAGTAAAATCGGGCCAACCACTCCAACTGGGTCGCTCTCAGTAATTACCACACTAACTGCCGGGGCACCTGCTACCTACTTACCAATCGACCGGTTTAATTTTTGTAAGTAATTTACCTTCCATGGCCAGGATGGCTGGTTTGTCCCGCGTTGCCGCCATTTGGGTCGGGCAACGGCCATGTTTTCGCCTGCCGCGTTACAGAAGGTCCGCATCGAGCCGCTAAACGCCATTGGAATTCAGTGCGTCTTCAGTTGGTTCCGAACACGACGCTTTCACAGTCCACCCATCATTCAATGAAACAACAGTCTCACGCCACATTAGAATGTCAGCTCGCAGGTCAGAATTTAGACAAATTAAGTCGTTGAGTAACACTGCAACTAAGTAGGTGGCATGCTCCGAAAGACCTTTAGATCTAATCGTCAGGTTGAATGGTTTAACAAGGTCGGCAGCATCATAGTTTGCCTTGTACGCTTGACCAAGAAATTACCCGGTAAATTCAGGCATCGTCCCTGTTGTGGTGACGGGGCTCGCTGCGTTGAATGTCCGCATGACAGCGTCAACATCTACTGTACCATCCGGCTACAGCGGCACGTCCCCAGTGTCAGCTTGCATAGCCGAACAGCAAAAGAAAACAAGTAGTGTTAATATGCGGGTCATTTCTGCCATCCAATAGTCAGCACGACACTGGATGTATAAAACTTCCAGTTGAGGGAATGAAGGTCGTTTTGCCCGCAAAAGCGGCCATCGGCCTATCATTTTTGACTATCGTATGACGGCTCTGAGCCCAGAGCTGCCTTTGCCCCATACCCTTGTCGCCGCAACACGACAACGGAACCCACCGGACGACGGTTGTCTCCGGGCGCCTGTCGGAGCGGGGCAAGTGAGAAGTCAGCGGGGAGCAGTTGGCCTGCAACCAAAGGCATCGCGCGGATACGATCTTGAAAAAGAAGGGGCTTAACCCATTTGACAGGGGGAAGGAGCGGGAGCCGGATATTGTTTTGAATTCTGAGGTCTCCGCCTGTCGGGCTTCGCTCGCCTCAGCGCATTTAGTGACACTTCAAGTTGGTTGCACCACCTGAGTGATTCAGTTCACGCTGGAACTATCTTTACTTCAGCGGTTCGCCCGATCGGTCGAAAAATCGGCCGCCCCACTCCACGTATTTATCTCTAAAGTAGAATTGCGACATAGCTTTTTGACAAGAAAAAGGGCGGCGTTGCGCAGAATATTTATTTGACATGCAAATATTATGTTTCATCTTTGTCGGATGTTTTGGTTGGCTTGGGAGTGTGCGTGATGAAGTGGATGATGATAACAATCGGATTGTTAACCTCTCTCGCCACTAACTCTGTTGCTCAAACAGCTCGCCTAAACCCTACAACGGACTATGCGCTTATTAATGGCGTCATCCACACGATGGATGAGGCTGGAACCGTTGCCGAAGCCATCGGGATTAAAGGAAACGAGATCGTTTATGTCGGCGACGCGGCGGGTCTTGCTAATGTTATCGGGATCGGCACAGAGGTGATCGACCTCGAAGGCAACATGGTGCTTCCGGGCTTCGTGGAGGGACACATGCACCCCACGGCCGGCGCGCTGATCATGCGCGGTGTGGACCTCCAGGTCGACAGTATCGACGGAATCCTTGAGCGCGTGCGCACCTATGCCCAAGAAAATCCGGACCTGCCAGTGATCCACGGATACGGGGTTCGGCTTCACCTTTGGGATGACGGCTACGGCACAAAAGAGATGCTTGACGAAATCGACTCGGATCGCCCGATCTACCTCTGGGGAGTGGACGGGCACCAGGCCTGGGTGAATTCCAAAGCCTTCGAGATCGCCGGGATCGACGAGAACACGCCCGAAACTGTGCCAGGGTTTTCGTTCTTCCGCAGAAACGACGACGGTACGCCCGCCGGTTGGATTGTTGAAGTTCCGGCACAGTTGCAGGTGCTTTCGAAACTGTTTGATCTAAATCTTGAATACACCGAGGAAGGGGTTCGAGAATGGCTGCCCCGGTTCGCTGCGGCAGGGATCACTACAGCCCATGACTACGGCATTCAGGGCCTCGGGCAGGACGAAGGCTTCCAGCTCATGACAGACTTGGCGGTGTCCGGTGATCTTCCGATCAGGGTTCAGGGTAACTTTTATTGGAATGATCCCAACCTCGACCCGATCCCGCCACTCGAGGCGTTGCGGGAGCAATTCGACGCCGATCTAGTGTCTGCGCGAGGCCTCAAAATCAACATGGACGGTGGAGATGATGCCTATAGCGCTCTTTACACTGAGCCTTACAGTGACAAGCCGGATGCCTCCCCCGAGCCCATCATTCCGATAGACATCCTGAACGAGACGGTGGTGCGCGCGGATGCTGCCGGTATCAACGTAGTGTGCCATTGTTTCGGGGACGCCGCAGTTCGAGCGGTCTTGGATGCGATCGAACTGGCGATTTCGCAAAACCCACCGCGCGATCGGCGCAACGTAATCAGTCATGCGATGCTCGTTCATCCTGACGATATTCCGCGTTTTGCTGAACTTGGTGTCACGTGGGATTCCACCGGTGCCTGGATGAGCCTTGATCCAGCGTTGCAAAGTGTAACCGTTCAGCGCCTTGGCGATGAGCGGGTGAATCGATATTCCCCTATGCGTGCGATTGCAGAGGCGGGTGGAAACGTTTCCTTGGGCTCGGACTGGCCGGCCGCCGGCTACATCTCGGAATACCGCCCACTGGTGGCGATCCGCACGGCGGTGATGCGTCAGCTTCCTGGGCGCGACGATGTTCCACCGCTAGGCGGTGAGGAGGCACGTGTACCTGTGGACCTCGCGATCCGCGCCAATACGATCAACGCAGCCTACGGAATGGGAAAAGACCATGAAATTGGCAGCATCGAGGTTGGCAAACTCGCAGATTTGGTAGTGCTTTCAGAGAACCTCTACGAGATCGACCCAAGCACGATCCACGAGGTCGAAGTGCTCTATACTATCATGGACGGTAATCTGACTTGGGATCATACCAAACAGTAGAAAGCGCAATTCTGGCATTCCGCCTCCGAAAGGAGAACAGTAATGAAGCATGTCTTGAGAGTTTTACTGGCCGTGTGTTTAATGTTTAGTGGGGCAGGGCAATCCTTGGCCTGCGGTAACCCGATGCTTTGGGCTCTTCTTTTTGAACACCACCCCGAAGCCAAGATTGCTTTTAGGGCGGATATGGCTGCCAGAAAGGCAGGCATTGTTCAAGCAAGACCGTTCGTAGGAACGCCAGGGGTCTCTTATCATTCTTGGTCACTAAAATCCTTGAACCGGCTCGCGCATGAGATGGCCCCAGAGATTTCTGCAAACTTGTTAGAAGAAGACACGTTTACTGTGCTTTTGGCTATCGAGGTCGCAGCGATACGCTTTCATGGTGGTAATAAGGCACCAGAGATCATTTCAGCTTCTCAGATCAAGACCATCTCTGATTACGACGTTACGACAACAGTGAATGTACTCCATTCAGGCTGGCGGCATTCTCTCGATTATGATGCAATGGTCGAGAACGATCTCATAGTTTTAGCTAACCCTGATGCGGGCGAAACGATTGCCAGTCTTTTCGACACAACGTCCAATGCTTCGCTGCGCCCCTGAAGACCTGTTCGCGGAGTTTTTCTGTGGCACTCGAAAACAGTGATCCGATAAAAATTATGTCGTCAATGTCGCGATGGATGATCCCTTTTCGAAAAGGCCCAGCCGAGCCTAAAGGACCATCGAACTAGATGTGTTGGGATCGATTCAATGCAAATCAATCTGTTTGAAATGACAGGCACCCTTCTTCTGGCAGCAACTGCCTTTACGCTAGAAAGAAACAGCCCAGTAGCAAAAGGCCTCGTACCAACTCCGGCCCCTGCTATTGCTGATTTTGAAATTGGTGTTGAATTAGCGAAACTTGTAGCTCCGAAAGAACCCCGCATCAGAACTGCTTAGCTTTTTTACAGGAACAGCTCATGGGCGTCGACAACACGTGGCTAAGGCACTTTGCCCGAAGGTTTGAAGAATACGTGTCAGATGGCCGTGTATTCAATGATGTCCTAAAGGGATCTGGTTTAACACGCAGTGACCTGAAAGAGACTGCTAGTCAGATTGACCCGTATAAAGAAGGTCAATTTGTTCGTTTGGCTTGTGACCATCTGAACAACCCGGCATTTGCCACGATGGCAGGTTTGGCATTTAACTCACCGCGCGACCTCGTCTGGTACATTGCAAAATATTCACGAAATCTAAAGGAAGCTGTTGAAAACGCGGCGCATTATGGCGCGTTGGTTGATGATACTATTGACTACAGCCTTGTTTTGTCGGGAAATCATGCTTCGCTTCAGATGCACATTACTGATGGAGGGCTCGTCAAATACCATCGTCGGACAGAGTTTCTTGTTTTCTCGGCAATATCGTTAATGCGTGTGGTTACGAATGCTCCTGTCCATCCTCTGGAGATTCGGTTCCAACATATGGTCCGATCAGCAGGACCCGAGATTCAGAAAGCCGCTGGATGCGTCGTTTCCTTTGATTCCGAGAAGACTGAACTCATCCTTTCGCTATCATCTCTTGATCTCCCAATACCAAGCTATGACCCAGCCCTCCAAGAACACTTGGCCGACTACGGCGACAAACTTTTGAATGAAAGCGTCGGGCGCGCGCCTAGTACTTGTGGCAAGGTTGAATCACTGTTATTGAACGCGCTGCCTGGGCAAATTCCTAGTGTGCAAGAAGTGGCCGCAAGTCTTGGGCTCAGCACTCGATCATTGTCGCGACGCCTCAATGAAGAAGGCCTGAGTTTTCGTAGTATCGTCAGTAACATCAGGTGTGATCTTGCGAAGACGTATCTCAAGGACGGGTTCGGCATCGGAGAAGTTGCATTCTACCTGGGTTTTGCTGACCAACCCGCGTTCTCCACTGCATTCAAGCGTTGGACCGATTTAACACCGCGTGAATTTCAAAGAAAAACCTAAGCCGACGTGACGCCCTGATTTCTACCTTCGCAATTGAACCACACCTGAGATACGCTTCTGCTTCACTAGTGCGCGACTGACGATATCTGCGTGATTACGCAGTCCGAAATCAGTGGTGCTTTCCACAAGACAAGTTCATTTGGTTCACCTATTTCGATCACCATTGCGACAGCACTTTTGGGGATTCTAGTTTCAAGGATGATCGGAGTTTTGGCTGTCAAACCATGACATCCAATTGCATAGTCCAATGCTGCATCAAAGTTTGTCGTCCAAGACAAACCAACTTCTTTTCCTAGGCTTTGACCGCGGAAAACAGAGATTTCTCTGGGAAGCTGATGCCACTCGGCTGAAGGAATCCAATGTGACTTTCGTTTTTCTGCGTCCATTGCGTGAACGAACATAGTGTGATCGATTTTTTCAAACCCACTCCACAAACCCTGCAGCAAGGGCCAGAAATCCGCGCTGGAGATTTCATTTTCAAGAAGCATTTCAACAACAGCATCTGCGCGCTGATCGGCTTCGTAGTGTCTGTTTAAATGCATGTTGATTACTTCGACGGCACTGACTGCTTCGGTCTTCATGACTGACGCTCCAATTCTATCTCTGTAACTTGCAAAGCACCTTGCGTGGCACTGTCATTCAATATTGGATGTGATCGTGCATTCACTCATTTGAATTAGCGCCAAAAGTTTTTCTTTTTCAGCCAAAGCGAGGCGAAACTGTGTACGCCCGTAAGTGATCGAGGCTTGATTGCTGTGACTTTCAAATTTTGACGATGACTTGGGGTCTTGGTCAGATAAGCGCTGCATACAGCACTAAAATCTGAGACCAAAGCCTATAGAAAACCCGTCGAAATCTTCTGCAACTACACCGTTCAGCATTATGCGCCCTGCTTTGACCGCGGGAATACCAATTCGGCTTGTGTCAAACTCGACTCCAACGCCTGCAGTTGCCAGCCAATCCGTATCCAGAACCTCAGCGGCATCTCCGCGGTAAAACACCAAGCCGGCATCCAGCACGAGTTGGGTCGACAGATTGAAGAGTTCCACATCTTTCAAGGGATAGCGATAGCGAGAAAAAATTGTTGTCTGGTTGGAATTGGCCTCGGCGTCCCCAGCTTGTGGTTCATCAATTGGATGAAACTCAAGGAATGTTTGGCGAAACCGGTATTCAGCCTGCCACGGACCATACCTGGCTTCGCGATAGACCCCGACAGACGCACCGACACCTAGTGCATTCAAATCACCATCAATTGGGCCAGTTGGTCCTGAACGGGCTGGAAAAATTGGGAAGTCGATGATCGAAGCGTCTGCCGAAACGTGGCCGAGCGATAAGTGACCAACAGGGCGAAAGTGCCAGTCATTGCCCAAAGGAAACTCCCAGCCTATTCCGAAGGTGGCTGCTACACTCGCCCAAGTCACGTCCACGTCGACGCCAGGTGCGATGTCGGGAAAGAAAACAACAGGGTTGTACACCTGATAAGCCACAAGCCCTTCAAGATAGAGACCGTTTTCAAGAGGACTGATACCACCCCGAAGCTGAGTTGATCGCAGACTGTTGGTGTCGCCTGATGCTCTTAAAAAAGAAAACGAAGACAGCGTCTCATTTGGCGTCGCGGCAATACTCAAGACCGCAAGCGCTGCACGCGCGGCTGCCTCAGATGCATCCGGATTAACGGTTTGCGCTGTCGAGGCAGATGCAAAACCTAGAATTCCAATCGACAAGCAAACTTGCTTCGCGTTCAGTATTAACTGATCACGTACTTGGCGCACTGCGCGCGCGCATACGCTCTTTCCAAAATGCGTAGGCAAGCGACAAAAGGGTCGCAACACCTTAGGTGGTGTTTCGATTGTCAAATTCCTTCCCCAACCTCAGAGCAATCTGAGCGCCTGGAAGACCTTCGGGCTTCCATATGCCGTAAGGTTCAACCAGGTTGATCTCATACTTCGAAGGGTCGCCTCCGGGCGTAACGCTTTGTTTAGAAACTTGAACTGAACGAGCCGCCAACAGCCCCAGGTTAATGCCTCGGGCGACTTCTTTGCCGAAGGCAAGTTCCAAAGTAAAAACGTCACCGGGGCGTATGTCAGTGGACTCCTGACGTCCGAATTTCTCGCACCTTGCTTGAAACGTCGCCGCCCAAGGCAGATCGGCGTTCTGCTTCCAGGTCGTACCGGCGAAAAGCACATGGCTCCACAGCCCCTTGCCGGTATTGGTAGATCCTCCGGCTTCGAATTCTCCGGTTGGAGCCCAAAAGGTATATGATGTTTGAAAATGCCAGTTTTCGTGATGCCAGCCTAGAGCAACAGGCGTCACAACCGTGTCGCCTAGATGATATCCTTGTCCCAGCCCAGGCTCTGGCCGCAAGACCTGATCTCTGTATGTAAGGACTACCCCCGCCGAATAATCGGCACCCAACAGTTTGACGTCGCGAAAAACGTAGCGGAAGGTCAGTCGTGCCGCGTTCACTGTCGAAGTAGGTGCGCCGATATCGTTTCCGTTGTCATCGACGTATCGTTGGATGTCATAATTTATCCATCCGTTTTCGATCACTCTGGTCCCTTGGGGTGGCAGACTGGCAGAGGTCTGCCCAAGTCCAGCCCCTAGCCCATAGTTTCCTGCGATAGGAAATTGGGCTGTCGCAGTGCTGCAGACCAGTGTGCCAGCCAAGAGTGCCAATGCCCTCAAGACCGCGGACAACCCAGCTGATGCACTAACGCCCATTCATTTCCCTAAACAGTTAAACTACTAACGTATTGCTAGCGCTGCGAGGTTTTGTGCGACGTATCGTCAAAAGTTCAGTGTCGTTCACGCAAGAAGACTTGTGTTGTTGGTCAATCAGCGCCCAATTGTTCCACTATTTAGAGTAAACGTCATTGCCGGATCGGATTGGGTTTGTTTGTTCACAAGTAGCGTATCGGCGCGAAAACAGGTGCCTAAATGCCACAAATTCGTTTCCGAACAATGCGTTTGAATTCAAACCAAACCAGACCCTGTAAGGAAATACTTGATTGCATCGACAATGAAAGCCAATCCCAAGACTCCAAACAAGAGTGGGACAAGCCACGCCGCGGTAGTGCTAATGAACTGATTGAGCGCGCTTAGTCGATCTACAATTGCCTTGCCAGTGACAGCATATGCAACTGGAATCAGAAAATAAGGCAGCGCGTAGAAGAGGTTGTAGACCAGCAAACCTAAAGGTTTCGACTGAACGTTGAATCGGAACATCTCATTTATGAAGCCGAAATAGGGTACAGCGAATGGCATCCCTACGATACACAGGGTCGCCCCCATTACTAAGGACGGCAGCACACCTTCCTTCTGTTGGCTCGCCTCGGACCGGGCAGACTGTTTTTCCATTTCCGCACTTGTACTCACCCTAGAAGCGAGGCCGAGCAAAACTAAGCCGAGAAGAAAGCCAATTACGAAATTGATGCGCGTCGGACTCACGAACCCCGTGACGACAAAGTCCACCACCGGAGCTAGCAGTTCCGCAAGCCCGTAAACGATCAGGACCCCCATCACAAAGTACGCAATTGTATGACCTAAGATAAGCGCGCAACTATTTGCAATTGGCCGGCTCCCTGTCAGGGCAAAAGCCGTTGCAGCCAGTAGGACTGGGCTGACTACGTCAACCAACAAAATAGGTATTCCAACAACCCAAATGTCACTCATTCTCTGCCCCGTTCTGTCGGTCACTTACGTATCTGGGAAACCTCGGCGTTTTTTCTTTTGCCTGTTTCCACGTTCCACGAAAGGTATAGGCTGACAGACACGGTAGACATTGGCCTAAACCTCAAGTTTTATCGTCCCTTCGGAGAGCATCTTTTCTATTTTTAGGGCCTTACTAGACCAGTCTATCTATCTTTCGTTTCTCTGCAAATTTTCGGTGCCCTGACTCTCCACACAGCGAACGTACTCTGTTTTTTTGGCGGAGTTATCCTGCGATGGCTTTCTCAATGTGATGCAGTCCGAGCTGAGAACTAAACAGGTTTTCATATAAATTGATGGTTGGCTGGAAAAAGATGTCCGGCTTTCCTGCACTCAGATCTCTGTAATTTACAGTTACACTACAGTAGGAAACCTACTGTTTGCAGCCGCTCTTTCACATTTCTGTTTGGTGAAAACGGAAACGGGAGAGACAAATGTCACAATTTGAACTTCTGAAAGTCTTAAGGGATCAATACCCTTCGACCACTGCTGCCGCACACAACCTTGTGCTGAAGGTATCAGAACTGAGGCTTGCCCGCGAAAACCAAATCTGGATTGACTTTCAAGGGTCCAACACGGCACAGGTCGCGTTTGAAAACGCTATGTGGGAAACTCTACTTTGGGCGGCCCGAGAATCCGGAGAAACGAGTCCGGAGCGGCTGTTTAAGTTCCTCGCCAACTTTTTCGCTCAGTTTGCGCTGGCTTGTCCCAGATGGAATGGCGCTTTGCCCCAGGTAACGGACTACTTGCTCGACGCTAGTGAAAATGCGGACTCGATGCTAGTCGATGCCCTTGCTCAGGTTAAAGGGGAGCATTTGGTAGTTAGAGGCGTAGGTCGGCCAGAGCTTGGCCATATGCTCCAGGCTTGAGCGGACAGATCCTGGGTGACGATACCAAGCCTGAACTAGTTGATTGCCCGACAGGTACCCCAAGCAAGGATATAGCTTAAACCTGTCGGGCGGTTTCCGCCCAATCCAATTGATATTGCTATTCCGACCCTGGCTGCGAGACTTCAGTTAAGTGGTTTGGGGCAGCTCAAACACGCTTCCTAAGCTTTGAGCGTTCATATTTTGACAACACATGTGTCGCTGCCACAGCTGTCAGCCAAATCACGGATGAGCCAAGTTTTTCGGCGGCGGCAATTGGTAAAACCAGAAATCCAAAAAGAATGGCCACTAAGTCTTTCGCTTGCCATCCGTCCGCAAGCAGATCGGGTAGCAACCCGATGAGGCTTCCACAGGCCCCCGCAACCAAAGTTGATAGTAGCCCTCCTATGAAGGCCCAAATCCACCCACCCAAACCAGCATGACCAAACATTGAAGCAAGCAAATAGCCCATTATCGCACCGCCCAGCAACATTGCGATAACGTAACGAGCAACAAGTCCCAAGTTCTCCCTTGCCCATTCAACTTGCAAACCTTCAGAAAGATCGCGAGACAGGAATAACAGAAATAAGCTTGCCCCGATCAACGCCATACTGATGGTCGAAACCAACCTTGGGGTTTTACCTTTTGGTGTAGAAGTGGGCATTAATCCAATCCAGTTTGAAGGTCCCCGAGGAGTTAACTTCACTCCAATAGTCAATCAGCTATTTTGTTGTTTTCATCTGCCGCGATTTGCATACGCATTCCACCATACACCGAGGTGCTTGGGATTGGTCAATGTGTCGGAGGTTGTTGATTGAGAGTGACTTTTTTCACATGCTTTTTGTGAAGCACCGCCTTCACCGCTTTTTTGGCGATCACGCGAAACCCAGTGTGAGACTCAGGCTAATATTTCCCATTGCCGTTGTTGGGCGTATTCACCATTCGAGGAACCGGTTGCTCTCATCCGTCGGGCATTTTCGCAAACAAATATGTGCAGATGAGGCATATGGCCTATAATTCAACGGGCAATACTGCGCTTTTTACATAGTTAAAAGCAATTCGGCACAGCACGTTTCAACTGTCAGGAGAAACCACCTCGTTGGTGTGTACATGTACGTCCATTTGCGGATACGCGATAAAGATACCTTCATTCTGCAAGAGGGTCTTACCAGTCTCTGTAAAGTCCCACATCACATCCCAGTAGTCATCGGTTCGCACCCACGGTCTGCAAAAGATGTTCACAGATGAGGGTCCTAACTCACCGACGAAAATGCGCGCTTCCGGGCTCTTCAGGCAACGCTCGTCAGTTTCCACCATCTCGGCAAGGATCGCCTTCGCGCGCTCAATATCATCTTTGTATCCAATGCCAAAAACAAGATCGACGCGCCGAACACGATACTTGGTAAGGTTTTCCATTGAGCCCTGCCAGATTGACTGGTTTGGAATTTGGACCAATCGATTGTCGAAAGTTCTCAGCTTTGTAGAAATCACATTAACGTCGACGACAGTTCCGATGGTTTGGTCAATTGAAATAATATCACCCTTTGAATACGGGTTTGTCGTTTGAAGCAGAAAACCACCTATCACACTTTGAAATAGGTTCTGCATCATGAAGGCGACAAGAAATCCGATACCACCGATAATGGCCGTCGTGACACCTATATTTACACCGAGTCCCCACATGGCGAAGAGCAAACCAAGAGCAATAACGCTCCATCGAATAACATTTGGGACTACAACGGCAGCAATTTGATGTTCTTCGTCGCGCTTACGCAACCATTGGCTAGAAAGTCGTTTTAAAGCTCCCCCGAGGAGAATTGCAGCGCCGAGGATTAAAACAGACCGGATAATCCCGCTAAGTGCCCTTAGCCCCCCCCTACCAGACCGCAACCAATCCCATGAAAGATGAGCGATTGCGGACCACTGGTATGACAACATAAGTTCGCCAACAAACCCCTTTATGAAGCCTTCATGCTTCTTCAATTCTTCTTCTGGTCCGTCTTTTCGCCCCAAAGCGTTGACCACGACGATATAGTTCTGAAAATCACCGATGTTTTGTCGGTTTATTGCCTTGATCTCGGCGACGAGTTCGGGAACTTGATCATCTGCCACAGTTTTCAGCCGTGTTAAACCATCAGCTATTTTCGCCAAGTTGGTTTGGACGCGGCGCTGCCAGATATCTGCAAGATCTGTGAGATCATCTACACCCAATGCAACCACATGCCGAGCAAGGACGTCTTCATGTACATTTGCATCGCTCGCAATGGCGATTGAGTTTTGATACGGATCCGAGTGAGAGAGTTGCTGTGCATTGGCCGCTCCCAAATACAGCGACAAAAGCAACGCAGCGGACAACACCATAGTACAGGCAGAAACCGATGCCCTGGCGATGATGTCAAAACTGAATTGCATCATGTATCTACTCATACAAATTTCAGTCTATTGTGACACATAAAGGTATGGTTCCTGCAAGAGACACTGTTCAATTAATAGTGCCACAAGCGTTCGGACAAGATGCATCAATTATTCATTCCCCGGCAACAAAAGGTTCTCTCTTGTTCTATCATGGCTAGGGCTGCATATAGCGCCGGTTGCGTTTGAATGACGCGAATTATGCCGCTGGTTGGTTCTCACTTTACGTTGCAATCCTAACCTCAAAAGACCAGCGCCAAAGTTCCTCACTGTTATTCGTATCGACTAAGACCTGTCGATGAACTGCCATCATAACGCGGCGTTCTCATCTGAAATGATAGGTTAGGACAGAGTGTTTGGGAAACATCGCGTAAACTTAGTCGGAATGAGAGAAGTTACTGAGCGCTTGGTATAACTCCTTCCTCTTGCAGTGCGCGTAGTATTCCGTTGATCGTCGCAGTGCTGGTATCGACAAGTCCTCTCAAATAAGCTCCAAGACCACCCTCTACAAATCGCGAGGACCACCGCCCAAGAAAAAATAAAATTCATTGCTTGGTCGAGTGAGTTTGAAATTCTAACATACTTGGAGTTGCTGAATTGAGGACAAGCATTGCGAAGATCAGAATGATCTCTTAACCCAGACACGGCCGTGGCCCGGCAACCTGAAAGCAAAGAACCTCTTCGATACAGCAACCCTAGTCACACCACGTAACCTACGCTTGCCACCCAGCGTGCTCTTGGTGCGGCGATTGACTTACCGGTGTTCTGACCTATCCTCGCTTGCGCGTCTAGCTTCAAGATCCCAACGTGCTGGACTTTGAGTTGAGTTGTTTTCAAAGAATGACGAACCCATCTTGGACGCGCGGCGAGACCAGCTTTTTCCGAACTGGAGGACCAATGAAGACCGCAATAATCGCCTGTGTCGTGTGTGGTCTACTTCTGTTCATGAGTGGCTGTACCTATGTTCCGTTCGATACTCCCAAGGAAAGCTCGCGGGCTATTTCTGCTGAAGGGACCAGTGCTGGACGTGTTGTTTCCGACCTCACGGGCTACGATAGCCAAGTACTGGCAATGGCCCCATTATTCGACGGCAATGATGCGCTCGGCGCGCGGCTACGGATGATCGAAACGGCAGAAAGCTCAATTGACTTGCAAACGTTTCTGATCAAACCCGATCTAGCCGGTTCATTAATGTGGCTGGCCCTGTATTCCGCAGCAGAGCGTGGTGTGAAAGTCAGGCTCTTATTCGACGACGTTTTCACAACTGCGCGCGATGACCAGATCGCGTCATTGAACGCTCACCCGAACGTGGAAATTCGCGTTTTCAACCCACTTTCCCGAAATAGCACTGTGGCCGTCAATTTCCTGTTAGATTTTTCCCGTGTGAACCGCCGCATGCATAACAAGATCACAATCGCGGATGGCAGTTTTGCAATTCTGGGCGGCAGAAACATCGCAGACGAATATTTCAGTATAGGAACGCAATACGACTTTGCCGATTTTGATCTCTTCGTCGCAGGCAAGCCTGTTCAGAAACTGTCTGCGACCTTTGACACATATTGGAATGATGCCTGGTCTCTGCCCTTTGACGCCATGCACGATGGCGACATTGCTCCTCTGAGCGAGGCGTATGAACAGTTTCAAAAGCGCGTTCTTGACAAGGAAGTTGCTATTTACGATCGGGCTCTCGGTTCTGAATACATAAGACAGCTCAAGAATGGTCAGGTGCCTATCTACTATGGCCGTGTAAATATCGTAGCGGATGACCTCAGGAAGCTTCGCACTCCCTCCGGCACCGGACCATTTGCTGTAGGGGACGCATTTTATAATAGTCTGGGGCGCGCCAAAAAAAATTTAATTGTGGTTACGCCTTACTTTATTCCAGAGGACTACGGTGCGGGGTACTTTGAGCGGCTGGTCCGCAAAGGAATTGACGTTTCGATCGTGACAAATTCTCTGGCCTCAACCAACCACCCCTATACTCACGGTCATTATGCGCGCTATCGTAAACGACTGTTGCAGGCCGGAGTTAACTTCTCTGAGGTTCGCGCCAAGGCACCGCCTTCGAAAGAAGGCGTCGAAACACCTCTAACCCTACACACCAAAATTGCCTTGATTGATGACACTTATGTGTTTGTGGGTTCTGCAAATGTCGATCCCAGGTCCATCCGGCAAAACTCGGAAATCGGAATGTTGGTGCGAAGCCCTAGTCTTGCGAAACAAATCAAAGCGCAGTTGGATGCGGCCTTACCGATCTACACTTACTCGGTGTCACTTAGTGACGCTGGGAATTTGCAATGGGAAGATACAGCCTCGGACAATAACCCTCCGCTATCTCAAGAGCCATCAGCGGGACTTTGGCGAAAACTGGTCGCCAAGGTTTCTGGTTGGTTGCCGATTGAAAAGCAATTGTAATGCGGATTTCAGGCCGCCGCGTTCAGGCCAGACGATGACGAATTTCCCGCCGCGCCCATTCTCACAGCTCGACTTTTCAACCCCAGCCAATCTACTGTTGGTCAAAAAATCTCTGTGCTCATAAGTAGTAGACAACAAGTGAAGTATGGGCTGTGATTGTTCGGCTGCAATGCTGTGAAAACAAGATCAGGTCTCGACAGAACGCGCACGTTTCGTGCCTTCCCGCAGCAGTTCCACCACGCCAGATGCATAAGGAAGATCATCAAGATACTCTTCGAGAGAAAACTGAGTAGTAGGGAAGTTCGACAGCGCGTTCTTTGCCAATTCCGTCTCACCCGCCAAGCCGTGAATGGCTGCTATCAGCAACCAGTCGCCTGCATGTTCACGAGCATCAATCCGCTGCACCTTATCCGAGGCTGTTGCAAAGTCTCCGTCCTCAACATCCTCCAAGCAAAGTGTGATGTTTGTCCAGATCGGCAACAGCGGGTTGATATCCAAAGCCTGCTTTACCATTTCCGCGCCAAGCTTGATATCACCCACCAGCGCAATCCAAGCGCCAGCCAACGCAATCAATAAGGCACTGTTGGGATTGACCTGAATCGCTGCGTCCATCAAGCGATTGAACCTTTGGGTGTCTCTGGCCAGTAGCGCATATATCGCCGCTGCAAACAGAGCTTCTTGGCATTGAGGTTCCAGAGCCACGGCCTTTTCAGCGTGAGTTTGTCCCAGTTCCAAGATGGCACTAAGGCGTTTTTGGCCTAATGCCACCTCCTCAACATATCCCAAGGCCATAAGCGCGTGGGCCAGTCCGCTGGCATCATCGTTCTGAATTGCAGAACGCGCCAAATCCAACATTTGCTGCAAGCTGCCCGATCTAGAGGTGCGAACGTGGGCATGAAAGGCCAGTAGAGCTTGATAGGTACTACTCCCGGCTAACGAGCGGTTTGTTTGATGACTCGCGGCATCGGTAGCGACAACCCCATACGCGTCTGCCAACTTTGCCGCGCATTGTTTGGCAATTTCTTCTTGGGCTTTGAAATGACCCGAGACGTCCGGATTGATATCACGCCGGTCGGCCCACAAAACAGACCCGTCAACGGTCCGTTTTAGTCTCACAATCAGGCGCAAGTTGGCTTGATTATCCCGCACTGAACCATCCAGAACATAATCGCAAGGGGTTAGGACTTGCTCCTGAGATCCGTCTGGGCTCTTGTCTGAATACCCGGTCAGAACCCGGATATGAGTGAAACGTGCGAGTTCAAGACCCAGTTCTTCTGGAAAGCCCTCACGGAAAAGCTTCGCGCGAGACGTATCCGAGCCGTCAAAGGCAGTGATCCCGAGAACGGGCCGCCCTGTTTGGAGCACTGCAGACGACTCCTGCGGTTCGGTTTTTGGGGAATTAAATTCAAAAAGTGGACGGTACTGCCCCTTGGGGACAGATATAGAAACCGGGTCGTTATTCCCTGTCGTCAGGTAGTAATAGTCTAATGCTTTTCGCAGTTTGACGGCCTCAATCCGAACTACCGGATCAGCATTTGGGTCAAATTCAGCGCCTCTTCCAAAGACGTCCATTGCCAATGCAGTGCCGCGCAATTCGTCACCACGGCCTTCAAGCTCTCGATGAACAAGGTGCTCCAGGAACGTCTTTGTCCGTGCACTGCATGGGAACCCATCAGACGTCGTGATGCGTTCCAGTTGCTTCAGAATATCCGCTTTGTCGACATTTCCGGCCACGACTATTCTCCTGCACTGTCACGAACTAATTTTTGTCAACCACAACTACTGTATAGCAACATGTAACTTCCTACCGCCAATTCCTTCTCCACCCCATCTTAGAGCCACCAGAGATGCTTACGTTGAATCGAAGGAGGCGACTGATGACACATCGATGGATGATTGCGGTAATTGTCACGCTTGCCGTGTTGGTAACGGCTGTTTCAAACGCTTATGCTGCTCACCGAGGGCAAGAGCCTCAGCATCAAACACTGGGGGGAGGTCTCGTTCAGCTCGGGAGTTCCCCCTCCCGAGCTGAACGCTTGCGCAGAGAAACCAGACTTAAGTAGTCAGAACTTTATGGCGATACCCGCCGAATACCCTTTGATATTGTCACCTTTCGCAATGCGGGCCATTAGTCGAAATTCTTTGATCCAGGCAAATTCGTTTCTGGAATAATCCAGCTCCACACCACCTCCCAGTTGCGCCAGCCATTCGCTGTCCAAGACGATCCCCTGATCACCCGGGATATAAGAAACCGAAGCCTCTCCAACCCATCTGGTAGGTTGAGAAAACGCCGTAAACTGCGTCGGCACTCTGACCCGCGACCACGCGACGGTTGATATGGCCTCAGCCTGCCCAACAAGATCGGTATCCAGCGGCTCCAGAATGATGTGCGTATGTCTGAACCGAAGGTCCAGTTCATAGTCACTGGCCCAACGACGGTTAAATTCGGCAACCAAGGATCCCCCATAACCCAATGCGGTTATGCCTCCGTCACTAAGAAAATCCAGATCTTCTTCCAAGGCATTGCTAATAACATGTGCTGCTATTGAACTGTCACTTTGGACCCGGCCAATTGAAAAATTGACCATGGGGCGAACTTTCCAGCTCTCGCTGATATCAAATTGCCAACCGACCCCTCCCGTGGCAGCAATGCTAGTCCAATAGGACTCTATGTCCGTGCGTGTACTGCTCCCAGACAACAAAAACACAGGATCATAGTTGGAAAATCCAAAATACCCTTCCAAATAAACTGGAACGCTTTTCGAAATTCGAAAACCACCCCCGATTTGACCGCCCCTTAGGTCATAGTCGTCTCCATTCGCGACGTTTTTATCCAATAAGAGAACGCTGGCCGATTCATTCGGTGCAGCCGATATTCCCAAAATTGCGAGCGCACCTTTGATATTTTCGCGCACGTCAAAGCCATTACCATCGTCCAGGGGTTGTGCCACTGAAGGTCCCGAGGTGATGTGGAAAATAAAAAAATAAAACAAATACCGCACGAGCTTACTCGGCAGTCTCCAGTACCCAGTCATAACTGTTTTTGAATCCCAATCTGACGGCCGGTGCATCACCCTTTCGGAAATCCCCATCAGGCGCAGGTTGGCACCGTAGTAAGGGTCAGTTCCTGATCCTGGACGATATTGCCGCGACAGACCGAGAATCTGCTTTCGCCATCTAGACATATGGTGGCCGTAAAAACCTCTCGCCCATCGAAGTGGCAACCAAGTCAATCTGTTGAGTGCCTTCCCAAGATCGCGCGCCATGGTGATGATTGGAAAGTCCGAAGTTGGAAACATCGGCACCGGCGAGGCTAGGACAACCGGTGCTCCGGCGATTTCCGCAACGTCTGCAGGGCCGACGACCTTGGGATGGTGAATCAAGATATCGGCATTCTGACCAACTTCCCAAATGATCTTCAGAGACTCTTCCAACATCGGCACCGCGACGCTTTTCCAAACTTTCCGTATGCCGAGTGGATTGCCTGCCAATATCTGTTGGATATCAAGCGAGTTTAGAAGGTCCCGCATATTCGATCCCATAGGGGTGTATGTCAGGCCGAAACTCTTGATCCAATCTTCAAAGTCATTGGGTGCTGCAAGCGTTACCTCATGACCGTGCCAAGCAAACCCTAAAGCTAATGCGATATAGGGTCGAACGTCCCCACGAGAACCTTGCGCGAAAATAGCGATACGCTTTTTGGTTACCAAAACCCTTCTTTCTAAAATTGGTGAATATGCAGAGAAGATTGTTATTTGCGGCACAGATAAGCAACAAGAAAGGATGCGGCCTGCTATCCGCCCGAGGTGCAGGAAGGCTATGTCTGCATTGCGTTGCTTACCTTCATTGAGGCTAAAGAGATTAACGGCAGGTTTGTTTCTCGATATTGTTGTTGGTCGCCTGCAATTCGAATGTATATTTTGGCAGGTTTTTTCGAGCAGATGGATCTTGTTAAATTTAGCCTTTGGTTTACTTGGGCTTTCTTACAAGTGCAGTGGTTCGGAAATGGTCAAATCCTGCGCCCGCAACCACGTTTATTGAACACACCGCTGAAAGGCGGCTTTGCTCGTTTGGAGTTCCCAAGCTCGATGCTGCGTTAGTGGGTGCATCTTTTTTCGATCAGGACATGGGTCTTTAAGTGAGAAAGCGAAACGCCTTTCAGTAGGGGGTATAGCGCCGTCAACAGCGGATGCAGAAGAGAAATGTCACTTGTACACAACCGGGATTGATCGCACGCGGCGTGAAGAATTTGCAGCCGCTTTTTGCTCCGAGCACAAGTGGCGGAAAAGACAATGGCGTAGGCCTCCGCGCACCAGCGAAGTAACAGCTGCCATCTTTAGATAGTGTTAGTTAGAGGGGCAGCCGGGGCTATACCTCTAACGTGTCGTTGACGTTCAGCCCGCCGATCTGTGCCAGAAGGGACACGATTTCGTCCACCCCCTGTTTTTGCCGTAGCGAAGTGAATACAAAAGGTCGGCCTTTGCGCATTCTGGTAGCGTCGCGGTCCATCACCTCAAGCGAAGCGCCGACATGCGGTGCCAGATCGGTTTTGTTGATGATTAGCACGTCGGATTTTGTAATCGCCGGGCCACCTTTGCGGGGTATTTCCTCGCCCGCTGCGACGTCGATGACGTATAGCGTGAGATCGGCAAGTTCGGGGCTGAACGTGGCCGACAGGTTGTCGCCACCGCTTTCGATCAGCACAACTTCAACATCCGGGTGACGGGCCTGCATCTCGGCCACGGCGGCCAGATTGATCGAGGCATCTTCGCGAATTGCCGTGTGCGGGCAGCCGCCGGTTTCCACGCCGATGATCCGGTCCTGCGGCAGAATCTGCATGCGCATCAATGCCTCGGCGTCCTCCCGCGTGTAAATGTCGTTGGTGATCACCCCGACCGAGACCTTATCGCGCAATGCTTCGGACAGGGCGGCGGTTAGGGTGGTTTTACCCGCGCCCACCGGGCCGCCGATGCCCACGCGCAGAGGACCGTTCATGTTGTTCATGTTCGGAACATCCTTGAGTATTGAGTTTCATGTTTCATCGACGCGATGTCAGGTAGGAAGGCGGTCGATCCCAGATCGTCCAGCCCGGCCTTGATCGCGTCAGTTGCCGCGCGCTGGCTCAGAGGCGTCAAATTGCGGATCAGTCGCTGCCCGTCGGTCTGGCCCAGCGGCACCAGACGGGTTGCGCAGGCCACCAGGTTGGCCATGAACGCCTGTAGGTACATCTGCGCTGTCAAGCCAAGGGGAAGGGACCGGGTGGCTGCGGCATGGCCAACGGCAACCGGGTAGGTCAGGGTTCTCATCTCCAGCGACCAGACGTCAGAGGTGACACTGCAAAATGCCTCACCCAACAGGTGCGTTTCCAAAAACCGCTCGGACGAGGCGCTGAATGCGCGCGCAGTCTGATCGGCTTCCATCAGTGCCTCGGGCGTGTCCGCCCGGTAAGCCATGGCCAAGAATATGCAATCGTTGCGCCCCGAACCGTGTTCGATCACATCAGCAATCCATTCGCCGGTTTTCGTCGCGCTGGTAACTGCACCGCTTTCAATCGCCCATTCCAGCCCGTGCGAATAGGCGAACCCACCCACCGGGTAGGCAGGCGACAGCCATTGCGTCAACGTCAGAATATCCGCGTCAGTGGGCGTGGCCATGAGTCCTGCCGTGGCCATAAGCGCCGCCTTCAGGGGTGAAGGGCTCGACGGTTTCCCGGATTTCTGCCCCGAGCTTCTCGAGCATATCGCGGATGACGTGATCGTGCTGGATTAACAGTCTGTCCTCCTCGATCTGACAGGGGGTGTGGCGGTTGCCGATATGCCAAGCCAGCCGAAGCAGGTTGTCGCCGGTCACTTCCAGCAGGTCTTCGGGTGCCGCAATGATCTCGATCTCGCGGCCGTCTTCCAGGACCAAAATACCGCCGTGGTCCAGCGATTTGGTTTGCGCCAGATCGACCAGAAAATCCTCTCCGTCGTCGGTTGCCAACATCTTGCGGCGTAGGAACCGTCCGTCATAGTCCAGCGAAACCTGGGCGTGTGCCTGAGAATGATGGTGGTCGTGATAGATGCGGGCGGTTTTGATCGCGGTGGTCATCGGGGCCTCCTTGTATCTCAGAACATGAAGTAGCGCTGCGCCATCGGCAGCACTTCGGCGGGTTGGCAGGTGAGCAATTCGCCGTCTGCTCGGACTTCGTACGTTTCGGGGTCGACGTCGATCTCAGGAGTCGCGTCGTTGAGCAGCAGGTCGTGCTTGCCGATATTGCGTGTGTTTTGAACGGCGACAGTCTGTTTCGCCAGTCCCAGAGTATCACCGATCCCCTCCGCCTGCGCGGCTTCGGAGACAAAAGTGATCGCTGAATGTTCGACCGAGCGGCCATAGGCCCCAAACATTGGGCGGCTGTAAACCGGCTGTGGAGTCGGAATCGAGGCATTTGGATCGCCCATCTGCGCGCAAGCAATTGTGCCCCCCAGCAGAACCATCTCAGGCTTTACGCCAAAAAATGCAGGGTTCCAAAGAACCAGATCGGCGCGCTTGCCTTCCTCGATACTGCCGATCTGATGACTGAGGCCGTGGGCTATGGCCGGGTTGATGGTGTATTTCGCGATATAGCGGCGAACGCGCAGGTTGTCGTTGTCGCCGGTTTCCTCAGCTAAACGCCCCCGTTGTTTCTTCATCTTGTCGGCGGTTTGCCAGGTGCGGATCAGCACCTCTCCGACCCGGCCCATGGCTTGACTGTCCGAGGCGATGATCGAGAACGCCCCCATATCGTGCAGGATATCCTCGGCCGCGATTGTCTCACGCCGGATACGGCTTTCGGCAAAGGCCACGTCCTCGGGTATGGATTTGTCGAGGTGGTGGCAGACCATCAACATATCCAGGTGTTCCTCGACCGTGTTTACGGTGAAGGGGCGTGTCGGGTTGGTGGAGGAGGGCAGAACGTGGTTCTCACCACAGATTTTGATGATGTCCGGGGCATGGCCGCCGCCAGCGCCTTCGGTGTGAAAGGCGTGGATCGTGCGGCCTTTCATGGCGGCCACTGTATTTTCGACGAAACCGGACTCGTTCAGCGTATCGGTGTGTATCATCACCTGCACGTCCATCGCGTCGGCCACCGAGAGGCAGCAGTCGATGGCGGCAGGGGTCGTGCCCCAATCTTCGTGCAGTTTCAGGGCGCAGGCCCCGGCCTTGACCTGTTCCTCAATCGCTGCGGGCAGTGAGGCGTTGCCTTTCCCCGCAAAGGCGAGGTTCATCGGGAAGGCATCCGCCGCCTGAAGCATCCGTCCGATATGCCAGGGGCCGGGCGTGCAGGTGGTGGCCAGAGTCCCATGCGCCGGACCGGTGCCACCGCCCAGCATGGTGGTTAGTCCGGAATGCAGCGCATCCTCGATCTGCTGCGGGCAGATGAAGTGGATATGGCTGTCGAAGCCACCAGCCGTCAGGATGCGCCCCTCACCTGCAATGATCTCGGTGCCCGGGCCGATGATGATATCGACGCCTGGTTGTGTATCGGGATTGCCGGCTTTGCCGATCTTGGCAATGCGCCCGTCTTTCAGACCCACATCCGCTTTGTAGATGCCCGCGTGATCCACGATCAGCGCGTTGGTGATAACCGTATCCACGGCCCCCTCGGCGCGTGTGGCTTGAGACTGCCCCATTCCGTCGCGGATGACCTTGCCGCCGCCGAACTTGACCTCTTCACCATAAACGTCTTCGCGATGGCCCGTTTCGCTGAACCAGGCAGCGGTTGCACGATCAACGATCAGGTCTCTTTCCACCTCGATGATCAGGTCCGTGTCGGCCAGGCGCACTTTGTCACCCACGGTCGGACCGAACATTGCGGCATAGTCACTCCGACTGATCTTGCCCGGCATTTTTCAGAGCCCCCATTATATGTTTGTTGAAACCGTAAATGTGGCGTCGACCGCCATAAGGCACGAGTATGACTTCGCGCATCTGCCCCGGCTCGAAGCGAACGGCGGTTCCGGCTGGAATATCCAGGCGCATTCCCAAGGCCGCATAGCGATCGAAATCCAGCGCCGGATTGGCCTCGGCAAAGTGGTAGTGACTGCCGACCTGCACAGGGCGGTCGCCGGTGTTGGCCACCATCACGAGCCTCCCGCTGCGCCCGGCATTGAGCGTCAGCATTCCGTCTGCCGGGAAGATTTCGCCTGGGATCATTTCGGCAGCTTCGCGATCACGACAAGCGCTGCCAGAGCGATAGCGGCCAGACCGACCGCCAACGTCGCATAGTCCGATCCATGAGCATGGGCATGCGTGCCTGTATGGGCGGCTGCAGGGCTGGCGAGTATCAGGGCGGGGAAGAGCATGCGAGTCATGTCAGAGTTCCTTTTTCAGCGAATGGGGTTGTGGACGGTCACCAATTTGGTGCCATCCGGGAAAGTGGCTTCGACCTGAACCTCGTGGATCATCTCGGGCACGCCTTCCATGCACTGGCCGCGGGTGATCACCTCGGCCCCGGCCTGCATCATGTCAGCGACCGAGCGCCCGTCACGCGCACCCTCGACCACCGCATCAGTGATCAGGGCGATGGCCTCGGGGTGGTTCAGCCGAACGCCGCGGGCCAGCCTTTTGCGGGCGACCTCGGCGGCCATGGCGACCATTAGTTTGTCTTTTTCGCGAGGGGTCAGATTCATGTCAGATCATCCAGCATCGGGGAAGCGTGTCGTTGTTCAAGCGCCGCAGTACCGGCATCAGTGTGCGGCGCAGGGCAAAACTGTTTTCGGCCAGTACCCGGATCACCAGCAGGTCATCTTGGATCAGGCTGGCTCCCGCTGCGTCGGGCAGCATCCGGCGGACAGGGTCGATCTGACCCTCGGCAGTTGATGAGGCAAAAACGATCAGCGCCATCGCACCGGCACCCTCTGCAATGTGAGGTTTAGCCAAATGAGCGTGTAGATCGCCCGCGAACCGCGTGGCATCCAAAAAGAGGGGCGTGTTTCCACGCCGGACCTCGATCCGATCGCGCAGGCGGATATCGGTCAATGTCTCACCCATGGCGGCGCGTCCGAAGATCAGCGGTTCCACCACCAGCGCGCTTGCGTCCGGCGCCATTTCGACCAGCAACCTGCGGTCCAAGGCGCTGCCGTCAAACAGTATGGTTTCCTGCGGTAGCCAGTTCAGCCGAGCGCCGGCCTCGATGCTCAGGTGGTTTGAGACTTGGCCATATGGTCCGGGCTGTGCCTTGTAGGCGCGTTCGCAAGCCTGCGTTGTTAGCGTAAGGGTCGTGCCCATTGCGGCGTGACCGGTGAATCGGAACGCATCTCCACCTGTAATCCCGCCTGCTGTGTTCAGCAGAACTGCATCCAACCCCACGTCATCACTTCTGGGGAACAGGCACTTGAACGATCCCGATTGGCGGAAACCGTCCAACACTGACCTCTCGCCCAATATTTTGGCGCTCAAACGAATCGCGCCCTGGGCTCGTGGTGGCGTCTTTCCCTGTGTGGGCAATATTGCGGCAAGATGGGTGATGGCACACCTGCGGGGTTAGGATTTGTGCCTCATGTTTCACCGCTGTGGCGTCGGAACTCTATTCTGCGTTGCCGCATTTGGGTGGTATTCCGTGACGGCTGATTAATTTTTAACCACATGGCGAAACAAGGGGCTAAAAATTAAGCAGATGCTGCCAAATTTACCGATTGGGTGTCAGTCAATTTGCCAAGATTGCTGCAATGCGGAAATCGTGTGGATGCCCGCCGAGAAGATGAACCGGGGGTGTGTGACGGCTGCGCGAATTGGACCTCGGACACAACCGCCACACGGAACGCAACAACAGTTGCGGGGAACAGGTAGAAGAAGAGCGCGCTTTTGCGCAAGCCCTCTCCTGTGATCCCGCCAGGAGGCTTACATGTCATTTCTAAAATCCACGCTCGCCGGATCGGCGGTTTTCGCGGCCATGACAACGGCTGCGCTGTCAGAAGACGACACGATCAAGGTCGGCGTTTTGCATTCGCTGTCAGGCACAATGGCGATCTCGGAAACCACGCTGAAAGACACCATGCTGATGCTGATCGACCAGCAAAACGCAAAGGGCGGCTTGCTAGGCAAGCAACTTGAAGCAATTGTGGTCGACCCGGCATCCGACTGGCCCCTGTTCGCGGAAAAGGCCCGTGAGCTGCTGACCGTGCACGAGGTGGACGTGATCTTTGGCAACTGGACGTCCGTTAGCCGCAAATCAGTACTGCCGGTAATCGAGGAACTAAACGGCCTGCTATTTTACCCGGTGCAGTATGAGGGCGAGGAAAGCTCGAAAAACGTCTTCTACACAGGTGCAGCTCCGAACCAGCAAGCAATCCCGGCCACCGATTATTTCCTGGAGGAACTGGGGGTCGAGAAATTCGCTCTGCTCGGCACAGACTATGTCTACCCCAGGACCACCAACAATATTTTGGAAAGCTATCTAAAGCAGAAGGGTATTACGGATGACGACATCTTTGTGAACTACACGCCATTTGGCCACTCCGACTGGTCCAAGATCGTGGCCGACGTTGTTGCACTGGGCGCGGATGGTAAAAAGGTCGGCGTGATCTCGACCATCAATGGCGACGCGAATATCGGCTTCTACAAAGAGCTGGCGGCTGCGGGCGTTTCGGCGGATGACATTCCGGTCGTAGCCTTCTCGGTCGGTGAGGAAGAACTCTCGGGTCTGGATACCACCAACCTGGTCGGTCACCTGGCCGCGTGGAACTACTTCCAGTCCGCAGATACCGACGTGAACGCCGAATTCGTCGAAACATGGAAAGCTACCATGGGTGAAGACCGCGTGACAAACGACCCGATGGAAGCGCATTACATCGGCTTCAACATGTGGGTGAACGCCGCGACCGAAGCTGGCTCGACTGAGGTCGACGCTGTCCGTTCGGCCATGTACGGGCAGGAGTTCCCGAACCTGACCGGTGGCACTGCCGTGATGCTGCCGAACCACCACCTGGCGAAACCGGTTCTGATCGGTGAGATTCAGGAAGACGGTCAGTTCGACATCATCAGCGAGACAGACGTTGTGCCGGGTGATGCTTGGACTGACTTCCTGCCGGAATCGGCAGTGCTGAAATCGGATTGGAAAGAGCTGGGTTGCGGTATGTACAACACCGAGACCGAGACCTGCGTTCAGACCCTGTCGAACTACTAATCCTCTCGCAAGGCGGGTGTAATCGCCCGCCTTGCCCAAGACATTCGGGTTTCTCCACATGTTACGACTATTCCTTGCGGGCCTCGCAATCCTGTGCGCCTGTCTGACGGCCAATGCACAAGAGGTCGGCCTGCAGCCGATCCTGCAAGAGCATCAGGAGATCATCGCCAAAAGCTCGCGCAAGACGATCAAGCCGGCGATTGATGCGATTGCGGCCAGCGGTTTGCCGCAGGCGCAGGTGATGCTTGAGACATGGGCCGCCAAGGACATGTGGATGCGCAAGGCGGATGGTCAGTTCTTTGCCGGCAAGAAGGCAGAAGGGCGGTCGTATGAGTTGACCGACTTCGATAGCGGAGAGGTCGTCGGAACATTTGAGAAATCCGACCTGAAACAGATGAAACCCAACAGCGGTATCCGCGCGATGATCGGCACCGCGCTGGTGCAATTCCAGCTAATGGACTCAAGCCGCGCCAAGCGTTCCGCAGCGTTGCTGTCCATTCAGCGCGACCCCGATGGCGCCCTGCTGGAACCGTTGCGGGCCTCGATTGACGAAGAGCCTGACGCCGATCTGAAAGCGCAGAAACAACGGCTCGAGCGGCTTCTGAGCATCGGCTATGATGAAGATACGGTGGCGCGCGTGGCTGCGATCGAGGACATGTCGGATGATCTGGGCGTTGACGTCCGCGCGGCATTGAACCCTCTGGTCGTGACCAAGCGGAAGGTCGCTGCCGAGATTTCCATGGACGCCAACATTGCGGCCACCCTCACCCCTGGTTCAGAATCGCTGGGCGAGGCCGAGGCTTATGACCTCTTGGTTGCCAGCGATCTGGCTGCACCGCGTGTATCAAGAGACGAGATTCGCGCTGCACTGTCGGCCAATATCGATGGTGGACGCGTTGAGGGGATCCCCGTGGCGCAACTGAACACCGACGCGGCCCGCGCGCGGGCCTATGCCGCGCTGGCCGAGGCCGGAGTGGTGCCCGCCCTGATCACTCAGGCCGATATCGACGCCGCGTTGGGCGCGCATGTGTTTTTTGAAACCTATGCCGAGCCCTCGCCAGAAGTCACTGCCGCTGCTGAGCAGGCGTTGCAGCAGATCGAATTGAAAGTCGGCGTGAACCAGACGCTGGACCTGACCTTGGATGCGATCTCACTGGCGTCAATCTATTTCCTTGCCGCTATTGGTCTGGCCATCACCTTCGGTGTAATGGGCGTGATCAACATGGCCCATGGCGAATTCATCATGATGGGTGCCTATACCGGCTATGTGGTGCAGCAGTTCATCCCGGACCACACGTTGTCGATCATCGTCGCCATTCCGATGGCCTTTGCAGTCACTTTCGCGATGGGCGTCGCGATGGAACGGTTGGTGATCCGCTGGCTCTATGCCCGTCCGCTGGAAACGCTGCTGGCCACGTTCGGTATCTCGATTGCCTTGCAACAGCTGGCCAAGAACATTTTTGGCACACAGGCCCGCCCGCTGACCGCGCCCGGCTGGCTGGACGGGGCATGGGTGCTGAACGACGTGGTCTCGATCAGCTATATCCGTATAGCAATTTTCGTGCTGGCACTGATCTTTCTGGGGCTGTTCCTTTACATCATGAAGCGCACACGGCTGGGGTTGGAAATGCGTGCGGTGACGCAGAACCCGCGCATGGCAGGATCGATGGGGATCAATCCGGGACGGGTGAATATGCTGACCTTTGGCCTCGGCTCCGGCATCGCCGGGATCGCGGGCGTTGCGATTGGCCTCTTTGCCAAGGTCACCTCGGATCTGGGCAGCGATTATATCGTGCAAAGCTTCATGACCGTGGTTGTCGGCGGCGTCGGCAACATCTGGGGGGCGCTGGCAGGCGCCGGGATGATCGGCTTCCTGCAAAAGGGGATTGAGTGGATGAACCCGTCGAACACCCTCGCGGCCCAGACTTACATGATCATCTTCATCATCATTTTCATCCAGTTCCGGCCACGGGGCATCATCGCCCTCAAAGGTCGCGCGGCGGGGGATTGAGCCATGGAACGTAGCTTTGTCGCCACGAACCCCTCCGTACTGGTCTTTCTGGCCATCTTGTCCCTGTTCACATTGGGCGTGACAGTCCTGTCCGAAGGGTTCGGGATCGGCGTGATCTCAACCAGTTTCGTCAAGACGTTGGGCAAGACCCTGTGCTTGTGTCTGATCGCTGTGGCGATGGATCTGGTCTGGGGCTTCACCGGCATCCTGTCGCTGGGCCATTTCGCGTTCTTCGGGCTGGGTGGTTATATGATCGGCATGTGGTTGATGTATGCGCGTACCCGCCTGATAGTGGTCGAGTCGCTGGCGCAGTCCGAGCTTCCACCCACCTCTGCCGAGGTGGTGGATGCCATCGGCACGCAAATCTTTGGTGTCGTTGGATCGTCGGATTTTCCGCTGATCTGGGCTTTCTCTCACAGTCTGACCTTGCAATTGATCCTGATCGTGCTGGTCCCCGGCCTGTTGGCATTAATCTTCGGTTGGCTCGCCTTCCGCAGCCGGGTGACAGGCGTGTACCTGTCGATCCTGACACAGGCGATGACTTTGGCACTGGCGCTGTACCTGTTCCAGAACGACAGTGGCTTGCGCGGGAATAACGGCCTGTCCGGCCTGCAGAACCTGCCGGGTATCACCGCTTCGCAAGACGTGGTGTCGATCTGGTTCCTTTGGGCCTCAGCACTGGCCTTGGGGCTGGGCTATATGCTTGCCGCTTGGATCGTGTCGGGCAAGTTCGGCTCGGTCATCCGCGGCATCCGCGACAACGAGGCAAGGGTGCGGTTCCTTGGCTACTCTGTCGAGGTCTACAAGCTGGCCGTCTTCACCCTGACCGCCTGCATCGCGGCCATCGCGGGCGCGCTTTATTACCCGCAGGCGGGCATCATCAACCCCGAGGAAATGGCCCCCATCGCCTCAATCTACCTTGCCGTCTGGGTCGCTATCGGTGGGCGTGGTCGGCTGTACGGCGCGGTCATCGGCGCGGCTTTCGTCAGCCTGCTCAGCACCTGGTTCACCGGTGGGCAGGCCCCCGATATCCCGCTGGGCTTTTACACGATCAAATGGGTCGATTGGTGGCAGGTGTTGCTGGGCGTGTCCTTCGTGCTGGTTACGCTGTTCGCACCGCAGGGCATCGGCGGGCTGTTCGACCTGTGGGCCAATCGCCGCCACCCCGATCGCCACGGCGCCAATCTGGGTCCCGATGACAGCGCCCTGCGTGAGAAGGAGGCCATCGAATGAGCACTCTGTTAGAAGTCAGCGGCGTCTCGGTCACCTTCGACGGATTCCGAGCGATCAACAACCTATCGTTCCAAATCGGCAACGCGGAATTGCGCGCCGTGATCGGGCCGAACGGGGCAGGCAAGACGACCTTCATGGATATCGTCACCGGAAAGACCCGCCCGGATGAGGGGCGCGTGATATGGGGTGAGAAATCCGTGTCCCTGCTGCGGATGAGCGAGGCCAAGATCGCGCAGGCAGGCATCGGGCGAAAGTTCCAGAAACCCACCGTGTTCGAAGATCAGACCGTTCAGGAAAACCTGCTGATGGCCCTGAAGAACAAACGCGGTTGGCTGGGGGTTCTGTTCTTTCACCCCTCCGCAGGCGATCTGGAGAACGTCGAAGAACTGGCAACCGAGATCGGCCTTAAGGACGAACTAACACGCAAGTCCGGCGAGTTGAGCCACGGGCAAAAGCAGTGGCTTGAGATCGGGATGTTGCTGGCGCAGGAACCGCGCCTTTTGCTGGTAGACGAGCCTGCGGCGGGCATGACCCCTAAGGAACGCGAACACACCACTGACCTGCTGGTGCAGGCGGCCAAGACCCGCGCCGTCGTGGTCGTCGAACACGACATGGAGTTCGTTCGCCGCCTGAACTGCAAGGTTACGGTGCTGCACGAAGGCTCGGTTCTGGCCGAGGGGTCGCTTGACCACGTGACTTCTAATCAGAACGTCATCGACGTTTATCTGGGGCGCTGAACAATGCTGCAACTTCACGAACTCACTCTGCACTACGGGCATTCGCAAATCCTATACGGCATCTCGATGGAGGCCGCGCTGGGCGAAGTGACCTGCGTGATGGGCACCAATGGCGTGGGCAAGACCAGCCTGATCAAGGCCATTTCCGGCACCCATCCCCGCTCAGGCGGTGACGTGGTACTGAACGGGGAGGAATTGGGTGTCCTTCCTGCGCACAAGATGGCGTGGAAGGGGGTGGCCTACGTCCCGCAGGGTCGAGAGATTTTCCCTCTGCTGACAGTACGCGAAAACCTGGAAACAGGTTTCGCCTGTTTACCAGCCAGCGAGCACTTCATCCCGGACGAGATTTTCGAGCTGTTCCCGGTGCTCAAGAAAATGCAGAACCGACGCGGCGGTGACTTGTCGGGCGGTCAACAACAGCAACTGGCCATCGCGCGAGCGTTGATCACCAAGCCGCGTTTGTTGCTGTTGGACGAGCCGACCGAAGGTATCCAGCCCAACATCATCCAGCAGATTGGAGAGGTGATCCAGCATCTGCGCACGAAGGGCGATATGGCAATAGTCCTGGTCGAACAGTATTTCGATTTCGCCTATGACCTTGCCGATCGCTTTGTCGTTTTACGGCGCGGGGAAATCCTGATGTCGGGCCTCAAATCCGAGCTTTCTCGCGATCAGGTATTGCAAGGCGTCACGGTTTAGGGTCCTGTCCCTCGGGCAGTGCAACACCCATTCTGATACCTGACGTTCATCAGGTGATCATCGGCTTGCCTGATCGTCTAAATTGCTGCGGCGCAAAAATTTCAAAAATATGTATTTTTTTGAATTGTTTATGATTATCGATGCCTACTTTGTTTACACTTCGTCATTTTGTTTGTGCATTTGTTTACATAACATTCTTTCATTTTGAATAGGTTATTGGTGATTTTTCAAAACCGCCTCCATACTCAAATTTGCGTGAAACCGCGTTTTCGTCCGCTGGAAGAGGAGCCAGAGGTCGAAAGAAAGGGAAATGGGAGGAATGAATGACTAACAAATCTGTCACACGCCGCGGCGTGCTGAAGTCCGGTGCAGTTGCAGGTACCGGTCTGGCCCTGCCTACGATCTTCACGGCTTCGTCGGCTGCTGCTTTTACCAACGAACCGACGGGGTCATCCGTCACTCTGGGTTTCAATGTTCCCCAGACCGGTCCTTATGCCGAAGAAGGGAATGACGAGCTGTTGGCGCAACAGCTGGCGGTCGAGCATCTGAACGGTGAAGGCGATGGCGGTTGCCTGAACACCTTCTCGTCCAAGGCGCTGCAAGGGAACGGCATCCTGGGCAAGAAGGTAGAGTTCGTAACTGGCGACACCCAGACCAAATCTGACGCCGCGCGCGCATCGGCGAAGTCGATGATCGAAAAAGACGGCGCGATCATGATCAACGGTGGTTCGTCCTCGGGCGTGGCAGTTGCGGTTCAGGGTCTGTGCCAAGAGGCGGGCGTGATCTTCATGGCCGGTCTGACCCATGCCAACGACACAACAGGCAAGGACAAGAAGGCCAACGGCTTCCGCCATTTCTTTAATGCCTACATGTCAGGGGCCGCACTGGCACCCGTGTTGGCGGCCGAGATGGGCAAGGAACGCCGCGCTTATCACCTGACGGCCGACTACAACTGGGGTTGGACCCAGGAAGAGTCGATCGTCGCCTCGACCGAAGCCTTGGGATGGGAAACGGTCAACACAGTGAAGACACCACTCGCGTCAACAGACTTCTCGTCCTACATCGCTCCGGTTCTGAATTCGGGCGCGGACGTGCTGGTTCTGAACCACTATGGCGGCAACATGGTGAACTCGCTGACCAACGCAATTCAGTTCGGCTTGCTCGACAAGGTGGCCAACGGCAAGGACTTCAAGATCGTCGTGCCGTTGTATTCCGAACTGATGGCCGCAGGTGCAGGCGAGAACATCAAAGGCGTTCTGGGTTCGATGAACTGGAACTGGCAGCTACAGGATGAAGGCACCAAGGCCTTTGTGAAGTCGTTCGGTGAAAAGTACGGCAAGCCGCCGTCCAACTCGGCCCAGACCTGCTATGCGCAGGTGCTGCTCTATGCAGATGCGGTTGAGCGTGCGGGCACCTTCAACCCCTGCGGTGTCGTTGAGGCTCTGGAAGACTTTGAGTTCGACGGGTTGGGCAACGGTCCGACTTGGTACCGTGGCGCCGATCACCAGTGCTTCAAAGATGTGCTGGTTGTGCGCGGCAACCAAAACCCGACCAACGCCTATGACACGCTCGAGATCGTCGAGATCACGCCGCGTGCGCAGGTCGAATACGATCCGGAACACCCGATGTTCGCCGGTGGCGATCTGGGTAAGTGCAACCCGGGCGCATAAAGTCTTTGACTGATGTCTGACCGCCGAACCGGCGGCCAGACCCCCTGTGGCCGGGATATCGGTCCCGGTCACTTCCACTAAATCCACGCTGACCAACCCTGAGGTGGGGCCAATGGACGCCATCCTACTGCAAATTCTCAACGGTCTGGACAAGGGCTCGGCTTATGCGCTGATCGCGCTGGGCTTGACGCTGATCTTCGGGACGCTCGGCGTCGTGAACTTTGCCCACGGGGCGCTGTTCATGATTGGGGCATTCTGTGCCGTGACCTTGCAGAAGGTCATGAACCTGAGCTTTGTGACCATCGACGAAACTCAGACCGACTTTCTAGGCAACCCTCTGAAGGTTGAAACACCCTATGTCGAGGCCTGGTTTGGCCCCGAGGTCGGCGCATCAATCATCGACTGGTCCGTTCCGCTGGCCATCCTGTTCGCGATCCCGATCATGCTGCTGGTCGGCTATGTGATGGAGCGCGGGCTGATCAAACATTTCTACAAGCGCCCTCACGCGGACCAGATCCTTGTGACATTCGGTTTGGCCATCGTGTTGCAAGAAATCGTCAAGTATTTCTTCGGTGCCAACCCGATCCAGACACCGCCGCCCGACGCGCTGAGCGGATCGGTCGATCTGGGTACTATGATCGGGTTTGACCCGAACGCGATCATCTATCCGATCTGGCGTCTGGTCTATTTCGGGTTCGCAGTGGCGATCATCGGAGCGGTGTTCTCGTTCCTGCAATTCACAACCTTTGGCATGGTGGTACGCGCCGGGATGGCAGACCGGGAAACCGTGGGCCTGCTGGGCATCAACATCGACCGTCGTTTCACCATCATGTTTGGCATTGCCGCCGCCGTAGCGGGCTTGGCCGGGGTGATGTACGGCCCGCTTAATCCGCCGAATTACCACATGGGCATGGACTTCCTGGTCCTTAGCTTCGTTGTGGTTGTCGTTGGTGGCATGGGCTCATTGCCCGGAGCGGTGCTTGCGGGCTTCCTGCTGGGTATTCTTGAGAGTTTCGCCTCGACCACGTGGGCCACAACCACGATCCCGGGCATCAATCAGATCATCATCTACCTTGTCGCCATCATTGTGCTTCTGACACGCCCGCGCGGGCTGATGGGGCGCAAAGGCGTGATGGAGGACTAAGTCATGTTGGGACTGAACAAAAAAGACACCAGCCTGTTGATCATCGTTGCGATCCTGACCCTGCTGGCCCCCTTCATCCTGAACCCGTTCCCCGAGGGCAGCGCCATGGCGCAGTTCAACGCGGGGTACCCCGATCTGATGCAAAGGTTTGTTATCTTTGGCATCTTTGCCATCGGCTTCAACATCCTGTTCGGCTTGACCGGATACCTGTCCTTCGGCCACGCGGCGTTTTTAGGGGTGGGCTCTTACTCAGCTGTTTGGATGTTCAAACTGCTCAGCTATAACGTCATCCCCGCCATCGCGCTGAGCGTTGTGGTCGCTGGGTTATTCTCGCTGCTGATCGGTTTTGTCAGCCTACGCCGGTCGGGCATATATTTCTCGATCCTGACGCTGGCCTTCGCGCAGATGAGCTTTGCTCTGGCCTATTCGGTGCTGTCGAATCCCAAGTTCAATCTGACCAACGGTGAAACCGGGCTTCAGGTCTATGCGGACGATCCGCAAATCCTGCAAGGGGCCAACGCACCGGACCTACCGCACCTCTTCGGCTTGCCGATGCGCGCAACTTACACAATGGACGTGGGCGCATGGAGTTTCGACTTTAATGCAGGCTACTACCTGTGCGCTGTCATCATGATGGCGGTGTTCTATCTGGCCATTCGTATCTTCCGCTCGCCATTTGGCATGATGCTGCGGGCGGTAAAGTCAAACCAGCAGCGAATGAACTATACCGGCCTGAACTCCAAGCCTTATACACTGGCGGCCTTTGTAATCTCGGGTATGTATGCCGGTCTGGCCGGTGGTCTGATGGCGGCGATGGACCCGCTGGCCGGGGCTGAACGTATGCAGTGGACCGCCTCGGGCGAGGTCGTGCTGATGACCATCCTGGGCGGAACCGGTACGCTGATCGGTCCGGTACTGGGCGCGGGCTTCATCAAGTACTTCGAAAACATCTTCTCGAAGATCAACGACAACGTCTTGCACAGCTGGTTCGCCTTCCTGCCGGACGGGTTGGAGGACGCGGTTGTCTTCCTGATCCACCCGTTCATCGGCAAGGGTTGGCACCTGACTCTGGGCATCCTGTTCATGCTGGTGGTGATCTACCTTCCCGGCGGTCTTGTCGAAGGCGGTCAGCGTTTGCTGAACAGGTTCAAGCGCAGAAAAACAGGTACCGACGATGCGCCGTCGGGCAAAACAGAGCCGGCGGAATAGGGAGCGGATCATGGCAATTCTACGCGTCAAAGACGTGAGCAAACGCTTCGGTGGCCTCAAGGCGCTGACGGACGTGAACCTCAATGTCGAAGAGAACTCGGTTCACGCCATCATCGGCCCCAACGGGGCGGGCAAGTCGACCCTGCTGAACTGTCTGGTGGGCAAGCTGATGCCAGATACCGGGTCGGTGCTGTTCGACAACAACTCGGTGCTAGGGCTGGAGCCTTTCCAGATCAACCAGATGGGCATCAGCCGTGTGTTTCAGACGCCTGAGATTTTCGGCGAGCTGACGGTGATGGAAAACATGCTGATCCCGATCTTCGCCATGCGGGACGGCGCGTTCCGGATGCACGCCTATGAAACCATCACCAATGAAAAGGAAGTTGTCGAACAGGCCGAGGCGATGCTGGAAGAGATGAACATGGCCGACAAACGCGAGATGCATGCAGCCTCGCTGTCTCGGGGTGACAAACGTCGGTTGGAGATCGGCATGTGCCTCAGCCAGAACCCGCGGCTATTGCTGCTGGATGAACCCACGGCGGGCATGGCGCGGGCCGACACCAACAACACGATTGATCTGCTGAAACAGATTAAGGACGAGCGTGACATCACCATCGCCATCATCGAGCACGACATGCATGTGGTCTTCAGCCTGGCCGAACGCATCACGGTTCTGGCGCAGGGGACGCCTCTGGTCGAAGACATTCCGGAAAACATCCGCGGGAACCCCAAGGTCCGCGAGGCCTATCTGGGTGAGGCTGCGTAAGGAAAAGCTATGAACGAGAAACCTGACTTTTCGAGAAACGCCAACAAGGCCAGCACCGCCCCCGCCTTTTTGTCGGTGTGGGACATGCACTCCTACTATGGTGAAAGCTATATTGTCCAAGGCGTCAGCTTTAACGTGCACGAAGGTGAAATCCTTGCGTTGCTGGGGCGCAACGGGGCAGGCAAGACCTCGACCCTTCGGTCTATCGCGCGGGTTGGCGAGCCGGAGGTGCGTCATGGTGAAATCTGGCTGGATCACCAGCCGTTGCACAAGATGACCAGCTACGAGGCCGCCGCCGCAGGGCTGGGACTGGTGCCCGAGGACAGGCGGATTATCCCCGGCCTGACGGTCGAGGAAAACCTGCAGCTGGCTCAGATCGCGCCGCCCATCGGTTGGTCGCTGGAGCGACTTTACGAGTTGTTCCCAAGGTTGGGCGAGCGTCGCAAACAGGAAGGCGTGACGCTGTCGGGTGGCGAGCAGCAGATGCTGTCAATTGCCCGCGCGCTGGCGCGGGACATCAAGGTGCTTTTACTGGACGAACCCTATGAAGGGCTTGCGCCGGTCATTGTGGACGAGATCGAAAAGACGCTGATCCACGTTAAGCAACAGGGCATGACCACGATCATCGTCGAGCAAAATGCCGTCCGGGCGCTGGAGTTGGCGGACCGGGCGATCATCCTGGATACCGGCAGCATCGTGTTCGATGGGTCGGCGAATGAAGTGCTGGAAAACACGCAACTGCGTGAGGAGTATCTGGCGATCTGAGACGCGCCGGGTTACCTGTTCAGCACTTTCCTCGGGGGAGGGCGTAAGGCGGAGTGGGATGTCCACTCCGCCTTTTGCTGTCGCGTCTCCTGAGCCCGGCAAGCCCGCTTTGCAGTCGAATGTTTGAGGCAACCCGCCAGTTGACCTGAATCGGCAAAAAAAAGGAACGTGATTTCAACGCTCTTTGGCGGGCTACGGGAAACCCCCAATATCGACTGTCGTGTCGATTCGTTAACTGTGATGCATCAAAAGGGTTACCCCGGACGATACCACTTTTCCCCTGTGAGGGGCTGGCTACTTACCCCCTCGGCCGGCCCCTCAGCTACCGCCGAGAATTGTTCAGCCTCTCTCTTGGAAGTGAACTTTACGTATTGTGTCCAAGCGATTGCAGCACAGATCTGACAAGCGCAGGCAGTTCCGAAGAATCTTCATAACTGACAGTGTGCGGAATCTCGGCAATCGGTGATTTTCGATAGCCTTCGGTGAAAAGCAAAAACGGCACTTCTGCGCGCCGGGCGGTTTCAGCGTCGACCTCGCTGTCGCCGACAAACAGTTGTGGTCCGGCGGTTCTGACGGCGGCAAAACTGGCCTCAAGATGGGCCGGGTCAGGTTTGCGGGTATTCAGGCTGTCTCCGCCAATGATAGTGGCAAAGTGCGGGGCGAGACCCAACGCCTCCAACACATGGCGGGCCGGGGCTTCGGGTTTATTCGTGCAGACGCCCATAACGCAGCCCAAATCACGCAATTCTACCAGTGCCTGCAGGACGCCAGGGTAGACAACGGTCTTATCACTCGACGCGGCGTTGTAGTGTTCCAGCGTCTTTCGGGACAGCTCGGCATGGCGGTCCATTGGCAGATCGCAATGGCGGATCACACGCTCAACCAATTTGGGCAGACCTTTGCCCACAAACTGTTTGATTTGTTCCTGAGGAAGTGGCGCGATACCGGTGTCCTGAAGCATCCTGTTTGTGGCCGCGGCAATGTCCGGAAGGCTGTCCACCAGCGTTCCGTCCAGATCGAACATGATTGTCGCGCTCATCGGTTGCCCCCTTGGTGCCATTTCCCGCAGAACAGGTAAACTTTTTGAATTTCAAGCGCAATCAAGCAGGTTTGGAGAATCTGCAGAACGTTCTTGACATACCTGACTAAAATAATCAGATTACTCAGGAAGTCGTCAGCCAACCCTTTACTCGGGTAAGCCAAAACACAGAAAACCGCGAACAGATTAAGGCATTTCGCCCCAGACCTCTGGAGTTGTCCTGATGAATATGCAGAACCCGAATCCCAGCCAATCCTACGCCGTGTCCATGCTTCCTGCCCATAAGGCCGAAGATCTGACCAAGGGTGGGAACCTTGCCCATATCGAGTTGGGCGATCAGCTGTATACGCTGCGCATCACCCGTGCCGGTAAGCTGATCCTAACGAAATGAGCGAGCCGACTTCTCGGGGTGGGGCGGCCGTTGGTCGCCTTTCTGACCTCAACCCTATCGAAGCCGGAGCGGTGATGTATCTGCGGCTTTGGGGCGATGGGGTACGGGGCCGCGCAGACGCCGCCAGTGACTTTCAGATCGCACTGGGCATGGAACGTGGCCGCGCCGCTATGATGACGCTGGATCATCTGTGTTCACTCTGCGCGCATCATGGGCGTCGCCCTCTGATCCGTCACGGGCGGGGCTGTTCCTGTCTGGGTGCGGATGAGAATTGTTTTGCGCAGATGATAGCGGCTGCGTCCGAAGGGGCCCGCGAAGACGCGATGATGATGGCGTCCTTGATTGTGCGCCCGGATTTTGCACCTGCTCTGGCCTCATTGTCCGAAGAATTGGGGCTGGCCTTGCGGCGCATGACTGCTTCCGTTCCGCTGCCTACAACCGGGCACCAACCGCCCGCAGCCGTGCTTCACTAAGCAGCGGACCCGCGAAAACAATACCCCGGTGCTCAATTGGCGGCGGGGTTTTGTATTTTGTCAGCAGCACCCACACCCTGCGTGATGATGGTGATGGTCGCAGACCGGAAGAGGGCTATGGTCACCTACCTCAGTCAGCACGTCCCGCAGCGCCCAGAGGATCATGTCGACATCCTCGGCCTCGATCGTCAGTGGCGGGCGAATTTTCAGGATATTGTCCTTTGGCCCTTCGCTGCCGATCAGAATGCGGTGATCACGCATGCGGTTCTTGATGTATTTACAGATCTCGGTGCCTTCTGAGCCGTCGGGGTTGATCAATTCTACCCCCAGAAACAGCCCCATGCCGCGCACATCGCCAATGCAACCAAACTCGGATTCAATTTTGCGCAGGCCGTCCATCAAGCGTGTACCCATTTCGCGGGCGTTCTCCTGCAGGCCTTCGTCATCGACGATGTCCAGAACCTCTTTGCCGATCCGGCAGGATAGGGTCGAGCCGCCGAAGGTCGAGAAGAACTCGATCCCGTTGTCGAAGCTCCGGGCAATTTCCTTTGTTGTCACCAGCACGCCCAGCGGGTGTCCGTTGCCGATGGGCTTGCCCATGACAACGATATCCGGCAACGCGCCCTGATGTTCGAAGCCGAAGTAATACTCACCCAGACGCCCCAGCCCGGTCTGCACTTCATCCGCTATGCAGACGCCGCCCGCGGCGCGGATTTTCTCGTAAACCGCAGACAGGTAGCCCTTGGGTGGAATGATCTGGCCACCGACCGAAGGGAAAGTCTCGGCGATGAAACCGGCGACACCATGATCCTTGCCCTGCAAGGCCACAATCGCCGGGTCCACCAGTTCGGCGTATTTCTGGGCACGGTCGGGATCGTCACGTTTAAAAGACCCTCGGTAGTCGTCTGCGACCTCAACCAGTTCAACCCAATCCGCCTGTCCGACTCCCCCGGGCTTGTTGAATTTGTATGCCGAGATCGCAACGGCTGCGTTGGTGTTGCCATGATAGCCGTGGTCCGGGGTCACAATCCCCTTGGATCCAGTATGGGCACGTGCCAGACGCAGGGCCAGCTCGTTCGCCTCTGTGCCGGAATTGACGAAGAAGCAGACCTCAAAGTGATCCGGTAATCTTGACAGGATCTTGTCAGCAAAGGCCGTTTGTGCTGGATGCAGATAACGGGTGTTCGAGTTCATACGCTTCAACTGATCCGCCGCCACCGCCTGAATGCGTGGGTGCGCGTGACCCACATGGGGGACATTGTTATAGGCGTCCAGATAGGGGCGGCCCCATTCGTCGAATAAGTGGTGCTTCCAGCCCCTTACCAACATGACCGGATCATCATAGGTGAGGCTGAGATTGCCGCCGAATTGATCGTGCCGGCCCTGCAGGATCGTTTGCTTGTCTGTCGGGCGGTAGAACACCTTGTCGTCCGGCAGGTTCAACATCGCCGCAGGGTTGGGGCAGACGGCGTGCCATAGCTCCATCTCATCCGGATCGCCGACACCGGGCCAGTCGGTCTGCATCCCGTCCGTTGTCAGAGCAAGTTGGAAATGCACATGTGGTGCCCAGCCTCCGTTTTGGCTGGCGTCACCCAACCGTGCAAAGGCCGCGCCCTGCGCCACCGGGTCGCCCGGTTTCAACCGGTGACAGACCTCAGGGTCCAGATGCCCATAGAGTGTATAGAATGGATCACCTTCGGGCGTTTCATGGTGCAGGATCACGACGCCGCCATAGTCCAGATGGGCATCCCTGTTTTCGACCGCTTCGACCCGACCGCTCATCGGCGAGTGCAGCACAGTACCTGCCGGGGCAAACACATCCACAGCCAGATGCACCGTGCGCCGGTCCGAGGCTTTCCATGGCCCCTTGCGGAACCCAGGCTCGGCATAGATCAGGCGTGGTTCATTGTAGTAGCCGAGCCAGAGCCCCTCGCCGAATTCTTCACCCACTCGCGCGGCTTCTTCCAAAGGCATGTGGAATGGGTTTTGCGGCCATGTCGAGTTTTCAACCGATAGCGACCCCATTGGTACATCGTTGAGGTCATGATCGAACATCGGGGCGAACTGACCGCGGTGCTCGGACAGATAAGCGTGGATGCGCTCGGCCCCGTCCGTGACGGGCAGGCCACAGGCCGCGCGCAGCCGCGCCGACATCAGGTCGCCGTTCACACCCGTATTCTCCAGGAACCGCCAGGCGGGCCCCTGACTGATCGTCACATAGGGATCGTCCGGATTCTCAACCGCCATGAGGGTCGAGTTCACAACGGAGACCGCCAACCGCATCCGCAGCAACGGCCAGATCAGATCGATCTCATCGGGGCGCAACCGATTGGCCGCGTGATACCCGCGCACCAATGCGGTCAGTGCGCGTTCGGGTTTTGGATGGTCTAAAACGATATAGGCACCTGAAATCGCCAGATCACAGACGCGCGGCGCCGCGCACATATCACCCAGATCAATCAGGCCCGAGATGCTCTGGCGCTGCCCCAACTCACCTTCGACCAAGATGTTGTAGTCGTTGGCGTCATTGTGGATCGCCTGCTTGGGCAAGCCTGTCAGAAGACCGGATATTGCCTCGAACCTATCGCATATTTCTGACAGCAAGCCCCGGCGAGCAGGATCGGCGATCACATCCAGCCGATCTGAGATCCAACCTGCCTGAGTCAGATCCCACTTAAACTCGGCACGATGCAACCCGTCGTGGGTAAACCGTTCCAGCGCCTTGTCGGTTGCGCCCAGAACACGGCCCAGTTTCAGGATCAATTCTTCGGATTTGGGTGCGGTCTTTGCATAGCACTGCCCTGGCAGGCATTCGAGCAGCCAGGCCAGCCGCTCATGCCCCTCCGGGTCGGCGATCTCTGGCAGTAGCGTACCGTTCAGGTCCGGGTAGACCTGGGGAAAGGGCAAGCCCGGCGCTTCACCCGCGATATGGGCCAGCGCCTTGACCTGAAGGTCGACGAATTCCGCTTCGCACCCTGCGCGCATGACCTTCAGCACGTAATCCTGACCATTGGTGGCCCGAACCATGAAGTTCAGGTCATATTCGCCATCCAGTCGCGTCAGCTTGGCGTCCAGCCCCCAATGCACGCGCAGGGCACCTGCCCAGAATTCCGTCATGTCGCTCATCCGATTCCCTGTCCTTCTGTCATCGGGACCCCCTTCATCTGGCTTAAAATATCCTCGGGGGTGAATTGGCCCTACGGGCCAAGAGGGGGCAGACAGCCCGCTTTATTGTCAGTCCAACGCGCGCAACCGTTTGAACAACGAGGATGTGTCCCACCGGCCACCGCCCAGCTTCTGCACATCCTTGTAAAACTGATCGACCAACGCCGTCAGAGGCAGCGACGCCCCGTTGTCATTTGCCTCGTCCAGGCAGATTCCAAGGTCCTTGCGCATCCAGTCCACCGCAAAGCCATAGTCGAAATGATCGTCCAGCATCGTCTCGTGCCGGTTCACCATCTGCCAACTGCCGGCAGCGCCTTGACTGATCACTTCGACCACCGCGCGACCATCCAGCCCGGCTTTTTCTGCGAAATGCAGCGCCTCGCTCAGACCCTGAACCACACCAGCTATGGCGATCTGATTGCTCATCTTGGTGAGCTGCCCTGCACCGCTTTCACCGATCCGGCGGCAGATTTTCGAATACACCTGCATCACTGGCTCGGCTGTGTCATAGGCGGCTTGATCACCACCGCACATGATCGACAGAACACCGTTTTCCGCCCCGGCCTGGCCACCCGAAATCGGGGCGTCAACAAATGCGATCCCTCGAGCCTTGGCTACGTCGTACAGTTCATAGGTCACCTTGGCCGAGACCGTGGTGTGATCGACAAAGATCGCGTCCTCAGACATGCCGTGAAACGCCCCGCCTTCACCTGTGCATACGTTGCGCAAGTCGTCGTCATTGCCCACACAAGCAAGAACGATCTCGGCTCCCTTGGCGGCTTCTTCTGGGGTCTTGCCCATAGCGCCGCCATGTTCGGCAACCCATGCTTCTGCCTTGGATGTCGTACGATTATAGACGGTAACCTGATGCCCTGCAGCCTGCAGGTGGCCTGCCATAGGGTAGCCCATGACGCCCAGACCCAGAAACGCGACTTTTGTCATATTGGTGATCCTCTCTGCTGTCTGCGCCTATCTCGTTTTGGAAGGCTAAATTTTCCGTCAGAGACAAAGCAAAGCCACGCGCAAAGAGCAACCCCGCGTCAGGTTTTGCCGCCCAAATCCTGCAGGATCGGACAATCCGGCCGGTCATCCCCGGCGCAAGCGTCGATCAGATGACCCAGCGTGTCACGCATTGCATTGAGATCGGCGATCTTGGCCTCGATCTGCGCCAGATGGGCACGAGCAACCTTTTTGACATCGGCACTGGCGCGGGTTTCGTCTTCGTACAGCGCCATCAGGGTGCGGCAATCTTCGATCGTGAACCCCAATGCACGCGCACGGCCGAGAAAGTTCAGCTTGTGCACATCCTGATCGCGAAAACGGCGATAGCCGTTGGCGTCGCGCATCGGTTTGATCAGGCTGATATCTTCGTAATACCGGATCGTCTTGGCAGGCAGACCGGTCCGGGTTGCCACGTCTCCAATATTCATGTCGTCACCGTTTGATTTACCTGATTTTGGGTCTCGTCCGGCAGGCTCGCCCTCACCCGCCGAAGACGCAGCGCGTTCGAGACAACAAACACGCTGGATAAGGCCATGGCCCCGGCAGCGAGCGCAGGGGACAACAGGTGGCCGCTGAACGGGTACAGCACTCCTGCGGCAACAGGGATCAGCAGGATGTTGTAACCAAAGGCCCAACCAAGGTTCTGACGGATGTTGCGCATGGTTCTGCGGCTGATCTCGACTGCATTGGCTACACCACGCAGATCGCCGGACATCAGCACCACATCCGCCGTTTCAATCGCTACATCGGTCCCGGTGCCGATGGCGACGCCTATATCCGCCGCCGCCAGCGCCGGAGCGTCGTTGATGCCATCCCCGACAAAGGCAAGAGTACCGAACTGATCGCGCAAAGCGGTGATTGCGGCCAGTTTACCGTCCGGCAGAACCTCGGCTGTGACATGGTCGATGCCCAACTTGTCGGCCAGTGCCTGGGCGGTACGCGCATTGTCGCCAGTCACCATAGCCAGTTTCAGGCCCATCGCGTGCAGGCGCTCCAACGCTTGTTGCGTGCCGGGTTTCACCGGATCCGAGACCGCAAGCATCGCTGCTGCCTGACCATCTATCGCAACGAACAAGGGTGTCGCGCCTTCTTTAGCGCGCTGGTCGGCTTCGGTCGTCAGGGCGTTCAATTCGATACCGTTCTGTGCCATCAGGCGGGGTGAGCCGATCAGAACATCGCGCCCTTCCACCTTAGCCCGAACGCCCAACCCGGTGAGGGACTCAAACTGGGATGGATTAGGCAATTCCGCTGGACCCGCGCGTGTGATCGCATTGGCAATCGGGTGTTCCGAGCGCGCTTCGACCGCCGCAGCCAGCCGTAGCACCGCGTCGCGTTCAAAACCGTTTACCGTTGAGACGTTCTCCAACTCGGGCCGTCCCAGCGTCAGCGTACCTGTCTTGTCCAAGGCGATAACTCTGGCTTCCTGCAATTGCTGTAGTGCATCGCCCTTGCGGAAAAGCACGCCCAGCTCTGCCGCCCGGCCGGTACCCACCATGATCGATGTCGGTGTCGCGAGCCCCATTGCGCAGGGGCAAGCGATGATTAAGACCGAGACACCTGTGACCAGCGCCATCGGCAGTGCGGGCGAAGGACCAAAGATCAACCAAACAGCGATTGTCAGAAGCGCGACGGCGATAACAACCGGTACGAACCTCGCGGTGATACGGTCAACCAGCCCTTGAATCGGAAGCTTGGCCCCCTGTGCTTGCTCGACCATTCGGATGACTTGCGCCAGAACCGTATCGGACCCAACCCGCGTGGCGCGCATGCGCAGCGCTCCGGTGCCATTCACCGTGCCACCGACAACTTGGTCGGAAGGTGACTTGCCAACGGGTACAGGCTCGCCTGTGATCATGCTTTCATCGACATACGAGGTGCCTTCCAGCACGTCACCATCCACAGGGACCCTTTCACCAGGGCGGATCTGTAGAATGTCGCCAACTGTGATGTCGGCAATCGGGCGGTTGATTGTACGCCCATCCATCTCGACCCGCGCTGTTTTGGGCTGGAGTCCCACCAATTTGCGGATTGCGGCCCCGGTTCGGCCTTTGGCGCGTGCCTCCATCACCCGACCCAGCAGGATAAGGACCACGATGACCGAAGCGGCCTCGAAATACACATTGGCGCTGCCGGGTGGCAGAATCTGCGGTGCAAAGGTGGCGGTGACTGAGAACAGGTAAGCTGCCCCCGTCCCCAGAGCCACAAGCGCATTCATATCCGGAGAACCGCGCAGCAAAGAAGGAATGCCTTTGGCATAGAATACCCGCCCCGGACCCAGCAAAAGCACCGAGGTCAGTGCGAACTGAATCAGATGGCTGGTTTGCGTCCCGATGGTGGCCTGTACCCAGTGGTGGAAAGCAGGGATCATATGTCCGCCCATCTCGAGCACGAACACGGGCAGCGCCAGCACGGCTGCAATCACCGTCGCGCGTGTGAGGGTGTGGGCCTCTTTGGTTCGGTCGTCTGGGGCATCGGTGGCCATGTTAGCTACGCGTGCCGGATAGCCGATATCTGTACAGAGCTGAGCCAGTGCCTGCGGATCGGTGACGCCGTCGACATAAGTGACTTGGGCGCTTTCGGTGGCCAGATTAACCTGGGCTTCAACCACCGAAGGGGCGGAGGTCAACGCCCGCTCGATTTTTGACACGCACGAGGCACAGTTCATCCTGCCGATGCTTAGGGTCGTTTGCCGGACCTCCGCCGGATAGCCCGCGTGGGTCAAGGCATCGATCAGTGCACCGATCTCACCGTCAAAAGTGACATGTGCAGTCTCGGTTGCGAAGTTGACCGAGGCGTCTGACACTCCTGATACGTCGCGCAGCGCGGTTTCCACGCGCCCGACACAGGAGGCGCACCCCATACCATTAATTTTCAACTGTATTGCCTGTGGCGTGGCCATCCGACTCATCCTGTGTCTTCGTACACCCTCCAAATGAGGGTTCCAGTCACGGGAAGGTCAAGGGGTCATGTTAGAATTCTTCTCAAGCCAGCTGTGCCTGTCAGTCGTTCGAAATTCGTTCCAGCAGCAGTGAATCGTATGACACGGGCGGGGAGGTGCGCACAGACTGCGGCGAGGCAAAGAAAGCCACCATCACGGCCGCGATCAACAAAACAGCCCCAATAAGACATAAGCTGACAACATTCAAAGCAGATTGCAGCATGGGCGGGGCTCCTCATTTCTGCTGTGCCCGTTAGTCCGGCGCAGCGGGGGTCAGGTGTATTTGGCCAATTCTTGCTTCAGCTTTTCGTTTTCGGCTTGAAGCTGCGCCAATTGCTTTCCAAGCGCGTTCAGGTGCGGGCGCAACTCGGCTTCGGTAAAGCGCGGCGTGATGTGGCGCGGGCAATTCCAGTCCAGCGCATCCACCCGGATCACGGCTGCGCGCTCGGCGGGGGCTTCCGCCCCTTCGGGGTAAAGGCTGGATGCGGCGGTCTCACCTTCGGTAAATTCGACCCGCCCCAGAATCTTGAGACGCCGCTGATTGGCATAATCCATCAGGATCAGGGCGATACGGTCATTCCCGTCCAAATTTCCGCGCGAGATATACTGTTTGTTGCCCGAGAAATCGGCGTACCCAATGGTCTGCGGACCAAGCACCTTCAGAAACCCGACCGGCCCGCCGCGATATTGCACATAGGGCCAGCCGGTCTCGGATACGGTGGACTGATAGAACCCGTCGCGTGCCTCGATAAATGCCTTTTCCGTCGGGCCGATCTGGTGGCCTTGTTGCGGGCCATCCTCGACGAATTTCGCGTAGGTCTTGGCCGAACCCATCCTCTCCTGATGCGCGCGGACGGCAGGGGTGAAGGTCAGTTCGGAAAAGGCGCGCGGCATACTTGTCCTTTCAGAGCCCCAGATCAGACAGGCCGGGATGGTCATCAGGGCGTGGGCCTTGTGTCCAGTGGAACAAGCGGTCTTCTTCGGGAATCGGCAGATCGTTCAGTGAGGCGTGCCGTTTGGCCATCCGGCCATCCTCGGCAAATTCCCAATTCTCATTGCCATAGGAGCGAAACCATTGGCCGCTGTCGTCGCGCCATTCATAAGCATAGCGCACGGCGATACGGTTGCCGGAATAAGCCCACAGTTCCTTGATTAGCCGATACTCCAGCTCTTTGTTCCACTTCCGGGTGAGAAAGGCGTGGATATCGGCGTGACCGCTGAGGAACTCCGCACGATTCCTCCATTCGCTGTCCTCGGTATAGGCCGGGGTCACTACATCCGCGTCGCGGCTGTTCCAGGCGTTTTCGGCCATGCGGACCTTTTGGACCGCGGTTTCCTGCGAGAACGGCGGCATCGGAGGGCGGCTGATCGCGTGGTCCTTCATGTCAACGCTGCCGCAATCAAAGCCAGGGTCAAAAGGATTGGGACATACTGGGGAGAGATAAGGCTGGCACGGCGTCGCATCAGATTGCTCCAAGGTTGACAGATCGGTACATCTTATGGTCAATGTGTACTGATCGGTAAACTTTTGCAAGTCTTATTTTGAATTCAATGCCGAGTTCGCTTGAAGGTTGTAGTTCAGGGCGATGTTAATTATGTACTGATCTGTACACTTAGGAGCCGATTTATGCGCCCCAACAAACGCGACGAGCTGGTTCGCAAGGCCTTGCAGGTCTTTTACCGTGACGGGTTTCATGCCACCGGAATGGACAAACTGGTGGTGGAAACGGGTGTGTCCAAGACCTCGATGTACAAACATTTCCGCACCAAAGAGGATCTGATTCTGGCGGCCCTGCAGTTGCGGGACGAAAGCTTCCGCGAAAATTTCCTGCGCCGTATCGGCGAGATGTCGGATTCCCCAGCGGGTCAGCTGTTGGCCAGTTTCGACGTGCTCGGCGAATGGTTTCAGGAAGAAGAGTATCGTGGCTGCATGTTCATAAAAGCCGGAGCAGAGTTTCAGGAGCGGGATCACCCGATCCACAAGCAATCGGCCGAACACAAACGGATCATGCTGGATCACTTCACCGATTTGGCGCGTCAGGCCGGAGCGCGTGAGCCGGAAAATCTGGCCTGTCAGATTCTGTTGTTGCAGGAAGGTGCAATTGTGACCGCGGTGTTCCTGAAATCCTGTGACCCGGCGCGAGATGCCAAGGCGGCCGCGCAAGTTTTGCTGGACACCGCGATGGCCTGAGCATTGAAAGGACGTTGCGTTACAGCGCCTTGGGCGCATTGGATTGCGCGGACACCCCAGCTACTTTGATCTGGAAGAAGAACGGGGAGGGTGTCGCATGCCGTTATTTACCACGACCGCAGCTTGGGTGACCGAGGAACACCAGATGTTCGCTGAAATGGCGGACCGGTTCATCGAAGATGAACTAGTGCCTAATATCGACCGCTGGACCGAGAACGGCGTCGTCGATCGTGACTTCTGGCACAAGGCCGGGGAAATGGGATTGATGGCCGGGGCGATCCCTGAGGCATTTGGCGGTGTCGGCGGTGGAATTGGTTTTGATGCAGTCACGTTGTACGCGCAATCCTCACATGGGGATTGCGGCTGGGGCTATGCGATCCAGTCCATCGTGACCCACTACATCACCGCTTACGGCAGCGAGGATCAAAAGCAGAAATGGTTGCCAAAACTGGCTTCGGGCGAAATGGTCGGCGCGTTGGCGATGACTGAGCCTGGAACCGGATCGGATGTGCAATCCATTCGCACGACCGCTGACAAGGACGGAAACTCATACCGTCTTAACGGGTCCAAGATATTCATAACCAATGGCCAGTCGGCGGACCTGATCCTTGTGGCCTGCAAAACTGACAAGTCGCAGGGCTCCAAAGGCGTATCTTTGGTCGCTGTCGAAACGGAGGGAGCCGAAGGGTTCCGCAAGGGTCGAAATCTCAAGAAGTTGGGAATGAAGGCCAACGACACGGCTGAACTGTTCTTTGAAGACGTCAAAGTGCCGATGACCAACCTTCTGGGCGCCGAAGAGGGGCAAGGTTTCTATCAGATGATGAACCAACTGCCATGGGAGCGTTTGACCATCGGCATTGGGGCGCTGGGCGCGATCGACTTCGCCATTGGCGAGACAGTAAAGTACACACAGGAGCGCAAGGCGTTCGGCCAGCGTGTGATGGATTTCCAGAACACGCGGTTCAAGTTGGCTGAATGCAAGACCAAGGCCGAGGTTCTGCGAAGCTTTGTCAATGACTGCATCGCACGGCTGGAGGCGGGCACCTTGGACGCGGCAACGGCGTCGATGGTGAAGTATTGGGGCTCGGAAGTTCAGAACGAGATCATGCACGAATGCCTTCAGCTATTCGGCGGTTATGGATTCATGATGGAATACCCGATCGCGCGTCTCTACGCGGATGCGCGGGTTCAGATGATCTATGGCGGTACCAATGAGATCATGAAGGAACTCATCGCCCGGTCGATCGACACTTAAACAGCTCAGGGAAACTCCCCCCTGCCGTCCGCAGGACGCAAAGCCGAAGGCCGCGCAGAATCTCGGCACCTCATTGTTAAGGGCTCGGGGCGTGGTCAATTTGTCCTTGTAGCCAAACGCGGAATGATCTGAGCGGTTCGGATTCCGCACGAGATTGTGGCCAGACAAGATAGAAATCCCCAAGGCTCACGCCCGGGCCGTGCCATGCGAGAACAAGGCGGCCTGCTGCAAGGTCGGCTTCGATCAGGTAACTTGGCAGCAATGCCACGCCAAGCCCGTGAATCGTGGCCTGCCCCATGGTTGAAAACTGATCGAACAGCATCCCGTGTATTCCGGTAACTTCACAGCCTTGTGCGGCGAACCATTTTTCCCAGGCATCGGGGCGCGTTTCGAGATGCAGCAATGGGGCCTCTGTCAGCCATCCAATGTCTTCGGCATTTTCGGGCAGTAAATCTGGTGAGCAGACTGGCAGCACGTCTTCTCGCATGATTGGCAGGTAATTCACCCCCGCCCAGTCCTGCTGCCCGAAATGGATGGCGGCATCAAAGTGTTCTGTTTCAAAATCGAAGGGGCGCAGACGTGTATTAAGGTTCACAGTGACTTCGGGGTGGCGGCGCGCAAAATCCTGCAGGCGTGGAGCCAGCCAGTGCATACCGAACGCAGGAAGGATCGACAGGTTCAGAGACCCACCGGTCGGGTTGGCCTTTAGCTTCAGCGACGCCTGCGCAAGCTGGGTCAGCGCCTGTCTCGCGACCTGAACATATTCCTGCGCTGCTGGTGTAAGGTGCAAACGCATCTGGCTGCGTTGGATCAGGTCGACGCCCAATTGTTCTTCCATCGACTTGAGCTGACGGCTGATCGCGCTTTGCGTCAGTGACAGTTCTTCGGCAGCGGCTGAGGCACTGCCAAGACGATCGACGGCCTCAAGCGCCAGCAAAGAGGGGATCGAGGGCAAGAACCGACGCGGGGCAATCATATGACAAATCCTCATACCTTTCCGACGGAATATCACTGGCATTTGCGATGTGCCAGACCGATACAAAAACAGGCTTTTCTTTTGGACGACCGATTGAGAATCTGCGTGGTATCCAAGATGAAACTGCCCAACCTAAGAAAAGAAGATCAGGAAACAGGCCATGGATCGCGCTCAGATCGTTCACGAAAACTTCTTGGCCCGGGTGGCGAAAGGCGATTTTCCCGATGGTGTGGCTCCTCGGTCGGGTCTGATCAACACCGATGCGGTGTCGCTCTATCGATCGCAAGTCCTGAGCCGGGCGTTGGATCGTACCAGCAGGGCGATGCAGAAGGCGGGGCAGGGGTTTTATACCATCGGTTCGTCCGGGCATGAGGGTATGGCGGCCGTTGCCCATGCGCTGCGCCCGACTGACATAGCCTTTTTACACTACCGGGATGCCGCGTTTCAGATTGCCCGGGCTGAACAAGTGCCCGGCCAACAAATCGCCTGGGACATGCTGCTGAGCTTTGCGTGTTCGAAAGAGGACCCAACCTCAGGCGGGCGGCACAAAGTGCTGGGTTCGAAGGCGCTGATGATCCCGCCGCAGACCTCGACCATTGCCAGCCACCTGCCCAAGGCGGTCGGGGCGGCATACAGTCTTGGTGCAGCACGGCGGCATGACCCCGAGCACCGCGAATTGCCTGAAGATGGGATTGCAATGTGTTCCTTCGGGGATGCCTCAGCCAACCATTCGACGGCGCAGGGGGCGATCAACACCGCAGGGTGGACCAGTGTGCAATCGACGCCGCTGCCGCTTTTGTTCGTGTGTGAGGATAACGGGATCGGTATTTCGGTGAAAACGCCGAAAGGCTGGATACAAGCTTCGATGGAGCATCGCCCCGGCATTAAGTATTTTCAAGCCAATGGTCTGGATATCTATGAAGCATACGCGGTGGCGCGGGAGGCTGCCGATTTCGTACGGACACGCCGCAAACCTGCCTTCCTGCACTTAAAGATGGTGCGTCTCTATGGTCACGCGGGTGCGGATGTGCCGACTACCTACCTGTCGAAATCCGAAGTCGAGGCTGATGAAGCCAATGACCCTCTATTGCACACGGTACGGCTATTGGATCAGGCAGGAGCACTGTCTCCGGATCAGGCGTTGAAAATCTACACCGACACTTGTGCCCGTACCGATCGCATCGCAGCCGAGGCCGCCACCCGCCCGCATCTGGCCAATGCGTCCGAAGTGATGGCCAGCCTGATCCCACCAAAGCGAGTGTGCAAGCCCACCAACGGCCCCAGTGCCAAGGCGCGTGCAAATGCTTTTGGCGGTGACATGCGCGTAATAAGCGAGCCGCAACCCATGAGCCGCCTGATCAATTGGGCGCTGACCGACCTGATGCTGGAACACGTTGAGATCGTTTGCATGGGTGAGGACGTGGGCCGTAAGGGGGGCGTTTATGGCGTGACCCAGAAATTGCAGCAGAGGTTTGGACCGGACCGGGTGATCGACACGCTTCTGGACGAGCAGTCCATTCTTGGGCTCGCGATTGGTATGGGCCACAATGGGTTCATCCCAATCCCCGAAATTCAATTCCTCGCTTATCTGCACAATGCCGAGGATCAGATAAGGGGTGAGGCGGCGACTCTGCCGTTTTTCTCGAACGGCCAGTTCACCAACCCAATGGTGCTGCGGATTGCGGGTCTGGGTTATCAGAAAGGGTTTGGCGGACATTTCCACAACGACAACTCTCTGGCCGTGCTGCGGGACATTCCGGGCGTGATCATCGCCTGCCCCTCCACCGGGGCGGACGCGGCGCAGATGATGCGCGAATGTGTGCGGCTGGCGCGGGAAGAGCAGCGGGTGGTGGTGTTTCTGGAACCCATTGCCCTCTACCCGATGCGCGACCTGCATGAAGCGCAGGATGGTGGGTGGATGACCACCTATCCCTCACCCGATCAACATATCGCGCTGGGTGAGGTTGGCGTACACGGAGACGGTACTGATTTGGTGATCGTGACCTACGGGAATGGGCACTACCATTCGAAACAGTCGCTGCCCGAGTTGGAAGCGGCCGGTGTGAAAACCCGGATCATCGACATGCGATGGTTAGCGCCTCTGCCCGTCGATGCTCTGCGTGAGGCCACCAAGCCATGTGCACATGTTCTGGTCGTTGATGAATGCCGCCGCACCGGCAGCCAGTCCGAGGCGTTGATGACGTTCTTCGCTGAAGAAAGTCCGACGATCCCGACCGCGCGTGTTGTGGCCGAGGACTGCTTTATCGCGACTGGTCCGGCCTACGCCGCTCCGCTGCCCTCCAAGGACGGAATCGTTGCCGCTGCGCTGAAGCTGACCGGAGATCGCACATGACCCGTACCGCTGTTCTGATCTGCCCCGGTCGAGGCACCTACAACAAACCCGAACTGGGATATCTGCACCGCCACCACGCTCAGCGGATGAATCTGTTCCACAGTTTTGACGCTATCCGCACGGAGACGAGACAGGATGCTGTGACAGCGTTGGACGGTGCCAGCCGGTACACGGTTAGCAAATACTCGCGCGGCGATGTGGCGTCGCCCCTGATCTATACGGCATCGCTGGGAGATGCACAGGCTTTGGCAGACGGTATTGAGGTGGTTGCGGTCACTGGTAATTCCATGGGCTGGTACACCGCCTTGGCTGCAGGTGGCGCGCTATCACCGCAGGGCGGGTTCCGCGTTGTGAATACGATGGGCACGCTTATGCAGGAACAACTGATTGGCGGGCAGTTGGTTTACCCGTTTGTTGGTAACAATTGGCAGAATGACGCAACCCGGAAGGCCGAATTGCTGGCAGATATAGCGCAGATCAACGCGACGAATGGTTGTGATCTGGCGCTGTCAATCGATTTGGGCGGGATGTTGGTTCTGGCCGGAAATGAAGCAGGATTGGCGGCATTCGAAGTGTCTCAGCCCATGGTTCAGGAGCGGTTCCCGATGCGGTTGGCAAACCACGCCGCGTTTCACACCTCCTTGCAGGCCCCGGTCGCTGCCGAAGGGCGGGCGAGGCTGAGCCCGGACTTGTTTGGTCAACCCGAGTATCCGCTGATCGACGGGCGCGGTAAAATTTGGTGGCCGGGTGCGACGGACACGCGGGCGCTGTGGGACTATACACTGGGCCATCAGGTGACCGAGACCTATGACTTCACCCGCGCCATCCAGGCGGCGGCACATGAATTCGCGCCTGACCTGTTCATCGTGACCGGGCCGGGCGTTACTTTGGGTGGGGCTGTGGCGCAATCACTTGTTCTGGCCAATTGGAAGGGATTGTCGGACAAGACAGCGTTTCAGGCGCAGCAGGAAGTGGAACCTTTCTTGATCGCAATGGGCCGGGATGATCAAAGGGCGCTTGTAACCGGCTGACCCCGCGCTGATGATCCGCGAAGATTCAAGGAGCCCGCTGTGAGCGATCACGATCTGTCCCTTTGGCTGAAAACCTGCCGGGAGCCTGCCGAGACGTGTCCTTTGACTGACGAGACTTCGGTAGATCTGGCAGTAATTGGCGGTGGTTATACTGGTTGCTCTGCGGCCTTGATGGCGGCGCGGGCCGGGGCGTCAGTATGTCTGCTTGAGGCGCATGAGATCGGGCACGGCGGCTCGGGCCGTAATGTCGGATTAGCTAATGCTGGACTTTGGTTGCCGCCGGACGAAATTCTGGCCCATCTGGGTGAGGAAGCAGGGGACCGGCTGATCTCTCTTTTGTCAGGGGCGCCTGGGGACGTTTTCGACCTGATTGAACGGCATGGTATCGATTGTGAACCAGTGCGAAACGGGACACTGCATTGCGCGCATTCCGGGTCAGGATTGCGAGATCTGCAGGCGCGCCACGCACAGTTGACGGCCTCTGGGGCGCCGGTGGAGTTGTTGTCTGCCGAACAAACCACATACCGCACCGGTAGCGCGCGGTTTCGCGGGGCTCTGTTCGACCCGCGCGCGGGGACAATCCAGCCACTTGGCTATGTCCGGGGTCTGGCCCGCGCCGCTGCCGAGGCCGGAGCGCGCATCGTCTCTTATTGCCCTGTTGAAACCATGCAGCACGAGGATGGCGTTTGGACACTAAATACCCCTCAAGGCAGGGTGCACGCAAAATCTGTGATTCAAGCGACAAATGCCTACCACCAGGGTCTTCACGCCTCGACCCCCGACTACGTGCCGGTCTACTACTTCCAGTTCTCCACCGCGCCACTGTCGGAGAACCTGCGTGCGAGTATTCTGCCGGGTGGAGAAGGATGCTGGGATACAGGTCTGATCATGACCTCATTCCGAATGGATGCTGAGGGGCGACTGGTTATCGGCGCAATGGGTGATCTGGAGCGGGCAGGCCGATTGGTCCACACGGCGTGGATCCGTCGCAAGCTGGCAGAGCTTTTTCCGCAGCTTGCCGATCAGCCGTTGATTGAGGGATGGCACGGGCGGATTGCGATGACCTCGGACCACCTTCCCAAGATCACCCAGGTCGGCCCCAATGCCTATTCAGTGCATGGGTATTCTGGTCGGGGCATTGGGCCAGGCACTGTCTTCGGTCGGTTGGTCGCCGAAAGCTTGCTGAACGAGGATCCATCCCTGCTGCCTGTCCCGGCCGTTTCCGACTACCACGAAAACTGGACCGGACTGAGGCGCGCTTATTTCGAGACGGGTGCAGCCCTGACGCACTTCATCAAGGCGCGGTTTTGATCTCTGGTAGTGATAGCCGTCAGCCCTGTAGCGTTGCAGCGACGGCCTCAATCCGTGCGCGCAGCCAGCGATGTGCCGGATCATTGGCCAAACGCTGATGCCAAACCATGTAGATTGAAACAGGCTCACACTCGAACGGAAGCGGCGCACAATCCAGCGCTGCCAGTGGCCCTTTTTTCATCAGCGCCGTGTCGGTCGAGATCAAGTCGCTGTCCTTCACGAAAGACGAGATGGCGTTGAAATTGGGCAAGGCTACGATGGGCGGCCTGATCTGGCTCTGGTCCACGCCACGCATCACCATGCGCGAACTGCGCCCGTCGGCGAAGCGAACCTCTACATGTTCGGTTTGGCAATAACTTTGCCAACTGTCCGGCGGGTCGCGCTGGTCTGAGTCGTAAAAGATCATAAGAGGGCTGATCAGTACGCGTTTCTGGAAAATATCCGGCCCGTCGGGGGGGAGCGGGGTTAGCATCAGCTGGCACCTGTCACTGCGCAGCAGATCCGGGTCGGGGACGCCAGACGGGATGAAGCCCAGCCGCAATCGCACACCCTCGGACCGAAGCGCACGTAGTAGCGGCGGAAAAATCAGCTCGCGTGGCATGTCGTTGGTGGCAATCTGGATGCTGATCTCTTCTGCCTGCGGGTCAAATGGGCGGTCATCAGTCAGCGCACGCATCCCATCCAGAACGCGCTGTACGGGCTCTTTCAAAGACAGGGCGCGTTCGGTTGGGGTCAAGCCTTGCCCCGAGCGCACGAACAGCGGGTCGCCAAGAACCTGCCGCAGCTTGGCCAGCGTATGGCTGATCGCAGATTGCGTCACGCCCAGCCGGTCGGCAGCTTTCGAGACCGAACTTTCCTCGAGGATTGTCAGGAATGTGCGAAGGATCTTGCCATCCAAGTCGGTGAAATCAGTTTTACTCATATCATCTATGACTAGTCATGAATGGATTTGCTGTCCACGGCGCATTAGGTGACACTCAAATACAGGAGGCACACGATGGGACTTCGCTTTTTCTCGGACAAGAACAGACCTGTCCATATGGGGCGTTACCCATTGGAGCGTTTGGCGCGCCAGCCCCGGATACCGGACCTGTCGTTGGTGACGCCCATGCCGGAGCTGAGTTTCCGTCGACCGGAACAGCCGGAAAGTATCGTCAACGCAATGGGTGAGTTTCAGGCCATGTTGGACACTATCCGCGATGGGTTCGTGAATAACGTGGAGTCGGAAATCACTGAAGACCCTTTGGAACGTGCCAACCACCTCAAGGCATTTGGCTATTTCAATGATGCGTCCATGATGGGCTGCGGTCCGCTGCCGTCCGAAGCGTTGTTGGCTAACACCCGACGAAACCCGGATATTGACCGTCTGGCTCACGCGCTGAAAACTCGGCAAACCAAGACTCTCGCCTCGGGCATCGACTTGATCATGGCTGATCTGAAAGAAAGCATGGAGGCCGCGCCCAGGCCGATGGATACGCATCGCCATGCCATCGTCTTTCTATTTGAACACAACCGCGACCCGAGCCCTGAAGAACCTGGCGCGGACTGGATCAAGAACGCGCAGGAGCACCGCGCCTGTCTGCTGGCAACCGAGAATGCGGTGGTGATTGCCAACTATATCCGCTTGCTGGGGTTTGACGCACGGGCGCATTCGTCGATGTCGTCCGAAGTGGATTTGGGGCGGCTGGCAGTTGCAGCGGGGCTGGCCTCGGTTGAAGGTGGCGACGTCGTGGCACCGTGGCTGGGCAAGCGGTTCGGTCTGGCGGCCGTGACGACGGAGATGGAGATCGCGCATGATCAGCCCTTGCGTCCAATGGCGCAGCAGCCGTGGTTTCGTACACAAGGTCCGGCGTGGTGGTTGGGGACGGGGTTTGCGAAGAACGCATTGAACCGGGACACTTATGCTAAACGTCGCTATGTGGACGGGGCGCACCCGTTCGAGAAACTCAAGCGGGTTGAGGCACCAACCACCTATATTGATGAGGAAAACGTAGCCCGCGTCCCGAAGCGCGCCGACATGTTCGCGCGGGCTCAATTCGGGGATATGGGTAAACCGCTACAGGACGGGGCTAAGGGTGGCCACTATGTGCGAAAAGCGGCCCCCAGTTGCGCCCAACGCCGCGCGCTAGGCGCGTTTGTCCTGTTGCAGGATGGCGAGAGTGCGGACGTTGCGCCTCCCACCGATGCCACCCGCAACGCAGAAAGTATCAAGGCGGCGAGCTATTTTCTGGGTGTTGATGCGGTGGGTCTCAGCCGATGCCCGGACTGGGCTTGGTATTCGCATGACGCAACCGGGGAAGAGATCACGCCGCCCCACGATCAGGCCATCAGCATGATCATCGACCAGGGATATGAAACGATGGAGGGCGCCAGCGGTGACGATTGGATCAGTGTCGCCCAGTCCATGCGCGCCTATCTGAGGTTCTCGCTATTGGGTGGTGTGATCGCGCAGCAGATCCGAAACCTTGGGTACAAGGCCAAAGCCCATACAGTGATGGACGGAGAGGTGTTGCAGCCGCCCTTGTTACTCTTGTCCGGGTTGGGAGAGGTTAGCCGGATCGGTGAGGTTATCCTGAACCCTTATCTCGGCCCGCGGTTGAAATCCGGTGCGGTCACGACCGACATGCCAATGGAGCATGACAAGGCGATTGATTTCGGCCTGCAGAGCTTTTGCGAAAGCTGCAACAAATGTGCCCGCGAGTGCCCCTCGGGCGCGATCACAGCTGGCCCGAAATTGATGTTTAACGGCTATGAGATTTGGAAATCCGACAGCCAGAAATGCGCGACGTATCGAGTGACTACTCCGGGCGGTGCGATGTGCGGGAGGTGTATGAAGACCTGCCCGTGGAACCTTGAAGGCATCTTTAAGGAAACTCCATTCCGCTGGGCGGCAATGAACATTCCGTCTGCGGCGCCTGCTTTGGCCCGCTTGGATGACGCCGTCGGGAATGGTGGGTTAAATGAGACCAAGAAATGGTGGTGGGATATTGAGTTGCAGGCCGACGGAGCCTATCGCCCCACAGAACATTCATTGAACCGGCGTGGCCTGCAGACCGATCTGGATCTGAAATACGAAGACCAGACCTTGGCGGTTTACCCGGCCTATCTGGCGCCGCATCCGTGGCCTTATCCTTTTCCCATGGATCGTGAAGCCGGGATTGCGGCTTATCAGGCGATGGTGACGGCCGAGGAGTACAAAGCCCGCAAAGCTGCCGGTGATATGTCGGTGATTCACCGTTACACCATCGCGGGTGATGCGCCGGTGATACGGGTAGAATTGACCAAGGTCGACAAGATGACGTCAGACGTGACCAAGTATGAGTTCTCGGCCCTCGACAGCACGCCCTTGCCGGGCTGGACCGCAGGGGCACATCTGGACGTGTTGGTTGCGCCGGAATTCCTGCGGCAGTACTCGATGTCCGGCGATCCCTCGGACCGGTCGACCTATCAGATCGGCGTGCTGCGCGAGGACGAGGGGCGCGGGGGTTCGGCCCTTTTGCATCGCATCTTCAATGAAGGGCGAAAGGTCTTTGTCTCGAAGCCCATCAACCATTTCGAATTGGATGAGACCGCGACCAAGACCTTCCTGATGGGAGGGGGGATCGGCATCACCCCGATGATCGCCTTCGCCCATCGTTTGCACGCCTTGGGCAAGCCATTCGAACTGCACTATTCCGCCAGCACCCGCGCGGGTGCCGGATATCTGGACGATCTGGCGGCTGCGCCTTGGGCGGACCACGTGCACTATCACTTCTCGGACGAAGGCACGCGGGCCGAATTAGAGGCGATCCTGTCGGGCTATCGGGACGGCTGGCATGTCTATACCTGCGGGCCGGACCGCTTCATGGATGGGGTCATGCAGGCGGCTGAGCGGCAAGGCTTTCCCGAGGACGCCCGGCACTTGGAGTACTTCTCGGTTCCCGAGCCGCCCGACTATGAAAACCACCCGTTTACTCTGAGACTGGCAAGATCGGGACGCGAAGTGACGGTGCCTGAGGGTAAAGACGCCGCGCAGGTACTGAACGAGGCAGGCATTCACGTGGACGTGAAATGCGCGGACGGCATCTGCGGCGTCTGCAAATGCAGTGTGATTTCCGGCGACATTGAGCATCGCGATTTTGTCCTGTCGAACAAGCAGCGCGAGCGCGCGATGATCCTCTGCCAAAGCCGCGCGGCGCAGCCCGAAGGCGTGATTGAGATCGACCTGTGATATAAGGTCTGGAAACGACATCAGATAACGCAAAAATTGGTCGTTCCAGCCATGGACGCGGCCATGTTGCTGCACTAACGTCCCCTGCGAACCCCAGTGAATCCTGATCAACAGGTGCGAGGTATTTCATGGATTATCACAGCCCCGCCAGCTTTGCCGAAGCCTCGGCGCTGGCAGCGAACGCGACGGGCATCACACGGTTTTTGGCAGGCGGCACGGATGTTCTGGTGCAGCTGCGCTCGGAATTGGTGACGCCCGATACGCTGATCGACATCAAGAAGATCGCCGGTGTGCGCGATATTAATCAAAACGCCGATGGCAGTTGGACGCTGGGCGTCGCCGCCACCGGAGCGGAAATGAGCGAGCACCCAGAGCTGGGCCGCGACTGGCCCGGTGTCGTTGAGGCGATGGACCTGATTGGATCAACCCAGGTGCAGGGGCGCGCGACACTGACCGGCAACCTGTGCAACGGCTCTCCGGCCGCGGATTCGGTTCCGGCAATGGTCGCTGCGGGAGTGACCGTTACAGTGACCGGCCCAGAAGGTGACCGCGAGGTGGCTGTCGAGGATATCCCCACCGGCCCGGGTAAAACGTCTCTGGCTAAGGGAGAGCTGATTTCCGCTGTTCACATCCCAGCACGCGGAGATAACGGAGGCGATGCGTATCTGCGCTTTATCCCCCGGACCGAGATGGATATCGCCGTGGTTGGCGTTGGCGTCAGCCTGCGCCTGGATGGTGATACCGTCTCCGAGGCCCGCGTGTCACTAGGCGCTGTGGCTCCGACCGTGCTGCTGGTTGAAGATTGCGCCAACGCCATTATCGGTAGCACACTAGATGATGGCGCGCTTGACGCGCTGGCCGCGGCTGCCTCGGCCGCCTGCAATCCGATCGACGACAAACGCGGTACGATCGCATTCCGCACCGAAGTCGCTGGCGTGCTGGCCAAGCGCGCCGCTAAAATCGCCTATGCCCGTGCCAAGGGAGAAGACGTATGAGCAAGCTGCACGTATCCACTACAGTGAACGGGGACTCGGTCGAATACCTGTGCGACCCGCGCGAAACCCTGCTGGATTGTCTGCGCGACAAGTTGAACCTGACCGGTGCGAAAGAAGGCTGCGGTACCGGCGATTGCGGTGCCTGTTCGGTTACTGTTGATGGTCGCCTAGTCTGCTCCTGTCTGATGTTGGGCGTTGAGGCCGAAGGTAAGACGATCGAAACCGTCGAGGGTATCGCGGATGGTGACGTTCTGCATCCGTTGCAGAAAAAATTCATTGAACACGCCGCGCTGCAGTGTGGCATCTGCACACCGGGCATTTTGGTGGCGGCAAAGTCCCTGCTGGAAAAGAACCCAAACCCCACCGAAGAAGAAACCCGGTATTGGCTGGCAGGCAACCTCTGCCGTTGCACCGGTTATGACAAGATCATTCGTGCCGTGATGGAAACGGCAGAAGAGCTGCGGGAGGCTTCGTAATGGCACTCGACGATCGCAAATCCGACTTCACCTTTGTCGGTACCCGCCCGAACCGCCCTGACGGGTTAGACAAGGTCACTGGCCGCGCCAAATTCGGGGCCGATGCTTATGCGCCCGGAATGCTGCACGGGGCCATCCTACGCTCGCCATACGCCCATGCGCGGATCGTGAAAATCGACACGTCGATGGCCGAAGCGCATAAGGACGTCAAGGGGGTCGTCACTCGGGCAGATTTCGCCGACGTGCCGTTCAAGCCGGGTCTGGAAGGCGAGTTCTGGAACGTGTTGGAGAACGTCATGGCGGGCGAAAAGGCCCTCTATGATGGTCATGCAGTAGCGGCTGTTGCGGCAACGTCGGCGCTGGCCGCGCGTGATGCGTTGAAACTGATCGAGGTTGAATACGAGGTTTTGCCGCACGTCACCGACGTAGACAAAGCGATGGCCCCGGATGCACCAGTGATCCGCGAAGGTGCGGCGGATTATTCTGTGCCGCAAGGAATGCACCCGAACGTAGTGCGGTATCACGAAAGCGGTCACGGAGATGTTGAAGCCGGTTTCGCCGAGGCCGATCTGGTCATCGAAGACAGCTTCGTCACGGAGGCGACTCACCAAGGCTATATCGAACCGCACGCCTGTCTGGGCATGCTGGGCAATGACGGCAAGGGCGAGCTTTGGTGTACCACGCAGGGCCACTGGATCGCGCAGAAAACCTGCGCCGCGCTGTTGGGCATCGAAACCTCACAACTGCGCGTTACTGCGTCTGAGATTGGCGGCGGTTTTGGTGGCAAAACCACCGTGTTTATCGAACCCGTCGCACTGGCGCTCAGCCGTAAAGCCAATCGTCCAGTCAAGATCGTAATGAGCCGGTCCGAGGTCTTCCGCGCCACCGGTCCGACCGCATCTGCTTCGATGGATGTGAAAATAGGCATGAAGAAAGACGGCACCATCTCGGCTGCGCAAGGCGTATTCCGTCTGCAGGGCGGGGCCTTCCCCGGTGCACCGGGTGATATGACCGCCATGTGCGCTTTTGCGCCCTACAACCTGACCAACGTCAAGCAGATCGGCTATGACGTCATGGCCAACCGTCCGAAACAGGCCGCCTATCGCGCGCCGGGCGCGCCAATGGGAGCCTTTGCGGTCGAATCGGTGATTGACGAGTTGTGCAAGAAACTGGGCCTCGATCCGATCGAAGTTCGCCTGAAAAACGCGGCGCATGAAGGCACCAAGGCCAGCTATGGCCCGACTTACGAACGCATTGGTCTTGTCGAAACGTTGGAGGCCGCCAAGGCGCATCCGCATTACTCGGCCCCGTTGAAACCGGGACAGGGGCGGGGGATTTCCTGCGGCTTCTGGTTCAACCACGGCGGCGAGACGTCGGTGTCACTGGCCCTGTCCGAGGACGGCTCGGCGCAGCTAATGGTCGGCACGCCTGATATCGGCGGCTCGCGCGCGTCCATGGCGCTGATGGCGGCTGAAGTTCTGGGCATTCCATACGAGAACATCCGCGTGACCGTCGCCGATACTGCGACGCTGGGGTATAACGACGTTAGCCACGGCTCGCGCGTGACTTATGCGTCGGGACTGGCAACCATAAAGGCAGCACGCCACGCGGTCGAGCAGCTGTGTGCCCGTGCGGCAGCCAGCTGGGGGATTCCGGCGGACGCGGTGAAATGGGAAAACGGCTGCGCTGTGCCGTCAGGCCCCAATGCGGGCGATTTTGATCCGCGCCCGCTGGCCGACATCACTGCGCATATGGGGGCGACCGGCGGTCCGATCTCGGGCCATTTTGAGGCAACGCCAGAAGGTGCAGGCGTGTCCTTCGGCACCCATATCGTTGACGCCGAGGTCGACCCGGAGACTGGCAAAACCTCGATCACCCGCTACACCGTGATTCAGGACGCCGGTAAGGCGATCCATCCGACCTATGTGGAAGGCCAGTATCAGGGCGGTGCTGCGCAGGGCATCGGCTGGGCATTGAACGAGGAATACATCTATGGCGAAGATGGTCGCCTGCAGAACTCGATCTTCCTCGACTATCGCATCCCGGTCGCAAGTGACTTGCCGATGATCGACACAGTGATTGTCGAAGTGCCCAACCCCGGCCACCCGTTCGGTGTACGTGGCGTGGGTGAGACGGGAATCGTGCCGCCCTTGGCCGCCATTGCAAACGCGGTGTCGCACGCGGCCGGTGTTCGCATGAAGCAATTACCGATGTCGCCACCGCGCATTCTGGCGGCGCTCAAGGACAATGGTTGAGGTTCACCTCTGGTCCGGCCTCCGGTCTTTGACCGGGGGCCAGCAAGTGGTGGAGGTTGAGGCCAAAACCACCGGTGAGTTGCTGCGTGAACTGGTTCGGGTCCATCCGCAGCTACAGGGGCCGATTGATGCCGGCGTCTCTGTGGCCATCGACGGAAGGGTCATTGCCAGTGGGTTGACCGAACCGATCCCAGAAGGCAGCGAAGTCTATCTGATGCAACGTCTGAGAGGTGGTTAAGCCTCAGGCGACCACGGCTCGCGCCCGACCATTCGGTCGGCTTCTGCGGTGATGTCGTTCATGTGCTGCTCAAGGCTGAGACGCAGCTCTTCGATCTGTTCTTCTGAGGCTTTGCGCGGCACGGTTTTAGTCCATTCTCGACACAGGAAAACGCCCTCGTTCCGCCAAGGGCGTGGCATCAGAAGCCGATCCCATGTGCCGGCCTCACGCCCATGCCGCGCAGAAAAGGTGATCCCGAAGACCCGCTTGCCCGAGGTGCGGGCCCAGATCAGAGGCACGGTCTTGGACACTCTCTCGGGGCCGCGAGGTCCATCCGCGGCGATCCCGATCGAAATACCCTGTTTTATCTTTCCCAAGACTTCGCGCGACAGAGCGACATGGCGCTTTTTGCTGGCCATGGCGATCGTATCCATGCCGAACTGCTGCTGCACCCGACCTACCATGCTGCCCGCCCGTGCGGACGAGGTAATCGAGCAGATCTGCCCCTTGTCCAGTGGAAAGAAATAGGGCGACTGCGCCAACCGTTGATGCCACAAAACCACGATGACCGGCTCGCCATCGTCGATAAGCTGGTCCAGCTCTTCATACCCGATGCGCTGCCATTTGGTGTTGCGATTGACCATCCGGATATAGCTGGCGATCCGTCGCGCCACCCAGTTCAGAGCGGCTTCGCTGTCAGCTATCTTTTTGCGGATACTCACGGATGGGGTTCCTCGTACTGGCCAAACCGTGTCTTATAGAACTCAACGCTGCGCGCAACTTTTTTGTCGAATGCATTAGTTGTGCGGAATCTGAAAAAGCCTCTTGAGTCCGCCGCGCGGCTGGCATATCTGAGGCGCATCTTAGGGGTATAGCTCAGTTGGTAGAGCGACGGTCTCCAAAACCGTAGGTCGCGGGTTCGAACCCTGCTGCCCCTGCCACTAAAATCAATGAGAGAATTAACATCGCGGTTTCACTCCCCTAGACTAGTCGGGAGTTGTTCTTCTTTTTTCGTGCGCTTTACGCTTGTTAGGGCGGCCTCAGCCAGCCGAGGTTCAAGACTGAGTTAATGCGCAGATAAGATTGCAGCGAGGCCTGCAAGCTGTCTCCAGTAAAGGCAGCGCTGAAACCGTGGCGGGTTTACGCGGTGTTGGATGCCTTTTCTGCATCTCTATAAATGCCAAACCGATCCTTTGCCGTGGATTCAATCAATAATAAAGAGTTCCAATTTTTCATTGTCAAACCTATCACGCCGAGGCTATTTCGCCCCGGCGTGACAGTCCTGCGATTAGCTTCACTGGATGCCCATGAGCACCTTCGGGAGGAACAGTGAAAGCTCTGGCAGGAAGGTGACGAGAAGGACCATGGGCAAATGGCCCAGGCATAGGAACTTCAAGGTGATACCTATGTACCGATCCAGAGTGATCTTGCTGACACCTGCAGCCATGTAGAGCATCGGCGCACAGGGTGGCGACACGTTGCCCAGGCCTAGGTTGGTTCCGACGATCGCAGCAAAGTGGATCGGATGAACACCCAGTTCAGTCACTACCGGCAACAGAACAACCGCAGCCAAAACACTGCCCGAGATGTCGTCGACGATCATGCCCATCAACAGAAGGACCAGATTGATAAGCAATAGAAGCAGGATTTTGTTTTCCGACAGGCTCAGCAGCAGATCGGCAATTTGTCCCGGAACTTGCTGCAGGACCATCGAGCGGCTCATCATGAACAGAAAGAACAAAACGGTGATGATAGATCCCGTCGTGATCGCCGCCTGGATCGTGCCTTTCCAAAAGCGCGCAGGTGTTAACCCGCGGTAGATGAAGAAGCCAACCACAGCGGCATAGACCAGCGCAATCGCGGCGGCTTCGGTCGGCGTCGCGATCCCACCATAGATTGTACCCAGGATGATCAGTGGCATCAGCAGGGCCCAAAACGCCTCTTTGCCTGATTTGAAGATTTTGACCCGGACTTCCGCCATGGGCAGTTTGGGCTCAACCTGGATGTCGTTGTTGTTCCGAAGGAAGAAGAAGTTCAGGATGATGTAAAGCAAGGCCAGCAAGATGCCAGGGATGACTGTTGACAGAAAGGCCGCACCGACTGACAAACCGCCTGTCACAGCAAACACGATCATCGGGATCGACGGAGGGATCATCAGGGCCAGAACGGACGAGCAGGCAACCAACGCGGTTGCGTGCCCCACCGGATAGCCCTCTTTCACCATCCGCGGGATCATGATCTGACCGATCGCAGCAATCGCAGCAGAGGACGAGCCCGAGATTGCACCAAAGAGCGCACAGGTCACGATGGTTACCGCGCCGAGGCCACCCTTGATCCGACCGACAAACGCGTTCACGAAATCCAGCAGTCGGTTGGAGATGCCGCCTTCGGCCATGATGGTGCCCGCAAGCACGAACAATGGAAGTGCCAGCAAGGCGAAACTGGTCGTGGTTTGATAGGCGTAAGGGATCAGGAACGAAATGTTTGATCCGGTTCCGATGCCAAAAACCAGAGCACCAATGCCGAATGCAAAGGCAATCGGCATCTCCAGCAAGAGAAGGACAACGATCAGTGCGATAGCAATAGCAAAAATCAACATTTATTCTGCCCCTCTGGATTTCATCATCCGAATGTCGATGAATTGGTTTGCAGCCTGCATCAGCAGGGCGAGGATGGTTCCGGCGAACCCGATAACCAGAGAAAAGGACCAGATGCCCTTGGGCCATCTGAGATACGAACTCAGCCGTCCCTTTTCGATTTCAAAGAAGGCGTATCTGATCGCGAAATAGCCAAACACCACACAGGCGATGATGCTGAGCACTGTCATGACAAGGCGAACAGACTGAACGACCCTTGGTGACTTCACGACCAGCGTCAGAATCCCCCCGTGAATGTGTTCTCCCTGACGGGAAACGTAGGCCATCGCGGGAAAGTAGATCCATGCGCCGAACAGTAGCGCCATTTCTTCGATGCCGACAAATGGCGAATTTAGACCGTAACGCAGAACCACTTGCGTAAACATCAGAACGGCAAGGCAGATGCTGAACAGAGCAAGGCCATTGGCCAAAAGTGCAGCGTAAACCTTTTCGATCTTCATAAACGCGGCATAACGGTCTGAAACCTCCCATTCCGGTATCGCAGTTACGTGTTCCGGTGGTTCTGCTACTGTCACTTCGGGGTCGTAGATAAACGAAGCACCGGGTTCGACAGGGTCTCTTGGATGTTGTCTGGATTCTCGTTCCATAGTGTCCTCCCAAAAGGTGTTGGGCCCACCGGATGGCGGGCCCAACAAGGTCTGATCATTCGATGCCTGCAGCTTTTTTCAGCTTGGCCATGATTTCCGGTCCGACCAGCTCTTCCATCACCGGCCATTCGGTCTCATGAACGATTTTCGCGGCGGAGGCGATTTGTTCGGGGCTCAGTTCGATAACCTCGATGCCTTCGTCCCGTGCCTTTTGCAGGAACTCGTTGCTCTTGCTTTCGGCTTCATCCCAAGACCAACGAACGGTTTCGTCCGCTGCGGCTTGCAGAGTTGCGCGATCTTCGTCCGACAGGCCTTCCCACCAGTTTTTGCTGACCAGCCAGAAGGCGGTCTCAAAGTAGTCATTGGTCAGGATATTGGTTTCCAGAACGTCACGCAGGTTGTAGGTCTCAACCGCGGTTGAAAAGGCGCGCGCGTCAACAGTACCCAGCTGCAGCGAGGTGTATACCTCAGCCAGTGGGATCGGAACTGCGCCGAAGCCGAGGTTGTTGAAGCGGTCAACTGCAATCGAGACGGGGGGAACGCGGATCTTCAGGTTGCCACCGTCCTGCGGCAGGTTCAGTGGCTTGGCACCAACACCCTTGCGGATCACAACCGAACCAAAGTCAGTGGGGACCAGACCAATGGCATGAAGGTCAAGGTCGTGCAGGATATCGTTGTAGATTTCCAGCATCTCACCGCCAGGGCCGTAGACCTCGCGGGCGTCTTCCCAATTCGAGACCACGTAGCCCAGCCACGACAGGTCGAGGCGCTGATCGAACTCGGACGCGCCCCAGGTCAAGGTCATGGGAACGACACCCTGCATCGACTGCTCGAAAAGCGAGGTCCAGTCACCCAGATCGCCACCGGGGTGGTAGGCAATGCCAAAGTTGGAATCGTCACCCAGTGTTTCCTGGAACTTCTCTGACATCGCGTGGAAGATGTGGTCGGTGGTCATCGCGTGCGCCAGAATGAACTTCTCTTCTGCAGCGGCTGGCGTGGAAAATGTGGTTGCAGCAAGCAAAGCGGCACCACCCATCGCGCCGAAGGCGCGGCGGTTAATCTTCGAAATCATCAAGGTTTCCTCCTCAGTTTTTGGTGTCCCGCCGCATCGTGAACGGCGGGACGTTTCTTTGCTTCAGATCAGCAAAGTTCCGGGGCGACGAACTCGTACCCGAGATCATCGGCCACAGCCTTGTAGGTCACCTTGCCGTGGGCCACGTTCAGGCCGTTCATCAGGTGACGATTGTCTGCAAGCGCTTGCTTCCAGCCATTGTTGGCAATGGCCAGCGCGTGTGGCAGCGTGACGTTGTTGAGTGCATAGGTCGACGTGCGCGCGACCGCGCCCGGCATGTTGGCGACGCAGTAGTGAACAACATCGTCGACAACATAGGTAGGCTCAGCGTGCGTCGTCGCTTTGGACGTTTCAAAGCAGCCGCCCTGATCGATGGCTACGTCCACGACAACCGCGCCTGGTTTCATTTTCGAGATCAGCTCGCGCGTGACCAGTTTGGGCGCAGCAGCACCCGGGATCAGAACCGCGCCAACAACCAGATCAGCGTTGGTCACTTCTTCTTCCAGCGCAGCTTTGGTCGAATAGACAACTTTGGCCGATGCCTCAAAATGGTTTTCCAACTTTTCCAGAACAGCCGGGTTGCGGTCCAGAATAGTGACGTCCGCGTGCAGACCTACGGCCATTTGAGCCGCATTGAATCCGACGACACCGCCGCCAATGACAACGACCTTGCCTGGCTTCACACCCGGCACGCCGCCCAGCAGCACGCCCAGGCCACCCTTTGCCTTTTCCAAGGCGCTGGCGCCGGCCTGGATCGACATGCGACCGGCAACCTGGCTCATCGGTTTCAACAGCGGCAAACCGCCATTGTCGTCGGTAACGGTCTCATAAGCGATACATACCGCGCCCGAGTTGACCAAATCTTTGGTCTGCTCAGGATCGGGTGCCAGATGCAGGTAGGTGTATAGGATTTGACTTTCGCGCAGCATGGCACGTTCGACGGCCTGAGGTTCCTTCACCTTCACAATCATCTCAGCGTTGGCAAAGACGTCAGCTGCAGTTGCGGCGATCTCGGCGCCAGCGGCGCGATAGGCTTCGTCATCCGTACCAATGCCAGCCCCGGCATTGGTTTCGACAATGACGTTGTGACCATGCGAAACCAGTTCCGCGACACTCTCGGGGGTCAAACCTACACGATATTCGTGGTTCTTGATTTCCTTCGGAACACCAATGAACATGTTCTTCACTCCTTTGGCCGGATGATCACTTTGCCGTTGGCATGACGAACTCGGCACCTTCCGAGATGCTTTCAGGCCAGCGCTGCATGATGGATTTCTGCTTGGTGTAGAAACGCACGCCTTCTTCGCCATAGGCGTGCATGTCGCCGAACAGGCTCTTCTTCCAGCCGCCAAAGCCGTGCCAGGCCATTGGAACCGGGATCGGGACATTGACGCCGACCATGCCGACTTGAACCTGCTTGCCGAATTCGCGCGCAACGTTGCCGTCACGAGTGAACAGCGATACGCCGTTGCCGAATTCGTGGTCGTTGATCAGTTGCAGACCTTCGGCGAAGTTCGAGACTCGGACGCAGGACAGAACCGGGCCAAAAATCTCTTCCTTGTAGATCTTCATGTCCGGCGTGACATTGTCGAACAGCGTGCCGCCCAGGAAATAGCCTTCTTCGTGCCCTTCGACGGTATAGTCGCGGCCATCGACCAGCAAGTCAGCACCTTCTTCGACACCGGAGTCGATGTAGCCCTTGATCCGATCCCGCGCAGCGGCCGTTACGATCGGACCCATCTCGGCGTCCAGTTCGAGGCCGTTTTTGACCTTCAAAGTTTCGGCGCGTTCCTTCAGAACCGGCATCAGCTTGTCGGCTGCATCGCCAACCAGCAGGGCAACCGAGATCGCCATGCAGCGCTCTCCGGCCGAGCCATAGGCCGCGCCGATCAGTGCGTCGGCAGCCTTATTCATATCGGCATCGGGCATCACCAACATGTGGTTCTTTGCGCCGCCCAAAGCCTGAACGCGCTTGCCGTGCCGCGCGCCAACTTCGTAGATGTAGTTGGCGATCGGTGTCGAACCGACAAAGGACACGGCCTTGACGTCGTCATTTTCCAGCAACGCATCCACGGCGACCTTGTCACCTTGAACGACATTGAACACGCCATCAGGGAAACCGGCCTTCTGCATCAGATCTGCGTAGAGCAACGCTGCGGACGGGTCGGTCGGCGACGGCTTCAGGATGAAGGTATTGCCTGCGGCGATGGCGATTGGGAACATCCACATCGGCACCATGACCGGGAAGTTGAAGGGAGTAATTCCGGCGACAACGCCCAACGCCTGACGCGTTGTCCAGTTGTCCATGCCAGTGGACACCTGCTCGGTGTAATCGCCCTTGAGGAGTTGCGGAATGCCGCAGGCAAACTCGATGATATCAATGCCACGCTCAACTTCACCCTGCGCGTCAGTGAACACCTTGCCGTGCTCGACCGTGATGGCGCGGGCCAAATCGTCCTTATGCTCGCGCACCAGAGCCAGGAAGTTGTTCATCAGACGGGCGCGGCGGATTGGAGGCGTATTCGACCACTTAGGAAACGCCGCTTTGGCAGCAGCCACCGCATCGTCAACTGTCTGGACGCTCGCCAGCGACACCTCGCCAGTTTGCGCTCCGGTTGCTGGGTTGTACACCGGTTGGGTCTTTTCGCCGGACGTAACGGTGATTTGGCCATTAATATAGTGGCCGATCAAAGCGATCGGGGATGCATCTTTCATGATGTCAGTCCTTTTTAGGGTTAGTGGTCAGAGGTCATGGCAGGTCAGCCAACACCTCTCCAAGCGTTTGACAGAGCGTCGCTATTTCAGGTTCAGAGATGATCAGTGGTGGCGACAGGGCAATAATGTCCCCAGTGACACGGATCATGATTCCAGCGTCCCAGGCGCGCTTCATGGCGTCATAGCCCCGCGCACCCGGAGCGCCGTCACGCGACGCAAGTTCGATGGCTCCGACAAGGCCCAGATTGCGAATATCAATGACATTCGGCAGGCCTTTGAGGCTGTGAAGTTGATCTTCCCAAGGCTGAGACAATAGCGCGGCACGGCGGAACAAATCGTTCTGTTTGTAGCTTTCCAGAGCCGCCAGCGCAGCGGCGCAAGACACCGGATTTGCGGAATAGGTATAGCCATGAAACAGCTCGATCGGCGCATCGGCGTTTTCCATAGCCGAGTCATAGATCTTATCGGATACAATGACGGCACCCATCGGAATAACACCGTTGGTCAGGCCTTTGGCGGTCGTAATGATGTCGGGCTTTACATCAAAATACTCTGATGCCGTGGCCGAACCCAGACGACCGAACGCGGTGATCACTTCGTCGAAGATCAGCAAAATGCCATGTCGGTCACAGATCTCGCGCAGCCGCTTCAGATACCCTTTCGGCGGCAGGAGAACACCGGTGGAACCGGCCATTGGTTCAACGATCACAGCCGCAATGGTCGAGGCGTCATGCAAGGCAACCAAGCGCTCCAGATCGTCTGCCAATTCTGCCCCGTGTTGCGGGCAACCGCGGGAGAATGCGTTTTTCTCCAGGTCATGCGTATGACGCAGGTGATCAACTCCGGTCAGAAGAGTGCCGAAATGCATGCGGTTCTTGACGATGCCGCCAACAGAAATGCCGCCGAAACCAGTGCCATGATATCCACGCTCACGCCCGATCAAACGTGTGCGCGCTCCATCGCCGCGCATCCGGTGATAATGCAACGCGATCTTGAGCGCCGTATCCACGGACTCGGATCCCGAGTTGGTAAAGAAGGCGTGGTTCATCCCGTCCGGCATCATTGCTGTCAGTTTCCCTGACAGTTCGAACGCCTGTGGGTGAGAAAACTGGAAGTTCGGTGCGTAATCCAGTTCGTGCACCTGTTTCTGTACCGCCTCAACGATTAGCGGATCACGGTGACCCGCATTGACGCACCACAGCCCGGCGGTGCCGTCCATCACCTTACGGCCATCGGAACTGGTGTAGTACATCCCTTCAGCCGACTGGATCATGCGGGGCTCGCGAAGGAAATCACGATTGGCCGAAAACGGCATCCAGAATGATGACATTGTGTTGGGTTGATCGAGCACGTCTATTCCTCGTGAAGAAGATTTCCATTTGATGTAAGATACTTGCAGAGTTAGCACTGCCCGCACACCCGGCTTTATGGGAATCTGTAAGTCATTGAAAAACAGAACGGCTGAACCTAATGTGCTTTCGATCAAAAGCAGGAAATCACGATGGCTGACTCTTCGACGTCTGATCTGGAAACTGCCCGGCGGCTACGATTGATTCGAACCTCAAAAGGCCTCAGCCAGCGCGAGATGGCCAAACGGGCTGGGGTAGGAAGCGGCACGATTTCCCAGATCGAAAGCGGATCGACACAACCGTCTGTGGCCTTGCTCAAAAAGATTCTGGCAGGTGTTGAAGTCAATCTGGGGTTCTTTTTCAGCTTCGAACTCAAAAACGAGGACAGTTTTTATTTCCCCCACAGCGGCATGCGCGACCTTGGATCATCTGGTGTTTCCTACCTGCTTGTCGCTGGTGAGCGTCGAAATCGGAAGTTGCAGATGCTGATAGAGGAGTATGATGTCGGTGCGGATTCGGGTCGAGCAGAGTTGTCCCACGAAGGTGAGGAATGCGCGGTTGTCATAGAAGGCCGACTGGAAGTTACAGTTGACGGGCAGTCCAGAGTGCTCAGCCCTGGAGACGCGTATTACTTTTCGAGCATACTGCCACATCGTTTTCGAAACGCCGGGGAAACGCCATGCAAAGTAATCAGCGCGTGCACTCCGTCGTCTTTCTAAAGAATACGATCGCTCTAAGTTGGGTTGACCCTTGGCTGTTGCGGGATGCGGAGGCCAGCTGAGCCGCAGTTATTGGATCGTCTTTAGAGGCTTCCGGTAGATTTGATCAGCTTTGGTACGACGCATCGAAACTGTGTCGAATGTGCTTGAAACCAGCCCTGTGGAATTGAACCACTCTCGAACCAACTGGGCATACGGCTGCGTCGAGATCTGCGAACCCCGTCCGAGAGGGCAATGGCACATTGCCATTTTTGTTGAGTTTGCCAATTTGACGATATGAACAACCTGACCATTGATATTGACCGATCCAAATTGCTCCCGGATCAAGGTCTGCCAAGCGGCACAGAGTTGCTCGGGGTGGGCAAAAAAATGGCGCCAGATTGGAGCGTTGGCATCAGCCGTTTCCAACGTGACAGCGGTTTCAAGAACGAGATCGACTATAAGCGGGAAATGATGCGGTCTGGTCGTGTGATGCAACACGCGCATCTTGGATTTCGTGAGCTGTCGCATACCGTTGACGCCATCCAGCGGGTCTATGACGCCTGTTTGCAGCGGAAAGCTCGGGTTGACCGGTTTGGTGTGTGCCTGGACTGGTCAATGGGCTATCCCAGAAGGCTCCGGACGGATCAGGTGCGCGGAACAGGCGTCATACTCAATGAAATTGAATCCTTCGTGCGACTGACGCAGGCAAGCCCAGCTGCAATGCACTTTGGGGATTTCATGCTCGGGTTTCCGGCGGCCCTGGAAAACACAAGTGCGGCGTTGGCCGCAGGTGCCACAACAATTGGCAATCTGGGGCAATACTTTACGTTTCGCCTTCCCGGCTGCGATGACGATGTTGAAACCACGCAATCTACCGTTCAAGCACTGGGTCTGATTGCTGCGCAGTCGGTACCAGTCTTGGTGCATTCCAATCTGGATGACGGGTATGCCGCAGTTTATGAAGATTTGGCCTCGGTGCTCGGTCAGGCATTGCTTGAGAAATACATCGTGACCGATCTGATCGGCGCGCCCTATGCTGTATGTTACGGCCATCACTTTACCGAACCGCTGACCCGGATTGCGTTTCAACGGGCATTGGTAAAGATCAGTGACGGGGTGCCTGGGTCGCAGATTTACGGAGCCACCGTGCTCTACAAAGGGACGCATGCCGAGAATTATGCCGGACTGTCGGCCTATCTCCTGTCCGACATTGTAGCTCAGAAACTTCTACCCACAGGACATGCGCTAAACCCTGTACCGGTCAGCGAGAATGAACGTATCCCCGATGTGGCGGAAATCTGCGATGCGCAACGTCATCTTAGCAGGTTGATTGATCTGGCGGATGGTTATGTCCCGCTATTTGATAGAACTGAGATTGAAAGGGTCAGCGAAACTCTTCTGCGGGAGGGACAGCGTTTCGCAGATCGAGTCCTGGCGGGGTTATCTGAAGGCGGTATTGACACAGATGATCCGTTTGAGTTGCTTCTTGCCCTGCGTCGAATTGGCGGACGGGCTTTGGAGCATGCATTCGGCGGAGGTGCATTGCGCGTGGAAGCGCCGGGACGCAGAACACCCATCGTCGGTGCAACAACCCATCGCGAGCTAGAGGAAAAGGCTGAGGAATTTGTGAATTCCGATGCGGGTCAGGCGATGACTGCACTTGCGAAGACGCCCACTCGAATACTGACTGCGACCACGGATGTTCACGAACATGGCAAAGTGCTTTTGGATCTCGTGTTTATCAAAGCAGGTTTTGCCGTTGAAGATGGCGGTGTCTCGAGCGACCCGGACAAAATCGTATCCATTGCCAAACAGAATTCCGTCGATGTCATCGCGCTCAGCACTTATAACGGCGTGGCGTTGCGCTATTCGAAAATGCTGCTGCGAAAACTGAAGGAGGCTGGACTGGATGTGCCAGTTCTTATTGGCGGACGCCTTAATGAAATCCCCGAAGGCAGCAACACAAGTTTGCCCGTAGACGTGTCTGAAGAGCTTGACGAAATCGGTGTAATCGTTTGCAGGGATCTTGAAACTGCTAGCAAGGCACTTTGGACGGTACTCTCCAGTAACGGCAATTGAGCGCATATCGTCGGCAGAATTCTAAGCGGCGACTGGCAGCTTTGTCCCCAAAGGTCTTTGTTTTGCCACGGGTGGTCGGTGCCTCCGTCTTCCATGGAGTCAAAGGTTCAAAGCCATTCCCGTCGCCGAGCGCCGGTGCCAGTACTTTGGGCCATTCTGTAATCGATGCGGCTGGCGTTTTTCTTGTCTGATCAGGTCGTCACGAAACTTGATCTGGAAAAACTAAACGGCGCAGAACAGATTTCAACCGCTGTGCTACCTGACTGTACATACCCTGCCGGATTGAAGGGCTGAAACTTTTCCGCCGAACAGTAAATGCGCCCGATCACGGCACTTTTGGGGTAGTGCCATGCCGAGCGCGTTTCGGCTCAAACTTGAGCGCTTAACCTCCAAAATGATGTCTATAGACCATCTCTTGCAGATCTCCTCGGCAATAGCCGAGTTCCCTAAGTTCCCGCTCGGACATCATGTCGATTTCACGCTGTTGTCTTTTGTACAGGGCTTTCTTTTCTCGCTTTGCCTTTCGCTCCTCGGCGGACGCAAAGAGGTTTGAAAAGAAACCCTTTCCGGTGATGTAGTCTGCATAGGCCATCATAGCACCCTCCTTTGCATGTTTGGCTGTCTCTCAGGAGTAGATTGGCCGCGCGACTGAACCTTGCCTGAGCGCTAAATTAACGTTCCTTTAGGTCCGAACCCAGTCAGGGGTCGGTCGATTGGGTGAAACCCCGGTTTCCTATGGCGACGGAATGACATAATGTCCGGAACACCACGGACACGCGTAAGAGGAAACATGTCGCGCTTTGATGGATACTTCCTGCGGCAAATGCTGATTCTGTTCGGCTTTTTCACCCTGGTTCTGGTCGGCGTGTTCTGGATCACCCGGTCCGTCAGCCTGTTTGACCGCGTTATCAGTGGTGGGCAGTCGGCCATGGTGTTTTTGGAATTTACCGCGCTGACGCTACCGACGCTGATCCGTACAGTGATGCCGATGGCGGTGTTTGCTGCGGCTGTCTATGCCACTAACCGTCTGAGTCGAGAAAGCGAGATGACAGTGATGCTGGCCACGGGTTCCAGCCCGTGGCGATTGTCGCGCGCCGTGTTTGTGTTTGGATTAGTGGCCGGTCTTATGATGGCTGTCATTAGCATTTTCTTCCGTCCAGCTTCAGTTGAACAGCTTGAACAACGCCAGGCTGAAGTCGCCGGCGACGTGACTGCGCAATTGCTGAATGAAGGAGAGTTTCTGCACCCGGCTGAAGGAGTCACGGTCTATATAGGCAAGATTGATCTGGACGGCACGCTGTCCGAGGTATTTGTCTCAGACCGGAGAGATTCGCTGAACCCGATTAGTTATTCCTCGAAGACGGCGTATCTGGTCAACAACGAGGCCGGTTTTCACCTTGTGATGTTGGACGGGGTCGCATTGCGCTTGGATCAGCAGGGTAGAACACTGTCGTCAACGTTGTTCGCGGATGCCTCTTACGACATTTCTGCACTGACCGACACGAACACCATGGCCGAGCGCAGCCTCGAGGCCATTCCTACGGTCGAACTGCTGCGGGATCGGGATGCCATTAGTGCCGCAGAGGGTTTTACCGAAGGTGAGTTGATCGACGAGTTGCATCAGCGTTTTTCATGGATTGCGATCTGCGTCGCGGTTGCTCTGGCCGGGTATTCAACTCTGATGCTGGGCAGTTTCTCGCGGTTCGGGTTGTGGCCTCAGATACTGGGTGCTTTTACCATTCTGATCTTGCTTGAGGGCGTGCGGGGGTTTGTCTCTCCGGTTGTGGTAGCCGATCCTGATCTGTGGTTGCTGCTGTACCTGCCAGCAATAATGGGCGTTGTTATCTCGGGCCTGTTCCTTTTGATCGCCGGGCGGCCTTTGATACGCAGACGGCATCGGGATACGATAGGCGTGTCGCCCCAAGCCTAACCTGCTAGGCGAAGTTCGGTCAGACAGGTCAGGATATCGTCAAAAGCGGTACTGCCGCGACGGGTTACCAGATAAAGTGGCAGCACCAGGTCTCTGGAACCTGAAACCCGCCTCAGTTCACCATCTGACAGATAATCCCTAACAAGGTAGGTCGGGAAGAAACCGATCCCGCCCCGCCGCAGGATGTATCGCAGGGCCATCATGCAATTGCCCAGAAACACCGTCTGTCCTAACACTTGTCGTGCCGCTGTGCGTACGTGGTCCTGATAGACCTCTCCAAGTTCCAGGTTGACGAATACGGGATCTTCTGTGTCAGGGGTGCCTACCAGAGTCAGGCGTTCCGGGGTCAGCTCGTGCGATTGCACGCGCGGGTCGCTCGGCTGTTCCGGGGTCAGTGCGGCGTCCAGAACATGGGTGGCAACCGCATCGACCATATTCAGATCGTGGTCATAGTTTAGTGTGAGCAACAGCTGGCCATGACGTTGTTCGAACTGAACGCCCAGATCGACAAGCAAGGGGTCCCAGATGCTTAGCTGTGCGCCAAGTCGCAGGGCGACCCGGTTCTGTGCCTGAGCAGGCAGGTCACGAGAGGCAAAGGACCACAGTGACAACATCTGCTCGGCATAAGGCCGGAATTGGCGCCCGAACTCGGTCAGGCTGGTACCCCCGGCTCCTCGGGTGAACAGCGGCCGGCTGGTTTCTTCTTCGATCAAACGGATACGGGCGCTGACGGCCGTCTGGGTCACGTTCAGCTTGCGTGCTGCAGCGTGAAAGCCACCGGTCTCGGCTACGCAGAGAAAGGTCTCGATTGCCTTGAGTTGCATAGTGAAAGTATTTTTTGATTGAAGTGATAAAATCAATTCATTTTTTTGAGCAATGGTATTGCGCTAATCTGGCGGCAACAGATCAGTCAAAGGATCGCGCCATGCTGGACAAAAGCCACAAACCAACCTGGACCAGTTTCGAAGAGGCCACCAAGGCTGATTGGGACGCCGTTATGGAGTATGAAGAGGCGTATAACGCCGCTCTACCTGATCGGATTCTCGATGCGATCAGGTCTTTGGACGAAGACTGGACGCCGTATCCCGTAAACCGCTATCAGCACAGTCTGCAGGCTGCGACGCGTGCTTATGAGGATGGTGCGGACGAGGAGTTGGTGGTTGCAGCACTTATCCATGACACTGGTGATATCCTGTCCCCCTACAACCACGGTGAGCTGTCAGCGGCGATGATGAAGCCTTATGTCAGTGAAAAAACCTATTGGATTTTGAAGTATCACTGCGTGTTCCAAGGCTACTACTACAATCACCACCTTGGCGGGGACCGCAACGCGCGCGACAAGTATCGCGACAGCCCCTATTGGGAGGACTGCCGCTATTTCTGCCATGAGTACGATCAGAAAGCGTTTGATCCGGATTACCCAACCAAGCCGCTAGAGTTTTTCGAGCCGATGCTGCGCCGTGTTCTGAACAAGGGCGAGGGCCACATGGAACTGAACGAAACGTCCGAGGGTTAACAGGCCGCCATCAGGCGATAGACAATTTGAGCGGTCGTAAAGTCCCAGGCGGCGTTGCCGTCCGGGGCAAGCTCAACCACGTCAAAGCCGACGCATTTGCGGTGCTGCAGCGCGTGTTCGACCAACCGCAGCGCTTGATAATAGCCCAGCCCACCGGGAACAGGCGTGCCTGTGGCGGGCATTTGCGATGGGTCCAGACCGTCGACGTCAAAGCTGACATAGACCAGCTCGGGAAAATCCTCGGGCAAATCGACAGCGTGGATGTTGCCGGTCACCAATTCTTCGGCATCCACATGGAATACGTGATTTTTCAGGCGGCTCTTAGCTTCTTCCGTCGAAAAGGCGCGCACACCGAATTGGGCCAGTTTGATGCCTTCTTCGGCCAGCAGGTGCATAACCGAGGCGTGGCTGTGTTTCTCGCCCTGATAAGCGTTTCGCAGGTCGGCATGGGCATCGATCTGGACGATGCCGATAGGTTGCCCCAATGCGCGCGCCACTCCCATGACGGCGCCGTAGCTGAGTGAGTGCTCTCCACCCAGAGTGACCGGTATCTTGCCCGCCCGAACCGCGGCTTCGGTGCGCTGGGACAGGCGGTCCATTATCTCGGGTAGCGAGGCGTCGCAATCGACGGGATCTTCGGTGAAAATACCCTCGACACAAGGTTCGGCATGGCCGGTGATGCGTTCCAGTTCGTTGCTGGCCTCGATGATGGCTTCAGGGCCTTTGGCCGTGCCCGAGCCGTAGGACACTGTGCGTTCCAGCGGCACCGGGATCACACGGAATCGGGCGTCTTCGGTGCGTTCGGATGCAGTCAGTTCACTGTCGAGGAAAATACTCATGAGAGTCGGTCCTTAAAATCGTCGTAGCCGAACTGTTTGATGATCTTCAACTCGTCTGTCTCGCTGTTCCAAAGCGCGATTGTGGGCAGGGGAACGCCGTTGAACGTGTTGGTCTTGACCATCGAGTAATGCGCCTGATCAAGGAAGGCAAAGCGCTGGCCGATCTCCAACGGATTCTCCCACGTGTAGTCGCCGATCACATCACCGGCCAGACAGGATGGGCCGCCCAGACGGTAGGTGTGACCAGCCTCGGCCTCGTCCATCAGGGCGGGGCGATAGGGGGCCTCGATCACGTCGGGCATGTGGCAAGTGGCCGAGATATCGGTGATAGCGAGGTTCATGCCATTGGTCGGCAGGTCGAGGATTTCTCCGACCAAAATGCCCGCATCCAGCGCCACCGCCTCACCGGGTTCGAGATAGACGTCGATGCCGTATCTTTCTCGGATGGACTGGATGAACTTCACCAACCCGTCGCGATCATAGTCTTCGCGAGTGATGTGGTGACCGCCACCAAAGTTAAGCCATTTGAGCTGACCGATATAGGGTGCAATCCTCGGTTCAACGGCTGCCCATGTACGCTGCAGCGGCTCAAACCCTTGTTCGCAGAGGGTATGCATGTGCAGGCCCTCGACGCCAGCCAACGCCTCTGTGGTCAGTTGACTGACGGGTGTTCCAAGCCGCGAACAGGGCGCGCAGGGGTCGTATTTGGGGACCTCGCCCTCGGAATGTTCCGGGTTGATGCGCAGGCCAACCTGAACGCCTGCGGCTTGCGCCCTGGCGAGGAAGCGTGCTTTTTGTTCCGGCGAGTTGAAGATGATGTGGTCAGAAAGCGAAAGGATTTCATCCACATCGGCGTCCTTGTACCCGGCGCAAAAGGTTGCAACTTCGCCGCCGTATTCTTCGCGCCCGAGACGCGCCTCATAGATGCCACTGGCGCAGGTGCCGCCGAGGTGCTGGCGGACGAGAGAGGCCAGCGAAAACATCGAGAACGCCTTTAGAGCACTGAGTACATGTGCACCGGACCTGGTTCCGACATCAGCGAGAATGGTCAGATTCCGCTCGACGGCCTTTTCATCAACCACGAAGCATGGGCTTGGCACGCGGCTCAGGTCAAATCTTCGAAAGGCTCCGGCGTCGCCCGCCTGCGTGGTCATCATGTCGGACATAACCGGCGTCTCCGTATTGAGGAGGGGCCGGGGTTTCACCCCCGAACCCTGAAGTGTTTTAGCCAGATGGAACTAGCGGCTCAGAATTGGACTGGGCCGTCGAGTTCTTGGACCTGCCATGGCAGGCCGTGTTCGTTCAGCATGTCCATGAAGTCATCCGGGTCGAGCTGTTCCATGTTCCACACGCCGGGCTCGTTCCAGTTGCCTTTCAGCACCTGTGCCGCGCCTATCATGGCGGGGACACCGGTGGTGTAGCTGACGGCCTGGCTGCCGACCTCGGCATAGCATTCCTCGTGGTCGCAGATGTTGTAGATGTAATAGGTCTTCTCGCCCGAGCCATCCTTGGCCTGACCCGTGGCAATGTCACCGATACAGGCCTTGCCCTTGGTTTCCGCGCCCAGATCGCCGGGATCGGGCAGCAAGGTTTTCAGGAACTGGATCGGGATGATTTCCTTACCATCATGCATCACCGGGTCGATACGGGTCATGCCGACATTTTCCAGCACCTTGGCGTGGGTGATGTAGGCGTCGCCGAAGGTCATCCAGAACCGAGCGCGCTCGATCTCAGGGAAGTGGGTCGAGAGCGACTCCAGTTCCTCGTGATACATCAGGTACATGTTTTTGGGGCCGATGGCAGGGAAGTCGAACTCCACCTTGTGGGTCATGGCGGGGGAGTGCTGCCACGCGCCGTTTTCCCAGTGGCGGACCTCGGCCAGCACTTCGCGCAGGTTGATCTCCGGGTTGAAGTTGGTGGCAAATTCCTGATCGTTGCTGCCGCCGTTGGCGTCCAGAACGTCGATCTGGCGGATCGTTTCCAGCTTGTGTTTCTTCAGCCATTTCGCGAAGACACTGGTCACACCCGGGTCAAAGCCCGAGCCGAGGATGGCGGTCAGGCCGGCTTCTTTGAAGCGTTCCTGATAGGCCCATTGCCAGTGGTATTCGAACTTGGCCTCATCTTCGGGCTCATAGTTCGCGGTATCTAGATAGTGAATGCCAGCTTCAAGGCACGCATCCATCAACACCAGATCTTGATAGGGCAGGGCGAGGTTCACGAGGATTTCCGCACCGGTTTCCTTGATCAGCTTGACCGTGTCTTCGACTTTGTAGGCGTCCAGTTCTGCCGTGGCGATATCGACGCCAACACGCTCTTTCACCGCTTTGGCGATGGCGTCGCATTTGGATTTGGTCCGGCTGGCCAGAGTGATTTCGGTAAAGATGTCCGAATTCATCGCCATCTTGTGCACGGCGGCGTGTGATACGCCGCCCGCGCCGACAACCAGTGTTTTGCCGCTCAAAGTTCCCATGGGGGTAATCTCCTCTCTGGGGTTATTCGTAATAGGTGTAGCCGTTGATCGAGTCGCGATAAGCGCTCATCAGGGTTTTGCGGTCCTTGGCTTTCAGAGTACCGGTTGAGATTGCCTCGTCCACCATTTTGCGGAAGGCAGCGACGCAATCCTGCGGGTCAAACTCGACATAGGACAGAACCTCGGAAATCGTGTCCCCCTCTTGTTCGTGCAGCAGGTCAAAGCCACCGTCAGCGCGCAGGTCGATGGTGACGACATTGGTGTCGCCGAACAGGTTGTGCAGATCGCCCAGCGTTTCCTGATAGGCGCCAACGAAGAAGACACCCATCAGGTATTCTTCGTCCTCGGGTAGAGAATGCACCGGCAGGCTGGGGGAAACGCCGTCGGCCAAGATAAAGCGGTCGATCTTGCCGTCGCTGTCGCAGGTTATATCGGAAAGAACCGCGCGGCGGTCCGGTGTCTGGTTCAGGCCCTGTAAAGGCACGATTGGGTGCAGCTGATCGATGGCCCAGACATCGGGCAGGGATTGAAACAGCGAGAAGTTGCAATGGTAGATATCGGCCACTTTCTCAAGCTGATCATCCACGTCCGTTTCTAGATCGTCGCTTGCAGCCAATGCTTTGAGACGGGCCATCAGCGACAGGTAAACGCGCTCGGCGCGCGCCATCTGGCGCAGGTCCACATAACCGCGTCTGAAAAGCGCGCGCAATTCGTTGCGATAGAAGGTGGCGTCGTTCCAGCACTCCTGCAGGCGATCACTGCTGAGATAGCCATGCACGGCGGCCAGGTCAGAGACCAGATGGTGATCCTCGGGTTCGACTTCGGGTCCGTTGGGCGCGTCGTAAAGCGTGCTTTCCAGCACGTTGAACACCAGCATCGAGGATGTCGCCACGACCGCGCGGCCGCTTTCGGTGACCAGAGTGGGATGTTCGACTTCGGCCTCATCCATCGCATAAGCCACGGTTTCGACCACGTTGGCGCAGTATTCCTCGACCGTATAGTTGATCGAGTTTTCGGCTGCCTTTTTCTCACCCGTATAGTCCACGCCCATACCGCCGCCGAGGTCCAGGTGAGTCAGCGGCACTCCTTCGCGGGTCAGTTCGGTATAGTACCGGCAAGCTTCGCCCACAGCGCGGCGGACGTCGTTGACGTCCTGCACCTGGCTACCCAAGTGCGAATGCTGCAGCTTGAGGCAATGCAGCAGCCCAGCCTCTTTCAGTTTATCGACAGTGGCGACCAGTTGATCGGTGTTCATGCCAAAGGCCGAACGGTCGCCCGAGCTTTCTTCCCATTTACCGCTGATCTGATTGGTCAACTTCACCCGCACGCCGATCAAGGGTTCGATGCCCAGTTCGTTGTAGACCTCGATCACCGTGTCGGCCTCTTTCGGGCTTTCTAGAACGATGACGGTGTTGAACCCGATCTTGCGGCTTAGGGTTGCTAACTGGATGAACTCGGCATCCTTGACGCCATTGCAGACGATCAGCGCCTCGGGGGCCAAACGGTGGGCCAGCGCCACGACCAGTTCGGGCTTGGACCCAGCTTCAAGGCCATAGTTGTATTTCTTGCCGAACTCGACGATCCGGTCCACCACCTGCGCCTGCTGGTTCACTTTGATCGGGAATACACCACGATACGGGCCTTTGTAGCCGACGCGCGCAATGGCCTCGGCGAAACTTTCGTTCAGATGGCCAATCTCGTGTTCCAGATAGGACGTTATCCGCAGGACCATTGGAGCCTTGATACCCCGGTCATCCAGATCGCTGAGAATACCGGGCAAGCTGATCGCTGCCGCTTCGGGTGCCAGAGGATTGCGCAGGCCGATCTCGCCCTGCTCCGTCACCTCAACGAGGCCTTTGCCCCATTTCTCTACTCCGTAGATGGAATGCGGTGCGTCGGGCGTCTGTTTCAATCAAGTCAGTCCTTAACGTCAGGGTACCAGTTTCGCGCCCGCCAATACGGCAGCAGTTTGATTCTTCCAAGTGTAATCTATGTGACAGGATTTGCCGAATTTATGCGGAGGTACGAATTGGGATCAGATGATTGTCCCATTGGCAGTCTGGTCGAGCGGAAATACGGGCCTTGGAAGCCAGCTCTCCGACAGCTCCGGTGCCGGTGGTGAAGACAAAACCCTTGGGGCTGGGGCCAAGACCGCAGACATCTTCCAGAGGGAACACTCCGGTGAGTTGGCCATCCGCGACTGTGAACTGGTGCAGAGCGTTGCCGCGCGGGCAGGTGATGGCGACGGTGTCCCCCTCACCGGAAAAGGCGATGCTTCCGGCATAGCCCTGCAAGGTCCTCTGCTCGGCGTCCGGTGCCGATAGCAGGCGAGGAGCCTCACTTCGCTGATGCAGGCCCAGCAGTGGCGGGTGTTGCGTTTTGTCGCCTTGCCATTGCAACGCAAACCCAACCATCCCGTCCTGACGCACGGCCAGATGGCGGATCGAATTTTTGTGCAGTTCTCTCGGCAGTTCCACTTGTTCCAGAATTGAGCCCGCCAGATCCAGGTAGGACAGGCGCGGCTGCATGGTCGGCAGGTTCAGCTTGGTGCGGCCCATCTCAGGGTGGGTTTCAATGCCGCCATTGGCGATAACCAGTGTCTGGCCATCGGGCATCAGTCGCATGTCGTGGGGGCCGATTCCGCCCGAAGGAAATTCACCCAAGCGTCTGTAATCTGTGGTGTCCCAGACACCAATCACGCCGTCTCCGGCTTCATAGTCGTTTTCAGTGGTGAACAACCGTGTTCCGTCGGGTGAGAATACGCCGTGGCCATAGAAGTGACGGCCTGCGGGGGCGTTCAGACGTTTGATCTCGGCCCCTGTGGTGCAATCAAGAACCACCGCGAAGGTGCCGGGGCGACGGGCAAAGGCCACGGCCTGCGCGAGGTGTGGATGGGCGGCCGCTGCGTGGCCACGTGCGGGCAGGGGTAGTGAAAACAGGATGTCTCCACCCGCGCTCAGCCCGGCCAGCCTATAGCTGCCGTCCGGAAAAAGGGCTGCTGCAAGATAATCTGGTGCGCCGGCCGCCGCCCAGCCTCGTATTGGGTTAAGGCTGGCGGCAGCTAGGCCGGCGAGAAAATTGCGGCGGCTGGTCATCGGTCAATCTCCGTCCAGCGAGTTGAACCCGGCACTGATGCCCAGTGTTGGCCCCAGCTCAGTCGAGACAATGTCGCGGATATCGTTGATCGATTGCTGCAACGCTTCAACCCGGAACCGGCCCTGAGGGGTGGCGACCCCGGCCAGCGACGGATCGTCCAGCGATTGTGCACGGGTAATGGCCTTGTTGAACGCGCCATCCAAATCGGCGGCAATTTCAAAGTGATCCGCCGACAAGCGCGCGGCCAGATCGCGCAAGGCGATCAGGGACAGTTCCACATGGCGCAGAGACCGTTCCGAACGCCGCGCCTCGGCCCGGTTGGGGCGGGGGCGGTCGAATGTGCCCATCGGACGGCCAACGCGTGTGTCGCCGGTGAATTCTAGTCCAGTTACAAGGGCTTTATAGAGCTCTTGCATAGCCTCGTCGCTTGACCGGTAGGGGTTGTTTTCGCCGGGTTGGGTCAGGGTTGTAGCGTAGCTGTCCCAATCCGCACTCATCGCGCGGGCGTTGACGTCGATATCAGCGGTGATGGCCTGTATCAACGCGCAGCGATAGGGGGCGCTACCTTGATCCGCAAATTTGGGGTCGTAAAGCAATTGCTCTAGCGCAAAGAAGCCCCGGCCCGCGATGGATGTCTGGGCAAATTCTTTAGAGGATTCCACAGCGGTGTCTTCGGCCGCAATCAGATCGGTCAGCGCCTTGGGGGTGAAACCTTTGGTATCCGGCCAGAAGGCCAGTGCAAAAGCGCGGTCGTCGACCTCGGAAGGACCAAAGCGTAGATGACTAACCGATATCCAGTCATCAAAGGCTGCGTGATAGGCGGCGCGCAATTCGGGCGAGCCTGCGGCGCAGTTGGCCTGCGCGGCTTGCGCCAATGTGCCGGTCGCATCAGCCAAGTTGGCAAAACCGGGCAGGATGTGTCCTTCAACTGTATCGGTCAGGATCGGGCCGCGATCCTGCGCCAGTGCAGAGAACGGCAGGGTCATTGCCACGGCAAAGGCGAGAATGCGCATGGGTCAGAGACTTTCGAGAAAACGGATTAACGCATCACGGTCGGGTTTGGGCATTGCGACAACTGTATCGCGAGCGGCCTGCGCTTCTCCGCCGTGCCACAGGATGGCCTCAAGCAACGACTCGGCGCGGCCGTCATGAAGGAATTGCGTATGGCCCGAAACCTGTTCGGTCAGTCCAATCCCCCAAAGCGGCGGTGTGCGCCATTCGCGCCCGGTTGCGCGGCCTTCGGGGCGGTTGTCGGCCAGCCCTTCGCCCATGTCGTGCAGCAACAGGTCAGAATAGGGCCAGATCAGCTGAAAACTCTGCTCCGGCCTGTCTTGCAAGCGGTGGGTTACAAACGATGGCGTGTGGCAGGAGGCGCAGCCGGTGTCGTGGAACACTTGCTTGCCGCGCAGGACCTGCGGGTCATCCACATCGCGCCGTGCCGGAACGCCAAGGTTGCGGCTGTAGAAGGCAACAAGGTCCATGCCGATCTGGTCGATCTCGAACACGCGGTTGTCGCCGTCGCCATGCGGCGCGTTCACGCAATCGTCCTGTGCCTCGGTGCAATCACCGTGGGCAGCGGGGTAAAGCGGGCTGGAGATGCCGATGTCACCTGCAAAGGCTGCGGCGGATTGCTCCATGACCGTGGGCATTCCTGCCTTGTGTCCGAACCGGCCCATCATTGGTGCGTCGTATTCAATCGCCCAGACGATGTTTGGGCGACCCGAGATACCATCGCCATCCGCATCATCCGGGTCGGCATTGGCCAGAAGGTCCTCAACCGGGATCGCTTCAAGCAGCCCGAGGCCGATCATTTGCGGTGCCACGCGTGGGCTGAGCATGGCGTCCGGATGTAGCGGCCCGTACCCAAGATCAGCAGCAGCGTAAGTCGGTTTGCGCAGAGTGGTGCGTTCGCCATCTGAAAGGGTGACGGATACGTCTTCATAGGTGATGTTCAGCCGGTACTCTGCGGGATGGCCGGGCAGAGCCAGATCCTGCATCTGGCCACCGTAATTGGGTTCGGGCTGAGTGGCTATATAGTCCTCGATCTCCTCAAACCCATCGCCGCCGGGGATCGAGACGCGTAGGAACATCGAAATCGCGTTGTCGTCGGGTCCGTTGGGCGTATGGCCGCGCCCGTCCTTGATGTGGCAGCGCTGGCAAGAGCGGGCGTTGTAGAGGGGGCCAAGCCCGTCTGACGCCAGGGTCGAGGCCGGAGACGACACCCAGATTTTTTTGAACAGACCGTTGCCGACTTTGAAGTCCAGCTCCTGCTCAAAGCTCAGGTTGCCCGAGGGCTGAGAGAACGCGTCGGCATCGGTGCGGGTGCGCACGGTGGCGGCGCCTGCGGGCAATTCCTCGAACTTTTGGGGGGCGCTGAAATCTGTGGGCGCAGCGGTGACACGGGCGATACGCGCGCGCTCATCTTCGGTGCGGGGTTCGAAATTCAGGTGAAGATCCTGCAGCTCGGCTGCGGGGGATTGAGTGGCCGCGAGCGCGGCCACCAACAAGGCAACGAGGCTACTCGCCTTCGTCCATTTTGGTTGCGTTGAGTTGCGCATAATTGGCTTCGCCAATCCTTTCGTACAGGTCGAGCTGCGTTTCGAGGAAGTCGATATGGCTTTCCTCATCACGGAGCAATTCTTCGAACAGCGACATAGAGACGTAGTCGCCGGCCTCTCGGCAACAGTCGCGGGCTTCGACATAAAGCGCGCGGGCGTCCAGTTCTGCCGCAAGGTCACATTCCAGGGTTTCCTTAGGTGATTGACCGATCCTCAGAGGGTCAAGCTTCTGCAGGTTGGGATGGCCTTCCAGAAAAAGGATGCGTTCAATCAGCTTGTCCGCGTGTTCCATTTCTTCAATGGATTCTTTGCGGCTTTTCGTGGCCATGTGGCCTAGGCCCCAATCCTGCTGCAAGCGGTAATGCAGCCAATACTGGCTGACGGCCGTCAGCTCATGCCGCAGAGATTTGTTTAGATATTCTATGACCTTGGGATCGGCCTTCATCTGCCTTTTCCTGTATTGCTCCGGAACGTAAGGCGCGGAGCTGCATGGGGACTTCCAGATTGTCGTTCGACCTCATTGTGTCCAGAAATAGCGGCATACAACCGCCACAATCTGCAGATTTTCCAAGGGCATGATAGATCTTGCCAGGGGTAATGATTGCTTGCGCGTCCGCCGCGCGCATCCAGTCGATTGCGGCGCGAATATCGTGGTCAGATATGTTTGTGCAGTGACATACAATCATGGCGAATCTGTGCTCGATAGATTTCTTACCTAATTAGTAAGTTATTTTATTCAGGTCTAGTCATAAGTCACAATTTTGCGTGACCGGAATTGCCGGAGGTGTGCATTCGCGCACGCCTCCGGCATGAGGTTTTCTTACTGGAAGACCGCGTCAGGGTTATCCAGGCTGTCGGAGCCTTCAAAGTCGATCTGATCCAACTCCAGCGTGTTCACGATACGCTCGATGGTTTTGGTTTGGTCGACCAGACCGTTAACGCCGCCCATGATCAGCAGCTCACCGCCTTCATTGCCGCGTTCCAGCATCTGGTCATACGCGAAACCGGCTTCGGCAGTCGACTTCAGACGACCCAGAGCCTGCATGGTGTTGGCCAGCTTAACCTTCATCTCGGCGTCCAGAGACGGGTCGGAGGCGATTACCAAGTCCGACAGTGAGGCGCCAGAAACCGGGGTGCCGTCAATGCGGGTATAGCTGCCCAGATACACGTTCTGGATGCCCAGGCCATCGTAGTAGTGGCTGTTGTGGGTGTTGTCCGAGAAGCAATCATGCTCTTCTTCGGGGTCATTCAGCATCAGGCCCAGACGCATACGCTCGCCTGCCTGCTCGCCATAGGACAGAGAACCCATGCCGGTCAGAATTGCGCTGACCCCAGCCGCCTCATCCGCGGACAATGCGGCACGTGCTTCACCGCCTTCTTTCCACTGGTCCGCCATCCATTCCAGATCGCTGACAAGCAGCGCTGTCGCGGCGCTCAGGTACTGGCCGCGGCGGTCGCAGTTTCCGCCGGTGCAGTCATCACCCTGCACATAGTCGGTGTAAGGACGGTTGCCCGCGCCCGAGCCGTGGCCATTCATGTCCTGACCCCACAGCAGGAATTCGATGGCGTGGTATCCTGTGGCGACATTGGCTTCGATGCCGTCAGCCTCGTGCAGGGTCTCACCCAGCAGTTCAGGCGTGATTTCACTGGCGTCGATGGTTTCGCCCGACAGCTCAAAGCTTGGGTTGGCGATTACGTTCAGTGCGGCAAATTCGTTTTCATCGGTCGGACCGCCATAGGCAGCGTCGACATAGTCGATCAAGCCCTCATCCAGCGGCCATGCGTTCACTTTGCCTTCCCAGTCGTCAACGATAGCGTTGCCGAAACGGTAGACCTCGGTCTGCTGATAGGGCACGCGTGCCGCAATCCAGGCCGCTCGGGCTGCGTTCAGTGTGGCGTCCGTCGGCTCAGCGATCAGGGCGTTTACAGCTTCTTGCAGCGCTTTGGCCGCGATCAGGCTGTCATCGTATTTCGCTTCGGCGATGTTCGCATAGGTGGTCAGAACATCGGCTTTGGATGGCGCATCGGCGGCAACTGCCGCAGAGGCGACGCCAAGGGTCAGAATGCTGGTTGCGGCAAAGAGTTTGGTCATTGAGAGGTGCTTTCTTGTCAGAAACATAGTCACAGGCGCCGTCGGGGCGCCGCTTGCAGTGATATAGCTGAGTGATTTAGTCAGCTATGTCAACCTGAGTTTTATTGTCGGAAAAACCGGGGGCCATTACACTCCCCATTATTGGCGGGGCGCTGCATTCGGTGTGGCGATTGCGCAAGGTAGGAAACACCCTAGAATAATAGCGGTGATTCCAAGTTAGGTGGTTCCTGTTTATGAGACGCGCAGCTCTCGCATTGGCCCTGATCCCGGGGGTCGTTTTGTCGCAAATAAATAGTGAAATTGCGCACGTGCATGGAACCGGTCGCTTGGACGTAACGGTGTTAGGGACTGTGTTTTCGTTGTCTCTTGCTGTCCCCGCTGAAGATATCCTTGGGTTTGAGACACCGGCGGATAGCGACGAAGACCGGGCTTTGGTTGCCAAGGCGATTTCCGATCTGTCCAAGCCTCTCGACCTGTTTCTACTGCCCGAAGAGGCAGCGTGTGTAACGACAGCGGCCAATGTCACGTTACAGGCAGAGGGGCTAGGGCAGGTCGCCGAAGCAGACCAAGAGCATCACGCCGAATTTCTGGCTGACTATCAGATTGAATGCCAAAATGTCGAAGTTATCGAAGCTGTCCGCCTTGCGTATTTCGACCGGTTCCCAAGAGCCGAAAAACTAGTCATCCGCCTTGATCGTTCTGGTGAGATACTGACGCATGACGTGACGCGATCCGAGCCTGTTCTTCCATTTTAGTCAGGTTTTAGTCATGGGTTGGACTCTTGGTCTGGGATGGTCGCAGAGGTCCATTCCGGGCGCGGATCCCACGCAATAACCCTCTGAAGAAAAGGCGCCGCGACCCTCAAGGAAAAAGGGTTGTGGTCCACACTCTTGGCGGTCAACCGGCTAGGAACCGGAAGTTTGCTGCGAAGGTTTCCGAGGTCCCTTTTGTAGGCGCAATGGTGAATTGAAGGCGCTGAATTGTTGCTTCAGTCCGGCATGCGACGGAACTAAGTTATAGACCCCAGATTACATTCTTTCGCCAGCTGCGCAGTTTCGAGGCGTCCCAATTCATCCAGTGCTTGGCGTCGGTCGCCCGTACGAGCAAGCGCCGTATTGTAAGCACGCAGAACCGAACGTGGCCGCCAGGGCAACGCGGCATTGGCGAGCCATTCCCGCAAAACCGGTGGAAGCCGGTCAAACTCGCGCATTGGGTCTTCCCGGCGGCGTCTTTTGCGGAGCTTTGTCTGACCGAGATTTCGCCCCATCAATTGGCCTCATCCAGATCAAAAATGGGGTCGAGCACAAGAACCAAACGAGTTTCACCCGAACCTGCGATTGGTGGCGAACGATGCAGCAGCCCCGATGGCGAATTCTGCGGCCATAGTGTTCCACGCATGATCATTGGAGCGCCAGTAGCGAGGGTAAAAACACGCTGCGGGTCTTGGTCGCCGCGGGATATACCGTATTGCGTCCCCGTGCCCCGATAAGTGCAGATCAGGCGCGCATGGATGGCGTCGATGTGGAACTTCCGGCAGGCGTTTGTGCTGATCGGGTCCAAACGAAGGCGCAGATAGGGGCTCCGCATGATCCCGGAGAAACGTTCAGCCAGGTCAGCAATATCGTTTTCCAACCAATTGCGTTCGGCCGTCTCTTCCATGCCCGCGATGTCACATAGGTGCCTAACGGCATCCGCTACGGCATCCGGACGCAGAACAAGGCGCCCCTTTGGCAGCTTTGAGGGGGCGAGCGCGTCGATCCACGCCCGAAACTCTAAGCCAAGTTGCCTTCGCCAGATCGTCGCTGCGCACTGGGGCATTTCGATCTGTGCCAATCCTTCGGGCGTGTCAGTGACACCCACGCCCACGACCTCATTCTTGATTTTTGAGCGGACAAAGCTCATGCGGCATCCTCCACCCGGCGCCAGAGCGGGAACGGGTCGGGCAGATCCGTTGGAAGGGCGTCCGGTCCGGGTGCAGCGCCCTCGGATAGCAAACAGGAATCCAGCCGGGACTTCAGTAGTGGCCAGTCGATGCCTGCACCGATGAAGACGATCTCTTGTCGCCGGTCACCCCACGGCTCTGACCAATGCTGTTTGATGTAATCGAGGACAGAGGGGTGATCGGGCCACCGGGTGTCGGGCACCGACGCCCACCACGTGCCGATCGGCTGAACGCTCGACAGGGCACCAGCGAGGGAGAACTCAGCCACCCATTCAGGCCGTGTCGCAATCCAGAAATGCCCTTTCGCCCGGATCACGCCGGGCAAGTCGCCGTTCAGCAGGGCCAGAATTTTCTCAGGCTCGAATGGCTGGCGTACGCGGTAAACGTAGGACGAAACACCATATTCCTCGGTTTCCGGAACGTGATCGGCAAAACCGTAGAGTTCTTTGACCCACATAGGATGCTGATGGGCGGCTTCAAAATCGAACAAGCCGGTGTCCAGAATGGAGTCGCTGTCAACTTCGGAGTGGTTTGATTCAATGATCTTTGCGTCCGCGTTCAGGCTGCGGATAATTTTGCGCGCGGCATCGGTGCGTTCCGGCCCCGCATCGTCAATCTTGTTGAGAATGACCACGTCTGCAAATTCGATCTGGTCCGTCAGCAGATGAACAAGGGTACGCTCATCCTCTTCACCCATTGTTTCGCCGCGATCATGCAGGAAATCATGGCTGGAGAAATCCTGCAGCAGGTTCACCGCATCCACGACCGTGACCATGGTGTCGAGACGGGCGACATCCGAAAGACTCTCGCCGTCTTCATCGCGAAAATCAAAAGTCGCCGCGACGGGCAGCGGTTCCGAGATGCCCGTGGATTCGATCAGCAAGTAGTCGAACCGGCCTTCCGCCGCCAATCGACGTACTTCATCCAGAAGGTCGTCGCGTAAGGTGCAGCAAATACAGCCGTTCGACATCTCGACCAGCGTTTCATCTGTGCGGCTCAGCTCGGTTTCGGCGCGCACCAGATCAGCGTCGATATTCACCTCGGACATATCGTTGACGATGACGGCGACGCGCCTGCCTTCGCGATTGTTCAGTACGCGATTCAGCAGGGTAGTTTTTCCGGCCCCGAGGAAGCCGGACAAGACGGTGACAGGAAGACGGGTATCAGTCATGGCTCAGAAAATCTTCTTTCGTGGCGGTATTGGGGTGATGGGTGCGCAGCATGTCGAGGCTGCGTTGTAGTTCGGGGCTGCTGAGATCACGGGCAATGACCACAATGCGCGAGCGGCGGTCATCCCCGATCCAGTTCTTCAGCGGGACAGGCGGATCGAATATGTGCTGCACGCCGTGAAACACGAAGGGCACGTCGATTCCTTCGAGGAAGACGATGCCCTTGACGCGCAGAATGTCTGGCCCTTTGAGCGCAATCAACGTGTCCAGCCAGTAGTCAAAGGCGGAATCCTTGATAGGCGTATCAAGAATGATGGAGGCGGAACTGATCCGGGTATCATGAGGTGTGGGGACAAACGATGATGGCTTGGGTTTGGACAAGCCCGAGAGGTTCGCGAGCGGGTCGGCCTTTGGAGAGGCGTGTGGAGTCGTCCACGCAATAGCGTCTTGCTGGGCAACCCCTTTGCGCAGGCCGCTCAGCCCCCAAAGTTTTTTGGGGTCAAATCGACCAGCGACTGGCCGTTCGATCCGGGCTATGGGGTTTAGGCCGCTCAATCGTTTTGCAAAGGCGTCCGCTTCCGCCTTAGTGACCAGATCCGTTTTGCTGAGAAGGATCAGGTCCGCCATCGCGACTTGCGAGACAGCTTCGAACTGAGCGTCCAGTGTGTTGGGTCCGTTGGCTGCGTCAACCACGGTCACCAGGCCGTCCATTCGGGTTGCCCGCGCCAGATCAGGATCAACCAACAGTGTCTGCAAGATGGGGCCGGGGTCAGCTAGTCCGGTTGTTTCTATCACGATCCGCTCGAAGCGTAGAATGCCGTCGTCGCGCCGTTCGATCAGATCAGCAATGGTTCCCGACAGATCTCCGCGGATAGAGCAGCATAGACACCCGGATTGCATCAAGATGATCTCATCCTCGACGGTCTCGATGAGGTCGTGGTCCAGCCCGGCCTCGCCGAATTCATTCACGATAACCGCGATTTTTCCCGACGATGTATCGGACAAGATTGCATTCAGCAGCGTAGTTTTCCCGGCACCTAGAAAGCCGGTTAGAACAGTCACCGGAATACGGCGGTCCGATTTGGTATCGGTATCCTTTGCGGCTTGGGAAATCACTGCTCTCTCCTTGATACAATATGTAATATCATAACAATATCAGAAAAGGAAACACAAACTGTGCAAGGCATGATCTCGGTTCTGGCTGGAGGTTGCTGGAGGAGAGCAAAATCAGGCTCTCAGTCAGAATGCGTCAGGGGCAACGGGGTCACTTGGAACGCGAGCACTAACTAACTGTGTTGCCCCTGACGGTGTGTGGCCCGGTCGAAGTTTGCCTTCGACCGGGCCGAAGATCAAAGGCACTCGGCCAGGGTCTTAGCCATGTTGCGGATAACTTGCGGGTATAGCGTCGCTCCGGGCTCAAGATCAGATCCAAGCGGGTCGATTACGCCGGTATTGGCTTCGGTGCCATCCAGAACGGTTTTGACGATGCCGGGGTTGAACTGCGGTTCGGCCAACACGCAATCGATGCCTTCTTCGCGAATGCGCCCCTGAATTTCAGCGATGCGCGCCGGGCTCGGGTCGGATGCGTCGCTCAGAGAAATTGCGCCCGCGGCTGGGAAGTCAAACGCATCTTCGAAATATTGATAGGCGTCGTGGAAAACGATGAAGCTGCCGCCACGAACCGGTTCTAATGTTTCTGCCACTTCTGCGGAAAGCGCGGCCATTTCTTCGCGCGCTGCCGCGGCGTTTGCGAAATAGGCACCTGCGTTGTCAGGGTCGGCGGATGACAGCTGTGCTGCGATCACGTTCAGCCAGGTCTCAGCATTTGCCGTTGAGAGCCAGGCATGGGGGTCATGTTCACCGTGCGCGTGCCCCTCATGGTCGTGGTCGTCGTGGTCAGCATGGTCTTCGTGATCATGGTCGTCATGGTCCGCGTGATCATCGTCCGCATGGTCTTCGTCATGATCGTGATCGTCATGCTCTTTGTCTTCCGCATGCTCGTCATGATCATGGTCGTCATGCTTTGCATGCTCGTCGTGACCGTGTTCTTCGTCGTGCGCATGCTCACCATCTTCGGCATGCTCATCGCCGTGGTCGTGATCGTCATGCTCATCGTGGTCGGTGTGGTCGTCATGATCATCGTGATCCTCATGATCATGCGCCTCGAACAGAGCGTTTTCCCGGAAGTCGAGAAGAACCGTGCCGTCCGATTCAAGCAAGGTCGTAACAGTTGCGCCATCGGCGAGCGTCTCAATTGCGCCCTCCATCCAGGGCGCCAGGTCTTCACCGATCCAGAACACCAGATCGGCCTCTTGCAAAGCGGCGGCCTCTGACGGGCGCAGATTGTATTCGTGCGGCGAGGCGCCAGGCTGAACAATCAAATCAGGTGTTCCGACACCGTCCATAACCCGCGCCACCAGCGAATGAACCGGGCCGATGTCGACCGCAACGTTCGGCACTTCGGCCATGGCCGTTCCACCCATAAGAACAGCGGTGATCGATAGTGGGAGAAGCTTTCTGGACATCAGACCCTCTGTGTGATTTTATAACGTTACGAGCCGCATACATGATATGGAATAACATGACAAGTGAGACGCACCCCATTCCGGTCGAGGACACGGCCCCGGTAGGGTTCCAGAAACACGACCACGAGAATTGCGTTGAGACTGCCCTGGCAACGGCGGAAACTCGGTGCAAAGAGGAAGGGTTGCGTCTGACCCCCGTGCGGCGCAAAGTTCTAGAGATGTTGCTACAGGAACATCGGGCGCTTGGAGCGTATGCAATTCTTGATCACCTACGCGAAGAAGGATTTGGTTCGCAGCCGCCAGTGGCGTATCGTGCACTCGATTTTCTTGTCCAAAATGGGTTTGTTCATAAGATCGAGCGATTGAACGCGTTTGTCGCCTGTTCTCATCCAGGCGCTGCACATTCGCCGGCCTTCATGATCTGCAGAAAATGTGATGCTGTCGCCGAGGCACAGTCTGCACCAGCGAAGGGTGTTTTGGGTGCTGCTGCACGCGCGGCGGGTTTCGAGATTGAGCGAACGGTTGTAGAAGCCGAGGGAATCTGCCCGGACTGCACCGAAAAGGCGTAGAAATGACCTTGATTACCGTTGAAAATCTCAGCGTGCGTTATGGCGCCAATACCGTTCTGCGTCATGTGGACATGACGATTGAATTCGGGGAAATCGTCACGATCGTTGGTCCAAACGGGTCGGGCAAGACAAGCCTGTTGCGGGCCATCATCGGTGCAACCAAGCCTGTTGCGGGCCAGGTTTCCCTGAAGCCCGGTCTGAAAATCGGATATGTGCCGCAGAAGCTGCATATCGATCCGACTTTGCCCATCTCGGTCGAAAGGTTCATGCGTCTGACCAACCGCGTGTCGCGCAACCAATGCGCTGAGGCCCTAGAAACCGCCGGCGTGCCCGACCTGCTGAAGCGCCAGATGTCGCAACTGTCCGGAGGCCAGTTTCAGCGGGTTTTGTTGGCACGGGCGCTTATCAACCGTCCCGATGTTTTGCTTTTGGACGAAGCGACACAGGGGCTCGACCAACCAGGTTCAGCGGCGTTTTACCGTCAGATTGAAGACGTCCGCCGCGAAACCGGCTGTGCCATTCTGATGATCAGCCACGAATTGCACGTGGTCATGAGTGCTTCGGACCGAGTTATCTGCCTCAATGGGCATGTGTGTTGCGAGGGGTCTCCTGCCGTTGTTGCGTCGGCCCCCGAATACCGCGCCTTGTTCGGTACAGGCACTGGCGGTGCGCTGGCCCTCTATCGTCATGATCATGACCACGATCACGACCACTGCGAACACTCTCAGGAAGCAGCTGAATAATGCTTGATGATTTCATGATGCGCGCAACACTTGCGGGCGTAGGTGTCGCCTTTGCCGCGGCACCTCTCGGGTGTTTTGTCGTCTGGCGCCGGATGGCCTATTTTGGCGATGCGACAGCCCATGCCGCAATCTTGGGCGTGGCCCTGTCATTGGCGTTGCAAATGTCTATTTTCCCAGGTGCCCTTATCGTTGCACTGATTATGGCAATTGCGGTCACTCTTTTGAGCGGTCGTGGGTACGCAATGGACACGCTCCTTGGTGTTTTGGCCCACTCCTCACTGGCTTTCGGTCTTGTTGCTGTCTCATTTCTATCCGGGATCCGCATCGACCTGATGGCCTATTTGTTTGGCGACATCCTTGCTGTGTCACGCTCTGATTTGCTTGTGATCTGGGGCGGCGCTGCGTTGGTTGTGGCTTTGATCGCTTGGCGATGGTCGCAACTCCTGACGGCGACGTTGAACGAAGAACTGGCTTATGCCAGCGGCGTGGACCCAAAACGCGAGCAGTTGATACTGACTTTGTCTCTCGCGGTAACCGTGGCTGTGGCGATCAAGGTTGTTGGCGTTTTGCTGATCGCGGCCATGCTGATCATTCCCGCCGCAGCTGCGCGCAGTTTGGCGCGATCACCAGAAACAATGGCTATGATAGCAGCGGCAATCGGCGCTTTTTCCGCAATTGCCGGGCTAAGGGCAGCCTACATTTTCGATACGCCGGCAGGCCCTTCTATCGTTTGTGTCACGGCGGTATTGTTCGCATGTTTCAGCTTGACCGGATGGCAGACACGACGCCAAGTCTAGGCAACCTACACTATGGAGTGCACGTTGTGGCTGCAAAGGCCAAGCGACTAGGCGGCGGAGTTGGGTTGAACTGACAACTTGGCGCGTACTAAGGCGAAAAAAACGATATTGCGGCGACTGCGCCAGCACCCCGATTGACGACAGACAACGACGGCGGCTTTCGAACAATTTGGCGCGCCGCGCGATAACGAACTGCTTGTTTCCTAGTAGGATATGGTTTGTGAGAGTGCAGTCCCGCCACCACAAGCGCAGGAGGGGCTTTGACTACTAGCCCTAACGGTCTGATATTTACGAGAAAGGGTGGTAGCGGAGGAGGGACTTGAACCCCCGACACGCGGATTATGATTCCGCTGCTCTAACCAACTGAGCTACTCCGCCATGAGTGAAAGGCGATTTAAGGGAGGGTCTGAGAAGGGTCAAGAGGGAAAACACGGTCAAAGGCAGATTATTTTAGGCTGCAATTAGGCCATCGCGGGCTCGGGGTGGGCCGCCTCGGCGACACGTCGTATGAACGCGGCACAGATGTCCGGGGCGGTGATCAGGATCATGTGGCCAGCCCCCTCAAGCCGCTCGATAGTGAGGCCAAACTGCTGCATGGGATCGCCATGCGAGGTTGAGGACAGGATCGCATCTTGGACGCCAAACAGAATGCCCCCAGGGACGGTCAGCTTGTCATAGCGGGCAACTTGCGTCGTGATGGAATCATCGACACCTACGACGTCTTGCGAACCGGTAATGAACGCAGAGGGGCGTAGCCCTAACGCGCCGCCCGCGCGGTCCAGAAAGTCGACAGGCGCCGGCTCTGGGTCGAAGACGGCACCCAAGGCGTAGGGCGCGGTTTTGGCGGCCAACGGCACAGCCAGTGTATTGGCGATCAGGCTGCGCAACCATTCTGCTCTGATCTCCAACGGTTTGAAAACCTGCGGTGAGGAGGGCAGCTTGTGCGTCAGAGGTGACAGCAGGGCCAGCGCCTTGGTCTTTTCGGGATAGTCCAGCGCCATGGCCAGCGCTACTGCGCCTCCCAGAGAATGTCCGACCAAGACCGCGTCCTTGATGCCTTTGGTGTCCAGAAATTCCTGAATCATGCGAGCCTGCTCTGGCAGGCGACCTAGTTCGGCACTGTCGCGGGTCGAGTAACCGCAGCCAGGCCTGTCGACGGCGATGACGTGATAGTCATCGGCCAGTAAATCGACCAAGGCATAGGTGAAGTGCTGTAACTGCCCGGTCAGCCCATGGATCATGACGATGGCCTGTTTCGATGGATCGCCCTTTTGCACATAGTGGATACTGCCGCCTTTAACGGGAGTAATGCTTCCCATTTGAGGAACCCTCTTGAGGCCTTCGCGGGTCAGTTTGCGGGTCCACAGGTTCATGCCAACAAAAATTGCGACGATCACCAAAGTGAGGGTCATAATTGTGGTCATTTCAAGGGCCTCCGACTTGGGCTATGGCAGGTTGGCATTGATCAAGGCCGAATTGGGTCATGCGTTTGTCATACTCGGATACCTTACCCGGCCAAAGCGTTGAATTGCTGCCTTCAAATCGGCGTTTTGAACCTGGCCCAATACGCAGATGATATAGCCCACCTGCGCCGCAAAAATCAGGTGCGGTTCGTTGGAGGAAAGTAAGGCGACCAACAATTTTCGCGATTTCGGGGGCGACTGAACGGAACAGACGCATGTGCTGAGTACCGCGCCCGAAAGGTTTGTGTAGGCCCTAAAGGTTGTGCGGGGGAAGGAGGAGCGTTTCGGAATGCGAGTAGTAAGCGTTTGACGCGCGCGAAACCGAGGGCGTCAAAACTCCAGGCGATGCGCCCGCCCATGAGCGGCGAGCCGTGCATTTAGCACATCAGCTTCGGGTGCGCCGGCTTCCAAGGCGAAGACAAAGGCATGGGTCAGATAGAAACAGGCCGCGTCAATGTCATGCGCTGCTTCGCGTTCATCCGCGGCCTGGGTGTAATAACGGATCAAGGCCTCATGATCGTTGCGATCATGGGCCTCGAGCAATAGGCGGTCCAGCTCGTTCTTATTCATTGGTATTCTGTCTGGAAGGGCCGCCCATCAATCCTATTCCGCGCGGCCAGTTTCGATCTGGGTCGCGACCCAATGGTGGAAGTTATGCGTTGGCCCGTCCATCGCCGGAGAAAACCGGCCGCCGTCGAACAGCATCCCGTGGCGACCTTTCTGCATACCCTCGACGACGAAGACATCCTCTTCGAACACAGTCTTCCAAAGCTGCGCGTTCGAAGCCCGAAGCCCGTCATGCTGAGGCGTGTCTTCAACGCTTTTGGCGTAATAAAGTTCGATATGTTCGACGGTGTTTTCGTGATCCACCGGCTCCAGCACGATGGCGAAGGCGTGGTCGCGCTGCACACCCAGCAGGACGTTCGGATACAACGCTACGTATTCTGCACCTTCGTCCCATTTGTCGCTGAGGCCTTCGAAATCCGGAAAGGTTGCTCCGTCCTGATCGGTCAGTTGACGGTAGACCAGCGTGCCTTGACCGGAGTAATGCCCACGGGCTTCGATGTTATAGTGATCCTCCAACCGGGAATAGCTGTTCAGGCCGGGGTGCACCCAAGGCAGGTGGTAGCTTTCACAGTAGTTTTCGACCGCCAGCTTCCAGTTGGTTTTGACCTCCAGCTTGAACGAGGATGTCTCACCGCCATGATGCAAAGGTTGTTCGAATTCCTTCCAGCGCTCCAGCAGGGCGCCGTGAGCCTCTTCGAAGGCGGGCGCGTTGCCGTCCACATTCACAAAGATTACATCGCGCCAGACATGCGAGCGGACTCGCACCAGACCAAGATCGTCGCGATTTACGTCTTCATGTTTGTTCTGGCCGGGACCGCCCACATGGGGGGTGGCGCGCAGCTCTCCTTTTAGGCTGTAGCACCAGCTGTGATAGGGGCAGCGGATCGCGCCGCCGATCTTGCGGGGCGTGTCCACAAGGATCATGCCGCGGTGACGGCAGGTGTTCTGGAAAACGCCGATTTCTCCATCCCGGTCGCGGACGATCAGCAGGGGCATGCCCAGAAAATCGACGGGTTTGGCATCGCCTTCCTCGGGCACGTCCTTGCCGAACCCGATCCCGGACCAATTGGCATAGAGCACGGATTTCTTCTCCTCGGCAAAAACGGCCGGGTCGACATAATGTTCGTTCGGCAGACCATTGGCTACTGTCACATCGGCCAATACGGATGAAAGCGTGCTATGCTTGTTCATCGGGCTCTCCTAAAGGTTGCTGGATGCGTTCCTTTTCCTATTGGCAATGGGGAGGCTTCCTCTCAATATCAGAAATCCTCATCGAAGGGTGATCTGATCTAAACCGATCCTTCCTGAACCTCTTGAATGATCCAATCTTTCAGGGCGCGGGCGCTGTCTGACAGTTCTTCGTCCGGGCGACCGACAAGATAGAACTGGTTCGGCGCTGTCAGGTGATGCGGCCCAATGGCCACCAGCTTGCCCGATTGTAGCATCGGCTGGATCAGGCGCTGCCAACCCAGGGTCAACCCCGTCCCCTTACGGGCCAATTGCAGAGCAACCGAATAGCTGTTGACGCGCGATTCAATCGGAATCTTACCCTTGTACCCCAATTGCTGAAACCATTCAGGCCATGTGGTCCAGCTGCGATCCTCAGAATCCAAGTGAATCAGACGCTCAGCCGCCAGCACGTCAAGGCTGGCGCCCATAAGCCGGTCGGCCACTTCGGGGCTGGCAACCGGGACAAGGTGGTCTCGAAACAGAGGGGTGTGCGTCAGGTTGGGGTCGCTGTCGCGTCCATAGCGAATAAAAAAATCCACATCCGGGCGATCGCGGAACGGGCGGTCTTGCGACAACTGATCCACATTGACGTCCGGCATCTCGCGCCAGAAGCGGATCACCGCCGGAGACAACCACAAAGCTGCGACCGCTGTTGTTGATCCAACCGTGACTTTTCCGCCCGATTTGCGATCTCGAATTGTGGCCAGTGCTTTTGAAATCCGCCCAAAGGACGAAGAAAGTGCTTCGTGCAGCGCCTTGCCGTCCTCGGTCAACTCTACGCCGCGATGTTTGCGCTGGAACAGCGTGGTGTCCAGATCGCCCTCAAGCGCCTTTATCTGGTGGCTGACTGCGCCCGGCGTGACGGAAAGCTCTTCGGCTGCATTCTTGAAACTCAGATGCCGTGCGGCGGCTTCAAAGGCCGAGAGGGTGGTCAACGGTGGCAGGTTGTAGTGGCGTCTGGACATGGTGGTTCGGGAGTCGCAATAGAGTTTCGGGTGAGTCTGTTTCACCCCAGTATTAGGATTTTTGCGGTTGAAGGCCAGAACTGGTTGCGCAAAAGGTGCATATGTCGGTCAAGTTTTTGGGTTCGTGTCGCAAATCAACAGAATGTGTCGGTTCTAGTCAGATCAACGCAAAACACTAGCGATACGCAGGAAAACCATCAGAAGCCGCGTTCCAGCGGCGGCCCGGGCATTGCGCCTGACGCAACTTTCTAAGACTCGCTCCGACGGAGGAATGGTGCGGAGTACCAAAGGACCGGGTCGAAACTAAGCCAAGAATTGGGGAAGCGTGTTTAGGCAAGCTCAACCCAACGCATACCGTCAACACGGAGGAGAATATGTCGGTACCCGAACCCTTTACGGATGTTGAAATAGAAACGGCGGATGCCGGCTTCTATGAAAACTACAGTGTTCCCATCGCGCTGATCAGCAAGGCCATTATGGTCGGACTGGTGCTATGGGCGCTTGTGTTTCCAGCCAATGCGAACAGCACGCTGGGCAGTCTGAACGGCAAGCTGCTTGAGATTTTCAACAGCTTTTACGTTGTGATTGTCGGCGTGTTTTTCTTCTTCCTTGCCGCCGTCGCTATCATTCCGGCGACCGGTCGCCGGATCATGGGGACGCCAGGCGAAAAGCCCGAGTTCTCGAACTTCTCTTGGTTCTCGATGATGTTCGGTGCCGGTCTGGGTGTGGGTCTGATGGTTTTCGCTACTGCCGAGCCGCTGGGCCTTTGGGGATCGAACCCCGTGGTCGTGTCCGGCGCGGTCGAGGGCAACTCACCAGAAGCGTTGCAATCAGCCTACCGTTTCACTTACCTGCACTACGGTTTCCATGCCTGGGCAATCTATGTCGTCACCGGCCTGTCGCTGGCCTACTACGCTTATACCCGCAACATGCCACTGACGATCCGCTCGGCTCTGACACCTCTGTTCGGTCGTTTCGTCAATGGCTTCTTCGGCCATGTGGTCGACGTTCTGGGTGTTGTCGCAACAATCCTTGGTGTGTCCGTGACCATCGGCTACGGCGTCAGCCAGTTCATTGATGGACTCTATGCCATCACCGGGATGGGCTGGATCATGGATCTGGGTGGCGAAGTGCCGACCCCCAGCAAAGTGGGTCTGATTTCAGGTCTGGTTGTCATCATGGGGTTGTCCATCATCTCGGCTGTGTCGGGTGTTGGCCGCGGCGTGAAATACCTGTCGAACCTGAACCTGGTACTGTCGATCATCCTGCTAGGCACTTTTGTTGTTTTCGGTTCGTTCGTCTTTGCCATGACCACCTATGGCACCGCGATGGTAGACTATATCCTGCACTTCCTGTCGCTCAGCTTTAATGCTTATGGCCCGCTTTCGGCTGAGGCGTTCGCAGCGGCTCTGCCTGCGGAAGCACAGGCGCACGCCAATGACCTGATGGGTGGCGCGACCAATGCCTGGGGCAGCTTTGACGGTTTCCGTGAAGGTCTGGCCGGCGCCGCGGCTGAATTGGATGAGGCGACACTGACGGCTGCCTACGCGGCGGGTGAGCCAGGGCGTCAGTTCGGCTGGCAGGCCGGCTGGACCACTTTCTACTGGGCCTGGTGGATCGCATTCTCGCCCTTCGTGGGCCTGTTCCTGGCGCGTATCTCCAAGGGTCGTACAGTGCGTGAGTTCATTCTGGGCTGTGTTTTCGCACCAGCGCTGGTGTGCTTTGCCTGGATGACTGTTCTGGGCGGCACCGCGATTGATCTGGAGCTGGCAGGCGCGGCCGAAGGCGCGATCATCGGCGCATCGAACACCAACAAACTGTTCGTGACGCTGTCCTACATGATCGACGGTGGGTTGCTGTCCATGCTGAACGTTATGTGCGTGATCCTCATCATGACGTTCTTGGTAACGTCTGCAGACTCGGGCATTCTTGTGATGAACACCATCATGTCAGGCGGCAGCCAGGAAACCGGCGTCAAGCACCGCATCATCTGGGGTGTGATCCTGACTGCGGTGATTGGTGCGCTGATCCTTGCGGCGGGGGAAAACAACCCAATGGATGCGCTGCGCAACGCGATGATCATCGGCGCGTTGCCCTTTACCATGGTTATGGGGCTGATGTGTATCGCGCTGGGCAAGGCCTTGTTCCGCGACAGTCAACGCGAAAAGCATGGTGTCGCAGCGCAAGCCGCCGAATAAGACTGGCTCAATCCGAGACCGACGCCGCCCCCACCCCGGGGCGGCGTTTTTCGTTCCATGCCGGTGTCGCTTCCTGCAATCAGATATCGCAATTGGTGACGTGTGATGCCTGCGAATCCCCCATTTTGAAAACAAGATTGGAGGATTGCCCCGTGAACATTCGTACTGCGACCCGCGCTGGCGGACGCTCAGCCCGTCGCGCCAAACGCACCGCCCCGAACTTTGAAATGCTGCCTGGCCTGACCCGAAACATCCCCGATTGCGAGGTTATGAATGGCAGTCAGGTGGAACGAATTGACAGCGCCGCGATGGACATTCTCGAGAATGTTGGCGTTCAGTTCCGTGACCCGATCGCGTTGGAGGACTGGAAAAAAGCCGGCGCCAAGGTGGACGGCGAGTTGGTCTATCTGGACCGCAATCTGGTGCGTGAGCTGATTTCGACCATTCCGGCGCAGTTCACCTATCACGCGCGCAACCCGGCCAATAACGTCAAGTTGGGCGGTAAGCATTCGGTGTTTGTGCCAATGACGGGCGCGCCGTTCCTGCGCGACCTTGAGGATGTACGCCGCAATCCGCTATTGGAAGATCTGGCGATGTTCCACAAGCTGTCGCACATGATGCCGGCGCTGCACAGCTCAGCCCACCACATTGTCGAACCGTACGATCACCCGATCAGCCAGAGACACCTGCGCATCACCTATTCGTCGATGAAGTACTCGGACAAGATGTTCATGGGCATGACCACCTCGCCCAAGAACGCCGAAGATGTCATGGACATGTGCGACATCCTGTTCGGCGAGGGTTTCATCGACGACCATCCGGTGACCACCGGCAATTGCAACGGAAACAGCCCGCTAGTCTGGGATGAGACAATGCTGGGCGCGATGCGCGCCTTCTGCCGCCGCAATCAGCCTGTATTGTGCTCGCCTTTCGTTTTGGGAGGGGCAAACACGCCTGCTTCGGTGCCTGCTACGGTTGCGCAGCTGACTGCTGAAGCCCTGTCGGCACTGGCCTATACGCAGGTCATCCGCAAGGGCGCGCCTGCGATTTGGGGTCACTATCTGTCGACGGTGTCGATGAAGTCCGGTGCACCGATGGCAGGTACACCTGAGATCAGCCTGATGAACTTCATGATCGGCCAAATGGCGCGGTTCTACGATGTGCCGTGGCGCACGTCCAATACGCTGGGCGGTGCAAAGACATTCGATGCGCAGGCGGGGTACGAATCCGCTACCACGCTCAGCGCGGTTGTGCATGCAGGTGCCAACTATATCTGGCATTCGGCTGGCTGGAACGAGGCAGGCATGCATTGCTCGGTCGCCAAGTTCGTGGTCGATGCAGAACAATGCGCCATGGCCTACCGCATGGCCGAAGGGCCGAAATGGCACGATTTTGATCAGGCACTGGCCGCGGTGCCTGATGTGGGGCCCGGCGGCCACTATCTGGGCCACCCGCACACGCAGGACAATTTCCAAACCGCGTTCTTCATGCCGGAACTGTTCGACAATAACTCGATCGAGCAATGGACGGCGGAAGGCGAAGTGGAGATCACCGAACGCGCTTTGAAACATGCCAAGAAACTGCTGGCTGAATACCAAGAGCCCAAACTGGACGAAGCTAAAAACGAACAGCTGCTGGACTACATCGCCAGACGCGAAAGGGAAATTCCGGCGGCGGACGAACTGAACCAGAGTTACTGAGAAAAACTCCCCCGAAACTCACCCGCCCGGACCATCGGGCGGGCTTTTTGCTTTCTTACACGCAATGGGACACTCGCAGTGAAAATTGCCGAAATACACATCTTCAGTCACGACTTGCCGGTGAAAAATGGGCCGTACACCATGGCAAAGGCAGAAGTCTGGTCTCTGGATACCACTCTGGTCAAGCTGGTGGCCGACAACGGGCTGATAGGTTGGGGTGAAACCTGCCCTGTTGGCCCCACCTACGCCGAGTCGCATGCTACTGGCGCTCGTGCCGCGTTGGCGTTGATGGCGCCTGACCTGATCGGGTCCGAGGTTTTACCTGCAATATTGCATCGCCATATGGATAGCCTGCTGAACGGCCACAACTATGCCAAGGCGGCTATAGACATTGCGGCTCATGACTTGTTGGGCAAGCAATATAGTGCCAGCGTTTCGGACCTGCTGGGCGGGGCAGAGACGGACAAGGTGCCATCCTATTACGCGACCGGGGTCGGGGCTCCGGACGATATCGCGCGGCTGGCAGCCGAAAAACTGGCCGAGGGCTACCCTCGCTTGCAGATCAAGGTTGGCGGGCGTCCGGTCGAGATCGACATCGAAACAATCCGCAAGGTGTGGGAGGTCGTGCGCGAATCCGGCATGCGGCTTGCTGTGGACGGAAACCGCGGCTGGAACACGCGGGATGCGCTGCGGGTCAGCCGCGAATGCCCGGACATCCCTTTCGTGATGGAACAGCCCTGCAACACCATTGAAGACCTGCAGAAAATTCGCCCGCAGGTTTCGCATCCGATCTACATGGATGAAAACAGCACCAGCCTCAACACGGTCATCACCGCCGCGGGCACTGGACTGGTGGACGGGTTCGGTATGAAGGTCACCCGTATCGGCGGGCTGCACCCGATGCGCGCCTTCCGCGACATTTGCGAGACCCGCAACCTGCCTCATACCTGCGATGACAGTTGGGGTGGGGATATTATCGCTGCGGCCTGCACGCATATCGGCGCGACTGTGCGGTCTGATCTTTGTGAAGGCGTCTGGTTGGCTGCGCCATATATCGAAGGGCATTACGACAAGCAGAACGGAATTCGGATCAAGGATGGTCATATCCGCGTGCCAACTGGACCGGGCCTGGGCGTCGTGCCCGACGAAACCAAGTTCGGCGCACCAGTGGCATCTTTTTGATGGGAGATTGCATGAAATTCGAAGGGAAAATAGCGTTGGTCACCGGTGCCGCTGGCGGCATAGGTGCATCTCTGGTGCAGCGTCTGCGAGCGGAGGGTGCCCGTGTGGCCGTCGCAGATCGCTCGGTCGACGGTATTGAGGCGGACGCACATCTGCCGGGGGATCTGCTGGACGCTTCTTATGCGGACGAGTTGCCCCGAGCCGCCGCGGAAGCGCTGGGCAGGCTGGATATCGTCGTCAACAACGCCGGAGTCATAACACGGGGTTCAGTGACCGAAACGACGGACAAGGATTGGGCACTGTCGATGGGCGTGAATGTCGAGGCTCCGTTCCGCATTTGTCGTGCCGCGATCCCGATCATTGCCGAAACCGGTGGAGGTGCGATCGTCAACACTGCGTCGTGCTGGGGTTTAAGTCCCGGTCCAAACCACGCGGTTTATTGCATGACCAAGGCCGCAATTGCCTCGCTGACCCAATGCATGGGCATGGATCACGCTCATCAGGGTATCCGCATCAACGCCGTCTGTCCGAATGAGGTGAACACGCCGATGCTGCGGTCGGGTTTCGCAAAACGTGGTTTCGACCCTGACACGGCAGTGGCGGAACTGGGCCAGACCGTCCCGTTGGGCCGCATTGCCGAACCCGAGGACATTGCTGATGTGGTGATGTTTCTGGTCTCGGATGCTGCACGCTATATCTGCGGTGCGCTGCTGGAAGTAAACGGAGGCAAGCCTGTCTCATGACCCGGTTTGATGGCAAAACCGCCCTTGTGACCGGTGGGCGCAGCGGTATCGGCCGCGCCATTGCGCAGCGGCTGCGAGACGACGGTGCGCAGGTGTTCACCGCCCAACGCGGACCAGACCCTGATTTTGATGGGATCGAAGCTGATTTCACCTCTCCTGACAGCCCGCAATCTGTTGTCGATCAGGTAATCAACCGGGCAGGGCGGTTGGATATGCTGATCAACAATGCAGGTATGATGCAGGAGGCCTCGGTCGAAGAGATGAGCCTGACGGATTGGCACCGCAATCTGACCGTCAATCTCACTGCGCCGTTCCTGTTGATTAAAGCGGCGCTGCCGCACCTGAGACAAGCGGGTGGAGCGATAGTTAATATCGGATCCATCGAAGGGCTCGGAAGCAATCCCGGTCACGCCGCATATTGCGCGTCCAAGGCGGGCCTGCACGGTCTGACCCGTGCGGTGGCAGTGGATCACGGGGCCGAGGGTGTCCGGTGCAACGCGGTCGCGCCAGGCTGGATTGATACCGAGCTGAACTTGGATTTCATTGCGTCGATGCCGGACCCACAGGCGTTTCAGGAAGACATCAAACGCATCCATCCGGTTGCCCGCACCGGCGCTCCCGAAGAAGTGGCCGCACTGGTGGCCTTTCTCGCCTCGGATGATGCCAGCTTCATCACTGGGCAAGTCTATACAGTCGATGGAGGCCGCATGGCCAAGTTGAGCCTGCCCTGAGGGGCGGCTCATTCATTGCCCGAGCGCCACTCTTTCCAGATCAAATAGCTGTTTGCCCCCAACGACGCGAATGGTTCTGGCGGCAGGCGTGGCGGCATTGGCTGTGCTAAAAAATGATCAGCTATCTGTGACCCGCCCTGCGCCAACAACTCGGCGATCCCTATGCCCTGCAAAGTGCCGCGCGCGATGCCCAGACCGTTCTGACAGCAGGCTGAGAAAACACCGTCATCTAATTCCCCGAAAGCTGCAGAACCATTGCGGCTGAGGCAAAGCATTCCAGCCCAGCGATGCTCCATCCGCACGTCTGGCAGATGCGGGAAACGTTCGCGGAACTTGCGGTCATGCACCCAACCCGCATTGCGCAGTCGCATTGGGCTGGTTTCAATTGTGGGATGAAAGCTGGAGCATGTCCGGATCAGGATGCGATCCCCATAGCTGCCCGAAATGCGCCGGACCGACGTGCCCATGGGGTTCGCTGGTGTGACCGACCAGCGCGGTTGACCGCCCAGTGTTTTGATCTGCACAGGCGTCAGCGGTTCTGTCATCGATGCATAAAGGCAGATATGCATCAGTCGCCGCTGGTAGAACCCAAAGCTTTCGAGATGGCCGTTATTGGCCAAAATGATGCGTCCGGTCGTCACCTTGGCCTTGGCCGTCTTCACGACCCATCCGCTCCCCTGACGCTCAAAGCCTATGACGGGGGAGTTTTCGTAGACACCGATATTCTGTGCCAGCCGCGACGACAGAGCTCGGACATACGCGGCAGGCTGGATCATTACCGTACCGGGTGCAAAGATACCCGACGAATAGTGCGGGCTGCCAGTGATCTCCTGCATTTGCTGTCGATCATACAGCGTGTGTGGCTCGCCCAGTCGGTCGAGATGCGCGGCAAAGTCCCGGTTATGCCGGTCGCCCGAACGCGTCGCAGCAGCGTTGAACTTGCCGCAGGGGTCGAACATTTCTTGCGGTAGATCACACTCGGCAGCGACGTCTGAAGCAAACGCGATGGCTTGGCGGTTCAGCGTAATTGCGGCACGGTCCGCATCAAACCCAGCCCCGGCGTAATTGTCGGAGGCCAGATCATGCGGCAGGTCGATCATAAAGCCAGAATTGCGCCCGGCGGAACTCTCGGCGAACTGCCCGGCCTCTAGCAAAGTGATCTTCAGGGTGGGATCAAGCTGCTCCAGGCGTCGCGCAGCGGAGAGACCGGCAAACCCACCACCGATGATGGTGACATCGGCGGTGTGATCCTCGGTCAGTTCGGGCAATGCCTGCTGCAGCGGCAGGATAGCGTTCCATCCAGCCGTACCTGTCTGCCGAGGCAGTCGTTTTGCTGTGTATGCCGTCACTCGACGGCCTCGTTGGTGTCGTCGGCGAGGTCGATCCAGATGGTTTTCAGCTGGGTGTACTGGTCGTGGGCGTGGACGGAGTTGTCGCGGCCGCCGAAGCCGGATTGTTTGTAGCCGCCGAAGGGGGTGGTGATGTCGCCCTCGCCAAAGCTGTTGACCGTGACGGTACCCGCCCGGATGGCACGGGCGCCGCGGATGGCGCGTTTGGCATTGGCGGTGAAGATCGAAGCACACAGGCCATAGTCGGTGTCATTGGCGATCCTGATGGCCTCGTCAAAGCCCGAGACTTCGATCACCGACAGGACGGGGCCGAAGATCTCTTCCCGCGCGAGGGTGGCGTCGTTGCCGGGCACTTCGACCACTGTGGCCTCGACAAATCCCTTCTCGGCCTTGCCGCCGATCACCACGTTCTCGGCCTGATCCAGATAGCTGCGGACTTTATTGTAATGACCTTCGCTGACCAGCGCGCCCATGCGGGTTTCGGGGTCCAGCGGATCGCCGATATTCCACTGTTTGGTATGATGCGCGATACGCTCCAAAAGTTCCGCCTTCACGTCCTTGTGCACGATCAGGCGCGACGAGGCCGAGCAGTTCTCGCCCATGTTCCAGAACGCCCCGTTGACCACATGCGCAGCCACACGGTCCAGATTTTCCGCGTCGTCCATGACGATGGCCGGGTTCTTGCCGCCCATCTCCAAAACCACTTCTTTGGCGTTGCTTTCGGCCGAATAGGTCAGGAACCGCTTGCCCGTCACCGTCGAGCCGGTGAAGGACACCATGTCGATATCCATATGCCGCCCGATGGGCTCGCCAACCTCTGCTCCGCCACCCGGCACGATGTTCAGCACGCCGCGCGGCAGACCGGCCTCCATCGCTAGCTCGGCCAGACGCAGCGCGGTCAGCGTGGTCTCGGCCGCCGGCTTCACCACAACCGAACAGCCCGCCGCCAGAGCAGGGCCGATCTTCCACGCCAGCATCAACAGCGGGAAGTTCCACGGCAGCACCAGCCCCACAACGCCAATCGGTTCGCGCACCACCATGGCGATGTGGTCATCGCTGGCAGGGCTCACCTGATCATAGATCTTGTCGATCGCCTCGGCGTGCCATTTCAGGCAGTGGATGGTCTCGGGCACATCCACGGTTTCGCAATCATAGATGGTCTTGCCGCTGTCGATGCTCTCCATCACGGCCAGTTCCCGCGCGTTGCGGGTCATCAGCTTGCACAGGCGGATCAGAACGTCCTTGCGATCGGATGGGTGCAGTTTCGACCAGCGGCCATCATCAAATGCCTCACGCGCCTTTTCGACGGCAAAATCCACATCCGCTGCGCCGCAGGCCGCGATATCGGCCAGCTTGTCGCCAGTGGCGGGGTTTACAGTTGTAAACGTCTCACCCGAGATCGCCGGCCGGAACGTGCCGTCGATGAAGGCCCCTGTGGGCAGGGTCAGGCCCGCGGCGATGGATTTGTATTCGTCCTGTGTCAGCAGATCCATGTCTCTTACCCCCCAACCTTATTCTCAGCCACGATGTCGGCGATTGTCTTCTTCAGTACGCGCGTCACCTGTTCCAGCGCGCGCTTGTCATCCTTGTTCAGGCCCTTCAGTGGCGCGCGCATCGCGCCCGTGTCTATCCCGTTCATGGTCACGCCATGCTTGATGGTCTGGATGAACTTGCCACCCTGTTCCAGCACCCGCATCAGCGGCATCATCGCGCTCATGATGCGGCGGCCCTTGGCGAAATCGCCTTCGATCACGCAGGCGTTGTACAGCGCCACATGCTCTGCCGGCAGGAAGTTCGACCCGCCGCACACCCAGAACGGTGCGCCCCAGGCGAAGAACTCCAGCGCCTGATCGTCCATGCCGCAGCCTAGTTGGATATGCGGATAATCCCGCGCCAGCAGATGCACCCGGTTGATATCGCCCGAGCTTTCCTTGATGCCGCAGAAATTGCGGCTGCGGCCGACGCGGTCGAGGAATTCCTCCCCCATCATGGTGCCGGTGCGGTGCGGATAATTGTACAGCATCACCGGCAGATCGGCGGCCTTGTCGATGGCCAGCGCGTTCAGCGCATTTTCGCGGTCGGTCGGCACCGAATAGGCCGGGCTGGCCAGCAGGATCGAATCCGCCCCGATCTCACGCGCGCCGGCGGCCAGAGCAATGGAGTCCGGCGTCATCATCGCACCGGTGCCTACCACCAGAGGCAGGCGGCCTTTCAGCTGCTCATGCGTGAACCGCGCCAGCTCCAGCCGCTCCCCGACGGTCTGCGCATAGTTCTCGCCGGTCGATCCGCCCGAGATCAGGCCGTGCACGCCATGCTCGATCAGGTATTCGATCACCTGCGCCAGCGCGTCCCAATTCACGCTGCCATCGGCGTGATAGGGCGTGACCACCGGGGTATAAATCCCCTCAAACTTGAAAATCGGGTTCATTCAGGTCCTCATGCAGGGGTTTTGCGCGTCATCGTCCCCAGCGGCACGTCAAGTCCGGCGGGCATGACGAACAGCTCGATCTGATCGCGCGACAGGTTCCAATGATCGATGGCCAGCTGCGCGGCCGCCATCTCGTCGCCCGCCTCGATGGCGGCGATAATCGCGTCATGCTGCGCACTGGCTTCAGAGAGGTTTTCGGACATCTTAGCCGTCTGCGGGCGATAAAAGGTCATCCCGATCCGGGCATGGTCGATCAACAGGCGCTGGAAGGACGGCGCCAGATAGATATTGTCGGCCATCTCACCGGTTATCTCGTGAAACCGGTTGTTGGCCATGGCCCGGTCGGCGCTCGAACCGCTGCGCAGCGCCGCCTTGAACGTCTCCTGTGCCTCTTTAAGGTCGTCAATCTGGGTCTGAGTGGCGTTCTTGGCGGCCAGCTGCAGCACAGCCCCATAAATCATCGGCGCCGCCAGAAAGAAATCCCGCAAGGTCACATGTGACATCTCACTGACCCGCGCACCACGATTTTCCCGCAGATCAACATAGCCCTGACCCGCCAACTGACGCAAAACCTCACGCAATGGCGTCCGGGAAAGATCAAACTCTTCCGAAAGCTTCGATTCGTCGAGGTCCGCACCTGGACGCAGCGCAAGCGTCATGATGGCCGTTTTAAGATAGCCAAAAAGCTCTGTCTTTTTGCGCTTGGACGCGTCCTTCATTCCAATCTCCATCGTTGCTTTTGAACTGGTCGGACCAAGATGGCGCTGCTTCCCAAGTTCGGCAACCTTTTCATTCAAATCGTATTAGTAAAAAATACAAATTGTGTACAGAGAAAAAATATGCAGTATGCAGGAAATGTTTTCGGAGGAGAGAGTCGGGTGACGACACAATCGGAAGAGGCCGTGATTGATTGCCGCAACTTGTGGAAGATTTTTGGCCGCCGCGCAGATGAGGCGATGAAAGCGGTTCAGGAACAGGGGCTTGGCAAGCTGGAAGTTCGAGACCGTTTCGACTGTGTCGTCGGGGTGCAGGACGCAACCTTTACTGTCGGGCGTGGCGAAATCTTTTGCATTATGGGTCTGTCGGGGTCGGGAAAATCTACCCTGATTCGACATGTGAACCGGCTAATCGAACCCACATCGGGCCAATTGTTCATCGAGGGACAAGACGTCAACAAACTGTCCGCTCGGGATCTGCGCGAGGTGAGGGCAGAGAAAATCGGCATGGTGTTCCAGAACATGGCGCTGATGCCCCATCGTACAGTGCTGGATAACGTTTCCTTCAGTCAGGAAGTTCGTGGCCACGATCCGAAAGAGCGCCGAGAAAACGCGATGCGCGCGATTGACGCCGTGGACCTGAACGGCTGGGATCAGAAATACCCTGATGAACTCTCTGGTGGGATGCAGCAGCGCGTTGGTCTGGCCCGGGCGATCGCAGCCGATCCCTCGATCCTGTTGATGGACGAACCGTTCTCGGCCCTCGATCCGCTGATCCGCCGCCAGTTGCAGGACAAGTTTATGTCCCTGTCAGCCGAAATGAAGAAAACCACCCTGTTCATCACGCACGATCTGGACGAAGCGATCCGTATCGGGGATCGCATCGCCATCATGAAGGACGGTGCGCTGGTACAGGTTGGTACGCCCGAGGATATCGTAACCAATCCTGTCGACGACTACGTGGCCGACTTCGTAGCCGGAATTTCCAAGCTCGAACTGATTTCGGCGGGCAAAATTATGGAACCTTTGGAAGCCTTTGAGCAACGCCGGGGCCCGTTTGATCTCGAAGCCTGGCCCGAAGCCCATCCGGACCACTCACTCGATGATCTCGTAAACCTGTCCATTTCCACCCAACACCCGGTTGTGGTCAAAGCTGATGGCAAACCGGTTGGGATCGTCACCAAGAATGCTCTGCTGCGCGGCATTCAGGGCGACGTCGACGATCCAGCGGCAATGAAACACTGAGAGGGCACCATGTCAGAGACATCATTCAATTTCCTCGATCCCTTCTCTTCGGTGGATCTTGGCATCGCCGAAAGCGCGGACGGCGTCAAAGGTTGGGCCATCGCCAACAGGGGTATCATTCAACCGATCAAAAACGTCTTCAACGAGTTGATCGTCAGTATCGATACGGCGTTGAACTCGGTCCCACCGCTGATCATGCTGATTATCATCACACTGATTGCCTGGCAGGCGGCAGGGCGCCGCACGGCAATACTCGTTGCAATTTCGATGACCGTTCTGGGATTTCTGTCGCCCAACGCATGGGGTCTGGCGATGACCACGTTGGCCATCGTCGTCTCGGCGGTGATCCTGTGTTTCTTCATAGGTTTGCCCTTGGGTATTCTTGCTGGAAAGAACGACCGCTTCGAAGCGGCCATTCGCCCCATTCTGGATACGATGCAGACAATCCCGGCCTTTGTGTATCTGGTGCCGGTAGTCATGCTGATCGGTATCGGCAACGTGTCAGGTGTGGTGGTGACAATCATCTTTGCGCTGCCGCCACTAATCCGCCTGACCTCGCTTGGTATCCGAGGCGTGAACCCTTCGGTTGTCGAAGCTGCCCGGGCTTTTGGTGCGAACCCGCGACAGGTTCTGTTCAAGGTTGAACTGCCATTGGCAACACCGACCATTCTGGCAGGCGTTAACCAGACCATCATGCTGTCGTTGTCGATGGTTGTGATCGCTTCGATGATTTCGGTCAAAGGGCTAGGCAACGAAGTGCTGCGCGCCATGGGAAGACTGGATGCCGGCAAGGCTCTGGTTGGCGGTTTGGGCATCGTAATCCTTGCAATTGTACTGGACCGGATCACGCAAGGAATGGGCCAGTCAGGACGCGAGCGCGGCCATCGTCACTGGTACGAAGGCGGCCCCGTCGGCGCCGTATTGCGCCTGATCAACAAGCCTCAACCCGAAGAAACCCCTGAACCACAGAAAACGAACTAATCTACTGGGAGGAACCTAAATGTTCGTCAAATCCACTCTGGCCGCGTTTGCCGCCACAACTATCCTGAGCGCGGCCGCGTTTGCGGACGGTCACCTGCCGGGCGAAGGAGTAACTGTCCGCCCCATTCTCCAACCGATCACGGAAGAACTGTTCCAGCACCGCATCCTGTTCAAAGCTCTCACTGATCTGGGTTACGAGGTGGCTGAACCCGAAGAGGTTCAGGCGCAGACGCTGCACCTGGCCCTCGGAACCGGCGATGCGGATTTCACCGCTGTTCACTGGAATGGTCTGCATGACACGTTCTTTCAGGAATCCGGCGGTGATGAGGTTCTGGAAAAAGTTGGCACCCTGATCGATGGAGCGTTGCAGGGCTATCTGATCAACAAATCTGCCTATGATGCCGGTGTGCAAAATATTGGAGACCTGGCCGATCCTGAAAAAGCCGCACTGTTCGATGCTGATGGCGATGGTAAAGCCGACCTTGCAGGCTGTGTTCCCGGTTGGGGATGCGAGCGTGTGATTGAACATCAGCTTGACGAGTTCGGATTGCGCGACACTGTGAACCACAACCAGGGTGAGTATAACGCGATTATCGCCGATACGATTGCGCGCAGCGAAAGCGGTGAAAACGTGCTGTACTACACATGGACTCCGTATTGGGTGTCGGGCGTTCTGATCCCGGGGGAAAACGTCGAATTCCTCGCCGTACCGTACTCGTCACTGCCTGATGGTGCGACAGCCGAGACCACTTTTGATGGAAAGGACCTGGGTTTTGCCGTCGACAGCATCCGAGTCGTTGCGACCGACGACTTCTTGGCGGCGAACCCCGCTGCGGCAAAGCTGTTCGAAGTAGCCAAAATCGACATCAATGATATTTCGGCGCAGAACAAAAAGATCGCGGACGGCGAGGATAGCTCGGATGACATCGACCGTCATGTCGACGAGTGGATCACTGCAAATCAGGCCGCCTATGACAGCTGGCTGGATGCCGCTCGCAGCGCCGCGCAATAACCTCTAGGAAACAACCCTGCCATTGAGACTGCGCGGTTTGTCCCGCGCAGTTTTGCTTTTGAAACGAAAGCCACCATGTCCAACCCGCAGCACTTTGTCTTTCTGCTCATCGAAGAGTTCTCATACCTAGCGTTTTCCTGCGCGATTGAACCACTTCGTATTGCGAACCTTGTACGGGGTGAAGAGCTGTACAAGTGGTCAATTCTATCGGAAGACGGGGAAACCGTCACCTGTTCCAATGGCGTCAAAACAGTAGTGGACGGGGATGTGTCGGATATTCCCAAATGTGACAGGTTGTTCGTGCTGTCTGGTATAAACATGCTAGCACATGCGTCGCGTTCACTGCTGTCTGCACTCAGGCGTGAACGTGCCCGGGGTACTCCGATCGGAGCACTGTGCTCTGGAGCTTGGCTATTGGCAGAGGCGGGTTTTCTGGACGGTTCCGAAGCTGCAATTCATTGGGAATATCACGACAGCTTCATGGAGGCTTTTCCGGAGGTCAATCTGGTGCGCAGCGTGTTTACCGTCGAAGGCAAATTCATAACTGCATCCGGCGGCACGGCCACAGCGGACCTGATGCTTCATCTTATTGAACAGGACCACGGCCATGATCTTGCCGTCGCTGTGTCCGACCAGATGGTCTATAACGCCGTTCGTAATGCTACAGCAGAACAGCGTGTATCGATCCAGTCTCGGAATGGGATGCGAAACGCCCATTTGGCCAAAGCGATCCAAATTATGGAAAAGTCGATTGAAGCACCGGTTTCACCGTCCAAAATAGCGATGGAAATCGGGATATCGACACGCCAGCTGGAACGTTTGTTTGGAAAGTACCTAAATGCGTCCCCCAAGAAATACTCGATGGAGATGCGACTGGACCGAGCGCGTAAGCTGCTATTGCAAACAGAATCCTCGGTTACGGAAGTTGCATTTGCCTGCGGGTTCGAAAGCCCTGGCCATTTCGCGCGGGTGTACCGCGCCCATTTTGGGACTACACCGCATTTGCAAAAGAACAAGATCGGATGACGTGTGGTACTGTCGAAATGATTGACGTCAGTTCCAATGGAACTGTTTAGGTAGGCTTGACCAGCGTGGGTTCTGGCTCGTCGCAACCACCAAGAAGTGGAGGGTCTTGTCAGAGGGGCCCGTCTTGAGGCGGGCAGGGGGCATTCGTAGTCGCGCCCCATGAATAAATTGTCTCTATTCAAATGCTTAAAAGCCGGTGGCGAGTTTTTCAGATTCTTACATTGCTCGTTTGAAATTTTGTCACGCCGAAAAAAGCAGCTTTCCGCATTCCAAAAGAAAAGGTTTAATCGGCCTATTCAAAGCTTCTCTAGTATAGGCTGGCAGCATGGAAATAGCAGACATCGTCGACTTTGAACGTTATCCACTGGGAAGCGAGGACTTCGGTGCAATTGCAAGATCGTCACTGGATGAGAACGGAGCGCTGGTCTTGGAGGATTTCATCCGCCCCGAGGCGCTTTACTCTGTGCAAGCCGAAGCCATTGCCAGCCAGGACCAGGCGTATTTCTGTACGCAGAGCCATTCGGTCTATCTGACGCCGACGGATCCTGCTTTTGACGCATCGCATCCGGCCAATCGACGGGTACAGTCGTCCAAGGGATGCATCTGCGACGACGTGGTTTCGCCAACATCACCGCTGCGCATTCTATACAACGCCCCGTCCTTTCGTAGCTTCATTAAGCAGGCTACGGGCGAGACCGAACTGCACCCCTATGCAGACCCGCTGTCCTCAATCAATATTCACTATGCCACCCGGGGGCAGGAACTCGGCTGGCATTTCGACAACTCATCGTTCGCCATCACGCTACTGATCCAAAAACCCGACGCCGGCGGCCGTTTCGAATATGTGAAGGACTTGCGGGACGCGGGCACGGGCGACATGAATTACGACGGTGTCAGGGCTGTCTTGGACAGTGAAATGGAGCCACAGGTGCTGTGCATGGACCCGGGGACGCTGGTGCTGTTTCGCGGTCGGAACTCCATACACCGGGTTTCCCCGAATGAAAGTGACATAACACGAATGCTCGCTGTACTGGCCTATAATGCTGAGCCCGGCGTGGCACTGTCAGAGAGCGCCCGTATGACGTTCTATGGTCGATTGAACTGACTTTGCCACATTGCACCGCCGCACAAGCACATGCTTGATCGGATTCAGATCACAGCATTAGATAGTTAGGCCGCCGGTCCGCTGAAAGACGACCCAGTGATTTATGTGGTCGTCGTTACTTCACCGGTGACCGCATCGTCAGTGGTACAAGCACTTACGATACTTCGCCGCCTAATCGGTTAACCAACTTTCACCACCAATTTCCCAAAGTTTCCGCCTTCCAGAAGTTTGTTGAAGGCTTCAGGAGCATTTTCCAGCCCCTCAACCACATGTTCTTTGTAGTTGATTGAACCGTTTTCGAGCCAGGACGTCATGTCTCGGACAAACTCCTGGTACACCTCAGGTCCGAAGTTGTCGAAGATTATGAAACCCTGCATTTTGACTTTCATCCGCAAAATCGTGCCCATGATCGCAGGGCCCATATCCGGGCCGTCGGGCAAGCCGGGCAGGTTGTACCAGGATACAATCCCACAGACGGGCACCCGTGCGAACGGGTTCAAGAGCGGTAACACAGCATAAAGAACCTTGCCGCCAACGTTTTCGAAATAGACATCAATTCCATCTGGGCAGGCATCACGCAATTGCGCAGCCAGATCGTCAGATCGGTGGTCCAAACACGCATCAAACCCGAGGTTTTCGACAACATGTGTGCATTTTTCCGAGCCGCCTGCGATGCCCACCACACGACATCCTTTTAACTTTGCGATTTGACCGACAGTTGCGCCAACAGGACCGGCTGCGGCAGCCACAACAACTGTTTCACCAGCCTTGGGTTCCCCGATTTTAAGAAGACCGGCGTAAGCCGTGTAGCCGGGCATTCCTAAAATGCCGAGCGCCCAAGACGGATTGTCCGGGGATTTTCCCAAGTTCACGACCTGTGTTCCGTCAGAGACAGCGAAGTCCTGCCAACCGCTTAAGTTCAGCACAAAGTCTCCGACCTCGTACGCCTCGATGTTGGATTTTACCACCTGTCCAACGACCTGAGCTGTCATAACTCCGCCAATCGGAACGGGTTCGGCATAAGATTTGGCATCATTCATTCGCCCGCGCATGTAAGGATCCAGCGACAGATACACCGTGCGTACCAGCATCTCGTCTGGACCAGGCTCAGGAACGCTTGTGGTTTCAAGGCGCAACGTATTCTCGTCGGGTTGTCCATTTGGGCGTTCAGCAAGAACAATACGACGATTGGTGGCGGATGATTGGGGCATTGCGACCTCCTGAAGAGCGGTTTTCTTGCAGCAGAAACCGTATTTGGCTGGAGCGCAACACATGAGTGTCAACAAGTTCGGAAGCTACTTCTCTGTGACAGTCCTAGACGCGTATTTTGGTAGCATCGCAGCTCCATATTCTGCACGGCTCCGGACTCTTGTCGGATGCGAAACCGATCGAACCTAAACGGTTTTTCAAGGTAATTTTGACACCACAAATTAACACAGGCAGTTGTCGGGGAAGCTTTTTGTTCAATTCAAAAAGGTGGTTTGATCCGGGTCGTGGTGTCGGGATTCTGAAACCCTGCTCACCGAGGGAACTTGTGGCACCACCGAAGAATAGCTTTCTCGGTGGTGCCCATCTTTGAAACCTAATTCTAAGCTCGTAGGTCTTGTTTTATCCGAGTGCCGTCGGATGCAACCGGAGCCTGCGAAATCGGAGCAGCCGAAGAATCTTCGTTCAGGGATTTCAGCAACCCCCAGATCATTGCGATCAGCACGAAAGATATCGGGAAAGCTGCAGCGATAGACGCCGTTTGTAGGGCGCCCAAACCGCCTGCAAGAAGAAGAGCAGCGGCAACGACACCCTCGCCGAGGCCCCAGATGATGCGGAATTTCTTCGGTGGATTATCGTCGCCCATCGACAACATGGTGGTGATCACCAAGGTGCCCGAGTCCGATGAGGTGATAAACCATGAGAACAACAGGAATGTCGCCAGCAGCGACATGGGCCAACTGAACCAGTTGATCTCACCCAGCCAGCTGGATTTTCCGATATTGTCGATGGTGCCATACAGTGCGTTTGGCAAGTCCCAGTCACGAACGGTCTGAATGATGCCGGCGCCATCGACGGCACCCGGGCCCGCGCCCATGTGCAATTCCTGCCAGATCGCGTTGCCGCCGAACATGCAGAGCCAGAAGAACGCGATGGTGGTTGGAACGAACATCACACCGATCATGAACTCTCGAATGGTGCGTCCGCGCGAGATGCGCGCAATGAACACACCCACAAAAGGCGACCACGAAATCCACCAGCCCCAGTAGAAGATCGTCCAGCCACCCTGCCACGAGATTTCGGTGGCTTCAGTCGCTGTCCAGAAACCCATTGGAACAAAGTTCCAGATGTAGTCCCCAAGGGACGTCACGAAAAAGCCCATCAGCCACTGGAAGGGGCCAAACAGAACAAAGCCGAACAGCAAAACAACCGACAGCCAGATATTCCATTCCGACAAGATGCGGATGCCTTTACCGACGCCCGACACAGCTGATGCAGTCGCAATGACCGAAACCACCGCGATCAGAACCAGCTTGGTGCCGATCCCCGGGTCAATGCCGAACAGGTGGTTCAGACCAGCCGCCATCTGGCTGACACCCAGACCCAGCGAAGTCGCAACGCCAAAAACGGTGCCGAACACGGCCAACAGGTCGACCGCGTGACCCCAGGGGCCATAAATCCGATCTCCGATTAGGGGGTACAGCGCCGAGCGTAGGGTCAAAGGCAGTTTCTTGCGGAACCCGAAATACGCCAGGCTCAGGCCAACAAGAACGTAGAATGCCCAACCGTGAAAGCCCCAGTGGAAGAAGGTAACACGCATTGCGTCAACCGCGCGCGGCATGTCCATTTCCGTGTTGCCTCGCAGGTCCGCGTGCGGGTTGTTTGGATACCCCCAGACTTCTGTGTTGTCGAAATAGAAGATGGGTTCTGCCACTCCGAAGAACAGGATGCCGATCCCGATTCCGGCCGAGAACAGCATCGAAAACCAGCTGAAGTTGCTAAACTCGGGGCGTGAATCATCGTCGCCCAAGCGAACCTTGCCGTGTTTTGAGAACATCAGCCAAAGGCATACAAACAGCCCGATAGAGAACAGCGTGATGTAGTAGAAACTTAAGCCGTTTTCGATCCAGCTGCGGATGGATTTGTAGAGCCCTCCGGCAAATTCGACATTCATGACCGTGAAGATCACGAAGGCGGCGATCATACCTTTGGCCGCGATGCTCATTCCCGGGTGGAGGCCGGTAAAGAAACCGCTCTTGGCCACCAGGTGGGAATTGTGGTTGTCATCTGACATGTTTTTCCTCCCTTTTTGAGAAATTGGACGTTCTTTGTTTGTGCCCTTCCAAAAAATTGGCGGATCGAAACCTGTACGGCTCGACCCGCCAGTGAATGCTCACACCGGCACAGGTGCACGGAAGAGAACGGTGGTGAGCATTTTAGATTTCGTCCTTTTGACCGACGTAGCGACCAACACCTTTGGGTGCAGGCAGACGGGCATGATCCTGAGCATAGGCCGCGAGTTTTGCGGCCACGGCCTCGGAGGGCAGCGACGTTTTGCGCGCGTTCAGGTCCATGTGGATCAGCAAGGTTTCAACCGTCGCCGCAAGCTGATCGTTTTCACCATAGAGACGGTGGAACAGCTGCATTTTCTTGCCGTCGCCACGCAAAACATGGGTGGTGACTTTCAGCCGGTCGCCCGCGTGCAGCTCGGCCAGGAACTGCATGTGGTTTTCGACGGTGAAATAGCTGTTGCCCGCGGCGACATAGTCTGCATCCGCGCCGATCATCTCCATGAAGCGGTCGGTCGCTTGGGCCGAGGCCTCTAGGTAGTGGGCCTCGTTCATGTGGCCGTTGTAGTCCGTCCAGCTTTGCGGGATGGGGCGGTCCACCGTGACGGGCAGAACCTCAATCGAAGGTTCGGGCATGGTGGCTTCATGGGCGTTCAGAACGCCACCCGCGCCGCTACCGGTTTTCTTCAGCGCGCGCATCATGCCGATCAGGTTGTCGTCGCGCAGACGTTCCAGTTCGCGGATCGACATATGGCTGGATTGCGCATCCGACTGACCGGCGATCAGGTCGACCAGTTCGTCGGTGAATTCGGGCACGTCCATCAGCTTGGTCCAGGGCCACTGCAAGGCCGGACCGAACTGCGCCATGAAATGCTTCATGCCCGCTTCGCCACCGGCGATCCGGTAGGTCTCGAACAGACCCATCTGCGCCCACCGCAGGCCAAAGCCCATGCGGATGGACTCATCCAGCTCTTCAGTCGTGCAAATGCCGTCCTTGATCAGCCACAGGCCTTCGCGCCAAACCGCTTCCAGAAGGCGGTCCGCGATATGGGCGTCGATCTCTTTGCGCACGGTTAGAGGGTACATCCCGATCGACCGCAGAATGTTGGACGCCTTGGCGCAAGTCTCAGCTTCACCAACCAGTTCGACCAGCGGCAGCAGGTAAACCGGGTTGAACGGATGCGCAACGACGACACGGCCGCCATGTTCATTCAGCTCGGACGGCTTGAACCCCGAGGTCGACGATCCGATTACCGCATCCGCAGGCGACAACTCATCGATCTGTGCGTGGATCATATGCTTGAGGTCCAGACGTTCAGGCACGCTTTCCTGAACCCATGCAGCACCGGCCAGCGCTTCGCCCATGTCGTCATGGAAGGTCAGGGTGCCTTCGGCCGGCATCGCCTTGTCATAGAGCGCTGGCAAAGCGCGGCGGGCATTGGCCAACACTTCGCCGATCTTGCGTTCTGCTTCCGGGTCCGGGTCGAAAACCGATACGTTCCAGCCGTTCAGCAGGAACCGGGCAACCCAGCCCCCGCCTATAACGCCGCCGCCGACGATTGTTGCTTTTTGCGGGGCGCTCATGCTGCGACGCCCTTTGCAACAGGTGCGCGCTTGGTCAGGCCCAGCTTTTCACGCACGGCCTCGGGGCCGATGACCTTTGCGCCCATGTTCTCGATCACGGTCACGGCGCGCTCGACCAATTGCGCGTTGGTGGCCAGAACACCTTTGTCAAGGAACAGGTTGTCTTCCAGGCCGACCCGGACGTTGCCACCAGCCAGAACCGACTGCGCGGCATAAGGCATCTGATCGCGGCCCAGCGAGAACGCCGACCATGTCCAATCGGACGGCACATTGTTGACCATCGCCATGAAGGTGTTGATGTCGTTCGGCGCGCCCCATGGTACACCCATGCACAGCTGAACAAGCGCGTTGGGTTCCAGAATCCCTTCTTTCACCAGTTGCTTGGCAAACCACAGATGGCCGGTGTCAAAGGCTTCGATTTCCGGCTTCACGCCCAGATCGGTCATCATCTGACCCATCGCCCGCAGCATGCCGGGGGTGTTGGTCATCACATAGTCGGCCTCGGCAAAGTTCATGGTGCCGCAGTCCAGTGTGCAGATTTCGGGCAGACATTCGGCGATATGCGCCATCCGCTCGGTCGCGCCGATCATGTCGGTCGCTGCCTCGTTGACCGGGAATGGGCTTTCGGTCGAGCCAAAGACGATGTCGCCACCCATACCTGCGGTCAGGTTCAGAACCACGTCGACCTCGGCATCGCGAACACGCTCGGTCAGCTCGCGATACAGGCTCAGATCACGCGAAGGCGCGCCGGTTTCAGGGTCACGCACGTGGCAGTGAACGACGGCAGCACCCGCCTTGGCCGCGTCGATCGCCGAGTTCGCGATCTGCTCCGGCGAGCGTGGCACATGAGGGGATTTGTCCTGCGTACCGCCCGAACCGGTCACGGCGCAGGTGATGAAAACTTCACGATTCATTGCGAGAGGCATGATGAGTATCCTTCGATCAGCATTTAAGGTCAGGGTGGTCGGTGAACTGTGCCAGCGCGCCGGGATTGATCAGGCCGGTCAGGTCACGGATGGGTTGGCTGTTAACGGCGTCCCGCACGGCCAGTTCGGCGGTTTTGCCGGATTTCGTGCGCGGGATATCCGCGACTTTGATTATCTTTGCCGGGACGTGTCGCGGCGAGGCGTTGGTGCGGATCTCGGTTTTGATCCGCGAGACCAGCTCGTCATCCATCGTCACATTCTCGGGGGTGGTCACGAACAGAATGACGCGCACATCGTTGTTGATGTTCTGGCCAACAACGACCGAGTCCTCGACCTGTTCGATCTTGTCCAGTTGTCGGTAAATCTCGGCCGTGCCGATCCGGATGCCGCCGGGGTTCAGCGTCGCGTCCGACCGGCCAAGAACGACATAGCCGCCGTGGTCCGTCTGAATGGTGAAGTCGCCCTGACGCCAGATATTCGGATAGGTCTCGAAATAACTGGAGCGGTACCGCACCTGCCTGGGATCGTTTAGGAAACGGGTCGGCATCGATGGATGCGCATTGCGGCACACCAGTTCTCCGGCGACGCCAGTTACCGGGTTGCCTTCGGTATCCAGCGTGGCCACGTCCAGCCCCAGCATCGGGGCTTGAATTTCACCCCTATGAACCGGCAGCGTCGGGCATCCGCCGATGAAACAGCCCAGAATATCCGTGCCGCCGCAGATTGACGCCAACTGCACATCTGCTTTCCAATCGCGGTACACGTAATCAAACCCATCCGGAGACAGGGGAGAGCCGGTCGACAACACCACTCGTAAGGAGGAGAGAGAATGGCTGTCGACCGGTCGAACACCGCGTTTGAGCGCGGCATCAATGAATTTCGCTGAGATTCCGAAATGGGTGACCTGTTCCGCTTCGACCAGATCGAAAAGGCGGGTGATGCCCGGATAGGCCGGGTTGCCATCGAACAGGATGATTGCGGCCTCGGATGCCAGAGCGGCAACCTGCCAGTTCCACATCATCCAGTTGCAAGTGGTGTAATAGAACATCCGGTCACCGGCGCGCAGATCGCAGTGCAGCTGTTGCTCGATCAGCATACGCAGCAAGGTGCCGCCGCCCGAATGCTCGATACATTTCGGCTTGCCGGTCGTGCCGGACGAGAACATTACGTAAAGCGGATCGCGGAACCCCATCGGGCGGTAATTTAGCACCGGCGCCTCGGCGGTTTTGAACGCGTCATACGAGGTCATGCCCTCAGGCAGATCGGACCCGTCTTGCGCGTATGGCCAGACGATGACCTGTTCGATCGCCGGTATGCGGGATGCGACAGTGGCGATGGCCTCGCGCGTGTCAAAAACCTTGCCATTGTAGAAATAGCCGTCTGCGGCGAACATCAGCTTGGGTGCAATCTGACCGAACCGATCCACAACCACGTCCGGCCCGCTTTCCGGCGCGCATGAGGACCAGACTGCGCCCAGCGACGCCGTGGCCAGCATGGCCGCCACGGTCTGAGGCATGTTCGGGACATATCCCACAACGTGATCGCCCGCGACAATACCGGCGTCCTTCAATGCCGCGGCCAGACATTCGACCTCCTGCCTCAACTCGGCGCGGCTCCACCGTAGGCGGCGACCATCTTCGCCGTAGAAGATAATGGCGTCCCGGTCGTTGGGGTTTTTCAGAAAACTTTCGACAACGTTCAGCCGAGCGTTCGGGAAGAACCTGACATTCAGGGGGTCTTCATCAGGGATCAGTGTTGTGTCTCCGGCGTCGCCGACCAAGCCGCAGAATTCCCAAGCCAGCCGCCAGAATGCATCCGCTTGATCGACCGACCAACGGTGCAGGTCAGCGTGGGTGTCGAATGCCTTCCCAGCCTGAATTTCTGCAATGTTCCGAAACGCGGCAAGCCGAGTCTCCGAGATTTGTTCGACACCGGGTGTCCATAGAAGGTCAGAATCCAGCATGGCAAACAGGCCTCCGCTTGGCAGTCGTTGAGAGTCGTCGGATGACGAATTTGCGCGAAGCTACTTTCAAAACTTTTGCCGTCTCGATACATTATTCGTCAGGAGGAATACTTTTGTCGTCAAATTCACATGAAAAGTTCGAATTTCTGTTGCTGGACGGGTTTTCAAACATGGTTCTGGCCAGTGCGCTTGAACCCTTGCGCGACGTCAAAATGCGTTCGATATTCGCGGGGCTGGAGTGGGAGGTCACGACCCTGAACGGTGAGACAGTCGCCAGTTCCAGCAGGTTGAAATTCTCGCCGGATAGACGGTTCGAGCCGGATAAGACCCGAGGCACGCTGGTAATAGTGGCGGGATACAGCATTCGTGAGCAGATCACTAAAGAACTGGTTTCTATGATCCGCCAAGCTTCCCGCAATGCCCGGCGGGTGCTGGCTTTGGATACTGCCTCTTGGCTTCTTGCTGAGGCAGGGGTTTTGGAAGGCCACAGCGCAACCATTCACTGGCAAGAACTGGACGCGTTTGAAGAGGCCTTTCCCAACGTAGATACTTCTAATGCTCGCTACGTGAGCTCCGGGCCATTCATGACCTGTGGAGGTGCGAGCACGGCATTGGAAATGATCCTTGAACTCATACAGGATACATTTGGCCCGGCCGCTGCATTTGATGCCTCAAGTATGTTTATCTTTGATCCTGCACGCCAGAAAGACCAGCATCGTGGCGCTGCGCGGCTGAACGATCGTGGATCACCCAAGCTGCTTAAGGCGCTTAACATCATCGCAGAAAATGTCGAACACCCTCTGACCACCTTTGAGTTGGCCGAACGTGTTTCAACATCCGAACGAACCCTGTGCCGAGCCTTCTCCGATGAACTCGGCATGACACCTGGGAAGTATTACAAGCTATATCGACTGCAACATGCCCGGTACCTAGCGCAGGAAACCCGGCTGAGTACGGAGCAGATAGCCTTGCGTTGTGGATTCTCTTGCGCATCAGCCCTCGGGCGCTCATTCAGCCGAGAATTCGGCAAGCCTATCAGCTTACTCCGAAATTAATGCTGTTTGGCTAGTGCTAGTATGTGAAGACAGTGGCCTGCGACCAATCAACAATGTGACCGGTGTCGACGGAAAGTCGCCGAAATACACCACAAAAATCTAAACCCCGAGCATTGTTTTTGCTTTCCCTGTGGCCTGAAAAACTAGGTCCAATCCGAATGCCACTACGTGATTGGGAACGATGCCAAGACGATGAATGCTTTTGCTCCGCCTCTATCTTGGAAACATATAACGATCTGTTCGATTTCTGGGAAAAGGACCTTGCCCAATTTGGTTTTCCGCGCAGTTGCAGCTTAGAAAGCCACCTTCCAGCTTTGCCGTCGTTGTTCAACTCGACTTTGCGGCCCTCCAACGGGTCTTTGGCGATCTCTGGCAGACAATGCAGGTTGAACGTTGTCTATAAGCAGCGCGAAGCCACCCGTTCCGTTCACGCTGTTGATTTGCACGCCAAGCGCTGGCGGTTCCGTTGGGAAGTTCCAACTTAGCGGCTTTTCAATTTGTTTTGTTGGCAGTAAGGGGGCAGACGTCACCCGCCTAGAAGCTTTGGTGGCATGCGGATGTGGCGACGCTGGTAAACGCAAGGCAAAAATCCTTCGCTTCTGCCCGCAAAGCGCATTGTATTCATGGCCTTGTGGCCTTACTGGTTTTTTCAGGGCCGAAACAGGCCCAACACACCTAGCCCGCGTGGTGGAATGGTAGACACAGGAGACTTAAAATCTCCAGGCGGAAACGCCGTGCCGGTTCGAGTCCGGCCGCGGGTACCAAATTCGGCGCAGATAGAGTTGTCGCTGGAGGTGGTTGGAATCAGATTGGAAATCCTAATTTGCCAATCAGTTGCCAGATATCCCGGTTTGCGGCCGACAACTCCGCGACGATCTTCTCGATTTCCTGAATAGCTTCTTCGTCAACAGTGTCTTCGCGCCCCAGTTTTATATCGGTCTTTCTGTCCGCGATACGCATCAAAATAGTCTTTGGATTTCCGCTTTCGGTATCGAATGAGTAAATGCAGTGATTGTACTTGTTTCGAATAGACGACAACTTGCTTAGCCGTTGGGTGAGTTCCAAGATAGGGTCCCGGATTTCGGCCGGGCGGCCGTCCATTTTCGCGAGACGTTCTACCAAGTCTACCCGGGCGCGCGTGGTGTTGAGGGTCAGAAAGATGATGACCGCAACGTCTTTTTTCGTACCGCCAAGTCCGGCAATGAGGTGAATCAACAAGCTTTCGGTGTTGGTCCACATGTAATTAAGCTTGCCGACCAACAGGATCAGGCGATCAAAGCGGGTTTCCAGCGTTTCAGTCAACTGCTTGACCGTAAGCTTCGTCTGACGTCACCTCGAAGTAAAACTGCGCCGCCGCCGTTCTGTTGCTGACACCGATCTTGCCTGTGACATTGTGCATGTGCAGCTTAACTGTGTGCTCAGTAATGCCAAGGTTTGAGGCGATGATCTTGTTGCTTTGACCTTTTGAAACCAGACGCAGGACCTGCTTTTCGCGCCGCGTCAGTCGGGCAAATACTGGGTTCGGTTTCTTCGGTTCCGATTTTGGTTTAGCCTGTTTCTCGCTCAGTATGCAGGGAGTGCCCGGGTCATGTGGTGGCGCTACGCAGTTGGCCAGAAAGCTGGGCAGGTATAACTCTTCATGCATCAGCAGCCGCAATATGGAACGCCATACATCCGGTGCGACGTTCATCGGAAGATAGCCGATATCTCCGAACTGCGCCCGGTCCCAGCTTTCGAACAGAGAGCGGGCTGTCTCTTCTTTCCGGTATGCGAAGGCAAGGCAGCCCGTACCGACCGCTTGGGTATACACTTCCGGACGGTTGAGAAGGTCGTCGAGCATGATCTGGTCGACCACGACCACTTTGCCAGCCATTGAGTTGGATGCGCTGTCAGCTTTCAATTCCGCAATGCCATCGTACCTATGTGCGGCAACGCCGAATTCCGTCTGAACGCTTTGAAGAGTTTGCTTTGAGAAGAAGAGTTCTTTTCCGATGAAATTAATAGAGAAATCTTCGGAATAAACATCTATTTGCGCAACACTATCCTGCAACGGATTGCTCATTATTTCCCCCTAAACCCACGCCACGAAATCTGTGACGTAATCGTAAACAACACACGGAATGCGAATAAACGCTATATTAACTTCTAGATTAAGTAACTATAGCTGAAAGACCGATTTTCATCAACTATCAGTGCTGTTCTGCCAATTTGAGCTAGAACTTTAGTTTAGGTTCACAGCAACTTCTTCCGAAAATGTGGCGCGAATATATGGCTTTAGCCGTTTGGTTGGTTCTAGTCCGGATTTTATGGAATTAAGGCGTTAATTTTCCGTTAATTGGGGTAAATACGTTTATAATCAATAGGTTGTGCTATATAATGCTTTAGGTCAGCTATTCAGCCCGCCGTTCTGCTGCGACCATACCCCTGCTTCAATTTGGGAAGCTTAATTCCTGATCTGTCCGCGAATCGCAATTTGACGCGAGCATTAAACCCCGTGGACAGCGTATCGGCTTAGCCGAGAAAGGGAGGTGGGAAACGAATTCACCAACGACACCCTCAAGCGCGTTTTGCGCCTGAGTTCTAAGACATTGTTTCAACCGCGCCAGTAGCCGTTTTTTAGATGAATGACGGTCGGGTGCTACAAAAATGGAAATTTGTTATGAGTAGAACTCGTCATAATCAACCCCACAATGACATCACAGCGATCGGTGAAGTAGAAGTTGATGAAGTCCACGCGGACGTGGACGCCAACATCTTCGTTAAGCATGCCGACGTCGATGCAAATTTGAACGAACAAGAACAAGATACTGATGTTGATCAGGAGCAAAAAACTGACATCGATGCTGAACAGGAACAAAAAACTGAAGTAGAAAATGAAAATGATCAGGATCAAGAGCAGGATCAAGATCAGGACCAAAAACAGTATCAAGCAAATAGAAACGGCGGTGACGACAGCAACGAAAACGACATCGACAACGACATTCATATTGATTTTGGTGGCGGCGAGTGGATTCCCCGCGACGATGATCTGGTCGATGTCGACGTAAGCAAAGGTGGCGAGGTCGACGACGTTATCACCGTAGGAAACGACTTTGACTACGATCCAGGCGACGATATGAACCTGGACATTTCGCTGGACGGTGCCGGCAACGATATGTTGTCGATCAACAGCCAGCTTGCTGACCTGAAAGACAACGACTTCTTGGGTAGTGCTAAGGTCTCGAATGACGGCGGCACGTTCGAGCAGTACGGAGATGCAAGGGGCGGCACCGCCACATCCGATGATGGCATCGATGCCGAGTCGCTGGGTGGCAATTCCGGCGACGGCGGTGAAGCCAAAGGCGGTAACGCGATGTCCGACACCAAGGGCGGCACTGCATTTTCAGGTGGCGGTGAGTCTGGTGACGCCAATGCCGATTCCGAAGCTGGAGATGGCGGAGACTCGGGTGATGCGAAAACCCTGGGTATGAACGTCATCAAGTCGGACGCAAATGCCAGCGGATCTGGTGACGGCGGCGACGGTGGTAAGGCGGACAGCGATTCCAAAGCCTACAACGTCGGTAAATCGGACGCGTCTGATTCCGAAAGCGACGGCGGTGACGGCGGTAACGCAGGTTCGATTGGCCTGGGTCTGGGCCTGGGTCTGTCAGGTGCCGGCAACTACGGTGAATCCAAAGGCGGTGACAATGACAGCGACGCGGATGGCAAAGGCGGCGCGCTTGCTTACAACGACGCATCCTCTGGCAATGCTGACGGCGGCCACAGCGGTGCAGCCAACCTTGGTCTGGCCAAAAATGAAACCGACAATGACACCGAAGCGAATGATTCATCCGCAGGTGGCAACATCGGGCTGGGTCTAGCTGGCAGCAAATCCGACGCTGATGCAGACGGCAAAGGCGGTTATGGTGACGGCGGTGACGGCGAAGGCGGTGACGGCGGTGACGGCGGCAAAGGCGGTTATGGTGACGGCGGCGACGGCGGTGACGGCGGCGACGGCGGTGACGGCGGCGACTGGGGCTGGAAATACGCCGGCGACGGCGGTGACGGCGGTGACGGCGGCGACGGTGACGACGGCGGTAAAGGCGGTGAAGGCGACGGCGGTGACGGCGGCGACGGTGCTCGCGGTGACGGCGGCGACGGTGGCGACGGCATGGGTGCTTACGGCGAAGGTGGTCGTGCAGACGCAACCTCCGACGCTCAGGGTGTGGGCAACCAGGATGCTGCTGGTCCTGTAATCACCCAGACTCCTGGTGATGTCATGGGCGAAGCGGGCAACGATCAGGATGCCGACTCTGCCGGTGGCGCTGGCGGAACCAACGACACCGATGGTCGCGCAGATGCTGATGGAACCGGCATGGCAGAAGCAAACGGGACCGGCGGCGGCGGCGGCGCACTCGATCAGGATGCGACGTCGACAGGTACCGGCACGGGTTCTGCAGACGCAGACAACGATGCTGGCTACGGTGGCGAGTCCTCGATCTTTGCCACGGCAGACACCGATGGTTCTGCGGACAGCATGGCCGAGGCGATCTCGGGTTACGGTGGAACCGGTAGCTCGGATAACGATGCAAATTCGACCGCATACGGTACGAACGACGGCATGTCCGAATCCGGCTTCGGTGGTGGCGGTGGTGCCGCGCAATCCACGGGTGGCCAAAGTGGTGATGCAAATGGCTTCGCAGAAGTCGGCTACGTCCACGGTGGCAGCGCCACCGGCGGCGATGTCTCGGGTGCTTACTCGGGCGCCGGTGGTAACGGCGGCAGCGCCGGAACCTGGGGCTCGAACAATGGCGGCGACGGCATTGTAAACGGTGAGTCTCATGCAAATGCCGCTGCGGTGGTCGATACGTCCGCCTTCAACCAGTCGATCGTCATGGGCGCAAACGTCCTTGGCAACTCGGTCGATACGACAATGGTTGGTGGTACGATGAACTCGACTTACACCAGCGACGACACTGACGTGTAACAGGAGCCAGAGCTCGCAAACGCGGGCTCTGACCCCATTCAAGAAAACGCTGAGGCCGCAAATAAGCGGCCTCGGCCCAGCTTAACCCAAACCGGAAATTACAGGCCGGAGCGGGGAAGGGAACCGATATGTCGCTCGACAGTATTACGGAACAAATTGCACATTTCGTTGGAACTTTTGAACTTACGACCGAGCAAGCTCGGTTGCGTGATCAGTATGAAGAATTTACCGCGCTAAGGCGCCAGGCCGAGCTTGACGAACTGGCGGATTCCACCAAAATTCAGGTCTCGGCAGATTTGAAAATGGAGGCGGGTGCACACAAACTACTGCCGTACAAATTTGCCGCGCCACAGGCTGATGTCTCTTTGCCACCTGCTGCACCTGAGCAACTTCAATTTTCTGATGCATCGCCCGGATTTTTCTTCGGTCTGAACTTTAGTCTACCAGAAGGGTTTGTGGGATCTTCCGTGCAGTTCAACATGGTCCTGAAGCCCGAGTTTATTTTCGAATTGGTTGGGTCAGCAGTCACGTACACGTTCCAGAAGCTTTACCTGAACGACAACGATACCATCGGTGAGGGCGATTTCCGCGATGTCGATGCTTTGATGGAGCACGGTGACGGGTTGTTTGCAGTCGCGATGTCTCTGCATGCTACGCTGCCACCTTCAATACATATTGAGGATTACCTGTCTGGCACGGCGGTTGAAGAGCTCATCGACCAGATGCAATCGCCCGCGAACACTGAGTTCGAAGGGGCTGAGATTCATCAATTCCACGGCGAGGAAGCCGTGGGTATAATTGTGAACGGCGAGCATGTCGATGAATTGCCCGATTTCGAAGAATTGCTACCCGCCAATCTCAAGAAGGATGAAGAAGACGGTGTCGAGGATGACACCCCAAGTCCGTGGCCGGCCGAGTGGGACCAGTCCGAAGACCCGGAGTTTGCCGACGGCCATTCAGTAGTTGCGGGTGGTAACCTGGCGATAAACGAGGTTGCGATGACTGTCAGCTGGATTGACGCACCCAACATCCTTGTAGGTGGTAAAGCCACAAACCTGACAGTGTTCAACCAGGTGGCCGTTGTTTCCGATGTTGATGAAGGCGAGCCCGGTGTACAAAGCCAAACGCATGTGGTGCAGTCCTCGGAAATCGCAGTCGAGGCCAGTGAAGCGCCTTGGCTGAAAGACAAGGTCGAAGATACCGGTCAAGGGTCCTATGTTGCTGTTGATTGGATTTCCGGTGATATGCTGGTGACGAATTTCATCAAGCAGGTCATCGATGCCACGGATATCGACCAGATCGCCACCAAAGTCACGGCGACATCTACTGCTTACACGTTGGGCGAAAATATCCTGACGAACGTAACCAACATTCTACAGTTGGGCAGCTTCTACGATATGATTATTGTTGGCGGCGATATGACTTCGGTCGATGCCGTATCTCAGACCATCGTGTTGTCCGACAATGACGTGGTACATGGCGCGAAGCCAACTGAGGCAGAGGATAATCTGGTGATGAACCAGGTGTCTCTGACAACCACGGGCGAAGACACGCATGAAAAACTGAGTGAAACGCTTGCCGAAGTGATACCTCTGCAAGAAGTTGATACAGAGGCGTTAGAAGACGCGCTCTTGAATGACCCGATGTTTGCGGGGACAGAGCTGGTCCGGGTGCTCAAGATCGAGGGCGACCTCTTACAGGTCAATCACGTCGAGCAGGTCACCGTGTTGCAGGATGACGATGACGTTTATGTCGATGCACCCCACGGCAAAGAAGTCGCTGCGCTGGGTGCTGGAAATGCCATTCTGAATTCGGCCCATGTGAAAAAGATGGGTGTGGATTCAGTGATCAGGGCGAAAGAGGAAGAATACTCCGACCTGCTTTTGCATCAGGCAAGCATTTTCGAAGATGCGATGGAGGAAAAAACCGAGATTATCAGCGAAGCCGTCGCACTGATGATGGAAGAACTTGATGCGCCGGGTAAGTCTGAGCACGCTCCTGGTCACAACAAGCTGACGAAATCGGAAATGGCAGGCATCGACGACGGCCTGCAATCGATGCTATCCTAGTAAACCTGTTTGTTTTACGAGTGACCTGAAAGTTTTGATATGCCGATTGATTTCCCGTCGCGTCCGAGACGATACGCCAGCCCGTTGGATCGCAATGGCGGCGCCGCCTCAAAGGCATCAAGTGCAAACCAATCTGAAGAGAAACCAAAGAAAACTCCTGGATTACGTTTGAGCGAAGACTTCCGTGTACGTGATCTGGAAGACAGTAATCGGGGGGCGGTCGCCGCAGGCGATGCGAGCGACGGCAAGACCATAAAAGCAAACCCTACGGATCACGATGCGAAAGACGATCCGGACCTGCACGCCGGGCCTCCCCCCCGGCGCAAGCGGCCGCAGCCTGCCGAAGAAAGTAATCAACAGGGCAGCGGTGCTGGGGTGGCCGATGTCGACGGCCCCGATCCTGAAACCGTCAGAAAAACGAGCGACCGTACACCCCCCGCGTATCGCTCGAAAGGCGGTGATCGTATGGGGACCACTATCGAGGCCAAGGCGAATGAACCATTGCTGCGCAGCAATTCAGGTGGCGGCGATGGGAAGGGGCCACCCCAAACATTTCACAAACGGACCCCGCCCGAAGACTTTCGCAAGACGCTGCGGACGTCGTTGCGGGCGATTTACCGTAATCTGGCCTTTGTGCTGGTTTTGACCTTTGCGACGAACATTCTGATCCTCGCAATACCGATTTACCTATTCCAGATCAGTGACCGTGTTCTGACCAGTAGGTCGCTGGATACTCTGATCATGTTGACGACCATCGTAGCGGGGGCTGTTATCTTCCAGTCGGCTTTTGACGCTTTGCGACGGTTCATGCTGATGCGTACGGGCGTTGAGGTTGCAGCACGTCTGGGCGCACCGGTCCTTAGCGCGGCTGCGCATGCTTCGCTCCATGGCACAGGGCGCGAGTATCAGACATTGGGTGACCTCCAGCAGGTTCGAGGCTTCTTGGTCTCGGGTACGCTGATATCCTTCCTGGACGTGCCCTTCGCGCCTTTGTTCATCTTGATGATCTTCCTGGTGCACCCACAGCTTGGATCGATCGTGATTGTCACGGCCCTGATTTTGACGACGATTGCGTTTATCAACCAGCGCATGACGGCAAAACCGTTTGCCGAAGCCAATAAGGCGCAGTCCATGGCGAACCAGCATTTGGATTCGATGGCGCGCAATAGTCAGATCATCAATGCTCTGGCGATGATCCCCGAGGCGGTGCGCATCTGGGGTCGTGACACCGCGCAATCTTTGACATGGCAAGTTCGTGCACAGGATCGAAACGTGATCTTCGCCGCGATTTCACGGGGCGTGCGTCTGCTGACACAGATCAGCATTCTGGGGTGGGGCGCGTATCTTGCGCTGCAGGGCCAAATCACCGGCGGCATGGTCATCGCGGCTTCGATCATCGCAGGGCGCGCATTTGCACCAATCGAAGGGTCGATCGAAGGGTGGAACTCCTTCCTGCTGACGCGGGCAGCTTATGGTCGGATCAACCAACTGTTGTCCAATTCTGCTCTGCAGTTTGAAAAACTACGCCTGCCGCGGCCCGAGGGGCGGTTGGACGTAGAGCGCCTGCTTTACGTGCCTGGCGGTACCAAGCGCGTCGTGCTGAACGGGATCAGCTTCTCGCTGAACCCGGGTGAGACTCTGGCCATCATTGGCAACTCGGGGGCGGGCAAAACCACTCTGGGTAAAACATTGGTGGGATCGATCCTGCCCACGTCGGGCAGTGTCCGGCTGGATCTGATGGACATCCGCAACTGGGACCCTCGCCAGTTTGGTGAAAGCATTGGCTACTTGCCGCAGGATGTTCAACTGTTCCCGGGCACAATCAAGGACAATATCGGCCGGATGCGCTCGGATGCGACGGATGAACAGATTCACGACGCCGCCGTGCTGGCTGATGTGCACAATATGATCGCAACACTGCCGCAAGGCTATGAGACGGTGGTGGCGGCCGATGGCTCGCCTCTGTCTGGTGGCCAAAAACAACGCATCGCGCTGGCGCGGGCGTTCTTTGGCAACCCGCGCATGGTTGTTTTGGATGAACCGAACTCGAACCTCGATGTGGCAGGTGACAAGGCGTTGGCCCGAGCCATTGAGCAGGCCAGAGAAAATAAGATTACCGTAGTCGTGATCACGCAGAAGCCAACGCTGCTGAACGTGGTCGATAAGATCATGTTGCTGACGGATGGCCGGGTGGCGCTGTTTGGTCAGCGCGAACAGGTTCTGCAACAACTGAATGGGCCGCGCAACAACACGCCCAGCATTCAAAACCAATAAGGGGGGTGCGACATGAATGATCTTGTACCCGTGAATAACGATCCCAAAGACCCCGATGTCTGGTACGCCGAAGTCCCGCGTTCGATCAATCGTCTGGTGGTTATCGGCATGATCCTGTTGGTTGTCTGCTTCGGCGGCTTTGGTGTCTGGTCTTTCCGCGCACCCCTGGCGGCTGCGGTGATTGCACAGGGCAGCTTTGTTGCCACTGGCCGCAATAAGATCGTGCAACACCTTGAAGGCGGCATCATTCAGGACATCGAGGTTGTCGAAGGGCAGGCCGTCAAAGCAGGACAAGTGCTGATGACGCTAGACCAAACTTCGGCCGAAGCTAACGAACGCGAGTTGTTCATTCGAAAAATCCGACTGCAGGCTATGTCCGAGCGTCTGAACGCCGAGTACGGAGAGCTGCAACGGCTGGAGTTTTCTCCGAGCCTGATGGCTGCTGCGGACGACACGGAGGTGATGACAATTCTCGACGGGCAGAAGATCACGTTTGACTTGTCACGTAAGACTTTGCTGAACGATATCGCTCTGTTGGAGCGGAATATGGAAGCACTGAGAATTCGCTCTAGCGGCTTCGAGGCACAGTTGGAGAGCATGCTGCGGCGTTCGGAAATCCTGCAAGAAGAATACGATACCAAGCAGGCTCTATTTGAAAAGGGTTTGGTGCGTAAGGGAGATCTAAACACGATCCGTCGGGTTCAGGCCGAAGCCCAAGGGCAACAGGCGCGCCTGCAAGCTGAGGCGTCTGAAATCAGCCAGATGTTGCTGAGATACGAAGAGCAGATAGCCCGGACCCGCGCCGCATATCGAGAGGCTGCGCTGGACGAACTGGGCGTGATCGAAGCCGATCTGGAAAGTGTTCGTGAAAAAGCGCGGCAGGCCCGCAGTGTTCTGGACCGCGCGGTCGTGCGGGCTCCGGTGTCGGGAACGGTTGTGCGGTTGCACTATCATACCCCCGGCGGAGTGATCGAAACCGGTGAGCCTATCGCCGAGATACTGCCTGCAGACGCCCCCCTGATCATCGAGGCGCAAATCCCGCGTACCGAGATCGACAGCGTCGTGACTGGTCAGGATGCGACCGTGCGTCTGGTGGCACTGAATCAGCGCACGACACCGGTGTTGAACGGTCAGGTGTTCTATCTGTCGGCGGACTCTTTGATTGAAGACACCAACGGTGCTCCGCAAGAGGTCTATCTTGCCCGCATCTCGCTTGAGCCTGAGGAGCTTGAACGTGTGCGCGGTTTTATCCCGACGCCGGGAATGCCCGCGGAAATCATGATCCAGACGGAAGAACGGACCTTTGCGGCCTATATCGCCAAGCCGGTCACAGACAGCATGTCGCGCGCCTTCCGCGAGCAATAGTCGAGCAATAGTAAGGTCGGCCTACACCATCCATTTTCTGCATGTTAACCTCCGGTGACAGCCACCGGAGGATAATTCGTGCCATTAACCGTTAAAGACATGATGGAGGCCGCAAACGCGGTTGTTAAACGCGTAGACACCGCTTCTGCCCAAGTGCTTTTAGGGCAGGGCGGTTTGTTGCTGGATGTGCGCGATGCCGTTGAATTGCAGCAGACCGGTCGGGCCAAAGGAGCACATCATATCCCTCGTAGCATGTTGGAGTTTCGGGCCGATGACTCCCTGCAATCTCATGACCCCGAACTACGGAAAGATCGCCCGATAGTTTTGTATTGCGCTGCCGGCGGTCGCGCTGCCTTGGCGGGTAAGTTGCTGAAAGATATGGGGTATCATCAGGTTTATAACCTTGGCGGATTGTCCGATTGGGTCAATGCCGGCGGTGAGATTTCTGAACCCTAGGCGTTCAGGAATGCCCGGACAGCCGCTTCAAACTCTCGCGGTTTCTCGGCGTGCAGCCAATGTCCTGCACCGGGTATCTTGGCAAACTTGGCGGCTGGGAACAGCCGCCGGATCAGGTCGCGGTGTTCCGGCAAGACATAGTCGGATGCGGCGCCAGACAGAAACAGGGCTGGCCCGTCCCAGCTTGCGTCCAGTTCAGGAAAGCCCATGATCGTCGGCATCTCGGCGGCCAAAACGTCCAGGTTCAGCAACCAGCGTTGCCCTTTGACATCCAGCGACTGTGTAAAAAAGCTCTGTAGCGCAGGCTCAACGCCCAACTTTGCCAGTTGCTCTGATGCGTCCGAGCGGCGCTCAACCTTCGAAAGATCGACGGCGCGCATTGCCTCAATGAACTGGATCTGACTGTGGCTGTAGCTGACAGGCGCTATGTCGGCCACGACTAACTTGCGCACCAGATTTCCATGCTGCAGCGCCAGCGTCATGGCTGCTTTGCCGCCCATCGAATGTCCCACCACATCGGCCTTGCCACCAAAATGGTCGATCACCTCGGCCAGGTCATTGGCGAGGTCGGGATAGCTGTGCTGATCGGTCCACATGCTATAGGCGTGGTTGCGCATATCGACGGCCACGACCTGCCGCTCATCCGCCAGACGCCGGGTAATTACGCCCCAATTCCGTGCCGAGCCATAAAGACCATGCGCAATCAGCAAAGGAGGGTTCGCGGTAGGTTCGCCATGTATGATCGTATTCAGCATGAGGCACGTGATACCCGCCGCAAACAGAAACAGCCAGCCCCATTGTCGCCCTTGCGCAGGGTGGTTAGATTAGCGGGCTTGGAGGCCTCGTCATGTCGGAAAATACAGATGTCCAAAGCCAGATTGCGCACACTTTGCAGTTGATGCGAAAAAAGCTGGGAATGCGGGACAAAACACTGACAGCGTCGGTCAGAAAGGCCAAACGGCAGCTGCCCCGACGGATTTACAAACAGGCGCTGCTACTGGCGAATGCCGAACAGATGGCGGCTCACCCCAAACTGCGTCTGGTGCTGGATACACCGAAACTTGTGAAAGCGTCAGAAGAGGTTCAGGCCCATCTGAGCGGAATCAACTTGGCTGATCGACGTTGGGGTTGGTTTCTAAGCTTTCTTGGATCGCTGGCCTTGGGTTTTCTAGCCTTGTCGGCGCTGGCGTTGATCGTTCTGCGCTGGCGCGGCTTTATTTGAGTACAACTGGTCAAAGAAAACGGCGCCCAAAGGACGCCGTTCAAGTCACTGTAAGCAGTGAGATTTACAGGTTTGGGTAGATCGGGAATTTGGCGCAGAGGTCTGCGACCTCGGCCTTGACCTTGGCTTCGACCGCGCCGTTGCCGTCTTCGCCATTGGCGGCCAGGCCGTCGACAACCTCGATGATCCAGTCGGCGATCTGGCGGAATTCGACCTCGCCAAAGCCGCGGGTGGTGCCAGCGGGCGAGCCCAGGCGGATGCCGCTGGTGATGGTTGGTTTTTCCGGGTCAAACGGCACGCCGTTCTTGTTGCAGGTGATGTGCGCGCGGCCCAGAGCCTTCTCGGTGGCGTTGCCCTTGACGCCTTTGGGGCGCAGGTCGACCAGCACCACATGGGTGTCGGTGCCGTGGGTCACGGTGTCCAGACCACCTTTGATCAGTTGGTCCGACAGCGCCTGTGCATTCACCACAACCTGCTTGATGTAATCCTTGTAGGACGGCTGCAGAGCCTCTCCGAACGCCACGGCCTTGGCTGCGATCACATGCATCAGTGGGCCGCCCTGAATGCCGGGGAAGATCGCTGAGTTCACTTTCTTAGCGATATCTTCATCATTGGTCAGGATCATACCGCCACGCGGGCCGCGCAGGGTCTTGTGCGTCGTGGTCGTGGCCACATGCGCATGCGGGAAGGGCGAGGGGTGCTCGCCTGCTGCCACCAGACCAGCGAAATGCGCCATGTCCACGTGCAGATAGGCGCCGACCATGTCGGCGATCTCGCGCATGCGAGCAAAGTCGATCTGGCGCGGGATGGCCGAGCCGCCAGCGATGATCAGCTTGGGGTTATGCTCTTTCGCCAGCGCCTCGACCTGATCGTAGTCCAGCATGTTGTCTTCTTTGCGGACGCCGTACTGCACCGCGTTGAACCACTTGCCCGACTGGTTCGGGCGCG
>WQBJ01000079.1 GCA_013032095.1 Ruegeria atlantica | reverse complement strand
GTATTTCGTCGGGGACCAACTGCTCTTGCTCTCCGGCTATCACACTGGATTCATACAGTGAATCCCCGACACGATTTGTGCAACAAGGCCGTGGAAGTGGAAAAAGAAACACTGCAAACGGCGCTGAAAGAAATGCGCGCTGTTCCCGATAAATTGGGCGTAGCCTTTGAAGATGTGATTGCCCTGCATAACGGCAAGGGCAAGAAAACAGCCACCAAAGCCGCCCCGAAATACGCCAATCCTGACGATCCATCCCAGACATGGACCGGACGTGGCCGCAAACCCGCATGGGTGAAAGAGGCACTGGAAACCGGAAAATCAATCGACGATCTGACGATTTAAGAGCTGGCTGATTGGCCAATTCAGGTATCGACAGACTGATTATTCTCCCTCATCGAAGGCATCTGCTACGATTTCTTCAATGAGGGTGATTTCTTCATCGGTCAGCTTGTCGAATGGATCGCGGTTACGCCGTTTGCGAGGCAAAGCGCCGCCATTTTGCCGAATGAACATGATCAGGTTTTCGGCTATGCGATCCGGCATCTCGACCGCATTCATGATATTGCGCATCGCCTGGTCATGCCGTTTAAGGTAATCGATTTCGCCCGGCAAATCTTTTTCAATGGTGCGCAACACGCACTCATACAGAAACTCCGCTTCCGCCGTGCAATCAAAGAAACGGTATAAATCTGCTGTTTCGTTCGTGACTTCGACATTGCCATTCGGCAAGGCATGCCACTCAATAAAATCCATGAGTGGCGATGAGTGGCTTTGCAGAACATCCCGGTAGTCGTCGATCCGGTCGAGCATCACTGTCGATACAGGGAAGACCATGCCCGCCGGAGTATAACCGCGCTCTGCCAATACATGATGAATAAGGCAGCGATGCAGACGCCCATTCCCGTCAGCAAGCGGGTGAATGTAGACGAAGCCGAAAGCAATACAGGCTGCCTGCAACACCGGATCAACATCGTCAGAATCTGATATCCGAAGCCTGTTGTTGCAGTTATTGAGCGCTGTCATCAACTCAGGCACATCCTGAGCGCGCGCGCCAATGAACTCCGGCATGGGTTCATTGTGATGGTCCCAGTCACCCAGAAAAACACCGTCTTCGCGGTAGCCTACCGGAGTAAAGCGATCATCGTTGCCAATGAGAATACCGTGCAGTCGGTAAATCTCGGTTTGGTTAAGGGGTCGTTTCCCAGCTTCCAGAATAGCGCGCGCCCAACGCTCAAGCCGATTGATTGGTGGGCGCTCTCCTTCAATTTCGAAACTCGCCCGGCTATCGGCCAGCAACATGAAACTTGCTGCCCTTGCGATGACCTGCGCTCCGGTCTTTCCGATGATATCCTGCGCTTGTTGCGCCAAGTTGGAGTCCACAAGTTTTTGTAGCTTTTCGGTGCGCCGAATTATCGGGCAAAGCTCCCCTGTACCAAGCAAGTTATCCCGGACACGGTGGCGTTGCGAAAATCGAACCTTTCCAGTGAAATACAGTTTGGGGTTCAGAGCATCGACGGCTGTGACCTTGGGTGCATCTTCCAGTTCAAGCGTCTTCCCCGTCAGAATTTCGTAGAAAAACCATATTCGGCGCGCATTTGCGCCCGTTGGTGTAGCTGCAACGATATCCTCAATGGCCTGCGCTGGAACAGCATCTAAAACGTGCTTCAACACCAGCAAGTCGATATCTTCATGCCGAAGCGCAAAATTCAGATGCCCCTCTAGCGTGGCGTCAGGCAGATAGCGCTTGTCAAATACGTCCCAATGCACCTCAATCCGCTTGTTCCCACGGACATGTTTACTTGAAATGCATGATAGTTTACGGACAGGTGCAGCGATGCCCAGATGATGTACGAGCGCCGCCCAGCCTGCCAATGTAACGTCATCGGGCACGGGCTCATTTTGGAAAAAATCTGGTCTGGTTGCTGCAATCTGCATTGTCGAAAATCTTTCACTCAAGTCGAAAAATACCGCACCAACGAGAGGAAAGCGGAAAATCAATGTACCGCAGCTGATGTCGAAATTCAATCACAGACGTCGAAAAATGACCCGAGCATTAAGTAAATATCGAAAATCTCCTCTTTGCAACCATCCGCCAATGGGGTCATCAATAAGGCGTGTTGTCATCCGGGCAGTTCTCATTGTGGCGCGGCTTATACTCCGGCACCAGCACATCGGGTTTGCTGCGGTTGGCATGAGCCAGCCGTATGGCAAGATGCAGCGTATCCTCAGCCGCCAGTTTGAAATGGCGGCTTAGCTCGTCAAGTTGTCGTGCGTGGCGGTCGTCCAGATTAAGCATGAGTGTGTGTCTCATGGCGTTCTCCTTTCACTGGTTAGGATTAAAATCCTTGCCGCGCTCCCGGCTGGCAGTACCGCGCCCACGGGTTCGGGTTTTAGTCTTTTGCTGCGCGCTCTCGGGCGAGTTTGATCTGACGTTGCAACACGCGGCGTTCGGCCAGTTGTTTACGGATCACATCCTGCTTTTCATTCCGGTCGCGGGTTTGTGCGAGGGCGATTTCAGCTTCGTGCTGGCGGCGGATTTTCCGATTTTTGCCCGTCAACCAGCCCCACAAGCCGCGAATACCTGTGGGCGTTCGCTCGGCCTGTATCTTTCTTCTCGAAGCCAGCGCTCTTCCTGCTGGCGCTTGAGGTCACTGCGCAATTTGCGATGGCGTTGTACCATCTGTTCTCGCTGGAACTGCGCCGCCAGATTTGACTTACGTGCTTTTTGCTCTTCTTCCTTCGCCCAGGCCTGCAACTTGGGCGTCAGGCACGCGCCCCAAGGTCGCGTGATCGGCCACAGGGTTGGTATTGCGGCGGCGCACCTTGGTCAGATCACCGTCAAACAGAACGGCCTTTATATACGCACCCAGAGGCAAGCCATTGGCGGCTTCCTCCAATCTGGCGCGTTCTTCAAAGGTCAGACGCAGCGAAAATGGCGCTTCCCGCTTTTTTGCAGCCGTAGCACTGGCGTTAAATTCATGGCTCGATTTCGTCATCATCGCACCTCAGATCGTCACGATCCAAAGATGCGAGATGGGCTTCCCATTCCTCTAGTATCTCAAAGAGAGAGTTCAAACTTTCTCCCTCTAGGCGCACCATAACATACTGACAAATATAGTTTTTTACGCTATAAGCTCAATTATTAACCGCATAGAAGCACGACAAGGAGCTGCAGAGTACTGCATTATTTGACAACATTGTCCCTAATGCGTGCAAAATCCATGCAAAAGCAGTGCATGGAATCCATTTTGTTTCTTGCACGGAATCAATGCTTTAGAGCACCTGTGCAGACCGGGGAGTGCTCTAAAAATAAACACATAATCGCCACGTTCATCCACGCGGGCTCTAAATGTTCGAATTTCAGAAATTGGTATCGATGTCCTCAGCGCGCAGAAAACCAACTTCTCGAAGAATCTAGTGACGGATGTTGGTCACATCCCCCACTGGATGCTCGACGTCACTAGATAGCTTGGATGTTATTCTACTTCTAAACCAATTAACTGAAGAAGTTCGAATAGTCCCGGCGTAACTCCCGCGGCCCTTTGGACGTCAACCAAATTGATACGCACGGCTAAGTCCGCGGCAGCCATATTTTTTCTGTAGCCAGGCCAAACAGCCTGAATTGCAGCAAACGACCTGCCACGAGGGGGATCGCTTCGTTCACGACCGCGGAAATGTCGTAACAATAGACCTTCGTGGTCAGGTCTCTGCCATACTGTGATGAATTGCTTCCGTTCTAACAACTCTAGAGCGCGCCGCCCTCTATCTGCTGGTTCAGTCAGTCGATCTGTATCCAACATGATCGCTTTTCCAATGAAGGGCGCTTTTCGATTTTCCTTGTCGAAATGCTGGATGGCTTTTTGAGCGAGAGCGAGTGGATCACCAGCTGGTTGAAGATTCTTGATCACAATATGAACATTTAATCCCGCTTCATCCGCAAGCTTTCTTAAAAGTGCCCCATAGCCCTGTTCACTCTCACCTTCGCATCCAAGAAAGACGCGTTCTCTACGTGGTATCTTGCGCCTACTCATTAACCGATACTCGGAATCCCGCCATAGACCCCGCCTAGATAGTTTTGCTGGAAGTTCTCTCCGCGTCGGATGCCCTTGATATCACCAAGGCCATAAACCTGTGTAGCTCCGCCCGTATCTTTCTCGCAGATGAATACTTCTTCTTTCAGTAAATCATCAAGTAATGAGACTGCGTGACAACTCATCCAGAGCTGTGCTCCGTGCGGATTGCGTTCCGGATCTGAAAACCAACGCATTATCTCTGGGAAAACGGTGGGATGGATTGCAACGTCAAGTTCATCGATTACCGCAATCCCACCTATCTTTAGCGCTCGGTAGAGAGTTGGGTAAATCCTTACGAACTGCTGCGTACCGTGACTTTCAAATAGCATCTTGATTGGCTGGTCCAGACCATTGTGAGCAAAACTTGCAACCGGCCCACCATTCTCAGCCAAGATCTCAACTTGGTCGATACCAAGATCTATGCGACGGATGTCGCGGTTAAGAGCTTCAAGTATCTCTTCGTTCGACGCATATACTCTCAATAAGTCCTGCTCGTTGTGCTCAAATCTCGTCAGCAGAGTATTGGTGTCAATTGAGCTTGCGGCATTGATGAAATTAAGAGCTAGCTCGTTGTTTAGTTGGCCCAAAGTCGAAATTACACTCGCATCGGGACGAAGTATGGTTTTCAAAACTGAATGTTGGTGGCTTAGACCAATCCACTTTGCCACCTTTATTTCTCCGGCCTCATTCCTTTCGAAAATCCGAACCATCCGCGAGGCATCTTTAGGCTTGTAATACAAACTTTCACTAATGACCCGATCTTCCAAGTCGTCGCGAGACGAGAGCTCTAGAGTGTAGGTGTATGGGCAGGTCTTGAGGCTATCAGCCGTCAAAGGCTCCTCTTTACCAGAGAACGTCAATGACAGCCGAGTCGGAGCTTTGTAAGAAGTCGTGGTCAGAAATTTTTGGTAAGGTAGCAGGGCTCTTGCTTTATGTTGAAAACTGTATTGAACGAACCAAGACAGAAACGCGATAGCGCGCAGAACATTAGACTTCCCTGAAGCGTTTGCGCCATATATCGCAACTACTCTTGGAGCGCGCTCCTCTGCACCGTCAAAAACTGGAACCAAACGCCCCGGTTCGTCGGGAACTTTCTTGCCTACCGTCAGATCGACGACTTGCCGTTCGCGTACAGAATAAAAATTTTCAATTTCCAACCGGTAGATCATCAAAGCGCCTCCAATACTGGAAAATATGCCGGCGTATGACCAAATTCAACAAATTTTCGTCAATAAAATCGATAGAAACTCGCTTCAGCGCGCCATAATGCAGGTTTTTGATTTTGCGCAGAACCTGTGATGATAGGTTAAAGCTCATCCTACGCCGTCAATCTTTCACCATTTGGCCACGGGCCAATCAATCCCGTCGCTCACACCACACCGTTGCTAGCAGCAGAGAAGTCAAACGAAGAATGAGTTTTGTTCAGGTCAGAACTAGCTTCTACGAGGAATGCTGCGACCAAGAATGCGTAGGGTGAATTTCACCCTATTTGTTCCATTTAACCTTAACTTGTTTGAGAAAGTTGTGCAAAAACCGTGCAACTCAACAAGCAATCCATCACAACTAACTGATATTACTCAACAAATCACACCTAAAACGTTCCATTGGTAAGGGAGAGGTCGAGAGTTCAATTCTCTCCAGCAGCACCTCCTCCGTCAGACGCACTGTGTCATGGCACATCGCTGCTGTAACCGCGATGACTGCGGCGAAATGTCGGACATCTTTATACAAACACGCAGAAGCGCCAAGGCAGCCAAGTGGTTTCTGACTGAATTGACCCTATTGCGACCGGGCAACCTGGCCTGACCAGGGAGGCAAAGGAACAGCCTTTGGCTCATGCGCTCATGTCTGAGATTGAAATCCCCACCGACCACCGATGACAGTCACCGACGACGTTGATCTGTGATGGAGATGGCCGGTGAAAGTCAGGATAGCGCCCAAGTCCACTGGAACTTCAAAATGGGCCGGTTACAACTCTCTCGACCAGGATATCAGCCAGTTGCTCATGGCGCGCCCTTCTGCGCCCTGAGGGCCATCTCTTTTGTCAAATTTAGGAATAACACGCGCTGAACATCCGGCATCCCGTGCCAGGAAGTTACAAATTCAACCGTTTCGCGGCTCTCGAGCAAATCGGCATCGGGGCCTGCGTTGTCTTGCCCATCCGTGCCCGGCTTCAACCCCTCGAAAAACCAACTGACAGGTACTTCCAGGACCTCGGCAATATCCCAGAGGCGGGAGGCGGACACACGGTTGATGCCAGCTTCGTATTTCTGGATCTGCTGGAACTGCACCCCGGTCTTTTCGGCCAAAACCTTCTGGGTGATGCCGATCTGCCAGCGCCTTTGGCACAGGCGCTTGCCAATATGGATATCTACGATTTCAGGCAATGTCTTTGGTCCTTTTCTGGTTCAATTCCGAAATACGGTTTTGACAGAAACCCTGCCCATACCGATTAATCACCTCCGCCGACCACTCTGTCAGACCCCCCGCCTTGTTCGATCCTGAGCAGGATCAGGATTATGACCGATGCCAAAGGAGAGTTCAGCGCGCCCGGAGGACAGCAAAAAAGTCAGCTCCAGATTACAACCTTCACAGAGATACCCGTCCTGAAGGCTGTTTGCGGAGAGGGCAAAATCATAACTCGGGGACGTTTCACGCATGTTGAGCAAGAGGGCGCTTGAATTGGTGACTAAACAACCTGGTGCCAGGCCGTTGCTAACATATCTCGGAAAAAGACATCCCACTTATTTGTCAGAGCGCAGGACAAATCAGCTACGCACACGACTGTTGTATTAGGTGGGCGACCCGACTCAGGGTTCCCGAGAAAATGTTAGCGTTCCTATCGCTATAGGTTTGTTTTGAGAATTCAATCCGACACACGTAGTGCGGGACTGTGGGCTTCCTTTATGCAACCTGAGGCCACATATTTGCAGCGACTCAAGACAATTCTTGTCTTAGGCTGATCTCTGGCTCCCATGTGATAACGGAGCCGTTGACTGGTACCTCAAATATGCCGGGTAGTGGCGGGGAACGGATCGGGACATTTCAGGTCGTGCACGTATTGAGTAACCTGAAAGGCTCGCTCCCGATGTTTCCAGCCAGTAACCTACGACGGGAAAATCTTATCATAATTGGCGCACATTCCAGGTTTCAGAGCAAGCTCGCCTGTCCTCCAAAGACCCGCCGGAATGTTTTGGATCAGAACGGGTCACTGATTTCCGGCCACTTCAAAATCATCACCTCGGCAATCTGCGCGAAACCTGGGGATAGGGCTGTATCGGCGGTTCATCCCTGCGTGTGCGGGGAACACAAGTCGATGAAGTAGCTCTTCACCCGATGGGTCGGTTCATCCCCGCGTGTACGGGGAACAAAGCGAGGCAGGTCCTGCTCGGTTCGGGTCTGGCGACGGCTTTGCCTGCGATAGACTGGTACGGTCCCGAGCTTCCGCTTGAGAATTGCCAAGAGACAGATGTTGCAGGACGAAACGGAAAGTCCCAATTTGGGATCAATATCCCCAGAAAACCTGTTTCGACGCGAGCGACACTCGACGCGCTGCATGCACTCAAGGCAGTCTGGTTTTCGTCGAAACGGGCTGAGGCTGAATTGTGAGATCGAGAAGCACCCGATACCGTCGCAGGTCATCGCGAATCCGGTGGTTCCGGCGGCATGTCAGGAGCGGGACGGTTTATCTTCTGGTGAGCCGCCACAATCCGGCTCTGTTCAAGATTGGGTTTACGGAGCGCCTGACAAAAGACACACGCCGTGAACTGGAACGGAGTTCCGGCGAGCCTCAATCGATCGTGTTCGCAATTTCGATGCCTTGGGCCTGTGCGTGTGAACAGCGATTGCATTGGTATTACAGCCACCGGTCCGGGGGGCGGGCGCGGTCTTCGGACACGAAATGGTATCGGTTGCGCGTCTGGGAGAGTTTGCCGCGTGTGCGGCAGAAAATGTTGCGCATAGCCGCTCTGACCGCGTTGGAAGCGTGGCTCAAGCTGTCCTGGCCGAAAGGAACCCAGATTCGGAGCTTCTGCAACCGGCGGTTTTTCAAGGGTGGAGCACGGGACACGAAGACGGTATCAAAATTTTAGGCAGGCTAGTTTGCTTCAACACAAAGGAAATTGCAGTTTTCTTCAAATAGCATGGAAGATTGGCTAGGCTGATCGGGAGCGGGAGACCCACTGGCCTGCAACGTGCAACAACTCGCAATAACACCCGCGCGGCCAGGATCATCCTTGCTGCCTTGCTGCAACCCGCGCTCAGAGCTTCGCACTGGTCTTCCAGGCGCTCCTGTTCGTCGCCCTCGTGTTGCTCGCTGAAGAACCTAACTGATACGAGACTGGCAGCCCCCTATCTGCCACCCTTCGTTACTCCCGGTGGGTATTTCTGTTCTATGATTTGATTAAGACGGATCCGTTGGATGATCGGATCAATGTGAGAAATTTCCAGCCTGGATGTCGTTTGGGCAAGAATTGAAGAGGTTACACGATGTATAGGAACATTCTGGTCCCTATCGCTCCGGATCACGGCCTCGGTGTCACCAGTGCAATAGATGTGGCCCTGCTGCTCGCCGATGGTGAAGGCAAGATCACAGCGCTGACGGTCGCAGAGGCGATGCCCGCATACGTGACCCAACTCCTGCCTCCTGGCCTGTTGGAGAAAACGCGCGATGAGCTGTTGACCGCGCTCAGGGCAGATGTCGGCGGGGTGAAGAACATCAAGTCGAAAGTCGTCATTGGCCATTCGGGGCGCACGATCGTCGAATACGCCGATCAGTATGGCATCGATTGCATCGTCATCGCTTCGCACCGGCCGGGTCTGCAAGATTACTTCCTTGGTTCGACTGCCGCCCGGGTCGTGCGTCACGCCAAATGCGCTGTACATGTGATCCGCTAACGAAGCCGCCTTTCCAGACCAGCATTCCTTCCGTGTCTCAGATCTTAACTTCTCGCTTCCCCTCTACGCGACAAATTAAACGCAAGCGGCAGCTGCGGGCGAGCTTTTCGCTCAGTGATAGGACGCCTTGCCGAACTGAAACGAACCGTCGGACAATCATTGCTGGCGGGTAAGTTTTTCTGGACGCGAAGGGTGGTATCATCAAGGCCATTCTCAGAACTGCCTGTGAACCCGTCACTGGTCAACATGATTTAAGCTAAGGGAACTTTACTGATTCAAAAAAAATCTATTCCTACTGTGTCTCACGGCTAAGACGGGCTTCAAAAGTGTCACTGCGCATCTCAAAGTTGCAATCGAATGCCTCACAGTGACTGAACTGAACCACATCTACGGTCAAATGCGGGTAAACTCGTTCCGAACACGAGGTCTGAAAGATCCGGCCGCAGCCGTCGAGTGATGCAGGCAGGATCAAATTGGGAGAATTCAAACGTGAAATACATTTTTCTGGCAGCCTTCACTCTGTGCGCAACCTTTGCATCTGCGCGGGATAGCTATCCGCCGGTCGAGGTGCTGCTGCAGACGGAAACCTCGGTGATCGGTGAGCCGCTGGAATACCCGGCAGGAACGCCACAGGTCACCATAGCCATCGTGACCATGCAACCCGGGGAAAAGACCGGGTGGCATCGCCACGACGTGCCGCTGGCGGCATATATTCTTGAAGGCCAAGTAACCGTCGATTATGGCAATGCGGGAACCAGAACATACCTAGCCGGCGATGCACTCGTTGAGGCCTTTCGGTCTCCTCATAACGGGGCCAATACAGGTGATGGCATTGCGCGCATACTGGCCATATTCGCTGGTGCCGACGGTGTCTCGAATGCGGCTCCTGCACACCCCTGACCGGATATCAGGGAAGTATTTCGATCCCGTGCCTGGCAAGGGCCTCATGCGGCTGTGGCCTCGGCTGCAGAGGAGCCAGGAGAAGAGTGGCCACTTCGCGACACGATATAAACCAGCACATGCGCTATCAGTGCGCGTTCAAGGAAATTCCCCAGTGCTGAGCGCCAAAGAGGTCGCGCGCATGCTGAAGGTTTCGCCGGGACTTGGGTTCAGATACCGGGCAGCGCACAGCGTAGCCTGTCGCGGCGGTTTATGCGTATGAAGCTACCCATCTGAAGGTCAGTGACATCGGCAGCCACCGCATGCTGATCCGCGTTGATCAGGGCAATGGGCAGAAGGATCGGCTCGCGGCGCTTTCGTCAGGCCTGCTGTTGAGGCCGCGTGGCTGCTATCGCGAAGTCCGACCTGAGGGCAGGCTCTTTCCAGGCCGGAAACGGGTCGAACCGGTCTCGACGCGGCAGTTCAACCGGGCTTCCGGGACGGCCTGTGACTTCGCCGGGAACAAGACGAAGGTCACACCCCTCACTCTACGACACAGCTTTGCCCGCAATCCGCCGGAGGGCGGACGGATAGCGCGGTCCGCCACAGTCTGCGACGGACCTATTTTCTTTAAGCCGGGACAATGACGCCCGGCAGATCATTCACAAGCATCGTGTCGTTTGGCTGGAAATGGATGACCGAGCGGATTGACTTGCCTGCGTGCAAAAGATCAAAGGCCGTGTTGATCTGTTCATGGGTCATGTTGTGCGTGATGTACGGATCGACATCGAAATCGCCGCGCAGCCATTCATCAACCATACCCGGCAATTCACTACGCCCAAGCACGCCCCCAAAAGCCGAGCCGCGCCAGACACGACCCGTGACCAACTGAAACGGACGTGTGGCGATTTCTTCTCCCGCGCCTGCCACGCCGATCACGGTGCACTCGCCCCATCCCTTGTGGCAACACTCCAGCGCTGCCCGCATTACGTTGACGTTGCCGATGCATTCAAACGAGTAATCAACGCCGCCGTTGGTCATCTCGACAATGACATCTTGTATCGGCTGTGTAACGTCGGAGGGGTTAATGCACTCATTGGCCCCAAGGCTTTGCGCAAGTGCAAATTTGTTCGGGTTGGTGTCGATGCCGATGATGCGGCCCGCTCCGGCCATCTTGGCACCCTGGATCACTGCCATGCCGACAGCACCAAGGCCAAAGACCGCAACCGTTGCGCCGGGTTCAACTTTTGCGGTGTTGCGTACTGCACCAATGCCAGTGGGAACGGCACACCCCATAACACTTGCCTTCGACAGCGGTGCTTCTTTCGAGATCTTGGCAACCGCGATCTCCGGCAGAACCGTGTATTCGCTAAAGGTCGACGTCCCCATATAGTGATGGATCATTTTGCCCTTGTAGGAAAAACGCGAGGTCCCGTCGGGCATGACCCCCTGCCCCTGCGTCTTTCGGATGGTCTGACACAGGTTGGTCTTGCCCGACTTGATATAGGGGCAACTGGGATCTTCAGGCGTGTAGAGCGGAATGACGTGATCGCCCGGTACGACCGAAGTCACACCGCGGCCTACTTCCTCAACGATGCCGACACCTTCGTGACCCAGAACTGCGGGAAACAACCCCTCTGGGTCCCTACCTGACAGTGTGAACGTGTCGGTATGACACAGGCTGGTGGTCACGATACGGACCAGCACCTCGCCTTCCTTTGGGCCTTCGAGATCGATTTCCTCGATTTCCAGCGGGCGGTTCGGCTCCCAGGCGATGGCTGCACGGGTCTTCATAGCGGTGCTCCTTGTTCAATTTTCCAGTAGGATATGTTATATCGTTTCTCCAATGCAGCTAAGACGGTTGACCCGGCATATCTGGCCATCCGACACGTAAATTCGGCCCATAAGGACAAAAGGATGATCCAAACAGTGAGCACCCCTTCAGAGCACCCCCGTTCGGTGGCACTTGTGGTTTACCCGGGCTTCAAAGCACTTGAAGCAATCGGCGTGCTCGCCGTGCTGAAATATGCCGGCCAACAGGTGGATAGAGCTGGACTGAATGGCGGCTATAGCGTGACGATCATGGCGCCCGCGCCTGGCGCGGTACCTTCAGACACTCTGATGTCGCTTGAGGCCAGCGCGCCCCTGCCCGAGGATGACCCGCTCGGCACAGTATTCATAGTGGGTGCACAGGACATCGAAACCGTGTTGAAGCGGGAAACTGAACTGGTGGACTGGTGCAGGCGACGGGCCTTCGAGGCCGAGCGGTTTTCAGCCCTTTGCACCAGCAGCTTCATCCTTGCCGCTGCTGGGCTGCTCGACGGTCGGAGGGCGGCAACGCACTGGAATTACGCCGCTCGTTTGCGAGAGCTTTTCCCCGAAGTCGACGTCGATGCCAACGCGATCTTCCTGCGGGACGGCACGTTTTGGACGTCAGCAGGTGTGACAGCTGCAATTGATCTTGCCCTGGCTTTTGTCGAAGAGGATTTCGGGCGCGACATCGCATTGAGGGTCGCGCGTGACATGGTGATGTATCTCAAGCGGCCGGGTGGCCAGGCACAGTTCAGCACCATGTTGACCGGCCAGATGAGCGGCTCGTCAGGGATGCGCGATATCCAAACATGGTTGAACATGCGTTTTGACCAGCCGACGACGCTGGACGACATGGCCACACAGGCCAAGATGAGCGTGCGCAACTTTTCCCGGGCATTTTCAGCGGAATTCGGTCTTACCCCGATGGCTTACCTCGAAGGGCTGCGTTGCGACAGGGCCAAGACGCTGCTTTTGGATACGGATCTGCCGATGAAGATTGTGGCATTCAGATCGGGGTTCAGCTCTGATGAACAGATGCGCAAGGTGTTTCGCCGACGCTTTTCGCTGTCCCCTCGCGACTATCGGCAAAGTTCAAGACAACAGATTTGGTCGCGTGCTGAATGTTGGTGTGGCCAACGCCAGGCCGCGCCGGCCAGGCCACTGCCCTGATTTTCCGCAACGAACGCAACATTTGTTCTTGTCTTGTTCTCATACGAACAAA
>WQBJ01000078.1 GCA_013032095.1 Ruegeria atlantica | reverse complement strand
AATCCGCGTCAGGCGTGTAGCTCCAGGCCCCGGTAGCCGCATCGATCGATGCCGTGCCGTCGGTCGGATCGACAGTGACCAAATAGGGGCTGAGCGACAGTTCGTTGACATCGGTGGCGCTCAGGGTGCCGGTAATAGCGCCGGCATCTTCGTCGCCGGTGCCGCTGATGTCGCCGTCGATCGAACTCTCCCCGTTAACATGGATAAAAAATGTGTCTCCCTCTGATGGGGCGCCCGCCGCATCTTTCAGGACATAGTAGACGAAATCTTTGCCAGTAAAATCAGCAGACGGCGTGTAGGTGATTGTGCCGTCATTGTTGATCACGACCGTACCGCCCTCATTAGAGATGAGGTCACCCGTCACAGTATCCTGCCCCACACCGATAATGAAAGTGCTTGGGTCGTCCCCCTCCGGGTCAGAGGCGCCCGAGACAACATCAACGGTAACGCTGGTGTCTTTTTCGATGGCGATGTCGGCGATATCTCCAGGCACCGGCGCATCATTGGTACCGTTGATAGTAATGGTGATTGTCTCACTGGCGGTTGCGTTGGCTTCAGTGCTGCCATCATCCACGGTGACGGTAAATGTTTCCGTCAGCGTCTGGTTGGATGCCAGGCTGTTCGCGGTTGTACCCTGCGCATCTGCCTTGCTCTCATCAAGCGTGTAGGTCCATTCTCCAGTGTCGGCATCGATGCTGAGGCTGCCGTAATCGCCATTGGCATCATCCACCGACCAGCTATGCTGCGTATCGCTGAGGTCATTATCTGTCACGGACAGCGTGCCGGTGGCAGTAAGTGTGCCCTCAACAGTCACGTGCCAGAAAGCGTTCGCAGGATCCGCCTCGGCGCCAGCCTCTGTCACCGTACCAGTGTCGTTTCCGTCATCGGTGATCACCGGCTGATCGTTCACCGCGTCCACCGTGATGTTGATCACCTGCACAGTGGTAGAACCTTGGTCATCGGTGACGGTCACCGTGAAGTTGTCCTCTCCGGCGTAATCCGCGTCAGGCGTGTAGCTCCAGGCCCCGGTAGCCGCATCGATCGATGCCGTGCCGTCGGTCGGATCGACCGTGACCGTGAAATACGTGCCATCCGTCAGGCCATCATCATCGGTGGCGCTCAGGGTGCCGGTAATAGCGCCGGCATCTTCATCGCCACTACCGCTGATGTCACCGCTGATCACACTCGGGTCGTCGACTGCGTTCACCGTGACCGTGACTTCGCCGGTATCCGTTTCGCCGGCGAGGTCTTTCACGGTATAGGTGATCGTGTCAGTACCGTTGAAGTTGGCGTTTGGCGTATAGTCCAGATTGCCATTCGAATTCACCATCACGGTGCCGTTATTGGCCGTAAGAGTGCTCTCGTCGACGGTCAGGATATCGTTCGCGTCCGGATCAGTGACATTAACCAGAACATCGAAATCGGTCAGCGGCGTGTCTTCATCGATGGTCGTCGTGTAGTTAGCCGCAGTCGGCCCCTCGCCGTTGACTGTCACCGTGGCCGATATGTCGACAAAATTGCCCTGATCGTCATAAACCCTGTACCTGACCGTATCCAAGCCAACGAATCCATCGCCCGGTGTGTAGAGCAGCGTGTTATCCACCAGGTTGTTGACCACCGTGCCAAAGTCGGCCTCAGCGCGTGTGATGATGAGGGCCGAGTTGTCTGTATCGGTGTCGGTAATGTTGCCCAGAACGTCCAGAACATTATCAGCGCTGCCTGGATCAACGGTATAGGTGACGTCTGCATCTTCCTCCGGCGCGGCGGTGCTGATAATGCTGAAATTAGCATCCAACAGCTGGTCAGGCGTAACACCTGACAGAAAGATTGATTGTCCTTGTTTGGTGGTAATCAGAGTGTTGTTGTTCCACTCGTTAATCGACGCAACTTTATCGTCTACATACTCAACGAGATCCCCCTCAACAGTGGGATCGTCGACGCCGTCGGAATAATCGGAAAAGACGCTCACTTTATCAAATACAAGGACGTCGTTATTAATATCAAATTCGTAGATGGTATCGTGGCCCGTAGGAAAGCCTATGTACACAAACTGGTCTTGCGCATCGTCGCTGCCGGCGTAAATAGTATCGTCGCCCTCTTCGCCGTAGATGACGTCCGCACCCAGCCCAGCCCTGATGATGTCGCCGCTGATAGTCTCATCGCCGGATAGGTTGAGACCCGTATCGGTTCCGCTGGCACCGTAAATCGTGTCATTTCCGGCACCGCCGTAAATCGTGTCGTCATCATCGCCGCCATAGACAATGTCATCGCCAGACAGCATGTCGATCTGGGTTGCTACATCGACGTCAATGATGGCAATGTCACTCCCGGCTGTCAGGCCCGTGTTGTCGCCCGTCAGAACCCCGATAGCGGGAGATGCGGCACTGATGACCTCCTCATTAATATCCGCGCCATCCGTATAGGTGACCCGCACCCGCACGTATTTCTCGTCACCTGCGGCAGTACCGCTTGTTTGGTCGACGCCAAGGATGAAATCCTGATCGGTTGCACCAGTAATATCTGTCCAGTTGTCCCCATCATTGGAGGATTGCCACTGGTATTCCAATCCGCTTTCAATGGTCGGATCGGAGATAAATCCAGCCACATCCGCAGTCAGGATCTGGTCGCTCTGAGGTCGCCCGGCGATGACCGGATAATCCGTCAGCACCCCATTGACTTGAACAGTAACGGTGGCTTCAATATAGACCCCATTGCCATCGGTAACCTTGTAGGTAAAGGTGTCCTCGCCAGAGAACCCGGCGTTCGGGGTATAAGTCACCTTATTGTCATCAGTATTGATGGTTACTTGGCCATTGTGAAGGTCGCCGACGCTAGACACAGTGAGGACATCATCGCTGTCATCGTCAGAGTCATTCTCAAGCACATCGATGATTACTGGCGTGTCCTGAAACGTGAAAGCCGTGTCATTAACCGCAACCGGGTCGATATTTGTGTCAACCGTTATCCGGCCTTCCGAGATATTGCCCTGATCATCTAGGACCTCATATGTAATTGTGTCCGACGGACCGCCCGAAACGCCTACATATGTGTAATCCAATCGGTTGTTTTCAAAGTCGATTGTGACTGTACCGGTTCCGGCACTTGCCCGGATCAAGGTCAGGTTATCGTTCTGGTCGCCATCAGTGACGTACGCGAGCGCATCAACCACCCTGCTGACGTTCGGGGTCGCTTTGATTGCAACATTATCCTCAGCGCCCGGAGCGTTAGAATTCCTGATTTCGAAATTGGCTGTCGTCAGCGTGTTTAAGGCTGTGCCGATGAGCAGAAGGGTGTTGCCATTCCCAAAGTCGATCAGGGTATTGGAGCCACTAGCAGATGCTGCAGCCAATGCCTGGTCAACGGTCGCAAACCCATCGACATTGTCGAGAATGATCTTGTCCATTGCAACGTCAAACGACAGGGCATCATCCTCGCCGGAGCCATTGATACTATCACCCTTGATGACAATGACATCCGCGCCGGCAATGGTTTCGGTGAGATTGAACCGGTCGTCTCCAGTGCCGCCAATGATCGTGTCATCGCCGTCTTCAGCCAGAAGGGGACCACGATAATTTTCTGGCCTCGCCTGCGCAATGATAAGGTCGTTCCCGGCTCCGCCGTAATGAACGCCCTCCCCGCCAGCATCAATGATGATGTCATTTCCAGCCTGACCCTTGAGACTTTGGTTCAGGTCGTCGCCGATTATGAGGTCGTTCCCGCCGCTGCCCCAATGGTCTCCTGCGGTTGTGGCTTCGATAATCTTGCCCACGGCTTCGGTTGCGGCGCTATCGAGGGTTTCATCATTGCCCTGGCCATCGATGTAAGTGACCTGCACCCGCACCTGGTTCCCAAGCGCACTGTCCGCCAAATCAAAGGACTGGCCTTGCGCTTCTATCCCAGAAAAATTTATCCAAGTATCGGTGTTGTCATCGTAATACTGCCACTGGTAATCGAAATCGGGAGTGCCGTCGCCATCTGCATCATCAGGAAGGCCGTCCCCATCAGCAATGGCAGACACATCCGCCGTCAGGGTATAGCCAAATTTGGGCAGGCCAGTAATGACGACTTCGCCCTGTGGCGCATCCTCGACATTTGTAACGGTTACCGTTACCTTCGCCTCTACTATGTTTCCCTGATCGTCGTAAACTTCGTAGGTGATGGTGTCGTCACCGACGAAATCCGTGTTTGGACTATAGTTCAGGGTGTTGTCTTCGTAATTGATGGTGACTGTACCGTTGCTGGCGATGCCACGCACCAGGGTCAAGGTATCTGCCCCATCCTGATCGGTAATGTTGTTGTATGCGCTACTCAGCACATCAAGGTCAGTGATGGGTGTTTCTTCTGCGACAGTAACCGTCGCAGTTTCACTGCCTACTACCGGTGCGGATGTGTTGATGAACGCAAATTGGTTTTCCGTCAGGTCGTCAATGGTTATTTTCTCGCCGCCGGTGCCGTTTATGTGGAGGATATCGCCACTAGCCAGCGTAATGTTGATGCCTGTGCTTTCTCCGGTGCTGGTTTGAAACGTACCTGACGCCATGCGGGCTTGCAGCGTTTCCCAGGATGTGATCCCGGTCACATTGTCGAATACAATTCTTTCGTAATCTTCCGGATCAGTGGCGTTTGGCCAAGCAACGCTGAAACCAAAAACGACATCCATGCCAATATTGTCACCTTGAATGACAATCGTGTCGGGGTGATTGTTCTGATTGGGCTCCCCAATCCAGATCGTGTCATTTCCAGCCCCGGCGTAAATCGTGTCCTCGTCAAATCCGCCGACAAGGCTGTCATCCCCTGCGCCGCCGAACAGGATGTCATCACCGCTCAAACCGCGGATGGAGTCAAAGCCTTCAGAGAGATTTACACCGTAAATGATGTCATCGCCGGTCGGGGTTCCGTTATCTTCAACCACGTCTTTCTCGCCTGCCGAGTATTGAACCGAAAGCTCATACTGGCCAAAGAAAACATCGTTCCCCCTGCTACCGTAGGCAAGATACCCTTCCTTGCCCTCTTCGGGATTTTTGTAGGGGAAAGCAATCCGGCCAATCGGGTCGGTCTGGAGGGTATACACATACTCAGTCTCAGAACCGTCCGATTCTGTGTATGTGTAGGTGATCACCACCCGCACCATACCGTCTTCGAGCTCGACGTAGTCGTCATTCACTTTAACGACATCGTCTTCGTCTGTTAGCTCGAATTCATCGCCCGTTGCGTTGTCGATATCATTCCAAGTCGGGTTCTGTACTTCGGGATTGGCGGAATACTGCCACTGGTAAGAGAACGAACCAGACACATCAAATCCAGTTGCTTCCACTTCCAGAAGATACCCGATTTTTTGCAAGCCCTTAAGAACTACAGAACCCGTTGGATCAGCCATTTTTTCGAACACCTACTAATTTGCGGAGGTAATCTCCTCCCAAATTGTTTGACTTTTCAGGAAAAAACACCATGGCCCGCATGGAGCAATGCGTTCCGAAGTTGTCGCCCACAGGGCCTCGGGGCATACAGGAGGCCCCTGATCAAGGAGTGCTGGCTGTCAATCGACATGCAAACTGACGCTCTATCGGCATCCAGTTCTGACGCCCGCAGTGCCGAGCAGGCCCAACCTTGCGTAGCCTCAATTTAATGCGGCAGCAGCAAGCCAACGGGATTTTGGATCGACACCATACGCGGTTTCTGAAACGCCAGCCTTCGTTGCCGGCCACGACGATTACGCTGTGGCGTGTGAACCTGTCGAGCAGTGCGGCTGTCCGCAGATGGCAATACCTCCGACGCCGCCCCGAAAGGCCGAATCTGAACTGTCTTCGGAGAGCCGCACGGTGGCCTGCCCTCCCATCAGCGTCAAGCGCTCCGGTTAACCCACAAACAGGAAGTCATCCGCCACCAGGTTGGTCACCTGCACGTTCTCCAGGAGGATGGAATTGCTGCTGTCGAGCGTGATCGTGGTGTCGGTCCCGTCATCCGTGATTTTCCCGCCGAGATCGGCATAAGATGACAACCCGTCCACCCCGTCGAATACAATCACTTCGCCTGCAGAAAAGTCCTCGACTATGTCCTGGCCAAAGCTGCCGCGGAACACAAAGGTGTCCGCTTCCAGCCCGCCCGCGAGCACATCATTGCCAGCCTCCCCGCTGAGCGTGTCGCTGCCGGACCCACCCCGGAGAACGTCATCTTCGCTTCCGCCATAAAGCGCGTCATTCTCCGAGCCGCCTTCCAGCGTATCAGCCGCATCGGTGCCGCCAACAATGTCATCGCCGGTGGTACCGTCCGAGACAACGGGGATGACCGGGACCGCCGCCGTTGGAGCACTGGTAACGGTTTCCGAGGTGTTGCTGCCATCCCAGTACTCCACCCGGGCCCGCAGCTGCGTTCCCAGAAGCGCGGTGTCATCAAGCAGCAGTTCGGCTTCTGTGGCGCCTGCCACATCGGTCCAGCTGGCGCCGCCGTCATGGGACGCCTGCCATTGGTAGGAGAACACTCCGAGCCCGTCCGCGTCCGAGATTCCGGAAGCGTCTGCCACAAGGGTCTGCTGGTAGCCGGGCGTTCCGGTGATCAGCAGCTCGCCCTCTGGTGCGTCATTCACTGCCGAGATATTCAGCCGGGCAGATCCTGGCGTTGTGCTGGTTCCATCGCTCGCCGTGAACTCAATAATGATGTTGTTGCGATAGAAGTCAGCTGCTGCGGTGAACAGCCAGTCCGTGGTTCCGGCGATCTGTTCGATGGTGCCGTATTCCGGGTCTACTGAGGCAGAGACCACCTCCAGAGGATCGCCGTCCGGGTCCATCGTGAAGGCCAGCAGCTCCGCCGCGGTGATCACCCTGGTGCTGTCTTCATCAATCTGGCCCAGATGGTTTTTGGCGTAGAAGATCGGGCCGGTGTTGTCGCTGAAGCGGAAGTGAGAGGCCGTAAGGTCGGTCACAAGCGTGTTCTTGATCAGGATGCTGCTGTTTGCATTGATGGTGATGGTGGTGTCTGTCCCGTCGTCCGTCATCTTGCCTTGCAGATCCGCAAAGGACGAAAGCCCGGTGACCTGGCGGAACTCAAACACATCCGTCGTTGGCGAAATGAAGGTGATGTAATCAATGAGATGGATGGTATCGTGGCCGGTGTTGTCGCCGGTGAACAGGAACGTGGCAACGTGGTCCAATCTATAGATTACGTCGTCGCCTTCGCCGCCCTCAATCACAGCGTCCTCGCAGAGATTGGCCAGGATGTCGCTACCCTCGCCGCCTGAGAGATAGGCACCGTTCACGAAGGTCTGCACCTTCTGACCACTGATCACAATGTCGTCGCCTTCTTCGCCATAAAGCTGATTGGCGCCATAGCCGCCGTACAGCCGGTCATTCCCTTCGCCGCCATAGACCAGATCGTGGCCGATGTTGCCGTTGAGGTAATCGTCGTTCTCAAACCCGTAGATCGTGTCGTTGCCGCCCAGGCCCCACACGTAATCTTTGGTTTTGTAGCCGATGATCAGATCGTCAACGTCTCGATGCCCGTCTTGCCGGATGTAATCGTCGGGAATTGGCACCATCACGGTTGGGTCGCTGTAAACGGTCTCGTCTGTGTTGTCCCCATCGGTGTAGCTGACCTCGGCGCGGATCTGCCAGCCGATCTCCGGCAGGTCGAGGAAGAGATCCGTGGATGTGGCGCCCTCGATGTCGAGCCAGGTGGCGCCGTTATCCTCCGAGCGCTGCCACTGGTAGCTGAAGGGGCCCAGGCCATCAGCGTCGGTGATCAAGGAAGGATCCATCGATAGCGTCTGCTCATACTCCGGCGTTCCTGAAACCAGCAATTCCCCTTCGGGATCATCATTCACCGGATCAATCGTCAGCGTGAATGTGTCCGTGTCGCTTAATGTCCCGTCCGACGCGGTGACCGTGATCTGCAGTTCCCCGTTGAAATCCGCCTCCGGCCAGCCAAAGAAAATCCCCGTTGACGGATCAAAACCCAGCCAGGACGGAAGCGCGGAGCCATCGCTCAGCTCCGCCGTGAGGGTCAGCGCGTCCCCGTCCACATCCACGAACGCATTATCCGGCAGGATAAAGCTGATCACAGCGCTGTCCTCGGCAAAGGACCGGTCAATAAGCGGGACTGCCAGGACCGGCGCGTCGTTGACCGGGGTAATATCAACGACGGCCGTGCCGAACACTTCATCCGTCCCGTCCGAGACCGTGAAGGTAATCTCCACATCATCCCCGTTGAAATCCGCCGCTGGGGTGAAACGCCATTCCTCACCCGCAACACGTTCTTCTATGGTGCCAACGGATGGATCCACCGTGATCGAGCTCACCAACAATACGTCCCCATCCATGTCCGAGGCATTTGCCAGCAATTGTGCGAGGGTCACGATCAGGGTGGTGTCTTCCTCGATCGGATCGAGGATAACCGAACCCGAGACCTCGGGAGAGAAATTCCCGTCTATTCTGAAATTCGATGTGCCCAGGTCCGAAACAAGTACATTCTCCAACAAGACAGAGTTGGCAGCATCCAGCGTGATGGTCGTATCCGAGCCATCATCCGATGCCTTCGCCAACACATCCTCAAAGGAGGTCAACCCCGTCACGCCGTCGAATGCGATGACATCACCGGTTTCGTCAAAATCGATGATCGTATCATTCCCGAAGCTGGGTCCCGTAAAGACAAAAATGTTATCGCCCCAACTGCCGCCAGAAAGCGAGTCATCTCCGTCTCCACCGTCGAGGCTGTCATCGCCCCAACGCCCCTCAAGCGTGTCATTTCCATCGCCACCGTGGAGGCTATCATCGCCAAAAGACCCATCGAGCGTGTCATTCCCATCGCCGCCGATGAGCACATCGTCTCCGAAATACCCATCAAGCGAGTCATCTCCGTTGCCGCCGTCGAGCACATCGTCTCCGTAGGACCCGTCAAGTGAGTCATTCCCCGCTCCACCGTCGAGGCTGTCATCACCCCACCCCCCCTCAAGCGAGTCATTACCGGCACCGCCGATGAGCACGTCATCAACGCTTGACCCCCAGAGCCATACATCGACAATAGGGACCGTTGGTGTAGCGGCGCTGATGAGAACCTCCCGACTGCCATCCGCGGCCGTGTATTCAACGGCAACCCGCAGTTCCGCGCCAAGCTGCTCGGGGCCCACCTCAAGGCTTTCTGATGTTGCCGAGCCAATATTGCTCCAGCTTGTCCCGTTATCGGAGGATTGCCACTGGTAGGTGAACTCGCCTATTGCTCCCGCGGCGATGAGCGCGGTGGTGTCAGCACTCAGCACCTCCTGATATGCCGCCGTCCCGGTAATCGTCACATCAGCACTCGGTGCATCATTTGCAGGCAGAACATCGATCATCGCGGTGGATGTCACCTGGTCCGTGTCGTCCGAGACCGTGAAACTCACTTCCAGGTCCAGGCCCGTGATGTCCCCGTTGGGCGTGAAGCGCCAGGTCTCGGCATCGACGGACTCGATGATCCCCAGGGCCGGGTCCACCGTCACCGAGGTCACGGACAGCACATCCTCATCATCGACATCCCCGGCAAAGGTCAGCAATTCCGCAGCAGTGATAAGACGGCTGCCGCCCTTGTCCATGCCCCCCAGGTCAGCTTGCCGCAACATCACCGGAGCGGTGTTTGTTGTCTCCCAGCGAAAATCCGTGGCCACCAGGTCAGAGACCAGCACGTCTTCCAGAACAACATGATTGCCGCTGTCCAGCGTGATGGTGGTATCCGTTCCGTCATCTGTTGCGTTGGCGATCACGTCGGCAAAAGACGTGAACCCGCTCACCCCTCTGAATGCGATCACATCATCCAGGGTGCCATCCGTCAGGCCCGCGGTAAAATCCGTGATCGTGTCCTGACCAAAACTGTCCCCGCTGAACACATACGTATTGCTTCCGTACCTATCGGAGAGCCAGTCATCTCCGGCCCCGCCATCAAGCGTGTCAACACCTGTAGAACCGTTGAGCGTGTCATTGCCAGCGCCGCCATAAAGCAGATCACGGCCCTTACCGCCCGATAGCGCGTCATTTCCGGTCCCGCCGTAAAGCGTATCTCTCCCGCTATAGCCACCGAGCGAGTCATTGCCGCTATCGCCATAAAGCAGGTCATTTGCTGTACTTGAGCCCCAAAATGTATCATTCCCGGTGGTGCCCAGATGGGTGATGTTCAGAACGAGTACTACCGACGTGGGTGCACTGAAGAGAATGGTGGGGCTGCCATCCGCGGCGGTGTATTCAACAACAACCCGCAACCGCATGCCAAGTTGAGCGAGATCCGGATCGAAACTTTCCGAATCCGCCCCGGCGATACTGCTCCAGCTTGCGCCGCCATCATCGGAGGACTGCCACTGGTAGGAGAAGGGGCCGACCGCAACTCCAAGCGCGGAGGTTTCGGCCTGCAGGGTTTGCTGAAACGCCGCCTCCCCAATGATCGAAACGCTACCGTTGGAGGCATCATCCACCGGTAGGACATCGAGATCAGCAGTACTGCTGATCTCATCCGTGCCATCGGAGACCGAGAAGGCAATCTCCACAGCATCAAGGCCGACCAGGTCTGCACTCGGCGTGAAGCGCCAGGTCTCGGCATCGACGGACTCGATGATCCCTAGGGCCGGGTCCACCGTCACCGAAGTGATCGACAGATCATCTCCATCGACATCCCCGGCAAAGGCCAGCAGTTCCGCAGTGGTGATGAGGCGGCTGCCGCCCTTGTCCATGCCGCCCAGGTCAGCCTGCCGCAAAATCACCGGAGCGGTGTTTGTTGTCTGCCAGCGGAAATCCGAAGCCACTAGGTCAGAAACCAGTACGTCTTCCAGAACAATGTAATTGCCGCTGTCCAGCGTGATGGTCGTATCGCTTCCGTCATCCGATGCGTTCGCGATCACATCGGCAAAGGACGTAAACCCCGTCACCCCTCTGAACTCGATCACATCTTCCAGACTTCCGCCTTCCAGACCTGCAGTAAAACCCGTGATGGTGTCCTGGCCAAAACTGTTGGCGGTGAAGACAAACAGGTCATCCCCGCTTTCGCCGGAAAGCGTGTCGTTCCCGGCTCCGCCATCCAGCGTGTCGTTCCCATGCCAGCCGGAGAGGCTGTCATTACCGCTGCCGCCATTGAGCAGGTCATCGCCGTGAGAACCGGAGAGCAAGTCATCATCGGCCCCCCCGTTCAGCGTGTCGTTGCCATAAAATCCAGAAAGCGTGTCGTTGCCAGCATCGCCATTGAGCAGGTCATCGCCGTTGGAACCGTAGAGCTTGTCATCACCGGCATCGCCGTTCAGCGTGTCATTGCCACTGGCGCCATAGAGAGTATCGTTTCCAGTGGTGCCATTACTAATAATGCCAGTCATGACGTGCTTCTCCTGAATTGAGCAGGCTTGGTTTCGTGATCCGGCTTGGCCCTGAAATCCTAGGTCGGTCTTGAATTGGAAATTCGCCAGAAACTTCACAACGCCTGCGGGTATTTTATCGCTGGAAGTCTCTCACGAATCCGCAGCTGCGGGAGGGACCACCCGTTCCAATTTAAAAACTCTGGCTGCATTTTTCTGAAGAAGCACAGCCTTCTAACCAGGCATTCGGCACATTCCGAGAAGAAGGGACGCGGAGAAGCAGACTGATTCCATCCCGCTCCTCACCTGTCTTTAGTGATGTTCTGACGGGTGCTCTCAAGGAGATGCATTCCGGTTCGCGTGATGTGTTCCCGTCGTCTACCCGGCCCGGCCTCAGGCCGATCAGGAGGCCCTGACCGATCTTTATTTGCACAGCACGATCTCAAATTCCCTGCACGTCTAAGAGCACGGTTTTTTCACAGCGTGGGAATAGTTGCGCTTCAATGTGGTGCGAGACTGGCCAGAAACTGAAGTCACAACGCGGCCTTCATCCTCAATCATGGCCCTGATCTGGATGATGCGTCACCATTGAAGTGGGCCTGCCAAGCTGCGGGGGCGCTAATCGCGCGGGGGCTGCGCCGAGCTCGAACTGAACTATCGCTCGCGCACGCCAGCGCGGGTGATCCAGTCGGCACCTGCATAGGTGATAGTCAGCACGTGAACTTCCTGTGCGTTATCATCAACGGTAAAGGCGATCACGGCCCTCCTGGCAGCCGGGATGGCGCGTAGACCGGGCAGCATGTGACCCCGGCGCGATCCCTTGTGCGGAAGCGCCTGCAAGCCCGGCACCGCATGGGCGATCTCATCCAGCTTGCGCCGCGCGACCCGAGGGCCTGCATAATCCGAGGTTATTTCGGCAATTAAACTTAGATCGTCAGCGACTGCGGGGTGGTAGCGCAGGCGATAGTTCACTCGGAGGAATCCAATCCGCGCAGGGCGTCGGAAAAAACGCTGTCATGATCGACAGAGGCATCTCGTGGGGTGGCGGCACGGCGGTGAATTTCTTCGGCCATGGCCTCAAGCGCGGTTTCGCGGGCATGCTCATCCTCGATCATCCGCTCAACAGCTGCGGCAACGGCAGCCGAGGCCGAGCCGTAAATCCCCTCGCCCACTTTTTCCTTTATGAACTGGTGGTGCCGGTCAGTAAAGCTGAGCGTGGTTTTGACAGTCATCATCGCCTCCTTACCGAGAATACTTAGTCATACCTTGGCGCAAGTCAAACCAAGCGGTCTTATGGTCCCCGTTCCTATTGGAAAACCCTGCCTGCTTTTTTCTGAAGAAACACAGCCTTCTAACCGGGTAGGACAACATGTAACGTGGAGGAAAGGCGCCAGGAAAGAGACTGATTCCTCCCGTCCCTCACCCGCTTCCGGTGATGTTCCGGTGGGGGCTCTCGAGAAAGTTCATTTCGGTTCGCGTGATGTGTTTCGGCCGGTTGATAGCTTTGGTATTCCAGCCGTGCGCTATCTCCCGGCGACCGCCCCTGCCCTCAACGGTCGGGGTTATAGGATTTCTCTTCAACCAGCACGGACCCGGT
>WQBJ01000077.1 GCA_013032095.1 Ruegeria atlantica | reverse complement strand
TGCCAGGGCGCAATAGCCCGGCAACTTGATAGGGATCCAGCTTGCGGACTTCATCAGGGCCAGCGGTCAAACGCGCCGCGCTAACAGGCCGGACAAATGACCGCTACGCAAAATGGTCAAAATCACAAAGAAAACCCTTGCAAAACAGGAGCTGTCCACAAATGGCAATGCCGACGTAACGGGTGACCGATCTGAGGTCTGAGTGACCGACCGTATTTCTTGCCATCGGTTTTGGCGGGGGCCATTGCTGGCTTGGCTTTGTTGGGACATCTGAAGCCAGCCAGCATTAATTCTTTGGTGAACCGATCCCGAAGTGTGCGGTTACGTGCCCGTCACGGCCTTTAGCGGGCAAGATTTCAATTGTTAACTCATTTAACGAACAACCGATCTTGATCATGCCCGCACCGCTTTTGGAACCTTCCTTAGTCACACAAAACATCGAGTGCTTGTGGGATGTTCTTGTAAGGGGGCAGGAATGGCGATTAGGTAAAAAAATCTAAAAATTGACCAATTGATAAAAAAATGTGAATATTTCAAAGCACGGGCTAACCAAGAAAAGATGGCGGCTGCGTTGCCAGGGGCACAAAGAATGGAGAGGATATAATAATGGATATTCGCGCATTTTTGTCCAAATTACGTACTGGCAAGTATCCGGCTCCAAGTGATATCAACGCGTTTGTGCTTGGTATTGTCGAAGGTGAGATCAGCAGCGCCCAGATTGCTGCATTCACCATGGCAACCTGTATTCACGGGTTGGATCAGCCGGGCCAACTGGCCCTTACGCGTGCAATGTGCGACAGCGGGACCCAGTTGGACTGGGACGTACCCGGACCAGTGCTGGACAAACACTCAACCGGCGGTGTCGGCGACTGTACGAGCATTGTCCTTGCGCCGGCGTTAGCAGCCTGTGGGGCTTATGTCCCAATGGTTTCAGGGCGCAGTTTGGGCCATGCCGGAGGCACTTTGGATAGTCTGAAATCCATTCCTGGCATCAACTACAACCTGAGCGTCGATCGCTTTCAGGAGGTCGTAAGAAAAACCGGTTGCGCCATTGTAAGTGCCAGCGAGGAAATTGCACCCGCAGACCGTATCATGTTCGAAATTCGGGACGTGACGTCGACAGTTGAAAGCCCGGAATTAATTACCGCGTCCATCCTGTCAAAAAAGCTCGCAGCGGGGGTTGATGGCTTGGTTCTGGATGTCAAATACGGAACAGGTGCCTTCATCAAGTCGGCTGCAATTGCCGTTAATCTTGCGCGACTGATGGTGACAACGGCAAATTCGCTTGGTTGTCAGTGTAGCGCCGTTGTTTCAGACTTGAACCAGCCGCTTGCAACGTCAATGGGTGGTGCGCTGGAATTGGCGGAAGCCATGCTGGCACTTGAGGGGCAGGTCGGTCGCAGGCTGGCAAGTTTGTCGTCGACGCTTGGAGGCATTTTGCTTGCCGATACCGGTTTGGCAGCAGATGCAGAAGAAGGCGCGGCGAAAATCCGCAATGCTCTATCCTCGGGTCAGGCCGCCGAAGTGTTCAGGTCGATGGTTGCTGAACTGGATGGTCCCTCCGATTTTGTCGAGAACTGGAGAACGATTCTTCCCAAAACGCCCGTGGTCAGAGACGTTCGTTCGCCCGAGGCTGGTTTTATCAACGCTATAGACGGTGAAAAGCTTGGATTGGCAGTCGCCAATCTAGGCGCGGGTAGGCGGGTAGAGCAAGACGCGATCAACCCCTCTGTCGGATTGGAGAATATAGTCAAACTGTCCAACTCTGTTGAGGAAGGATCGGTGTTGGCCCGTGTTCACGCGGCAGATGAGGACTCGGCCGATCAAGCACAACAGGCCGTTCAAGATGCGATTGAAATTGGCCCGACCATCACACCTAGATCGCCGCTAGTCTTCAAGACAATCCGCACATCGGAAGTTTGACGTCACCTGCTTGAGTGCTTCCCCGCTTGAAAAAGAATCTCCGACCTGCACCTGTTGGATAGCTGGGAGCCGCATGGAATTTTCTACAGTTCCTGGCTGATTTTGGAGCAACGCTCTGGGCTCCGATGCCGGACAACTGTGCAAACTGGGTCATCACCCAACCCTGATTTCTCCATTCCTTCATGTGCCGTCAGAGTCTTCGCAAAGAGTTGGATTTGCTTGGTTTGCCGGTAACAGACGTCGGCAGTTGTGTGCTTGTCGGCCAGGCAGGCGGGTAGTGGGTGCTATTGCTTCGTTCCGGCCAAAAACAGGCCTCGGTAAAAATTGACCATTTGGTAAAAAATATATTGATAAAATTTGACCATTTGGTAAAAGTTTTGCCAAAGGAGTTCCAATGTCTGACCACGATTCCCCAAGCGATCTGCACTTCCAGCAAGAGACGACCGGTGAACTTCTGAAGCGCGCGTCGCGGATCAGAAGAAATCACTGGGGTGACTTTGTCACCTATTCCAGGAAGGTGTTTGTCCCTTTGACGAATATGTGCAGGGACACTTGCGGCTATTGCACTTTTGTCAAACACCCTGACGATCCTTCGGCGCAACTGATGTCACCCGAACAGGTTCTCGCATTAGCAAAAACCGGGGAGGGTAAGGGTTGTAAAGAACTGCTGTTCAGCCTCGGTGAGAAACCTGAGCTTCGTTACGAAAAGGCCAAAGCGGCGCTTCGGACTTACGGGTATGAAACGCTGGTCGATTACCTGAGCGACATGTGTCGACTGGTTCTGGATGAGACGGAGTTGCTGCCACATGTGAACGCGGGCTCTCTGACTGAAGATGAGTTGACCAAGCTACGGCCCGTCAGTGCTTCGATGGGTATGATGCTCGAAACCGTTAGCCGTCGTCTGACCCGCAAGGGGATGCCTCATTACGCTTGCCCAGACAAAACACCGATTCAGCGACTGCGGACATTGGACCGTGCCGGTAGGTTGAAGGTTCCGTTCACGACTGGCCTGTTGATTGGGATCGGAGAGACTTGGGAAGAGCGGATGGAAAGCCTGTATGCGATCCGGAAATCCCATATGGAACATGGTCACATTCAGGAAGTCATTATTCAGAATTTCCAGCGCAAGCCGGGAATTGCGATGGAAAATCATCCAGAGCCCAGCCTGGACGACATGTTGCGCACACTGGCTGCAGCGCGGATCATTTTGCCACCGGATGTAAGTGTTCAAGCCCCACCGAACCTGAGCGATCGGCATATCGAATACCTTTCTGCGGGGATTAACGATTGGGGCGGTGTTTCTCCAGTCACGATCGACTTTATCAACCCGCAACATGAATGGCCCGAAATCCGCCAATTGGCCGAAAATTCTGAACGCGCAGGATACCGGTTGCAAGAAAGACTCACCGTTTACCCAAGCTATCTGCAACGGTCGTCCGAGTACATGGCTCCGGAAATAGCGGCTCGTGCGCTGGCGCATTCCCGGTCCGACGGATTAGCCACAGATCAGGAGATCGAACTATGCTAGACAGAGCTATTTTCAATCTTGATGCGCTCCTGGAGAACGTTACGGGAGTGAGCGGCGGTATTCGTTGGATCCTGGAGCGTGCCCTCGAAGGCGAAGAGATATCCGAAGCTGAAGGCACACATCTGTTCGCAGCCGATGGGGCGGATATCCCAGCAATCTCCAAAGTCGCCGATGAATTGCGTCGGCGAAAGAACGGCAGCAGAGTCTCCTTCGTCGTCAACAGGAATATAAACTTCACCAATATTTGCTACATGGGTTGCAAATTCTGCGGCTTTGCCAAGCGCAAGGAAGACGAAGGTGCGGAATGGCTGAACGTTGATCAGGTCGTGGCCCGCGCGAAAGAGGCCTGGAATCGAGGTGCTACCGAGGTTTGCATCCAAGGCGGGTTGCATCCAAAAGTGCAGGGTGATGAATACAGGAACATTGTTCTGGGCATTAAGACCGAACTGCCTGAGATGCATATTCACGCCTTTTCTCCATTCGAGATTTGGTACGGCGCATCAAAAACCAGGATGTCATTCGCGGATTTCATTGCAGATCTGAAGGAATGCGGGTTGGGGTCCATGCCAGGCACCGCCGCCGAGATTCTGGACACCAAAATCCGGATGCAACTAACCAGAAATAAGCTGAGTGCAGAACGTTGGATTGAGATCATCCGAGCAGCGCATTCGGTCGGAATGCAGACAACCGCCACGATCATGTACGGCCACATCGACGGGCCAATGGCCTGGGCAAATCATATCTGTACCTTGCGTGAAATCCAGAAAGAGACCGGTGGGTTCACCGAACTGGTGCCGTTGAGTTTTGTGCACTCGGAATCTCCTCTTTACACGGCAAATCCAGAACTCGTGCGATCGGGTCCGACAGATGCGGAAACCGAAAAGATGCACGCTGTGTCGCGCATCCTGCTAAACGGATGGATCGACAATATTCAGGTGTCCTGGACCAAACTCGGCCCGGCCCGGGCGCATTTCATGCTGGATCGTGGCGTAAATGACCTGGGTGGCACGCTCATGAACGAAAGCATCTCCCGTTCAGCTGGGGCTGCCAACGGGCAAGAGATTACAGCTGTAGAAATGGTTCAAATCATTCGCGATGCTGGCCGGGTGCCTGTGCAGAGGAACACTGTTTACGACGTGCTTGACGTGTTTGATGACCATGACCCCAGGCCGTTCGCACCGCTGGTTGAGCGTGCCGGCGCAGATCCTCTGACTTTCCTCAAGGACAAGGTGCCGACGCGATGAGTGAGCCAAAAAGAATATCAGTCACTCTACTGGCGGGTGGCGTAGGCGGTGCGAAAATGGCTGAAGGTTTTGCGCATCTGCCAAATGTTGATCTGACGATTATTTGTAACGTGGCCGACGATGAGGAATTCCATGGCCTTTGGGTGTCGCCTGATGTCGACACGATGATCTATACGCTCAGTGGTCGGATTGACCGGAATCAAGGCTGGGGCGTAGCTGATGAGGGCCAGCGTGCACTTTCGGTCTTAAAGGAACTGGGTCAAGACACCTGGATGACCCTCGGCGATAAGGATTTAGGTCTCCATATTTTCAGAACCATGCGCCTGCGTCAGGGAGCTTCTCGCCAGCGGATCACTGACGAGATTTGTCGAGCATTTAGTGTGCCCGCGAAATTGTTATTGGCATCAGAGGAAGTGGTCCAGACACGCGTCCGTACACCTATGGGTTGGCAAAGTTTTCAAGAGTATTTTGTCCGAGAACGTTGCGAACCTGATGTGTTGGAATTGCGCTACGAAGGGCAGAGCGAGGCCGCTCCAAATCCTAAACCCATCGAGGCCATTCGGAATGCAGATGTTGTAGTCATTGCTCCCAGCAACCCATTGATGTCCATACAGCCAATTTTGGGTCTGCTTGGTATCGCAGACGCTCTGCGGTCGACACAAGCCCCAAGAATTGCAGTGAGTCCGCTGGTTGGTGGTAAGGCGATCAAGGGTCCTGCTGACAAGATGCTCAAATCGCTTGGATTTGAGCCGTCAACTGCCAGCATTGCAAACAATTATGCTGGGTTGATCGACACTCTGGTTATTGACAGCGTTGACAAAGTCGAGCTGTCCGGGACTTATCCGGATGGGCTGCGCGTCGTGGCTGAGCAAACGGTGATGAAGACCCGCGAAGACAAGGTGGCACTAGCGGGCAACCTGCTCCAGCGGGCAATGACTGATCGGGTAGCGGAGGCGTTGGTATGACGACGAACTCCAGTATGTTGATTGCAATCCCGATGAAGGATCCCTCAGCCTCAAAAACCCGATTGGTCAATTGTCTCAGCGATCAGGAGCGTCAGGATCTGGCGCTGGCGCTTTTTAAACGTACACTCGATGTTATCGAGCGTTCTGGCTGCGATGTGGATGTGCTGGTGGTGACCGAGAGTGCATGGATTGAAAGTCTGTGCAAAGGTCGCGCAATCAGCGTTTTGTGGGAAACTCAGTCTTCCGGATTGAATGCGGCCTGTGATCGCGCCGCGCGTTGGGCCGTGAAACACCGGTATGCCAAGATGGCGGTCTTGCCGGCTGATCTGGCGCTGTTGTCCGAAAACGAAATTTCAAGACTGGTGCAACTGCATTTACAGCCAGGTCAAATAGCCCTCTGCGAAGCCACGGATGGGGGCACCAATTGTCTGCTTGCTTCTCCTCCGGATGCAATCCCGTACCGCTACGGTCCCGACTCGTTCCGGGCGCATCGGCGTGAAGCAATGAGAACAGGCCTGGGCTGCTTCATATTGCGAGACAGTGACATGCGTTATGACATCGATACATCTCAGGATTTGCAGTATTTGCGTGCATTGCGTCAAAATGATGGGTCAAGTGCATGACGGCTGTTTCAGTTGCAGCTGTGCCGGGGTTGCCTGAGATTAACCCCGATAGCGATCTGCCACAAATCATTGGCGACGCTCTGGAATCAGCAAATACCCCGCCGCAGGATTTTGATGTGTTGGTGGTGGCTCAGAAAGTCGTGTCCAAAGCCGAAGGGCTGTTGGTCGACTTGAATAGTGTCGAGCCCTCCGATGAAGCAAAAAAACTTGCAAAGAAACTGAGCAAAGATGCCCGCAAAGTTGAGGTCGTTCTGCGCGAAAGTAGCCGTGTCGTCAAAACCTTCAAACATCCTCATTCTGATGAAGGCACAATGATATGTGAACACGTTAGCGGTCATATCTCGGCCAATGCCGGTGTGGATCAATCGAACATTGGTGATGAGGACGCGGCGCTTCTGCTACCCCGCGATCCTGACGTTTCGGCCAGAACGCTTCACATGGCGCTGACCGAGCGGTTCGCATGCAACCTTGGGGTCGTCATCTCGGACACGTTTGGGCGCCCCTGGCGCATGGGTCAGGTCAATGTGGCAATCGGGGTCGCTGGTTTGCCTGCTCTCAAGAACGAAATTGGATCGTTGGACGCCCATGGGCGCGAGATGGCTGTGACGGTGCCTGCCTTCGGGGACGAGATCGCTGCTGCGTCTGGTCTTGTGGTCAACAAGGCTTCACAGACTCCACTGGTGCTGGTCAGGGGGCTGAACTGGAACCTTGAAGAAGAAGGCCAGGCCTCAGACCTGGTGCGCAACAAATCGGAGGATATGTTCAGATGACAATTGCAATCATTGGCGGCACCGGCCCGCAGGGACAGGGCCTTGCGCTACGTTTCGCGCGCGCGGGCGTGCCTGTGGCGCTTGGTTCGCGTGACGGTGCGCGCGGCGCTGAAATCGCCAGGGAAATCAGCCAGCGCCTGCCGGAAGGTTCGGCCAAAATCACCGGTACTGATAACGTCAGCGCCGTCGAGATAGCGGAAGAAATGGTCGTGTTAGCGGTGCCGTTTTCGGCCCATAACGTTACGCTGCACGGTATCAAGTCCCAACTGAACGGTAAAATTCTGGTCGATATTGTGGTACCGCTGAAAGACGGCGACCCCAAGCTGGTCGAGATGCCACCAGAAGGCTCGGCAACCGAGGCTGCACAGGCATTGCTGGGGCCGGACATTCCGGTTGTGGGTGCGTTGCACAATGTATCGGCAACCACACTCAACACACTGGAATGGGTTATCAACTGTGACATTCTGGTCTGTGGAGACCAATTAGCTGCTCGCAAAAAAGTCATGGAGCTCTGCGCAAAACTAGGTGTGACATGTTACAACGCCGGTCCCTCCCAAAGTGCGCGATGTATCGAGGCGATCACGCCAATTCTTATCCGAACAAATATTTCGAAAGCTGTGCCGTTCTCGCACGCAGGAATCAAGATCTGGGCACCAGATCACTAACACTCATCCCACGACAGGAGGAACAGAAATGGATTTTGGGATTTGTTTTAAAGGCTTTGTCGAACCCGACCGCGTCCGTGCGCTGGTTCGTCAGGCGGAAAATGCTGGCTTCAAATTCTGCTGGTTCTATGACAGTCATATCCTGTGGCGTGAAAGCTATCCGGCAATGGCGATGTGTATGGAGCACACAACCAAGATGCGCTTCGGTCCTTGTGTCACCAACCCGAATGCTCGGGACTGGTCGCTGGCGGCATCGCTGTTCGGCTCGCTCGCGAAACAGTCTGATGGGCGCTTTGATATCGGTCTGGGCAGGGGAGACAGCTCTGTCCGTGTGATGGGTAAAAAACCTGCGACACTTGCACGCCTGGAAGAGTTCACCCTGAAAGTCAAGGCAATGATCCGAGGCGAAGAGGTCGAATATGGCGAATGCCCTGCGCCGGTCAAATTCCCTTGGTCGACAGGCTATGATCTACCGGTTTGGATTGGGGCTTATGGTCCGAAAGCGTTGGCGTCGGCTGGTAAAGTTGGCGATGGCCTAATCCTTCAGATTGCCGAACCAGCCATCTGTAAATGGCTCGGTGACCAAGCCAAAGCCGCTGGCGAAGCTGCTGGCCGCGATATGTCTAATTTTGGCATTATGGCTGCAGCTCCGGCGTTCACGGGCGACCGCTCAGAGGGCCGCGAAGCGACCAAGTGGTTCCCGGCTATGGTAGGTAACCATGTTGCTGATATCGTCGAGAAGTATGGAACCGAACGTGAGGATATCCCGAAGTCTCTGACGGAATATATTAAGGATCGCAAGGGTTATGATTACTCCAAGCACGGTCAAAGCGACAACCCTTTCCTGGACTTTATAACCGAGGACATCATTGACGGATTCAGCATCCTTGGGGAAGTGGATGAGCATATCGCAAAGCTGAACGAATTGAAGGCAGCAGGTGTCACGCAGTTCAATATCTACCTGGACAACGGCGACGAAGAACGGATCATTGCGGATTACGGGAACCACATCATCCCGCATTTTGATAAGGATGATCGCTTGGCCGCAGAATAAGAACGGGCAAAGTTCGGGGCCGGGTTTATTAAATCCGGCGCTTATCATAAAAGTGAGCGGTATAACCTATCCAGATAAATCTGAGCCTTTTCGTAGCGCTCAGTCTCACTTCGCGGTGTGATCAAAGAAATCTGGGACCCGAAATCAGCATAATGTTGGGTTGTCGCCCAGATCGAGAAAATCAGGTCATAAGGGTCCACTGGATTGATCAGTCCCTGTTCCGACCATCCAGAAATGACCTTCGATTTCTCATCAACCAGTTCTTTCAATGGGCCTTTTATCAGGTGAGAAGTGTTAGGTGCGCCCTGAAGGATCTCGTTCGCAAACAGACGGCTCTCACGGGGTCTCAACCGCGAGATTTCCAATTTGCGATGCACGTAACTTAGAATTTCTTCCACGGGATCTCCTTTTGGATCGATTAAGCCCAGAGGCTCCAGCCAAAGTGCCATCAACTGTTCGATCAGCTCTGTGAATACGGCTTCTTTGCTGCTGAAGTAATAAAGGAGATTGGGTTTGGACATATTCGCGCGAGAGGCGATCTGTTCCAACGTCGCACCGCGCGCACCGAACTTGGAGAAAACATCCAAAGCGGCAGAAAAAATAGCCGCACGTTTTTTTTCCTGAATGCGGGTAAATTGTTTTTTGGAGAAAGAAGTATCCCCGTCTTTAGTTTTGCTCACGCAAGCTTACCTCTCAAATAAAGCGCCACAGAATTCTATAGCATCTTTGCTCGAACAGAAGGGCACAAGCCCTCAATCCGAACAAAACCGGTGACGTAGCCTCAGAATAACGAAGGCTAACCTATTTTTTGACCAAATGGTAAAAATATTATTTGACCATATGGTCAAAAATAATTAATCGATCCTATACATGTGCCAGATCAAACAGTGGAAGAACCCATATTGATTGCTGAAGGTAAGCGAAAGCAGAGAGAAACAGAGGAAACGTTATGAGGGTGACGGGACAGAACTTGCGGATCAATGGTGACAGGCTCTGGGGTACTCTGGAAGAAATGGCCCAGATTGGTCCCGGTGTCGCTGGCGGATGTAATCGTCAGACTTTGACGAATGAAGATGCTCAAGGACGTGCGCTGTTTCAGAAATGGTGTGAAGATGCGGGTTGCGAGATAGGTTTGGACAGCATGGGCAACATGTTCGCCCAACGCGCGGGAACCGACCCGGATGCATTGCCAATCTATGTGGGGTCTCATCTTGACACTCAGCCAACAGGTGGAAAATACGATGGAGTTCTGGGCGTTCTGGCAGGGTTGGAATTAATCCGATCTCTGAACGATCTGAGTATCAAGACCAAACATCCAATTGTCGCCACAAATTGGACCAATGAAGAAGGCGCCCGTTTTGCCCCTGCGATGGTGTCTTCTGGTGTCTTCGCAGGTGTTCATTCGCAGGAATGGGCCTATCAGATCGAGGACGCTGAGGGTAAGAAGTTTGGCGAAGAGTTGGAGCGCATCGGATGGAAAGGCGATGAGCCGGTCGGTCAGCGCGAGATGCACGCGTTCTTTGAACTGCACATTGAGCAAGGACCTATTCTTGAAGCTGAAGGCAAGGATATAGGTGTTGTTACCCATGGCCAGGGTCTTAGCTGGACGCAGGTAACCATAACCGGGAAGGACGCCCACACCGGATCGACTCCGATGCCGATGCGTCGCAACGCCGGTCTGGGCATGGCGCGTATTTTGCAAAAAGTTGATGAGATCGCATGGAGTCACGCCCCCCATGCCGTGGGTGCCGCCGGGCATTTCGAGGTCTATCCGAATTCGCGTAACGTGATCCCCGGCAAGGTGGTGTTCACGGTCGATTTCCGCTCACCCGAGTTGGAAGTGATTCAGGACATGGAGAACCGGCTCAGGCTTGTGGCGCAAGAGATCTGCGACGAGATGGATTTGCAGGTCGAATTCGAAAAAGTCGGTGGATTCGATCCTGTCCCCTTCGACAAAAACTGCGTCGCTGCCATTCGCAACGCGGCCGAGCGACTTGGCTATTCGCATCGTGATTTGATTTCAGGTGCCGGTCACGACGCCTGCTGGATCGCAAAGGTTGCGCCAACAGCAATGGTGATGTGCCCCTGCGTTGACGGCTTGTCTCATAACGAGGCCGAAGCGATCACAAAGGAATGGGCAGTGTCCGGTGCGGATGTCCTGCTGCACGCCGTGCTGGAAACCGCTGAAGTGGTCGAGTGACCCGCAGGCCGGGCATTTGCAGCCCGGCTTCCGCATACCAAAGGGTGAGGGCTCGCATCATGACAAGCGAGGCGGGCAAGGAGGAGAATTATGGCAGCGAAGGTAATCAAAGGGGGTACTCTCTGTACCGCTGACAGAGCTTGGGAAGCGGATGTTCTCATCGAAGGTGAGAAAATCAAACAAATCGGTGAGAACTTGACCGGCGACGAATATATCGACGCCGACGGTGCCTATGTCATTCCGGGCGGCATCGACCCGCATACGCATCTGGAAATGCCTTTCATGGGCACAACGGCAGCAGAAACCTTTGAAACCGGCACCTGGGCCGCAGCCGTTGGCGGCACCACCATGGTCGTGGATTTCTGTCTGCCCGGCGAAGACGGCTCGATCAAGAACGCGATCAACGAATGGCACCGCAAGTCGACCCCTCAGATCTGCTCGGACATCGGTTATCATATGGCCATCACTGGCTGGAATGAGACCATCTTTGACGAGATGAAGGATGCGGTCGACATGGGCGTCAACTCGTTCAAGCACTTCATGGCCTACAAAGGTGACCTGATGATCGAGGACGATGAAATGTACGCCTCGTTCAAGCGCTGCAAGGAGCTGGGCGCGCTGCCGATGGTGCACGCCGAGAACGGAAATCTGGTCGCCGGCATGCAGCAGGATCTGTTGACCAAGGGCCTCACCGGCCCAGAGGGTCACCCATATTCGCGGCCACCAGAGTTCGAAGGCGAAGCAGCCAATCGGGCCATCACTATCGCGGACGCGGCGGAAGTGCCGCTTTATATTGTTCACGTTAGCTGCGAACAGGCGCATGAAGCAATCAGGCGTGCGCGACAAAAGGGCATGCGTGTGTATGGCGAACCGTTGATCCATTTCTTGACGCTGGACGAAAGCGAGTACTTCAAAGGCGACTGGATGCACTCTGCCCGCCGCGTCATGTCTCCGCCGTTCCGCAGCAAAAGTCATCAGGACAGCCTGTGGGCGGGTTTGCAAGCTGGATCGCTTCAGGTTGTGGCCACCGACCACGCTGCATTCGCCAGTGAACAAAAACTGATGGATAAGGACAACTTCTGTTTGATTCCAAATGGTTCGAACGGCCTGGAAGAGCGGATGCCGGTCTTGTGGACCGAAGGTGTTGAAACCGGTCGTTTGACCCCCTGCGAATTTGTTGCAGCCACCAGTACGAATGTTGCCAAGATCCTGAACATCTACCCCAAGAAAGGGGCGATTGTGGAAGGTGCGGATGCTGACATTGTTGTTTGGGATCCCAAGATCACCAAAACGATTTCGGTTTCGAACCACCATTCAATCCTTGACTACAACGTGTTCGAAGGAAGGGAAACCAAGGCCAATGCCCGCTATACGCTCAGCCGCGGTGAAGTGATCTGGGCCTGGGGTCAGAATTCCCAGCCGCAGCCCGGTCGTGGCCGCTTTGTTCCGCGCCCGGCCTTCCCATCAGCCCTTGAGGCATTGAGCAAATGGAAAGCGCTGACCGCTCCGAAAATGATTGAGCGTGATCCGCTCAATATTCCGGCAGGGATTTAGTCACCAACAACCTCGACAGATGTTGGTTGCGGATGGGGAACTTCATGAAGATAGGCACACCGAAGGAGATATTGGACGGAGAGAACCGGGTTGCGATGACGCCGGACTCTGCTGTGCAGTTGCAGAAACTGGGCTATGAGTGCCTGATTGAGAAGGGGGCGGGTCAGGCCGCTGGTTTCTCGGATGCGGCGTATGAGGCTGCGGGGGTTGAGGTTGTGAAGACCGCGGCCGCGCTGTGGAAAGAGGCCGATATTGTCGCCAAGGTGCGCATTCCGACTGAGACCGAGCTGAAGCGTCTGACCAAGGGCAAGACTCTGATTTCTTTCTTCAACCCGGCGGCCAACGAAGAAGGCATGGAGCTGGCCAAGTCCAAGGGTGCCAACGTCATCGCCATGGAGATGGTGCCGCGGATTTCCCGCGCTCAGAAGATGGATGCGCTGTCCTCGATGGCGAATATAGCCGGGTATCGCGCGGTGATCGAAGCAGGCAACAACTTTGGTCGCTTCTTCACCGGTCAGGTGACGGCGGCCGGTAAGGTGCCACCTGCCAAGGTGCTGATTGTGGGTGCCGGTGTGGCCGGTCTGGCGGCGATTGGAACCTCGACCTCGCTGGGTGCGATCACCTATGCCTTCGACGTGCGCCCGGAAGTGGCCGAGCAGGTTGAATCCATGGGCGCCGAGTTTGTTTATCTGGACTTTGAGGAAGACCAACAGGATGGCGCGGCCACCGGCGGCTATGCCTCGGTCCAGTCGGAAGAATTCCGCGAAGCGCAGTTGGCCAAGTTCCGTGAATTGGCGCCTGAGATGGACATCGTCATCACCACGGCCCTGATACCCAACCGCCCGGCACCTAAACTGTGGCTGGAAGATATGGTCAAGGCGATGAAGCCGGGCTCGGTCATTGTCGACCTTGCGGCCGAACGCGGCGGTAACGTCGAAGGCACTGTGCCGGACGAAAAGGTCGTTACCGACAACGGTGTGACCATCATCGGTTACACGGACTTCCCCAGCCGGATGGCGGCGCAATCGTCGTCGCTGTACGCCACCAACATCCGTCATATGATGACGGACCTGACGCCTGAGAAAGACGGTCAGGTCAATCACGACATGGAAGATGACGTGATCCGCGGCGCGACCGTGACGTTTGAGGG
>WQBJ01000076.1 GCA_013032095.1 Ruegeria atlantica | reverse complement strand
TTCTCCGTTCGTTCGCACGAGCCGGACAATAATGTCACTTTTATGCAGTGACCCCTTGATGCGAAAGAGATTTCAGTTGGCCAAAAGGTAGAGGTCGAGCGTGGTGCGTATCCGGACAAAGCGGTCCTTGATATAGGCTGAGGCGTCCTCAAAATGGCATTGATCATTTTGAGACATCGCACCATATAAAGACGAATAATGAGACAGTCGCGATAGGCAAAATCTGATCATTTGGATCACTCAGAAACCTGCCCCTAAAACGAACGGTTAAAAGACAATGAAACCACGCCTGATAGTAGCACTTATTGTTTTTTGGCCATGGCTAATCATCGCCTTAGAATTTGCAGTCATTTGGTGGGCAAATGCCCGCGGGTGCAAAATCTGGGCTCGCGGTCCCGAACCATGTATCGTCTTCGGCCATGATATCGGCGAGCGACTATACCCGCTTTGGTCTGTCGGATATCAAATCGCGTTTTCTTTCATGTGGGTCATTCCAGCCCTTGTTGTATGGGCAGTAGTCGAAGCCGTTACAGCACGTCGAAATGGCTAGAGCTGGCGATATCCTCGGATACGCGCGGGTCTCGACCGCCGATCAAGACCTCAGTGGCCAAGTCACCCGCCTCAAAGATGCCGGGGCTGTCCGCGTGTTTGAGGATGTTGTATCTGGCAAACAGTTCGACCGCCCAGGTCTGTCGGCCTTGATGGACCACGTTCGCCCCGGTGACAGCTTGGCCATCACGCGACTGGATCGGCTTGGGCGCTCGCTAAAGGAACTCCTTGAAACCGTCGAAAACCTGAAAGAGCGGAATATCGGGTTGATCAGCCTCGAAGAGCGGATCGACACGACATCCGCCGCCGGTGAGCTGATCTTTCACGTCTTCGGAGCCATCGCACATTTCGAGCGCCGCCTCATCTCAGAACGCACAAAAGACGGCATCGAAGCCGCCCGAGCACAGGGCCGCAAACCAGGGCGACCGCCCCTCGAAGCCGAAACGGTCTTGGCCCTACAAAATCTCGTCCAAGCTGGCATGACCGCCGGACAGGCCGCCAAACAACTCGGTATCGCAAGATCAACAGCTTACAGATTGATCAAGGAAACAGCGCAGCCCTAGCCAGGCGACCTTATGGTGTCATTCTGCCCCATCCGGCATTCGACCCCTTTCTGGGGCATAGAGATGTTCGCTAAACTGGCCTTTCAAACACTCGGTCGCCGCCAACCAGATTCTACGACCCAAGATTCGCACCAACTACAACGGCTTCAGCGGGAACCTCTGATGGCCCAGTGACCATCGATTTTTCTGCAATGAGCTATCGGCTCAGTACTCGCTCGCATATTTCCTGAGCGATCGGCATAGCGCTTGTTGCTGCCGGTGATGGCGCGTTCAAAACGAATGTCATACGATCCTGTGATCTGAACAAAAAATCGTCTTCAAGTCGGCCGTCAGGATGCACGATCTGGGCACGATGGCCTGCCACGTACTGACACAGATCCCGCAACTCAACCTTTGGGCAGTATTTCTGAACTTGCTTGAGATAGTAACGCTTTGACGCCGCGCTTCGAATTTCATTGGCTATGGTGCAAGGATGTTTGGCAAGCGAGCGCCAAAAGCCTGCAAACAAGGCCATTTCGCGAAAGTCTGCTGAGTTGAATGATACCTTGGAGTATTTTTCGCGCGCCAAGGAAATGATAGCATTCGGCCCGACGGTGATCGAACAATCAATCATAGGCGTCAAATGGATGCCCAGAAACGGTAGTTTGGGGTCAGGCACAGGATAGATCAGATGCTTGACCACTTTGGATTTCCGTTCTGGAAGACGATAATATTCCCCCCGAAACGGCACCACTTTTACATCGCAGGCCAGTCCAGCCATGCGAATGATACGGTCTGATTGCAACCCTCCACAAACGACAAGATGCTCGCACCCGATCATACCCCTTTGTGTGATGAGCGCGGTTTTTCCATGCCTGCTGTCGATGCCTATCAAAGTGGTGGAGGGCAGAAACGTCCCTCCATTGGCCACAAAATCCTCTAGGAGAGACCCTGCTATTTGAGAATAGTCCACAATAGCGGTGTCTGGCAGTCGAACAGCGGCGCATCCCGCCACATTGGGTTCCAAGGATGTTAGGTCGGTCAATGACAGGTCTTGAACTGTTACACCGTTCTGAGACGCGCGATTCGCCAGGTTGCCGAGTCGAGCTTTTTCTTGGTCATTCGTGGCGACCAAGAGCTTACCGCGTGTCTCGAACTTCAAGCCCTTTGCCTCGCAATAGTGCTTTGTTCTAAGCAGTCCTTCACGACAAAGCTGGGCCTTTTTACTGCCCGGCTTGTAATAAGCACCAGTATGGACCACGCCGCTGTTACGACCAGTTTGGTGACGCGCCGGAGCGTCTTCTTTTTCGATGAGCAATATCCGCGCTTTGGGCGCTCGTCTGCAAAGCTCCAGCGCGGAAGCTGCTCCGACAATCCCGGCTCCTACCACAGCATAATCGTAAGTTCCGAGATCCATAAACAATCCAGTATTTTGAGCTCTTGATGTGCTGGGCACAAACCAAATCACAAGCCGGTTTATGACGTGGCAATACCCACAGGTCAGCCTCGCTTTTTCTAATGCTGGCTAAGTTATCGCAAATTTTTAGAAGCGCCTGAGTGGCCTAGAAAGGCTCCAACAGGACTAAATTTCAAAGGTAACAACATGTCTGACTTCAGGGCTATCGGCCGAATGTCCACGACCCTTGATGACGTACCGTTCTCGGTTTTCGAAAGCATCGTCGGGGCATTGAAAAACGCCAAAGCAAGCGAGATTGCGGGCCTGCATCAGGGGAAAACAACGTATCAGCCTTGCCCAGATGTAAAATCTTGGCCAAACGGCGCGTTTGAGCTGGAGCACAACGTTCATGCCCCTCCGCAGGGAATTAAGGCGCTCAAAGAGGCCATCCAAACCGCTCATGTGAAGCGCGGCTACGGCAATTTTTTGATGGATCAACTTATGGTCTGTTCTGGCGCAACCCATGGCCTAAAGATCGCCGCAGACTCTGTTCTAAATCCAGGTGATGAGGCGTTGATCTTATCGCCTCAGTGGCTTTTTGCGCGCGGCGTGTTGAAGTCCTGTAACGCTGTGGTTCGTGAGGCCCCTTTGTTTCTCGCGTTATGTGAAGATGCCAACCTTGATCTGCGCGCGTATCTTGAAAACGCCGTAACGGCCAAGACACGGCTCATCTATTTCAACACTCCTAACAACCCGACCGGATATTCGATGACCCGGGCGCAGCTGCAAGAAGTGGTCAACTTTTGCCATGACAAAGGGATCTGGCTTGTCGCGGACAATGCATACGAGTTCTATGACTACTCTGAGCAAGGTTTCATAGACGCGCGGGATCTGGTCGGCGGCGACGAGATTACCTTCTCGATCTACAGCTTCTCCAAAAGCTACATCATGCCAGGATATCGGGTTGGCTACCTAATTAGCCCCAATTCGCGCGCGTTAGACATGCAGAAGCGTGGATTGCATACCGTTTACTCGGTGGCAACGCCATCACAATACGGCGCGTGGCAAGCGCTCAAGACCTCAACAGAGCAGTTGCAGTTCCAGCGTGATGAAACGCTGGCGCGCGCAAAAATTGCTCAAGAATGCTTGACCGTACCCCATCTGGGTTTTTCGGGCGGGTTCTATTTGTTTCTCGATCTCTCGGCGCTTGGGCCAGCGGGTGCTGCGCCATTCTATGAAGCACTGTTGGAAAACGGTATTTCTCTCGCACCGGGGCAGGCGTTCGGAACCGGCATGGAAAGCTATGCCCGACTTTGCTTCACGGCTGTCGAACGCGAATTGCTCAGGAAGAGCATTCAGACCATCAACGAAATCTTTTCAACCCGCGTGGCCATCGCGGCTTAATTTGGAGCACGAAAATGTCTCATAGCTTGTTTGGATTCCTGGCTGAACAGTCAAAGGAAGGCCGAGAGATCCCGCGCCTGAAAATCAACCTGTATCGCGACTATGAAGTAGCGGCCGTCGCAAGCTCGGCGATGCAGTTGCGCAAGGAAGGGCTGGCTTGTCGGGTGGAATGCGTCATGGTTTCGGACTCGTACCTGATGACGCATTTGGGGCAGAGCGCCACTGCGTTGGAAACTCCGGCGGCACAGGCTGAGTTCTTCGACACGATGAAGGATCTCACCAAAGAGGTTGCGGGAGAGGTCACACGGAGATTCCCCGCAAATATTCGTCCATTTGTGCTGGCTGATATGCCGGACGGATCGACAGCAGATGTCGAAAGCGCGATTAAGAACGCCTCCCAGATGCTCGCCGTTGGCGCCGATGCTGTGAAGCTGGAGATATTCTCTCCTGATCGTTTTGAAATCGTAAACGCGCTTACAAAAGCGGGTATACCGGTCATTAGCCACCTCGGATACACCCCGCAAAACGGCGAGAACCGACCGGTTGGCAACAGTATCGAAGAGGCTTTGGATCTGTTTGCCAAAGCACGGATGGCCCGGGATGCAGGCAGCAGCGGTCTGGTGTTGGAGCGGGTAAATGAAATTGTCAACCAATGCCTGTGCCGACCATCTCTACACGGCATTCCCTCTTACAGCATCTTCAGTGGTCAATCGGATTGGGGTGGGCAGTCTCTGAATGTCTGGGACTCGATCATCAAGCCTGATTTCAAAAACAGCTTCTTCCCGGATACGGCGACAAAGACCAGAGCCGATTTCCCTGAATGCTACACCAAGGAGGCCCTTACCGCGTCGATGTATGAGTTGATGCGGCAAGCCATTACACTGGCTTACCCGCGTTCGCCGGTATCAAAGCTCACCCAGGCCGACTTGCGGCAAGTCATCTGCACCGATCCGTGGCGCGAGACCGCGCAACTGTCGAGGAGACGCCTCCGTGCCGCCTGATAACCAGAGTTTTCGAATTGGCGTTGTCCAGCTTATTTCCGCCATGTGCATCGCCGGGACAATCGGCGTGCTCGTGGTGGAATCCGGGCAATTGCCGACGAACATCGTCTTCTTTCGGTGCTTAATTGGAGCCCTTAGCCTGGTTCTGATCTCGCTGGTGACGGGCGATCTCTCTTTGCGCGGTATCACGCGCAAAGATTGGATGCTGATAGGCGTCGGTGGCGCTTGCCTGGTCTATAACTGGCTTTTCCTGTTCATGTCCTACCAGACAATTTCCCTGTCGTTGGGCACGGTGGTCTACCACATCAAACCTTTCGTCATCATGCTTGTAGGGGCATTTCTCTTCTCAGAGCGGCTTACAGGCCATTCTATTGCATGGACTGTTCTGGCGTTTATCGGGATGCTCTTGGTTGTCGAAATCAGCTTTGACTCGCTGCATATGGAAGCGAGCAAAGCCTTGGGCATCCTGTATGCTCTTATCGCGGCCCTGATGTACTCGGCTTCCACGCTCATCGTGAAATATGTGCGCAGCGCCTCGGGCATCAAAATTGCACTGCTGCAAACGTCGCTTGGTGTTGTCCTGTTGTTGCCATTTACCCAGCTGTCAGAGCTGACCCTTGCCGAGGATGCTTGGATATTCCTGCTGACCCTCGGCGTGGTGAACACAGGCGTCATGTACAGCTTGAACTACTCCGCCTATCAAAGGCTTCCTTCGTATTCGATTGCGGTGCTGTCGTTCATCTACCCCATTGTCACTATCGTCACGGACTACATTTTCTACGGTTTTTTGTTCAATTGGGTGCAGCTGATCGGAGTAGTGCTGATCTTTGCAGCCACCCTTGGCGTGAACCTTGGTTGGCGCATTCTTCCTAAGTTGAGCTTTCGGAAAACAATCAATGATCGGAGCACATAATGGTCATTAAAGACAGAACTTTTCTTCTCGGCGGCGGTCTTGGGCTTGTCGGATGGCATATCACCCAAGAACTGTTGAGAAAAGGCGCTCGCGAAATTCGCATTTTGGACAACAGCGCATTTTCCGAGCCTCATACGGTCAATGCATTGGGAGCAATACCCCAGGTCAAGATCCACAACGGCAGTGTTCTAAGCCGCGATGATTGCGCAGAAGCTATGCGTGGTGTCGATGGGCTGTTTGTCTTGGCTGCCTGCATGAGCCGGTTTACTAAAGAAGACCCTCGCCGCACGCTGGACATCAACCTCATTGGAATGGACAACCTGCTCTCGGCTGCGGTTGTCGCTGGGGTTTCGAATGCGGTTTTTTCATCCTCAACAGGAGTGTATGGCTATGCGGTATCGGGGTCGGTGACAGAAGATATGCCACTCGGATCGGAAGGCGTGAACAGCGCAGCGGTTATCTACGGCGCATCAAAGCTGATCGGCGAAAAACTCTGTGAACACTATTCCTCAACCTCAGACTTGAAGGTCGTGTCACTGCGTTACTCCACTGTTTATGGCGAGCATATGCATAGCCGTGCCGCCAACGCTCGCTACATTCTTGGGGTTGTTGACCAGATCAATCGCGGTGAAGCTCCATCATATTTCGACGGCGGCTTTGAGACCAAGGATTTCGTCTATGGTGGCGATGTCGCCCGCGCCAAGGTCATGGCTATTGAATCTGATCTCGACCAAGAATCTTTCAATATTTCTGGTTGCAGAATGATCCCTGTAAAAGAGATCGTCGGCATTATTCAGAAAGAAATGGGATCGCAACGGGAGCCGAAAAACCTTAGCAGCGCGAACATCGTGAGATTGGTGTCGCCTGACCCCTTCATCTACTGCTGCGACAAAGCCAAGGCCATGCTGGGTTGGGAACCCGAAATTAGTTTTGAAGATGGGATTAAACGCGTCGTCAACTGGCGCGCTGGCATTGAAGCCGAATTTGATTTCGACACGTTGGGCAAGAAGAGCGCCTGACGAGCTGGCCCGGCGACAATCCTCTTCCTGAAAGTTCGCCGGGCCTCACTTAAAGGGGTCGATTTGGGATGAGTGAAAAGTAGGGCGGTAAGGAATTTCTCTTCGATGATGCACCGCTGACTGTCTCAATAACCCTAAGAAACTATCGGAACCACCAAATGAGACATTGAAAGAGACACGATTTTGATCGTTCTCAAAATCTACACTCAGTGAGACACAATCAGCCAAAGCACTTTTCCTTGCATATGTTTTCAATGACTTGGTCTTCTAACCGCCCTTTTCTGCACTGAGCCGGACTCGACCCCACCGGGCTTGGTTATAGCCTTCGCGCTTGCTCGAGGTCGTCGTGCTCAAATGCCCCGGAGAGAAACTCGATCTCTCGCGCGGGTGCGTTGTGCTGGTGTGCAACGGCTTGCCATGCTGATACAGCCTGTCCGACTTCAGAGGTGATCTGTCGTGCATCCTTCGTAGGGAGGCCGAATTCTTCTGCGACGCCCAGTGCGAGATTGATGTCACAGGTCCCCTCATCGAAATCGATGTTGGTCTGTAGGACGCGGGGCTTTTCCAGGGGTGATGTTGGATTGATGTCAAAGGCAGGTGAAAGGCGCCAGCCGCCCTGGCCGTCCCAGAGAAACCCGTGGTTGCGCAGGTGGTCATCGACGTTGCTGACAAGAATTGTGAAGATGAGACGTCGAAATAGTTCAGCCCGGTCCTCTCGCGCGTTTGAGCCGTGCGTTGTTATGGCGTCGACAATTTCGAGATAGCTACCGTGATCCCCATCCTGGTGCTGGGTCATGCTCATTGCGGAGGTGTAGGGCACGCGCTGGCCATCCTCATTCCGATCATAGCGGTGACTGAGAAAGACAGGGACGTTGTTGACGTTTTCAAGGCTGTGCGATGCCATGTTGATGCCGGCCTGCCGCGCAAGCGTCGCCGCGATAGCTTCCCATCTCTCAACCGAGTATTCGTCGTCCTGCTTTGGGAATTTGGCGATCGACAGGTACCCATTCACGTCATGGACAGAACATTTGGGCCGTGCGCCGCCCAGAGAGGCGCCGGGAGCAAAGATCATTTGGATGTCTTCGTCGGATTCTTCGCCAGCCTCGATGCGGCGCGTGATGTCAAGCAGGTCGCCAAGGGCGATGTGACCGGGAACGCCGGTATTGGTGGAGGCTTGGAACTCTTCCTGTCCGGCCCACCGCATGCGGAGTGCGCCGATGCGACTGACGTCAGAGACGCCCATCACATAGTCGGTCTCAAACAGGGTGCGCGGCAAGCGCTGCTCCCGATTTGCCAATCGGCGCTCTCTGAGCTGCATGAGGCGACGACCCCATCGATCCGGGGATGTGTCTCCGATGACTGGGAACATGTCCATTCCGGCAGACGGAGGGAAAATGCCTCCCGTTAGAGGAAGGGCCTGGTCGATGGGAAAGTTGTCGTTTCGCGCCAGCCATGTGGCGTCATACTCAAAGAGGACACGTTCGGCGCCGCGCGCGGGTGCGCAGCGCAAGAGGCCAACGGCGTGGATCTCGCCCCCATAGTCGAGAAAGATTTCAACCTCGCGTGTCACTTCAGGCTCCGGTCTTCTTGCTGGAGGACAGATGAACGCGTTTCGGCAGGCGCTCAAGGGAGGTGGCGGAGCCCGTGGGGTCGTTCCGGGAATCTGCGATGCCGGCAAGCCCGTCCAGTAGACCAAGGGCCTGAAGCACAGCTGCATAAATGCCGATGGAGACGCCGGGATCGCCTTTTTCAACCTTGACCATGGTCGGCTTGGAAATGCCTGCCCGCTCTGCGATGATACCAGCAGGCAAGCCGCGACGGAGCCGGGCATCCTTGATGTCCAGACCGAGCTTTCTAACGGTGCGTTTGGCTGCCGGAGGCGGCAGGAATCTGGCAGGCAAAGTAAGCATCCTTTAACTTTATTGTGGGATAAGATAAGCATAAGCTTACCTTAAAGCAACTTCCAATTAAAGGAGTGAGTCCTATGCAGCCCCTTGGTGTAGGTTCGGGCACAACTTTGCATTTCGGTAAAGCTTTGCACGTCGGCGCGAACGCTTGGAGAACCAGGACCATGGCAAAGCTCAGGTTAGTAGAAGCGGCAGGCGCAGTACTGGCGGTGGGCGGGAAGCGGAAGTTCGCCGCAGCGGCATTGTGAAATGGAGAAATCATAGAGAGCAATCATTAAAGCTTTTCGCGATTAGTTTGAGGCATATCCGGCAGCCTTGAAGTTCCAGCACTCTGTTGGATCATAGAGGTCGCAGACTTCGCTGAGGGCCTCGAAGACCGCTGTAAACGAGCGCGCTCCAATGCGCCGGAGGTGCGCTTTCAGCTTGGAGAACGCCATTTCGATTGGATTGAGGTCTGGACTGTAAGGCGGCAAGAAGAGGAACCAGCAGCCATGTGCCTTGAGGGCCGCGGCGGCCTCCTTGTTCCGGTGCGTGGCCAAGTTGTCGAGGATGACAACCGTTCCAGGGGCGATCTCCGGGATCAGAACCTCTCTGACGTAGGCCGCGAAGGCAGGGCCATCCATTGCGCCCTTGATCACCCACGGCGCGATCAAGGCGTCATGGGCCAGACCGGCGATCAGGGTTTGAGTCCCCCAGCTCCCAAATGGCGCGTCCATGGTCAGCCGCGCACCACGCGGCCCCCACCCCCGCAGGCGGGTGAGATTTGTCTTCACCGCCGTTTCATCCAAAAAAACAACGCGATCTGGCGTCTGCATGATTGCGGGCGTCCGATGTGCGCGCCAGTCCTCGCGCTGCCGTCTTACCTTCGCGCGTCGGCGTTCGGTGGCCACCAACGACTTTTTTTATGCGTGAAGCCGAGGCGTTTCAGCAGCCTCGCAATCGCCGAGTGATGCACGGTGACACCTTCCGCATCGGCAAGCGCATCACGCAGTTCAAAGAGCGTCATATCTGGGTCCTGGGTCACCAGTTCTTGTAAGAACCCGGCATGCGCGGCCAGTTTGCCCGTGCCCAAGGGACGCCCCATCGGCGCAACTCCAGCAACACCAGACGCCCGAATTTGACGCGCCCATCGCGGCGGAAACTTGAAGCCGACGAGAGGCCTCTCTTCCGCTCAGTCCATCGGCGATCAGACGCGCAAAACGCTCTCGGAGTTCTTTTGGCAACGGTGCTGGCATTTTGTGATCCTCCCAAACAGGATGAATCACAAATCAAGCGTCATGGGAATATCGCCGATCCAAGCTTTTTTCGAATGGCTTTAGGCCATTGTTCTGCCTTAACGGGATCCTACGCACAAACCTTCCTCAAGGTGCGTTGCATGTTCGGCTCCATGAGCCGCCGGGGAAATCCCTATGACAATCCGTATGCCGAGAGTTTCATGACAACGCTGAAGGTCGAGGCCGTTTACGTCACAGAATACGGCACCTTCGAAGATGTGGTGGCGGATCTGTCGCGTTTCATCGAGGCCATCTACAATGAAAGGAGGCTACATTCCGCACTGAGCTACACTAGCCCAAACCGATATGAAGAAAAACACGCCCGGGACTGGACAAAGTCAGCCGCATAAACTGTCCACCCCAGGGGTGCACTCCAAGTGGCAATTGAAAATTCCCTAGACGAGAGCGGCGGCAGTGCTGCTCGACACGGCGGATCCGGTGGCGCTCTACGTTGCGGACAATCCCGATGCGACCGAGACGGTTGCGGCCCTCGTCGGTACAGCAAACGAGAGCCGCTATTCCGGCTGGCTCTGGGTGACCCATGATCCAATGCCGGAACTGCCTCCGGATCGCCGGAGCTCTCTTTCCGGTTCCCGTCGAGAAAACCCGGAAAAAGACGCCGGTCAGCACACGAGCATGAAACTGTCTGACCAGCCTGATCAGCTTAGTCACTCCACAGGCCAGGAAAATCACAAAAGTGGAACTTTCGATGGCAGTTGAGAAACATCGCGCAGCGTGGGGCGGGAAAAGCCCTCCCTCTAGAACCCAGCTAAAGGCAAGGGAGGGCTGCCGGTCCTCGAAGAAAGGCTTCGGTCGAACCAGCAACACCAATCTATCCGGTTCGATGATCGGAGATACACAAAAGGAGCAACCACCCATGTCAGTTGAGAAACTCCATATTCCTGCAGTGTTCATGCTGGTGCTTGGGCTCTGTCTGATCGCCTGGCCCGATATGGTCTGGGCGCAAACAGCAGGCACTGGCGGGGCACCGCTCGCAGAACCAGTGTCTGGTAGCCTGGGCGCGTGGCTGACCAGGCTCGGCCGGTACATTCATCATGTGATGATTTTGGCGCTGGTCGTGACGGCTCTGGCATCCGTGTTCTTTACGGTCCGCGAAACAGTACTCCTGAACAAGCCACTGCGAACGGTTGTCCCCGGATTGGTTCAGCGGATTGCGTTCGCCGTCCTTGCAGTTCTGTTCGTCACATATGCGGGGCGGTTGACGGCCCTGTTGTCCCACGCCGACGCGGGGCTCCCGCCATCGACCGGATTCAGTGTCGGGTGGTTCTATTCATACGGTACGGCGATGGTCGAGCGGATAATGCGGGAGGCCGTGACCCAGGAAGCCGACGGCCTGGTTTCATTTTGCCTCTTCTGCGGGATGGTGTGGCTCTCTGTCATCGTCGCGCAGGCCGCAATGATCGTGTTGGCTTATGCAGAGTACTATTTTGGCACCATTCTCACCTTCAGCTATATGACCTGTAACCGCGACGAGAATTCTGTTGGCCGCTCCACGCTGGTGATCAACAAGGGTCGCGATCTTCTGTTCCTTCTGCTGGTCTGCATCGTGGCCGCGCAATCCTCGATATACGTCGCCGGCAGTGACGGAGAGCCAATTGGAGTGCGCAATCTGATCTCAGTCACGATGCTGCAAATCCTTGTCGTGATCCTGATGCTGAGACTGTCTCCGCGTTTACAAAAATTGATCCGTGAGTACGTCAAGTTCGCTGTTGATCGTCCCGCCCGGGCGGTTGCCGTAGGAGCAGCCCTCCCCGGAATACCAGGAGGTGCCCCGGGGAGGGCATCCAACCGGGATGGTGGTGCCGATCGCATCGCCGGTCAGCCGGATCGGAACACCGGCGCGCCCAAAATCAAAGGAGGGCACGGATGATCATACCGAATGAGCCATTCTGTGGTTCTACGGGAAACTTCTACGGGTTTTCAATGCGGTTAGCAAAACGTCGTGGGCCGACTGAAATGCCCTCCCCGAACCTGTGGATGGACGATCTGGTTCGGGAAGGGCTGCTGGCCCGGTATCAACGGGGGTGACAGGAAAGCCAGCCTTGCAAGGTTATTCGACCAGAAGGCGAAGAAAACCAGAAAGACGCAACCCATGATAGCAGTTGAGAAACTCCCCATTCCTTTGATTTACCTGCTGTTTCTTCTGGTGGCCTGTTTTCTGGCCCTGCCGGATCTCGTTCTGGCGCAGCCGATGGGCCCGAACGTGCCCTCGCCAACCGAAACCCCGGTTTCCACCTCCGCCGGTGACAGGCTGAGCGGAATCCTGTTTCTTCTTCTGGGCGTTTTGATTGCCGAGCGGCCCCGCTGGAGAATGATCGAATTCCTCCGGTTCTGTCGCAAACTTCACCCCTACCTGTCAGTTCGAGTGCATTTCTGGTAGCGCGCACTAGAACATGACAGGAGCAGGCCGTGACAATCTCATTTTAGGGCGCGCATTTTCTGAAAGACGTGATTTTGCACGCGGTTTTCTTCTACCTGCGCTACGGTGTTTCCTACCGGGATCTGGAGGAAATCATGGCGGAACGCGGCGTTGATCTGGATCATGCAACGCTAAACCGCTGGGCCAGTCGATATGCCGGCCTCATTGCTGAAACAGCGCGGTATAGAAAGCGTCCCGCAGACCGTTCGTGGCGCATGGATGAAACCTATGTGAAAGTGAAAGGCGAATGGGTTTATCTTTACCGAGCGATCGACAAACGCGGCAAGACCCTGGATTTCATGTTGTCCGAGCGCCGGAACAAGGCCGCTGCGACGAGGTTCTTCGCCCGCGCTCCCGAGGTGAACGGATTGCCACACAAGATCGTCATCGACAAAAGTGGTGCCAATACAGCTGGCATCAAGGCGATCAACAAGATGCTCAATAGCTTTGGCTGCCCGATCCCGATCGAAATGGTCAGGCGGAAATACCTCACGGATGTATTTGACAAGAACTTTTTGAGGCACCGCGCCCTTGTCTTTGGGTGAGCTACTGAGGTGCGACGGGCTTTGCCATCGGAGATTTCTGTTTCCACTTTATTACGAAACGCCGGTAAACCTCTTCCGCGTGACCGACAGCTTCTCTCTCCCGATCGCGCACTGATTTGAGGCTGTAGTCGGCAGCTGAGCCTTTCGTTCTTCCACCGCGGTGAGAGGGGTAGCCAGCGGCCAGTTCCAGCTTTCTCAGCTTCCAATCCAGGAGAGCTGGGCGGCTCCAGACGTATTCTTCGCCCTTGGAGAGCATGTGCCAGATGACCACTGTCAGCTTCCGCGCTGTTGCCACCGCCGCGATTTGGTTGCCCCGCTTTTCCCTGATCCTCCGAAAGAAGGCTCTTAGTGGTCCGGGTGTACGGGAGACCGACCATGCCGCTTCAACCAGCATCGCTCGCGCATGGGACCGGCCCTGTTTTGTGATACGGCCGTGGTACGCAGCTTTGTCACCCGATTGGCGTACCCGGGGATTGAGACCGAAATAGCTGACGAGTTTCTCCGGAGACGAGAAGCGCCCGATATTGCCAATTGCCGCCAGTACGCTCAGAGCGACGATCATGTTGACGCCGGTGATTGTCATCAATTGTTTCACGCGCGGCTCCTGAAGCGCTGTCTGTGCTAGGTCTTCGTCGATCTGTTTCAACTCGAGACCGAGACGGTCCAGCTCGCCGGCATGACGGAGGATGACGCGGCGTTGGTCGTGCGCGACGGGTTGTTCCTCCAGCCATTTCCTCCCACGGCTTG
>WQBJ01000075.1 GCA_013032095.1 Ruegeria atlantica | reverse complement strand
CCTCGGATTCCGGCCAGTCCAGCGCTTCCACAAATCGTGCGGACTTCCAGGCGGTAATGTAAAGCAGGTCGCGCTCATAGGCGCGGAGCGTATTGGCCGGCGTGCCGCGGATATAGAGATCGGTCAGCGCCTTTTGATCGGCCTGAGACAGGGCGGGGGAGGGGGCGGGGAGGTACGGCGCAACGGGCTTCATGAGGCACATTCTGCGTCTATTTCCGGGCGAAATCAATTACACATGATAAGCGGTACTTATCGGATAGGATAGAGATTTGAGAAAATAATAAATGTAATGAGCAAAAATGGCTGGTTTTGCGCGTAATAGGGGTAGGGGCATTGTATCGTGCAAGAATTACATGCCCGATGTCGGTTTGCGTCGCAGGCCTGGTTGCACATTCATTCACTTATCGGGTCCGCCGCTTCGAGGCCCCATTCCTGCCGGGGAGCCAGAGCATCGTTGGACCAAACTGCCGCAGATCCGACCCGTCTGTCCGGACAGCCGATTGCCAGGTGACACCCGACCGCCGGCACTGAACGGACAGGACGCGCGTGCCTGGAAAACCGAAGCTTTAGATCACCCGGAACACGTCACGCGGACCGGACGGACTGTCTTCAACAGCACCCCCGGAACATTACCGGGAGCGAGTGAAAGGTGCGGTAGAATCAGCCTGTCTCCCCGCGTCCCTTCTCCAAGGGATGTGCCGTTTGCCCGGTTAGAAGGCTGTGATTGCTCAAAAAAATATAGGCAGGGTTTTCGAATTGGAACGGGGGGTCCCTCTCTCAGCTGCGGATTCATGAGAGACTTCCAGCGATAAATTATCCGCAGGCAGTGTGCGGTCGCTGGCGTATTTTCAATTCAAGACGGCCCGGGATTTCAGGGCCATGCCGGATCACGGACGCACGCCTGCCCCATTCAGGAGAAGCACGTCATGACCGGCATTACTCTCAATGGCACCACTGGAAACGACACGCTCAACGGCACCAGCGGCAATGACACGCTCAACGGCGACGTGGGTGATGACTGGCTCTGGGGCTCCAACGGCGATGATACGCTCAACGGCGGGGCTGATGATGACGTGCTCTCCGGTTCTTACGGCGATGACCTGCTCAATGGCGATGCGGGTAATGACAGGCTTTACGGCTACGATGGCAATGACACGCTGAACGGTGGGGCTGATAATGATCTGCTCTACGATTATTATGACGATAACCTGCTCAACGGTGGCGGCGGCAATGATACCCTCTATGGTGGTGAAGGTGACGACACGCTCGATGGCGGCGACGGAAATGACAGGCTTTATGGCAAAAGCGGGGATGACCTGTTTGTCTTCACCGAAAACAGTTTTGGCCAGGACACGATCACGGGCTTCACCGCAGGCCTGGACGGCGGAAGCCTGGAAGACGTGATCGAGTTCAGAGGGGTGACGGGGTTTGCCTCCTTTGCCGATGTGATCGCAAACGCATCGGATGACGGAAGCGATACAACCATCACGCTGGACAGCGGCAATTACATTGTTCTGGAAGGCGTGCTGGTCTCGGAGCTTGTTGCGTCGGATTTCCGCTGGGAGACGACAAACACCGCCCCGGTGATCCTGACACCGGCGGATCTCGGATCCATCACCAGGGGCGGCAGCCGCCTCATCACCGCTGCGGAACTGCTGGCCTTTGCCGGGGATGTCGATGGAGATGGTCTGTCGATCACGTCGGTGACGGTGGACCCGGCCCTGGGTCTCATCGAGTCCGCCGGGACCGAGACCTGGCGCTTTACGCCGAGTGCAGACCTGGTTGGCCTCGATGCCGTGGAGATTGCCTTCTCGGTCTCCGATGGCACGGACGAGACCGCGGCCACTGCTGTTCTCGATGTCCTGCCGGTGGGTGATGCCTCCAGCGGTATCATCTCGGTCATCGGCGAGGCGGCGTTTCAGCAAACCCTGCAGGCCGACACCTCCGCGCTTGGAGCGGCGGTCGGCCCCTTCATCTACCAGTGGCAGTCCTCCGATGATGGCGGCGCAAGCTGGAGCAGTATCGCCGGGGCGGATTCGGAAAGTTTCGATCCAGATGTGGCACAGCTCGGCACGCAGTTGCGGGTTGTTGTTGATTACAGCGCTGCGGATGGCAGCCACACCATTCTCTTCAGTGCCGCCACACCGGTCGTACCTGTTGTCGATATCACCCATCTGGGCACTGCCGGGAATGACGCACTTTTAGGTTCAAGCTCCACTAACAACATTCTCTATGGCGATAGCGGCAATGACAGGCTCTACGGCGATTTCGGTAGGGACACGCTCTACGGGGGCACCGGACATGACTCGCTAATGGGAAGTTGGGGCCGTGATCTGCTTTATGGCGGTAGCGGAAATGACACGCTAGAGGGAAGCTTTGGCCGTGATCTTCTTTATGGCGGCGCTGGCAATGACAAGCTCTACGGCGGTTGGGGGGATGACACGCTTGATGGCGGGACTGGGGATGATTGGCTCTCCGATAGTTCTGGAAGCAACACATATGTGTTCAGCGGGGACAGTTTTGGCCAGGACACCATCACGGATTTTACCGCGGGCCTGGCGGATGGCACCCTGGATGATGTGATCGCATTCAGAGAGGTGAGCGGGTTTGCCTCCTTTGCAGACGTGATCGCCAATGCATCGGATGACGGAACCCATACAACCATCACGCTGGACAGCGGCAATTTCGTTGTTCTGGAAGACGTGCTGGTCTCTGACCTGGTGGCCACGGATTTCCGCTGGGAGACAACAAACACCGCTCCGGTGATTTTGCGGCAGGCGGACCTGGGCGGCATGGACAAGGGTGGCAGCCGCCTCATCACCGCCGCGGAACTGCTGGTCTTTGCGGGGGATGTCGATGGAGATACTCTGTCGATCACTTCGGTGACGGTGGACCCATCCCTGGGCCTCATCGAGTCCATTGATGCCGAGACCTGGCGCTTCACGCCCAATGGGGACATCACGGGTCTGGACATGGAAGTGAGCTTCACGGTCTCGGACGGCACGGACCAGGTGACATCCACCGCGACGATCGATGTTCTGCCCGCCAGTGACCCGCCGAGTGCTGATGTGACAGTTACCGGGACGGCGGCGTATCAGGAGGTGCTGAGTGCTGACACCACCGCGCTTACCGCCGCCGGGGCCCTGGGCGATTTCACCTACCAGTGGCAATCCTCCGATGACGGGACAAGCTGGAGCAATATCGCCTCGGCAACATCGGAAAGCCTCGAGGTGGGCCCCGAGCAGCTTGGCACGGAACTGCGGGTTGCCGTCGAATACACAGCCGCGGATGGCAGTCGGGGGGGTCTCATCAGCGCTGCCACACCAATGGTCCCGGTCGTCAATGTGTCGCTCAGAGATTCAGTCGCCGATGATGTGCTTATTGGCGGTGCTGGAAATGACTCGCTTTTCGGGTCTTTTGACGATGACAGCCTCGACGGTGGAGACGGAAATGACTCAATTTACGGGAATTCGGGCGACGATGTGCTCAATGGCGGTGATGGGAATGACACGCTCAAAGGGTCCGACGGAGACGATGCGCTCAACGGCGGTGATGGAAATGACTCGCTTTCAGGGAGCTACGGAGATGATGTGCTCAACGGCGGCGACGGAAATGACACGCTTGATGGTCAGCTTGGTGATGACAGCCTCGACGGTGACATCGGAAATGACTCGCTTTTCGGATATTTAGGAGACGATGTGCTCGACGGCGGCGAGGGAGATGACTGGCTTTCCGGCGGCGGTGATAATGACACCTTTGTCGTTACCGGACCCAGCTTCGGGAATGACACGATCACCGATTTTGACGAAATCGATGATGTCATCGCATTCAATGGCGTGACCGGGCTGACCTCCTTTGAGGATGTGTTGGCGAAGGCATCGGATGACGGCTCGTATACGACCATCACGCTGGATGCTGCCAATTCCGTCTGGTTGGAGAATGTCCGTGTTTCGGAGCTGGGCGCATCGAATTTCAGGATAGACGGGAATTTCTCTCCCGAGGTCTCGGGTCCGGTTACCCTCGATCCGATCGAGGAAGACACAACCCTGACCTTCACCCGGGCGCAATTGCTGGCAAATGCCTCGGACATGGAGGGGGACGTATTGTCCGTAAACTCGATCACGGTGGATCCATCCGTTGGCATCGTCGAAGAGCTTGTCGCGGGTGAGGAATGGCGCTTCACACCGGTTGGCAATTACAATGGCACCGCCACGATCACCTATGGGATCAGCGACGATCAGGGTGGCGCGACCCCGGCCACCGCTGCGGTGGAGGTTGCACCCGTCAATGACCCGCCGGTGGTGGATGCGCCGCTGACAGGTGCTGCAGACGAGGACGATGCGGCCTTCACAATTGACCTGCTGGAGGGCGTGTCTGATGTAGATGGTGATCCGCTGAGCGTTGCCAATGTTACCGGTCTGATGGATGGCCTGACCCTGTCCGGCAGCATGCTGACTGTTGACCCAACCCACAGCGCGTTTCAGAGTCTGGCCGAAGGCGAGGTGCGCGAAATCGTGATCGGCTATGAGATCGAGGACGGCACCGGCTTTAGCGCGACACAGCATTTGACCCTTACCATGACCGGCCGTAATGATGTGCCGGAAGTTGCGGCTTCGCTGTCTCAAACCGCTGCGGAAGATGACGCCGTCTTTGCTATTGATCTGCTGGAAGGCGCGAGCGACGTAGAAGGGGATACGCTGAGCGTAGCCAATATATCTGGCTTGCCGTCCTACATGACATGGGCAACTGGCAGTTCTGTGCTCGCCGTTGATCCGGGGCATGCCGACCTGCAGGGCCTGGCTGAAGGCGAAGTGCTCAAACACACCGTGTCTTTCAATATTCTTGACGGCAACGGCGGCAACACGCCGCAAACCTTGGACGTGACCATCACCGGCACCAATGACACGCCCATCGTTCACAGTGTGCCGCATCTGGGCACCGTTGCCGAAGATGGAACCTTCCGTCTTACTGCTGCGCAGATGGCGGCTATCGCGGAAACCGCAATCTATGATGTTGACGGGGATGCGGTAGTTGTCGAGGACGCGGACACCCCCATGACAACTGTCGAAATAGACTTCGGCCCCTATTACCACGACGGCACCGCCTGGGTCTGTGAATATTACGATTTCACCCCGGTCGATGATTTCAACGGTACTGGCGAGGTTTGGGTTTACGGCCGGATCGGCGAGGATAACTTTAGCACTCGGGCCACCATAACCGTGACGCCGGTTGACGACGCGCCGGACATTGCGGGCAAGCTGCCCGATGTGGACTTTGATGAGGACACCCCGTTTTTTTCATTCGGGATTCCGGACGATGTGCTGACTGACGCGGATGGCGAGGTGCTGACCTTCAAAGCCGATCTGGCTGGCGGTTCCGACCTGCCGTCCTGGCTCTACTTCTCGGAGGACACAAACGCCTTCTTCGGGGTTCTGCCTGAAAATCTGAACGGGTCCTTTGACATCGAGGTCACTGCCAGCGATGCGCAGAATTCGGACACCGACACCTTCACCCTGACGATCAACCCGGTGAATGATCCCACGGAAGGCGAGCCGGTGATTACCGGGACGCTGGAGTATGAACAGACGATCACGGCCGAAGCCTCCGGCATCAGCGATGCGGACGGGCTGGGCGCCTTCAGTTATAAGTGGTTCCGCTCCGAGGACGGCGAAACAACTTGGGAGGAGATTGCAGGCGAAACAGCGGCCAATCTGTATATCGGCCCGGATCTGATCGGCTGGCAGCTGCAGGCGGTGGTCAGCCATACCGACGGCGGCGGCACCGAGGAAACCGTGGCCAGCGCCGCAACCGGGCTGGTGCCGCTTAACGTCAATCGAATTAATATCTATGGCACTTCCGGCGATGATGAACTCAGCGGCTACAAGGGCGACGACAATCTTTATGGGCAGGAGGGCGACGACACGCTCTTCGGACTTGAGGGCAATGATGAGCTGAACGGGGGCACCGGCAAAAATGTCCTCTACGGCGGGGTAGGCAATGACTTTCTCATCAATGGAATGAACGGCCTCGCAACCGGCAGCTATCTTGATGGGGGCGCCGGGAATGACTTCATACTCAACCAGAACGGCGCTGCTGTTTTGAACGGTGGGACCGGAAACGACGTGCTCTTCTCCGCTTCCCCCAACTCAACATACATCTTTGAGGGAACCAGCTTCGGGCTGGACGAAATAGATTTCTTCAATCCGGATTCGGACAAGATCCTGTTCCGCATGGTCGACGGCCTGTCCTCGTTTGCCGATGTTCAAAACGGGATGAGCGATTACTTCGGCCATGCCCGGATCTCCCTGGATGACGGAAACAAAATCACCCTTTTCGGGGTCGCTGTCAGCGATCTGACGGAGGACAACTTCATATTCCAGCATGACCCGGGTCCGGTTATGACCGCCCCGACCGATCTCGGCCGGATTGATGAGGACGGGCACCGGACCTTTACTTCTGCCGAGCTGCTTGAGTTCGCGTTTGATCCCGAAGGCGACAGCATGAGCATTGCATCAGTGGATTGCGATCCGGCGGCGGGCGTGGTCTCGCAAATTTCCGGCACAGATAATTGGCTGTTTCAGGGCGGCCAGGACTTCAACGGCTTTCTTGAAATCACCTTCACCGTAACCGATGGCACCTATCAAACAGACGGCACCGCAGCGCTTGAGGTGCTGCCGGTGAATGATGCGCCGACCGGCGCGCTGCTGATCACCGGCACCCCGGAATATCAGCAGACCCTTGTGGCTGACGCCTCCGGGATTTGGGATGCGGACGGGCTCGGGGCATTCAGCTATCAATGGCAGTCGTCCTCTGACGGCGGCGCCAGCTGGACCGATGTGGCAGGCGCAACAGAGGCGGTATTGCTCATTGATGACACCGCGCTTCTGGGTACGCAACTCCGGGCCCGGGTGGAGTACTGGGATGGCGGCAATACTACAGAGACAGTGGACAGCACCGCCAGCGCTGTAGTGCCGGTTGTCAACGTTGTCTCCAGCGGTACCACCGGCAACGACATTGTGGGCGGCACCACAGGTGCTGACACGCTCGATGGCGGGGCAGGGGCTGATGCCGTTTATGGCAATGGGGGCGACGATGTGCTGGAGGGCGGTTCAGGCAATGACGCGCTCTATGGCGCCGCAGGCGCGGACTCGATGAGCGGAGGATCAGAAGACGACGCGCTCTATGGCGGGACAGGGGACGACATTCTGATCGGTGACACCGGCAGCGACACGCTCAACGGCGGGGAAGGCAACGACACGCTCACGGGCGGTTTGGAGTCCGACACCTTTGTGTTTACCAGCGGCTGCGGCCAGAACACAATTACAGACTTTGCGGCGGGCGAGGTGATTGTCCTTGATGGAATAGACGGCCTGTTGTCCTTTGCAGATCTCGTCGGGAAGATCACCGACGACGGGACAACCGCCACCATTGCGCTCGATGCTGAGAACACAATCGATCTTGCGGGCGTGCTGGCAACAGATCTGGCGGCGGATGATTTCCTGTTTACCTGATCAGTCCTGACCGCTGCCCGCCGTAGCGGAAAAGCTAAAGCGCCGGTCCCATTCTTGGGGATCGGCGCCAACCATTTAAAGGGGGAAAATGGTTTATCGCGTCATTTTCAGAACGACAGATGTCAGGGTGCCCTTAATTGCTGGACTGTGCCCTTAGCTCCAAGACCTTGCGTCCTGTGGATATCCAGACATTAAGGACACAAAACCGCGAAATTCCGCCTCGAATATGTCCGCGTCCGGGAATTAAGGGCACAGTGACATCCAGACTGAGAGCGTTCTGAAATCAACTTTGGCGTTCAGTGCCACGATCGATCCACGCGTTCAGTCGATTGAGCCGCAACCTGTAATCGAACGGCCAGCCGTGTTGGTTTGTGAACTAGTAGTTGCAATCGCGGTTTGGAAATATTCCACTTTACTCAGTTGGATTGAGTATTTTTCTGAATTATTGAACTTGTTTGAGGTTTGACCATCATGTAATATGCTCAATATGAGTGAGCGAAGATCATCACATCTAAACCGACTAGAAAAAGACCTGCCCGAAGGGCTGGTGGTTGATGCAGCATGGCTGGAAAAGCGTGGCATTGCCAGCAATCTGCGCTCCTACTATGTTAAAACCGGATGGTTGGATCAGTCTGCGCGTGGCGTTTACCGCCGTCCACGCGGTTCGATCAGTTGGCAGCATGTCGTAATATCGCTCCAAACCCTGCTCGAAGTGCCGCTGATCGTCGGCGGTCGAACAGCTTTGGAGCTTCAAGGCTTTGCCCACTACCTCGTGCATGCAACCAAAACGATACATCTTCACGGCCCCAACAAGCCGCCAAGTTGGCTCAACAAGCTGAATCTTCCGCAGCGCTTTGTCTATCACAACAGTGAAACCCTGTTTCAGAATGACCCGATCACCCTCGGGTTGGGGAGCCTTGCCTGGGATATATCCAAGGGACCGGGGCGCGATCTCAAACCCTTTCAGGGTGGCAGCCTCGATACTTTGTCATGGGGACAGTGGGACTGGCCGCTAACTCTTTCGAGGCCGGAGCGCGCTTATCTGGAAATGCTCGACGAGTTGCCACGCCATGAGAGCTTTCACCAGGCCGACATGATCATGCAGGGGGCTGTGAATTTTAGCCCGCGTCGCTTGCAAAAGCTCCTGATCGACTGCGCCAGCATCAAGGTCAAGCGCCTGTTTTTCTACTTTGCCGACCGCCACAACCACGCGTGGCTCAAGCGGCTCGACAAAGACGCCGTTGATCTCGGCAAGGGCAAGCGGATGCTCGTAAAGGGTGGGCGACTTGATCCCGTTTATCTGATCACTATTCCAGGGGATATCGATGTCCTTTCGTGAACACTATGAACGCCAAGTCCGTCTGCTGATGCGCCTCCTGCCAATTGCGGCCCGTGAAGATTGCTTTGCGCTCAAAGGCGGCACGGCAATCAACCTGTTTGTCCGCGACCTGCCGCGTCTTTCTGTTGATATCGACCTGATTTATCTGCCAATGCACGCAAGGCCGGAGGCACTTGCCGGAATTGATACGGCGATGAAGCGGGTCGAAGCCGCCATTCTTGCCGAAATCCCAGAATCGCGAACGACGCAAAGCGTCAGCGAAGGTAAGGTGTTGCGTTTGGTGGTGTCGGAGGGTCGCACACAGGTCAAGATTGAAGTCTCGCCCGTGTTGCGCGGTGTGGTGAACGAACCGAGTGTTCAGCCCGTGACCGAGGCTGTTGAATATAAATTCGGCTTTGCGGAAATCACCGTTGTATCGTTTGAAGACCTCTATGCGGGCAAGCTGGTCGCTGCATTGGATCGCCAGCACCCGCGAGACCTGTTCGACGTTCGGGACCTGTTTGCCAACGAAGGCCTGACCGACGCGCTGCGCGAAACTTTCCTCGTCTATCTTCTCAGCCACAACCGTCCAATGGGTGAGGTCCTTTCGGGACGGGTTAAAGACCTTGCGGACGAATTCAGAGACGGTTTCGACGGTATGACCGAAACCGCCATTGCCATCGAAGACTTAATTCAGACGCAGCAACGCTTGATTGATGATCTGATCGGCATTATGCCCGACAAACATCGGGACTTTCTGATTGGCTTTGAACGTGGTGTGCCGGACTGGTCATTGATTGGAACACCCCACGCCAGCGATCTGCCCGCCGTCAAATGGAGGCAGCGAAATCTCGATTCCCTTTCGCCGGAGCGCCGCGATGAGCTTGTCGCGTTGCTTGAGCAATCTTTTGCTGGCTCGGGATAAGCCTGCGCTGCGTCGCGGGCGGCGGACGCACGGTTGATGTGGCTGTCTGTGCAAGTCGGTTCACGAGCAACAAAAAGAACGTTTTATTTTTTGATCCGTTTATTCATCGGGTTTAAACCCAGTGCTTTGAGGCTGGGTATCTCGTTCCGAGCATGTAGAGGCCTGAGTGGACGTCAATCATGCTCCAACCAGAACGTCCGGCAAGCAGATCAGCCATTAACGCATTGTTTTCATAAATTGAGCCAGGTTCGAATGCCTCATCGTCAAGTTCGTTTCCAGAAGGGGGTGTTTTCAGGACTTTCGCTTTGAACAAACTCTTCAGACCAGTAAAGATCGGTCCTCCTGGCGGCAACATCACTTCGCGATTTGTAAGGTTAGACGCTAGGTTGGGTTTAGAAAACAGCGCCACCATAAACATGGCGGTGGCATTCCAGCTACCAATATACTTTGGTCGATCAATACTGGGTGACACGAGTGGCGAAAGCCAGCGTTCTTGTGCTCTTCCGATCATTCTTAAGTCTTCCGGCAGGTTTTCAGGAAGCTTAACTCTCTGAAACATCAGATAACCGCCACGTAAAGACTGTTCGATTGGCATCGGGCCGCGCTCTAAATGGAAGGTCTTCGCGAAGTTAAGCGCGGTGAGATCTAAATCTGACAGGGCTTGGATTGCTGCCCCTGTGAAGTCTTCGTCGATCCTGGCAAGGTGCCCCCAACTTACTCCGACCGCGAAGCATACATGCCAAGGGTTCGCCTTAGGGAAAGCCGCTAAGTGACTTGTGATCTCATCATAAGCCATTGAGTTTAGCTTTTTGCTACCTTGGTGCAACAATTCTTGCACCTTCGTTCGCGGTGGCCCACCTTCTGGACCGCCGCCTTTGTCGCATAGTTCGTTAAACGTTACCTGTACTTGATTGAGCGGGTTTGAAATTTTCATACTTTTCTTAGGTTTCTTGCATTTTTAGAAATTAGCAGAGCATTGCCGAGCTATTAAAAGCCGCCTGTGACAAGCCCTGTTTAATCGGTTTCAAGCGGTCAGCCCGGAGGCGAAAGGCATCGCCTCTGGCATGGCGCCAGGATTTGACGGAGAGGCGATAATGGCGCGGATGGAAACGTGTGCTGTTGAACGAGATCATACTAAAGCCTACTCATAGTTGATGCCTCTTCAACAGACACTCTCGCAAATCCGAACTCAGAAGTAAGCAATATCATCCATGAAAAGTACGTGGTGTTCCTAAATTGAAACTTTAATGCACAATTGATTTGCAGCAAGGTTGAACGAATTTCTATTCAATCAGGAACTTTGATAATTGATGAGCGAAGATTGCAGTTTCGTAAATCGAAATCGCAAAGCATAGATTTATCGTACCAGACAAAATGCATTCATCTGCAGCCAGAACACCGCAATTATGTCTGGCAATCCGCGTAGATTATAAGCTGAGTTCAGGCGACATCATCAACGCGCTGAATGGTCTGTTTAGACTGCGTGGCACCACTTGCCCACCGGAACCAGAATTCTTGCTCGACCGGTAACTTATACGCCCTAATGAGCAACAACTGGTCCCACGGGATGGATTTGAATAAAGATATTGTCCAACATTACGCCAATGGCATTCCACTGCGGGAATGTCCGTTTCCTTTGATCGAGATTAAGTAGATGTTGTTTCTCAATAGGCGTCCCATTCTTATAGCACTGGTTGCATTTTTACCGTCTACAAGCCTTGCTGACTGGCAAGTAACGGGGCCTGTGATGGTTTCAGATTGCGGATTGGCAGGATTCCTCTGCAGCATCGAAAAGGCTGATGCGGTTATTTCGAGGGGCACAGTGTACGCCTTGCCACAAGCCGTATCATCTGTAGATCGTGGACCGCGAAAAGTCGGACAGACAGGCAAATGTGAAACGACACTAGGCATGTTTCAGAGATTTGCAAAATATGTTGGTGGCGATAGGGGTCTGCCATCCAGTTATAAAAAGCTGAGTGAGCGTATCGGCGTGTTTAAGTGTAAGCGTGTCAACTAATCACCTGAATCTGAAGTTGGCCAAATAACTTCTGCGGTGCTCGCTGGTAGAACCGCTCCAAGGAACTGAGTGAATATCGAGATAAGAATGTAGCGCACCTTGACGATAGGCGTAAGATCAACATCCCTGAGTTAGATCCAGCTAGGCGCTCTGTTGAATGTCTGTATAGCCACATTGTTCGAAGGGATATTTGCCCGGTGATCTGACTGGACGCCCTACTGAGCTTTAGGAATACAATGTATTGTCAGGACTTGTAGCCGTATCAGTGACTGGATTCGGAATCCATCATTAGGCGGCAATATTCCTTAGGGCATCTTTGACGCTTTGATAAAATGCTGCCTTAAAGATCTGATCCTGGGAGTGCAGCTTATACAACTCAAGTTCTTCCTTGCGCCGGCGCAGCATGATGTCTTTCATGATTTTTTCGAAAGCCAGGTCACGCGAGAAAGGGTCCGAGTTCTCCTTGAACTTCTCCTCAAAGTCGGGGTGATCCTGGACACTGCTTACAATATTCAAAAACTTTACGCGCTGCTCTTCCGGGGTAGCGCTCCATCCTTGGAACCACCGTTCGTTGAAGTTGCGGATGATTTCCTCAAGGGGATCTTCTTGCACCTCACCCTCTCGGTAACCACGCGGATTAGGGTTTTGTGGATCGAGTTCGGCGTCCTCTGCATCAAGTCCAATCGTGTGGTTCAATCTGGTGCGCTGCAGCCCGTAAGAAGACAGATCAACCGCCTCGAGCAACTCGTCTAGCGCGTCTTGGTCAGGGTCCTGAATTTTAAGCTTCGGAACCAGAAATTTCAGGAACCAGAACAGCCTTTCCCAATCCAGCACCTCGAAGGGTATAATCGATGCCATCTGGCCGTAGATCTTCACGAACTGCTTGGCTTTGATCTTGAAGTCGATCTTGTCCCTGTCCTCAAGGTTCAGCTCCTCGTTGAACCGCTCGGCAGCGGCATCGATCAGAGGGCTGAGATTTTGAGCATCCTCGCCATCGAAGAACCGCGCGCAAAACTCCTCGACCTCAGGCCATTCATAGACGCCGGTCTCGTCGAGCGTCTCCTTCAACTCATGCAGAACGTTGACATCAGTTGCTTCCGACAGGGTCGTTACGGTGAAGAACGGATCGAATGCGGCCTTGATGTCCTCGGTCGTATTGAAGAAATCCAGCACGAAGAGATCCTCGGTTCGTTTCCCCAGTTTCGGCGCCGACCGATTCAGGCGAGAGAGAGCCTGTACGGCCAGTACTGATTGCAGCTTCTTGTCAATATACATGGCGCAAAGCTTCGGCTGGTCGAAACCAGTCAGGTATTTGTTTGCTACGATCAGAAGCCGGAAAGCATTCTCAACGTTTTCCCCACCGAGCACCATGGGTTTGTCGTTCTTGTCATAGCCATGGAAGTATTCTCGGGTCTTGTCCTCGGGAAAGCCATTCATATCGGCCTCAGTGTATTTGATCCCGTCGACTTCTTTCTCTCCCGAGAAGGCAATGAGCGCTTTGAACGGGTTTCCGCGCTTCTCCAGTTCGGCCCGCACGGCTTTGTAGTAGCGGATCGCCGTCTCGATGTTCTGTGTAACTATCATCCCCTTGGCCTTACTCCGCAGCTTCTTCGTGTTCACCACGTTGCTGATGAAGTCTTCGACCATGACTTCGGCCTTGGTGTTGATTGTCTGCTGGCTCCGCTCGACATAGGCCCGCAGCTTCTTCTGGGCCTTGGCTGTATCAAAAAGGGGGTTATCCTCAATGGACTTCTGAAGCTCGTAGTAGCTCTTGTAAGTTGTATAATTCGCCAGGACGTCGAGGATGAAGCCTTCCTCAATCGCCTGCTTCATACTGTAGAGATGGAAGGGCTTGAAATGCCCGTCGGCCTGTTCCGTACCGAATTTTTCCAACGTGGTGTTCTTCGGTGTCGCTGTGAAGGCAAAATAGGAAGCGTTGCCGCGCATTTTTCGCGCCCGCATCGCTTTCAGGATTTTATTGCGGGTTTCACTAATTCCCGGACAGGCATTTCAGTAATTACGGGACAGCGATTT
>WQBJ01000074.1 GCA_013032095.1 Ruegeria atlantica | reverse complement strand
AATTCCAACTCAGAAACAACGACATCATCTTCATCGCAGAAAACCCCGTAACACGATGGGGACGCACTATCTCACAAATCACCCCATCCCTCATAACAACGCCAATCAATGCAGCCGTGAATTAAAAACCTCAGCAATTTCCCTGCTGATGTGCCGCCGATTCCGGAAAACAGCTGTTTCATGTGCGGCATATATTTGCTTCAGCTACGGAGGAGTGGATGTTTTCGGGCTGGCACAGCACCCACGCCGTTAGGGGCAACGATTGCTCAAGTCAGGCAATGACCCCAGATTTGTGTGCAAAGAACTGCCTCACCTGTGTAATTCCTAATTGGTCAAGCGTCAGTTTGTCTAAAATGTACCGTGCCAGCACCGACAGGTGCCTTCGGATTGGGACACATCCCGAGTCTCCGAGGTTGTCAAAAGTCGTGTTTTCTCTGAAGAGTTTCCTGATACACGCGAAGTACTTCCTTGCCGCGCGGTCCGGACCTAGCTGCAAAGACCGCGCAACTTGCAGCCAAAACCTAGGCGAACTGCCTCTGAAAGCCGTTGACACTGCCGCTCGAAAACGAGCGACAACACGGGAGCACCAACCTCGCGAGGCGTAGGTGCTACACAGGCATCACCGGGGTCTGGGTCATGCCAGAACCATTGCGTGAATTCCCGACGCCGTTGTGCCAGTGGAGTGCACCCGCAAGACTCCGACAGGAAGGATAGAAAAATCTGTAACCTGAACTGTTCGTGTCTCACCCCGTTCTGTGGTCATTACCACAGTACCGCCTGTTTCGACGTATAGACCGATTGCTGTGTTGGCCATACCCACCGTGTCGGAGGGTACAACGGGTACAACATCACGCGCGGGACCGAAAAGGCTGGACACGCGATTTGTAAATGGATTTGCTGTCATGAGTCAGGTCTCGTTGTTTGTGTTAACTGGCAGCACGTTAGGCAAAACCGTTTAACGACCTGAAAGAATAGCGAGCGTTGCCTCCCGCGTAGGCACAGAGGATGAAGGAAAAAATTCAAGAGCTTGCCAGTAAAGCTGTTTCAATCGGTGGTATTGAGCCAAATTGCCCGCCCGCTAGGGCCCCCAGGTGACGATCCCAAGAACTCTTTGCGTCTGCCGCTCTTGCTCTTCAAATTTGCCTGAGTGCCCGGCCTGCATAGTGGCCAAGAAGGTATTAGGCTACGGGCCCGTCGCCGCCGGATTCCATTTTCGCTGAGATTTCGGCAACTTCCTTGTCAATGTAATAGAGCGAGTGCGGACCGTCCCCGATCAGTTTGATCCGGTCTATAATACCTTGAAATGTCTTTATTTCCTCACGCTGCTCCATCACGAACCATTGCAGGAACTCGAAGGTGCTGTGGTCCTCCGAGGCCTGAGCCTCTTTCACGGCCGCGTTGATCCCATCGGTCACTTTCTTTTCGTGGTCTAGGATCAACTGAAACAGTTCTTGTACCGAGTTCGGCTCAACCTTTGGTTCGGGCAAGGCTTTGAAGCGGATCGGCCACTCGCAATCAATAAGGTAATTGAGCATCTTTTTCATATGCGTCAGTTCTTCATCCGCATGGCTCAACAGAAGGTCCGAGCAGCCGTTCAAGTTGCGTTCGACACACCACGCGCCAGCCTGCCAATACAGGTGCGCTGCTCTGAGCTCACCATTCATCAGATCGTTCATGATGGTCGCAGTTGATGGATGGGTCATCGGGAAATTCCTAAGTCAGCATGGATTAAAAGGTGGCTACTTATGTTCGATGTGGACAGATCAACCTTGAAAGCTCTCAAAGTTTGTTCACAAATCATGTTGATTATCAGAGTGTTGACTGAAACTATCGTGTAACCCGAGGTTTCTGTCAACGTTAGGTTTCTTCCGTATTCACAATGAGGAAACAAAGACGCCCACTCGTTATTACCCTGCCTTTATTCAAACCGGAGACTGCAAGCCTCAAGCTGGTTTGCATGACTCGCCATCAACGGTTTGGCGACGCAGTATCTAATTTGGTAGCGTCGTTCCAATAGGAGCCCTCTTTCCGATCAATATGCAGTTTTAGGATGGACAGAGCCTTCGAGATATCGCCCTTTTCAACACAATCGACCAACTCGATATGTTCGCGGTAGGATTTTTCCATGTGATCAGGGTGATGGCCCAAACGGCTTCGTAGCGCGGCCATTTTTAGGGCAATCGTTTGGTATGCGTCGTTTAGAAACCTATTGTCGGCACAATTGAACAGGCTTTGGTGAAACACAGTATCCTGAGACAGGTATTCGGCATCGTCTCCGGCCTCTCGGGCGATCTTCATTCGGGTGACACAATCGGCGAGCTCTGAATGCAATGCGTGCTGATTGGTCTGCATGGCTGCCGTCATTGCTGCGGTTTCCAGGCAGACACGAGCGTCACATAGTTTTGCCAGTTCTTCGGGTTCAAGGTTGAATACAAACGAGCCGCGTTGCGGTTCGATGACCAACAAACCTTCCATTTCAAGCCGGTTGATTGCCTCGCGAACCGGGGTCCGGCTAACCTCAAGATCTTTGGCGATTCTCGCCTCGGATAATTGCTCCCCAAGTTCGAACTCACCCTTGATGATCCGTTCACGCAGGTTCTCGGTAACCAATTCCGTCAATGATTTCGGTCTGTTGAATAAGCCCATGTCGCTCTCCTCGGTCCGACAGTAGCAGCCCTGCATCTGGCATACAATATGTTAGTGTTGACACATTAGCATACTGTATGCCAGTTTTGATTCTCACAAAGAGACGACAATGGGAGGGGCGTCTTTGCGAACTCTGGAGACATGGATTGTAGTGTTGAACCGCGCGCTGGTCGCCCTGGCGTTGGCTGCGGTCTTTTCAATTGTCTTCGCCAATGTGGTCGGCCGATACGGGCTAGGCACGTCTCTGGCCTGGGTTGAAGAGGTCGCCCGCCACTTGATGATCCTGGGCGCATTTTGCGGTGCCGGTCTTGCCCTACGTGAAGGCCGGTTGGTTGCGATCACCACATTTCCTGATCTGTTGCCGGATGCGCTGGCTCGGCTGCTGCGCTGGGGCATCGTCATCGTCATGTTCGGTTTCATGGCAACGATGCTTTGGCTGGGCATCCAGTTCGTCGAATTCGGCTGGAACAAAGAAACCATGTCCACCGGAATTTCTCGCGGCATCCCCTATTTGGCGATCCCGATCGGGTGCGCGCTGTTCCTGATCCAACTCGCCTTCTTCGCCAAACGCTTTGTCGACCAAGATTTTGAACACGGCCCAAACCCCGATGGCGACGAGGCGGAGGTCTGAGCTGTGGCAAAAACTCTGATCATTCTCTTCTTTGCCACTCTGTTTCTAGGCGTCCCCGTCGCCTTTACCATGGGGATAGCCGGGCTTGCGGCGATCTTCATCGACGGCTCGCTAAACCCGCTGGTGGCAACCCAGCGCATGTTCGCTGGCATTGACAGCTTTCCCCTGATGGCGGTGCCATTCTTTATTCTGGCGTCCGAACTGATGACGGCATGCGGCCTGACCAACGCCCTGTTGCGGTTCGCAAATGCTCTTGTTGGCCACGTGCGCGGCGGGCTGGGGCATGTGAACATCCTTGTTTCGATGCTGTTTGCAGGAATCAGCGGGTCCGCATTGGCAGATGCGGCAGGACCCTCGGCCATCGTCATGCGCATGATGCGTGAGGCGGGATATGAGAAGAACTATGCCGGAGCCTTGTCTGCAGCGACAGCCACCATCGGCCCGATTATTCCGCCGTCAATTCTGGCTGTTATTTTTGCAATCTCAACCAATGGCGTGACGGTTGCCGGGCTGTTTCTGGCCGGGATCGTGCCGGGCGTTCTGCTGGGGGTCGCGCTGGCAATCGCCAACCACATCGTCTCCACCCGCTACGGGTACCGCGGACGCGAGCATCGCGCGACTATGACCGAATTGCGTAGTGCAACCCTCTCGGCGATCCCTGCCCTGATCATGCCTGCGATAATTCTGGGCGGTATTCTGTTTGGTGTATTCACCCCGACCGAAGCAGGCGCGGTGGCTTTGGCCTACGCTCTGTTTCTTGGCTTCATACTGCGCGCCTTCACTTTCCGCGCGCTTTACGCTGCCTTTGTGCGAGCTGCGGTGGTGACGTCCTCAGTCTTTCTGATCGTAGCAATGGCGTCGATCTTCGCCTGGCTTCTGACCTACCTGCAAATCCCGCAAGAACTGGCTAAGCTGATCACCCAGATCACTGACAACCGTCTCGGTATCCTGTTCATTCTGGCGGCTTTCGCCCTGATTTGCGGCTTCTTCATCGACACTCTGCCTGCGCTGATCATCCTGACGCCGATCCTTGGCCCCATCGCCTATTCTGCCGGGATCGATCCGCTTCAATTCGGCATGATGCTGGTGCTGAACCTGACCATTGGCATGATCACACCTCCGGTTGGCCCGGTGCTGTTTGTAATCGCTACGGTCGGACAACTGAAAATCGAACGCCTGTCAAAAGCAGTGTTGCCGCTGCTGCTGGCTGAACTCGTGGTGCTGCTTCTGGTCATTCTTGTACCGAGCGTCAGCACTTTCATCCCCAACTTCTTTGGATTTGCGAACTGACATGAAAGGGAGGAACCTCATGAAAACCATGTCGAAACTGATGACAGCCACGGCTGTTGCTGCGATGACCGCCGCAGGTGCTGCCTCGGCCAAAGAACTGAAATACGCACATTTTCAGGCCGCTGACCTGAGCTCGCCCAAACACGCCGCCGCGCTGGCGTTCGAGGCTTGTGTCGAGGGCAAGACCTCGGGCTCGATCGATGTTCAGATCTTCCCGGCTTCGCAGCTGGGTGGCGGTTCCGAGATTATGGAAGGCCTGCAACTGGGCACCATTCAGATGGCAGCGATTCACGATGGCCCGATCTCGGCTGTCTACAAACCCTTCTCGGTTCTCGCGATGCCTTACTTGTTTGACGACCAAGCCATGGCGTGGTCGGTCATGGACGGCGAATTCGGTGATGCACTGGCCGAAGACATGCTGGCCAAGACCGGCATCCGCAGCTTTGGTGTGGCCGACAACGGCGTGCGCAACTTCACCAACAACGTCAAACCCGTGGCCGAGCCTGCCGATATGGCAGGCCTTAAGATGCGGGTGATGACCGCGCCGGTCTGGGTGACTCTGGTTGAAAGCCTAGGCGCCTCGGCAACACCGGTTCCGTGGCCGGAACTGCCTGGCGCGCTACAGCAAGGTGTTGTGGATGGGCAGGAAAACGGTGTGACCAACATCGTCAACGCCTCGCTCTATCAGCACCAGAAATACGTCTCGCTGGATGGGCACGTGTTCAGCTGGCATGCCTACCTGATGTCGGACATGTTCTATGAGAGCCTGACCGATGACGAGAAAAAGGCCGTCGAACAATGCGTTGAGATCTCCAAAACCATCCACCGTGGCATGACCGCTGCACAGGACGCCAACGCCACCGCGATCCTTTCGGAAAAAGGCATGGAAGTAGTCCCCGTCAGCCCCGAGCAGAAGGCCCTGTTCCGCGAAGCCGCGCAGCCTGCCGTCCGCGAATACATCGTGGGCGAGATTGGTGAGGAATGGCCTGATCGCCTCGACGCAGCTGTTGAAGCCTACAAGGCCCAGTAACCCATGCCGAGGGACCGTCACATGACCCGCCAAACCATCGCAATTCTTGAACCCGGCTATGCCGCCTACGACACCGAGGCCTCGGTGCTGGCCGAGCAGGACGTTCAGATCGCGCCGGTCGGGCCGGAGACTGAGGCGGTCCCGGCTTTACGGGCGCTGGATCCCGTCGCGATCCTCGTGCGGGAACGCACCGTGGATGCGGCTGTGATCGACGCCTGCCCTAACCTGAAAGTCGTCGTCCGCTATGGAGTGGGCGTCGACAACATCGACATGGATTACGCTCAGTCACGCGGCATCTATGTCGCAAACGTGCCTGACTATGGGGCTGAGACGGAAGTCAGCGAACACGCGCTGGCGCTGTATCTGGCAGTGCAGCGACGTATTCCATCGCGAGACGCCGAGGTTCGACAAGGCCAATGGGGCATCGGCCAAGCGGCCCTGATCCCCAGTCGGGAATACGCCACGCTGGGTCTGATCGGGTGTGGCAAGATCGGTTTGCAAGCTGCGCAGAAGTTCCGGGCGCTGGGATTTTCATCTGTTCTGGTTTTCGACCCCTATTTGCCAGACGACGCGGCCAACGCGGCAGACGTGCGTAAAGTGGGGCTTGCCGAGTTGTGCGAAACCGCTGACGTGATCAGCCTGCATGCCCCGCTGACGTCCGAAACACGCCATATTCTGAATGCCGACCATATCGCGCTGATGAAGCCGACCTCGATTGTTATCAACGTCTCGCGCGGGGGATTGGTGGATGAAGCTGCGCTGGCCGATGCGCTAAACCAAGGCCGTATTTTCGGCGCTGGTATCGACGTGTTCGAACAGGAGCCGGTCGACCCTGACAACCCCTTACTGCACAGCGCCAACACCATCGTATCCGACCATGCCGCCTGGTATTCGGAACGATCGGTCGCGGTCCTACAGCGCAATGCCGCCGAAGAAATCACCCGCGTTCTCAATGGTGACCAGCCCAAGAGTTGGAAAAACCCGTGGTGAGGCGCCCCGCTTTCCAAACATCTGATCTAAGAGGATTAAACTCATGAACACTCAAGAGCTCGTTGCCGGGTTTCGCGAAGTGGCGACCGCGTCGGTTGCGGATGCCGTGGACAAGATCGCAGGCAAGACCGGCTTTCTGCCGGCGTCGATCAAACCACGCATCAATGAAAAGAAAATCGTTGGCCCAGCCGTGACCATTCTGGAAGGACCGACCGATGAATTCCTGCCGCCCCAGCACGCGCTGGACGCCATCGACGAAAGCGAGGCAGGCTCGGTCATTGTGATCTCGACCAACGGCACCACCGATGTGGCGCTTTGGGGTGGCCTGATGACCGCAGGTGCCGTCGCCAACAAGCACGAAGGCGCGGTTCTGGACGGTGGTGTGCGCGATCTGGTCGAGATCAAGCGCGACTATGACTTCCCAGTCTATTCCCGCTGTGTCAGCCCGGGCACCACGCTGGGCCGCATCCGGACGCTAGCCTCGAATGTGGAAGTCGCGATGGGCGAGGTGATTGTGCATCCCGGCGATATCATCGTGGCCGATATTGACGGCGCAGTATCCGTGCCTCGCGAACACGCCGAAGCGGTTTTGGAAATGGCCCGCGAGATCGACGCGCGCGAAGCCGAACAGGCCCGCCTGATCATCGAAAGCGGGTCGCTGCGCGAAGGTCTGGCGAAATACGGCCGTATCTAAATCAAAACCGATAAACGACCCGCAGGTTGCGGCAACAACCTGCGGGACACCAGAACTCAGCAAGGGAGGAATACATGCTGAAACGAATGCTCAACACGGTGGCCCTTACCGCCGTTCTGGCCGCCCCGGCGCTCGCGAACGGGCCCGAGGTTGTCGCGGAATGGAACAGTCTGCCCTATGCCGTCAAGGATGAGGCGACAAAATCCGCCTGGGAAGGCAGTGAAATTTTCGGCAAGGCACTGGTTCAGGGCGCCAAGGTTGACAGCCAGGGCAACATCTATGTTTCAACTGCGCGCTGGGGCGGGGCCGAGATTCCTTCGACCGTTTCCAAGCTGGTCAAAAACGGGGACACGTGGGAGTTAGAAGCGTTTCCGTCCGAAGATATAAACAACATGTCGAACCCCGATGGTCTCAAGGCCGTGCTAGGGTTCGAGATCGACCGCAACGACGTGATGTGGATTCTGGATCAGGGCCACGTGGCAGGCCCTCCGTTCGAGGATGGCGACGCCAAGCTGGTGTTGTGGGACCTGAAAGAGAACAAGGAAATCCAGCGCTACATCTTCACTGCGGAAGAAGCGGATCGCCAGTGCTCTTTCCTGAACGATCTGGCCGTTGATAACGACACCGGTTTTGCATACATCGCCGACAGCGGCATCTTCTGCGATCCGCTTCATGGTGGCCTGATCGTCTATGACAGCAATACCAATTCGGTGCGCCGCATTCTGGATCAGCACCGGTTCACCAATGACGAGCCTAACTTCTTCTTCAACATCGACGACCGTCCTGTTCTGAAAGAGGGCGGCATGCGCACTGGTGCCGATGGTATCGCTTTATCGGGCAACAAGGAAACGCTCTACTGGACTAACCTGACCGGCAATCACCTCTACAGTCTGCCGACAGAAATCCTGCGCGATTTTGAAACCAATGAGACGGTCATCGAAAATGCGGTCGAGGTTGCCGCCGTGCTGCCTTCGAACACCGACGGGATGACCGCCGATAATGCGGGCAACATCTACATGACCGCGCTGTCGCTGGACGGGATCATGAAGTTCGATGAGTCCAACCGTCAGGTCAGCCGTTTCGTCCACCACCCGGAAATGAACTGGCCCGACACGCTGGCCTGGGGACCGGACGGTGAGATGTATGTGGTCTCGAACCACCTGCATATCTGGGTCGATGGCGACATGAATTTCGAAGACCCCGAAATCCCGAACTTTCGTATCTGGAAGATTTCGGGTGTCGGCCAAAGCTATACGGCCGAATAATCCTCCCATATAACTTGGCCAGCCCACTCGGGCTGGCCCCCTTACCCGAGATGAGATGACAATGACCCCCGATATTCTGTGCCTTGGCGAACCGATGTTGGAGTTCAATCAGCAGCCCGATGGGAACTACCTGCCCGGACATGGCGGAGATACATCAAACTGCGCCATCGCTGCCGCGCGTCAGGGCGCATCCGTTGGCTATGTGACGCATATCGGCGCGGATACGTTTGGGAATTCCTTCATGGACCTGTGGCAGGCCGAGGGGGTCGACACCTCGACCGTGCGTCAGGTCAACGAAGCCCATACTGGCGTCTACTTTGTCACCCACGGCGCAAACGGGCATGAGTTCAGCTATTTCCGGGCAGGATCGGCCAGCAGCCGGATGGGGCCGGATGATCTGCCGGTGTCCGCGTTGCAATCGGTGAAGATACTGCATGTGTCCGGCATCAGTCAGGCGATTTCGGATACCGCTGCAGATGCTGTGTTTGCCGCCATTCAGACCGTGAAAGACGCCGGAGGCATGGTCTCTTACGATACCAACCTGCGCTTAAAGCTCTGGCCGATCGAACGTGCACGGGCCGTGACCCACGCCGCGATGGCGCAGTGCGACATCGCCCTGCCCGGGTTGGACGACGCCGAGCAACTGACCGGCCTGTGCGACCCGGATGCCATCGCCGACTTCTATCTGAACCTCGGCGCGAAGATTGTCGCCCTGACGCTGGGAGCCGAGGGCACTCTCGTTGCTACGCCCGAACGACGTGAACGCGTTGAAGGCCGCCGAGTTGAGGCAGTCGACGCCACCGCAGCTGGAGACACCTTTGATGGCGCCTTCCTATCGCGCATTGTGGCTGGCGATGATCCGTTCCAAGCCGCCCGCTATGCCAACGCGGCCGCTGCCTTGTCGACCCAAGGGTACGGGGCGGTTGCTCCGATGCCGCGCAAGGATGCGGTAGAAGCGTTTCTGTCGGAAGAAGACTGACCCATGAAACATGCCATTGTCATAGGCGGAACTCGCGGTATCGGCGCTGGCATCGCGGATGAGTTGCGCCGTAAAGGCTGGCGCGTGACGACGACCGGTGTTGGAGCGGATGAGGTCTCGACCTATGCTGCGAAGCACCCCGAGGACGCCTCCGAGCAGCTGGATGTGCGCGATACTCAGGCCGTAAAAGCATTCTTTGACAGGATCGAAAAACTTGATGGGTTGGTCAACTGCGCAGGAATTCTTGCGCGTGGCGCTGAATATGAGATCGAGACATTTGAAACAGTCATCGACATCAACCTGACCGGGACCATGCGCTGCTGTCTGGCTGCGCAGCCCTTGTTGGCCGCATCAGGTGGGTCCATCGTGAACACGGCCTCGATGCTGAGCTTCTTTGGCGGGCCCCTGGTTCCGGCCTACTCCGCCAGCAAAGGTGGGGTGGCGCAACTGACCAAAGCCTTGGCCGGCAAGTGGGCGTCCGATGGCATACGCGTCAACGCCGTTGCGCCGGGATGGATCGAAACTGAAATGACGGAAGCGCTGCGCGCGGACCAGACTCGCAACCAACCAATCTTGGGGCGAACACCCTTGGATCGTTGGGGGAAACCTGCTGAGGTCGGTGCACTGGTCTCTTGGTTGTTGTCTGAAGAGGCAACGTTCGTAACAGGTGCAATCTACCCTGTGGATGGCGGCTATTCTGCAATGTAAAAGGGAGTATTCGATCCCCAGGGGGCAAGGCTATGTCGAACAGATCATCCAATAAGCGCCTGAGGTTGGCTCTGGTTGCCCATGACGCCAAAAAAGACTTGATGGTGGAGTGGGCACGAGCCAATGGCGACACGCTTAAACATGCGCACATATTCGCGACGGGAACCACCGGCGGTCGCATCAGCGCTGCCCTGCCTAATCTGGAGGTGACCGCGTTGAAAAGTGGTCCGCTGGGTGGGGATCAGCAGATTGGGGCTATAGAATGTGGATGCTGAACAGGACGCTTGATGCGCATCCTGCTCTCCTCTTGATTCAGACAAATTGAAAGTCATCGGCGGACAGATCGGAGACCACTACATTCTTCAGGACAATGGTGTTATCGGCATCAAACGTGATGGTCGTATCGGTGCCATCGTCGCCCGCCTTCGCCAGCACGTCGTCATAGGAGGCAAGGCCAGTGATCGTGTTGAACTCGATGACGTCATCGGTCGTGAAATCAATGATCTCATCCTGCCCGAAACCTTCGGCGAAGACAAACGTATCACTGCCACTGCCACCGACCAGGCGATCATTGCCGCCCAGGCCCTCAAGTCGGTCATTGCCGTCAAAACCAACCAGGGTTTGATCGTCTGCATTCGCGGTGAGCGTATCGTCATCGGATGATCCGCTGAAAATTGACGTGCCCGCGTAGATTATATCGATGGTGAAGTCTTCGCTGCCGTCAGCGGCATCGAGGGCGGCAAGGTCTTTGGCCAACACCAGGTAGCTCTCGCCCGCACGATCCCTGGCATTGTTCACGCCATCGGCCCGATATGCACCGATGAGCAGGTCGTTATTGCCGTCGAGATCAACGTCCCCCGCAGAAGAAACGGACCAGCCGAGCAGGTCACCGATATCTGTACCGACAAAACGGTAGGAACCGCTGCCACGACCGATATGTGCCATGTCGACCGTAAAGTCGATGCTGCCGTCAGCGCCATCAAGCGCGTCAAGATCCTTCGCCAGCACCAGGTAGCTCTCGCCCGAATTCAATGTGGTATTGCTCACGCCGTCGGCCTCATATGCACCGATGAACAGGTCGTCCTTTCCGTCGCCGTCAATATCCCCCGCAGTAGAAACGGACCAGCCGAGAAAGTCACCATCCTCCACGCCGACTTCGCCGGGATCACCGCCGACAAACCGGTAGGAGCTGGTGCCGTCGACACTCCCGATATGCGCCATGTCGATCCTGAAGTCGATGCTGCCGTCAGCACCATCGAGTGCGACAAGATCTTTGGCCAGCACCAGGTAGCTCTCGCCCGCTTCAGCCTCGGCATAGTGAGCCCCGATGAGCAGGTCGTCATTGGTGTCGCCGTCAACATCCCCGGCTGAAGAAACCGACACGCCAAGTTCGTCATTGCGATCGGCGCCAACAAAACGATAGGAGCCAGTGCCAGAAACACTGCCGATATGTGCCATGTCGATCATGAAGTCGATACTGCCGTCAGCACCATCAAGCGCGGCAAGATCTTTGGTCAGCACAAGGTAGCTCTCGCCCGCAAGATGCCTCGCATTGTTCGCGCCGTCGGCCAGATGAGCTCCGATGAGAAGGTCGTCATTGCCGTCGCCGTCAATATCCCCGGCTGAAGAAACCGACCAGCCAAGCCCGTCACCAGCATCAGCGCCGACAAAACGATAGGAGCCGCTGCCATTACTGATATTCCCCATGTTGATCGCGAAGTCCGTGCTGCCGTCAGCACCATCGAGCGCGGCAAGATCACTGGCCAGTACAAGATAGCTAACGTTCGAAGCACCGATGAGCAGAGCGCGATTGCCGTCGAGATCAATATCCACTGCAGAATCACCGCCATTAGCGCCGACAAAACGGTAGGAGCCGGTGCCACTGCCGATATGCGCCATGTCGATTGTGGAGTCGACGCTGCCGTCTGCTTCATCCAGAGCTTCAAGGTCTTTGGCCAGAACCAGATAGCTCTCTCCCGAAGAGCCGATAAGCAGGTCATCTTTACCGTCCTCGTCAACATCCCCCACAGAAGCCACCGATCGGCCAAGATAGTCATCGCTGTCAGCGCCAACAAAACGATAGGAGCCAGTGTCGTCTACATGACCAATATTTGTCACGTCGATCGTGGAGTCGGTGCTGCCGTCAGCGGCGTCGAGTGCGGCAAGATCACGGGCCAGCACCAGGTAGCTCTCGCCCGCATTATTCTCGTCATTATTCACACCGTCGGCCCAATGAGCACCGACGAGCAGGTCATCCCTCCCGTCGTCATCAACATCTCCGGCAGAAGAAACCGACCAGCCAAGCTGGTCACGGACATCCGCACCGATAAAGCGGTAGGACTCGGACCAGCCATCGTCATTGATGATCGTGCCGGGCGCCGGAACACCGCCCACCGTCAGGTCGTAGCTTTCATCACTTTCGAAATCGCTATCGTCCGTGCTTGATACCGTCACGGTGAAGGACAACACGCCCGCCGGCACCGTGATCGTGCCCGCGCTCGCATCGTAGGTCACGCCATCGCTGAAGCTCGGCGTGCCGCTGAAGTCGTCCCCCGGGGTTGCGCTGTCGCCCGTCAGCGTGAAGTCGAAAGTTTCCGCAGTCACACTCGTGCTCGTCAAACTCACGGTGTGCACAAGGGCGCTGCCTTCGGGTTGCGTCACACCGCCGACACTCGCGACGCGCACCGCGTCGTCAGTGACTGTGCCGCTCTCCTCGTCATTGTCAGCGATCGTGCCGATCGCCTGAATGCCGCCCACCGTCAGGTCGTAGCTCTCATCACTTTCGACATCGCTGTCGTCCGTGCTTGATACCGTCACGGTGAAGGACAGCACGCCCGCCGGCACCGTGATCGTGCCCGCGCTCGCATCGTAGGTCACGCCATCGCTGAAACTCGGCGTGCCGTTGAAGTCACTGCCCGGGGTCGCGCTGTCACCCGCCAGCGTGAAATCGAAGGTTTCCGCAGTCACACTCGTGCCGGTCATGGTCACCGTGTGCACAAGGTCGCTGCCTTCGGTTTGCATTGCACTGGTGATGCTCACGACACTCACGTCGTCATTGCGGATCTTACCGGACGCCTGAATGCCGCCCACCGTCAGGTCGTAGCTCTCATCAGTTTCTTCGTCGCTGTCGTCGTTGCTTGTCACCGTCACGGTGAAGACAGTCACGCCTGCTGGCACCGTGATCGTGCCTGCGTCGTAGGTCACGCCAGCACTAAAGCGCGGCGTGCTGTTGAAATCTTCGCCCAGGGTTGCGCTGTCACCCGCCAGCGTGAAGTCGAAGGTTTCCTCAGTCACAGTCGTGCCCGTCAAGATCACCACGTGCACAAGGTCGCTGCCTTCGGCTTGCGTGGCACCGGTGACAATCGCGACACTCACCGCGTCGTCGGTGACCGTGCCGCTCTCCTCGTCATTGTCAGCGACCGTGCCGATCGCCTGAATGTCGCCGACCGTTAGGTCGTAGCCCTCATCACTTTCTTCGTCGCTGTCGTCGATGCTCGATACCGTCACATCGAACGAGGTCACACCTGCCAGCACCGTAATCGTGCCCGCGCTCGCATCGTAAGTCACACCATCACTGAAGCTCGGCGTGCCGCTGAAATCTTCGCCCAGGGTTGCGCTGTCACCCGCCAGCGTGAAGTCGAAGGTTTCC
>WQBJ01000073.1 GCA_013032095.1 Ruegeria atlantica | reverse complement strand
TCGATGCCCTGAATATCCCCAGACCGGCCTGATAGCCTGATGTCGTCACACAAATGCGATTCTCGTGTTAATAATTTCAATTACTTACGCGATTAACTGTCGAACTCCGGAAATAAGATTCAATTACGTCATCGGAAAATACTTTTAGCGCATTTTCTGCAGTACCCTTAGCTCTCAATAAGACGCCTTCAGATTGTTGCTCATACCACTTTTTAATTTCATCGGGTCCCGGCAAGCTAGCACCATTGGACTCTTGATGCCTCATCCACTCTACTCGCTGCTCTTCAATCACAGCAAAGGCAACTAATCCCAATATCCAATTCTCATCCGATTCCTCAACCAATTCTCTATATATTTCTTCCGAACCAGAAAATTTTCCCACTAACTTAATTCCCAATTACATTTTTTTCGTTACGCCGCCCGGAGAAGTGTATCCATTTATTTAGGCCTTTAATTTAGGCGGGCGAAGTTAAATAAATCGACGTTTAATCGTCATTCCCCATGTAAAATGCCCTCCGGTCCACATTGCAGATGTTTTACGTATGATCAAGCCTCTCGCTCGGGCAAGCTTTGCCTTGAAGTTGAACGCTGCGGGTTAAGAATTGCACGTGCGTTTGGACTTCAATAGACCATATTGAGCAAAGATGTTTCGCATTTGGACATATGACACGCATCTATAGGCGGAAGGTCCGGTTTCTGCCGTCTTCGACACGCTGCATAAGCAAAGCGTTCTTAGCTGATGAAGAACCACAATGGGCCCCGTTGCACCCGTCTGGGCTCGCCGTAGCGGGCGGCCGGACCGAAACCATCCTGTTCATTTGTGATGGTGCAGTGAATGGCCACTTTAAGCGACACCTTATCCGCGACTATAGTCGTGAAATGTCACTTACGAGCAAAATTACTGACTACGATGAGCGCTGGCCTCTTCAATTCGAAGCCGAAGCTAAACGCCTCAGACCGATCTTCAGTAGTCGACTGGTGGCCATCCATCACATTGGAAGCACGGCTGTCAAAGGTTTGGCTGCAAAACCCGAGGTTGACGTATTGGTAGCTGTCACCGGCAGGAAGCTTCTGGATGCTTGGCTGGATAGTTTGAATGAACTGGGCTATCGGCGAGGCAGCGATCTTGTCGAAGGTCACTACTTCTTCAAACGTGATGTTCACGGGGTGCGGACTCACAAGCTGCATGTCTGTGAACAAGAACATCCACAAGTCAGAAGAATGCTCAAGATTCGCGATCACCTATGTGCCAATGCTGAAGACCGCGCGGCATACGCAGCGTTGAAACTACGTCTTGAAAAGGAAAACCAAACAGGGATCGCCGAATACCTCGAAGGCAAATCACCATTTCTCGATGAAATGTATCGTAGGTGCTGTTCTCACCAATAACTGCTGTTCATCGAAAGGCTGTTTTGTCCCGGCTGAGCGGTCTTGTTGTGACCGAGCATTGGGCATGATCGAAGTCAGGGTTCCTGCGATCTCCAGCGACAACACAGCAATTCTGTCCGAAATCCCGGTCGGTGCAGACGTGAATGTAATTCGGATTTTGGGGCCAGTTGTATGGAGCGCACAGACCCCGGTAAAAAGGCCTGAGCCCTCAGGTTTCAAACGCCTTAATTGGCGCCTCAGTATACATCGTAAATTTGGAACAGAGTGTTCCGCCATTGCTTTTGATGTCGGTTCCCTTTGCGTGAGAAAATGCACGGGGAATCAACCAACAAGGTATGCCACGCGATAAGGGAACTAGCCTGGCAGTGAGACTATGCACCGTGACGTCCGGCACCTACCGCGTCAAATCCGAAACCAAACCCCGAATGACCTTCGCTGCCTCAATGCGCGCCGCGTGCCCCTTAAGCCGTTTGCCTGAGATGGGATTCAATCAATGTCGCAGATTTTCACCTTTCGCTCCGTATTTACACCGTTAATCAACTTGTACTGGCGCCACCAAGCCGTCATTCGCTGCGCATGCAGCATCGAGCGCCACAGATGGCAGCAATGCGCAGAAAGCGGTCTTGGCAGAGGCTCGTTAACGGCCATTACGGACGTTGAGGGAAACCTAGGACGCTGCGCTGCGGCAAGTCATAGTGGACATCTGCAACGTCCGTGCGCACGCAAAGGGTAGTCGAATACGAAACAAGGAATCAAGCGCGATAGCCAGCTTCGCGATTGGCATCGTCTCGTTGTGCGTCCCGAATTTGTCTACGCAATGAATCACTTAGCCTGGTCGCCCAAGTTCTTACGATGGTATTTGAGGTAACTGCTCCTAGTCGCTCAACGCGGTCGAGCTCTAGTTCTAACTTATTTGCCCACGAGCCAGACCAAACGCCGGTAACGAGCCGGGAACGAATTGGGTTGAGTTCATCGGGGCTTTTGACATGTTGATCGACGAACGCAATGAACTCATCCGACCAGGTTGCGTTTCGCTCACTGCCATCAAACATGCGTATCCAGTCAAGCACCTCCTGAATTCTACTATCTCGATCTTCTAACAACCATGGGATCATAATTTGGGTAGGAACACTATCAAGCACGCCGGGTTCAGAAGGGTTCCCCATATCGCTCCCGAATAAGCTGCCTAAGCGAGACTTCTGTATGCCCGAAGCTTGCGCCTTCTTGTCGTGATAAGACCGCCAAACAACTGCAGGGTAAACATCAATCATCTGCCTAAGAATTTCCTGAGCATCGCTATCAAAGCGCAGTTGAACAGTATATTCTTCTATCTCGACCATATTGACGATAACCGTTGTGAGCCTTTCGGCAAATTCTTCGTCAACGTGCCCATACTTGATCAGTTTTTCCGCCAGCTCCTTCCAGTGATAGGAGTCCATTTGATCGTATTGCTCTTTTTCGAATAGCTGTGGATGCGTGATTGCTCGCTTCAACATATCTGCATCGAGGCTCGAAAGCTCAGAAGTTCGGAAATTATGATACGCAAGAAAACTAATTGCGGACCAAGCACCCACAGTACCCTTTGACAGTAGTACGGTCACCAAACGATCGATGAGTTCAGGCGAAACTTCAGCGAGCACATCTCCAAGGGCCAAATCCACCACCCGGGTGGCCGCAACTACGTCTTGATTTATCCAATCGATGATTTGCGCCATGAGACTATCATCCACACCTGCGGCGGCGATCAGGCTTGGTGAAAATGCTTTAAACTCCTCTTGCTGCAAAGCTTCGTCAAGACACACGCAACCCATTGGGGTTTCTTTTCTGTTGGCACCGTGTATAGCGCTGCGTGCAAGACCAGCGCATTGTTGCGCATCTTTGCCCTTTGACACCTGCGACAGCAGCGCCGTGATCAGTTCGACTGGGTTATCGACGTGCTTAGCAATAGCACCAATTGCAACACCTGAACTATTGTGACTTTTCTCTAGCCAATGATCTAGAAGTGGAAGGAAGTAGCCTGCTTCCGTTGGGCACGTCGATACGATTTCATTGACGGTTCGCTCGGCGTAATAATGATCATTTTCGCCACCACGAGCGTAAGGAACTTCCGGATCGTGGAAATCGCCAGTCCAGCCTGACGAGAACATAAGAATTTTTTCAAGCGGATCGTCAGGAACAAGTTCATGATAAGCGTCCAAGACAGGCTGTTTTTCCTCTGGCTTTGCTTCAGAAGCATCGAAGTACAAACTTTCGTTGAGTGCTTTCACACCACGCCACCACCGCGGCACTTGAGATGAAACTCGCCTAATAAGATCAATAACCTCATCGCGGAGGTTTCCCATTTGCAATAGACCGCGAAGGTTTGATCCAATCGAATCCAGAGCCTCGCCTGAAAAGGCGTCTTCTTGGTTCAGAGCGATCTCTTCCAAGCGCGCCAATGCGGCTCGGTAGTAATCGAAAATCTCACTGTATGTCTTGGGCCTCCAGTCTTTCAGCGCTTCCCCGGCACCAATACGTTCTTGGCCCGCCGAACGCGAGAAGTGACTAGTCGTTAGCATGGAGTCTAGAGCTTTCATGCAGACCGAACGAATCCGTTCATCCTCACTTGAAAGACCTGCATCCAAGACTCGCAATTTACTTTCTGGATCTGCCTCAGTGCCCGAAAGTTGGAGCTGATAGAGACCAACGAACTGTCCGGTGGCATTGTTGCCCCACGTCTCGTTTTCTGCAGCAGCCAGTCGAAGCAGAAGAGAAGAGGCTTGCTCAAACGTCTCGGCGGGAAAAACCAACTTCTCCAAGGCCCAGACGACATATCTGCGACCAGCCTCTAGCTTCTGCAATTCGTCAATGCTGAGCCCAGCAAACAAGGAATCCAAGTGTGCCATGGCGATGTTCGGTGCGAGGTGCACAAAACGGTCTAACATCGTTGAGCCAAGCTCTGTGTTCAGAGCGTCAAAGTCCGGCAGCAATTCAAACAAAAGTTGGTCAGCAAAATCTGGGACCTTGTCGGACCATGACAACCATCGGAGTCTACCTGCCATGCGAAGTTGAAGCGCTGGCGATAGTGATCGAAACAGGGACTCAAGAGTCCCAGATGGAGTAGAGTTCAACCATTCGAATGCTAGGCGCATTGCTAAGGGCACGGGCTGCACCTCAGCGAAATCGCCCATGCGCCGTATCACACCTCGTTCGCTGAATCGAACTATGTCTCGAAATACTGACTCGTAGGTCCGGCCTATGAACTCCGAAATATTCTTCAGCTCTTCTGCAGCTTCATTCTCAGCGCCGAATACTGTAAACAAACTCAGAACCTGTAGACTTCTGTGGGCTTCATCATCCGGCTCGGAATCTCCCCAAACAATCCTATGAACTAGTGCATCCACACTGCTCAGTTCCTGATCGCCCTTATCAACTGCTTGAGCGGCTATTACCGCCATTCTTGGAAAACCTTGAGCTAGTTCTCTTACAAAGGAAACATCGGCGCTTGAAATGTCCTTAGACACTGATTTTGCAATAAGTTCGATAAGCTCGGTGGAAGCGGGTATCAACTCTATTACAAGATTGCCTTTTACGCCCTGGGTTCGCGTATCAAAGTTCAGAGTGATGACATGCAAGTTCGAGCCGCTACTTCCAGCGATATCGCACAAACGCGTATGAATTTGATCAGGACAATCATCAATCACCAGGGTGCAGAGCGAGCCAGTGCTGGCTATCTCTCTTGCAATGTTGACTACTCTATCTTTTACATCTTCGTACTCGCAATAGACCACTTGCCTGCGGTCAAGACTTTCATGTGTAGCCGCATCGCTTTCCACGAATATCGAGTTTGCTAATCTTGTTTTCCCGAAACCTGATGGGCCTGTCACTCTAACTGAACGACCGAACCCATCAAAGAACTCGGCAATCCTGACGTTCAGCGTCGCAAAGGCCTCATACTCTTCAAAATCAGGGTCATCTTTTTTCCAGCTTCGGATGTCCGCACCACGAAGCCAAAAACGCTTTTCGTCAGTCGTCTGCAATGCGACATCCGCGATCATAGGTTCTTCCGACCACTCATCAAATGTTCGGAATCCATGAAGATGGACGTCTCTCAGGACGGTATTGAGCCAGAGCGCAACAGGCGGGTGGGTACTTGTCCAACTTGCCAAACGGTTTGAGTCATAAATTTCAATGGCAGCTAGCACTGAGGGATCGTGACCCGCCTCTTTGATGCCTTCCTTAATCGCATCAAATCGCCGATCCCTCTTGTTGCCAACCACTGGGTCGGCCGTAACCACAATGTAGGCCCCACTATTTTCTAGGGCCTTTTTGAGTGCATCACTTAACTCTGGTGTTTTACCGTCCTTTCCAGAACTTTTCTTCCAGGTCTCTTTCTTCATCCCCGCTGGGCCAGGATCACTTTTTTTTGCCTGAAAGATATTTAGTCGTGATGGAAGGAAATCTGTCTCGTTCGGGGCGCCCTGCCAGGATACGATCCCATCTTCTCCACCGTCTGCAATATTAATTTGCGCAGGAACAGCTCCACTACGTAGAGGAATTCCGTTGCTAGCCATCTCAGATTGAACCAGCCTTCTGAGGAGCTCGACCAATTGATCTGCCTCCAACCTGCTGATTTGTTCGGGGGTTACTTCAAAAATCTTCAATTAACAGACTCCTCAATCTCTTCCATTTGCAATAGCCTGTAACCTCCCTGCTGGCGCGGACCGAGTGCACATCCGAAAATCCGCATACAAACCCAGGGCGAAACCTTCCTGGGTTGATGCTTAGCAGAAGCGATGATCGCTGCGCATTCGACGAGTGAGCTTTCTTGCCCTACAGCAAATGTCCGCCTCCCTGCCGGCCGCTGATCTTCCGACCGCTTGCCGCCCGACCTGCTGATTGCCCACGTCCGGTTCGGGGTGCGAACTGCCGATTGCGCCCGCAGGGTTTAGATAGTCCAACTGAGAAAGGTCGGCGAGTTTCCACATTAAAATTCCAAGATGTTCGCCGGGATAACCCCGCCATTTCGAGAGCGCCAATAAGCGAGTACATTTTGATATCCAGTCACAGCTATTGCTGTGACGATAACCAGCAAGATTACTAAGTGGATCATTTGGTTCTCCTCAGAGAGCGGTACACGGCCCTCAAAGTTGAACGCTGTTGGCTTGAAATTGCACGTGGGTTTAGACTTCAACTGACCACATTGAACTGAGATGTTCCGTATTTGGGATTTTTGAGGCACATCTGTAGGCGGAAGGTCTGGTTTGTTCCGTTTGCGACTTGCTGCATGTGCGATACTCAGGCCACCGGTCAAGATCTGGTAAGGGCTCGGAGCTGTCATTCGCCGCATTTTTCCCAAACGGCGGCTTTTGATGGCCAGAGGTTGTTCTGCGTCTGTTTTTAATGCGAGAACGAAATCAACACTACCATGATGACACCAGCGCGCTTTATTGACCAAAAAAGTACAGTGCATCACCGTTTTTGCGATAGCTGATCGTCGCTCTAGCCACCAATGATCCGCCCTACGCCTTCTACGTCGGCGCTATCTGCGCCTGTCCGTCCGCATCCGCAGAAAACCAGACCTCGCTTCTCGCCTTTCGGCACATCAACACAGAGTGTGTGCCAACTAACCAAGACTTCCGAACAATGAGGGCAAATCGCTTTAAATGGAGACTAAGGAAGTGGGTGACGGCGGTGTCGTGATGCAAGGAGTGCCTTTGCAAACTCATACTCTTCCTGATCCATTGCGGCCCAATCATCATCAGTCGCCGCGACCTCATACAGCAAAATGACATTATGAGAGTCGAGGGTACGATCAGGTGTCGTGCGAGCAGATATTTTTTCGAGCACGGGCCCAATCTGAAAGGGTATATATTTTGTCTGCTCGCATTTTGTATTGGCTCCAAACTTGACTTGATAGGGACTTTGGTACGCAAACGCTTGGTCTGTCGGCCGGAGAAGAAGGCTCAGACCTCATAGCCACGTGCTCTGTTACAGTTCCGCGATCCTGCCAAACCCCAAATAGGTCGCGGGCACTTTGTCTGTGAGCCAAACACCGTTGTCGGCACGAAAAAACTCAAAACCGTCCTCAAACATGCGTTGTGCCTCGACACGTAGAACAACCGGCTTGCCGTGTCGCTGACCGACGCGCTCGGCTGTATCAGGATCCAGCGAAAGATGAACCTGCATACGGCGTCCGGGGTTCAACCCGTCGGAAAATATCGCATCCAGATTTGCGCTGGCCGTACCGTGGTATAGTTCGTTCGGCGGACATTGAGGTTCTAATCCCAGATCCACATCGACTGAATGGCCCTGAGCTGCTCTGATCCTCTGGCCATCGTCAGACAGAGTGAAGCGTTTCTTATCGTTACTCTCGACAAGCTGGGTGAACTCGTCGCGGCTTAGCTTGCGATTGGCTTTCTTCAGCTTCCGCAGCAGGTCGTCTACACGAACCCACCCGTGCCTATCAAGCTGAAGACCGATCTCTTCAGGTTTGTGCCGAAGCACCAGGCTCAGGAATTTGCTTTCTCTGCTCATCTCAACACCTTCAAAACTCCGGCCAGGCAATTTCATCGTGCGGGATCGGCAGGCGATTTTCCAGCTCTTCCGCACCGTATGGCACTTCGCTCCGCCTGAATATACGTCCACCACACTCTTCCGGCATTTGGATAAACGGGACCCGCTCCTTTACGAGCCGGTCGCTGATTCTCCGGGTGCTGCATCCCAGGTACTCTGCATAGTGCTTTCCGGGAATATAGCACTCCAGAAACCGGTCAACAGAGCTATACGGCACCACCTGCACCGACTTCCGGGACACCGGATGACGCGCCCGAACCAGTTTCAGGTAGCCTTTGTCCACCAGATATCGGACCGCAGATCCATAGATCCCAAGGAACCCCACCAGGGTCGATCTCAGATATCCGTTCGGTCTGATCAGGCGCAACGCCTCAGCGACTTCCCTTGGGTCCAGGAGCACCGACAGATACCCATCTTGTTCGACATCCCTGACAACAGTCTTCAGTTCGCCATTTTGGATCAGTCGCACCACATCGACTGCGCCAGCAACAGCTTTGCGGCAGACGGACTGGATACCGACCAGCCCATCCGCTTTTGCCACCGTTGTGCGCGGCACAATACTGGCAAGGAACGCATCAAGTTGCTGCTCATTGTAGTAAGGTCGCCTGACAGGAGAGCCCGCGATGGGTCTGATGATCCCACCCGCAACCAGAGCACCAAACTGCGCCCTCGGCGCATTGATCCTTTTCTGAGCAGCAAGCTGACAGATTGCTCCTGCAAAACTTTTCACCAGTGGCGCCAGTGCCTGTTCGTCAAACACAACACCTTTCGCAGATGTGCCTGCCTGACCATCCCGTTCCAGAAACCCGTTAGCACCTAGCAGTTCAACTGTTTGACGGCGACCGAGTCCCAACTGCCGCCGCAGAGTTTCAACACTGTGAACGCGACGGGTCGTACAGGCTTTACCAAGCACCAGATCGCCTTCGCCAATGGGATAGGTCTCGACGAAGAACCTCCTGACGATATCACGCAAGGGCTCGTATTGCTCCGCATGTGATTGCTCAAGCCAGTTGAATAGGCAGCCGTAGTTTCCGCGCGAAAGTGATATGGGAGAACCGGCCTCACGATGCAGCCGTCGCAGCAGGTGAATCAACCCTTCCTCGCGTTCGGACAGGAGCTCAAAACCCCGCGCACCTGCACGACGCTTCTCTTTATCGGATAAATGCTTCAGTTTTGCATCGATACCAAACAGATCAACAACCCCGAAGATCTCGGCACCAAGCGCGACCGCTCCGAACCCGATGCTATCGAGCCATGTGCCCTGGCTCTCACCCGCCAGCCGACGGGTCAGATAATCCTCCAGACCGGTTGAGGCTTGCGATACACTCAGCGCTCTCAACTGATCTGCCCCCAGGTTGAGATCTCGGATGCGCCCGGCAAAATCATGAGGTCCCCGGCTGTGCGAATAGCTGTCGTCTTCATACAACCTGACTTGGTGGTGGCGACATGTCCGGATCGAAGGCATATGCCAGGCGCATCGCTGCGCCGCACCACCGGCAATGTCTGTCATGATGTCATCCGCGACGCACTCCGGACAGAACCGCAGACGCCTGCGCGTGATCCACCGTTTCTCGACAAGCTGCCCGGCCAGCCGGTACTGCCCGGTCGACACCTTGCAAACAACACCATGCAACAGTTGAGCAAGTTCCACACCCCCGAGCCGGGCGAGGATCGAAAGGACCCCTTCATCGCCGTCAGCGATGGCCTGAAGCGTAAAGCCCTGATCGGCGCAGAACTCCGAGGCAAAGGAAAGGCCATTCGCCCAGGCCAGGCGGGATGTGAAGGATGCCGGGGTCTCCCCCGGCTTCAATGGGACGAGGATCGGTAACATCCGCATTATGCAGCCCCCCTGTAAGTAACCGGCGAGGCCTCAAGCTCTACGCCGCTGAGAAGCTGACCAGTTTTAATGGATCGGTAGTTGTCGACGATGAAGGGGTTCAATGCATCAACACAGCGCTTTTGTCTGCGATAGGCCCCCGCGAAGTGACTTTGTTCAAGGTTTTGGTGCCCCTTGCGCAACGCCAATTTTATAGCTGCTATGATCAGCCCTATCATCGTCCCGAATTCGTACCGGGCCGCATGCAGCAGCCGTCGTACCAAGGTAGAACTTTCTAGCGTCTTGCCGCGCGATATCCTGGCGGCTTTAAGATAAGCGTCCAGCACCGCCGTCACCTCATGACCATGGGAGGCAAAGGTCATTGGAGCAAAATGTACCACATCAAACCGACGGCTGAGTTGGTCGTCCCGGTTGATCAATTCCAGCAATTCGCAGGTGCCACTGAGGATCAGGCTGACTGGCCACTCAGTGTATTCCAGACACGACTTCCAAACCAGCATCACCTGATCAAACTCGGATTTCGACTTGCCTCGAAGGATATGCTGCGCTTCGTCAAAATGCAGGAAAAGCGTCTTATGGGAGCGCGCCTGACGCATCACCTGCCGCCAGATCGAATGTCCCGTCCGGGAGCCTTTACTCTCATAGCCATAAGCATCAAGGGTATCGAGACCGACACCTTTGATCGTGGCCTCTGACGCCAAACGAACTGTCAAAGCCTGATTGTATGGCTTCCCATAAGCCAGATGAGGGTGCTTCAGAAGAAGGTGCTCGATGCCGAAACTCTTACCCGCTCCAGCATTACCAATGACGACAATGCCCCTTTGTGCCGTAACGCGACCTGCTGCCGTGTGAGCCTTGCGACGGTAGAGAAAGTCATCAATCTGATGTTGGAGTTCCAGAAAGGAATCGTGGGTGATCAAGCGGTTTTCAAGGTCAGCCACGATGTGGCTGACCTCCTCACGGGACATATGTGTCATTGCCCGTCCTCCATACGCCAGCGCGGACGCGAGACCGGCGCGGAGTTCTTCGCGTCATCTTCCACGGAAGTCATTGTCGGCGCTTGTGGCGGCGTCACTTCAGCCTTGGCGATCACACCATCAAGGAGACCTCGTTTTTTCCTGGAAACCATGGGGGTGAGGCCCGCCACGACCTCCAGTCCAAGCCAGAGATGCTCCCGATTGCGCTCAACATCGGCTTTTGTCGGCGCAAGTGCCGACAGGCCAAGCCGCTGTGAGGCCGCCCGATCTTCTTCAGAAAAATCCGCAAAGGCCTGATCAATGATATCCTGTGTCAGCTCTGCTTCTGCCTCAAAACGACGGCGCAGATTGGTGCAGGCCTCTGTCCAGAGGTCCAGCGACAGACCATCAAACCCCTTCGCTAGGGGGCGGGCGACAACCCAGACACCATCAAGATTGACCTCAATAAGGCCAAGGTCCTGATGATCTACCCGGATTTCAACTTCTAGATCGGGATTGGACAGGAAATGGTGCCGGACCATCTCGCAGGTGTAGAAGATGCCAGCAAAGCGAACCCCGCGCCCGGAAATGCTCCGGATATATTTCCGACCGAATGCACCGAGGCGCTCAATCCGGCTCGGAGGGCGCGGCTTGCCGACGGTTGAGCATAATTCCCGCCAGCAGTTCAGCGGTGTCTGACCTCCGATGCCCCCGTGCGGCTTGTTGTTGTATACATCGACAACAAAGCGGACCAGGATCCGGGTCAGCTCGTCATCAGTAAGCGCAGCATAGTCCTCAGGCACAAAGTCACCTTTTTCGACGATGTTTGAATAGGTGCGTGCGCTCAGACACTCCATCAACTCGACACCGAAAGTCCTGAAGCAGCGCTCGATATGTCCACGAAGCTTGGGCACACCTGCAGGCGGGAACATGACCGTTCCGCGAAGATCCGTTACGGCGCCCCGGAAATCAAAGTTCGCAAAGGCCACCCCCTGATCCGATGCAACAGTTTCAAAACCGGTGCCCGGCCAGTCCGGAAGCGCACAGCCGAAGAGCCTGGCAAGATCACTCTTGTCCCGGGTTGCCAGGTCCAGTGCCGCGATCGCATCTTCGGTATTCGGGGTCGCGCAAACCTTCACTGAGAGGATCAGTCGTGTTCGCACATCGATCACGACATAGATCCATCGTCGACCTTTCGGCAGTGCTTTGATCTGCTCTTCAGTCAGATGACCAAAGACGCCAGCCTCAGCGAAGAAGGTGATCAGATCGACTTTCCATTCATCGATTTCCAACCGCTCACCGGGGCGCAGGACATTCAGACCCTCGCCGATGATTGCAAAATGCCGGTTGGCTGCTTCCAGCCCCTGACGCTGGCACATCACATGATAGGGCTCAAGACGGCTTATCTCCCTGTAGATCGTGCTTTCTGACGGGATGGCCAATGGCGGCAGCCCCTGATCGACCCGATACGCATTCGCCAGCCGAAATGCCCGTTTTGTCTGGCGAATAACGCTCTTCTTCGACGGGCGCTTGAAACTCGCATACCGATCCGCGCATTTGCGAAGAAGCGCAGCACTCTCGGGACCAAATTTGACCTTCGTCCGTCCCGCCAGATAGCGTTTGTCTATGAGCGCAAGAATACAACGGTTTCCGGCCTGATAGGCACGCACCCAGCGCAACAGACTTGAGGAACCTGGCGGGTCGATCTCGTTTCGTGACCGCTTTTTGCCTCCATATTTGCGCTTCCCGGCATTCTCGTCAGACTGTGGAATCTGCGTCTGGATTTCCTGTGCCACGCTCCGGATCCAGATCTCCACATCTTTCCAGTATCGACCAATCTCCCCGCGTGCTTCCGCATCTAGGAAAAGATCGCACCAGGCCTGACGGAAGAAGACATTTGCGCGCTGTTTTGCAGGCAGATGGGTGACGATCTGATCCGCAAATTGCACACGTTGTCGGGCGGCCTCTTCACTGTGATAGCCATCATGAATGACGATGTGACCGGTCTTCAGACCCTCGTTGATCTCATCATAGGTAAGCTCGTCAAAGACAATTTCTCCTTCACTCCAGCGACTGATGATGACACCTAACGGCCCTTGCTCCACGAGAAGACCCGGGACGCCACCTTGCTGAATCTGCGAATAGGGCTCGAGACGAATGATATCAGTCATTGCACGCCTCCCTCGACCAGCATGTCGAGATCAATAATCCCGTCCTGAATCGGGCGCAGTATACCAGCATAGATTGCTTTGAATATTTCCGGCCAGGCCCTGCCGCCAATAGCGGCTCTCGCGATCAGTTCGCGGATCGTGACCGGCAGATCGATCTCAGCCGCAAGCTCTGCGATTATTGCAGCCGCCTCCGGGTCATCCTCACGCCGGTAGGCAAGCAGCCGACGCGCATTCAAGGCCTCCCATTGGTCGTAGTTTTCCTCTGTGATCAGCACCAGATAATCAGCAAAATCGTCTGGCATTGCCGCCGCCACATAACCTAGTTTCTCTTCAAGGTTCTGAGCTCTGGCGTTCTGCCGGCTTAATCTCAGCGGCGATTCTGGTTCCGTCCTTTAGCGTGTAGACTTGGTCGATTACTTTCCGACGCCTGCGACCATCAGCATCGACGTAGTCAATGGCAGATGGCTGCTCAACCATGTCAGCCACGGGGTATAGAGCTGTTGTCGTGGTGAAGGTGTCAAACTCACGAAGGCTGTCGAACACGACTTTCTGACTTTCGCCCCCATTGGGACGAAATGCGCCGGTCTCCACGAAAGTACGCTCACGCGAGCGCTCTGACATGTTGCGTGATGCACGATTGGCCCGAGGGGCCAAGAAGAATTCTTTTTCCATGTGTTTTGATGGTGTGCGGGATCGCTCCCTGACCAATAGGGCCAAGGTGAACCGCACACATTCCTCTTGTCGAATTGTGGAAGGCGGCCGAACACGACCGTTCGGATCAAAAGACCCGGCCGCCAGACTTGACTTTTGAGGGGATTCGAGAGACCTTCTGAGTGTCGGCTACCAAACTGACTGAAGGCCCCTGAGAGTCCGCTCTCGGGGCTTTTCTATTTCTAGATCATCACTTCTCCTCCCTTGTTCCAGAGCCAGCCGCTGGCCACAGGTCTTCGACGCGAAAACCCGTACGCTCAGCGATGGCCGCCTCAATCGCGGGCGACCGCTTGCGCCCGGCAAGCACGTTCGACACCGCTGGCCGACTGTACCCAATGCTCTCAGCGAACTCTTTGATCGTGGTATTCGACATCCCGAGGGTATCCGTCCGACAAAGGCGCTGGCTTTGATTTTTATTGAACGAAGGTGGCG
>WQBJ01000072.1 GCA_013032095.1 Ruegeria atlantica | reverse complement strand
CGCGCATCAAGGCACATTTTCAGCCGAAGACAAGGCTCACCCACGAAACTGAACCGGAAGGTGGCGGGGAAGAAAGGATGTGAGGCCGGATGCACGTCCCTCGGGAGAAAGACGGTGCGCCTCCTCCCCGCCGTGCGCTTTGTATCATGGCTGTGCACTACCGTAACCACATATGCAGTCCCGACGGCGGCTGTAAGCACCGCCACCGGAGTTTTGTTCTCACTCGGCCGCCATCGCTGCCGGTTCAGATCCACCGCTGCCTGAACAGATCGCCTTGAGGATCTGCAACGCATCGGCTTCCGGCTCGGCGGGCAGAAACAAGCGGAGCTGATACTGGTGGATCTCGGTGAAACACCCCAGCGACTTGAGCCAGGGCAGGCTGTCCTTCGAGGCCCCGGTGAGCTCCAACCGCTGATGACCGGCCACACGGCGGCGCTTCAGGCTGAGCCCGCTGCCCAGATCAACGGCCCGATCCGTGTCCATCAAAATCCGCAACATTTCGGCCGGGGTGGCAGTATCGAGTTTCATGAACTTGCCACGCAGAACCGCGGCCTGGTTCTCGTCGATCGCGCGGCCGAGCAAAGCAGGCCCGCTTTCAGGCTGCACCCGGTAGATGCGGGTATTGTCGCCCGGGATCTCCGTCCAGATTGGCAGGATCGACCCGGTCAGCAGGTGCAGCTGACGGGTCTCGGTGTCGGGCAGGTCCACAACCTCCGCATCCCAAAGGGATTTGAACCGCGAAACACGGACCGGTTCCCAGTTGGAATGCTCGAAGGCCTCTTCGGTCAGAAACCCCTTCTTCGCCGGCCACACCATATGCCGCTCAAGTACCAAATCGCCCTCCGCGCCGTAGGCCTGCCTCGGCTGGGGGCTGATCAGCTCAACACCTCCCGAAGCCGTATTGCGCATCGGTTTCAGCGTCGGGTGGTCATCGATGGCAGTTTCAGGGTGAAATCCGGGATCGTACCGCCGAGGGCCAGCACTACCGCATGACTGGTCTGAACCTGCTGGCTGCCATCATCATCTATTGGAACACGAAGCACCTCGGCCAAGCAGTCGCCGCCCGAAAACGCGCCGGTCTTGACTGTTCACCAGAGCTTCTGTCGCACATCTCACCGATTGGATGGGCGCACATCCTGCTCACGGGCGAATACAGGTGGAAAAATCGATGACAGCCGACCTTATGGTGTCATTCTGCCCCCAGCCGGAACAGACCCATGTTACGGCGGAAGGCACTGGCCATTGGTCGGCCTCCGAGTTTCGGAAATTTCTCAGGAAAAGCACATCCTATAGCAGCAGGATCTTCTCACTTTCTCTTGGAACCCACGGCATACCCGTTCAAATAGCTCAACCCTTCGTCTGTAATGGCGACCGAATGGGGCAGCGGCGACAGGTTGTTTCTATAGACCCGAACGGTATAATCAATCCACCCGCGCTCTTTTAATGACGCCAGAGCCACGCTCAGGGTACCATTGAGTTTCTTGCCAAACGACGTGGGATGGTGTCCCGCGAGGTAGCACAGCATGTTGAGCTGCGATTTTTCGTCTAACAGAGTCCCCAAAACCAGACCCTCATCCGACCAGCTTCCTGCACGGTTGAGAATCTGAGTTGCTTCAGCTTACCGCCTGCTATACCAGCAGCGATTGATCTGAAGGGCGCAAGATTGGATCAATCAGCATCTTCCATCTTAGTCGCATTGAGTTGTGCGAAAAGCTCTGGTCCGACGCGATCATAAAGGTCCAGCTGCGTTTCAAGAAAGTCGATATGCCCTTCCTCATCCGACATAAGACTTTCGAACAATCCCATTGAGACATAGTCGCCGGCAGCTTTACAGACATCTCTCGCCTCTTTGTACAATTCGCGGGCACTTTGTTCCGCAGCTAAGTCGCATTCCAGAGTTTCACGAGGGTTTTGACCGATCCTTAGCGGGTCCAGTTTCTGAAGATTGGGATGCCCTTCCAGAAAGATGATCCGTTCTATCAGTTTGTCGGCATGCTCCATTTCTTCAATGGATTCCTCACGGCTTTTCTTGGCCATGCTGCCAAGGCCCCAGTCATCCTGAAGGCGGTAGTGAAGCCAGTATTGGCTGACAGCCGTCAATTCGTGCCGAAGTGCCTTGTTCAAATATTCAATTACTTTTTTATCGCCCTTCATATCGTACCTCCCTTTCTATTTCCCAAAACGGCTGGGAAATTCCGTTTATTTATCCAAGTTGACGTTTCCCAAACGGAATGTCGTTTGTGTCATGCTAAACATGGTTTTCACGCTCATACTATCGCGTGGAACCTAGTGCTGCGCATTCGGGCACCCAGCGCACATTGAGAGTGTCCTAAATGCCAGATTCTTCCATCTGGGCTCGGTAGAGCTGGTGGAAATGGCGGATCATTGCCTCGGAGAACTCCTGGTTTTCGTGATCCACTATGTACCAGCCCCGATCAAAACTGTGCTGATGCATGCCTTCCTGCACAGACCGCATGAAAGCGAGGTCTTCGGGCTGGAGGATTTCTTCGCCCCATCTGGTGCGCTTGTGTTGGCGCTCCTTCATGCCAGGATCGGTCGGCTCAGCCGGTTCCAGAGAGGCATTGACCCGAATCCCGCGTCCGGTGTGGACGGGCAGCCATTGAAACAGGCTGAGGTTGCCGGGGCCTGAAAACTGGCCAAAGCCAATATTGGGGAACAGGAACCAGAAATGCAGGTCCATCACATCGTGTTCCGGGTCCAGCGGATAGGCCTTGTTTTCCGCTTTCCCGGCCGAAGGGATGAAGTTGTAGGCATGGTTTTCGCCCAGGCTGTAGTTCTGGTTGCAGATATCCAGCATATCGGCAAAGCTCTCGTGCCCATGGCGGCAATGCTGGCACTCCAGGTAATTGTCGACCTGGATTTTCCAGTTGCAATCAACATCCGCCGGCGGCACCGTCGAGGCACCGTCTGCCAGTTTGTAGCTCATCACATCCGGGCATGTTTCCAAGATATGCGCCTCTACCCCGGGCCATGTGTCGGCAATGGTGGCGGCATTGTCATCAAGGTTGATGAAGACAAAGCCCAGCATCACGTCGCAGCGCACCGGGATCAGGCAGACCTTGCTGGCCGCAGGTGCCTGGCTGTCCGGCGTCTTGCGTAGCCGCCTGAGGCCGCCGTCCAGCGAAAAGCTCCACTGGTGGTAAGGACAGACCAGAACCGTGGTATGGCCCCTGCCCTCGACCAGCTTGTGGCCGCGATGCGGGCAGACATTGCGGAAGGCCCGGATGCTGCCATCCTGGTCCTGGATCACAAAGACATTCTGACCCAGGATATCCGTGGCCACATAGTCGCCCGGGTTTTCAACTTCGCTGCTATGGCAGGCATATTGCCAGGTTCGAAAGAACAACAGATCCTTCTCTCGTTCAAAAACCTCATCGCTGACATAATACTCTGAAGACAGAGCGCGCAGGTCGCTGCCGCCGGAGTGGTCCGGGCTGGTTTCGGGCTGGGGCATGGCCTGGCTCCTCCATCATGATGGGACGTGATGGAGATTGATTTTTTCGTCAAATCCGCCAAACATGGCGCATGGACCGCCAGATGTGATGCGTAAACTGACAAAATTTTCATGGTGTGAGTTTTTTGGGGAATAGCACGCAGGATACTCGCTCTCCCTATGAGGTCGCCATTCTGGTGGTCCCGAAATATTCCCAGCTGTCGCTTTCCGCGCTGGTGGAACCCCTGCGGATGGCCAATACGATGGCGGGACGGAAGCTCTACACCTGGACGTTGTTCAGCCCTGGCGGCGGTCCGGTCCGTTCAAGCAGCGACCTGTCGCTGGCGATTGAGAATGACATTTATGAACTCGCGGTCTGTGACGCGTTATTTGTAGTTGCCAGCTACGATGTTTTTTCGCAGATCACGCCGCGGGTGCTGGCCGTGCTGCGGCGCCTGGCGCGGGCGGGAACCTTCATGGGCGCGCTGGATGCGGGCGGATATTTCCTCGCGGAGGCAGGGCTTCTGGACGGTTGCCGCGCCACCACCCACTGGGACGGGCTGGAAGATTTCCGCCACCGCTATCGACGGATCGAAACTGTCTCTGACCGCTACGTGTTCGATGGTCAGCGCGCCACAACCAGTGGCTCTCTCCCCTCTTTCGACTTCACTTTGGAGTTCATCCGCCGCCGCGACGGGCTGGCCATCGCTGGCGCGGTGTCCGGGAATTTCATCTACGACCATCCGCGGCCGGGCTCCGAGCCGCAATCGGTGATTTCCATCTCGCATCTGCGCGACCGAAATCCGAAAATCGCCGCCGTTCTGAAGCTGATGGAAACCAGAATGCAAGATCCGCTTGATACACCCGAACTGGCCCTGGCAGTGGGTTGGAGTGAGCGGACCTTCCTGCGGCGGTTCCGAAAGGCCATGAACATGACCCCGCAGGTCTATTACCGAGCGCTGCGTCTGGATGCCGGCAAGCGCCTATTGGAAAACAGCGGGCTGTCCATTGAAGAGATCGCCATTGCCTGCGGTTTCAAGACCCGCGGTGCCTTCACGCGTGCGTTCCGGAAGAAGTACGGCAGAACACCTTCTGATCATCGAAATGAAAGAGAGGCCTGACTACCCGCTGCCAAATGTTGCCGCAATATCCGGTTCTGGCGGGACGGCAAAGGAGCCACCGAACCGCTCGACACCACCTCTGAGAATGACGGTGGTAGGCCCGGTTAGTCATATGTGGTGCAGAGCCCGAACTTCTGCGTAGGACGTGGAGCCGGTACTACCCGTGAAAAGATCGGTCGATGGTAGTTTCTTGTCAGGTTGTCCCGTGCGAGCGGCGGACAGAGCTGCAACTCAAGTTTCAACTCTCACAAGGCAGGGTTGTCCATGGCAGGAGTTATTGAGCTATGAATGCGAAGTTGCCCAGTACCTTTCAGCCAGGGTCTTGAAGTGATCATTTGTGTGGCTGCTGATCCAATCCAGGAAATCGGCAACACGAGGGTCTCGCTGATTTCGGACCACCGCGTACAACGCTTCATCCAGGATCACCGGCTTGTCGATCACCGGCACCAACTGCCCTTCCTTCAGAAAATCGGTAGCTGTCCCAATCCAGCCCAATGCAACGCCGCGCCCGCTCAGGGCAGATTGCATCATCAATAGGTGATTGTCGAAAGACGGACCGGGCAATGTCCCGGAGGGATGAACACCGAATTTAGAGAACCACTGCGGCCAGTCATACCAGGATTTGTCGCCGGAATGTGCGTGCAGCAAGGTATGTTTCAGCAGATCTTCCGGCGCGGAAATTGTGTCGGAGTTCTGGACATAGCCCGGCGAGGCCACTGGCAGTATTTGCTCGTGAAACAGCAAATGCGCCTGGTAGCCCGGCCAATTGCCACGGCCAAAGCGGATCGCCACATCTATGCCTGGGTCCAGAGACGACAGCCCGTGAAACGCCGTCACCATATTGACCTGAATATCCGGGCGCGCCTCGTGAAACGCCTTGAGACGGGGCAATAGCCAATAGTTGCCGTAGGCCAGGTTGCAGGAGATCGTCAGTATATTACCGTCTTTCCGGTGTCGCAGGGCCTGAGTATCCGCGGACAATTGCGCCAGGCAGGACGTCAATGACGACACATATTCAGCCCCTTCCGGCGTCAGCGCTACGGGTCGGGCCGAACGGTCAAACAGCCGGGTTTCCAAAAAGCTCTCCGCCAGTGTCACCGAATGGCTGACCGCAGATTGGCTCGTATTCAGCTCTTCGCCTGCACGGGTAAAGCTGCGTAGCCGGGCCACTGCTTCGACCGCCAGCAAAGACTTAAGCGGTGGAATGGTCTTCCAATACTGCATCATGAATATTCCTCATGATAGAATGATCGCTTTCTTTCTATCAATCACGGCAAAATTCCGCAGAAATCAAGGGCAATTGGTGGGCACCGGGTCAAGCGCGAATGCCCACATCATGACGCTAAGGAGGATGTCATGACCGGATTGATAGATGTAATGCAGCGCGGCCACGTCCTTGAGGTGGCGATGAACCGGCCGCCGGTGAATGCCATAAACCTGGATCTCAGCACACAGATGTACGAGGCGTTCAAGCGGTTAAATGACGACGATCGTTTGCGCGTCGGTCTTCTGTCCAGCATGGGCAACAATAAAAACATCTTCTCCGCGGGGTGGGACCTCAAAGCCTTTGCTGTAGGTGAAAGCGAGGATGCAGAGAACGGGTTCAACCTTGGCCCCGGCGGTCTGGGAGGGCTGCCGGAATATTTCGACCTGTATAAACCCGTGGTGGTGGCTCTGGCCGGCGGAGCCATCGGCGGCGGATTTGAACTGGCGCTTGGTGGCGATGTGATCATCTGCGCCGAGGATGCCTATTTCTGGTTGCCCGAAATGCAGCGCGGGTTCCTGCCGGATGGGGGAGCCATCCAGAAACTGCATCATCGCGTTCCCTGGAATGTTGCGATGGACCTGATCCTGACCGGGCGCAAGATGTATGCCGACGAGGCCAAGCACTGGGGCCTGGTGCGCGATGTGGTGCCGGTGGACCACCTGATGGAGCATGCACGCGGCGTTGCGGACACGATTGCGCAAGGGGCGCCTTTGGTTGCGGGGGCACTTAAGGAATACATGCGCAAATACGGCCATCGCTCGGTCGAAGAAAACCATGCCGCCGTTCGGCGGGCCTGGGTCGGGAAAAGCGACATGCCGCTTTATGAGCGGATGATCCAATCCGACGATTTCACCGAAGGTTCAGTGGCTTTTGCCGAAAAACGCAATCCGGAATTCAAAGGCTGACATGATGACCCATCGGCTTTCCCCTCTTTTCGAAGCCCGTTCCATGGCCGTAGTTGGCGCTTCGGCCCGTTCGGGTTCCTTCGGCGAGCGCCTGGCAAAGGCGACACTGTCGGCTGGCTTTGGCGGGCAGATCAGTTTTGTAAACCCTCGCGGGGGTGACATTCTGGGGCGCGAAGCGCTGACCTCCATCCGGGAGTTGGATCACGCACCGGATGTGGCCGTGCTGGGCATTGGCGGGTCGAACCTTGAGGCCGCGCTATCGGATGCCATAGAAAAAGGGGCCAAATCAGCGGTAATATTTGATAGCTGCCACGGCGCCACGCCCACCGGCGCACCGATCCTGTCCCGGCTGAAAGATATCGCCGCCGAGGCAGACCTGCCCATCTGCGGCGGCTCGGGCATGGGGGTGCTCAACATCCGTACCGGCCTGGTGGGCAGCTTTTATCCCGCTGATCACATGAAACCCGGCGGCATCTCTCTGATTGCCCATTCGGGCAGCGTGTTCACCGTGCTGGGCATGAATGATCCGCGTTTTCGTTTCGATCTGGTCGCCTCGCCCGGTCAGGAGATCGGAGCGACGGTAGACGAGTACATCGCTTACGCCGCCAGCCGGGAGACAACAAAGGCCATTGCCGTTTTCATGGAAAGCGCCCGCAATCCCGAGGGGCTGGTGGACAGCCTGGAACTTGCCCGTGCGGCTGGCAAACCGGTGGTGATCTGCAAGGTCGGTCGCACCGAGGAAAGTGCCCGCCTGGCGCGATCGCATACCGGCGCGTTGGCGGGGAGTCACCAGGCATACGAGGCGGTATTCCGCGAATGCGGTGCAATTTCGGTGGATACGGTGGATGCCCTTATGAACACCGCGCTGCTCTGTTCCACCGGGCGGATTCCCGGTCCCGGAGGTGTCGGCCTGGTTACCGACAGCGGTGGTTTGCGCGAAATGCAGGTGGATCTGGCCGAGGAAACCGGCACACCGTTGGCCCGGCTGAGCCCTGCTACAGTGACGGCCCTGCGTGACGCCCTGCCTTCCGAGCTGGAGGCCTCGAACCCGCTCGACTGTGCGGCGGATATGACGGACGAATTTCCCAGGGTGTTTGACCGCGGGTTGCGCATCATGGCCAACGCACCGGAAGTTTCGATGCTGGGGTTCGAAGCAGATCTGCGCGACGATTATGTCTATGAGCCGGGGCTGCTCGAGCATGCCAGGGGACTGGCAGAGCGCATGGAGAAACCTGTTTTTGCCTATGCCAGTTTCGGGCAGACCCACAACCGCGAGATCGGCGAAGACCTGGCCGATGCGGGTGTGCCCTGCCTGAACGGTGCCGGCATCGCCATGCGGGCGATCCGCGACTTTCAGGCTTGGGCCGATGCAGGCCGTGCCGTTCCCGAGCCACGTCCGGCGGTTCCGCCCCCTGTGCTTTTTCCTGCGCACCTGGATGAGGCGGCCAGCCTTGAAACCCTTGCGCAGTTCGGAGTGCCCGGCGCGCTCAGCCGCGTCTGCCATGACGCAGACAGCGTTGCCGAGGCAGGCCGCACATTAGGTTACCCGGTGGTTCTGAAAACGGCGGAAACCGGCATTGACCACAAAAGTGATCTGGGCGGCGTGATCCTGGACCTGTCGAGTGCGGAAGCCCTGGCCACTGCCTATACGGATCTTTCGACCAGGTTGGGACCAAGGGTGACCGTTCAGAAACAGGCGAAAAAGGGGGTCGAACTTGCCTTTGGTTGCGTGATCGACCCGGATTTCGGCCCCCTGGTCATGGTGTCCCCCGGTGGCACGCTGGTGGAATTGTTCGATGAGCGCCAGTTCGCGCGCGCTCCCTTTGGCCTGAAACAGGCCGAGACGATGATCCGCCGCTTGCGCGTTGCACGGCTTATCGATGGGGTGCGTGGCGACGCTCCGCGCGACATCAACGCCGCTGCCCGGGCGTTGAGCGCCTTTTCTGTTGCTTGCGCGGCGATGAAGGACCAGATCGCCGAGATCGACGCGAACCCGGTGATGGTCACCGAGGATGGCGCCATCGCGGTGGATGCCTTGATCGTGCCGGTTCAAAACCGCGCGCAGGAGGCAGCGGAATGAAAGTTGCCGTAATTGGAGGCGGCGTAATCGGTGGGGGCTGGGTCGCTCGGTTCCTGCTGAACGGCCACGACGTCACCGTTTTCGATCCTGCTCCGGATGCGGAACCCAAGCTGGGCGCGGTCCTGGGCAATGCCCGTGCCAGCCTGCCTGCCCTTTACGACCGCCCCCCGCCGGCCGAGGGGGCGCTTCGTTTTGCTGCCGATAGTGTCGAGGCCGTAGCCGGTGCGGACTGGGTACAGGAGGGCGCCCCCGAACGGCTTGAGGTCAAGCGGGATCTCTATGCACAGATCGAGCCGCATCTTGGCCACGGGACGGTTCGGGCGTCTTCGACCTCGGGCTATAAGCCCAGCCATCTGCAAGCGCTGCTGCACCGGGTTGAACGTCTGATTGTCACTCACCCGTTCAACCCAGTTTATCTGGTGCCGTTGGTCGAGGTCGTGGGGGCGGGCCGCACGCCGGAGGCTCTGAAAACACGGGCTGCCGAGACCCTGAGCGATATCGGAATGCACCCTCTGGTGATGCAGGCCGAGGTGGACGGATTCGAATGGCCACATGAATGAGGTGCACTATGTCGAGGTCGCCTCGAACGTCGCCGATACCCTGACCGAAAGTTACGGTGTCACCGCCGCCTATATCGAAGGAGCAATAGCCATTTCACCGCAGAAACGCATGTCCGCTATCTGGCCGAATTGCATGAAGGTGACGCAATCACTGTGCAGACACAGGTATCGCACGGAAGCGGCAAGAAAACCCACCTGGTTCACCTGTTTTCCGGCTTCTCAGGCAAGCTGGCCGCGACGGTGGAAATGATGATCCTGCACGCCGGCCTGGTTATCCGCCGGGTATCCGACCCTTTGCCGCATTTCGCCTCTGCACTGAAACAACTTGAATTAGCCCATTCTCATCTTCCCCGTCCCGATGGCGCAGGCGCGTCCTTTCGCGGCCTGACATAGGAGCCACCAGCCATGAGCCAAGCCGGTTTTCCCAACCTCTTTGCGCCTATCACCATTGGCAACCTGACCCTGCGCAACCGTATTGTGTCGACCGGGCATGAAACCCATCTTAATGACAAGGGGCGGATCGGCGGCCGGATGATTGCCTATCACGAAGCGCGCGCGCGTGGTGGTGCCGGGTTGATTGTGGTTGAAGTGGCGCTGGTGCATCCCAGTGCGGTCTTTGTTGCTGATCCGATCCGGGTGGATACGGATGAATGTATCCCTGGCTATCGCAGGCTGGCGGAAACCATGCACAAGCACGATTGCGGCTTGATTGCCCAGCTGTTTCATCCCGGGCGCGAGATGCTGGCCTCGGAAGATGGCACTGCACCGGTCTCCTACAGCGCCTCACCCACACCGAACGAGCGCTTTCACGTCATGCCACGCCCGATGACGCCAGAGATGATCGCCGATGTCATATCCTCATACGGGGATGCCGCGCGGCGGATGGCCGAGGCCGGTCTGGATGGGGTCGAGATCGTTGCGTCGCACGGTTATCTTCCGGCGCAGTTTCTGAACGCCTATGTGAACATGCGCGACGACAAGTATGGAGGCACGTTGGAAAACCGCACCCGGTTCATTCGGGACATTGCTGCCGATATCCGCCGCAAAACCCCGGATGGCTTTGTCATTGGTCTGCGCCTGTCGGGCGACGAACGCAGCCATGATGGGCTGGAACAATCCGAAATGCTGGACGCCTGCGCGCTGATTGCTGGTGACGGTTCGCTTGGGTACCTCAGCGTTGTGGCCGGATCATCGGCAACCTTGGCCGGGTCCGTCCACATTGCACCGCCGATGTATGAAGAGGTCGGCTATACAGCGCCGCTGGGGCAAGCGATCCGCGAGCGCACCGGCATGACGACCATTGTCACCGGCCGGGTGAACCAGCCGCAAGAGGTGGAACGGATCATTGCCAGCGGTCAGGCGGACTTGTGCGGCATGACGCGGGCCATGATCTGCGACCCCGAAATCGGCAATAAGGCCAATGGCGGTCGTGTTGATGACATCCGCGCCTGCATCGGCTGCAACCAAGCCTGCATCGGCCATTTCCATGATGGCTACCCGATCTCGTGCATCCAGAACCCGGTCAGTGGCCGCGAGATCCGGTTTGGTCACGTTCCCCCGGCCAGGCAGCGGCGCAGGGTCATGGTGGTTGGTGGCGGTCCCGGCGGCATGAAAGCGGCAGCCGTGGCTGCGGAACGCGGGCATGAGGTAACCCTGTTCGAGCGGGACACCCAACTGGGTGGGCAGGCCCGGCTGGCGCAACTGTTGCCGCACCGTTCGGAATTTGGCGGTATCATCACCAACCTGACCCGCGAGATGGAACTGGCGGGCGTGGATATTCGCACTGGCGTTCCGGTCGATCGCGTAACGATCGAAGACTACGCCCCGGACACAGTCATTGTCGCAACAGGAGCAGCCCCGCGCTGGCCGGATTTCGAAGGCCGGGACACGGCCCATGTCGTCGACGCGTGGCAGGTGCTGCTGGGGCAAGCCAATACCGGCAAATCCGTTCTGGTGGCGGATTGGCGCGCGGACTGGATCGGAATAGGTGTAGCTGAATTGCTGGCACGAAACGGCCACCGGGTCCGATTGGCGGTGAACGGCTATATGCCGGGGCAAACCATCCAGATGTATGTCAGGGATGCAAGCATCGGGCGCTTGCACAGCCTCGGCGTTGAAGTCTTACCTTATATGCGGTTGTTCGGCGCCGACGAAGACAGCGTGTATCTGCAGCATATCATGAATAACGAAGCGGTGATTTGCGAAGGCGTGGACACTCTGGTTCTGTGTCAGGGCCACACCCCGCGAAACGAAGTTGAGGATGTGGTGCGCCAGCTTGGAATGGATCATCATCTAATCGGCGATTGCGTTGCGCCGCGAACAGCGGAAGAGGCCGTCTTGGAAGGATTGAAAGTCGGCATGGACGTTTAAACTTTGAATGCCGGGCAACCTACCTAGGTATAGCGGCTAGAGATTATAAATCGTTGGGCGCGAGATTATCGGCGCCTTCTGGCGCAATCCGCGTCTATTCTAGGTGTCCACCTAATCGAGGCAAAACCAAGCGGCCCATAGCGATCGCTCGACAGCTGATGGCAGCAACGTGCAGAGAACGAACTTTGCAGCCTTCATCACAGAGAGCGGTTTGAAAACAGTTTTCACACCTTGAATGGTGACATTTGTGCTCGAATCCGGAGCTGATCAAGTGCTTAAATACAACAAATAGCGCCCATAGAAATCGCTTTTCCTCTTTTGCTAACAAACGTTTAAACTCAGGTTTCAAGGTGGCTGCAGATCGGCCATTTGGGGCCCTCAGGAACGGCATCGTGCAAAAATCTGTTATGTTGTCTGTTGACAACTTTGGGGGTGGAGACTAAGTTTTTTGGCACGTGAGAGGCATTCTAAGAAGGAAATAGAAGCAGTGCTGTCTGAGCTTGAGGGGCTCGGGTGGACTGTGAAGGTGCGCAAAAAGGGTCACGCTTGGGGCTTGTTGCTGTGTGAGTACAACGACAAAGAGTGCCGGTGTGGAGAGTTCTGCCAGATGTCGATCTGGTCAACTCCGAAAAACCCTGGGAACTTTGCGAACAATCTGCGCAATAAAGCTTTGAATTGCATCAAACTGAATCAAGAGGGTTCAAACGATGACTAAATTCGAATTCGACATCATCTTCGCTATCCCAGATGGTGAACACGATGAACTTGATCTGTCGAACGCTGTATTTGAGGCTGGCTTCGAAGATGCAGTCGTCGGCACCGGTCTGCCTGACCTTCTGGCTGTAGCGCTCGAAATGGAAGGTGAGGACGCTGAGAGTGTCATTGTGAGTGCCGCGCGCGAAATCCTGAAGCAGCTGCCAAAGGGGAGCACTCTGCGCGAGGTTCGGCCGGACCTTGTAAGTCTCTCTGATGTTGCCAAGAAACTGGAAGTAAAGCGACAAGCTCTTCAGAAGCGTCGCGAAATGCCACTGCCTGCAATCAGCGGCTACTATCGTGTGACCGAAGTAGCCGAAGCTATTTTGACAATTGTTGCCACAAGCCGTAGGCGGCCGCGTTTCAATGTCCATATTGCAGAGGCGTGGCTGAACGCTGGTATTGGCGCTCAGACTCTGAATGCTCGAATAGCGCTCGGTGAAGTCGATCCAGAGAACATGGAATTCCGAGCAACTGATAAAAAAGACATTCCGCCTGCGTATCAAATCCACGCAGGTGCATGAGTTAGGGCCCCACTCGGGGCCCTTTCAGTTTAAGCTCCAAGCGGGCTAATTCAGATAAGTAGCCCAATGCGTAAGTCGCAGACTTCGTTGAGTCTGCGGCGACTTTAACAGTCAATTCGAGCTGGGCGTAACTATCTTCGCCAATCATAGCTTTCTCGCTAGAGGGGCGGATTCGCACGTCGTGCACGCCCCGTTCAGACATGATTTCATCAAGGTCGCGATAAGAAACTGTATAACGCGAATAAAAGAACACAGCGTACAAAACCACGTCCTTTAGGAAGTGGCAGCCTTTCAAAGAGACCATACTGAAACCTGCTTGCAATTGATTTCAAAGCAAAAGAACCAAGACACGCGATTTGGTCAACCAATGCCCAACGTTTGCGATACAGTCCTTTTTGGTGCTTGGGTTGCCCTGATGTAAGAGGCGGTATAGTGGACGGCTCGTTTTACTCCCGAGCACCAGAGTGATCAGCGCGAAGACCAGGATGATCAGCATAGTGATCATGGTCAGGATCACAGACGCCGATGTTCGCCGTGATCACTTGCGTAGTCATCATGATCGTGATGCCATGATGCCCGCTATGAAACCACGCGCTGCCCTTGTATTCGCACAGCCCGTGCGGATTTTAAGTGCACGCGTTGCGTTGCACGCGGGTTTTGGTGGAGACGGTTCAGCTTGCGCTAGACCACCTCACAGAAGGAGCGTTCGTCCCGCCTGCAGGGAATGACATTCTCGCACTGATAGGCGACTCCGCACCGGATCGCTGGGGTAGAGCCGTCATGCGCCGCTACGAGGGGCGTGCTGCGCGCACTAAGGGCCGCAGGCCCAAGGTGTTCCAAGAGACCGACTATCTGCCTGGTCGTCAACGACGAGACTCGTCTTGGTGCTCTCAGGTTTTCGACTGACGGCGTGTTTCAGGCTCCGCAGGGCATAGGCGTTCCAGGCTTGCTCGCGTTGGGCGATCTTTTGGCTGCGGCCCAGCGAGGCCTGCGTGGCGAATAAACCGACGAGGACCTACAAGTGCTTTTCGGCAGGCTCATCGCTTGGCGGTGCGCGTCCTAAGGCCAGTGTTTTCGACCAGCATAACTGCCTGTCGGTTGCGAAGTTCCAGAAGGACGACGATGAGTATTCCCTGGAGCGATGGCAGGCCATTGCGTTCGATATGGCGTCGGCTGCAGGCATCAAGACTGCCGAACACACACTTGAGACCGTCGGATATTCCAAGGTAATGCTGTCGCAGCGCTTCAACCGCGACGGCGACCGACGCATCCCGTTCATCTCCGCGATGGCGATGCTGGACGGCAAAGATGGCGACAAGTTCAGCTACATCGACCTTGCAGATGTGATCGCTTCGGAGAGCCCTCAGCCGGAGGAGGATTGGCGAGAACTATTCCGCCGCGTTGTATTCTCAATCATGGTGAACAACACCGACGATCACATGCGCAATCATGGTTTTCTGCGTACCATGGGCGGCTAGCAGTTATCTCCGGCATACGACATCAACCCGGTGCCCAACGCTCCGAGAGTTCTGAGCAGCTATGTTTCCGAGGATAATCCAGACGGGAGCTTGGTGCTGCTGAAAGAGTCGGCGGCTGACTACATGATAGAGGACGACACGGTAGAGGATATCATCGACGAGGTGGCTTCAGCTGTTGATCGGTGGTAAGCACCCGATTTCTACCGCGGTATTTGGTCTTTGATCCGCGTGATGATTTCA
>WQBJ01000071.1 GCA_013032095.1 Ruegeria atlantica | reverse complement strand
CGATCATACGGCGGCGCAGCGGGCTTACCGCTGATGTGGCATCAGCCATGGGATGGTCTCCTGATAAAGGTTGGTTTCAGCAACCAAACCTTCCCACCAGGGGGCCATTCCCGCCAATAGCTGCGCCCCTCCCGCGTCAGCGGGTTCGTTCAATCTGCTTTTCGAGGGTGTTTGTCATCAGTAAATCCAAAGGCTCTTGTTTAATTAATGTTGGGGCTTCTGAAAAAGCTCCATTTTTCAAATGGGAACGTAGGACAACGGGTTCAAGAAGTTGATTCTGTTAACTCTCTGAGAATGCTGCCGACGTCTCGCAGGCTATACTTCCGTGTAGATTCACCGTCATCAGTTGATAGAAGCATATGCTGAATAAAACCATTTCCCTGCACTAGCGCATCCAGCGTTGCCGCCACCGACATCCCGCAAATGCCGCGAATGGCGGTTCGGAGATGCTGCAGAGGAGAAACTGAGAGATGATCAAGGTCAGCTCTGGGCCAGTTGAACTGGAACTTGAGAATGGCCTGAGGGTTGAAAATGATCTACGGGATCGCGTCTCGGGTCGAAACATGGTTGATATGAGACGGGCAGAAACCGGATTGTACTGTGACGATGTTAAGCGATGGAGACCTACAGGCACTTCAGCAAGAAGTTCAGCGGTTGCTGGGTCGATGCATTTTACGGTTGCAACAGTATGAGCGGCTGATCAAAGCCATGGTGGCGCTTCATAAGTTCTCAGGGCCGTTTCATGACTTGGAGCGGGCAAGGACCAAGCGGATTGACGACACGGCCCGCAAGACCCTGGGCACCTTGGTTGGCGATCTCCTCGGATCGTATGTCGTTGCCGATGAGATCGATCCTCCCGAAGAAACAACAACCAACTCTCCTGAGAACGTCAATTGGTTCGCCATGCAGATGACACTTGTCTTGTCGGATGCAGAGTTCATCCGAGTAGAGAGTGAACTGAGATCAATGGTACTTCTGAGGAACAATCTGGTTCACCACTTCATCGACCGGCACGACCTCTGGAGCTCGGATGGCTGCCGGGGCGCACAAGATGCATTGACCACCGCATACAACCGCATCGACAGAAACTTCGGACAACTTCGGGAATGGGCTGAAGGCATGGAGGAGATGCGTCAGGCGTTCTCAGAGGTCTTGCAGTCGGAGGAGTTTAGAGACGAATTTGTCAACGGAATTGCGCCTGATGGAAAAGTAAATTGGGACGCCTCGGGCATAGTGCGCGCCTTGCGACAAGCATTCGGTGCATTAGTTGTCGATGGGTGGGCACCTGTGGCTCAGGCTGGCAAATGGATTGCCATGCGATACCCTGAGCAACTACCTGCTAAATATGGATGTCACAGTTGGCGGCAGGTTGTGCATGAGGCGCCCGTCTTAGAGCTACAGTATCTTGAAATAGGTGGACAACGTACTGCTTGCTATCGTGTGAAGGAGAGTACCGCGAATTCGCGTTAAATTACGCTGAAGTGGTATGATTGCTGTGCTTCATCCCACGGCCGCTGTTGGGAAGTTGCACTGCAGCCAACTCGACCTAATGAAGGGCGGGTAAGGGCCGTTCACTTCAGTTTGCATAGTCCGTTTCCGGCACATTGCCGCCGTTCCCGGCGTCAGTTGTCGCACCTGCAGCGAATGTCTGCTTGGTGGCCCACTTACGGCCTGCGTCGCTCAGAGTCCAAGCGGTCAACTTATGAAGCGCCGCTTGAATGGCGCTCATAAACCCACTTAAGCCAGCTTGTGAAGACCAGCCATCCTCTATGCATGTTTAAAATTCACCGCATCGTTAGGCTGGCGGATGTTCTTCGATCTTGTTCCTCCAAAAGCTTGGCATGTGGGGTGCTGAGCCGGGCACTGAAGACGGCACCAAGCTCGATGTCCTCGTTGATCTCGTGGAACACTTCGAATATCAGCACTATCCGATAGAAGCGCCGGATCCGATCGAACTCCTGAACCTGTTCATGGAGGAGAATGAGCTTACTCAAACCGATCTCGGCAACGTTATTGGATCGCAACCCCGTGCATCTGAAGTTCTCAAGAAGAAAAGAGCCCTGCACCTTGCCATGATCCGAAAACTGTCAGCCTGGAAGATTCCTGCTGAGCCTTTGATTGTGCCGTACCACCTTGAGCAATGATCTGCCCGAGGTGCATCTTTTGGCTTAAACGCCCCCACCAGTGCCCAACCAGTTTACCTTAGAGTCAACGCGAGCCGAAGGGCTGGTCTGTGCGCATAAAACCAGCCAGCCTTGACAGCTCAGAACGGAATAAGCGGGAACCCCATAAGGTCGTTCAACTCATCCCCGTAGCGGCGAAGATCTTCCAAAACGGATGCCTTTAGTGCATCAGGATTAACGTCTCGCACGAGCACATACCTTGCCACTGATTGATCCACATGAGCCCTTACATATGTGCGGGCGTCAGGATGCGACCATCCGCTCTTCGCTACTCCTTGCTTTGCCGTCTCGAGCGCCCGATCGATGTCTTCAACAAGCCAAGTTTCAGGAGGCCCCTGATGTACCCCGACGAGCTCGGCGATCTGTCTCGCAACCTCGCGCTTAACTGATTTTGGAAGCAGCGACATCGCTTTACGGAACCGGTATTATTGGGAAACCAATTTTTCCATTGATGACCCCAATCAGACTGGACAGAACACCCTTCAACGCTTTCATTACCTTCTTCTTTTTCAGCTTCCTCAACGCGGAATGAGTAGCCACCGCATTCTCGATGGCAAAATTTAGATATATTTTTCCCATCTTTTTAGTCCAGTTCTCTTGCTCTCGCTTCCTTTTAATAAAGGCGAGCGCATCATCGATCTCCTCAGCAACTCTTAGCTCTGGGGATCCAAGAGCCACTTTTAGAACCCCTGCCAAGCTGGTGCCAAGTTCCATCTTCTGGTCATCCGAAAAAAAAGACATGATAAAATCCCCAACTATTCAAAGACTACGTTTTGGTTTATTGCGTTGCTGAGTCTGGAAATTTTGACCCAACTATCGGCAACTGTTTCTGGGTCCAAACAATGGTCTAGCTTACCATCAACCCGTCCAGGGTTTTTCTCCCGCTCAATCATCAGCGCTTTGAAGCTATTATAATTATTGTTCAACTTTGAGAAATCGGCCGCGTTCTCTGTCATCTCATCCAGAACACGTAGACGGGCGTCAATGACCGCCAAATCGCCGTCTGTCGCCTTCCAGTACTTTTCGCTTTCTTTTGAACTGGGTCTGCAATCGTTGGTGCCGTAACTCCTGATCAAATATGCAAAATACGCGTCATCGCGCTCTGACATCTTTGTAAACAAAGCGCCGGTTTGTGGGTCCGTGGGCACGGGCGTGCATGCAAGAAGCGCGGGGAGCAATATAGCAGGTAAAAAATTATGAAGTCTAAAACAACGTCTCAAAAACATAGCGATACTCACTCATTATAAATACTTGACACGTTAACACAATTATAACGGTCAATCCATATTTTTTACTCACCGCTCCTTTTACCTTAATTGGCCATCCCTCTTCGCTGATTTGCTATCCGGATTCGGACGATCCTGATCCTGATTGAATTGAGGAGATTGGTTTTGGAGGCTCTGTCGCAAACTATGTAGTCTGTCTGTCGATCTGATCGATGGTCTGGTAGGGGTTTGCCCAAAACAGAGGGCGGCAGATCGTGACAATTTCATTTAAGGGCGCGCATTTTCCAAAAGACGTGATCTTGCACGCGGTGTTTTTCTATCTGCGATACGGTGTGTCATATCGCGATCTTGAAGAGATCATGGCCGAGCGCAGCGTAACGGTCGATCACGCGACATTGAACCCTTAGATCATCAAATTCGCGCCTCTGGTCGCGGAACAAGCACGACGTCAGAAGCGGGACTGCGCTCGATCTTGGCGAATGGACGCAACATACATAAGCATCAAAGGGAAATTGGTCTATCTGTACCGCGCAGTCGACAAACATGGCAAAGGCATTTATGATCATTACGATCTCCGCTTTCTGCGCATAGCTACCGTCAGTTAAGCCCAATGTTGCGCCCGCAGCGAAGGTCCGCTTGGTGGCGCTTCTTACCGAATTTTTCACCCGAAAAATTACTAATCGTCAGTCTACTATTTCTTTAGTTGCATTTATCTTGCCGAACGGTTTTGAATTCGACGTGGAAGCTTCCGTCACAACGGAGAACCAAATTGCAGAATCGAGAGCTGACCATCCCGCAGGCCGCCTGGCTCCGGTTTGTCGAAAACAATCAGTCACATCACGCCTGGGTGATGTTGGTTTTTGCCGCAAGTCGCGGAGATACCGAGCGAGCTGAAGTGCCTCTGAGCATTTTGTCTGCCTGGGCCAAAACCCGGAAAGAACCGGACGTGCCTGTATCTGTGACCGGCATTACCGATGCGTTGCGGCGCATCAAGACCGGCGGAGGCGCGGCTCTGGCGCATCGCTGGCGGTTGCAGTTCGACGACATCGCGGAACGAAAAAGTCCGGTCAGTTCGTCAACCACTTAGGTCAGCAATGCTGACTTTTTCAACATAACGGTCCTTCAATGACGTTCGCGGTTCGTTACAGTGGGTGAATTCAGCGCTGGGTTGTGTGCTCGATCCGCTCTTGGAAATCTGCATCCAGCGTCGTGCTGATGTATATCAGCCCGTCAAACTCAAGGTCCTTCCGATGTCCTGATGATGTTTTGTGTACCGTGAAAGTATTCATAGCTGTCTATTAAGAGGCGACAACACAGTCAGAGGCAGAGGTGGAAGAAGCTAGGCAGTCTAAACTTCTAAAAGGCATAGAGGCCGGTCTCATATTCAGCGATATTTCTCGGAGTCTCGCCGAGGAACGATAAACGTCTTGCATTTCATCCAAGAAGCGCATGAGTCAATTGATAAGTAGAGAAGAACACAGCGAAAAACTCAACCAGCTGGCCTGTATTGTCGACCGTGCCGCAATATGGAAGAAAACTTGCGGCATGCCGGTTTTAGAAACAGGGAAATTCATAACTATGAATAAAGTTGCTATTGCAATTGGCCTTTTAGCAGCGGTCACGCTGGCCGGTTGCGACGAAGCTCGGCAAAGCAACAGTGTAAAAGTTCAGCGATTTAGCGAGATCGAACTTTATGGGCCGATGCCCAAAGCTTTCCGCGATTTCGTCGAGCACGTTGATCCTTATGGTGCGCTGTACGTCACAGAAACGGGCGGTGGTGGTGGCAGAATTGGAGGCCAACCATCTCTTGAGGTAGCAAAGAAGGGAGCACTAGCGCATAGAGAAAAATCCTGATCGCATATGCATCCTGTACGCGATCAAAACACCATAGTGGCGACTTCATTGTCGCCGAGCTAGTCGGTTTACTTCAGTGATCGCTTTGGCTTTGTAGTAGCGCGCCCTGCTTCAGCACGATCAGCACTACGATCTCGATGGAAAACCGACTGGTGAAATTTCGAACGTTGACAAGGATCATGCCCGCGAACAGGTCAGGCAGTTCTGGAAGAAAATTCTTGTGCGGTCAAAGCCAGTTGACAAACACTTGGAGTGATTTTTAGCACTCAGCCGGAGGTGATCCCTATATCTCAGAATGCAGACGACCGATTGATGCGATCATGGGTGTTGCGTTGATGGGGCTTGGGACCCGTCTCGCGTTTTCCCGCTAACGTTATCCGTACATAACTCCTTACGCCCGGACGAGCGCATCCAGAAGGCGCTCAATATCTTCGGGTGTATTGTAGCAATGTGGAGAAAGCCGCAACAAAGGTTGCGTCACGCAGTATGGCGCAAATGGCTCATCAGATTGTGCATCGGGCCATTTGGCAACAATATGTGCGGCTTCCAGGCTATGTACGACAGCTTTTTTCTGCTGTGCCGGAATACGCACGCAGATCGTTCCCACGGTCTCTGATCCGTTTTGTACCACCTCAAATCCAGCGTCCCTCAGACCAGTTCGCAGTTGAGTTTCCAGCCGTTCGATCTTGCAATGAATTGTGTCGATACCTGCGTCAAATACCTCAGAAAGCGCCATCCCGAGACCAAGCCGCAGCGCTACATTAACATCTGCGCCCTCAATGTCGGCTGCCCTCAGACCAAGTGTTTCCTGAGCGTGGAAAGACAAGGAGAAAATTGCCGTCTGGCGTGGTCCCCGAAGCCACTTTCGGGCGGTTGCAACCAGGACATCGCACCCGCTGATACCATCGCTCAAATCAACCCTGCCAATCGCCTGTGCCGCATCAATAATGGTCACCGTATGATCCGGGCGATCCAGATCGAGGATTTCATTTACAGGCGTCCGAACACCGGCAACGCTGCTGACCAACGGCAGGCAGATCGCAATGACATCTTCATCAATGCGGGCGGCCCATTCTGTGAGGTCGGTTGAGCCATCGGGATTGTTGGGGACAACCTCGATTTCACAATCGGTTGGCCTCGCCAATCTCTCAAGAAACCTGACCTGTTCACCCCATTCATATGCCGAGACCAAAATGCGCCCCTTCAACATGGGGAGATGGCTTGCGACCTTGGTCCAAAGCTGCACCGTCCCAACTCCAAAACCTGTGTTCTGGACATCTGATCCTAAAAGGGATGCTGCAAGCGATTTGACATGAGAAATTTCTGCCGCATTGTCCTCTAATGCCCGCACGGAACCTTTTACGACCTCCTGAGCCAGATAATCCGCCATTCGGGTCAAAGTGCCCGAACTCGGAAGACCGTGACTACAGGCGTTGAGATAAATCGGGAAGGATGCAGGCATGTATGCACCGTATTTACCATTGCCATTTAGCACAATGGTTTGGCTGCATATATTGTTCTGTCGTTTCGCGATGTTGCAGCGAGGGATCGCATCCTAACCGCCCTATTCTGCACTCATCCGGAATCGACACCTACAACGGCTCGTAGCAAGTTGGGCTTGAATGGAGGCTTCCTGATGATCGGTGATCCGCTTGCTCGACCTGAAATCCCAGATCGACCGATAGCACAGGAAGTGCGGCGTTCTCTTGGCCGACCTCGAGTGCGTCGATGCCACCCCAACGACATGCACTGACACCGAAAAAATTGACCCGATCCCGGGCTCCATTGACAAAGAAATGCAACGCATGAACCCAACAATCAAAGAGGCGGCGGTAAAACGCGACCGCTACGAAACACATGCTCAACTGGAAACGCACGTCTCGAGGTTCCGTCGCAAATTTTCTGATGAGGGAACTTAGAGCAGGAACCTTGGGGCTCAGACCGCTAATTGTGCGAATTGTTTGAAGGGGCAGGTTATACTTCCGAACTGGCCTTTGCGGATCATTTGAGCCACTTCGATCCCATCCAAGGTCGCGGATGCAGAATCGAAGGACTTGAAACCCAGCATGGGTCGGATCCGCCGCTTGATAAAGCGATGATCCTGCTCGACCACGTTTTTAAGGAATTTTCGTCTGATCATCTCAATCGGGATCGGACATCCAAAGCCTTGTAGCATCTTGTTGATGGCTTTGATGCCGGCCGTGTTTGCGCCGCTCTTGTCGATGACAATCTTTCTTGGCAGACCACACACTTCCAGAGCTCGCGCGAAAAACTTCGTCGCTGCTGCTTTGTTTCTGCGCTTCGAGAGCATAAAATCCAGTGTCTTGCCGAATTTATCGACGGCTCGGTACAGGTACACCCACTCGCCTTTCACCTTGACGTACCTTTCATCCATTCGCCAAGAACGGTCGCAACTTTGCTTCCGGCGGCGTGCCTTGTCAGCGACCAGAGGTGCATATTTTATGATCCACCGGTTCAGTGTCGCATGATCGACGTGAACGCCGCGCTTGGACAGGATTTCTTCCAGATCGCGGTACGACACTGAATAGAGAAGATAGAAAAACACCGCGTGCAAGATGACGTCCTTTGGGAAGCGCGCACCCTTGAATGAGATCGCTACGGCCTGCTCCTATCAATTTCAAGCACGCAGCTATCAGAACCGAGCTTGGGCTGACAGATGATTCAAAGTTTGCGACAGAACCGTTCGAGCCCTATATCGCTAACAACAGGGACATGATCCCGAACTATGCAGAGCGCCGCCGCTATGGTGAGCGCGTCGCAACTGGATTCGTCGAAAGTACCGTCAACACGGTCGTGGGTAAGCGCTTCGGAAAACGCCAGCAGATGCTATGGTCAAGACAAGGTGCCCATTTCATGCTTCGAACCAGAACCCGGGCGCTTGATGGCATTCTTTGCCCAAAATTCGAACACTGGTATCCGGGACTGAAATCAAACGGAACCATCAGAATGACAGCGTAGTTGCCCCATAGTTTGCGGTGCTTTCTTACAGTCGCCCTATCTCTCGCCCTTACGGTATGGTTGCATAAGTGCTTGTGGCACCCTCGCGCCGCGAGACATGATCACCAATGCCACAATCGACAGTATGTAAGGCAACATAAGGAAGAGCTGGTAGGGAACTACCTGCCCCAGAACATTTTGGAGCCGCAACTGATACGCGTCAAACAGGGCGAACAGGATGGCACCTAAAATGGCACGTCCGGGTTTCCAGGTTGAAAACACGACCAGAGCGATACAAATCCACCCCCGCCCTTGCATCATCGTGGGGAAGAAGCTGTTGAATGCGGACAGCGTCAAGAACGCGCCGCCAACCGCCATCATGGCACTGCCAGCGATGACCGCACCATAGCGGATGACGATTGGGTCAACGCCCTGAGCTTCAGCAGCGTGCGGGTTTTCACCCGTAATTCGCACTGCTAGACCCATTGGGGTTTTTGCAAGGAAGTATGCCATGAATAGTGCGACAGCGATCGCCAGATAGGTTGGTGCAGTTTGCGTAAAAAAAGCCTCGCCGAAGAACGGAAGGTTTGACAAGACCGGTATATCGACCGGCTGAAACGGCTCGATGGTTGGTGGAGTGTTCTGAGCCGGAATGGCAATCCGGAAGATATAGTAGCTGAAGCTTGAGGCGAACAACGTGATCCCCAACCCAGTGACGTGTTGGGAAAGACCCAGCGTTACGGTCAATCCAGCGTGTAGCAGGCCAAACACACCCCCGCAGATTGCCGCAACAAGTATCCCGGTCCACAGGTCCACGCCGTTGAATACTGCAAGCCAACCGATCATAGCGCCGAAGGTCATTATACCTTCGATACCCAGGTTCAGAACACCGGCGCGTTCACAGAGCAGCGCTCCTAGCGTCCCAAAGATGAGTGGTGTTGCTATACGCAAGACAGATGCCCACAGACCAACGGTGAAGAATATTTCGATGAGGTCGGTCATCTGCGTATCCTGTAGTTAGAGAGGAAGACAGCCACGAGCATGGTCAGCAATGAAAGCGATACAACGACATCGGCGATAAAGCTTGGGATGCCGAATGTGCGGCTCATGCTTTCGGATCCTACAAACATCATTGCCGTGAAAATTGCGGCAAAAATGACACCGATAGGATTGAGGCTGGCCAGCATCGCGACCACAATCCCGGCATATCCGAACGAAGCTGACAGGTCGTTCGAGACCAGTCCTTTGACCCCCGTTACCTCGATTGCACCGGCTATTCCGGCCAAGCCACCGGATAGGCAAGCCACCTTGATCAGCGTTTTCTCAAATGGCACGCCAGCAAAGCGAGCGGCGACCGGGTTGAAACCCGCGGCCTTGGATTCCAACCCAAAAACCGTAAATTGATTCAACACATAGACCATGATTGCCAGTGCTATTGCAATTACCAGCCCCAGATGCAGGCGCGAGCGTTCGACAAGCTTGGGTAACAGACCTTCATCCACGACCGGAACCGACTGAGGCCAGCCAAAGGCCAGCGGGTCCTTCATCGGTCCGTCCAGCATCATCGAGACAAACAGAAGAACGACAAAGTTTAGCAAAAGGGTCGTCACAACCTCGTCCACGCCGAACCGCAATCGCAGGCCCAGCGGAATGACCAGCATCACCATGCCCGCAACCGCACCCGTGACGATCAACAGCGGAATCAGGGCGAAGCTAGGGAGACCAAGAAAATTCTGGTAGCCCACCGCCGTTGCCAGCAAGGCCCCCATATACAACTGACCTTCTGCGCCGATATTCCAGATCCGGGCGCGAAAGGCGACGGCCGCCGCCAATCCGGTGACAATCAGCGGCGTCGCGCGGGTCAGGGTTTCGGTTATTGCGAATTTCGACCCAAAAGCGCCGACAAATATGACTTTGTAGGCCTCAAAAACTGGCGCACCGGCCAGCGCGATCAATACCCCCGCAATCGACAGCGACGCAACAACCGCCATCAGTGGAGCCACTACAATCAACACTTTTGATTGGTGTTCGCGTTGCTCGATACGCATCAGCTCAGCCCTCCCCATTCTCCGGCCATCATCAAGCCGAGCTTGCGTGAATCGACATGCTCCGTCTCAACCGCCGGAGACAGTTTGCCGCCATGTATGGCCATAATCCGGTCGGACAAGGACACAACTTCGTCAAGGTCTTCCGACACCAGCAACACGGCAGCGCCTGCCTTGCGCGCGATCAGGATGTCTTCGTGAATGGCGGCAATCGCGCCTTCATCCAGACCGCGCGTCGGTTGTGCGGCCAGAAGGAAAACGGGGTGTTCGGCCAGGCAACGCCCCAAAATCAGTTTTTGCATGTTGCCGCCAGACAAGCGGCTGATCCGGCTGTTCGGCGTACCGCCACGCACGTCGAAGCGGTCGATCAGATCCTTGCAATAGGCGCGGCCTTCGGACTTTTTCACAAATCCCCGGCTGGAAAACCTTGGGTCCTTGATCCGTTCGAGAACCGTGTTCTCCCACAAGGTCAACTCTCCAACAGCGCCTTGGGTATTGCGATCTTCGGGAGTGCGGCCGACTTTCATGTTGCTCAGGTCTCGCGGGTTCAGGTTCTGAACTTCCGCACCGTTGATGGAAATCGTACCCTGATCGGGATGCAAAACACCAGCGACGACATCGCACAAAGCCGCCTGGCCATTGCCCGAGACCCCGACAATACCTAATGTCTCTCCTGCCCTGATTTCGAGGTTTATGTCGCTCAGCCGCGAAACCAACCCGGCGCTGAGACCGACATTTTCGACCCTTAGTACGACGTCCCCGAAACTGGCCTCTTCTCTGACGGGCCGCTCAACGCGGCGGCCGACCATCAGTTCCGCTAGTTCCTCTTTACTGGTCTCAGAGGTGTCGCGCTCGGCGGTCACCTTCCCGGCACGCAGAACCACAACCCGGTCTGACCCGTTCATCACCTCGTTCAGCTTGTGCGAGATGAAGATGATCGACAACCCGTCCTGCGCCATCGTCCGCAGTGTATCGAATAGCCCTTCGGCTTCTTGCTGGGTCAAAACCCCCGTCGGTTCGTCCAGAATGAGTATGCGCGCGTCATTATACAGCGCTTTTAGAATCTCGACGCGTTGCTGCTCGCCCACCGACAGATCGCCCACGCGCGCGTCGGGGTCAACGACGAGGCCGAACTTGTCTTCAAGTTCTTTCAGCTTGCGTTTCGCTTTGGCAGTCTCGGATTTCAGACCAAACAACGGTTCAGTCCCGGTCATGACATTTTCGATCACGGTCAGGTTTTTGGCTAGCGAGAAGTGCTGATGCACCATGCCGACGCCTGCAGCGATGGCTTCTTTCGGTTTTCCGTGTGAAATCCGCCGACCTTCGATGAATACCTCACCCTCATCTGGTACATAATGGCCGAAGAGGATATTCATCAAAGTGGTCTTACCGGCTCCGTTTTCACCGAGCAACGCGACCACCTCGCCGCGACGCAACTCAATGGAAATATTGTCGTTTGCCGCAAAAGACCCAAAGCGTTTCGTGATCGAGTCCAAATGCAAGACTACATGCTCGGCCATAGCGGGAATTCCATTAGTTAGCGATTGTTTGAGCCGGGGTGCGAGTTATTCGTTACGCCCCGGCAATATTTCGGCGACCTGGGTTAGCTCGGCTCAGAAAAATCAACTTCGACCTCGAATTCGCCAGACTTGATCGCAGCGCGCACCTTTTCCATTTCCGCAACGGCGTCTGCAGGCACCATATCAGGATTGAACGCGATGTCGTTCCCGCCTTCTTTCATCAAGCCGAAGGCGGTGTAGTCCTTGCCGGTGGGATTGCCAGCTGCCCGGTCCGCCAGTGCAGCTGCCAGGATCGGACCGAAGTTCCAAATCGCGTTGCAGAAAACGGTTTCCGGATAGCGATCGGAATAATCCGTTAGTGAGCCAATCGCTCTGATGCCGCGTTCCTTCGCCGCATCCGCCGTCCCGATACGTTCGCCAAACAGAATATCAGCGCCGGAGTCGATTTGGGCCAGACCGGCCTCGCGCGCCTTGGGCGGGTCGAAGAACGTGCCAATGAAGTTCACTTTATGCGTTGCATCAGGGCGAACCGAGTTCACACCCGCGCGGAAGCCGTTGATCAGCATATTCACTTCCGGAATCGGAATTGCGCCTACAGCGCCAAACACACCGGATTCGCTCATCCTTCCGGCCAACATGCCACACAGATAAGCCGCTTCGTGATTCCACGTTCCAAATGTACCGAAATTGTCGCCTTCGGGCTTGCCGCTCGATCCCAGGATAAAGGTGGTTTCGGGATAGTCTCCGGCAACCTGACGTGCTTCGCGCTCGACAGCGTAGGCTTCGCCAACGATGACCTCAGCTCCTTGCTCGGCAAACTCGCGAAGCGCACGTGAATAATCGGTACCTGCGATTCCTTCGGAAAATACGTACTCGATTTCACCGCGTTCAGCCGCCTCTAGCATCGCGACATGTAGACGAGAGTTCCATGCGTTTTCTACCGGGGATGCGTGTACGCCGGCTACTTTAACCGGGGTATCTGCCATGACCCAGGAAACGGGCAGCAGCGATGTGCCCCCGATCGCGAGTCCCGACTGAATTAGCCGCCTGCGGTTTATTCTGAAGTCATGTGTCATGATCTAGCTCCTCTGTCGATCAATTTGTCTAATCCGGTCTTTTCCAAAGTACTTTCATGCCGGATGAAGACTTTTTACAGGCTTTGAACTCCTATGATTTCGGGGCATTTGCGTGTCATTTCATCAACTTTTACCATTTGGTAAAATATTGTCCAGTTTTTTTGACCTTTTGGTAAAATATATATCTTTGTGTCAAATATATGCCTACGATTTCAGGGCTTTACGATTCTTCAAGTTTGCACTTCTACCCAACTATTTGACCATAACTGGCCGGGTTCAACGAATCTGGCCGTCCTGCAAGCGACAGATTTGCTATATGCGCGGGTGTTTCCGAGATAATTTTTCCCCGACGGATAACTGCAAGCCGGTTTGGCCGCATCCGAATGGCCTCTATCGGATCTGTCGCCTGCAACAAAACAAGGTCTGCATTGCACCCTTTTTCGATGCCATACCCCTCCAGCCCAAGGATTTTTGCCGGGATCGACGTCACAGTGTCATAACACCAGCGCATGTCGTAACGAGATGACAATTGTCCTACATGCAACCCCATCGATGCGACGTCGAGCATGTCTGCCGCACCCAGCGAATACCAAGGATCCATGACGCAATCCGCCCCAAAGGCCACATCAATTCCTGCATCCCTCAATTCCCGGACGCGGGTCTGACCTCGGCGCTTTGGATAGGTGTCATGCCTGCCTTGTAGCATGATGTTGATTAATGGATTCGCGATCGCCTGCACCCCGGCTTCGGCCATTAGCGGAATGAGCTTGGACACAAAGTAATTATCCATCGAATGCATCGAGGTCAGATGCGATCCGGCCACGCGACCTCCGAGGCCCAACCGTTGCGTCTCAAAAGCCAACGTTTCAATGTGGCGAGACTGCGGATCGTCAGACTCGTCGCAATGCATATCTACGCGCAGCCCCCGTTTGGCCGCAACCTCACACAACCAGGTCACCGACTGTGCGCCTTCGGCCATAGTTCGCTCGAAATGGGGAATGCCTCCAACCACATCTACACCCATATCCAGCGCTCGAAGTAGGTTTTTGCCCGCTCCTTCCGCCCGAAATACACCGTCCTGAGGGAAGGCAACCAGTTGAAGATCGATATAATCCGCTACTTTCTCACGGACCTGCAAAAGCGCTTCGACACCCTTGAGGTCAACATCGCTGACATCTACATGTGATCTGATCGCCAGCAAACCCTGACTGACAGCCAGATCGCAGTACCGCAAGGCGCGTTCAATAATCTCGTCAATTGTCTGGACAGGCTTGAGCTCTCCCCACAAGGCGATCCCTTCCAGTAATGTTCCCGAAACGTTCATTCTGGGTCGCCCTAGCGACAGTGTGGCATCCATATGGAAGTGAGAGTCCACGAAAGGAGGCGAAACAAGCAGCCCATCCGCGTCAATCACCTTCTCAGCTTCGGCGACTATGCCCGCCTCGACAGCGTCGATTTTGCCCCTGCTACAGGCAATATCAACGCCGCTCCGGCCATCCGGCAAAGTTGCGTTTTTTACAATGAGATCAAAAGACATGTTCTGGTCCTCTTGTTCGGACTAATTGGGGTGTCCACATGATTCAGTCGATCATGGGCAGCAGCTTGTCGAGCGACTGTTTGGCATCGCCATAGAACATGCGGGTGTTCTCTTTGAAGAAGAGCGGGTTTTCGATGCCCGAGTACCCGGTGCCCTGACCACGTTTCGAGACAAACACCTGCTTGGCCTTCCAGCATTCCAGAACCGGCATGCCGGCGATGGGGCTGTTGGGATCTTCCTGTGCCGCCGGGTTCACGATGTCGTTCGAGCCGATGACGATCGCCACATCCGTTTCCGGGAAGTCGTCGTTGATTTCGTCCATCTCGAGAACGATGTCATACGGCACCTTCGCTTCGGCCAGCAGAACGTTCATGTGACCCG
>WQBJ01000070.1 GCA_013032095.1 Ruegeria atlantica | reverse complement strand
AATCGCCGCCCTGTAACTGCGGCCGTACCAAGGCCGAAGAACGAAGTTACACCAGCTCCCGGGACACTATCCATCTAACAGGCTGAACTGGGTGACGCGATCGGCGAACAACCACTCCGAACAACATGACAATGCCAGAAAAACACTGTGTACAGGATCGCATTCTTGGGGAAATGACAGCATTTGACTGAAATCATGCTCGAACCTGCTTGGGGTAACTTTTTTCGTGAAACAAACGCCAGATCCTGCGTCCTCGTCAATCTCCCCCCAATGTTTGCGACACATCCTTCGAGATGCGCCCAATGGGCGGAAATCGCGCAGCCGTTGACAGATTAGCAGTTCTTAGAGCCTTCTCCACATAGGTTGATGTCGTTACACTGGTTGTAAGGACGGATATGTGGGGTGAAGTAATGCCTGCTAAGGATGTCAAATTCGACGCCGATGCCCGCGACCGGATGCTCAAGGGTGTGAACATCCTTGCTGATGCTGTGAAAGTCACGCTAGGCCCGAAGGGACGCAACGTGGTGTTGGGCAAATCCCACGGCGCGCCGCGCATCACCAAGGACGGTGTGACAGTCGCCAAGGAAATCGAACTCGAGGACAAGTTCGAGAACATGGGTGCGCGGATGGTCAAAGAAGTCACCTCGCGCACCAATGACGAGGCTGGCGACGGCACCACAACCGCTGCGGTTCTTGCCCAGGCCATACTCCGCGAAGGAATGAAATCGGTCGCGGCAGGCATGCACCCGCTGGATCTCAAGCGCGGCATCGACCTCGCGACTTCGAAGGCCGTGGCAGCGATCAGGAACGCGTCCCGCAAAGTCCGGGACTCTGGTCAGGTCGCACAAGTTGGCACCGTCTCAGCAAACGGCGAAGCCGAAATCGGCCATCAGATCGCCGATGCAATGCAGAAGGTCGGCAATGACGGCGTCATTACCGTCGAAGAGAACAAGGGGCTCGAAACAGAAATCGAAATCGTCGAAGGGATGCAGTTCGACCGCGGCTACCTGTCGCCCTACTTCGTCACCGACCCCGACAAGATGATGACCGAACTGGAAGACACCATCATCCTGCTGCACGAAAAAAAGCTCTCGTCGCACCAGCCGATGGTGCCGATTCTCGAGGCGGTAATGCAGAAGAATAAGCCGCTTCTGGTAATTGCCGAGGACGTTGGGGGAGAGGCACTCACGACGCTCGTCGTGAACAAGTTGCGCGGTGGCCTTAAGATCGCCGCCGTCAAGGTGCCGGGCTTCGGCGACCGCCGCAAGGCTATGCTGCAGGACCTTGCCATCCTGACAGGCGGCGAAGTGATCTCCGAAGATCTCGGCATGAAGCTCGAGAACGTTACGCTTGAAATGACGGGTTCTGCCAAGCGCGTCCTGGTTAACAAAGACAAAACCACGATAGTAGAGGGTGCTGGCAACAGGAAAGAGATCTCAGCCCGTGTCGACCAGATCCGTAAGCAGATCAAGGAGACCTCTTCGGACTACGACCGCCAAAAACTTCAGGAACGCGTTGCCAAGCTGGCCGGCGGCGTTGCCGTCATCCGCGTAGGCGGAATGACCGAATTAGAAGTCAGCGAACGCAAGGGGCGCGTCGAAGATGCGCTGAACGCGACCCGCGCGGCGGTTCAGGAAGGTATCGTGGCTGGCGGTGGCGTCGCGCTGCTTCAGGCGGCGAAGGCGCTCGACGGCTTGTCGGGTGTGAACGACGACCAAGATGCCGGTATCGCCATCGTGCGCAAGGCGCTGGAATCGCCGCTGCGGCAGATTGCCGAGAACGCGGGCCTCGACAGTTCGGTTGTGGCCGGTAAAGTGCGTGCATCGAGCGACGCTTCGTTCGGCTTCGACGCGCAGACCGAAGAGTTCGGCGACATGTTCAAATTGGGCATAATCGACCCGGCGAAGGTTGTTCGCACTGCGCTGGAAGACGCTGTTTCGATTGCCGGCCTCCTCATCACTACCAAAGCAATGGTATGCGAGATTCCGAGCAAAATTAAAGTTCCGCCACCTCCAAGCATGGGCGGTATGGGCGGATTGATGTAAAAAGGGGCAATACCAGAACTGGCTTCGGCGCTAGAAACTGAAACCGGTGTAAGCGGCGGTGCTAAACCCTCTCAAGCGGGGCAAAACAGGCAATATCGCTTGTGTCGCAAATTCTTAGAAAAGTTGGGGAGAGCCTTTGCTTCCACGCACCAATTCTGCGAGTTCGGCGAACAGCTGAAATCCGGAGATCGTTGTGCTGGGGAATTGCTTCTTTCGGATCATGTTGGCAACTTCGATGCCGTCCAGCGTTGCAGCTACTGATCCAAAGGATTTGAATCCACACATGTGTTGGACGCGCCATTTGATAAATCTGTGATCCTGTTCCACAAACGGCAATGCCTATCCGATGGCTGAAGAGTGGAGGCTATGGCGAGATTGCTGTTCTTGGCATAAGTTTAGGCTCCTGGGTCGCGGGGTTGGTTGTGGCCCACGACCCGGCTGTGTCGAAAGCCTCTTTGTTCCTGACGACCGGAAGTCTGGCGGATATGGTCTGGACGGGTCGTGCGACACAGGCGATACGCGAGAGCCTGGACGGCAAGGTTGAATTATCTGATCTAAGAAAAGGGCCTGGGGTCCGATCAACCAGAAAAACTACGCGCAAAAGGTGGCACGGTCTGATCCCGATCTTCAGGTTGTGTCGGCCAAGAAAGACAAAGTGGTTTTGCCCGAGCTATCGCACAAATTCATGCAGACGTTGAAGGGCGCTGGGGGCAGCTCAGATATTCTGGAACTCAACTGCGGTCACTATTCGTTGGCGATGCCCCCTCACATTTTGTTTGCCGGGTTGAGATTGAAGCGGTTGCTAAAGCGAGGGCAGTGAGAGGCTTTCGTCTTCGATTTGCGCCAAAACTTCCACACGATTCAAATCCGGCTCGCTCATCTTTATCCACCCCATGCCCGATCTCTCTGCCTGTCCTCATTGCAGGCGAGAGTGACACTTCTGAATTGCAGGCCGGGTGAAATTTCTAATTGATTGCAACAGACGTGTGAGTGGAATGGGTTCACATTAGAAGTGCAAATTCTGTAACAAAACAGAAGCTTGTATGGCGGGCGTCGAATTTGAAATTGCTTCCGACTCCTGAGTTTTGAACATCGCCGGAAGCCCGATTATGGAAATGCGAGGTATCACACATGTAAAAAGGCAGATCTTTCGATCTGCCCTTCACGTTTGCACCAGTACGAAGAAATCGGCTCAATTCTGTGCTCTTGTGCCGCATTGGGTTGCCGCGGCCTTCTTGGCGGTTGCTGCCACCTCGTTGGTGGATTTCTTGGCGGCAGCGGTTTCTTCGGTGATATTCGTGCCAGCACCCATCAGCAACTCAACGGTGTCTATCTGGGCCTTTTTGGCGATCTCGGCGAAGGCAAACATCTTTTCGGTGGCAACTTCGGTAGCGCCCGCAAAAAAATCTGTGGCGGCCTTTGCGTAATCGGCTGGCTCTGTCTTGGCTTTCGATGCTTCGGTCAGTTTGGCGATGGTGTCTTTCTTCCAGATATAAGAAATCTCGGCCGATTTCTCAGCCGCATCCAAAGTTACGTGTGACAGTTTTTCGTTCAACGATACTGAAGTTTTGAATGCGTCTTCGAAGACTGCGGTATTGCGAGGAAATGCGCCCATCGCATCTTTCAGAATAGCGGTGAAGTATTGGGTCTTTTCCATTGTCCAACGTCCTAAGTTTTCATGCGAGCCCACCTCGCATTCTCTCTAATTGAGACTTTATGCATTCTGCGGCGCAGCATCGCAAGCAGATAAGTTGACGCAACGGAAATCTTGGATACAAAAGCGTTTTCAAAGGCTTAATTAGGGTTGTGTCGCAAACTTTAGGCATGGATTGACGGGCATGCGGATATCTTGGGGTTGTCGCCTTGTTGTAGCCATCAACTGAAATCGAAACCGCTCGAGAGAGGCCCTGAGGTCACAGATCCCGGCCATGTACGGCGTGGGCAATGCCAAGCAATTCCTCCCTCGGCAGCGCACCGGTCAGAATGTAGGCCAACTCGGGCGAGCGCCAGGCCAGTGTTCCCAAACCCTTCTCGCGTGCAAAAACAAAGGCGGTTTCCTTCCCCGCACCTCGTTGCAGGTAGAGCGTAACCCGTTCGCCCGTTGCAGTCTCATACATCAGTTGGCCAGCAGGCTCTCCCCCTTCTCCCGGCAGCAGGCGACCTCCCAGAAGCGTCAAACCTTGAGTGGATAAATCAGGCACCGAAACTGTCTGCCCGATGCGGTTTCCGAGCCAGGTGCCAAGGTGATCTTTTGCTTCGGCTGTGACTTCGACCGGGTGGAGTTTCTCGGGCACAAACACGGCGTGCGCCGCCAAAGCGACCTGAATATCGGTTGACCCGGTTAGAGCGTCTGGCAGGACGCCCCGTAAAAACCACCCGCAGCCGCCACTGACGGCGACAATGACCAAGACGGCGGCCAAACGTTGTAGTTGAGCGGTTCGGCGCTGTTTTATGTCCCCCTGAATCTGTTCGCGCCTAAAACGGCGTGGCAGGCTAGCTTCAGCAAGCGGCCCAAGGGATTTATGCAGTCTTTGTTTGATTTTCCGATCGGCAAAAATCCGGTTCTGTTCGTGCGGGTGATCAGCCAGCCATTGCTCGACCAGGGCCCGGCGTTCATCGGACAACTCGCCATCCACATAGGCGATCAGGTCGTCTTCACTAACTGGTTTGTTCAAGCGGGTCATACAACCCTCCTAAGTTGCTGTTCCGGTGGCATATCCACCATGTCGCGCAGTTTCCGGCGTCCACGGCTTAACCGCGACATCAGGGTTCCAATGGGGATGTTCAGAATTCGGGCCGTCTCGGCATAAGAGAACCCTTCCACTGAGACCAGCAGGATGGCCGCGCGTTGTTCCTCTGGCAGCTGCCCCAGCATCTGCAGCACCTGGATCAGTTCCATGCGATCTTCGGCAGCTGGAGCCGCCGACTCGAGGTTTTCGATTTCGGTTTCGGCTTCGACCAACATCCGCGCGCGTTTTCTATGGCCACTAATGTGCAGGTTGCGTAGAATCGCAAACAGCCATGGCCGCAAGGCCAGACCGGGCTTGCACAGATACCAGCGCGACAGGGCACGCTCCACGGTGTCCTGCACCAGGTCGTCGGCCATATCCGGGTTCCGCGTCAGGGCCAGCGCAAAGCGGCGCAGATGCGGAATGTTGATTTCGATCTCGTCTGAACGTCGAGGCATCCGGTCTTTCCATCCTGTTCGGAGAACATACGCTGCAAGAACAATAATTATTCCCAGGACAGCGGAATATTTTTGCCGTTCCTGCGTAAATCCTCTGCACAGCCGCTGTGCAAACCCGAAACCTGATCCAAGAGGAACTCTCCAATGACTTTGAAAAACGCTGTTATCGCCGTGGCGATCCCTTTTGCGCTGGCAACCTCCGCTATCGCCGATGAGATCATGACCAGCGCACAGCCGGCCGGCAAAACCCTGACAGTCGACTCGGTTTCCATTGCCGATGATGGCTGGCTGGTCGTCCATGCCATTGTGGACGGCGCGCCGGTTGTTCCTGCCTCCATCGGCCATGCAGCGGTGAAGGCCGGCACCACGAAGAACGTTGTTGTCGAACTGAGCGAGCCAGTTGAAGCCGGATCCAAAGTCCTGACCATGTTACACGTCGACAAGGGCACGATCGGTGAATACGAGTTCCCGGGTGACGATCACCCGGTGATGCAGGGCGACAAACCGATCGTGCAACCACTCTCCATCAAGTGAAGGAAGTGCCCCGGGCTATTTCCGAGTGCCCGGGGCCTTCGTTTATGCGTAAGCGACGCGTGCAAATTGATGCGTGCCCTATGGCGCGGTCTGGTACAACGCCTTGTTCAAGGTCATCTTCCATTGATTTTTTCTCCAATCATAAAACAGGCACATTGAGTTGGCGGGAGCATGCTGAATCCCATTTTCCAATTCGTTGGGCTGGATTTCGTACTTGCTTCGGATGAACGACGTGCCAAATCGATCTGGATTGCAGTGGCTTCGCGATAGTTTCGGACCAATCTTGCTAGACTGGCTTCGAACTGGTCTTGCGGGAAAGGTAACCCCCAGCGTCCTCTGATTTGGCACCTCTGCAGATCAAAGGACACGCTTTGGCTACCTCTTCAGGCCAGTTACTAGCTATTCTACAAGAGGTTGCGCCGCCACTTCCGCTTTCTGCTCGCGAAGAGCGGTCACAGCGAGTTTGACCAGATCGCAGCCGCGCAGCTTGCTATCAATCGCGACGTTGAAAATTGTGAGATCACGCAGATTTCCAGCAAGTTCGAGCCGTGCACGGGTCGCCCAGACCTTTTTTGGGAGTAGCGGTCGTTTCTGACCGATGATCCGCCCCTTGTTCCAAGCTCTGGGTTTTGGGGTAACTGCGGGTAGTTGGACCCTTGGCATATTTTGCACTCCGATCCACCCTCCGCACCCAAGCAACAGCACCGCGCTGACCACCGAATAGTACAAGCGGCGTGAATGCCTGCTGTCCGATTATGAATACTGGCATGGTTTAAGTGTGTGCATTCGGCGGCTTGAGCCCATGTCGCTACGCAGAAGAACGGTTCGAATCCAAACTGCGCGTACGCTTCGTCTTCAGCGCCGATTACCGATCGGGTTCCACGTTAAAACGGCCCGGATTAGCGGGCTGGGTCAGCACCAATAAGATAAAATGAGATATGATCAGAGAAGCTGGTTACACTGTCGTCGGTTTATCAGCGACGCCGAGCTAGCCCGGGGCTTACCGATACGCCATTTCGCCACGCGTTCAACCCCTTGCAACGTCGACAAATCCGCTCTCCGAAACCTTTGCTCCAGAATGGAGTTCAGCAACGAAGACACGGGCGTTCTTGCGGCACGTCATTGTGGGCGCGAGCCATGATCGCATCTGCTTCGTTGTCGGAGTCTTCCATCAGTTCTTAGCCTCGATTTCTGTTTTGGTTTACACAGCGGCTGGAAAAGAAAGTTCCGAGTCCTATGCCTTGAGTTTGAAAGAGCTTCCCAGTTCAGACTGTCCGGTGGGGCGGCCTGCAATCCGAGGGGTTTTATTAGGACGAACCGGCATTCCTTCATTCTCGGCAGCTTGGACAGCGAAGGCATACCGAGAGCCGCTTCCGCACACTTGCCGTAGGGCTCGTTGGCTTGATGATTTGTCGTCTGCTTCAGAAATGAACGAGCCCGAGTAGAGGTGCCGAAGTTGAGTCTCAGACACACCATCGGCTTCCATGATCAGTTGCACCATCGGATCGGCCAAAAGTTGGTCGAGCAGGAATTGTGACAACTCTTTCGCAGACAACTTATCTATTGCGCGTGCTCTATCCAAATCAGCAAGAGAAACGGTCAAGGTTCGCGCCAGACCGGGGTGAGATTTCCGTGGATGCAGACAGATTAGCACCGATGCCTTCCAGGCCTCTGGATCTAAATAATCTGGTGGTGCGGAAAGCTCAGTTTCTATTTCGTATTCGCCCGCCGGGAGTAATTCGTCAAAGCCAGGGAAAGTAAACGGCCTGGAAAAGACTGCGATTGTCTTGCTGACTATCTGGTCCATCTAGGTAGTTCTCCTTTGCAGATACAGCTCGTTCGGAGATGTAAACAAGAACAAGCCACCCACTCCCGGCAGGACATTATGAACTTTGAGGCTTAGGCTTTGGTTTTTCGGGGGCGACGTCAGGCCCTTCAGACGTCGTTTCTTTTTTTGGCGCATCCGCATCGTTTTTTTTCAGTGCGGCGGCCGCTCTGGTCGTCAGGTCCTTGAAAGACATCAATTTGATCCTTTGATTGTCCGCACCACCCACGAGCCCAGATGGGGAGTGAAAAGTGAATGCGGATACCACCAATATAGGTATTGGTGGCCCAATTTACTACGTAAAGCTGTAGAATAAGACGGTAGACTGATGTCTGGGTTTGAACGGCGACGATCTTAGTGCGCAACCTTCACTTCGAATATGGGCGATCATTGTTTGCAGCGATGATTTCTGCCAATGCGCTAGCACCACGGAAGACCTTTGCAACATCAGGTGCTGCCATGCTACGCGAAAGCGCGCTATACTTCGTTCTTAGCTTCATCTCGCCACCAGCGCGAGCCGGACAATCAGTGGTTTCAACAATGATATGATCACTGGTGGCTCCGACAAACGTGACGCCAGCAGGAAATACAAGACCCGCCGCATCGGTGTCCTGGAGTCCAATCGCAAGGATCGACCGAGTATTCGAAGGACCGTCTAAAGTCACACACTGCATTGAAGGTATAGGGTAATTCATTTGCACGGGATTTGGGTTTGATTTGGCTTTCGTTTCGATCACTTCCGCCCAAAGAGTGAAAGCATCTGTGTAAAGCCCGCCGATCGCGTGCCTCGATACGGGATCGGTACCCAACAGGATAGCCTCACCCAGACGCAGGTTGTTGATCTTTCCGGTCGCACCCTTGCCAAGCGCCCATGGCAAACTGGCAGAGCCGCCGCCTGACACTGTTTCAAGAGCGGGTCCAAACGCGCGCTCGGTGTCGATGGCAAGCGATGAAAGCAATGCCATTGCTTCTGCAGAGGGTGCTACATGACCCAGACAGGCAAAATTTGCGCCAATCCCCTTCAGAGAAACACCTTCCATTCTAAGAATTTGAGACACAGTGCTTTCAAGGTGTTCAGGCAGGATTCCTTCCCGCATATCCCCCATTTCCACCATCAGGATAATATTGTGAGTAACGTTCTTTCCCAGCGCATTCATGGCCAAGCTTGCGATAATGCGCATCTCTGTGTTGAAGCTGACATCGCAGTTATCAACAACTTGCGCGACCTGGCTCAGCATGGGTGTTCGGATTAAGGATATGGAGCACGAGATTCCAGCATTGCGCATACGCATGACATTGCTGATCCGCGCGTCCGCCAGCCCTGTCGCGCCACCTTCAAGCATAGCATTCGCAATTTCCGGATGACCGCACACGGCTTTTGTCACGCCTGCTACGGTAATTCCGTGGGGTTTAAGGCGATCAACAAGGAACCGTGTGTTGTACCGAATTTTGTCCAGATCAACGTCGATACGCAGCTTGCTCATTCAATCGACGTTACAGGTACGGGCTGCAAACACGGAAAGGCAGAAAGAACCATATTCACCAAGTTTGATGAAGGACGGTTCAATGCATCAGTAACCGGGAGGTGCAATCTGCAGTTATAATCTGTGATGGCCTTTGAAATCTCAACTTCATTCATTCCTTCATGGTTGATCGTCATGCCAATTACCTCTGTGTTCGCAAACGCCTCGATCAGGGGGATTTCATCGCAAGGATCGGGCATAGTCATGTTTGGGAAGTCGCATCGACGTTGTCGCTTAGGCGCGTGTTGAAGAATAACCGCATGTGGCTGACTGCCTCGCAGTATAAAGGCTGATGTGCAAAAGGCCGGATGGCTGAGCGCGCCCTGGCCCTCGATCACTATAACATCCGGGCGCTCACCTTCAGATGCAGCAACAACAGCGCGCTCAAGCTCGCCACAACAAAATTGCGGCGGCACCGAATCCATCGCGACACCATACTTGGCGCCCTGCATCAAACCTGTCTGGCCGGTGCCGACCAAAACTGTTTTGATCCCATGCGCATTAAGTGCGCTTGTCAGGATTGTCGCGGTTGTACGCTTTCCAATTGCACAATCGGTGCCGAACAACGCGATGCGGATCGCTTGGACGTCTCCAACACTGCCATCTAACAGGCGCAGGTCGCGATTGGGCCGCGGCTTGCGAATGTCGCGTATGGTGACATCGTGAATTTTGGCAAATCCGGCGAGTTCTTTATCATCACTAAGGAATTCATGCAGTCCACTCACGATGTTCATTCCGAGCGTTATCGCATCCACAACAACTTCGCGATCCTCAAGGGACATTCTTCCGCTGGCCGGCGCCATTCCGTAAATAAACGTGTCGGGGATCGTAGCTTCATTAGCGACGGCGGCATCAAGATCATCGAAGATGGGAACCTGATTGGCGACATTATCAAGCACTTTGCCACTGTCACAACCGCCATACGTGCTGTCGATCACCGAAAGAACGCGATAGGCCTGTGAATGTCGAACGAGACCATTAGCCGTCTTGCCATCGATCTTTGCGAAGTTTCCTTCGCAATACACAATTGCAGTCGGTGTATCTGTCACAAGTGTCTTGCGGTGAAGCTCTGGAAAAACTGCTTGTTCAGGAGGCAGCTTTTGCGCATTGCTGGCAATGAACCGCTTGGCATCCGACGCAATGGGTTCGGGTTTCATATCTGTTCCTTTTTGGAGTGTGAAACACGCTGTTCTTGGCAAGAACTGGCACAAATTGTGAAGTTTGGAAAAGTGTGCTCTCTGCTTGAAATCTCACTCGTTCAGAACACATAGCCCTTCTGACCGGTGATAATTTCTGTGGCATTCCCACCTATTGCCGGATCGGTCGAGGTGGGCATTTGCCGGTAGCTCGATGGCATCGCAGCGATCACCGGACGCCTCGTAGCCACGTTCGCATTTCCATCCAACTCCGTGGATCGCGTCATCGTAGAAAGCATTTTCAGGCACAATGACGGCATCGCACCTTCCGTCTCGCTCAAAATATCCACGCTCGCACGTCCACGGACGCCCGCTGGTTGATGCGTTTAGGAAGGCATTATCCGGCACTGCTATTGCAACGCACGCTTCACCATCTGTCTCGTAGCCACGATTGCAAAGCCATACAGATCCGTAGGTACTGTTCGTCAGGTAGGCATTATCTGGCACGACAATTTTCTGGCAGCTATCGTCTACCCTTGTGTACCCACGCATGCACCGCCACCTCTCACCTGATGGATCGAGATATCCACCCTCAGGCACAATCACTTCAGCGCATGAGGTGCCGCCAACTTCAACAAAGCCATGCATACATGCCCACCCTGAGCCATAGGTTCTGTTTGTGGGGTAGGCATTTCCCGGCACGACAATGGCCACGCATTCTTCGCCTTCCAACCGATAGGACAAATCGCATTCCCAGCCCCCGCCATACTTTTTGGCATGCGCGTTATCCGGGATAGAAATTGTTTCGGCCGATGCGGAATTTGAAGGGATGAAGAAACCTGCCAAACTGCTGAAAACGACAACAAACAACGCGGTCATAAAATGAGAGCGAGACCAGTGCCGTTTCTTTCGATTTACCCTGGTGCTAACGGCGTTGTCCGAATGTTGAGTTATTGAGTTACGATCCATCCAGGTTAAGCCCCTCGATACAGGCCTGAGCCAGATCTTTGTTAGGAGTTTGAGACCCCGGTACCGCTGCCCAGCCAGCCTCCATGACGGCATCCTTCCGCTTGAAAGAAGAAGCCTCTTTGATTGTTTTGATTTTTTCGCCGCGTTGGGCGTCAGTTCTCGCCATGTCGACGCAGACCGGAACCAACGCAGCGATTACATTGTCGCGGGACATGGCGTTGGCCATCTTGTCCGCGCTACCGCCGGTCATCCATCCACCCCAAGAAAATCCAACGACGCCTACGAAAACCCCTCCGATCAGGGCACCGTAGATTCCGGGTTTAAGCCATTCGGGCGTGTTCATAATCTATTCCTCCTGCGGGGAAAGCGCCGCATCGCTGTCATTGTTAGATGTGGCCAAGGTCTGGTCGTGCTTAAGTGCCAGTTCGAGATTTTTTGGGTCGATGGGGCGCATTTCTGTGCGGCCTGGCTTGCTGCCTTTGCCCTGAACTGTCAGGTAGGTTCCGGTTCTTCGATATGCTTCGAAACTCAGACCCTGTAGAAGTTCTTCTTCAACAACCACTACATACTCGCCAGCAGGGAGTTCATCCGGGTAGCCGGACAAAGAGAACTGATGTGAAAACGTCACCAAAGAACTGGACGATCTCGTGCTCACCCTAACCCTCCATATAGTTTGTTGGATCTTCCCCGCGCAGTCTGCCGCGGAACACGCTCGTAAGTGTCGCGGTAATACTGGCGTTGTAATTGACAATAATGTGCAAATGGCAGACGTGTGCTGATCGATGTTAGCCTGTGCTCAATGACCTGAAATTTTATTGGAGTCTCAAATGCAATTGGTGCCAGGGGATTGGGTGTTGCCGTGATTTCGCTAACCTGCGTCAGTGCAACGATGTTTGGATTCCGGCAACGTGATGTGTGTTGGTGGGATATTTGCTGGCGTGTTCTTAACGAGTATTTGAGAAGCGCAGGAAATTCAGTACCGCAATCGGACTGCATTTATCTTGCGCTTCTTTTTCATTGAACACAATGCCCGGGAATCCCAAATCTGCCGAAGCGAATGGTGTCTCTAACCAGGCAACTATCATCGAAGTCCCGGCATCACCGAAGGGGTGTACCTATTGCTTCAACAGTGGCCCAGCCTGATCCAGATAAGTGGGGTCAAAACCGGCCAACGTCACCAGTCCGTCATAATCATCAAATGTCACTTGTCCAGATTGAAAAGTAACCAATCCCTTCTCCCGCAGTTGCCGCAGGACACGATTAACATGCACGGCACTCAGCCCTAGCGTATCGGCGAGGTGGTATTGTGTCAGTGGGCAAGAGTATCCCACCTTGCTTGCCATCCCAACCTGAGTCAGCCTCACACCAAGTTCCAATAGAAAATGCGCCATGCGCTCACCCGCATCTCGCCGTCCGATGTTGACCAGGTGCTCAACCACCATCGCTTCATCTCGAGAGACCGCCCAAAGAATTGCTGTCGCCAGCCGGGGCGTTTGCGCAAATGCTTCCAGAAGATCATCCACTACTATTTCAATGGCTTGGATTTCCATGATTGGTTCTATGCTGTGATCCGAGGTGTGCAGCAGAACGCTCCGCAAGCCCAGAAAGTCACCCGGTACTTGGAAATCGACGATCTGACGAGACCCGTCAGTCTGCGTTTTGTAGGAACAAACCCAGCCCGAGGCCAGAATGTAGGCAGCCTGCTCTGACTGCCCTTGATGCACAAGGTCACGTCCGGCTTCAAAGGTTCTGCGACGCTTGTGCAGGCGTGCTAATACCGCAAGTTCAACCTCAGTCAGAGCGACGAAGTTTGAGAGCTTTCGGGTGAGTGGACTGTTTTTGATAGCGCGCAAGTGTTCTTCCTTCATCGATGAGCAGCCCGCGAAACTATCCGACGCCAAGACTGCTTTCGATCAGTTAAGTATACAGCAATCTATGCCAGTATGGTGCAATTCATCGTAGCGCTTCCTTGCTTGGACGCCTGTTAAAAAAGGACGTCTACCATGGCTGACCGGCAAGACCACTCAGGAATGGCCGCACTCTCAATTTGTGAAGCGCTTTTGCTTGCAATTAAAGATCGTGAGCTCCTCCCCGAACATGAGATTGTGGGAGTTCTGCGTGACGCAGCTGCTGCCCACGAAACAGCGGTCGGCAATAACGATGAAAAGGACATGCACCAGGCCGCCGCTGTTCTGATAAACCAGATCATCGCTTCCGGCTATCGCGTTCGGCAGTAACGTTAATTTCCGTGTTAGAAAAACAAGATTACGCTCGTCAAAAAAGCATAACAGCAAATAGACACACTTTTGGTGCCTCGTTCCTGATCAATTCAAACACGAAGCAAGAACCAAAGTTCCAATCTCTGCAATATCCCGCGTCTTGCTTGCCCGACCGAGCTGCGGCGAAGGTACGGTTTCCGTTAACGCAAATACAACGCCTGCGAATGACCTGATTGGTGACACTCGCCGCGCCGCAACAATAAGTATGCCGCGACCGCGAGCAAATGCTGCTTCAGCGAAGGCTCCAGATCGATTGACGGCAAAGTTGCGCAGACTGAGAGTTCAAACTGCCCCAAAATTAGCGCACGCAGCGAATGGCAACAAATCGGGCTGCAGCCGCAGCATTATGATGAGGTGCTGGATGTCGACTCTGGGTCGTCATTGCCCGCGAGAAAAAGGTCCTGCTGTCCGATGCTGCACAGTGTTCAAACCGGAGCAACGGTGCATTACGGCCATTGAACTTTGTTTGCTCGGAAAGGAGGTTGGGGTTCGTGTGAATTTCGCAGGTGCAAGCCAGCCTAACAAATTCACTGCACCGTTCAACGCATCTCGATATAGTGTAGTAGGCGTGAAGTCGCAGGGGTTCGTATCTATGGATAGCTACCCCGAAAGCGCAGTCAAGAAGAGGCGTCGCCATGAGATCGCGTAGTGACATTACTGCTTTGAAAACCCTGGCTATATCGGGTGGCCATACGTTGTCCTTGGTCAGTGGCGATGTCGAAGACCAGGTTACATTTCAGCTCGAACGCTTAGTTTCGGAAGGATTGGCTACGCGAGATTCACCAAAATCCGGACAAGGTACAACGTACCGCATCACCGCGTTGGGTAAAAAAGTATTGCAGGATTTTGAAGATGATCAAAAAGAGTGAAGGAATGAAGCGAATATTCTGCGGGGTGGGCGGAGATATCCACTGCAACGAGGTTCACTAAACGGGGCTTGTGATACGATCCTGCCCTCTACCGGAATCTACCCCTCAAACTGGAGAGATACCGTAATAGGTCCGGCGCGTATCTCAGCCGTTTTGCTTGATTACGGTGTAGTAGACAGGGTGTCGTTGGCCTTTGACAAGCACGAAGCGTGTTTGCGAGGTTTTGCCATAAGGTTCGCCTCGTTTTTACGATCGAAGAGGACAACGACATGGAAATCTATATCGGGCTGGACGTTTCTCTGGCAAACACCGCTGTTTGCGTTCTTGGTGAACGCGGCAAGATATTGAAAGAAGCTGACGTAATCAGCGAGCCGGAAGCGCTGGTCTCGTTTTTCAAAGACCTGCCCTATACAATCACCGGG
>WQBJ01000007.1 GCA_013032095.1 Ruegeria atlantica | reverse complement strand
AACCGCTCATAGCTCAATCAAGCACTCAAACAACCAACCCGATAAACCCACATCCAAAAAAGTTTAAGACGGAAATCAACCTGCCCCCAAAAAAATCCCCAACACGATCAATTGTTGCGCAACTGCCGCGATTGCAGGCAATGCCAAAACAGAAGCAATCCACCGGATACACTCAACGGTTGTACATTGCTTGATAGTTGTAATTTTAAAGATGGTAAAACACTTGCGAGCGGCTTGAGCGAAAAGATCGGCGGCAGAAAGGGCTCTAGGGGCTTCAGAAGTCCGAACTCAATTTTGCTCACAAAATGTTCGGATAGCTATCGCTGTTCAGAACAAGGCGTTGCTAGATACGAAAAAATTGACTGAACAGTAAAAAAATGCTGCCATCTCGCCACACAGGAGAGAGTTATGTCAAAAATGAAATTTACACGCAGAATGCTGCTGGCGACGGTCGCAGCGGCATCGACACTATATTCCGCCGGATTGGCGGCGGCTGAAACGGTCAAAGTGGCCGCGATTTACACGTTGCCAGTGGAACAACAATGGATCAGTCGCATTCACAAGGCCCTGAACGCTGCGGCCGAACGCGGCGACATCGAGTATGTCTTTTCCGAAAACGTGGCCAACACCGATTATGAGCGCGTGATGCGCGAATACGCCGAACAAGGCGCGCAGCTCGTTGTGGGTGAGGTATTTGGATTGGAACGCGCCGCGCGCAAGGTGGCGAAGGATTATCCCGATACAGCGTTTCTGATGGGCTCGTCCTTTGGGCCGGTGGCGCCCAATTTCTCGGTCTTTGACAACTGGATTCATGAACCGTCCTACCTGACGGGGATGGTCGCCGGTGCAGCGACCGAGTCGAATGTCATCGGCATGGTGGGTGGTTATGCCATCCCCGAAGTAAACCGCCTGATGAACGCGTTCATGGACGGCGCGCGTGAGGTGAACCCGGATGTCACCTTCCTCGTGACCTTCATCGACAGTTGGTACGACCCGCCAAAAGCCAAGGAAAGCGCCATCGCGATGATGGATGCGGGGGCAGACATCATGTACGCCGAACGCTTTGGGGTGTCGGACGCTGCGGTTGAGCGTGGCGTGAAGGCCGTGGGCAATGTCATCGACACCTCGGGCGATTACCCGGGCACGATCATGGCTTCGGCCCTGTGGCATATGGAGCCGACCATCGATAAGGCGATCGCAAATGTCGCGGGTGACTCGTTCGAGGCCGCGGATTACGGTCAGTACAGTTTTATGGGCTATGGCGGCGGTTCGATGGTTCTGGACGAGGAACTGGTGCCGGCCGAGGTGCTTGAGGCAGTGAATGCCCGTCAGGCCGAGATTTTGGACGGTCTGTTCCGCGTGAACGTGAATGACGACCGTCCGGTTTCCGACAACTGATCGCAGTCGGGCCGGGCTATGCGCCGGCCCGCTTTCCCAATGACCACAGTTCTGAAACTCAACGGGCTGAGCAAGCGTTTCGGTCCGGTCATCGCCAATGACGATGTAAGCCTGACCCTGAACAAGGGCGAGGTTCTAGCATTGCTGGGAGAAAACGGCGCGGGAAAGACCACGCTGATGAATATGCTATTCGGGCATTACCTGCCCGATTCAGGCTCGATTGAGGTTGCCGATGAAGCGGGTGTGTTGCAGCCGCTGCCGCTTGGCCATCCGCAGGTGGCCTTGGCTGCGGGTGTGGGCATGGTGCATCAGCATTTCACGCTGGCCGAAAACATCTCGGCGCTGGACAATATTACGCTCGGCTCGGAACCCCTGTTTGCGCTGCGCCGCAATCGACGAGCGGCAAGGCGCAGGATTGAGGCGATTATTGCCCAAAGCGGGCTGACCGCTCCGCTAGATACGCCCGTGGGGCGGCTGTCGGTTGGTGAGCGCCAGCGTGTCGAGATCCTCAAGGCGCTGTACCGCGACGCGCGTATTCTGGTTCTGGACGAACCGACCGCCGTTCTGACCCCGCAAGAGGCCGACACGCTGTTTGAAAACATTCGGATGATGACGGCCGAGGGGCTGTCCGTCATCTTCATCAGCCACAAACTGCGTGAGGTTTTGGCCTTTTCTGACCGGATCGCTGTGCTGCGTCATGGCCGCAAAGTTGGTGAAATGGCCACGTCTGAAGCGGATGAGGCCTCAATTGCCCGAATGATGGTCGGGGCGGAAACGCCGGAATTGGTAGGTGCTGCGATGGTGCCCGGCGTACCCGTGCTCACCTTGTCAGGCATCTCGGTCACGGGTCGGTCCAAGCGAGATACACTGAGCGGTGTTGATCTGACGGTACATGCCCATGAAATCTTGGGGATTGCCGGGGTTTCGGGCAATGGTCAGAGCGGACTGGCCAACGTGATTTCTGGTCTGATGCAACCTGAACAGGGTCTAATTAAAGTGAACGGGTCGGAAATCGACACGCCAAGCCCGGTCGCGATGGTGCGTGCGGGTGTGGGGCGCATTCCTGAAGACCGTCACCGCGAAGGCATTGTCGGTGCAATGAGTGTGGCCGAGAACATGGTGATCGAACGGCTGGACGATCCCGATGTGCAGTCACGTGGTCTGCTGCGACGAGAGGCGATTGACGACAATGCCGACCGCCTTGCCAAGGCCTATGATGTGCGCGGGCCGGGAGTGGAAGCACCCGCAAGACTGTTGTCGGGTGGAAATATCCAGAAACTCATTCTGGCGCGGGTATTCGACCGTTCTCCGCGCCTGATCCTCGCTAACCAACCCACCCGCGGTCTGGATATGGGCGCCGCGGCTGAGGTCGGGCGGCGTTTGCTTGAAGCGCGGGAACGGGGGGCAGGTGTTGTGCTGATTTCAGAAGACCTGGACGAAATTCTGGGCCTTGCCGATCGGATCATGGTGATCCGGGATGGCGAATTGCACGAGGCCCCAAGCCGCGACCGGGAGCAGATTGGGCTGATGATGGCAGGAGAGCCGGTATGATCCGCATTGAACCTCGTCAGACCCAGTCGCAGGCATTCACGATCGGCGTGCCCATCCTTTCGGCCCTGATTGCGCTTGGCTTTGCCGCCATTCCGTTGTTGGCCGCCGGGGCAAACCCGATCCAGGCTTATGGCGAGATGTTTCGCGGTGTGTTTGGCTCGGTATTCGCCTTTTCCGAGGTGCTGACCCGCGCCACGCCCCTAATCTTCACTGGTCTCGCCGCTGCTTTGGCCTTCCGTGCCAAGCTGTGGAACATCGGGGCCGAAGGGCAGTTGTACCTGGGGGCAATGGCAGCCGTGGCCATTGGATCAGGTGTGCTGGATTTGCCCGGTATCTTGTTGTTGCCCTTGATCGTCATTTTGGGAGCGGCAGCAGGCGCGGCGGGGATGGTCGCGCCAACCTATCTGAAAACGCGGTTCGGTGCGGATGAAGTTGTGACCACGCTGTTGCTGAACTTCATCATCCTGATCTTTGTGCAAATGATGCTGGAAGGGCCATTACAGGACCCAATGAGTCTGGGCTGGCCGCAATCTGCTCCGGTGTTGGATCAGGGAATGTTACCGACGTTGATAGATAGGATGCGGGTTCACTCTGGTCTGATTTTGGCTCTAATATTGGCCCTTTTGGCGCAATTCATGCTGGCACGATCCGTATGGGGTTTCCGTCTGCGGGCGGTGGGTGAGAACGCAGCCGCCGCGCGCCATGCGGGGATCAACGTGAACCGATCGCTGTTTGGCGTTGCCATTCTGTCGGGCGGTTTGGCTGGTTTGGCGGGGGTCAGCGAGGTGGCAGGGCTCAAGGGCTACTTGACCGCGGATCTGTCTCCCGGCTTTGGCTACACCGGTATCGTCGTGGCAATGTTGGCGGGCCTATCACCGATGGGTGTGGTAATCGCAGCTCTGTTTATCGCCTCGGTTTTTGTGGGCGCAGACAGCATGAGCCGGGCAATGGGCGTATCGTCCTTTTTGGCGGATCTTGTGGTGTCCGTCTCGCTGCTCTGCGTGCTGGTCGGCGGGTTCTTTGCTCGATACCGGGTCGTCCGGGCCAGCACCACGGGGGCGACGTCATGATGGATATCCTGAACATCCTGCTGTCCGAAAGCTTCTGGGCTGCGTCCCTGCGCATCGCGACTCCGCTGATCTTTGGTGTGCTGGGCGCGCTGATCTGTGAACGCGCTGGGGTGCTGAACCTCGGGATCGAGGGGATTTTCGTTGTGGGTGCAATGTGCGGTTGGATGGCCGTCTGGCTGGGCGCGGGATTATGGGGCGGAGTTCTGGTTGCGGCACTGGCTGGGGCGTTCTTTGGCCTGCTGCACGCAATCCTGACAGTGCCTTTGGGCTTGTCTCAGCATGTCTCGGGGTTGGGGATCACGCTTTTTGCCACGTCGGTCAGTTACTACACCTACCGCACGGCGTTGCCGAACGTGTCGTCTCCTCCCCGTATAGAGCCGTTTCAGCCACTGGATCTGCCCATATTGTCTGATTTACCTTTTTTAGGGTCTGTTTTGTTCCAGCAAACCGCCCTCACTTGGCTGGCGCTGCTGATGGTGGTGGTGGTCTGGTATGTGATGAACCGCACCGCTTTGGGCGTGGCTCTTCAGGCGGTTGGAGACAACCCGGACAGTGTCGATGCACAGGGGCTTTCGGTCTATGGGCTGCGGATCGGTGCCATTGTGGCAGGATCGGCCCTGATGGCGCTTGGCGGAGCCTTCCTGACTATGAGCGCCTTTGACGCCTTTTTCTTCGGCATGGTCAACGGGCGCGGTTGGGTCTGTATTGCGCTGGTAATCTTTGCAAGCTGGCGCCCCGGAAAAGCCCTGCTGGGCGCGCTGTTGTTCGGCGCGTTCGATGCGTTGCAGGTGCGGCTGCAGACCGAAATTGGCGCGCTGGTGCCCGGTCAGGTGTTCTTGATGGCCCCCTATATCCTGTCGATCATCGCGCTTGTCGTCGCGGCCCGGTCGGCGGATTATCCGCGTGCATTGCTTACCCCCTGGTTCAAAGGCCAACGATAAGGAGCCGCCATGTTCGATCTGATCGTCAAGAATGCCACCCTGCCTGATGGTCAGTCCGGCGTGGATATCGCCTGCGTAGACGGCAAGATTGCCGCAGTGGAGGCTGGAATTACAGCCGAGACGAAAGAGGTGATCGAAGCCGAGTGGCAATTGGTTTCACCCCCTTTTGTCGACCCGCATTTCCACATGGACGCCACTTTGTCGCTGGGCACACCGCGTATGAATGTCTCGGGCACGCTGCTGGAAGGCATAGCCTTGTGGGGAGAGTTGAAGCCCATCCAATCGGTCGAAGACATCGTAGCTCGTGCCTTGAGGTATTGCGAACTCGCGGCAGCCAAGGGGATCGGCGCGATCCGCAGCCATGTGGACACCTGCGATGATGAATTGAAGGGTGTGCAGGCTTTGTTAGAGGTGCGCGAACAAGTGAAAGATTATCTGGACCTGCAGCTTGTAGCGTTCCCACAGGACGGCGTTCTGCGCGACCCAACTGCGATGGAGAATACGGTCCGCGCGCTGGATATGGGCGTGGATGTAGTGGGTGGTATCCCACATTTCGAACGCACCATGGCCGATGGGGCAGAATCCGTGCGCCTGTTGTTTGAAATCGCGGCCGAGCGCGGCTTGATGGTGGATATGCATTGCGACGAAAGCGATGATCCGCAAAGCCGCCATATCGAGACTCTGGCCTATGAAACCCAACGTTTGGGTCTAAATGGGCGGGTTGCAGGGTCTCACCTGACCTCTATGCATTCGATGGACAATTACTATGTCTCAAAGCTGATTCCGCTGATGGTTGAGGCCGGCGTGCACGCGATCCCGAACCCGCTGATCAACATCATGTTGCAGGGTCGGCACGACACCTATCCCAAGCGCCGGGGCCAGACCCGCGTGCGAGAGTTGCGTGATGCCGGGATCACTGTCGGGTTCGGCTCGGATTGTATGATGGACCCTTGGTACTCACTGGGGAAGGCCGATATGCTGGACGTAGCTTTCATGGGGCTGCACGTGGGGCAACTGTCCAGCCGAGCCGATATGGCGTGGTGTTTTGATGCCGTCACCGAACATTCGGCTAGGATCATGGGGCTGCAAGGGTATGGTGTGGCCAAGGGACGCGAGGCGAATTTTGTTTTACTTCAGGCACCGGACCGGATCGAGGCGATCCGGCTGCGCGCCCATCGTCTGGCCGTAGTGCGCAAAGGGCGCGTGATTGCGCGATCAAGCCCAATCACTTGCGACCTAAACCTGCCCACCGGGCAAAAACCGCTGGATGAATCGCGGGTTCCGTTCGTCTGAACCATGTTAGTTTGTCCAACTTGCCCTTGGGTCGTCACGTGAGTTCACAATCTATTGTTGCAACCGGCAAAATGATCTGGATGATCAGGTGCACCACGGTCGCAGCAAGCGGCTGGCCGTCGCAATGACGGCGCTAACAAAATACGGGGAGTTTAACATGATCCTAAGAAACCTGATGATTGCCGCCAGCGCCACCGCGTTGATGGCGGCAGGCGCATCGGCTGAAACCCTGCGCTGGGCCCGTGCAGGCGACTCGCTGACGCTGGACCCGCATGCCCAGAACGAGGGCCCGACCTCAGCGCTGGCACACCAGATCATGGAGACGCTGGTGATGCGCGACCATTCCGGTGCTCTTGTGCCGTCGCTGGCCACCGAATGGGCACCGTCCGAAGCCAACCCAAATGTCTGGGTATTCAAGCTGCGTGAAGGTGTGACCTTCCATGACGGGGCCGAGTTCGACAGCGAAGACGTCGTATTCTCGTTGAACCGGGCGATGACGCCGGATTCCGACTACAAGGAACTGCTGGCTTCGGTGAAAGAGGTACGAGCGCCGGACAAATACACGGTTGAGATCGAAACCGATGGTCCCAACCCGATCATGCCCAACAACCTGACCAACATGTTCATGATGGACAAAGGCTGGGCCGAGGCGAACAACGCCGTGAAGGTGCAAGACTATGAAGGCGGCGAAGACACGTTCGCGGCCAAGAATGCCAACGGCACCGGCCCCTACAAGCTAATCAGCCGTGAACCGGACGTAAAAACCGTTCTGCAGGCCTATGACGGCTATTGGGGTAAAGATGAGTTCCCGCTGGCCGTGACCGAGATCGTCTACACCCCGATTCAGAACGCAGCGACCCGTGTTGCAGCGCTGTTGTCGGGTGAGGTCGACTTCATCCAGGACGTGCCGGTGCAGGATCTTGAGCGTGTTGCCGGTGCCGATGGTCTGGACGTGCGTACTGCGCCACAGAATCGGGTCATCTTCTTTGGCTTGAACATGGGCGATGCAGATCTGGCCAATGATAATGTCGACGGCAAGAACCCCTTGTCTGATGTCCGCGTTCGTCAGGCAATGTCCAAGGCGATCAACCGCGATGCGATCAAACAGGTCGTGATGCGCGGCCAGTCAGCCCCTGCAGGCATGATTGCCCCACCCTTCGTGAACGGCTGGGATGAAGGCATGGACAGTTCGTCCACCACCGACATCGAGGGCGCTAAGGCCTTGATGGCCGAGGCGGGCTATCCGGACGGGTTCACCATCCAGCTGGACTGCCCGAATGACCGCTACATCAATGATGAAGCGATCTGTCAGGCCGCGGTTGGTATGCTGGCGCAGATCGGGATCACCGTGAATCTGGACGCCAAGCCAAAGGCGCAACACTTCCCGCTGATCAACAACCTGGAGACCGATTTCTACATGCTGGGTTGGGGCGTTCCGACCTATGACTCGGAATACATCTTCAACTTCCTGGCTCATACCAAGGGTGAGAAGTACGGTTCGTGGAACGGCACCCGGTACAGTAATCCGGAACTGGATGCCAAGATTCAGGGTCTCGCCTCGGAAACCAACCTGCCCGAGCGCGACAAGCAGATCGCGGAAATCTGGCAGGTGGTTCAGGACGAACAGCTGTATATCCCGATCCACCACCAGGTGCTGAACTGGGGTATGAAGTCCAACGTGGGCACTGTGGTCGAGCCGGAAGACTCGCCCAAGATCAAGTACTTCACTTTGAACTAAGTTCTTAACATCAGTGACTTGGCAGGGCGTGACCATCGCGCCCTGCCTTTTGCGTTATCCTTCAACACCGCGCCTTTGCGGCAGACTCAGGGAGATTTCGCCATGATCCTCAGACCCAGCGCCGTTGGTCTGGCCCTGCTCGTTGCCACCAGCGTACACGCAGCCGAGTTCAAATGGGCCTCAACCACCGATCCGCAGACGATGGACCCGCACGCAGTCAATTCGGCTCCGGTTCTGGGGTTTCTCAACAACGTCTACGAAGGGCTTGTCCGCCGCGACAAGAACATGCAGGTCGAACCGGCTCTGGCAGTCAGTTGGGAGCCGATCGGAGAAGGCGAGGGCTGGCGGTTTAAGCTGCGAGAGGGCGTGACCTTTCACGATGGCAGCACGTTCGATGCGCAGGACGTTCTGTTCAGTTATCAGCGCGCCTCGGGCGAGGCCGCCGATACCCGCAGCTGGTTTGCACCGATCAGCGAGGTGAAGGTTGTCGACGACTACACCGTCAATTTCATGACCACCGCGCCGAACCCGCTGTTCCCGTCTTCAATCGCCAACTGGATGATCATGGATCAGGGGTGGACCGAGGCCAATGATGCCACCGTCCCCGACAAGGAAACTGGCAATTTTGCGACGCTTAACGCCAATGGCACCGGCGCGTTCAAAGTCACCGCGCGCGAACCGGGGCTGCGCACGGTTCTGGAACCCTTTGAGGGGTGGTGGGACGAGGTCGAACACAACATCACAAGCGCCGAGTTCACGCCGATCCAGAACCCCGCCACCGCCGTTGCTGCGCTGTTGTCCGGCGACGTGGACATGATCAACCCGGTGCCGATTCAGGACGTGGCGCGCCTGCAGCAGCAGGACGATGTCGAGGTTATACAGGGCATTGAGGCACGCGTGATCATGCTGGGCTTTGATCATCAGGCCGAGACGCTGAAATACACCGACGACGCGGGTAAACCGAACCCGTTCCGCGACCCGCGCGTGCGCAAGGCGGTGGCTCAGGCGGTGAATGTCGAAGCCATTCTGGCCACCATCATGCGCGGCAATGCCGAAGCGGCTTCGCAACTGGTCGGCCCGGCCATGAGTGGCTACTCCGCAGCCAATGCAGATCGACCCGCTTATAACGTCGAAGCCGCCAAGGCCCTGCTGGCCGAGGCAGGCTATGCGGATGGGTTCTCGTTTGGTCTGAAATGCCCGAACGACCGTTACCTAAATGATGAGGCCGTCTGTCAGGCCGTCGTCTCGATGCTTGCACAAATCGGGATCACTGCGGAACTCGACGCGATGCCCGTGCGCAACTACTGGCCCGAGCTTCGTGAGGACAATTACGACATGTACCTGCTGGGTTGGAGTCCCGGTACATTTGACGCCGAACACCCGGTGCGGTTCCTTGTGGCCACGCCGAACGAAGAGAAAAAGCTGGGCAGCTGGAATTTCGGCGGCTTTTCCAATGCGCGCGTGGATGAACTGCTGCCGATGATCCAATCCGAACTGGACGCAGGCAAACGGCAGGCCATGCTGGATGAAGTCGCACAGATCATTCAGGACGAACAGGTTTATGTGCCGCTCTACGTGCAGCCGCTGCTCTGGGGCACGCGGAGCAATGTCGAGTTGACGCAGCGACCGGACAACTTCTTTCTGCTGCGCTGGGTGACGGTGAACTGATGCAACGTCACGTCCGTCTGTTAGCGATACCTTGACCATCTGGTCAAAGACGGCCTAGAGAGACCGATCAACGAGGGAAACGCATGTTCGCATATATCGTCCGAAGGATGTTCCAATCCGTGATCGTGCTGCTGGTCGTGGGTCTGGTGGCCTTTTCCATGTTCCGCTTTGTCGGTGATCCGATCGACAACATGCTGGGGCAGGAACGCACACAGGCCGACATTGACCGGCTGCGCACCGAGCTGGGCCTCGATCAGCCTTTTCCGGTCCAATACTTCAAGTTCCTGAAAGGCGCTGTACAGGGCGATTTTGGCGTCTCTTATCGACAAGGGCGCCCTGTTTCGACGATCCTGATCGAACGCGCCCCCGCCACGCTGGAACTGGCCTTTGTTTCGGGCTTTCTGGCCATCACCATGGGCATCGCGCTGGGCGTTTTCACGGCAATCCGACGACAAGGGATCGCAGCAAATGTGATCATGACAGTGTCGCTGCTGGGGGTGTCGCTGCCGACCTTCCTGATCGGGATTTTGCTGATCTATATCTTTTCGATTGAACTTGGTTGGCTACCCAGCTTTGGCCGGGGTGAGACCGTGAAGATCGGCAGCTGGTCGACCGGATTCCTGACGGCCTCGGGCTTGAAGGCACTGATCCTGCCAGCAATCACGCTGGGCCTCTATCAGATGACGTTGATCATGCGGCTGGTGCGGTCAGAAATGCTCGAGGTGATGCGCGCCGATTATGTCCGTTTCGCCCGCGCCCGCGGGTTGTCGGACAGGGTCATCAATTTCCGTCACGCGCTGAAAAATACGCTGGTGCCGGTGATCACGATCACCGGTTTGCAGCTGGGCTCGATCATCGCCTTCGCCATTATCACTGAGACGGTGTTCCAGTGGCCTGGCGTCGGTCTGCTGTTTATCAACGCGATCCAGTTCGTTGATATCCCCGTCATGGCCGCTTATCTGATGCTGATTTCGGTCATGTTCGTGACGATCAACCTGATTGTCGATCTTCTCTATTATGCCATTGACCCGCGCCTGCGTGTCGACGCGAGGGCCACATGACCGATACCATCGAAACCCCGCCATCCGCGCCCAAGTCTCGCTTCGCCAAGTTCTGGGACAGTGATTTCGCATGGTCGTTCCGGCATTCCCCGGTGGCCATTGTGGCGTCACTTGTGGTGGTGATCCTAGTTCTGGCGGCAATCTTTGCGCCGCTGATCGCGCCGTATAATCCATTTGATCCGGCGACGCTGAATCTGATGAACGGGTTTACGCCGCCAGGCACGCCAAATGCGTTCACACAGGAGTCGTTCCTGCTGGGTACCGATGATCAGGGGCGGGATGTGTTCTCGACCATCCTTTACGGGCTGCGTATCTCGTTGTTCGTGGGCGCCTCGGCTGTGCTGCTGGCGATGATCATCGGCGTAATCCTGGGGCTGATGGCGGCCTATTATGGTGGCTGGGTTGAGACCATTATCATGCGGATCGCCGATGTGCAGTTGACCTTTCCGGCCATATTGGTGGCGATGCTGATCTTTGGCATCGCCAAGGGGGTAACCCCGCCCGAGTACCGCAATGCGATGGCCATCTATGTGCTGATCATCGCGATTGCCCTGTCGGATTGGGTGCAATTCGCCCGCGTGGTGCGTGGTGCCGCGCTAGTGGAGAAGAACAAGGAATATGTTCAGGCCGCCCGCCTGATCGGTCGTGGTTCGATCCCGATAATGTTTCGCCATATCCTACCCAACGTGCTAAGCCCGGTTTTGGTGATCGCCACAATCTCCCTGGCGCTGGCAATCATTGCCGAGGCGACGCTGAGTTTCCTCGGAGTTGGAGCCCCTCCAACCCAACCCTCACTGGGCACGCTGATCCGCATCGGGCAGGGTTTTCTGTTCTCGGGTGAGTGGTGGATCCTGTTCTTCCCGGCTTGCACCTTGTTGGCGCTGGCCCTGTCTGTGAACCTGCTGGGCGACTGGCTGCGCGATGCGCTGAACCCCAAGCTGCGGTGATTTCATGAGCCTTCTGACTATCAATGACCTGACGGTCGAATTCCCGACCCGCCGCAAGCTGTTCACTGCCGTGGATCATGTGGATCTGTCGGTTGAACCCGGCGAAATCCATGGGTTAGTGGGTGAATCCGGCGCGGGTAAATCCACCATAGGTGCCGCCATCATGGGCCTGCTGGACCGCCCCGGCCGTATTGCCAGCGGCACGATCAGGCTGAGCGGCGATCAGATCAGCGGTCTAGATGCCGAGGCGATGCGCGGGCTGCGCGGCAAGAAGATCTCGATGATCTTTCAGGACCCGCTGACCTCGCTGAACCCGCTGTTTACGGTGCGCGAACAACTGGTCGAGACCATTCAGGCCCATCTGGGTGGAACCGATGCCGAGGCCAACAAGCGTGCCCGGGACCTGATTGATCGCGTCGGCATCCCTGACCCGGACACGCGGTTGGACCAATATCCGCACCAGTTCTCGGGCGGGATGCGGCAGCGTGTGGTGATTGCGCTGGCATTGTGTACAGAGCCGGACGTGATCATCGCAGACGAACCGACCACGGCGCTGGACGTATCCGTTCAGGCACAGATTCTAGACCTGATCAAGGAATTGGCGCGCGAACGTCAGGTGGGCGTCATCCTGATCACCCACGATATGGGCGTGATCGCCGATACGACCGACAAGGTGACGGTGATGTATGCGGGCAAGGTGGTCGAGTCCGGTCCGACCGCGCAGGTCATGGGCCAGCCCAGCCACGAATACACCAAGTCGCTGATCGCTGCCGTACCGCGTCCAACACTTAAGCTGCATCGCTTCCCTCAGATCAGCTATGGCGGGCGCGAAACTCGATTTGCCATCGAAGACATGGCTCGGCACTGGCCGAAAGTGGACAACGACACCACCAATCCGGTGTTCGAAATCCGCAACCTGACCAAGAAATTCCTGCAGCGCAAAGGCCTGCTGCCTTGGGACCGCACCTATTTCACCGCCGTGGATGATGTCAGCTTTGACATCCGCGCGGGCGAGGTATTTGGTGTTGTGGGCGAGTCCGGCTCGGGCAAGTCCACCGTCGCGCGGATGATTGCCGGGCTGTATCCGGTGGATGGCGGCACCATCACATTCGAGGGGCAGGTGGTCAGCGACCTGACCAACAAGGCCGCGCTGGATGCCTATCGCAAAAACATCCAGATGATCTTTCAGGACCCGTATTCCTCGCTTAACCCGCGCATGCGGGTGGATGACATCGTGGCCGAACCGATCCGTCATCACCGCCTGATGGAGGGTGCTGATATTAAGCGCCGCGTGGATGAGCTGCTGGATCAGGTGGGGTTGGGTTCCGACGCTGGTCTGAAATACCCGCATGAGTTCTCGGGTGGCCAACGTCAACGGATTTCGATTGCCCGCGCGCTGGCGACGCAGCCGCGCTTCTTGATCTGCGACGAACCAACCAGCGCGCTGGATGTGTCCATTCAGGCGCAGATCCTGAACATCCTGAAAGACCTGCAGGAGCATCTTGGTCTGACCCTTCTGTTCATCAGCCACGATCTGCCGGTAGTGCGCCAGATGTGCGACCGGGTCGCGGTGATGAAACAGGGCAAGGTGGTCGAGCTGCAGGAGACCAACGCGCTGTTCACCAACCCTCAGACCGATTATGCCGGTGAATTGCTGCGCCTGATGCCCAAGCTGGATGATCTGTCGACCGAAGGGCTAAGCGCTGAGGTCTGACGCCTCGATTTCGGGCATATGCGCGGACAAAAGCATTAATTTTGTTAAGCATTGCAGACTCATGCGGGTCTGCTGTGCTAGGACTATCTCTGAAGTTGGGGGCTTCAGAGGGGCGACATGTCTCAGGACGTAAAGGACTGGCTGGGCGCACTGGGACTATCTGACTACGCGCAAGCCTTTTTGGATAACAAAATTGATTTCGCTATTTTGCCCGATCTGACGGGCGAAGACCTGATCGAAATCGGAGTAACCGCCGTGGGCGACCGCCGCAGGCTGCTGCGCGCGATTGCCGAACTTGATGCGGTCGAGACAGTTCAACTCTATGAACCCGAGGCCCCACTGGAACCCGCCAAACGGCAGGTCACGGTCATGTTTGCGGACCTCACTGGATTCACGAAATTGACCAGTGAACTGGATGCCGAGGATATGCACGCGCTGCTGAACGCATTTTTTGCAAAAGTGGATCATGTGGTCGAAAAATTCGGTGGGCGGATCGACAAGCATATCGGTGACGCCGTGATGGCGGTGTTCGGCGCGCCGATCTCACATACCAATGACACTGAACGGGCGGCCCGGGCAGCACTGGAGATCCACGCCGTGTTGCCCAGCCTGACCCCGCCTGTGTCCTGCCATATCGGGATTGCTTCGGGGCAGGTGATCGCCAGTACGACAGGCAGTCAGGCGCATACGGAATACACGGTGACGGGCGACGGCGTGAATCTGGCTTCACGCATCACCGATATGGCTGTGCCGGGTGAAACGCTGGTGTCACACGACATTCAGCGCGCGTTAGGGCCGCTTTTTGTCGGTGAGTCCATGGGCGAAAAGGCGATCAAGGGGCTCACTGAACCGGTTGAGCTGTGGCGGCTGAACCGCATGGCCCGCAACATCCGGTCGCGACGGCACCGCTTTGTCGGGCGCGAGCGTGAGATGTCGCTGTTCTCGGCCACGTTCGACAGGTGCCGGCAGCATGGCAAAGGCGAGGTGCATATCATTCTGGGTGAACCGGGGATTGGTAAGACGCATCTGTCCGAGCAAGTGGCGGAGATGGCTGCGGGTCTTGGTTATTCGATCCATAGCGGCGTTGTCATGGATTTCGGTGCGCGCGAGGGGCACTCGGCCATTCAGTCCGTTGCTCGCAGTATTCTGGGGCTCAAGCCGATGGACGACGTGGCCACCTGCGCCGACATGGCAAAACAGGCGGTCGGAAAAGGCTGGGTTTCGCCTTCGAATTCGGCCCATCTGAGCGCGTTGCTTGAGCTTGAGCAAGACCCCGGCCTAGCCGAAGTATATGCTGTTATGGATAACGCAACGCGTCTGCGTGGACGACGGCAAGTGATTGACGAATTGATTGAGGCGCGCAGCCGCGAAGCGCCAATGTTGATCCAGATTGAAGATATTCATTGGGCCGCCCCCGAGATCTTGACCGCTTGCGCTCATATCGCCGCGACCACGCGGGATTTGCCCTGTGTGCTGCTCATGACCAGCCGCGTCGAGGGCGACCCCATCAACCGTGAATGGCAGATGGGTACAGATGGGGCGCTGATTTCGAAATTGGAATTGGCACCGATGGGAGACGATCAGGCCCGCAAACTTGTCGAAGAATTCACAGGAATAGACCCTGAATTGCTGGATACCTGTGTCAAACGCGCCGGTGGCAACCCGCTGTTCTTGGAACAGCTTCTGCGCAATATCGATGTGTTGAAACGAGAATCCGTTCCGGGCAGCATTCAGGGGATTGTTCAATCGCGGCTGGATGCGTTGGATCGGTCCAGTCGGGCAGCGATACAGGCGGCCTCGGTGCTGGGGCAGCGGTTCTCTCCGGAAGTGCTGAACTTCATTTTGGGCGAGGGGCATCTGGACACCTCGACGCTGATCCGCTCTGCCCTGATCCGCGAGGCGGGAACGGATCTGATGTTTGCCCACGCGCTGATCCGCGACGGGTCTTATGCAACGCTGGTGAAATCCGAACGCGCGCGGCTGCATCGTCAGGCCGCGAAATGGTTCGAGGATCGCGACGCCACTCTGCGGGCGCAGCACCTGGACCGGGCGGGTGCCACCAATGCCGCGCAGGCCTATTTGGAAGCTGCTGAGAAACTGATTCAGGCCTTTCAGTTCGATGAAGCCAGTCCATTGATTGAACGGGCGCTGGAGTTGCCCGCTCCGTCTGGAGTTAGGTTCGACTTGTTTTGCGCCCGTGGAGAGACGCACCGATTACAGGGGTTGTCGGATGACGCTCTGCGGGAATTCAAAGAGGCCGCAGAAATAGCCGACACGGACGAACAAATCTGTCGTGCACATATCGGGCTGGCGCAGGCTGCACGGCAGGCCAGCCTGTACAGCGACGCGCTGGAAAGCCTTGAACAGGCCGAGATCGCGGCAGAACGCAGCGGCTCGGAACGTGACGTGGCGCAGATCAATTACGTTCGGGGGAACGTCTATTTCCCGCTGGGGCGGGTTGAAGACGCGCTACAAAGCAACGAAAAGGCTCTAACACTGGCGCGCAAGCTGGAATCGGCGCGGTTGGAAGTTGGGGCGCTCAGCGGGTTTGGCGATGCCAATTTCATGAACGCAACAATGCGGACGGCGGCCGGGTTTTATACACAGGCTGTGGAACGTGCGCGGGAAAAGGGCCTGGTCCGCGATCTGGCGGCGAACCTGCACAACCTCAGCGTTGCGCGCAGCTATACCGGTGATGTGGTGCAGGGGAAGCTGGATGCGCAGGAGGCCATCGAAGTTTCCCAGAAATACTTCGCCTTTGTCCCGGAATGTGTGGCGCAGACTTGTCTGGGCGTGGCGCACACCTTTCTGGGAGAGTTGGATCAGGCGTTGGAGACCTTTGCCATTTCGGCAGAAATCGCCAACCGCGTGGGCGCCAAACGGCTTGAGGCGCAGGCGCTTGAGCACCTGGCCCGCACACAGGTCTATGCAGGTCAGTCGGATCAGGCCCAAGAGACAGGTCTGCGCGCCGTCGATATCGCCTTAGAGCATGGCCGGAACTTTGTTGGGCCAAAGGCTCTGTCCGCGTTGGCAATGGCTGAATCAGACCCTAATACACAGGATCGACACCTGAAATTGGGTGCTCAGATCATTGCGGAAGGCTGCGTGGGTCATAGTCATCTGCATTTCTACCCTGATGCCTGTGCCGTCATGCTTGCACGGCAGGAATGGGACAAGGCCGTTGAATACGCCGATGCGTTGGCGAAGTTCACGGCGGACGAACCCCTGCCGATGGTTGATCTGTCCATTCAGCACACTCGGGTACTGGCCGCATGCGGTGGGTGGGGCATTCCAATGACCGCGCATGAAGACTTCGAGGCGCTGGGCGCGAAATTCGACGAAATGGGCATCACGCAGTCTCTGGTCGGAAGGCTGGAGCACGCATGAAAGGGCCCGAATGAGCATTGAAAAGAAGGTTTGGTTAATTTCCTGTGCTCTGACGTTTGGTCTGGCTGTACTGCTGTTCAAACTTTTGGTCGCGCTGAACCACTTCGAGGGTGACCCCACACAACTGCCCGACCAGGTCTCGGTCGATGACTATCTGCAAAAACTGGGGAACGCGCCAGAGTATCAGGTGAAGACCGGCATTTTTATCAAATCCTTCAGTTTTATCGGCGCCAGCGACGTGCATGTAAGCGGCTATATCTGGCAGCACTACGAAGATGGCATCCATGACGCAATCAAACCCTCCGAAGGCGAGGTGGGGTTCATTCTGCCCGAGGCCACCGATGCCGCGAATGGTCTGATCGAAGAGGTCTATCGCATGGACCAGGACGGGTCGGAACTGATTGGTTGGTACTTTGAGCAGACCTTGCGCCAAAGTTTCGACTACACCAGCTATCCGTTCGACCATAAAACTGTCTGGGTCCGGTTCTGGCCGGGTGAATTCGACGTTGATGTGGCTCTAATACCGGACTTTTCGGCCTATCCCGCCACCGGCCCGGACGACATTTTCGGCATCGACAACCACATCGTCATGGGAACCTGGGAGCGCGAGAATACCTATTTCGACTATCGCCTGTCCGATCTGGATACGACGCTGGGCATTGGCGACAACGAATTCCAAACCAACCTGCCCGAGTTGCATTATAACTTCGTCATCAAGCGGAACTTCGGGAATGCCTTCATCGTTCACATGATCCCGCTGATCGTGGTCACAATGCTGCTGTTTGGAGCGGTGATGACTGTTACCCGCCGCCCCAATCTGGTCGAGCGGCACGACTTCAGCACCTCCAGCGTGATCGGCACCTGCTCGGTCCTGTTTTTCGTCATCCTGCTGGCTCATGTGCAGCTGCGCGAAGGTTTTGCCGGATCGCCAGTGATCTACATGGAGTCGTTCTTTTTCCTGATGTATTTTCTGCTGCTTGCAGTATCGATCAACACCTACCTGTTCGCGTCCGAGGCGGTGCCTTCGCTGCGGTTCATCCACTACAGAGACAACCTGTTCCCAAAGGCTGCGTTCTGGCCCTTTGTCCTGCTGTGCATGGTGGCGATCACGGCCTACAACCTTAGCCTAAAGGCAGGACCCGAAGATGAGACCGTGATCGAATTACAGAACTAGGTGGGCGGCTGATAGCCCGGCTTGGGGGTGCCCGTGGCCATATCCAGCGTGTATTCCGCGACAATGCCAGAGGTGCCCTGTTCCCACTGATCCAGATACTTGGTTGGGTGCGCGATCACATAGGTATAGGCAGGCTTTTTCACACCGTTGATCAACACGTTGATCCGCTTGCGCACATAGACATTCTCGGGCGAGTTGGGGCCGTGATATCCTTCCAGCTTGTCCAGTTCCTTCATCCCGCTGGATGAGACGCGGTAGACCTCGCCTTTCACCGCTTTACCGCGGCCTTTCTGGTCAATCAGCGTGGCCATGCGGTGCAGGAAGCCGCAGTTGGGATTGTCGCAATGCGGCTCGTGCGGGACGATCAGGGGCATCCGCTGCCGGGTCACCGCCTCGCCCACGAAGTCATCCAGCACCTCGGTGTGAGCGTCGTGGTTAGGAAAGCCCTTCTTGAGCGAGCCGTAGGTGAAGTAGAGGTAGGTCTTTTCGCGATCCTCGATCAGATCGTTCTCGTCCTCTTCCTCCAACTCGGTCAGGGTGTGGGTGTTGGCCCACTCGTCCAGCATCTCGACAATTTCTTCCGAGAGTTTGTGGCCCTTGGTGTTGTTCGGATTTTGTAGGAAATGAATGCAGGAACTGGCGTCGATCCCGTCGGCCCCAAGCAGGATTTCCACCATCTCGACCGAGTTGTTCATTACCGCCACATGTAAACTGGTAAAGCCGTGATCGTTCGTGGCGTTGATGTTGATGCCCCGGTCGATCAGCGCCTGCGCGGCCTCCAGATCCGGTTTGCCCAGATCCACACCGCTTTCGTTCATCTCACCTTCGCCACCCGCCGCGTAATGCAGCAGTGTGTCACCGTTGCTGTCGTCAACGATATCGATCCCGGCCATGCCGTTGTCGATGGCTTGGAACACCCGGTCCCATTGGGCAAATTCGTCCGAGGCGGCGGCTTCCTGCGCCCATTTGCAGATGTTGTGCTCTTGATCGGCCAGTTCCTCGAAGGCTTCGTCCAGAACCTCCATGATCTGGTCCGGGGTCGCCATCATGCCGATCCCCATCATGCCGTTCGACAGCCGCCCCTTGCGCGGCCCGACCAGATCGATGCCCAGATCGCGCAGCTTCTCTACGTTCCGCTGAGTGGTGACATTGTTCCACATATTGGTGTTACACGCCGGGCAGAGGATCACCGGTTTGTTCCGGTATTGCCATGCGACAAAGACCGAGGTCAGCAGGTTGTCTGCAATCCCGTTGGCGATCTTGCCCATTGTGTTGCAGGTCACCGGCGCCACAATCACGCAATCTGCCCAGTCACACAGCGCCAGATGCGAGGCGCGCAGGGGCATTCCGAACTCGATATAGCGGAAGTTCCATTCGTCATCGTCGCGGTAGTAGTCGTTGTGCGAGATGCATTTCTCGATCCGTTCGGTGCCGAAATCGCGAAAGAACTTCTCGGCCGAAACCGAGGGGATCAGTTTCACGTTGTGCCCGGCTGCCGTGATCCGCTCAACCAACTCCGGCACCTTGTCGGCGGCTGACGATCCACAAGCGCACAGCAACACGTTGCGTTTTTCGGTCGGGGCGTCGGTCAATCCGCCCTTGGGGTAGCCAAAAATGTTCTTGTCCAGACTGGGCGATTCATGGCGTAGCAAAACCGGCAGTCCAGCCTCATGTATCCGTTCCTGCAAACGGCCTTTCAGGATCATATCGACGATGTCGTTTCGCCGACCCAGACATTCGCCCTGAAAGAACAGGTAGGGGACCGTTTCCTTGCCGGTCAGCACATTCAGTTGCCGCCGCATTTTCATCACATTGGCCCCGTGGCCTTCAACGTCGATCAGTCTGACGCTGGTGATGCCGATATTGGCGAGGATACTGCGCAGCATATAGGACCAAGGGTCCTCATCTGCATAGAATAGGACGATCTCGTTTTCCCGGATAAGGCGCGCCACATCGGTGGGGTCTTCGGGCGGTTCGTGTTCCTCGATCACCAGCATTGCCGGGTTTTTCAGATCACGCAGACCGCGGAAGATATGCCCGCGCGGCGCCTGCCATACCTGAGAGGTCGCGGGGCTCATGTCCACCACCGTCACCAGATCGGTCTCTGCATCATAGGCGATGCAAAGGCACCAGAACTCTTCGAGCAACGCCGTTTCACGGAATACATTTGCAGGCGGTCGGATGACTTCGAAGCCCAGAACGCGATTGAAGTCGATATTGATCATAAGGTGGCGATCTTCGTCCTCGTTCAGGCTGAGCAATTGGGCGCGGAACCACTCTTCGGGTGACGTTATCTTCCTGTCGCGGCGATCCTTGAAGCTCTGGAAGGCGCTACCCAGATGCACGTCAGGGCTCTGGCTCAGGTAGCGCTGGGCCAGCGCGTGCATTTCCTTGGCGGTGGACACCCGGCTTAGCGCTTCTGTAAGATTTGCCTGCGTTGCAATCACCAGCTTGTCTTCATCGACCTGTTCGTCTCCAAGGATCGCAAGGCTTTCAGCCAGCACTCCCAACGAGTTCATGTTCGGGCTGGCTCGCCGGAACAGGTTGCGGCGTTTCTTGGGGTCCTTGGCCAGATACTGTGTGCTGTCCACATAGTTGCAGTCCTGCTGCAGCGTCTGCAGGTTGGTCTTTACCGCCTCGCGCGCCGAGAACCGCAAGATGCCCCGTGACCGCATCGAAGTTCCGTCTCGGTCCGACATCCCCGCCCAGAGCCGGTCAATCGTGGTGACCCACAGCTTGCCATATTTCTCGGGGTGCACATCCATCATGTGCACCAATCCGGTGCTGGGGTTGCACTTGGCGATGATCGCAAAGTGACCGCCGGGCATGGTCGGTTTGCCATGGGCGACACCGACCTGAAAATTTGCAACGAGGATGTCATTATCCCCGCCCAGCCGGTTGGATTCGTCGATCGCCTCAAGCAGCAATTCGACCGAGGTCGTGGCCTCATCCATGAAATAGGCCTGAACCTGCACCTTGTCGCGCAGACCCTGCGTATGGATGAAGGTGCAGGCCACGTCATATAGCTCGCCCAACGAGATGCCATCATTCACCACGAAGGACGTTGGCAGGGCGCATTCGCGGAAGATATCGTTGACCTCGCAACTGAACCCCAGTGCCGACATGCTCAGGGCGGCCGCCGTCACGCTGCAGCAATTGATGGGTTGCTGAAAGTTCTGCAGATGCACGCTGACCAGATCGCCAAACAGGGTATCATAGCAGGTCTCGCGGATTTTGGTCGGGATTTCAAACCAATGGTTGCTGGATAGATACGCCAGCCGTGTGCCAGGCGTGGCCAGCGCCTCGAGGCTGACGGGAATGTCGAAAATCTCAAGATGTTCTTCGTAGAAATAGTCGCCTGTATCAGCCGTGGCCAGAACGGTGTCTTCCTGACGCAAGTGAACGACACCGCTGAGGACCACATACATACCCTTCGAGGGCAGAACCGTATCCTCGGCCACCTCGAAACACTCGAAATTTGGCTGAATATGCGAAGGGTCATCTGCCGGAAGGATTTCGTGTATCAGCGCCCAGTCGGTTTTGGTTGGGTCATAGGAAATAGTGTTCTCAATCGGGTCTTTAGGCACGTTTGTTCCCCCCTGAACTTCGCCGTGAATATGATCAAAGAACCAACGCTGTTTTGTGTTGCAGGCGTCAGGCTGCGTTCGGTCAAACAGAATTCCAAGACCGGCCCGACGGGGCATTCTGCGCTGGCCGGGCCAAGCGACCGCAGGAATTGGTGCGAACAAATGGGCCCAATTGATCGCACCGTATCTTATTTGGAGACAAAAATCACCGATGGTGTTGATTTGATTGTCTGAGTTTCCATGGCTCTGGGTTCGCGGGCAAATCAGTTGCCTTGTAATTTTCTTAGATCACGGCACCACGTTGATTTGGCAGTACGTCAAGATCAACGTCATAATGACGTAACTTTCCGCGTTTTCGTCAAGATGGTCTATGCGGATCGAACAGCCCAGGCCTCATACTTTCATAAACGAAAGAGGAGGCGCGTTTTGAGCTGGAATATATGTGTCATAGGAGCAGGCAAGATCGGTCAGATGATCGCCAGCCTGCTGCAAGCATCGTCGAACTATTCAGTCACCGTGGCTGACCGCGATCTGTCGGCTCTGGCTGTGCTGAACAAGCAGGGGATTGCGACCCGGCAGATTGATGTGGGGGATGAGTCCCAGCTGACACAAGGGCTAAGCGGGTTCGATGCAGTGATCTCTGCCGCGCCGTTTTTTCTGACGCCGAAGATTGCCAAGGCGGCTAAGACGGCAGGCGCGCATTACTTTGACCTGACCGAGGATGTTGCGGCCACCAATGCCGTTCGCGAATTGGCCAAAGACAGCAAAACCGCCTTCATGCCGCAATGTGGTCTGGCACCGGGGTTTGTCGGCATCGCTGGGGCTGCTTTGGCTTCGGAGTTCGATGAACTGGACAGCCTGCATATGCGGGTAGGAGCCTTGCCGCTCTATCCGACCAACGCGCTGAAATACAATCTGACATGGTCCACGGACGGGCTGATCAACGAATACTGCAACCCTTGCGATGCCATCGTGAATGGCGAGCGGGTCAAGACCGCGCCGCTGGAAGATTACGAAGTGCTGGGCCATGACGGGGTGGAATACGAATGCTTCAACACCTCGGGTGGGTTGGGCACGCTGCCCGAGACGCTTGAAGGCAAGGCGCGGGCGGTGTCCTATCGCTCGATCCGGTATCCTGGTCATTGCGACATCCTGAAACTGTTGCTCAAGGATCTGGGGCTGGAACGCCGCCGTGACCTGCTGAAGGACATCTTCGAGACCGCACTGCCGCGCACCGATCAGGATGTGGTTTTGGTCTATTGCACGGCGAAAGGCATGATTGACGGCGCGCTGCGTGAGAAATCGCTGATCAACAAAAGCTTTGCCCGCACCCTCAATGGACAGGTCTGGAGCGCCATTCAGGTCACCACCGCCGCAGGCGTTCTGGGCGTGGTCGATCTAATGCGCACCGGGGGTCTGCCCACAAAAGGTTTTATCCGTCAGGAACAGGTGAACCTGTCCGATTTCCTGAACACCGAATTTGGCCGGCTCTATCGCGCTGGTGATGTAACCGAACAGAACAAGGCGGCCTGAGATATGAAAGACATCGTGATGACTGCACAAACCACCCTCTCAAATCTGGACCTGACCGAGGCTGAGCTGACGGGAGGCAGCCTGAAAGTGACCTCTCCAATCGACGGATCTGTGCTGGCCGAGGTGCATGAGAGACCCGCTGCCGAGATGGAGGCTGTCTTTGCCAATGCAAAAGCCGCGTTTAAGGCCTGGCGCGTTGTACCCGCCCCGCGCCGGGGTGAATTGATCCGCCTGTTGGGTGAGGAGTTGCGCGCGGCCAAAGACGATCTGGGCGCGCTGGTCAGTTGGGAGGCCGGCAAGATCACGTCCGAAGGTCTGGGCGAGGTGCAGGAAATGATCGACATCTGCGACTTTGCCGTCGGTCTGTCGCGCCAGTTGTATGGTCTGACCATCGCCTCGGAACGCCCCGGCCACCGGATGATGGAAACCTGGCACCCAGCCGGTCCGGTTGGTGTGATTTCGGCTTTCAACTTCCCTGTGGCGGTTTGGTCGTGGAATGCGGCACTGGCGCTGGTCTGCGGCGATCCCGTGATCTGGAAACCGTCCGAGAAAACCCCGCTGACCGCGATGGCCTGTCAGAAGATTTTTGAACGCGCGCTGGCACGGTTTGGGGATGCTCCCGATAAGCTTCTGCAAACGCTGATCGGTGGCGCCGCGCTGGGCGAGGCGCTGGTGGCCAGTGAGGAAGTACCAGTAATCTCGGCCACGGGCTCGACGCGTATGGGCCGAGCCGTGGCCCCCATTGTGGCGCAGCGCTTTGGTAAGTGCATTCTGGAACTGGGCGGCAACAACGCGATGATTGTTGGCCCTTCGGCCGATCTGGAAATGGCGGTGCGCGCGATTGTGTTCTCGGCCGTCGGTACCGCCGGTCAGCGCTGCACGACGTTGCGACGTCTGATCGTTCATAACTCGATCCGTGCAGAACTGGTAAGTCGTCTGAAAAAGGCCTATGCCGGCCTGCCCATCGGTGACCCACTGGCCGAAGGCACGCTGGTCGGTCCGCTGGTGGACGAAGCCTCTGGTTCGGCAATGACAGCCGCGTTGGAGGCTGCAAAGGCGGAAGGTGGCACCGTGTTCGGCGGCAACCGCGTGACCGAAGGCGTCCCGTCGGGCGTGTATATGGAACCTGCCATTGTGGAAATGCCCGGTCAGACAGCGGTGGTGAAGACGGAAACCTTTGCTCCGATCCTTTATGTCATGGGCTATGACGATTTCGACGATGCGATTAAACTGCAGAACGACGTGCCGCAAGGCCTGTCGTCCTGCGTGTTCACGCTGAATATGCGCGAGGCCGAGCAATTTCTGACGGCAGCCGGATCTGATTGCGGCATCGCCAATGTCAATATCGGACCCTCGGGGGCCGAAATCGGCGGCGCGTTTGGCGGTGAAAAAGAAACAGGAGGTGGACGCGAAAGCGGCTCGGACGCTTGGAAAGCCTACATGCGGCGCCAGACAAATACTGTAAACTACTCGGCGGAATTGCCACTGGCGCAAGGCGTTAAGTTTGACATCTGATTTAGCTGCCCGGCGGTGCCTGATGGTGCCGCCGGATCAGTCCGCAAACAGGTAATCCAGCCGCATCACGGCCTGGGCTGTGTCTTGTGAAACTCCTAGGAAACCGGCAATTGCTGCCTCGTTTTCAGCGCGCGGGCTGTTTTCCCGAATGCGCAAATAGCCGTCAAACCCCGCAGCGCGGATCAGTTCGGATTCATAAGCCAGCGAATTCCGCAGAGTCGGCACGAGCCTAGCGACAGATTCGGCGGGGCTGTTCTCACCGGCCAATCCGACCCGGCGGGCGTGACCGATCAGGTAATCGTCAGAGTACTCACATTCGATTTCAAGCACATGTGTATTGACCTGATCCGAGCAGAAATCCTGAATGATCTCCAGATTGGCAGGATCGACACAAATCACTAGCTTGTCGGTTTCGAAAGCCTCGAACAGCATCCGCACCACTGCGCGCCGGTGGCGGGAGCGTTTGTCCAGTGTCGTCTCAATCCCACCGAGATCGGGCAGGGGAGTGTCCTCTTCGTTAAACAGGTATTCAACGCAGGGAATAGCGGTCTCGGATGCGATTTGATCGACGAGGCGTTTGGCGACATGCCATTTTTTACACGCGATGATAAGGATCTCACGCTCGGAGCCTAAAGAATTCCCAGTCTCCCAGAACCGCCGACCAAAACGGCGGCCGACCCGTCCACGCCCGGTGAGAAAACCATGGAGGTTGCGACCCTCATTCGAGATTTTGAACTCGACACCTTCGCTGGCATAGAGCTTGCCCAACCGCTCTTTCAACTCATGCGCTTCGGAGCTGATCTTGCGGGCAAACAGGTAATCCTGCCCTAAAAGCATGTCATAGTGATCGTTGTAGAAAGTGACCGGCATCCCGTAGTCTGAGAACATCAGGAAGGTTGGGGTTCGGTTTTCAATTTCCTCCCTAGGGATCAGATGGCGGACGAGGGTCTGAAAGAAAGTCTCATCAGGAATCCAAGTGGTCGAGAAAAAGCGGATCACATCCGGGCGCTGTTTCAGAAAGTCGAGGATCATCTCGACCGTCCGTCGGCGCAAGCACCACCATTGGCTGCCGATCATAATTTGAAGATCAGCCGGAGTGTCACGCGTCAGACCAAAGCGTTTTTGAAAGCCGTATGAGGTGTAAAATAGCCGGCTGTGCGTTCGCTCGTTAAAGAAATGGCGATAGATCAGCCGGTCTTCTTTCATACCGGTTTTGATCCAGTTGCTGGCAAAGAAATCGTGGCTTTCCACGAAGTCCTTGTCGTTCTGGTCGAGAAACCAATGCGTATACTCTGCGGTTTTGATCGCCATGCAATCGCCGGACAGCATATAAAAATGGGTGGCCCGCGGAAATGCATCAACGGCGGCTTGCACTGCATACAGTGTCGCCTGAACCAGAGACCAACCACCCCAGCCACATTTGATGCGCTTTGTCGCGAACGTAACATTTGGGTTGTCTTTCAAAGCGCTGTGAATGCGATCATAGGCGACTGCGCTGGCCCGGGCATCAAAGTGAATGGCCATGCAGTCACCTGTGGCCGTAAGCTGCTCGGCCTGCGCGATGATCGCGTCAGGATCCTTGTGGCACAATAGAAGATAGGCAACCCTTGCCATATTGCGTCTGAGATGTCCGTTTCTGCCTGTTTGCACCCTGATACTGAGGATGAGCGATTGAATAAACAGAATATTTTTGGTTTTTTGGTTACGAATACGGGCGTGTGGTATGAGTTTTAACCCGTTGAGGAGGCACAGCAGATGGGTTTTCCCGGTACCTGGATGACCGAAAGTGAGAGCATGGTGTACCGTGTTGTGCCGAAATGCGCCTGCTCAACCATCGGGCAAATCATGTATTATTCTGATCACGGACGCTTCTTTGATGGCGATATCCATGACGCTCAGGGTGGTATGCACAAATGGGCCTTTGGCGACAGTCAGGACCCGATAACTAAGAATGTCCGCGATCACAGGGCCTACTCTTTCACTTGCGTACGTAACCCATACACCCGAATCTTGAGCTCGTTTTTTGACAAAATCTGCGGCATTCAGCGCAACGGTAAGCGCTATCGTGGGAACCTGGTGCCGACGTTGATCTACAATTACGGGATCGAAGTGGGAGGAGATGACGGCAAGGGTGAGTTCGACCAGATCGCCAGTTTCCGTCGGTTCCTGCTGTTCGCCCGGGATACAATCCGTTGGCGCAGGCCAATGGACCCCGACATTCACTGGTCGGCAATGTCAGGCCACGTGTCCACCTTTATCGTGAATGGCGGGAGGTACGACCGCATCTTCTGGACCGAGCAATTCAACGATGGGATGCAGGGTGTCCTGGACAATCTGGACACGCCGCATGCAGTTAACCTGTCCGAGATTCCGCGCTTCAATGAGTCTGAAGGCCATGGACCCAAGCGCGCGCATCCGGTTGAGGATTATTTCGACGATTTGTCGATGCATTTGGTTTACGAAATCTACAAACAGGATTTCAAGCTGTTCAAATACGATTTCGAGAACCCAGCGAACAAGATGCCGATTGGCGAAATTGATCTGGACGAAGTTCACGCCAAACTGGGTGACTGATCCGTCAGGCAGGTACTCCCGCCCATCGTCAATGTCTTTGGCGTGACATTCCCTCTGGTTAGGCCCGGCGCCGTGCTGTGCGCGGCGCCGGGCCCAAGGCCGAACGTAGTATCGGCGTAGCCGATGGTGCGCTTCGGGCGCGGGAGCCTTTCCGGATTTGGACAAGCCGACTCTGTAGCAAGCCGGTTTGCCCAGGTCAGACCTGACGCACCGCGCCTTTTGCCGCGCTGGTGGTCAGCTTTGCATAAGCCTTGAGTGCGGTTGATACCTTACGCTTGCGAGGCTCGGCTGGCACCCAGCCTTTTTCGTCCTGCTCTTCACGCCGCGCAGCAAGTTCTTCGTCTGACACTGCCAAATGGATAGAGCGGTTGGGGATGTCGATCTCGATCTTGTCACCCTGTCGTACCAGACCGATCTCACCGCCTTCGGCTGCTTCTGGTGAGACGTGGCCGATCGACAGGCCGGAAGTACCGCCCGAGAAACGGCCATCGGTCAGCAGTGCACAGGCTTTGCCAAGACCTTTGGATTTCAGATAGGAGGTCGGGTATAGCATTTCCTGCATCCCTGGACCACCACGGGGGCCCTCATATCGTATGACCACAACGTCGCCCGTTTCGACCTTGCCAGTCAGGATGTCATTCACCGCTTGATCCTGGCTTTCGCAGACATAGGCCGAGCCGCTGAAGGTCAAGCTGCTTTCATCCACGCCTGCGGTTTTCACGATACAGCCATCACGGGCGATGTTGCCGAACAGAACGGCAAGGCCGCCATCCTGACTGAAGGCATGTTCCTTGTTTCGGATCACGCCATTTTCGCGATCGGTATCCAGTTCCTTGTAGCGGTTCGACTGGCTGAACGCCTGCGTTGTACGCACGCCGCCCGGAGCGGCTTTGAAGAGTTCCTGCGCCTTGGGGTTGTTGGCAATCTTAATGTCCCAGTTTGCGATTGCCTCACCCATGGTGGCCGAGTGTACGGTGCTGCAATCTTCGTGCAGCAACCCGGCCCGACCGAGTTCTCCGAGGATCGAGAAGATGCCGCCGGCGCGGTGGACGTCCTCCATATGCACATTCTCGGTGTTCGGAGCGACCTTGCACAGGCAAGGCACTTTGCGGCTGAGCCGGTCCATATCCGCCATGGTGAAATGCACCTCGCCCTCATGTGCGATCGCCAATAGGTGCAGAACGGTATTGGTTGAACCGCCCATGGCGATGTCGAGGCTCATCGCGTTCTCGAAGGCTTCGAAGGTGGCGATTTCACGCGGGAGGAACCCTTTCTCGTTCAGATCGTAATGGCGCTTGGTGATTTCAACGATCCGGCGGCCGGCCTCAAGGAACAGCTCCTTGCGGTCCGCATGGGTGGCCAGGGTCGAGCCGTTGCCCGGCAGCGCCAGACCCAGCGCCTCGGCCAGGCAGTTCATCGAGTTTGCAGTGAACATGCCCGAGCACGACCCGCAGGTGGGGCAAGCGTTTTCCTCGATATGTTTCACCTGCTCGTCGGTGTAGTGATCATCGGCCGCTGCAACCATTGCGTCGACCAGGTCGATTTTCTTGACGTCCAGATCCTCGATGTCGATCTTTCCAGCTTCCATCGGTCCACCAGAAACAAAGATCGCCGGGATATTCAGGCGCATTGCGGCCATCAGCATGCCGGGAGTGATCTTGTCACAGTTCGAAATACAGACCATGGCGTCGGCGCAGTGGGCATTGACCATGTATTCGACCGAATCCGCGATGACTTCGCGTGAGGGCAGCGAGTACAGCATACCGTCATGGCCCATTGCGATACCGTCATCGACGGCGATGGTGTTGAACTCCTTGGCGACGCCGCCCGCGGCCTCAACCTCGCGCGCAACCATCTGGCCCAGATCTTTCAGGTGCACGTGCCCCGGTACGAACTGGGTAAACGAGTTGACGATAGCGATGATCGGCTTGCCGAAATCGCTCTCGGTCATGCCGGTGGCGCGCCACAGGCCACGGGCACCGGCCATGTTACGGCCATGGGTGGAGGTTCTGGATCGGTACATTGGCATGATGCTGTTTCCCTTTTGCCCCGGTTGCGATATGCGGGATATGTGCGTTATAGCGCACGTATCACATGTGCGCTATAACGCACAAGGGGATTCGAAAGACGATTGATATGGCACCGGACGAAATTACGCTGAAACTACGGGATGTGCGGGCGGCCTCGGGGTTGAGTCTGTCCAAAGTGGCCGAGATGACGGGCGTCAGCAAAGCTATGCTGGGTCAGATCGAGCGCGGCGAATCCAGCCCGACCATCGCGACGTTGTGGAAGATCGCCAAAGGGTTCCAGCTGCCGCTGAGTGCCCTGATCGGATCGGAAACCCTGCGCGATACGCCCAGTTCGGATGTGTTCCGAACCGTGACCTTTCCCGGCAGTCTTGAGGTCAAGATCGTTTTTCCCTTTGACCCCGCGCTGCGGGCCGAGACGTTTCATGTCAACCTCTCGCCCAATCAGGTTCATGACTCAGCTGCACATGCCACAGGTGTAACCGAAGAGGTATTTGTGCTGACCGGTGAGCTCGACATTCTGCGGGATGGCGAGTGGGTGCCGTTGCAGGCCGGGCAGGGACTGCGCTTTGCGGCGGACCTGCCCCATAGCTATCGCGCGGGCGAACAGGGCACGGCGTTTCTGAACATGCATCATTATGCACAGCTTGATGCGCTGGCCGCGATTGGCTGAGAACATGGCTGCGTTTCTGAACACTCTGACACTGGCCGATGCCATCGGGTCTTTCGGGGCTCTGGTCGTTGTGGCCGCCTATTTCGCCACCCAGATGCGGATGATGAATTCCGAGGATCTGGCCTTTCCGGTGCTAAACCTCGCCGGGTCGGTTCTGATTGTCTACTCGCTGCTGCAGAATTTCAATCTGGCCTCGATGCTGATCGAGGGGTTCTGGATTCTGATCAGTCTGATCGGGATCATCCAGTTTTTCCGGCTGAGACGCACGCGATAGCCCCGTAAGCCTCCTTCCAGCCTTGAACCCGCATGTCCGCGCGTATAGGGACAGATCAAGCGTGCTTTGGGGAGGCTTTGATGCAGGACGATCCGAAAACCCTCGTTTCAACCGAATGGCTTGCCGCCCATATGAAAGATCCGGATTTGCGGATTTTGGATGGGTCTTGGTATCTGCCTCAGCAAGGGCGGGACGCTAAGGCGGAATATGACGCGGGTCACATTCCCGGCGCACGGTTTTTCGATATTGATGAGATTTCCGACCACCGCTCGGACTTGCCGCATATGGCCCCTCCGGTCGAGAAGTTTATGTCGCGCCTGCGGGCCCTGGGCGTGGGCGATGGCCATCAGGTAGTGGTCTACGACGGTGCTGGTCTGATGTCTGCAGCGCGTGTCTGGTGGCTGTTCCGGCTGATGGGGCAAGAGAATGTCGCTGTTCTGGACGGAGGTATGCCCAAATGGCTGGCCGAAGAGCGCGAGGTTGAAGATTTGCCTCCCGTCATCCGTGACCGCCACATGACCGTGCGGGTGCAGAACCATTTGGTGCGTGACGTCACGCAGGTGTCCGCCGCCGCCAAACTGGCCGATCATGAGATCATCGACGCCCGTTCCGCTGGCCGCTTTGCCGGTGCAGAGGTTGAGCCTCGCGAGGGTTTGCGATCAGGCCATATTCCGGGCTCACGCAACGTGCCCTTTGGCAATCTTCTGAACAAGAACGGTACGATGAAGTCACCAGAAGACTGCCGCGCCGTGTTCGAGGCCGCAGGCGTGGATTTGTCGAAGCCTGCAATCACCTCCTGCGGGTCGGGTGTGACCGCCGCGATTCTCAGCCTTGCGCTCGAGCGCATCGGCAAAAAAGACCATTCGCTTTATGACGGCTCCTGGGCTGAATGGGGTGCCTTCCCGACCCTGCCCGTCGCAACCGGAGAGAACTGATGTTCGAGAACCTCAAACCGCAGCCTGCCGACAAGATCCTGGCTCTGATGCAGATGTACCGCGAAGACCCGCGCGATCAGAAGATCGACCTGGGTGTTGGCGTCTACAAGAACGCCGAGGGCGTGACCCCGGTGATGCGCGCGGTGAAAGCTGCCGAAAAGCGCATTCTGGAAGAGCAGGAGAGCAAGGCCTACACTGGCTTGGCGGGTGATCCGGCCTATGCCGATGCGATGATCGGCCTGATCCTGGGCACCTCTGTGCCGCGGGCCAACATTGCCGCCGTGGCTACTCCGGGTGGCACCGGTGCCTGTCGTCAGGCGTTCGAGATGATCCGCATGGCCAACCCTTCGGCGCGTGTGTTTGTTTCTAATCCGACTTGGCCAAACCATCTGTCGATCCTGAACTATCTGGGAATGGAGATGGTTCCCTATCGCTATTTCGATGGTGAAACCCGTGGCGTCGATTTCGATGGCATGATCGAAGACCTGAAGACCGCCAAGGCGGGCGACGTGGTTCTACTGCACGGCTGCTGCCACAACCCGACCGGCGCCAACCTGAACATGGTGCAGTGGCAGGAGGTCGTGAACCTGATCAACGAACTGGGCCTCGTGGCGATGATCGACATTGCCTATCAGGGCTTTGGTGATGGTCTGGAAGAGGATGCGCAGGCGACCCGTCTGGTAGCGTCCTCGGTCAAACGCTGCCTGATTGCAGCGTCCTGTTCGAAGAACTTTGGCGTGTATCGCGAGCGCACCGGCCTGCTGATGGCGATCAGCGACGATGCGGCGCAAACCGCCCTGAATCAGGCAACGCTGGCATTCCTGAACCGCCAGAACTATTCCTTCCCGCCGGATCACGGTGCGCGGGTCGTGACCACGATCCTGAATGACGACGCTCTGCGCGCGGACTGGGCCGCTGAACTTGAAGAGGTGCGCCTGTCTATGCTCGGCCTGCGCCAGCAACTGGCCGACGAACTGCAGCGCCTCAGCGGCTCCGACCGGTTCGGCTTCATCGCCCAGCACCGTGGCATGTTCTCTCGCCTTGGTGCCGCACCGGAACTGGTCGAGAAACTGCGTGGTGACCACGGCATCTATATGGTCGGCGACAGCCGCCTGAACATAGCTGGTCTGAACGCAAACACCGTTCCGATCTTGGCTAAAGCGATCATCGACGTGGGTGTTTAAGCGACCCGGCATCGAAAAACAAAAGCCGCGCAGTCCAGCGCGGCTTTTTTCAGTTTTATCCAAAAGAAAAAGCCGGGCGCGAACGCCCAGCCTTGAATTGTTGTTTTCAGGTCTTAGCCCTTGGAGAATTCCGGGTAGGCTTCCATACCCAACTCACCCATATCCAAACCGTTGATCTCTTCTTCCTCGCCAACCCGCAGGCCAACTGTTGCCTTGAGGATCGAGAAGAGGATGAAGCTGACCACGAAGACAAAGATGCCGATCGCTGCAAAGCCGATGATCTGGGTCACGAAGCTTGCGTCACCGTTGGTCCAGGCCACGATGAAGGTACCCCAGAAACCTGCGATCAGGTGAACCGGGATCGCGCCGACGACGTCGTCGATCTTCATGCGGTCCAGCATCGGAACCGTTAGAACAACGATCACACCACCGATTGCACCGATGATCAGAGCTTGGAACAGCGACGGAGCCAGCGGTTCGGCGGTGATCGACACCAGGCCGGCCAGAGCACCGTTCAGCACCATGGTCAGGTCGACCTTGCCATACATCACCTGCGTCAGGATCAGCGCGGCAACGGCACCGGCCGCGGCAGCCATGTTGGTGTTGGCGAAGATGCGGCTGATGTCGGCCATGTCACCGATGGTGCCCATTGCCAGCTGCGAGCCGCCGTTGAAGCCGAACCAACCAAGCCAAAGGATGAACGTACCCAGGGTCGCCAGTGCCAGGTTCGAACCGGGGATCGGAACCACTTTGCCGTCCTTGTTGTACTTGCCGATACGCGGTCCCAGTACGATGGCACCGGCCAGCGCTGCGAAGCCACCTGCGGCGTGCACCAGCGTCGAGCCAGCGAAATCGCTGAAGCCCATTTCGGACAACCAGCCGCCACCCCACTGCCACGACGCTTCGATCGGATAGATGATGCCGGTCAACACGATCACAAAGGCGAAGAACGGCCATAGTTTGACGCGTTCTGCCATGGTGCCCGAAACAATTGAGGCGGTGGTGGCGCAGAACATCAGCTGAAAGAAGAAGTCCGACCCGACAGAGGCGTAGGACAGGTCGGTTTCAACACCTTCAAGGCCAACCGGTTCCAGCGACGTTGGTGAGAACGCCCCGAGGATACCGGAAATGGTCCAGCCATCGCCCGGGTACATCAGGTTGAAGCCGACCAGCCAGTACATGATGGCGGCAAAGGAAAACAGACCCATGTTCTTGATCAGCTGCATGGCCACGTTCTTGGAACGCACCAGACCGGCCTCGAGCATGGCAAAGCCAGCGGCCATCCAGAACACCAGGAACCCGCCAACCAGGAACAGCAGCGAGGTCAGAATGTATTGCGTGTGCTGCGCGGTTTCGCCGGCAGCGGCCTCTTGCGCAAGGCCCATCTGCGGCAGCGCGACGATCGCGGCGGCAGGGATGAGAGATTTCATCAGGTTCATTGTTAGTCCTCGAATGTTGTGAGTGGGGGCGCTTAGAGCGCCTCTTCGTTCGTTTCCCCGGTCCGCACGCGCATGGCTTGCTCTACATCGAGGACGAAAATCTTGCCGTCGCCGATCTTGCCGGTCTTGGCGGTTGTGGTGATGGTTTCGACGATCTGATCGGCCATTGTGGCAGGCACCACGATTTCCAGTTTGATCTTGGGCACAAAGTTCACGGCGTATTCGGCACCACGGTAGATTTCTGTGTGGCCCGATTGAGAGCCGAAGCCCTTAATTTCGGTCACCATCATGCCGCGTACGCCTGCGTCGGTCAGTGCCTCGCGCACCTCCTCAAGCTTGAACGGCTTGATTGTCGCAATGATCAGTTTCACGTTAGTCCCCTCTGCTTTCCGGGTCTGTCCGGTCTGTTTTGCACCTGCAGAAAAAAGCGCGTCAGGGCGTTGTAAGGAACGGTTAAGGGGGAAAGACGCTGGGGAAATTTGCGGCAAGGTGCACAATTTTTGCACAGAAATACGTCAATGATTAAAAAATAGGCGAAATGAAGAGGGCATTTGGCGGAAATTCATCCCTCTACTTCATGGGCGGGGCAGGGTATTGTGCCTCAAAACGATAACCGGGCAGAGGTTGAGCATGACTGAGTCCAGGCGCCGAAAGGCACCGCTTGTCGCCGACAAAAGATATCCGTCGAAAGGCCGCAAGCCAGCGACGTCCAAGCGCACCGCGAAACCCGCGGGCAAAAAGGCGGCTGCGCGCAAAACGACGACTCGAAAGACCACCCGAAAGAGAACCGGTAAGAAATTGGGTGGCAACGGAGGTGGATTCTTCCGCCGCCTGTTCCGTTGGGTCTGGCGTCTGATCTGGGGCATTACATGGCGCGTCGGGGCAGTGGCCGGCTTGCTATTGGCGCTTGCGGTTGGGGTTGTCTACACGTCGCTGCCCGATGTGGATTCCCTGCTGGATGGTCGTGCGCGCGGCTCGGTCACTTTGCTGGACCGTGATGGTAAGGTCTTTGCCTGGCGTGGGGACCAGTTCGGCGGGGTGATTACCGCCGATACCGTCTCACCTCATCTGAAAAACGCCGTTGTCGCCACCGAGGACAAACGATTCTACCGCCATTTCGGCGTCAGCCCACGCGGCGTCGCCAGTGCTGTGCGCATCAACCTGAGCGAAGGGCGCGGGCCGCTGTCCGGCCATGGCGGCTCGACCATCACGCAGCAGACCGCCAAGCTGTTGTGTTTGGGCGTGCCTTACGTGCCCAGCGAATGGGAGTCTGAGGCCGCTTATGAGTCCGATTGCCGTCAGGGATCCCTTTGGCGCAAGGCCAAGGAAGCGGTCTATGCGATAGCGATGGAGGTCAAGTACTCCAAGGACGAGATCCTGACCATCTATCTGAACCGCGCCTTCCTGGGCGCGGGCGCGCGCGGATTCGAGGCTGCGAGCCAGCGCTATTTTGGTATCTCGGCTGCCGAGGTGAACCCGTCACAGGCCGCAATGCTGGCCGGCCTGCTGGTCGCGCCGACACGCTACGCGCCCACGAACAACCTGCAACGCTCGCAGGACCGGGCACGGTTGGTCATTGGCTTGATGGAGGCGCAGGACTACCTGACCGCCTCGCAGGCCAGCAAGGCACGCAGCAACCCGGCGCAATTGTCCGAGGCAGCTGCGGCGCGTGCTGGTGGCTATTTCGCCGATTGGGTGATAACCGAATTGCCGAGCTTCTTTGGTACCGACACCACGGATGATGTGGTGATCCGGACCACGCTGGACCAGCGCTTGCAGAAATCTGCGGAAGAGGCACTGCAATATATCTTTCAGGAGAAAGTGCGCGAAGGTTCAAAAGCACAGGCGGCCATTGTCGTGATGTCGGCGGATGGGGCCGTACGAGCGATGGTGGGCGGACGCAAGACTCGCGTGTCAGGTGCGTTCAACCGTGCGACACAGGCGCTGCGTCAGACCGGGTCTTCTTTCAAACCCTTCGTTTATGCCACTGCGCTGGAGCTGGGGTATTCGCCACTGGATACAGTTGTGGATGAGCCCTATTGCATCAACATTCCAGGTTCGGGCCAGTGGTGCCCCGAGAACTACACCAGAAAGTATTATGGTCGCGTCACACTGGCGGATGCGCTGAAGAATTCGCTGAACGTCCCAGCTGTAAAAGTGGCCGAGGTTGCCGGGCTGGAAAATGTCCGGACCGTGGCCAGTGAGTTTGGTATCGAAAGCGATCTGGCGCAGGGTCCAGCTCTGGCGCTGGGCGCATCGGAAAGCACGCTGATCGAGATGACCGGGGCTTATGCCGGTATCCTGAACGGGGGCTCGGCCGTGGAGCCATTTGGCCTGTCTGAGTTGAAGCTGCTTGGGGATGATACCCCAATGATGGTGAAGACATCAGGTATCGGCGAGCGGGTGATCAACGACAAGGCGGCCAAGCAACTAACTTGGATGATGATGCGTGTGGTGTCCGAGGGCACCGGCGCGCGGGCGCAGCTACCCGGGTGGCAGGTTGCGGGGAAGACCGGTACGACACAGGCGGCGCGGGATGCGTGGTTCATTGGATTCACGGCCGACTATGTGGCCGGAGTCTGGATGGGGTACGACGACAATACGCCCCTGTCGGGTGTAACCGGTGGCGGACTGCCTGCCGAGATCTGGAAAGAGACGATGCTGCGCGTGACCGAAGGTATGACGCCCACGCCGTTGCCAATGTTGGCACCGGACCCGCCGGTGCGAACGGCACAGCCGCGGCAGCAAAGACGTCGGCAGGGCAGTGGGTTTGAAAACGCCATCAACAACTTGCTGAACAACATTTTCGGAAACTGAGGCGCAAAAAAAGGCGGTGCACCGGGCACCGCCTTTCGATCCAGTTGCGATACGTGATCAGAGACTGCTGTCCAGCGCTGCCAGGATCGCGTCACCCATCTCGGTGGTCGAGACCGGGGTCACGCCCTCATCGGCCAGCAGATCACCGGTGCGGACACCATCGGCCAGCACTTTCTCGATTGCGGCTTCCAGACGGTCCGCCTCAGTGCCCTGGTCAAAGCTGTAGCGCAGCGCCATGGCGAAGCTGAGGATACAGGCGATCGGGTTGGCTTTGCCTTCGCCCGCGATATCGGGGGCGGAGCCGTGCACGGGCTCGTACATCGCCTTGGGGCGGCCGTTGGCCATCGGGGCACCCAGAGAGGCCGAAGGCAACATACCCAGAGATCCGGTCAGCATTGCGGCACAGTCCGACAGGATGTCGCCGAACAGGTTGTCGGTCAGGATTACGTCAAACTGCTTGGGTGCGCGCACCAGCTGCATTGCGCCGTTGTCGGCATACATATGGCTCAGCTCGACCTCGGGGTAGTCCTTGGCCACACGATCCACGACCTCGCGCCACAGAATGCCCGATTCCATCACGTTGGCCTTCTCCATCGAGCAGACCTTCTTGTTCCGGCGCATCGCCAATTCAAAGGCCGAGCGTGCAGCGCGTTCGATTTCGGATTCAGTGTAGCGCTGGGTGTTGATGCCCACACGCTCGTTGCCTTCCTCGAAGATACCCCGCGGTTCGCCGAAATAGACGCCCGAGGTCAGCTCGCGCACGATCATGATGTCCAGACCAGCAACGATGTCCTTCTTCAGCGACGAGAAATCGGCCAGCGCGTCAAAGCACTGGGCCGGGCGCAGGTTGGAGTACAGATCCATCTCTTTGCGCAGACGCAGCAACCCGCGCTCGGGCTTGAGGCTGAAATCCAGATCGTCGTATTTCGGACCACCCACGGCGCCCAGCAGAACAGCGTCCACCTCTTGCGCCTTGGCCATTGTCTCGTCCGACAGGGGCTTGCCATGCGCGTCATAGGCTGCGCCGCCCACCAGGTCTTCGCTCACGTCAAAGTGAAGGCCGCGCTTTTCGCCGAACCAGTCGATGATTCTGCGCACTTCGGCCATAACTTCCGGGCCAATTCCGTCTCCGGGCAGGATGAGGAGCGAAGGGTTGGACATGAAGGATCTCCTTGCGTTTCGTCGCAAAGGCCCTAGCGTCTGCGCCGCATCGGGTCAATGAGACGCCCGGCCAAATCACGAGGAAAACACATGTTGATACCGGGAAATCCAGTTCCTGCGCTGAAAATCGAAACTGTGGGCCACGGAACATTCGATCTGGACACGGACAAGGGCGAAAACGGTACCCTGGTGATTCAGTACCGTGGCTTGCATTGCCCGATCTGCATCAAGCAGATGAAAGAGGTTGAGGCCGCTTTGGACGATTTCGCGGGGCTGGGTATCGAAGTGATCATGATCACTACGGATACGGCGGATCGTGCCGCTGAAACGGTCGAAAAAGCCGAAGTATCGCGGTTGCGTGTGGGTTACGGTCTGCCAATGGCGGCGGCGCGCGAGGACTGGGGCCTGCACATCTCGACAGCGCGCGAAGGCAGTGCCGAGCCCGCCCTGTTTGCCGAGCCTGGGCATTTCTTCATCTCACCAGACCGGATGCTGTACTACGCGTGGCAGCAGACGACACCTTTCGCCCGACCGACAATGTCCGACATTGTCGGGGGCTTGAAATTCACGCTGGGCAACAACTACCCGCCGCGCGGTACCTATACTGGCGAACTTTGAAGGCTGGCCTTTAGCCCGTCGGCCAGCAAATCCCAGACTCTGCGAATACGCGGGGTCTGGCGCATGGCCTGAGGCGCGGCCAACCACACCGGCAGCGCCAGAACGTCTAAATTCGGCAGAATGATCTCGATATCCGGGTCGGCCTTGGCCACCTGAACCTGAGTAAACCCTATTCCACAACCTGCGCGGACCAATTGCCAGTACGCGCTCTGCAGGTCGCACCGCGTGGAAAAGCTGTCTTTGCTGACAGGCCAGCCTCGGGCGCGCATCTTGGTGATCATCTGTTCATTTGCATCAAAGCCGACCAGATCGTGGTCGAACATTTCATCGGGCTGCTCTGGTCGTCCCGCGCGGTCCAGATAGGACCGGGCGGCACAGAAACACAGTTGCACATCCCCTAGGTAGCGCGAGATGAGGTCAACCTGCTCCGGGCGGTACATGCGTACGGCAATGTCTGCCTCTCGGTACAGCAAATTCTCGGTGGCGTCCGTGGCAACCAGCTCCAGTTGAATAGCCGGTTCCTGCGCCCGGATCTGCGCCAGAATTGGTGGTAACAGGTGGTGTGAGGCAAAGACCGAGGCAGTAATCCGCACTGACCCCTCCAATTGCTGCGCCTGACCTGCTGCTGCCAGGCTGAACGACGTCATGGCCGAGTGCATCTGCTGCGCCATCGGCAATAGTTGGGTACCTACCTCACTCAGCTTCAGTCCGCGCGCGTGGCGGTCAAAGAGGGACACGCCCAACTCTTCCTCGAGAGCGTGAATCTGGCGGCCAAGGGTTGGCTGACTGCGGTTCAATTGTCGCGCAGCCCCAGAGAGAGAGCCGGTTTCCGTTACGGCCAGAAAACTCTGGATCAGCGACCAATCGGCATGGGTAAGAGATTTGTCCATTCAATTATGAATACACTTTCTCTGCCATGCGGCAACTCCCTGAGCAAATTGAATGGGTCAGTTCAATGGTTTCTCGGGCATGGCCACATCAACCCAGACGAGGCGGTGCCTGCTGGCCTGTTCGGCCGCTTCACGCAGCGGCGTGCCCTCTTCTGGCCAGAATACACCCGCGCCTGCAATTTCCAGATCGGTCGAGGGCAGTACGTAGTCAACCCGCATCTCGCCCACTGCTTTCCAGACGACAGTGGTCAACGCTCCGGATGGAGCACTGGGCTGGGGGTCCTGCAGGCGAGGATCGGTGAGTAAATCTTGAATTGCCTCTCTACGCCCCTCGCCTTGTTCCGGGTCCAGATTGGCATCCCCCGCGATCACGAACGGTCCATCAGGCCCACGCCCCAGCTTGCCATCTATAACCACGGACCAGAGGTGAATTTCATCGCGGTTGCGCAGCCCGTTGCGATCCTCTGGCCCGTCAAAGACCGGGGGCGCTGCGTGAAAGGTCATCAGGTCCAGCAAGCCGACGGGCGTGTCCACTGGCACGATCCAATGGGCCACGGCTGAAAGGCGCTGTATGCGCTGCGCCTCTTCCGAGGGGAACGGCCCGGCTTCTGTGACCGGCAATTGCGCGCCCGGCAGATCGCGCCAGAGCAGATCGGTGAAGTCCTGCACGCTATCGGTGTGAATGGGATATCGCGACAGCACCGCCAGCCCGCCCTGGCCGGTAAAGCGCCCCCACCCTTGGGCGTCTGCCGGGCCATAGGTGCGGCCATCGCCGTTCAGGTCCAGCGACGTTTCCAGCCCGGCATTGGGCTGTGCTGAGAAGTGGTGGGGGAAATCCAACCCGGCCAGTTGCAACTGCTTGGCCAAAGCACTCACGGCCAAACCATCCATATCCCAGTCGATGCCCTGCAAAGCAACAATATCGGGCTGCACGGCGACCAGTACGTCAACCACCGCCAGCACCTGCGCATCACCCCGCTGAATGTCGCGCAGCAACAGGCCTGGCCCGTCGCGACTGAGTTCCGTGTTGTAGGTGGCAATGCGCACTGTTTCTGCCTGTGCCAAAGCCGGCAGCAGCAACAGCAGAAGGATACGGATCATGCGGCCTGTGTAGACTCGGCAGTAGAGTAGGCGCGACGCTTCTCAACAATCAGATTTGCGATGCGTAAGGTTGCTATACCGCGCATGATCATGCTGGCAGGCAGGAAGGCCCAGGCGCTCATAGTCCAGATCAGGGTCTGTGGATTGCTCAACGAGATTGGGTTGGCATAGTCGGTCAGCAGTTTGATCAGCGCTGGGATTACGAAGGGCAGGAGCACTCCGATCGAGATGTTCAGGCGTCCGTCACGCTGTAAGCGGGTGACAACGTCACCACCCTTGGTCGGATCGAACAGGGGCAGGTTGGTCCAAACGTTGAACGCGCCATTGCCGGTTGGCCAGCCCCGCATTTTCACTGCGTAGACAAAGCTGCCTATTGTGACAAGTGCAGCCACATACGCCACACTGGCCGAAATACGCACCAATTCGATCAGCGATGTACTGGCATCGTCCGGCAGCATGAGCACGATGAGCCTTACCGGCGAATACGGGAAATCCGCTACGTTGGCGACGCCAAGGCCCAATGCATAGATGGCGGCGGTCAGATCGCTGGGTGCATAGGCGTTTTTGCAGACCAGTGTCAGGAAGGTGATCATCGACATCAGCCCAACAAAGCGCAGGCGGTTAACAGGCGGTGCGTCGCGGAATTCAATGAAGCTGGGAAAGGCCGAGTTATATTCGGCAAAGGTCAGAAAGAAGGCGAGAATGGCGAGAAAGACAACAATCTCGGTGCCATTCGTTGACGATACGGGCAGGTACAACGCGGGGGTCAACACCATTAATGCGACCAAAATTCCCCGAATTGCCGCCCCTGTTGTGCGAGCAATCACTATCCGAACCCTTTCAAACTGGATAGGTCGATTCTTTGCCGACTTCTTTCCAACTTGTGTCCGCCATCTTGTTTTTTTGACGGCTACCTCTTGAGCGTTAACATTGACCCTGTAAAACAAATGGCTCAAGCCAACCCGCAGAAAACACTCCATTTCAGGCAAAAAGATGGCGAAACTGGTGCGAGTTTGCATCATTTCTGACGCAAATCCGACGTGTAGACTACGATCTGGTCTACATGTTGTGGTTGCTAAGTATTGAACACCAAGAATGCGAATGGGGCCGCCTTGGCGACCCCATTAGGTTGAGTGTCCACAGATTCGTCCCGAGAATCACACCCAGGGACGGGCCTGACTCGCGTGATCCTCGAACTTGTCGATGTGATGGTCCTTTTCCATGGTCAGGCCGATATCGTCCAAACCGTTCAGCAGGCAGTGCTTGCGGTGTGGGTCGATGTCGAACGCGATCACGACGCCATCCGAAGTGGTGATCTGCTGATCTTCCAGATGCACGGTCATGCGAGCGTTTTCGCCCTTATGCGCGTCGTCCATCAGGATCGCATGGTGCTCTTCCTCGACTACGATGGGCAGGATGCCGTTCTTGAAGCAGTTGTTGAAAAAGATGTCGGCAAAGCTTGTCGAGATCACGACCTTGATGCCGAAATCCTTGATCGCCCATGGTGCGTGTTCCCGCGACGAACCGCAGCCGAAATTGTCTCCTGCGACCAGAATCTCGGTTTGGCGATAAGCGGGTTTGTTCAGGACAAACTCTTCGTTTTCCTGACCGTCATCGTGATAGCGCATCTCGTCAAACAACACGACGCCCAGACCGGACCGTTTGATGGTTTTCAGGTGCACTTTCGGAATGATCATATCGGTATCGATATTGATCAGCGGCATTGGGGCGGCCACCCCGTGGACTTTTTCAAACTTTTCCATGTTCACACTCCTGCGGGAGAGGGCCGCGCCCATGCCCCGCGTTTAAGCTTCTTTCGCTTCGGTTGTTTCGCCTGACGGCGCTTTGTCGTCTTTGGGTGCGTCCTTGACGTAGAACGCCATGAAGACCAGGCCGAGCCCGTTGAAGATCATCTCGATGCCCAGCAGGATGCCCAGCAGTTGCAGCAGCACCGCCGGATCGGCTGCGGCAAAACGCCAGATCAGGACCGCCAGAACGATCGACATGATGCCCGAGATCAGCGTCGCCCAGAAATACTGCGTACCGCGCATCTGGAATGACAGGATCACCCGTGCAATGCCGCCTGCCAGGAACAGGATCAGCACCACGGTCGCCAGCGTCAATGTGCCTTCCAGCGGGTTGTCGAGGAACGACCACCCCAGAAACAGCATTACGGCACCCATGATGAATGACAGAATCTTGTTGCCGGTTCCCTCGACGGTGAAACCGCCAACAACTTGCAGTGCGCCCGAAATCAGCAGCAACACACCGGTCACCACTGTCACAGCAATTGAGGCCACCGCCGGCGCGCCCAGTACAAAGATACCAAACGCTATGGACAGAAGCCCCAGCAGGAGCCATTTGATCCAGTCACTCATGTCTTCAATCCCTCAAATATCTAGATATGAGGGCACCTTACATCAATTCACGGACGTCTGTCAGCCGCCCTGTGATTGCCGCTGCGGCAGCCATAGCGGGGCTCAGTAGGTGGGTGCGTCCGCCCCGGCCCTGACGACCTTCGAAGTTGCGGTTCGAGGTTGCGGCACAGCGCTCGCCCGGTTGCAACTGGTCGGGGTTCATTGCCAGACACATCGAACATCCCGCCAGACGCCATTCGAACCCGGCCTCTTTAAAGATGTCGGCAATGCCTTCTTCTTCGGCCTGAGCACGGACCAGACCCGAACCGGGCACGACCATGGCGCGCAGACCGTCCTTGATCTTTTTGCCCTTCAGGATTTCAGCGGCGGCGCGCAGGTCTTCGATGCGGCCATTGGTGCACGAGCCAATAAAGACAGTGTCGATTTCCACATCGCTCAGCTTCTGGCCAGCTTCTAGACCCATGTATTCGATGGAACGGCGAGCCGCGTCGACCTTGCCGCCTTCGAAATCTTCCGGGTGTGGCACGGTTGAGGTGATCGGCAGCACGTCTTCCGGGCTGGTGCCCCAGGTCACGACCGGCGCGATGTCTTCGCCGCGCAGGGTGATGACCTTGTCGAAATGCGCGTCTTCGTCGGTGTAGAGCGTCTTCCACCAGTCCATCGCAGCTTCCCACTGGGCGCCTTTTGGGGCGTGTGGACGGCCTTTGACGTACTCAAATGTGGTTTCGTCCGGTGCGATCAAGCCGGCGCGGGCGCCGCCCTCGATGGCCATGTTGCAAACAGTCATACGGCCTTCCATCGACAGATCACGGATCGCTTCACCGCAATATTCGATGACATAGCCGGTGCCGCCGGCGGTGCCGGTCTCACCGATCACGGCCAGAGTGATATCCTTGGCGGTCACGCCCGGCTGCAGTTTGCCGGTGATTTCCACCTTCATGTTCTTGGATTTCTTTTGGATCAGGGTCTGCGTGGCCAGAACATGCTCGACCTCGGACGTGCCGATGCCATGGGCCAGCGCGCCAAACGCGCCATGGGTCGCGGTGTGGCTGTCGCCGCAGACAACGGTCATGCCAGGCAGGGTCCAACCCTGTTCGGGACCGACGATGTGCACGATGCCCTGACGCACGTCATGAACCGGATAATAGTGAATGCCGAAATCCTTGGCATTCTTGTCCAACGCTTCGACCTGAATGCGCGATTCCGGGTTTTCGATCCCGTTCACACGATCCGGCGTGGTCGGCACGTTGTGGTCCGGCACGGCGATGGTCTTTTCCGGTGCACGCACCTTGCGGCCTGCCATGCGCAGGCCTTCGAACGCCTGCGGGCTGGTCACTTCGTGAACCAGATGGCGGTCGATATACAGCAGGCAGGTGCCATCATCGGCTTCGTGCGCGACATGGGCATCCCAGATCTTGTCATAGAGTGTTTTGGGGGACATCGGTCCTCTCCCGTATGTAATGAGAAATAGCTGGCGAGTGGCTGGACGCCGCTTATAGGCGGGCCAGAACCGTGCGGGCGGCCCCAAAGAACCGTTCACGCAGGCGCGTGCGGTCTTGCAACGTCGGTGCAGGGGCCAGATAGAGTCTCATGCGCTCCAGATATATCGGGCTTTGCCGTCAATCAAGGTTCAATCCGGCACCGGGCTTGCATCACAGGGCAACGCTGGTCAATCTTGGGCTATGAACCAAGACCTGATCCCCAGCTCGCTGTCGGACCTCTATAACAACATGGTCGCGGGCTTTTCCGTGCAATTCGAAAACCTTGTCGAGCTGATCGTAACGCCGGGTTGGCGGCAACATCAGCTGGTCATCATCCTCGTTCTGTGGGCGCTGTCCTACGTCCTGAAACTTGTAACGCAGGGCCGGTGGGAGGCCTGGGCCCGCGCCCGCGAAGGCTGGCCGAAATGGCGATTGCGCGTTCTCGTCCAGTTAATGCAGCGCCTGACACTGGTTTATTTCGTGGCGATGTCCTGGGCTTTGTATTTGTTGATGCAGCAGGTCACATGGCCATCGCGCAGTTACATCATTGGTGTCGTGGCGACTCTGGCCCTGGCATGGCTGGCCATTGCGCTGGTGGCGCGGCTGGTGCGCAACCGGACGCTGCGGCGGATATTCAAATGGGCCATGTGGATCTACGCAACGCTGGTTGCGCTGAACTTGACCGATGACGTGGCCCAGTTTCTGGACGGGGTGGCGATTTCCATCGGTGATCTGCACATCTCGGCGCTGGGTATCATTCAGGCTGTACTGCTCGTCGGCATCCTGCTGACACTGGCCCGTATCGGCACTCGTGCCGCCGAGCGCGGGTTGATGAGCAATGATGACATCACCCCGTCAATGCAGGTTCTGCTGGCCAAAGGCATTCAGGTGCTGCTGTACGGCGCGGTCTTTCTGGCTGCGATCCGCACGCTCGGCTTCGACCTGACAGGTATCGCGCTGCTGTCTGGTGCAATCGGTGTGGGTATCGGGTTCGGTCTGCAAAAGGTGGTGTCGAACCTGATTTCCGGGATCATTATCCTGATGGACCGGTCGATAAAACCGGGCGACGTGATCTCGCTGGGCGATACGTTTGGATGGATCAACGCGCTGGGCGCGCGCTATGTCTCGGTTGTGACACGGGATGGGCGGGAATATCTGATCCCCAACGAAGATCTGATCACCAATCAGGTGGTGAACTGGTCTCATTCGGACAAATTCGTGCGGTTGGATTTGGAGTTTGGAACCAGCTATGACGACGACCCCCATCAGGTGCGTGCAGCTGCAATCCGGGCTGTAAAGGCCGTCACTCGGGTTCTCAGCGGTGGCTCGCACGAGCCGGTCTGTCACATCACCGGGTTCGGCGACAGCAGCGTGGATTATGTCCTACGCTTCTGGATCAGCGATCCGACCAAGGGTCTAACCAATATCCGAGGCAATGTCTATCTGGCGCTTTGGGACGCATTCAAGGCCGAAGGCATCTCGATCCCCTTCCCTCAGCGCGAGGTTCGTTTGCTGAACGACGGCGCAGACTCGCAACAGATCGCCAAAGAGTGAGTCACCGTGCGAGCGCCTTCCGGGCCTTTCATTGAAATGTTGCATTTCGCTTGTTACCTTATTAGTACCCCGGCGCCGGGGTTTGACGGCGCGCAGCAAAGGAGGACTATGTTCTGTCTCTACATACTCAGGCGGGTTTGCCCGCCGATGACGGGGCCGGTGTAATGGCCCACTCTCAGTCAATCAGCGACAAGCTGCTTGAACGCATCCTTTCCTCACTTTCCGATGACAAGGCCGAAGACGTCGTGCAGATCAACCTGCAAGGCAAATCCTCGGTTGCGGATCACATGGTGATTGCCTCGGGTCGGTCGACCCGTCAGGTCTCGGCCATGGCGGAAAAGCTGACGGATCGCATCAAGCAGGAATTCGGTTTCACCTCGAAGGTCGAAGGCAAGGATGCCGGCGACTGGGTGCTGATCGATACGGGCGACGTGATCGTCCATATCTTCCGCCCCGAAGTGCGTGAATTCTACCAGCTGGAAAAGATGTGGCTGCCCCAGGGCGGCAGCGCCTCGGCCAACTGAGGCGCCATCCCGGTCTGCATTAACAGGCCGGAGGCGAGAGATATATGCGTATAAGCATTTGTGCGGTCGGGCGATTGCGTGCCGGACCGGAGAAGACCCTGCTTGACGATTACCTGACACGATTTGACCGGACCGGTCGTGCGCTGGGCCTTGGTCCTGCGCGGGTGATTGAGGTCGAAGACAAGAAAAACGCCGGCATGGGGGCCGAGGGTGCGTTGCTGCGGAAGGCGCTGCCCAAGGGCGCGGTGATCTGCACATTGGATGAAAGGGGGCGGGTGATGTCCTCCCCGGATTTCGCAAAAAAGCTGGGCGGTTGGCGCGATGCGGGGCGGCAGGATCTGGCGCTGATCATTGGCGGAGCCGACGGAATAGACCCTAATCTGCGGGCCGAGGCCGATTTTTCCATCTCATTCGGGTCGATGGTCTGGCCCCATATGCTGGTCCGTGTGATGCTGGCCGAGCAACTGTACCGGGCCGCAACCATCCTGTCGGGCGGCCCCTATCACAGGGTCTGACATGGCGCAGCTTCTGATCGTCTACCACTCGCGCACCGGCGGTGCCCGGCAGATGGCCGAAGCCGCGGCCGAGGCGGCACGGACAGAGGCGAATGTTGTTCTGAAATTTGCAGATCAGGCCGGGCCCGAGGATTTGCTATCTGCCGATGGCTACATCTTCTGCGCGCCCGAAAACCTGGCGGCGATTTCGGGTCTGATGAAAGAGTTTTTTGACCGCAGCTACTATCCCGTGCTGGGTAAGATTGAGGGTCGCCCTTACGCCCAGATGATCTGTGCCGGGTCGGATGGCGAGAACGCCGCCCGCCAAACCGCCCGGATCGCCACCGGCTGGCGGTTGAAAGAGGTGCAACCACCACTGATCATCTGCACCCATGCGCAGACACCCGAGGCAATTATGGCCGAAAAAGCCATCCCCGAAGATCAGCTTGAGAAATGTCGTGAAATTGGGTTGGCCATGGCCGCCGGTTTGCAGATGGGTGTGTTCTGATCAGGGCAGGGTGACGATAAACGTGTCTTCCGCCCAGCCATCCACGTTAGTGCGGGCCTGCACCTGTACTTGGGATGTATCCTCAGGAATCGCCACCCCGCTCAGCGATAGAGTAAAGGGTTGTTCATTCTCGTGCGGGTGATGCAGAACACGCATCCCCAACTCATTTCCTTCCATATCCAGCACGCGCCAGCCATCGGCATAATCGTCCCAACCCGTTTCTGGATGCGAGACGGTCACATCGAATCGCCACGTATCCCCATTGCGTTTGGCGGTGGCGTTTTCAATCACCGGATCATCGGCAAAGGCGGGCGAGGCCATAAGAGCACACAGAACAAGATATCTCATGACGTGAACCTAACCTCTCTGAGCCCGACCGGCGATCACGATCCGGTGTTGAGCAGAATTGTGCGGGACAGAGATGCGAACTCCCGCCGGTAAAGCATCGCCAGCGTGATCACCGTGCCCAACATCAGCGGGATAGGCCCTAATATCCAAGCCGCCGCAGCGAGCGCGAAATAGGTGGCGCGCAGACCCCGATTGAAACTGCGCGCGGCGGTGACACAGATTTCAGCCGCCTGAGACGCGCGGGGATAGGCGCTAGCCTCTTCTGGGTCATTGGGAACGGCGGCCATCAGCACGGCGCAATATCCGAACAAACGATGCGCCCAGACATATTTCAGAAAGGCGTTGGCGAGAAACAGCAGTATAATTAAGATCTTGACTTCCCACACCAGCGCAGGCGCAGAGCCAAGGGCCAGATCCTCGGCCACCCCGGCCAGCCGCTGCGGATTGCCCAGCAGCGCCAACCCGCCGCCGATGGCGATCATCGTGGTCGATGCGAAAAACGTACTGCCCTGCCGCATGGCTGCAACCACCTGAGCATCGAACATGCGTGGCTGCCGGGTCACCATTTCCTTCATCCAGTCGCGGCGGTACTCGTCCATGATCTTGCTGACCGAGGATTTCTGTGGCGAGGGATTCTCAACCCGCCAACCGATCCACAACCATGCGCCCAGCAGCAACAACAAGGCGGCATAGTCTAACGGGGAAAACGGCATAGATTGAGCGATCCAGGACATGGCGCGACACTACGGCGTGACGTCATAACTTGCCAGATCAGAAAATTGGTAATATTATTTTACCAAATGAGAGGATCAGCCATTGGACATGCCAGCGCCAAACCCCGATGTTCTGCGCCGCAAGGCAGCGGTTTTGAGTCGATTGTTGCAGGTGCTTCCCGAAGGTGCGGTGATCCACGATCCGGCCGAAACTCGCGTCTACGAATGCGACGCACTGACTGCTTATCGCTGCCCACCGATGTTGGCCGTTTTGCCGTCGACCACGCAAGAGGTCTCAGAGGTTCTGCGCATTTGCCATGAGGAGGGCGTGCCGGTGGTGCCGCGCGGTTCTGGCACTTCTCTGGCTGGTGGTGCCTTACCCACCGCCGATTGCGTCATCTTGGGGGTCGCCCGGATGAATGAAGTGCTGGAGACCGACTATGACAACCGCTTCATCCGTGTTCAGACCGGCCGCACCAACCTGAGCGTCACAGGCGCGGTTGAGGAGGAGGATTTCTTTTACGCCCCCGACCCGTCCTCGCAACTGGCCTGCGCCATTGCGGGCAATATCGCAATGAATTCCGGCGGGGCGCATTGTCTGAAATACGGCGTGACCACCAATAACCTGCTGGGCGTGAAGATGGTCCTTATGGATGGGAGTGTGGTTGAGATCGGTGGCGCGCACTTGGATGCGGGTGGGCTTGATCTGCTTGGACTGATCTGTGGCTCGGAAGGGCAGTTAGGCGTAGTGACCGAGGCAACTTTGCGCATCCTGCGTAAGCCTGAAGGAGCACGGCCCGTTCTGATGGGCTTTGACGACAACGAGGTGGCCGGGGAATGCGTTTCGGACATCATCAAATCGGGCATCCTGCCGGTGGCGATCGAGTTCATGGATACGCTCTGCATCAAGGCCTGTGAGAACTTTGCCCATGCCGGTTACCCCGATTGCACCGCTCTGTTGATTGTCGAGGTTGAAGGTTCCGAGGCCGAGATCGACTACCAACTGTCGAAGATCACCGAAATCGCCAAGCGTCATAACCCCGTCGAGTTGCGCGAAAGTCAGTCGGCCGAGGAAAGTGCGAAGATCTGGCTGGGACGCAAGTCGGCTTTCGGTGCGATGGGGCAGATGAACGATTACATGTGTCTGGATGGCACGATCCCTGTTTCGTCCTTGCCCGAAGTGCTGCGCCGGATCGGTGAAATGAGCGAGGAATACGGCTTGCCGGTTGGCAACGTATTCCATGCGGGTGATGGCAATATGCACCCGCTGATCCTGTTTGATGCCAACAAGCCCGGCGATCTTGAAAAATGCGAGGCGTTCGGCGCCGAAATCCTCAAGCTGTGTGTGGATGTAGGCGGGTGCCTGACGGGCGAACATGGGGTGGGCATCGAAAAGCGGGATTTGATGTCGCATCAGTACACGCCGCAGGATCTCGAGGCGCAGATGGCTGTCAAAGATGTCTTCGACCCGAGTTGGCTGCTGAACCCTGCGAAAGTGTTCCCATTGGACGCATCTGAAGCACGCCGTGTCGCGCAATTGGCGGCTCAATAAGGCTCTAACACAGAAGATTTGCAATGAAACCTGAGACAGAAGCCGAACTGGCCGAGTTGGTGGCCGGGCTACAGCAACCGGTGCGCATTGCCGGAGGCGGGACCCGTGGTGTGACTGGCCCAGAGGCTATGATTGAAACCTCCGGCCTGACGGGCATTACTTTGTATGAGCCTGGTGCCCTGACCCTTGTGGCGCAAGCCGGCACGCCCGTGGCCGATATCGAGGCTGCGTTGGAAGCAGAGGGCCAGCAATTGGCCTTTGAACCGATGGATCATCGCGGTCTGTTAGGCACGAACGGAGAGCCAACTGTCGGCGGCGTTGTTGCCACCAATATATCGGGCCCGCGTCGCGTTCAGGCCGGGGCCTGCCGGGATTTCCTTCTTGGCGTGCGCTATGTCGATGGCATGGGCCAGGTGGTCAAAAATGGTGGCCGCGTAATGAAAAACGTGACCGGGTATGATTTGGTCAAACTGATGGCAGGGTCCTGGGGCACGCTAGGGGTTCTGACTGAGCTGTCGCTGAAAGTGCTCCCAAAACCCGAGTCCACTGCAACCTTGATCGTTCATGTGGCGGAGTTGACTCAAGCCATACAGGTCATGTCTGCGGCGCTGAAATCTCCGTATGAAGTGAGCGGGGCCGCGTTTGATCCGCAAGACGGTCGTGTCCTGTTGCGGGTCGAGGGGTTTTCGGATTCAGTGGCATATCGAATTGACCGGTTGAAGACTGTTTTGTCAGGGTTTGGTGAGATCACCGAGGCGTCTGGCTCCGCCGAGTTGTGGCGCGCTCTTCGTGATGTCAGGCCGTTTCACGGGCAGGACGGTGATGTCTGGCGGATTTCAGTCAAACCAACAGACGCGCCGGATATTGAGGCACGGCTGAATGCGGATCAGACATTGTTCGATTGGGGAGGTGGCCTGATCTGGGCACGGGCCCCAAGTGGCACGGACATACGAGGAAATCTGGGTAGGTTTGACGGCCATGCCACACTGGTGCGAGGGGCAATCGAAACTGTCGTATCTCTGGGTCATTTCCAACCCGAACCGACAGAGATAAAGGCTCTAACACAAGGGTTAAGGCAAAGATTCGATCCGCGCGGCATCTTCAATCCGGGACTGATGGGGTAAGCCGATGCAGACGACATTCACCGAAGAACAGTTGCAGGATCCGGCAATCCAGCGCTCCAACGAAATCCTGCGCAGCTGTGTGCATTGCGGGTTCTGCACCGCGACTTGCCCAACTTATCAGGTGCTGGGAGATGAGTTGGATAGTCCGCGCGGGCGTATTTATCTGATCAAAGACATGCTCGAAAATGAGCGTGTGCCGGACGAAAAAACGGTCAAGCATATTGACCGCTGTCTATCTTGCCTGGCCTGCATGACCACCTGCCCATCGGGTGTGCATTACATGCATCTGGTCGATCACGCGCGAGAGTATATCGAGGCCAACTACAAGCGCCCCTTCACCGATCGCGCGCTGAGGTGGGTGCTGGCACAGATTCTGCCCTATCCGACCCGGTTTCGCTGGGCGCTGATCGGGGCCAAGCTGGGGCGACCATTCCGGTTTCTTATGCCGGATGCGCGGTTGCGGGCGATGCTGGACATGGCACCGAAGCATATTCCTCCGGTCAGTCGGAATGACGACCCGCAGAGCTTTGCGCCTAAGAGTACGCGCTTAAAGCGGGTGGCGCTTATGACAGGCTGCGCCCAAAAGGCACTGAACACCGATATCAACGACGCCACAATCCGGCTTTTGACTCGGTTGGGCTGCGAGGTTGTTGTGGCTGACGGGGCTGGGTGTTGCGGGGCGCTCACCCACCACATGGGCAGGGTTCAGGAAAGCCACAAATCTGCTGAGGCCAATATTAGAGCCTGGATTTCCGAAATGGATGCTGAGGGCTTGGACGCCATCGTCGTCAATACAAGTGGATGTGGCACCACCGTGAAAGACTATGGTCACATGTTCCGAAACGAACCGCTAGCTGAGGACGCAGCGCGCGTCTCCGGTATTGCAATGGACGTCAGTGAACTTCTGGTGCAACTGGACCTGCCCAAGGGTTCGTACAGGGACATGACGATTGCCTATCACGCGGCCTGTTCGCTTCAGCATGGCCAGCAGATAAAAACACACCCCAAGGACCTGCTAAAAAAGGCTGGATTTAACGTGTTAGAGCCTTCTGACAGCCATTTATGCTGCGGCAGCGCGGGGACGTATAACCTGATGCAACCCGAAATCTCGGGTAAACTGAAACAGCGCAAAGTTAGGACGCTTGAGGCTAAAAAGCCGGATGTGATCGCTGCCGGCAATATCGGTTGCATGATGCAGATCGGCTCGGGTACGGAAATTCCGGTTGTGCATACGGTCGAGCTTTTGGATTGGGCCAGCGGTGGACCGAAACCGAGGGCGATGCAACAGGGGCTAAAGATCCAGTCTGGCCCCACAATCCTCAGTTGAAAAGCCTGATGCAGCCCTGCATCATTCGCCGCCAGAAACCTTATCCTGCGCAAACGCCCTATTTTCGCCCCACCCGGCACATAGGAAGGTAAGCTAACAGCAACGCCGGAGAACCGTTTGCGAAACTGGATCAGGGCTTTAGTACTGGCTTTGACGCCGATGGCTGCCATGGCGCAGGACAGCGGATTGAAAAGCCTGGAAACCACCGACGCCGGACGGGCGTGGATGGCTGTGGGTCGCCTGGACATAAATGGCGCAGGGTTCTGCACCGGAACGCTGATATCGCCAACCCTTGTGCTGACGGCAGCGCATTGCCTGTATGACAAGGTAACGGGGCGGCGGATTGATCTGTCTGAGGTCGAGTTTCTGGCGGCATGGCGCTTGGGGCGCGCGTCTGCTTATCGTGCAGCGCGTCAGGCCGTCATTCACCCGGACTACAAGTACGACAAGGAAACCTCAGCCGCGCGCCTTCGCAATGACATTGCTTTGATCGAGCTTTGGCAGCCCATTCGCAGCACCAACATTATTCCCTTTGAAACAGGAAACCGCCCGCATCGAGGTGAAGAGGTTGGCGTGGTTTCATACGCGCAGGACCGGGCAGAAGCCCCAGCATTGCAAGAGGTTTGCTCGGTCATGACCCGGCGCTCCGAGGTTTTGGTAATGTCCTGCGATGTCGAATTCGGCTCATCGGGGGCGCCTGTTTTTTCGTTCGAAGGTGATCGCCCGCGTATCGTATCGGTGGTGGCAGCCAAGGCTGAATTCAACGGCCAGCGTGTCGCGGTCGGCACTCCGGTTGAAGGATCATTGAACGTGTTACAGGCAGAATTATCTGCCGGTCGCGGTTTCCGTGCTGCAAAGCCTGACGGTGCAACCAACAGAAATATCGGCGCGAGGTTCATCAAGCCATGACGCGACTATTCCTTGGTGCCCTTTTGTGCCTGTCGGTCCTGTCGACCGCAACCTATGCCCAAAGCGCCAAGCGCAAGCTGACGGATCGTGAGGACCTGTACGGCTGGGAAGCTATCGGGCGGCTGGATATCGGCAACCAAGGATTCTGCACCGGCACATTGATTGCACAGGACCTTGTTCTCACAGCAGCCCATTGTGCGGTAGACAAGAAAACCGGCGAGCCCTTTGCCTCTGGAAAAGTGACCTTCCGTGCCGGTTTGAGCAATGGCAAGGCATTGGCAGATCGTGAAGTTGTCCAAATCGCGGTGCATTCGGATTATGCCAATCATCCAGAACTATCGGCTGCGGCCGTTCGATCAGACGTGGCTCTGATGCGGTTGGAAAAACCCATTCCTTATTCCGTGGCCGATCCCTTTGCTTTGCACAGTGGTCGTCTGGCCGGAAATGAGGTCAGCATTGCCTCGTACGGGCGTGGCCGTTCCGAGGCGATCACGCGGGAACGCTCTTGCCGAATTTTGCAACGGCGGCAGGGGCTGATCACCTTTAACTGCGATATTACCTTCGGGTCATCGGGCTCGGCCTTGCTGGCCCGAAACGGGCCGCGTTGGCAGATTTTGTCGGTGGTGTCCGCGGTTGGAACCGACGGGCGTCAGAAGGTCGGGTTTGGTATGGAACTGTCTGGTATCGTTGCAGAACTCAAGGCTGACCTGCGCCGTGATGCCCCCCAACCCAAGGCCACGATCCGCCGGTTGCAGGTGGGGTCGGGCAAGTCCAGTTCCGGCGCGAAATTCATCTCCTCCGACGGGTCTTGAACTCGGTCAAAATGCTCCCCATGTGAACTATACCGGGTCGCCACGAACGGGGCTCGGCATACACCATCGCCCGTCCGAACGGAGGGCAAAAAACAGATCGCTCAAACATGAGGATATGACACATGCGTACTTTTGATTTTGCACCGCTGCACCGCGCCACCATTGGTTTCGATCAGATCGCCGACATGATGGACCGTGTTCTGACCAACGACGTGGCTCAGCCCAGCTATCCGCCTTACAACATCGAAAAAACCGATGCCGACACCTATCGCATCTCAGTCGCTGTCGCCGGTTTTTCGGAAGAGGACCTGTCGGTCGAAGTGAAGGAAAATGCACTGATCGTCGCAGGTAAAAAAGCCGCCGAGGACAAAGAGCGCAGCTACCTGCACCGTGGTATCGCCACCCGCGCGTTCGAGCGCCGCTTTGCGCTGGCCGATCACGTGCGCGTCACTGGCGCGAGCCATGAAAACGGCATGCTGAACATCGACCTGAAGCGCGAAGTGCCAGAGGCGCTGAAGCCGCGGCGGATCGAGATTTCGTCCGGCAAAGCCATCGAAAAGGACGTGGTTGACGCCAAAGCGGTGAACTAAGACCCGAACACACCGCGATAATCCCGCCTCTCTGGATTATCGCAGACTGCACGCCCCGCGTTCCTCCAGGCGCGGGGCGTTGTATTTTACGCGCTGATTTTCATCCGCTCTTAAAATCTGGCGCTGGTTAAGGCCCTTAGGTAGGCTCGTTCCGGGAAAGTTACCGATCCTGTTCTAAACCGACTTGCAACAGAAGGACCTGAAACCGATGCGCTTTCGCTATTTTTTCACCGGAACGATCTGCACAATGCTTGCCTTAACCGCGATGCCAGCCCAGGCCGATGATGCCGGTGATATTATCGCCGGTGTAGCGCTAGGCGTTTTAGGCGCGTCAATTGCCCATCATCATCACAAGCATGGTGCACCATACCAGAAACACCCGGGTGTTTCCCCGGAAGAGAATGCGATTGGCCTTTGCATGCATCGAACAAAAACTGCGATGGGCAACCAAGGATATTATGCAGTAGATTTCGAGCGCACGCTTTCCTACACCACAAACGCGGATGGCATTGACCTGATCGATCTGGAAGTGGCTCGGTCACAGGATAGTAACGACGCGCGAAGTACGATCAAAGCGCATTGCGCCATCCAAAACGATGCTGTCGTGAACTTCAGGTATTCAAGTTATTGAGTTCATTTGACGTTAGTCAAAAAAATCGCCCCACACGATTGTCGCGTGGGGCTTTCTTGGATGTGATCAGGGTCAATTTCCAGCCGTCACCGACCCAATCGACCAGAACATCGTCTCGCCTGAGGCATCGTCGACACCGTCGTTATCGGTCATCACAAACGCCTCGCCCGAGGGCAGGATGGCCAGACCTTCGATCTTGTCCAGAACGTAACCACCGGTGGAGGTTAGGTCAGGCAGCAGGTCGCGGACCTCTTGCTTGCTGACGACGGGCAGCTCGCTACCCAGCGGGGCCGGGGTCATTTCCGACAGCGGGATGCGGTAGATCTTTTTGGTCACTGCACGGTGGTCGTGCTGGTTGTCGCGTTCGATGACATAGACATGGTCACCGAAGGCCACGATCTCCGACAGACCCACCCAGCCATTTTCTGGGTCTGCCTTGGGATAGTGCACAGCGCCCCATTCCTTGGTGTCCAGATTGTAGGCGACCAGTTTTACGTGGTTCTCCGGGTCGTCTTTCCATTCACGCTGAACCGCCATCCAAAGGGTGTCACCAACCTTGGTGATACCTTCGAAGCCAAAGCGTTTCTCAACCGCCATCAGCTCTGGCGGCAGGCCGATCTCGCCCTTGCGATCCTTGATCAGACCATCGGCCGAGACGTGATAGATCGCGTGCGGGATGACGCGGTCGGTACGACCTTCGGAGGCGACGTAGAAGCCACCCTTGCCGTCCAGCGTAATGCCTTCCAGGTCCAGCTTCTGCGCCGGGTTGCCGTCCTGACGGTGAATGCGGATCACGTCCACGATGCGGGCGGGTTGCTGGCTGGGGTCGATCTTGAAGATCGAAGGCTGGAAGCCGTAGAAGCTGTCATTGACCGCATAGATCATGCCGTCCTCATCCGCGACCAGACCGGACAGAGCACCCCAGCCGATCAACTCATCCGCGCCTTCCGACGTCAGGTGCGGATAGGCTGCGGGCGCATCCTGGTATTCGAAGATCATTACATGCGCGCGGGGGCCGCCATCTTCGATCAGGTCTTTTTCATTGGCCGAGATCAGCAGATTGCGTTCGGGGATCGTTACATAGCCTTCCGGGCCAACGCCCGAGGGCAAGAGCTGTTTCAGAACCGGGTCGGCCGGATCGGTGGCGTCATAAACACCCACGACCGAGGCACGCTCGGCGCCCACAAAGATCATCGGGATGCCGCCGAAGGTAGCCGCAGTCACGCTTTCCGGCTCGACCCCTTTGCTGTCCGAGCGTTTGTCGGGGTAGTGGCCGATCTGGATGATGGCTTTCTCGAAATCCGTGCCGTTCTCGTAAACGACGGTGCCGTCCTTGTGGAAGATGGTCCAGCCGCGCGAGCCACCCTCGTAGTCGCCTTCATTGGCGGTGGCGAAGTGATTTTCGTCGATCCATTTCACCGCATCGGGCTCGCGCAGGCGACCGGGCTGGCTTTCGGTGAAGATCAGCGCGCCGCGCTCATCCGTGGCATCGATGCCTTCCAGATCCACCGCGCCCGCCGAGAAATGGCTGATCACGGTGCCGTTCTTGTCGACGACTACGATGTGGTTGTTTTCCTGCAGGGTGACGACGGTTTCGCCCAGGGCGTTGATGTCCACGAATTCCGGCTCGGGGTCGGTCGGTGCAACCTCGGCCAGACCAGTCAGAGAGGCCATCTTCATGCCCGCGCAATCCAGTGCGCCGTCTTTCAGCGGCACCAGAGCCAGCGACCCGGCGGGCAACTGCGGGATAACGCCGTCGCTCAGGTCTTCGTCACGCTCGTTCTCGATCGCCACGGCAACAAAGCTGCCATCGGGGGCGATAGCGACGCTGTCGGGTTGACCGCCCAGATCACAGGCACCGGTTTCGGCCTGACTCGCGATATCGACCGAGATCAGTTTGCCGGAGGGTGCGGTATAGCTCTCGGATGTGTTCACACCCACAAAAGCCGTCGTGCCAACGATCCCAACCGAGGTCGGCTCACCACCCACATCCATCGCGCCCAGAGGGGCCGGGTTCGCGGGGTCTGTGATGTCGACCATTCCGATCACGCCCAGCGGGCTGTCAGTATAGACCAGCGTCATGCCATCCGCAGTCGCCGCGATGATCTCGGGTGAGGTTTCGCGGTTTGTATCGGCCCCTTCTGCCATATTCTTGACGACGGGGAAGGACGCAATTCGGTTGAAATTCATTTCTGCCACGGCCTGACCGGCGGTCAGCGCAAGGGCAGATGTCAGGCAGACAGAGCGCAATGACATCGTGTGGTATCCTCTCTCACTTGGATGAGAGGGGGATGAACGCGGGTCATTGCAGGGATGTGACGGTTTGGTTGCAGTTTTATGACAAACCGAATGACTCCGGCGCAATGCACCGGAGCCTTTTCAGATCAGACCGACAGGCAGACGTATTTCATCTCGAGATAGTCTTCCATGCCGTGGTGGCTGCCTTCGCGGCCCAGGCCGGACTGCTTGACGCCACCGAACGGTCCAAGCTCGGTCGAGATGATGCCGGTGTTCACGCCAACGATACCGTATTCCAGCGCCTCGGCCACTTTGTAGACTCGGCTGAGGTCCTTGGCATAGAAATACGAGGCCAGACCGAAGATCGTGTCATTGGCCATGGCGATGACGTCGTCCTCGTCCTCGAATTTGAACAGCGGGGCCAGCGGACCAAAGGTTTCGTCCTGCGCCACCATCATCTCTTGGGTCACGCCGGTCACGATGGTTGGCTGGAAGAAGGTGCCGCCCAGATCGTGCGGCAGGCCGCCGGTCAGAACCGCGCCGCCTTTCGAGGTGACGTCCTCGATGTGCTCTTTTACCTTCTCGACTGCTTCGGCGTTGATCAGCGGGCCGGTGGTGGTGCCCTCGGCCAGACCGTCGCCGATTTTCAGCGCTTCGACCGCCGCCTTAAGCTTGGCGGCGAATTCGTCGTAAACACCGGCCTGCACGTAAATGCGGTTCGCGCAAACGCAGGTCTGGCCGTTGTTGCGGAACTTGCACAGCATCGCGCCCTCGACGGCCGCATCCAGATCGGCGTCGTCGAACACGATGAACGGCGCGTTGCCGCCCAGCTCCATCGAGCATTTCATGACCTGATCAGCCGCTTGTTTCAGCAGGATGCGCCCTACCTCGGTCGAGCCGGTGAAGGTCAGCTTGCGCACACCGGGGTTCTCGCAGAATTCCTTGCCGATCTCGCTGGCCCGGGATGAAGGCACCACGTTAAACACGCCCGCCGGGACGCCTGCCTCATGAGCCAGAACCGCCAGAACCAGCGCCGACAAAGGTGTTTCCTTTGCGGGACGCGCTACAAAGGCACAACCAGCAGCCAGCGCGGGTCCGGCTTTCCGGGTGATCATCGCATTCGGGAAGTTCCAGGGCGTGATCGAAGCCGCAACACCGATCGGCTGCTTCATCACCATGATCCGCTTGTCGCGCTGGTGGCCGGGAATGGTTTCGCCGTACACACGCTTGGCTTCTTCACCGAAGAACTCGATGAAGGAGGCGCCGTAACCAATCTCGCCGACGGCTTCTGCCAGCGGCTTGCCCTGTTCGGCGGTCAGAATCTTGCCCAGATCCTCGGCGTTTTCCATCATCAGATCGTACCAGCGGCGCAGGATCACAGCCCGCTCCTTACCGGTCAGCTTGGCCCATTCTTTCTGCGCGGCTTCGGCCTGCGCAATCGCGCCTGCAACCTGCGCGCGGCTGACATCGGCCACTTCGGCCACCACATCGCCACGCGCAGGGTTGGTCACCTCGAACGTCCCGTTGTCGCCGTCCACCCACTGACCGCCGATATAGGCTTTGGTGGCCAGCAATTCGGGGTTCTTGAGGATTGATTTCAGATCGGTTGTTGCGTCCAGCATGATAAGCCTCCGGCGAAAATTGGATTGCGCGCACCCAAGCAAGTGGGGACGCAAATGTCTAGGGCCACTCTGTATGAGGAATCAATCCAGATTTGATCAAAATAAATTTAACATGTTAATTTAGATAAGTTGCCCAAATTCGAAACCTTTCAATTTGCAATCCCGCCTATCTTTTTGCTGATGAGTTTGCCAATCTTCGCGTGATTTGTAGGCCCTAGGGGATGTAAATGGTTGTAACATTCCCTATCTTATTGGGTAATTAAAGAAAAAAGGGGATAGCAGAGATGTCGAACCATCAATTTGAAGCCTTGATCGAAGAGACTCAGGCGAAAGTTCGTGAAAGCCAGTCACAGATCGAAGGGCTGACCTCGCGCATCGAGGCCGCTCGTGCCAAGATCGGCACAGCCGAGGCGGATATCGACATCGAAAACGCGACGCTTGAGGATGTGCACGCCCATACCGAGGTGATGAACGCCAATATTGCCGAGCTGATCATGGGTCTGGACGACGTCACCAGCGCCTTTTCCAAGGATTTCGACGAGATGCGCTCGAAAACCGGGTGGGAGTCGTTTGTCGGCATCTTCTCGAAGGGTAAATCCGAGTCGCTGCGACAGGAGCGGATGCGCACCGCCAATATCGACGACAAATTGCAGGACTTGATCGCCAAGTCCGATGTGATCGTAAAACTGCTGGAAGGGCAGTTGGCGGTGCTGGAAAATCAGCGCGTAAAGGTTGAGGAGAACCTGACCGTCACGCTGGACGATCGTGAGGCCACCGTGGCTGAACTGGAAGCGCTGCGCGCCGAAATTCAGGGCATGGACCCGACGATCATCACTCTGGAAAACAAGATCAGCGTCGAGCAGGACGCCGCCGCGCGCACCCAGTTAGAGACTGAACTGGCCGAGTTGAACAAGCAATACAACGCAAAGGTTCAGGAAGAGCAGGTCAAGCTGGCCAAGTCGCAGACGTTGGAGCGTTACATCGAGAAGGGCAAGACTTGGGTCGATTCCCTGCAGAACCAGGCGGCAACGCAGATGGTGCTGATCAACAAGCTGCAGACAGACACGCAGCAGCGTGTGGTGCTGTATGACGCCTTGACCAAATCGCTGAAAACCGCGCAGCAACAGGACGTGGCCCACCGCATCAACGAGATCGGTGTGCAGACCGACCAAGAGGCGCAAACGGCCATGGCTGCCATCGGCACCGCGACCAACCAGAAAATGGCCGACATGCTAGAGGCGCATGAGGACCACATGGTCTTTGCCCGCGACGTGCTGGAGAAGAAGGCAAAGGCGGATGAGCGCTTTGCCCGCCGGTTCGCCTCGATTGTCGAGAAGCATGATAAGAATTTGTATGGTGGGTGATGAAAAACCCTAGAATGAGAGCTTGTTTGGCGTTCGGATTGTGTTTCTTTGCGTTGACCTTGCTGACTTTCTCACTGCCAGCCTATTTTTCGGAAACGGTGAAAGTAGAATACAATAACAGTATCACTGGGGTGTCTGGAGAATACACAGCGCCGGGTTCGCAACTTGTTGCGTTTCTTGTCGCTTTTCCCGTTGTTTTTGGCCTATTTGGCGCGTTCTTTGGCTGGCAGATACGGAAGCAGCGTCAGGTTACTCTTCTAGCGGCTTCCAATCCGATAGCACCAGATTACGTGAAGAAAAAAAGCAAGATCGGTTTCTTGGATCGACCAATTTATCGGCTAAACCAAGATGGAACGGACTTGTTGGTTGTTGGGTTGAAAAATGACTGATCCCACCCAAGACCATGTCGGCCTGACCGACACCTTCGCCTCGCGCCGCTATTTCCGCAAATTCGAGGTGATCACCGTCCACCTCCTGCGCGTCGCCGCAACGATGGAGGCCGAGGGCGCGATCTCGAAACAAGAGGTGCGGATCGTGTCGCGCTACCTCTCGGGGCTGCTCTACACCTTTCGCGCGCTTTCCATGAAATACCTGCTGGTTGGGCGCGATACGGGGCGGTTCTTTGGCAGTCTCGCCATGGACAAGCGCGACAGTGGCTTTCCGGTGGCGGCCGAGTTGCTGACCATGGCCAATGACGCGCAACAGGCGCAGGTGCATCTGGCCAATATGCCCTCGGAAGACGACCTGAAAACCGACATGGTGCGCACCATCATCGGGGATCAGGAAATCCCCACCAAACTGCAATTCGCGCTGTCCCAAAGGCTCTATTACGAGGAATTGCTGAAAGGTCAGCTGTTCTGGGCGCGCAACGATCCCGAATGCCACTGGATTGGCAACGAAGGCGAACGGCGCAGGTTCATGATCCACTGGGCGGTCTATGACAGCCAGATCAACCTGCCAGTGATCTACCTGATGCAGTTGGAGGACAGCGGCAAAACCGCCCTGCCCAAGGACCAACGCCGCTGGCCCGAGGTGCAGGCGCATCTGATGGCGCAGTCCTTGGGCGGGCTGAAGCTGGTGACCATCGCCAAGGGCTTCGATCAGGATTTCAACGACCTGCACCCCAAACACCTGCGCCGCATCCATGTAGGCCCGATGTACTCCTCGGCCTATACCGAGCAATCCGGCCCACTGCGGCAAGTGCTGGAGGATGCGCAATCTCCGCAAGGTCAGGATTGGGCACTGGCCTGGACCACAGAGGAACTGGAAAGCGAAGACGTCATCGAAGCACGCGCTGGATGGTTTTCCACCGTCGAGCGCGAGGTCTTCGCACTAGACCCGTTCGGCGGGCAAGGGGCCGAGACCGGTGCCACGCGCACCCAACGGTCGATCATCCTGCCGCAGCGCCCGTTTCAGGTGCTGGCCGAACGCAACCCGCCGGGCTTTGCTGATGTGCGCAAGTTCGTTGTCAGCAAGACCGGACAGGTGTTGAGGTATTGAGACTAGTGGCGGGCTGAAGCCCGCCCTACAGAATTTAAGTAGGCCGGGCTTCAGCCCGGCATTGCGAGGAAAAAGATGAGTTTGACGTCAGATCAGATGGAATTGCGCGAAGACGACATTCGCAAGCACTATCCGGCAGCGACCGCCTTGCTGAACGGGTTCGAACACGCGCCGCGGATTGCAAAGGCTGTAGAGACCGCCATGGAACGGTCTCCGGGTGTTTCGACTGGGCGCCGGTTTCGGTCCACGACACCGGGGCTGGTGACGCGGCGCACTACGCGCGCGGATGGGGTGCATCTGGTTGAACGGATCGAAGCCTCGGATGATGGCGATGCATTGGTCTCGCCGCCGCAAGCCACCACGCAGCAGGCTATCCGGCGGGCGATTGCCATCGCTTTGGCCGTGGCTGACGCCTACGCAGAACAGACCCCGTTAGGTGATCTGAAACGCGCGAATTTGGCCGGGGACCTGCCAGCCGCCCGCAAGACCGAGTTTTCAGAGTTGCTAACCGCCGAGGCGCTAATCACTTCTCATGTGCTGGGTAACGCGCTGGCCTATCTGATGTCCTCGCATCTGGGAGAGACGACCGTCGATCTCGGCGAGATCGAAGAGGTCCTGACCGACAACGGCCAACTTGCCCTGCATGGCGCCTTGTGGGAGTTGGACCAGACCCTTGCCAAACATGCCCCCGACGACGCGCATCTGATCGCGGCCACCAGCGCCTATGCCGAACAGTTGATGGAAAAAGCCGCCCTTCGTGCCCAGTCTGCAGGCCATCTGGCCCCGTTCCAAAACGCTGCCTGGCATATTGAGGCCGATGATCTGACGATCCGCGGGTTTGAGCCGGCCTCCAAAGCCAAATCCACCACGCTCACCATGACGTTCAAGAAACCGAACGAGGTGGTCGGCAACCATATCGCTAAATATCAGGCGATGAAACTGGCCAAGATGCTGATGGCCTATGATTTCGACCGCCGCCTGAACCCGTTTGCGGAACTCGGCGGGTTCATCTTTACCTTCATGGGCGACGGTAAACCGGGCACCGGCAAGACCACTCTGATCCAGATGATGGCCGGGCTGATCAACGACTATTGCCAGAACGCGGGCTACCCCTTCCGCTATCAGAACCTGAGCACCGACAATATCGACAGCTATCAGGGCAAATCGGGCCAGAACGCCAAAGCGTTTATCAACACGATCATCGACCCCTCGGTCATCGGTTTCGGCACCATCGACGATATCGACCAACTGGCAGGCAAACGCGGCGACCGGCAGTCCAGTGCCGGGCAGCTGGAAATCACCGCCGTGCTGATGGAGAGCTTTGCGGGCGCCAACACCGTTGTGCGCGGCAACTGCACCTTTGGCATGTTCTCGAACTACCCCGAGAATGTAGACGACGCCCTGCGCCAGCGGGCGGGCGCTCGGTTCTTGGTGGACGGACCGCAAACGCGCGAGGACTACATCGACATCCTGCACCTGCTGATGGGCCGCAACCACGACATCCCGCTTGGCGAGCACGACGCCTATGCCGCGCAGGAAATCAAAAAGGCCGTCGCCGCCAGTTTCGAAAGCCATTCCCGCCCGCACGAGGACGCTCTGCTGCAGGTCTATGACCGGGTGTCCGGCGAGATCGGGCAGATGGGCACCATCGCCAAGCTGGGCACCTACCTCAAGGCGATCCAGCAGGCGGATGAGCGCTTTACCGGCCGCGCGATCAAGAACATCACGGATGCGGTCAAGGTCCGCGCGATGGACTTCGAACTGCCCGACGAATGGATGGAGAACCCGGACCTGTTCCTGTTCCGCGACTACGACACCAAGAAAGCCATGATCGAGGACCTGCGCCAGCCGATCACGGTCGAGATGGTGATGCAAGAGATCAACCGCTACGCCGACAGCGAGTTCCGCTATGCCGACAAGAGTGACGAGGTCGCCATCGAAAACGCTGTGCGTGAGATGGGTCGGATGGAAGAGGCCAAGCGGCGGTATTTGGAGGGGAAGGGGTGACCTCTTTGATCGCCATAGGTCTACCGCTACTGCTGAGTACTGCGGTTTCCATACCAATGGGTTTCCGAGCCTATCGCACGGCTCGCGCGACCAAAGAAAATGGAGAGGAATGGCTTCTTCCATTTTTGGCCTATGGTGGGGCTTGCGCTGTTCTGGCAATTCTTACCAGCTACACTTTGATGGATGTTTTTGTTGATAGATTTGCAGTGGACGTAGGCAATGCAAATCCCGCAGATGTTATGGTCTATTTTCAGCTGCAGTTTGGCTTGATTTTAGTACCCCTTGGTTTCGCCATCATTTTTGCATTTGCAAAAGGACTGCGAGCATGAGTTTTGAACTAGTGGAACACAGGATTCTGGGTGAGGGTGACATCGCGGCGCAGCCGCGACGCGCCCGACCCGCCCCCCAGGGCGGGCGCGTTCCGCACCCACCCTCGGGCCGGGCGCATCGCTACCGTTGTGCGGGAAGGCCAATGTTATGATCCGCCTCATCAAAAAAGGCCTGATGTTCGGCAACCTTGTCCACATCTCCAGCCCGGCTCTGGTCGAGAGGTATAACCGCGCGCTGCAGCATCTGGCGGGCAAGACCACCGCACTGACGGATTTCCATGTCGATATCTCGGGCTATTCGCCAGAGGTGGGGATTGAGCTGAAGGATGAGCTCTACCTCAACCCCAATGGGGTCAACCGGCAGTTCATCCTGCTGACGACCGAGCAGAAACGCGCGCCTCTGCTGAACGTCAAATTCTCGACCTCGCGCGATATCCTGCGCGAATTCATCGAGATGAACGAGGTGCAGCTATTCGCGCTGACCGCCACCGATGCGGTGGCCGGAGAGCTGGTGAACTCGGTCTTCAAACTCACCACCCCGCGCGACATGCTGAACCTGCGCAAGATCGAGATCGAGGCCGACACGGCAGGTGGCACCCTGCGCAAGGCCGAGCAACTGGCGGGCATGGTAGAACGGTTCAAAACCAAGGAGGATGCCTGGTTCGACGACGTGCTGATCGCAAAGATGATCGAAACCTCGAAGGAAACCGGCGACGTTACCCGCAACCCCGTCCACCTGCGCCACACCGCGTTTGAGCAGCGCAACTTCTGGACGGCGCATTTCGGTGGGCTCTACCTGTTCCCTGATCTGGACTATCCGGCAGCGATTTGCATGGGTGATCGACCTGACGATCTGCCGATCGACCACGTGTTTGATCCCACGCAGAGGCACCGGATTGCGGCCTTCCTCAACGACAACAATCTGGTTGAAGCGATCATTGAGGCGCGCGGCGTGAACTCAGCCGCTGTTCTGCAGCAGAAGATGGATTTCCTGACCGTCCACGCCGCCGCAGACGCGGGCGTCGACCTGACCGGGCTGGACCGCACCGACATGCGACGCCTGGCCCGAAACCATGCTGACCGCCTGCCCGAGGCCTTTCACGGCCTTGCCCAATTGCTGCGCTGGGCGAGCGATGGCGGGCCTTGGCCGCGGATCACGTCGGATCATCCGGCTTATTTCTATACACTGCGCGCAGCTGACACACCGCACCGCGATCTGGTGAATATGTTGCTGTCCGAGCTAGCCCCGCTGGACCCGCGCCAGATGTTCATCTGCCACAAGGAACTATTTTACAGCACTTACGCCACCTGGCCCGAGGCCAAAAAAGCCTTTGTTGCCGACTTTCTGGAACGCGAGTATCAGGTGGACAAGGCAGGCGCCCGCGCCGCGCTGTTCGGTCACGAACCGGATATGAGCGGCCAGGACCGGGTCAGCGATGACATCATCGCACGTGTCGGGCCATGGGGCGCGGTAAGAAAGGGTTGATATGTTCGGTGCGTTGCGCCTTTTTCTGATCCTGCTGGTTATCCAGACCGTCGCGTATTTCGCCCTGTCGCTCTATTCCCGCAGTGTGCGGCGTCGCAAGCTTGAAACCTGGTGGGACGAAAAAGGAAAAACCGGTAATAAAGAAGCGTTTGTCGCGCGCGGTCTGCACGTCTATGACAATTCGTTCCGGCGCAAACTGATCCTTGGGGTCTATATTATTCCTTGGGTTGCGATTGGCGCGCTGATTTATATCGTGAACTACATGTGAGGGTTACGGCATGGCCTATGTGAAATGGGCATTCATCATCATCTTCTGGGGCACGATTGCCGTGATCCTGCAATACTCGCTGCCACAGCACGATGTTGTGCGCATTGTGAACACGTATGAAGAACGTCAGGATTTGAACGACTGGACCCGCATTTTCTGGTCCGAACCGGATGATCAGTCGACCAGCCTTTCAAATCGCGATGTGCAGTTCATTCAGGCTGTGCGGGCAAACGGCAAGCCGATCGTCTATCGGAACGAAGACACCAGTTGGGGATGGCCCCCGTATTTCAAGTTCGACACCGCAAATCTCTACACCGAAGCCAATGACGCGATCTCAAATAAGAATGAGCCGGAATGGGTTGTTGTGACTCATTATGGCTGGCGCAATGAGTTCATGTCGATTTTCCCCAACGCGGTGTTTATCAAGCATGTCGACGGCCCAGATGTTCGTATCATTCCATGGTTCAACATCATTTTCCTGACGGTGTTTTTTGCGATTGTCTGGGCGATATGGGTGCGCTGGCGCAGGTTCCGACAGGCGAAGATCGACCCGATGCTGGAAAATGTCGAAGATGGCCTCTATGCCGCCGGTGACGCGATCGAAGAAAAGCGCAACGGGTTGCGTCGCTGGCTGGATAGCTGGAAGTCGAAATAAATCGTCAGCGGCGTTTCGTGCGGTGACCTTCACCGCACGATGAACTCGGCGTGAAGTGCTCCTGCGGCTTTGATCGTTTTGAGAATATCGATCATGTCGCGCGGCGACACACCAAGCGCATTCAGCCCGGCTACGACCTCTGACAGGGTGGTGGCTTCGGGGATCTCTGCCAGCCCGGTGCCTTCCTCTTCTTCGATCCCGGCGATTGTACGGGGAACAACAACGGTTTCGCCACGCGCAAACGGGTTGGGTTGCACTGCGATTGGCGCTTCTTCGACTGTCAGGGTCAGATTGCCTTGTGACACGGCAACCCGCGAAATCCTGACCTCTTGCCCCATGACGATGGTGCCCGAGCGTTGATCGACCACGACGCGGGCTTTGGTTTCCGGTTCGACCAATATGTTTTCAATCCGGCCTAGCGCATGTGCTGGTGATATCGATTGCGTCGCCGCGATGTTAAGTTCCACCGTACCGGAATCCCTCATAATCGCCACGGCCCGATTAAATTCGATGTTGATCGCGGTCTCAATCCGGCTCGCGGTGGTAAAATCCGGCTCGCGTAGAGCCAACCGCATCTGCGTCAGGGTCGAGAGATCAAAGTCGATCTCACGCTCGACCCGCGCGCCCGAGGGGATCACGCCAGAGGTTGGTACACCTTGCACGACCGAAGCCGCTTCGCCCTCGGCCGAGGCACCGCCGGCCAGAACCGTCCCTTGCGCAACTGCATAAATCTGGCCGTCCGCTGCGTTGAGGGGTGTCATGATCAGCGTCCCGCCCAGCAGGCTTTTTGAGTCGCCTATGGCCGATACCGTTACATCGATCTGCCCACCAACCCGCGAAAAGGGCGGCAGGCTCGCTGTCACCAAGACCGCCGCGACGTTCTTGGGGCGAAAATCCTCACCGTTCACGTTGACGCCCAGCCGTTCCAGAATATTTGACATGATCTCTTCGGTGAAGGGTGAGTTGCGCAGCCCATCACCGGTGCCATTCAACCCGACCACGAGGCCATAGCCCACTAGGTCATTGCCCCGCACCCCGTCGAAATCCACGAGATCCTTAAGGCGGATCGTGCCAGCAGACGCGATCACGGGCAGTAGCATCAATAAGCAAACGAAGAGTCTCATCTCAGGAAATTCACCAGCGACAGGTTGGCATTGCGAACGGTAACCGAATACAGGCTCTCTAGCTGAAACTGGACAGTTTGTAGCTGTGCGGCCGTCTCATAGGGATCGGCTGCTATCAGCTCATTCCGGCTGTATTCCAGGCTGGTCTGTGCAGCACTGTTGTGGGTCGCGGCCTCTTCGATCCGGGCTGCAGCATATCCCACCTGAGCGCGCAGATTGACGATATCGTTCTGAGTGTTGGCCAGATCAACTCCCAGTTGCGTGAACAGCCCTGTGCGTTGGTCCCGAGGCAGATTCAGAGCATCATCAGAGACCAACGCAGCAACAGCAATATCCCGGATCGAATCTTTGAGCGCAGGGTTCGTAGCCGTGATCGGTATCCTGACGCTTTCATTCTCGGATATCTGCATCGGTGCCAGTGCGATGTCTGAACCCTGATAGACTACGGCGTCGAATCCGGCCGGATCATTGAACCAGTCTTCGGCCGCCTGACGGATATCGGCCGCTGTGGTGTAGCCAGTCAATTCCGCCTCAAGTGCGGCCAACAGCGTGTCGGTCGAGGGCAGGGGTGACACATCGGTGGCCGCGCCGGAAAAAAGGCTGCGCCCGCCCGCGCGTGTGTTCAGCGCGGACATGATCATGTCCAGTTCATTTCGAGCCTGCACAGAGGCGTTTTCGTGGCTGACTGCCTGGTTCGACGTTCCGAAAGAAAGCAAGGATGAGGTCAATTCGGTCACGGAGTTATTCACCGTTGTCAGGCTCAGCTGCATGGCGTCGGTGAACAATCCGGCCTCGGCCGTCGACACCTGGAAGGCGTCCAGACGCGACAGGCTGCGATCCAGATCCAGCAGATGCGAAAAGTCGCCGTCCAGCCGTCCCGAGACATCCTGAACCTTGCCGGTCGACATCTCATAAGACAGGGTTTCGATCTGGTTTCTGAGCTCGGTCGAGCGGGTTTGCAATGTCATGCCCCGCGCCATATCACCGATAGAGGTCAAGTTCATCATCACAGCCTCAACAAGGTTTCCATCAATTCATCCACCGCCGAGATGACTCGGGCGTTTGCGGCGTAGGCCTGCTCGATCTCCATCAGGGTCTGAAGTTCCTGGTCGGTATCCACACCCTGTTCCGCCTCGATCCGGGCCATTTCCAATTGCGCATTGTTGGCAAAGATCAGACGTTGGCTGGCGGTATGGGCGTTGGAACCGATATCGGACATCAGTGCTTCGGTAAGGTCTGAAGCGCGCATGTTACCGGTGCCAAAGGGTGATCCGGCCACGGGGCGGGCTGCGTTCAGAACGGCACCAAAGGCCTGCAGCTGCGTGGCGTCGCCCGGATCGCCCGGGGCCGCCGCGCCAAGCCCGTCGCGCAACCGCCAGCTGTCGCCGCCATTGTCCGGGTTAACAATCGTGTTCAGGCTGATGCGTGAGGCCAACCCTGCGGGCGCTGTGGCATCGAACCGGTTTCCTGCATCGGTAAACAGCCCTGGGTTTGTAGGCAACACCGAGGGGTCCAGACCGGGTGTTTCGAACCGTTCAATCAGGTCTCGGGCGACCGAGTCCAGATTGGCCTGCGCTTCGACGGCCAACTCATCGCGGATTTCGAACTGCGCCATCAACGCACCGCCGCGTATCTGCGCTGCGTCACCGCTGATGCGCACCGGGTTGCCGTTCATTTCCAACCCCGACAGCAACCCATTTCCTACGGTCATATGGGGCTTTGTGTTGTCGGTCGTGGTAAAGGAAAACTCGGCTGCGGTCCCTTCCAATAGGATCAAACCACCATCGGAATAGAGCGACACCTGATCGTTCGCACGAGGCACCGCATTCACCGGCACCAATGCGTTGACCTGATTCACCAAGACCTGCCGTTGATCCAGCAATGCCCCGATGTCACCGCCCGAATGTTTGACTGAGGGAATTTTGGCGTTCAGCTTCTCAACTTCCTTGAGGATCTGGTTCAGGCTGTCCACCTGCTTGCCAATCGTCCGGTCCGCATCCGACCGCAGTTGCCGTACGATTTCGGACGCCCTGTTGATGCTTTCAGCCAGATCGCGACCGGTCCGAGCGACCTGATCCAGCCGCTCGGACGAGTCGGGCAGGCTGGCAGCCGTGATCAGGCTGCTGTCGAACTCTGCCAGCCTGGCGGCAAGGGATGTCGGGTCGTCGGCTGTGCCAACCACGCTTTCTACCCCGGCGTGAAAGGTGGAGGCCGCTGTTTGGTATGCCAGGTCCGCGTCGGTTGCGCGTCGGTTGGCTGTCAGAACGGGATCGTGATTGCGGACCACGCCAACCGTACGCACGCCGGTGCCCGAGATCGTGTTCGTCGTCAACTCCAACGACCTGCGGGCATAGCCGGGCGTCAGCGCGTTGGCGATATTGTCCGACACCACCGACGTCCCCCGACTGGAAGCGGTCAGGCCGCTGACGGCGTTGTTGAATGCTGTCGACAGATTCATGAGACAGCCCCCCTTTCCGGATCAAAACCCAAATCAGCGTTTAAGGTTGGTGGTTTCCTGCAGCATTTCATCGACGGTCTGAATCACCGTCGCGCTCGAGGAATAGGCGCGCTGCGTCTGGATCAGCGAGGTCAGCTCGGTCGCGATGTCCGTGGTCGATTCTTCACGCGCGAAGGACACGAGGTCTCCGGTCGGGCCTTCACCCGCGTTCCACAGGAAGAATGTGCCGCTGTCCCGCGACGGCGCATAGGTCTGGCTGTCAAGCGCAGTTAGGCCGTTAGGGTTGGGTACATCCGCCAACGGAATCTGGAACATGCGGCGGCTGACACCGGTGTCATAGAAGGCATAGACATAGCCGTTTTCATCAACCTGAACGCTGGTCATCGTGCCCACAGCCGAGCCGTCACGGGTGATCGATACCGGAGCAAACGTGTCCGACAGTTGCGTGATACCGTCCGGGTCGCCGATCTGGCCGATATTGACCTCCATCGGGCCGCCCGCAACGTTGACGACGACACTGCCGGTGGTGGGATCATATGCGCCACCCGAAACCGGCGTGACGCTGGTCAGGGTGCCGCCCGCGGTACGGCTGTCGGTGAAGGTCAGGGTATATTCCCCGATCACCGCCCCGCCCGAGGCCGAATCGCGGAGAACCATGGTCCATTCATTGCTGGTGCCGGTGGCAGGGACGGTTGGCACAAGCTCGATATCGACGCTTTCGGACTTGCCTAGGTTGTCGAAATACTCAACTGACAGAGGCTGTGTATCGCCCGGTGCGCCTGCATCGGTGGCCGTGGCGGGAAGGTTCATGCGCAGGTTCATCTGTGTTGTCGGAGAGCCGGACAGTTGATTGACGCTCAGCTGCACCGGCTCCAGTGCCGCCGGCGTATCGCGGGGAACCGCCGGGATCGATCCATCGGCGTTCGCGCGCCAGCCCAGCAGAACCAGACCGGATTCGGTGACCAGATAGCCTTCGTCATTGGTGCGGAACGATCCGGTCGTTGTCAGCAGCATCTCATTCGATCCGCCCGCTATTTGTGAACTTGGGCGCACCGGCAGCATGCCCCGACCCCGCACCGCCAGGTCGGTCGAATTGTTGGTGGTCACCAGCGATCCACGCTGATCAATCAGACGCTGGCTGGTGGTTCTGACCCCGCCCGCCGAATAGCTGCCACCCTGGCCCGAGGTGACCATGGAATGAAAATCCGTCTGGACGCGCTTGTAGCCGAAGGTCGACGAATTCGCGATGTTGTCGGAAATGGTGGCCAGCCGGTTGGCGTTGGCCTTCAATGAGGCCACACCGGCATTCAGCGAGGAGGAAATCGTCATTGGCACGCCCTTCTGTTGCGTCAAATGTTGATGCAACAGCTAGCGCACAGCCTCTTAACAGCGCGCTAACAGGTAAAATGCCGTCTATCCTTTCGCAGTCATGTGTTACGCAGAAAGATGATCTCAATCCGGTTGTTGCGCACTGCCATCGGATTTTCATCAGATAGTTCTCTGTCAGCGTGCCCGGTAATCCGATCCAGCCGAGCCGCTGCAAAACCCTTATCTTCAAGTAGTTGCCGAACCACCTGCGCGCGCGAGGTCGACACGTCCCAAGACGGATCCCGTGCCAAAACTACGGGAGAAGCTCTGACATGTCCCTCAACCGATACGTCATTGGTAACCAGATCCGAGGATCGCGCCACCAGCAACGCCAGCGCCCGCATCATCGGAGTGGGCTCATTCGTGCCCGATTCGAACAGCGGTTGATCCTCGGTATCAAACAGCTCGACCACCAAACCTTTGTCGGTGACGCGGGTGACGATGTGTTTCAGCACCTTGTCTGACACCATGCTTTCTCCAGTATGACCCAAAAGCTGTGCTTCGAGCGTGGAAAAGTCCTCAGACATTTCCTTGCCACCGTCAGGGTTTACCCCGATCGACCCGCGCGCCTGCCGGGCGATGGTTGGATGCCGTTTAGCAGCGCCTGAACCATCCATTACCATCGTCCGTTCGGAGAACATATTGTTTCCGCCAAAGGCCCCGTCACCACCACCCGAGACCGGGTTCACCGGAATCGTCGGAGAGAAGTAATCCGCCAGCCCTTTGCGTTGAGTTTCCGTCGTTGCGTTCAGCAGCCACATCAACATGAAGAACGCCATCATGGCCGTGACAAAGTCGGCATATGCGACCTTCCACGCGCCACCGTGGTGGCCATCGCCACCTGACACACGTTTCTTCTTGATGATGATTGGCGCCGCATTGGATTGCGCACCCATCTCCACCACCTTTTCTATCACCCGACTACAGGCGTAGCCGGGCAGGTCTTAAGGTGGGCTTAACACTTAAAACTGTTCGGAGTTCTTTAACCTGGCAGGTTGGCGCTGGCCCGCCGTAGGATCAACTGCAGACGGTTGAAGCTGTTCTTGATGTCATCGGTTTCGGCTTTGCCGAAGAACGCATCCAGTTCCTCATGCACGCGCACGGCCTGATCCAGCAGCGGGTCCGCGCCCTCGGAATAAAGCCCGGCTTTGATCATCACTTCGGACTGCTCATAACTATCGACAAGTTTGCGGGTTTCCGAGATCATCTGGTTTTCTTCCTCTGACGCAGCGCCGGGCAGGCTGCGAGAAACCGAACGGCTGAGGTCGATGGCCGGGAACCGCCCGCGCTCAGCAATCTCGCGGCTCAGCACGATATGCCCGTCCAACACGCCGCGCAGGATGTCAGCCACCGGTTCATCCATGTCCGACCCGGCAACCAGAACGCTGAACACGGCGGTGATGTCGCCCTGATCTGCGGTGCCAGGTCCGGCCCGTTCGCACAGCCCGGCAATCAACGGGGTGACCGACGGGGGAAAACCGCGCAGCGAGGAGGATTCGCCCATCGCGACGGCGATCTCTCGATGCGCTTCGGCAAAACGGGTCACCGAATCGGCCAGAAACAGCACGTTCAGCCCCTGATCACGTAAATACTCGGCTACCGACATCGCCGACCAGGCGCCGCGCCGCCGCGCCAGCGCCGACTGGTCGGATGTGGCCGCCACCACGACCGAGCGTTTCATCCCCTCGGCACCCAGCGCATGCGCGACGAATTCGTTCACCTCGCGCCCTCGCTCGCCGACCAGAGCAACAACCACCGCGTCTGCTTGCATCGACTTGGCCAGTGTCGCCAACAACGTGGATTTACCCACACCCGATCCGGCAAACAGACCGATGCGCTGCCCCTGCACCACGGGCAGCATGGTGTTGAGCATGGTCAGCCCTGTCTCCATCCGCGCGCCCAGCGGTTTGCGTGCCACAGCCGGGGGCGGTGCGCGCATGATGTCCTGCTCTTGTACGCCCGACAGCAAGGGCTTACCGTCCAACGGTTTGCCGAACGGATCGACCACGCGGCCCAGCCAGTGCATCCCCGGCGCAAAGGCGGGCGTCTGGTCCAGAATCACCCGATCACCCAGACAGACCCCATCGGGTGCGGCGGTCGGCATCATGTGAATCACCCCGGCCTCGACATGCAGCACTTCTCCCGGCAAGTCCGGCCCGCTGCGTCGCCGCAAGGTCAGGTGATCGCCGATCCGCGCCTGCCCCTCAAGCCCCTGTATTTCAATGACTCCGCGCGTCACGCTGGACACGCGGCCCATATGGCGCACTGCCGACAGGCGGTCGAATTCGCATTTCAGAAGCATCGGGTCGAGATCGGACATCGTGGGTTCTCCAACGGGTTTCTGAAAACGCTTTCTAAAGGAATCGGGGTTAAGCCTTGATTGAAATTGATCGAGGGAGAAGCCCCGATGTTCTATGACCTGAACGTCTTTAAGACCGCGTACGCAATGGCAACCCATGCCGGGCAACGGCAGGCTGTCGTCGCGCGCAACATGGCCAATGCGGATACGCCGGGCTACCAGCCCCGCGATATCGAGGCTTTCAAAACAGCATTTGAAAACAGCGGGCGTGAGGTGGCGATGACTGCCACGCGGCAGGGCCATCTGCATGGCGGCACCGGCCCGCAGCTCTGGCCCGAGTTCGAGGTTGATCCGTCAGGCGACCCGAATGGCAACGGCGTGTCCATTGAGGAAGAGATGCTGAAGGCTGTTGAGGTCCGCAGGCAGCACAATGGTGCGCTGGCGATCTACAAATCCTCGATAAACGTCCTGCGCACCAGTCTTGGCCGGTCGTAACGGGGGATTGAGATGAGTGATTTTTCCCATTCCCTGACCGCTTCGGCCAGCGCACTACGGGCGCAGGCGGCGCGTTTGCGTCACGTGTCCGAGAATATCTCAAACGCCGACACACCGGGATACCGGCGCAAAACAGTGCCGTTTGAGACGGTCGAGGCGGGTGGCAAGGAAATGGTGCAGGCCGGGCGCGTCAAGCTGGACCGCCGCGATCTGTCCCGCATCTACGACCCCAGCCACCCGATGGCCGATGACACCGGCCATTACCGCGGCTCGAATGTCGATCTGATGATCGAGATCGCCGACGCGCGCGAGGCGCAGCGCAGCTATGAAGCCAATCTCAAGATGTTCGACCAGACACGCCAGATGTCGTCGAGCCTGATGGAACTCCTCAGAAAATAAAGGAAACCAGAATGGATATCCGATCCCTCAATGCCGCCCAGAACTATGCCTTTGCCCGTCCGGCCACACAAGTCGACCCCGACCACTCCGGGATGGCGCAGGGGCTGCGTTCCACCTTTCAGGATTTTGCGGCAACCCTGAAACACAGCGAGCAGGTGGCGCAAACGTCGATGATGGGCGAGGCCGATCCGCACGCGCTGGTGCAGGCGCTGGCACAGACCGAGCTGGCCGTGGAAACGGCAGTGATCGTGCGAAACAAGGTGGTCGAGGCCTATCAGGAAATCCTGCGGATGCCGGTCTGACACGATGCTGAGCGAAGGTCTCTTCTATGACATCGTGCGTCAGGCGCTGTGGGTCGCGGTGATCACCTCGGTCCCAATCCTGGCGGTGGCGCTGATCTCGGGGCTGATCGTCGGCCTGTTCCAGGCGCTGACCTCGGTGCAGGAGATGACACTGACCTTCGTTCCCAAACTGATCGCTATCGTCATCGTGTTCTGGATTTCCATGGGCTTCATGACCCAGACGCTGGTGACGTTCTTCACCACAACCCTCATCCCACTGATCGCCGGAGGTCGCTGATGGATACCGCCTATACCACCCTGTCTCGCCAGTCCGGGCTGATGAATGAAATGCGGCTGGTGGCGAATAACATCGCCAATGCCAACACCACCGGATATAGGGCGCAGGGTTTGGTTTTTTCCGAATTCGTCCGCGACATGCCGGGCAACCCGTCACTGTCCATGAGCCGCGCCGAAGTACGCAACACTTCGCTGCAACAGGGCCTGCTGACCGAGACCGGAGGCCAGTTCGATTTCGCCATCGAAGGGGATGGGTTCTTCATGGTCGAAACGCCTTCGGGTAATCGTCTTACAAGGGCTGGGGCATTTTCCCCCAGTGCCGAGGGGGATTTGGTCACGATGGACGGTCACCGGGTTCTGGACAGCAATGGCGCGCCGGTTTTCATCCCGCCGGATGCCGCCTCGATCGACGTAGGCAGCGACGGCACGCTGAGTATCGAAGGCCAATTGCTGGGACAGATCGGCGTCTACCGCGTAGCCGACCCGAAGACGCTGGTGCGCGAGGGCAGTACCCAGTTCCGAGCCGAGGGAGAGATTGACCCGGTCGAAAACCCGGTGGTCCTGCACCGTTTCCTCGAAGGGTCCAACGTCAACGCGGTCGAGCAGGTGACCCGGCTGGTGGAAATCCAGCGCGCCTATGAGCTCGGTCAGAGCTTTCTGGAAACCGAAGATGAACGTCTGCGCGGCGCGCTCAAGGTGCTGATGCGTTGATTTGTGAAAAGGAGATTTTGATATGCGGGCTTTGAAAATTGCAGCAACGGGCATGACCGCGCAGCAGATGCGGGTCGAGACGATCTCGAACAATCTCGCGAACACCAACACCACCGGCTACAACGCGCGGCGGGCCGAGTTTGCGGATTTGCATTATCAGCAGATGGCGCGGGCCGGTGCCGTGAACGCCAATGACGGAACCGTTCTGCCCACCGGTATTCAACTGGGTCTGGGCGTACGCCCGGCGGCGGTTTCGGTGCAGTTGGCGCAGGGCGCTTTGTCGGCCACTGGCAGCGATCTGGATGTCGCCATCGAAGGGCGCGGCTATCTTGAAGTTACGCTCACAAATGGTCAGTCCGGTTTTACCCGTGACGGCAGTTTGAAGCGGTCGGCAGAGGGGCTGATCGTGACGTCCGACGGCTATCCGGTCGCGCCCGAAGTCACCGTCCCCGACGATGCTCGGTCGATCTCGATCAATGCCTCGGGCGAAGTTTACGCCTATTTCGACGACTCGCCCGAAGGTCAGTTGTTGGGGGAACTCACGCTGGCCAGCTTTTCGAACGCCAAAGGGCTTGAGGCGATCGGCAGCAACCTGTTCCGAGAGACGGAAGCTTCAGGCGCGCCGGTGGTAGGCACGCCGGGCGAAGACGGGTTGGGTACCTTGCGGCAGGGCTATCTTGAGGACAGCTCGGTCGATGCGGTGCGTGAAGTGACCGAACTGATTGAGGCGCAGCGGGGATATGAGATGAACGCCAAGGTCATTTCCGCCGTCGATCAGATGATGGGCGCAACCACACAGGTGCGGTGATGCGGGTTCTGATTCTGATACTGCTGCTGACACCGATTCCCGTGCAGGCTGACATTGTCGTGCCAACCCGCACCATCCGGGCCAAAGAGATTATCTCGGCGACCGATTTGCAGCTTAAGACTCAGCAGGTATCCGGCGCTGTATCCAATCCGGAATTTCTGATCGGGCAAGAGGCGCGCATCGCGCTCTACCCCGGTCGTCCCATTCGCGCAGGTGATGTAGGGCCACCCGCCCTGGTGGACCGCAACGATCTGGTCGTGCTGGTCTTTGACCGCCAGCCCCTGTCCATCACGGCAGAAGGCCGCGCCCTAGGGCGTGGCGCCGCCGGAGACCGCATTCGGGTCATGAACCTGTCCTCCCGCACCACCGTCACTGGCGCTATCCGACCGGACGGCCAAATCGAGGTGAAATGATGTCAGCACTCTCAAAGTCATTGCTATGCACCGTTTTAGTAATTTCGGCCTGCGGGCGCTTGGATCATCTCGGGAAGCCGCCGAGTTTTACTCCGAATGAGGACTCACCTGAACATGTCGCCATGCTGTGGCCCGGCCTTCCTTTGCACACCCAGCCGCAGCGCCATGTTGATCAGTCCTCATTGTGGAGCGGCGGGCAAAACTCGCTGCTGGGAGATCAACGAGCGATCAAGAAGGGTGATATTTTGACTGTTGTGATCAAGCTGGACGAAAAGGCCGAATTCTCGAATGATACGGAGCGTTCACGTTCGGCCTCGGAAAGCTTGGGGATTGTCGGCCTGTTCGGATTACCGCAGCGTGCTACCAAACACTTGCCGGATGGCGCGTCGCTGGCGGACGCGGTTGAGATTGACTCGTCCTCGGAAAGCGCGGGCGAGGGTTCTGTCAAACGTAAGGAAAAGCTGACGCTGCGGGTGGCGGCGACCGTAGTTGACGTGCTGCCGAACGGGGTGCTTTCGATATCGGGTTCGCAGGAATTGCGCGTGAACTTCGAACTGCGTGAGTTGTTGGTTCAAGGTTATGTGCGGCCGCAGGATATCTCGCGCAAGAACGAGATCACGTATGACAAGATTGCTTCGGCCCGTGTGTCCTATGGCGGACGCGGTCAGATCACCGATGTGCAGCAACCGCGATACGGCCAGCAGATCCTGGATGCCGTACTGCCGTATTAAGGAGCGGATGCGATGAAGAAATTGCTACCGGTTGTATCTCTGCTGGTTGGGCTTGCGGCCGGTATCGGAGCCGGAGTTGTTCTGGCCCCGCTCGGAGGAACGAAAGAGGACGCAAAGCAGGAAGACACCAAGGCAGAAAAGGTCAACGAGAGTTCCGACGAGAAAAAAGACAAGGCGGGAAAGAAGTACGAGCAGAGCGACTATGAATATCTCAAGCTGACCAAGCAGTTTGTGGTGCCCGTTGTGGACACGGACCGCATTGCGGCTCTGGTCACCATGTCATTGAGTCTTGAGGTCACGCCCGGCAAGACCGAGGACTTTTATGCGCTTGAGCCAAAGCTGCGCGACGGGTTTTTACAGGTCATGTTCGATCACGCCAACTCCGGTGGCTTTGATGGTGCGTTCACCGACTCGGACAATATGAACGTTTTGCGCAAAGCCTTGTTGGAGACGGCTCGAAAAGATCTTGGCGATGACGTGTCGCAGGTTTTGATCATGAGTGTCAGCCGTCAGGATGTCTGATCCTGACGGCTCCGCGCTGCTAGTACGTGTGCATTTTCCTGTTCTGCGCGCGTTTGAGCGATTCTTTCCGTGCCACTAACAGATTCCTGACGGCCTGTTTGCGCCCGAAGGCAGTGCGCAACGCTTGCATCGCTGACAGTTTTTGCGCCCTAAGTCGTGCCAGTTCCATGTTCAGTTGCCGCCGCGTGGACGCTTCCCATCCGTTCCACAGAACATCCGTACCCGTAACGCGGTAGCCCTCGGCTGAAGTGCTGTCCTGATGCGTTTGTTTTACCTGCGCATCCAATCTTAGCAGTTGTTGCTGCACGCGCGCCTCGGCTTCAAGCAGCGGGCGTAGCGTGTTGTACTCTTTCTGGAACGCAGCCTCGGTGACCTTCTCGAGGTCAATCAGCCCGGTGTGTTTCATCTGATCTGTCCTTTTGCCCGCTTGCGCATCGCCTCAGCAAAGCGGATCGCGGCGGCGACCGGGCGATAGTGCTCTTCTTCAATTTCCAGTCCGATCTCCACCGTCGCATGCAGAGCGCGAGCGGTAGGGGGATCGGGGTGAATCGGAACGCCAGCTTCCATAGCACGCGCGCGAATCGCGGCAGCCACCTCGTCCACGCCCTTGGCCACACAGACAGGGGCAACGCCTGCCGTCCGGGCCCATTTCAAGGCTACCGCGTAGTGGGTAGGGTTAACGATAACGACATCCGCCGACGGTACGTCCGACATCATCTGGTTGGTGGCAATATCCTGCGCGCGCTGGCGGCGTTGCTGTTTGACATGCGGGTCGCCCTCGGCGTCCTTGGTTTCGTCTTGGATTTCCTTGCGCGACATGCGGTTCTTGCGCATGTGTTCCGCGTATTGCCACAGGTAGTCCACCACCCCGATGGTCAGAGCCACCGCGATGACGATGAACAGAAAGCGAAACAGAAAACTCATCATCAGCATCACCGACGACCGCGCCGGGGCGGCGCTGGCCGACAAGATCTCGCTAAGATTCGCCTTGAGGAACAAGGCCAGGCTGGTGCCGTAGATCACCAGTTTCACAAAGCTCTTGGCGAATTCGAACAGGCCACTGCGGCCGAACTTGTTCTTGGCGTTCGAGATCAACGAGATGCGGGACAGTTTTGGTTTCAGCTTGGTGGGGGCGAAGATCAGCGCGCGCTGGGCGATCAGGCTCAGCAGAACGGCCGAAGCGGGCAGGGCGAACAGAATCGAGACCGATAACAGCGCCGTTTTTACGATCCTTCCGACCGGGCGGGCGGCGGGGCCATCGGTCAGCAGAGGGCTGATCTCATCCGCCTGGTCGAGCAGCACGACAAACAGGCTGCCCATATGCTGAACGCTGAGTTGCCCGGCTGCGAAGAGGGCGATCAGAAACCCGGTATAGGCGGCCACCACGGACAGGTCGTTGGATTTGGCAACTTCGCCCTTTTCGCGCGCCTTTTGCAGTTTCTGCGGCGTCGGCTCGTTGGATTTGTCGCTGTTGTCGTCGGATCCGCTCATCTCGGGTCCTCAAGCGGGTTCAGCATGAAGGCGAACAGGGCATCGGACCAGGCCGAAAGGATCAGCGGCGCGCCCGCGAACAGCAGGAACAGACCCGCGAATGTGATGGCCGGGGCACCAACAAAGGCCACCATGAGCTGCGGCATCGCGCGGTTGATGACCCCAAGCGCAAGGTTGTAGATCAGCGAGGCGATGACAAATGGCATGGCCAGGCCAAAGGCCAACCCAAAACTGCGTGCGATCTGCTGCACGCCCCATTGCGACATATCCGTGGCCAGAGGAGTCGTACCCATCGGAAACATCGTGTAACTGTGGACCACGAACTGCGCCACTCGGATGTGCAAGCCCATCAACACCGCCAGGGTCAACCCGGCCAATGTCAACAGGTGCCCCATCGCGGGAACCGGTTCGGCAACTGCCGGGCCTAGGATCTGAGATAGTGACGTCGCCTGGGCCGCAATCGAGCCTGCCGTTTGCAAGGCGAGCACGAACAGCCGCAGCGATAGACCCAGAGCCACCCCGATCAGCACTTCGGTCAGAACCAAGCCGACCATTGGCAGCAGCTCGGATTGGGCGACGGTCACCGGAACCGCGGGCGACACGATCAGCGTAAAAGCCGCGGCAATCCCAAACTTGACCCGCGTTGGAATGCTGCGCTCTCCAAAGGCGGGCAGTAAAGAGACCATGGCCGAGACGCGCAGGAACACGGCAAAGAGATGCCACAGACTATCGCCCAGTTGGGGCAAAAGTTCTGGCGGCAGCGCGATCACGCGGGCACCGTTCCAACCAATGAGGGCCGCGCCTCGAGCCCGATTTCCTCGAAGGACAGAACCGGGTTGGCGATGCCGCGCGCGTGCATGATGGTGCGCAGCAACCGCCGCCGTCGGGATGAAGTGACCAATGCCGGGAACAGCCCGTGGTCCGCGGATTGCGCCACACTGTCGACCACCCCGTCGGCCAGCTTGTTGAACAGGTTCGGCGGCAACGCCACGTCCAGCCCGGCATTCGGTGCGTCGATCTGGTAGGTCGAGAAGGTATCCTCCCATTCCGGGGCCAGTTGGATCAGCGGGATCGAGCCGTCTTCGCGCTTCATCTCGGCCACCAGTTGGAAACCCAATCTTTGCCGGACCAGTTCGTAAATGCCCTCGGGCTGGGTGGTGGTCAGCCGCGCCTCGGCCACGCTTTCCAGGATCAGGGCCATGTTGCGGATCGAGACACGCTCCTCCAGCAATAGCCGCAGCACGGCGTGCAAAGTGTCGATCGGCACCTTGTCGGGGATCAACTCATCCAGCAGCTTGCGGTTGGCTTCTGCCCGCACCGGATCACTCAGCCGCGTCATCTCGGACAGCAGGCGGCGCAGGGATTTCAGCGTTAACAGGCGTGAGAAGTTCTGTTTGATGATCTCAAGCAGATGTGTGGCCAGAATCTCGGGCGGGGAAACTATGGTGGCCCCGCTGAGCGCGGCGGTCTCTTGGTCCTTGGGCAGAATCCAGCGGGCGGGGGCGCCATAGACGGGCTCGGTCACGTCAGTGCCCTCGGGCAGCATGTCGCGGTCATCCTGCACTAGTGCCAGTACCAGATCGGGGTTCAAAACGCCGCGTGCCTGTTCGACGCCCTGAACCTTAACCACATAGGTGCCCATGGGTAGATCGGCGCGGTCGGTCAGGCGGATATCAGGCAGGATCAGACCAAAGCTCGAGGCCACATAGGTCCGCATATTGGCGATGCGCGCGTCTAGTCCGGTGCCGGGGTTCAGGACCATGCTGACCAGATCAGGCGAGAATTCCAGATGCACATCGTCCAAATCCAGAATGTCGCCAATGGCCTGTGAGACCCGCGTGTCATCCTGGAGCGCTGGGGTCAGCGCTTCATCCTCAGTGGCCCTTTGCTTGCGATGGACGTTGAAGGCCGCATAGCCCAGCACGCCCGCGCCCAGAATGAAGGGCAGGAAAGGCAGGCCGGGAACCAGTGCAAACAGCACCATCAGTAGGGCAACCGTTCCCAGCGCTGCCGGGTGCCGACCCAATTGCGAGAAGATCGCGTTGTCAGTCGCCCCTTGCGTGCCGCCGCGCGCCAGCAACAGGGCCGACGCGATTGAGATGATCACAGCCGGGATTTGCGACACCAGACCGTCGCCGACGGTCAGGATGGCATAGGTCTCAAACGCAGATAAGATTGGCATGCTATGCACGATCACGCCCATTATCAGACCCATCACTAGATTCAGCAGCGTGATGAGCAAACCGGCAATCGCGTCGCCCTTGACGAATTTCGACGCCCCGTCGAGCGAGCCGAAGAAGGTCGTCTCCTGCTGTTCACGCTCGCGCCGTTCCTTGGCCTGCTGGTGGTCGATGGCCCCGGCGGACATGTCGCTGTCGATGGCCAGTTGCTTACCGGGCATCCCGTCCAACGCGAACCGCGCGCCAACCTCGGCCATACGCGCAGCCCCTTTGGTGATGACCATGAAGTTCACGATCAGCAGCACCCCGAACACCACCAGCCCCAAAAAGATACTGCCGCCCATGACGAAATCGGCAAAACCCTCGATCACTTCCCCGGCGGCATTCGGACCGGTGTGGCCTTCACCAATGATCAGTTTGGTCGAGGATACGTTCAGCGACAGTCGCAGCATCAATGAGGCCAGCAGGATCGTCGGGAAGGACGAGAAATCCAGCGGCCGTTCGATGAACAGCGTCAGGGTGAAGATCAGGATCGCCAGCGCGAACGAGGCCGCCAATCCCACATCCAGCACCCAAGCGGGCATCGGCAAGATCATCATCACGATGACCGTCATCAGCGCCAGCGCCAGTAGCACGGTCGGAGAGAACAGGGAACGGGCATCGATCTTGGGCACGCGGGTCTCCTAGTTGAACGAGATAAAGGCGGTTGTAGTGCCCGATGGCGGAACCAGTGACCCCAAAACGCTGCCGGATTGCTGCAGGTTGACCGGGAGCAGAGGGGTTGCGGCGGTGGTAAACGGGTCGCGCGACACTCCTTCTGGGGCAGCGGGCAGGTTCTGGTCCAGCTGTGCCAGCACGGTTTGAAACCTGCCGGAATAAGCATGGGCCAGAGATGGCGTGCGGGAATGATAGGCCCCCACGGCAGCGGGCCAGGAGCCAAGCTCGGCGTAAAGCTTCTTCAAGAATCGCGCAGCATAAGTGGCGTTTTCATCCGGGTCGAACATGACGTCGATCGACCGGAATGCCTTGCCGTGCCAGCGGTAGTTGATCTGGAAACAACCGATGTCAAAGCTTCGCTTGCCCGCCTTGAAAATGTTGAAAACGTAGGTTTTGGCCTCGTACTCAGACGTAAACCAAAACCCCTGACCCTCGACATTGATGGTCCACGGCCAAGGTTCCAGTTGGTCGTCGTTAATCCGCCCGGTCTCCACTCGCGCAATCGCGCGTAGCACATCTAGCGGTACGTCCTCGGACAGGGCGGCGCGCCGGGCGGCGTTGTCGCAAATTCCTGCCACGCGCGCGTCAGACATGGCAAATCCCTGTTGGGCCACGCAAAACGCAAAGAAACTCAAGCCAAGGAAGAAACGATGGGGCATTCTGCCGGTCCGGGATTCTGGTCAGTCCCGGTCAAGCTAGGCGCGCTACGGTTTACAGAGGGTTATCAGCCACTCAGATTCGATCAATCCGACGGCCGAAGACGACACTGGTATTGGTACGCAGCACGCCGGGGATTTTAGCTAAGTCATCGACCAGAATGTCCAGATCTTCGATCCGCGGGGCCTCGGCGGACAGCAGCAGGTCGAATTCACCGTTGATCGAGAGGCAAAGCTTCACTTCGGGGTAGGCCTCAAGCCGCTTGATGATGCGGGTGGTTTCCTTTTGCTGAACTTCCAGCAGCACGACTACCTGCACGCGCGGGGCGTCTTCCGAGGTGTTCAGAACCACCGAGTACCCGGCGATCACGCCGCTCTCTTCCATTCTGCGAATTCGCTCATGCACGGTGGTCCGGGCCACGCCCAGTTTCGCGGCAATCTTCGAGGTAGACTCGCGGGCGTTGTGCTGCAGGGCGGCGATGATGCGTCGGTTTAGCTGGTCCATTGCCGTTAAGGTGTAATGCACAGGGGTCGGGAGGCTCAAGTCATGTCAGCGCGTTCTTTGGAAACGGCTTTTTGCCTCGGGTATGGCCGGCATTGGTCCCGGCAGGCTCTCAGGGCCATAGGCAAGCTGTGACTGCTTAGCACCCGAAGCCATTCTTTCACCGAAACCTTCAGGGTCAAGAAATCCGCGCATCTTGGATGTATTGTATTGATAGCGTTGAGTTTGCGGTCCAAACCTCCTATCTCGGTGGCGATATCGCATAAAGGAAGACCCCCGTGGCGAACCACCTGTATAAAAACGACCTGCCGGACGGGTTGGACCTGGGCCCTGTAGTGGCCATTGACTGCGAAACCATGGGATTGAACCCGCATCGCGACCGCCTGTGTGTGATCCAGATGTCAGGTGGAGACGGCAACAGCCATATCGTCCAGGTGGAAATTGGGCAGACTGAGGCTCCGAACCTGTGCGCCATGCTGGAAAACCCTGACGTGCTCAAGCTGTTCCACTTTGGCCGGTTTGACATTGCCGCGATGTACCACACGTTTGGGGCATTGGCCGCGCCGGTCTATTGCACCAAGATCGCCAGCCGCCTGGTGCGCACGTATACCGACCGGCACGGTCTGAAGAACCTGTGTCAGGAGCTGATTGGTGTGGATATCTCGAAACAGCAGCAGATGAGCGACTGGGGGGCCGAAACCCTGACCGACGCGCAGCTGGAATACGCGGCCTCAGACGTGCTGTACCTGCATCAGCTGCGTGAGGCACTGGACGGACGACTCGCCCGCGAAGGCCGCGCCGAGATGGCACGGGCCTGTTTTGACTTCCTGCCGATGCGAGCGAAACTCGATCTCGCCGGTTGGCCAGAAACGGATATTTTTGCGCACTCATGACCGATACCGAAGCATTCCTGAGAACCGCCCGCCAAGTCGTTACCGACGAAGCCCGCGCGCTGGACGTGCTGGCCGGCAGCCTGAACGAGGACTTTGCCGAAGCCGTTCAGATGATCCTTCAGGCACCGGGCCGCATAATCATCAGCGGCATCGGCAAGTCGGGCCATATCGGCCACAAGATCGCTGCCACACTGGCCAGCACCGGTACGCCCGCCTATTTCGTGCATCCGGCCGAAGCGAGCCATGGCGATCTGGGTATGGTCTCGAAGGGCGATGTGGTTCTGGCGATTTCAAACTCGGGCGAAGCACCGGAATTGGTAAATCTTCTGGCCTTTACCCGCCGTTTCGGCATCCCGTTGATCGGACTGTCCAGCAAGCCAGAAAGCACGCTGATGAAACAGGCGGACGTGCACCTGCTGATCCCGTCAATGGGTGAGGCGTGTGGCTTCGGCATGGTGCCCTCGATCTCGACCACGCTGACATTGGCGATGGGCGACGCACTGGCGATTGCGCTGATGAAATACCGCGATTTCAAACCCGAAGATTTCCGCGCCTTTCATCCCGGCGGCAAGCTGGGCGCGCAGCTGTCCACGGTACGTGATCTGATGCACGAAGATCTGCCGCTTGTCCCGGTTGGCACGCCAATGAGCGAGGCGTTGCTAGTGATGAGCCAGAAGAGTTTCGGCGTCGTAGGCGTGACGGACGAAGACGGTCGCCTGATGGGGATCGTGACGGATGGTGACCTGCGCCGGAACATGGACGGGTTGTTGAACAAGACCACCGAAGAGGTCATGACCCGTGACCCTCTGACCATTGCGCCGAATGCAATGGCAGAAGAGGCAGTTTCGATCATGAATGATCGCAAGATCACATCGCTCTTCGTGGTGGACCCCGAGTCTCAGGGTCCGGCGCAAGGACTGTTGCACATCCACGACTGCCTGCGCGTCGGGCTGGGTTAGGCGGAGGGTTGCGCGGTGGACGGGCATTCACGCAGGGTACAGTTTCTAAAGGTGTTGCTGCCGCTGGTGGCGATCCTGATGCTGTCCACGGTTTTTCTGCTGTCACGCAGTATTGAGACCAACGTGTCCGTCCCCTTTAGCCAAAAAGATATCGATGAACGGCTGACCGAGCAGGTGGTGACTCAGCCCAAGTATCAAGGCACCACGCGCAAGGGCGAAGAGGTCCGGATCGAGGCCGTCCGGGCGACACAGGGAACTGAGGCTTCAGTCCCGACCGCAGCAGAATTTCAAGGCCGTCTGGGCCTGTCGAACGGCGGTGTCATCACATTGGATTCCAATTCCGGCATGATCCGACCGGATAAGAATACCGCGACCTTTGTGGGTGATGTGGTCATCACCTCGACCGACGGTACTGAAATCACGACCGATCTCCTGAACACCGCGTTGGACGAAATCCGTGGGGATTCGCCGGGTCAGGTCAACGGCACTGGCATCATCGGTAACTTTTCCGCAGGTGGCATGACTTTTGGCACAGAAAAAAAAGACGGACCTGTTCATATTATTTTTACAGACGGCGTGAAGCTGGTATACGAGCCGCAAAAGGCAGAAAGATAACCTGTGTTCGATTTTCGTTTAGTCCCGATTTGTCTTGTGCTGACCCTTGGCGCTTATTCTGCAGCGGCGCAGGAGACTCAGGTTGCCTTTGGCGCTGTCAAAGCTGACCCGACCCAGCCGGTCGAAGTGACCTCGGAAACCCTGAACGTCAACCAGGAAGACGGATCAGCCGAGTTTTTGGGCAATGTGATTGTGATTCAAGGCGAAATGCGCCTGACCGCCGAACGGGTTCTGGTTGTTTATAACGAAGAACGCTCGGGCATCGAGCGGATGGAAGCGGTCGAGGACGTGGTTCTGATAAGCCCCCCGGACGCGGCGCAGGGCGATTGGGCCGAATACACCATCGACTCTGGCGTGATTGTGATGAAGGGCAATGTGCTGCTGACGCAAGGGCCCAGCACCATCAGCGGCGATCAAATGAATGCCAACCTGACCACTGGTACGGCCACGATGACCGGTAATGTCAAAACCATCCTGCAGCAGGGCAACAACTGATGGCACGTCCCGAATTGACCGTAGCCGAGGGCAATTCCGGCCTCAGGATTGAAAAGTTGCGGAAATCCTACCGCAAGAAGACCGTGATCAGGGACGTCTCGATGACACTCGACCGGTCCGAGGTCGTGGCGCTGCTGGGTCCAAACGGGTCGGGCAAGACGACCACTTTCTACTCGGTCGCCGGGTTAGTGTTCCCTGAGGCGGGCACGGTAACGATTGACGGGCAGACGGTGACAACCCTGCCAATGTATCGGCGTGCGCGGCTGGGTATTGGTTACTTGCCGCAGGAAATGTCGATCTTTCGCGGTATGAGCGTCGAAGACAACATCGCCTCGGTCCTCGACATTACGGTAAAACACGCCCACCGCCGCAAGGAGCGACTTGAGGAATTGCTGTCAGATTTCTCGATCGAACATTTGCGACGCGCTCCGGCCTTGGCGCTGTCGGGGGGGGAACGTCGCCGCGTTGAAATCGCGCGTTGTCTGGCCGCCGACCCGAAATATTTGCTTTTGGATGAACCCTTTGCGGGTGTCGACCCGATCAGCGTGGGTGATATCCGCCACCTTGTGGCTGATCTGAAGAAGCGCGGTATCGGAGTTCTGATTACCGATCACAACGTACGCGAAACGCTGGAAATCGTAGACCGCGCCTATATTTTGCATGATGGGCAGGTGCTGATGTCCGGAACCCCGGATGAAGTGGTGGAGAACGAGAACGTCCGCCGCGTCTACCTGGGCGAAAATTTCCGGATTTCATGAGCTTGCGCAGAAATGCGCCGAGTGCATGGCAGAAATCACGTATATACACGTCTGTTTTGATTGACTCTTCCGCCGTCTCTTGCCTCAATTGGGCCATGGCATTTCTTCGGTTCCCGTCTGGATCACGATGCTCCTTCTTCGAAAGGGGAACAGTATGGCTACCGCAGGAAATGTCTCTACCCCCCACCCGATAAAAAAACATGTGTCGCGTTACGTGACGTCAGAATGGGTGTGAATTGTGAAGGAGATCACATGCGTTACCAAATCAGCGGAAAACAGATCGACATCGGTACGGCGCTGCAAACTCACGTGCAGAGCGAACTGGGCGAAGTCGTGGGCAAATATGCCCAACGCCCGACAGATGCCAACGTCGTCTTTTCCCGTTCAGCGCATGAATATGTATGCGAAACCACCGTGCATCTTTCCACTGGCCTGACAGCTCAGGCCAAGGCTCACGCAACCGAAATCTATGCGGCTTTCGAAGGCTGCTGCGATAAAATGGAAACCCAGTTGCGGCGGTATAAACGCCGTCTGAAAGACCACCACAAGGACCGGTCTGAGCCTGTTGAACTCTTTGGAGCGTCGTCATATATCCTCGCTTCTGACGAGTCTGAGTCGGCAGCCGAGCCCGAGTCTCTGCAGCCGATGATTGTGGCTGAGATGGAAACCAAGATCCCGTCGCTGAGTGTTGGTGAAGCCGTTATGCAGATGGAACTGGCCGGTGCTCCGGTGCTGGTGTTCCGGAATGAAAACAAGGACGGATTAAACGTCGTATACCGCCGGGAAGACGGTAATATTGGCTGGATTGATCCGTAACAGGCAAGAATAGCAAAGGCATGCCCCTGCACATGTGGGGGCGTTGCCGTGGAGCATGATCATGGAGCTTTCGAGCATACTGAAGCCCGAAGCAGTTCGCGTACTGTCCGCCGCTTCCAGCAAGAAGCGGTTGTTTCAGGAAATCGCTGACGTAGCTGAGGTGACCCTGAGCCTTGACGCTCAGGTTGTTGTTGACGGGTTGCTCGAACGGGAAAGCCTGGGGCCGACCGGTGTAGGGCACGGCGTGGCTCTGCCACATGCGCGGATGGCTGAACTCGAATCCGTTTCGGGTGTCTTTGTCATGCTGGAAAAGCCGATTGATTTCGGATCGGTCGACCGGCAACCGGTGGATATCGCCTTTGCTCTGTTTGCGCCGGAAGAAGCCGGAGTGGACCACCTGAAGGCGCTTGCACTGGTGTCCCGCACCCTGCGCGACACTTCGGTTTGTGCAAAATTGCGAGCCAACCCGGATCCGGTCAAGCTCTATGCTATTCTGACCGAAGCACAGTCGATGCAAGCGGCGTAAGCGGTCTCAGATACAAAAAAGCCCCCGATTTTTCGGGGGCTTTTTTTTGGGTTGGTTGTGGTTATCCACCAGCGCCCATTTCCAGCGTCCACCAGATTTTGCCGCCACCTTCCTGATGCCAGGAAAAGCCCATTTGCGTAGCTTTGGGGTCCATGATGACCGAACGGGGGCCGGGTTCCTGCATCCAGGCGGCCAGGGTTTCGGTTTCAGTTTCGTAGGTTTCGGAAATCGCCTCACCCAGAAATGTACCATAATATCCGACACGCGCGGCGCGGTCGATCGGAGAAGACCCGTCAGATCCAAAGTGCCAGGGTCGGTTCTGACGCGCCATATCCTTAGAATGTGTAGCCGCTGCGGCGTTGAGTTGTGCGTTCAATTGCACTGGTTGCAGGCCCTGCGCCTGACGCAGCGCGTTGACAGAATCCAGCATGCGGAATTGCAGTTTTTCAGGGTTGCCTCGGATTTTGTAGACCGTCGGCAGAGGGCGACCATCCGCTCCATAGGTTGGGGTACTGCCTGGGGTACATGCAGCCAGCGCGACAAAGCAGGCAATGAGTAAAGAAAGGATACGCGTCATGATCGACCTGATTATTGAGTTATCCTACGGCATAGCGCGACAGGCCGCCTTGGGCAAACGCACAATGACTCTGTTCCGCGTGATTCTGCCGGTTTGATTTGCGACTGAAGCATTCTGGCAATAGAATGCGAAAAAATTTCAGATTGGCCTTAGAAAAGGACCGTTCATCATGGTCAAGAAACACATTCAAATGTCGACGCGCCGGGGGTTCCTGGCCGGAGCGTCTGCCGTGCTGGCCTCACCTGCTATTGCTCAATATATCCCCGGAGATCCACTGCGCCCTGCACCCGAACCCGAACCTCAGGTGCGCCGTAACATTTCCGGATTTCGTGCGATGGATTGGCAGCCGTACTTCTCGAACACGAATAACGGCGCCATTCTGGTCGATACAATCTCGCGGGCGCTGCATTACTGGTCCGAGGATCAGCGGGTGTATAAACTCTATCCCTCGTCTGTGCCGCTGACCGAGGAGCTGACCCGCCGCGGCCGCACCAGCGTCATCCGCAAGGTCGAGGGGCCCAGTTGGTCTCCGACCCCGTCGATGAAAAAGCGTAATCCCGAATGGCCGGACTATATTCCACCTGGTCCAGATAACCCATTGGGAACACACGCTTTATATCTGAGTTGGAAGTATTACCGCATTCACGGAACCCACGATACGCGCAAAATCGGGCGACGCTCGTCGAACGGTTGTATCGGTCTGTTCAACGAGGATATCGCGGAATTGTTTTCGATGGCGAAGGTCGGCACGCAAGTGTTGCTTATTTGACGACATTTTCGCGCACGAACCCGCTGGCGGCGCAAGTTGTAATTGCATTCCAGTCGGATAGCTGATTAGAAAAAACGTACGAGGTAAGTCTTGGGTGTGCGGTTTCGTTATTTGGAACCGCGCAAATTCTGGAGGTTAATATGAAGAAACTCGTTCTCGCCGCTGCACTGACCGCTGCTGCTTCGACCGCTTATGCCGGTAACCTGGAAGAGCCGGTTGTTGAAGCACCGGTTGTTGTTGAGGAAACTCAAGGTACGTCGCAGGGCATCATCCTGCCGCTGATCCTGCTGGTCGTAGTTGCCGCAGCTGTTGCAGCAAGCTAATTTAGCGAGCATTATCTAGAGAAAAGGCGGTGGGTTTCTCCACCGCCTTTTTTCATGTCTGATTGTATTGTGGCGATCAGTCCAGCCAGCCCATTAGATTGTCTTCTATCACCTTGCCAAGGGCCGCGATATGCGAATCATCGTCATTGAGGCAAGGGATATAGGTGAAGGTCTCACCACCGGCTTCTTCGAAGCTTTCCTTGATCTCTTCGTTGATCTCTTCCAGCGTTTCGATGCAATCGGCTGAGAACGCCGGCGCGATGACGGCGATGTTCTTCTTACCTTGTTTTGCCAGCTCGGCCACGTGATCGACCGTATAGGGTTTCAGCCATTCCTCAGGCCCGAACCGTGACTGGAAAGTTGACACAAGCTGATCGTCGGACCAGCCCAGCCGCTCTTTCAGTAGTCGTGATGTCTTGGCACATTGGCAGTGATAGGGATCGCCCTGTTGCAGATACCTTTCTGGCATGCCGTGATAGGAACAAACCAGAATGTCTGGTTTGGTTTCCATCGCAGCATAGGCTCGCTCCACCGATCCGGCCAGAGCGTCGATATAGGCGGGTTCATCAAAATAGGCGGGAACGGTGCGAGTGGCGGGCTGCCAGGCTTCTTCCATCAGCGCGCGAAAGAACTGATCGTTGGCTGTGGCGGTCGTGGCACCGGCATATTGCGGATAGAGCGGGAAAAACAGGATGCGGTCACAGCCCGCGGCCACCATCTCCTGCACTTTGGATTTAGTCGACGGATTGCCGTAGCGCATACAGAAATCGACTATGACCTGATCGCCGTAGCGCGCCTGCATCGCGTCGCGCAGTTTGGCGGTTTGGTCCTTGGTGATCGTCATAAGCGGGCTTTCGCCTTTGTCGTGATTCCAAATGGACTTGTAGGCCTCGCCCGAGCTGAAAGGGCGTTTGGTCAGGATGATGCCCTGCAGGATCGGTTGCCATTTCCATTTGGGGTAATCGATCACCCGCTGGTCCGACAGGAACTCGTTCAGATAGCGGCGCATCGGCCAATAGCTGTAATCGTCCGGCGTGCCCAGATTGGCCAGCAGGATGCCGACACGGCCCATTTTGACCTTGGGGTGGTCCGAGGGGGCATGATCGGGGCGAGTGGCGTCAAACATTTTCGAGCTTCCTGAGATTTCTCTGTACCGGGGTGAGATAACCGGAATTACCCGGTCGTCAATCGGGCAGTTTGCCTTCTTTTGTCCCTAACGCGTCGGCAAGGCGCGTTTGGGCCGATCCGGGGCGCAATGGTTTCTGCTGGCTTTCATCGGGCGACCATCCGGTCAGGCAGATCAACTCATAAGTTGCTACCAGCCGCTCTTGGGGGGTTGAAAAGTGGTCGGCATAGATCTGCTGTGCGCGAGCAAAGACCTGCCGCCTTGTGGGCCGTTTCATGCGGTTGGAGAGGCTATTGGTCTCTCCCATTGCGCGCAGATCGTGCATCAGGTGGGTCAAGTCGCGATATTCCGCTGGCAGGCGCGCCGTATCGGCGACGGGCAGCGCAAGGCCTGCCCGTTGCAGCAAGCCACCCAAATCCCGCAGTTCGGCCATCGGAGCGATCCGGGGGCTGAGGCCGCCGGTCACTTCGATCTCGGCCTGTCCCAGTGCCGCGCGCAGTTCGTGCAGGGTTTCACCGCCGAGACAGACCACCAGCAGCAACCCGTCGGGCCGCAAGGCACGGTGGCACTGGATCAATTGCCCGACTGGATCATTAGCCCAGTGCAACGCCATGGCGTGGATCACCAGATCATGTGCGCCGGGGCTGAGGTCCAGAACCTCGTCATCGGCAACAAGCCGTGCTTCAGGCAGCACATCCTGCCAAATCTGTCGGAACGGGGTCACGATCGCGGGTGCCGTAAAGCTTTTGTTAACCATGGAGAGTCGATCCTGTACCTCATCCACTGCGGCGTGGTGCAGGAACAGAGCGTCATCCCGCACGCGGGCGCGGTGCCGGGTCAGGGCCGGGCGGTCGAACAGAGAGGGAGCGTTGGACTCGGGAAGCTTCATAGGCCGCAACTATCGCATATGGCAGCGGATTCAAACCGCGGTTCAGATGATCTACCCGCCGCGCTGTATGAGTTGCGGAGAACTGACCGAGGCGGATTTCGGACTCTGCGGCTCCTGCTGGCGCGACACCCCGTTCATTGGCGGTGTGGTGTGCGAAAGCTGCGGTGTGGCTTTGCCGGGTGTGGCGGATGGGCATCGGATCGAGTGTGATGATTGCATGAAAACGCCGCGTCCGTGGCAGGATGGGCGGGCAGCGCTGCTTTATGATGGCAAGGCGCGGTCGCTGATTCTGGCGCTGAAACATGGCGACAGGCCGGAACTGGCGCGCCCGGCGGCACGCTGGATGGCACAGGCGGGGCGAGATCTTTTCCACGACGACATGCTGATTGCGCCAGTGCCGCTGCACTGGTCGCGCTTGCTGAAGCGGCGCTACAATCAGTCGGCCTTGCTAGCGCAACACCTCGGGCGGGAGACTGGGCTGGAGGTGTGCGTGGACCTTTTGGTGCGTCGGGTAAAAACACCGGTTCTGGATGGAAAAACTGCAGTAGAGCGAGCCGAAACCCTGTCAGGCGCGATAGCGCCCCATCCCAGGCGGCTGCACCGGATGCAGGGCCGGGATGTACTGCTGGTGGATGACGTTATGACCTCGGGCGCGACGCTAGCGGTCTGTGCGCGTGCCTGCCTTGCGGCGGGGGCAAATCATATTTTCGTGTTGGCTCTGGCGCGCGTTGCCAAAGATGCCTAATTCGCACAAGATTGCGCGAAACCCAAAGGGACGGAATATGAAACCGGTCGAAATCTATACCTCGCCGCTCTGCGGCTTTTGTCACGCGGCCAAACGCCTGCTGAAACAGAAAGGCGTCGAATTTAAGGAAGTCGACGTGCTGCTGCATCCCAAACGCAAGCCCGAGATGATCCAACGCGCAGGTGGCAAACGCACCGTGCCGCAGATTTTCATCGGCGAAACCCATGTGGGCGGATGTGACGACCTGTACGAGCTGGATCGTAAGGGCAAGCTGGACCATTTGCTGGCGGCCTGATGAAATCCGCGCTGCTGCAGATCACCTCGTCGGACGACCCGGCCGAGAATCTGGAAACCGTGCGCGCGATGATGGCCGAGGCGGCGGGTCAAGGCGCGCGGTTTATCCTGACACCCGAGGTGACGAATTGCGTCTCGACCAGTACGACACGCCAGCGTCAGGTATTGCAGCGCGAAGAAGATGACATCACGTTGGCGGGCCTGCGCGATCAGGCTGCTGCGCTGGGGGTCTGGTTGCTGATCGGTTCGCTGGCGATCAAGACCCATGACGCCGACGGGCGCTTTGCCAACCGCTCTTTCATGATTGACCCTCAGGGGCAGATTGTGGCGCGGTATGACAAGATACACATGTTCGACGTGCAGGTCTCGGAGACGGAGACTTTCTGCGAATCCAAAAACTACCGGCCCGGCGACAAGGCGGTGCTGGCTGACACCGATTTCGGCAAAGTTGGCCTGACGATCTGCTATGATATCCGCTTTCCGCACCTCTACGCGGCTCTGGCGCAGGCCGGTGCGCGTATCCTGACCGTTCCTTCGGCATTTTCCCCGGTGACAGGGAAAGCCCATTGGGAATCCCTGCTGCGTGCACGGGCGATTGAAAACGGTTGTTGGGTGCTGGCACCGGCACAAACCGGTGAGCACCCGAAAACCCGCGGAAAAACGCGCTATACCTACGGTCACAGCATGGTTGTGGCCCCGTGGGGAGAGGTCGTCATCGACGCAGGCACCGATCCGGGCATTCACTTTTTCGATTTGGATGATAGTTCTGTGACAGAGGCGCGCCGTCGGGTGCCCTCACTGACTCACGTGCGGCCTTTCGACGGGCCCTGACCTAGAACCGGACCATGACTGACGAACACAATGCCCTTGCGGTCACGCTGTTCAGCGAGATTCTGACTGCAGACCAACTTTTGCGCAACCGGCTGAGCCGGGTGCTGCCCAAGGGTATGGAAATCTCGCATTTCTCGGTGCTGAACCATCTGGTGTTCGTCGGGGATGAGCGCACCCCGGCGCAGCTGGCCAGCACTTTCCACGTCACGCGCGGAGCCATGACCAACACTTTGGCCAAGCTGGAATGGGCCGGATACATCCACATCCGCCCCGACTGGGACGACGCCCGCCGCAAGATGGTGGCAATCAGCCCCGCCGGTCGCCGAGCGCGCGATCAGGCGATTTCGTCGATTGCGCCGCTGATCAACCGCGTGGTCGGAGAGTTGGGGCTGGAGCGGGTGCGCAGCACCCTACCCGTGTTGCGGGATTTGCGGTTGCAGCTTGAGGGGGAGTAGGGTTTCTTCCATTTGATTGATTTGATCAAGCTGGGGTTCAACCCCGGCGGGAAGAAATAGTTTGAGAGTTTACATACTCCTATTTGTAGTCATGGCCGTTCTGCTGACAGGTTGTACCAAAAGAGCGGACTGGCATCAGAAAATGGTGCTGTATTTTGACACACCCAATGGTCCCCTGACCGCATCGAGTGTGATCCGGGTGGACTTCACCGGTGCTATGGTGTGGGCCGGTGATCTTGATCATGACCATACTGACCTGACTGGAGAAGCAGTGGTCGCGGATCTCGGCGGTCGATATTTGTTTGCGTTGATAGAAGAAGACGCAGGCAGAATGATTGTGCGTGCGCTACCTCCAGACAAAAAGGGGCAGTCATTTAAAAGCTCTATTCGCTGGATCAAAAACCAGACCGAGCCCTTAGATTTGCCAATGAAGCTTTGGCCGAGAATGGTCACTTACAAAGATGTTAAGAATCCAACTTCGGTTGAACTTGTTGACCCTGCCAATATCGCTGCAGCCTTTGACGATGGTTATTCGCTTTCCAGAGTTACAATTCAGGTGACGGAAGAACCTTTGACTAAAGGTCGTGTTGAAGCGGTGTTGATTAGTGACTTCTTTAAAGACGGAGCCGCAATGAGAAAAGCGGCCTTGGCTCGTGGTTCCAATGACAAATTTTTCGATTCGCTTGCGGCAGAGTTGACTCGAAACAAGTTTATTCGGGAGGAATAAACAGAGTTCGCCGAGTAAACTTTAGAAAAGCCCAGCACTTACCCCGGCTTCACACTCGCCGTCACATAGTTCACGCTCAGATCCCGGTCCGAGATCGACCAGCTCCACAGGATCGGGTTGAATACGAAGCCCTTGCGGTCCACTGGCTCCAGCCCGGCTTGGCGCAGCAGGTCGAAAAGCTCGTCGGGGGTGATGAACTTGTTCCATTCATGGGTTCCGCGCGGCAGCCAGCGCATGACGACCTCGGCCCCGAAAATGGCCATGGCATAGGATTTCGGGTTGCGGTTGATGGTCGAACAGATCTCCAACCCGCCGGGTTTCAGCAAGTGCTGCGTGGCGGTCAGATAGGACAGCGGGTCGGCGACATGCTCGACCACCTCCATGTTCAGCACAACGTCGAACTGTTCGCCTGCGGCGGCCATGTCCTCGGCAGTCGTGTGGCGATAGTCGATTTGCAAACCAGATTGTTCCGCATGGATGCGGGCAACGGGTAGGTTGCCTGCCGCGGCATCAGCTCCGACGACCGTAGCCCCAAGGCGCGCCATCGGTTCGCTCAGCAGCCCGCCGCCGCAGCCGATATCCAGCAAACGCAGGCCGTCAAAGGGCTTGGACGCCTTCAGATCACGGTCAAATTCGCCCGCAATCTGTTGTGTGATATAGTCCAGACGACAGGGATTCAGCATGTGCAGGGGCTTGAATTTACCGTGAGGATCCCACCACTCCGCGGCCATCGCTTCGAATTTTGCGATCTCGGACGGGTCCACAGTGTTCGGATGCGCTTGCATTCCTGTCTCCGTATGCTCTTTTACGTGTAAGGACTATATAGGGCCATAATGGACAAGTACCCGGACCAAAAGCGCGCAGTTCAATATCTTTACCCGCCGATCGACCCTTTCGATCAGCGCATGGTGGATGTGGGCGAAGGCCATCGTATCTACATGGAACAATGCGGTAATCCCAATGGGAAACCTGTTGTGATCTTGCATGGCGGGCCGGGTGGTGGCTGCAGCCCGGCGATGCGGCGCTATTTTGACCCGAATATCTACCGGGTGATTCTGTTTGATCAGCGCGGCTGTGGCCGGTCGCGCCCCCATGCGTCGGTGGTCGACAACACGACATGGCATCTGGTGGCCGATATCGAGCGGCTGCGCACCTTGCTGGATATCGACGATTGGACCGTATTCGGCGGCAGCTGGGGTGCGACTCTGGCTTTGATCTATGCGCAGGCGCACCCGGATTGCGTCAATCGACTGGTGCTGCGCGGGGTTTTCCTGGCCACCCAGGCCGAGCTGGGGTGGTTTTATGGCGGTGGCGCGGGCAAGTTCTGGCCCGAACAATGGGCGAAGTTCACCGCAATGCTGACTAAAGAAGAACTGTCCGACACGATCAGCGCCTATAATAAACGCCTGTTCTCAGGAGATCGCGCAACCGAAATTCTGTATGCGCGGGCTTGGTCAGCATGGGAGAATGCGCTGGCGTCAATCCATGCGAATGGCGGGGCTGGGGAAAGTCCCGGCGAATACGCGCGCGCCTTTGCGCGGCTTGAGAATCACTATTTCATCAACGGCGCTTTCCTTGAAAAAGATGGTCAGATTTTGGATCAGATGGGCAAGATCGCTCATATCCCCGGCCATATCGTGCAGGGGCGTTATGATATGATCTGCCCACCGCAAGCGGCCTGGAACCTGGCCCAACGCTGGTCAAATGCCGAGCTGAAGATGGTACGCAACGCGGGCCACGCCCTGTCCGAACCCGGTATCAGCGCCGAATTGGTCCGAATCATGGACCGCGTGGCCGAGGAGGTCGTATGACCCGGATTGATCGCCGTGCTCTGTTTGCCTCGGGTGCCGCAGCCGCTTTGTTGGCGGCGACGGGGGCTTCGTTGGCGGATACACCAAAAGCGGGAGGTACGTTGCGGCTGGCGGTGCCGCGCGATGACAGTCTGGAACAGTTGGCGCGCGGAGCCGTTTTCGACATGCTGACCGAAATCGCACCCGACGGCACCTTGCGCGGTGAGTTGGCGACCGGTTGGCACACGGATGCCGACGCACGCGTCTGGCGTTTTGATTTGCGCCAGGGTGTGACCTTTCATGATGACCTTGCGCTAAATGTGAACGACGTGGCGGCGGTTTTGCGCGAGGTTGGGCAGGCTGAGGCTCTGTCAGAAAACTCTGTGCGGCTGGAATTGGCCGAGGCCAACCCGGGTCTGCCCTTCCTGCTGGCTGATAACCGCTTTGTCATCACCCGCGACGGGCAGGGCGTAACACCTCTGCACGTGGCCAATGGCACCGGGTGTTATCGCGTTGAACGGGCAGAGGACGATCGTCATTTCTTGGGTCGCAAGGTGGCAGGACACTATAAGAACAACACGGCAGGGTGGGCCGAGACGTTCGAGATTATTGTCATCCCAGATGCTCGCGTTCGGGCCGAGGCTTTGCGGGATGGATATGTGGATGTGGCGGCCCTGCCCGAAGGCGATGAACTGAAAGGGCAGCGCGGCTTGCGCTATCACCCCAGCGAATCGGATATGGCACTGGCGGTGGCCCCGCATGTCGGTTTGCCGCGCCAAATCGGGGCGGGGCGCGGCCTGGATGACGGGCGCATTGCCGAACGGTGGTGGCTGGCGTAATTCAGTTCACGAATCCCACCGGGGGTTGCAGATTCGGGAAACCCTGCGTATATGCAGTTTCAACAGCGGCGTGTCGGGCTTCGGTCCGGGGCTCCACCGGAAATTTCGACGGGCCGCGCGCCCGTTTTTTTGTGCCCGGATGAAGGGTAGAGAACCTGATGACAAACGACCTGATAGCCAAAGCGGCCATTGACCGGCGACTGGCCGAGATCATCACCCCTGTGATCGAGGATCTGGGGTATGAACTCGTCCGTATTCGCCTGATGAGCGGCAAGCAGACCACGCTGCAGATCATGGCTGACAAGCCCGATGGCGGCATCGAAGTTGACGACTGCGCCGAGATTTCCAACGCGGTCAGCGCCACGTTGGATGTTGAGGACCCGATTCTTGATGCCTACACGCTGGAAGTGTCCAGCCCCGGTATCGACCGCCCTCTGACCCGCCTCAAGGATTTTGAGACCTTCGAAGGGTATGAGGCCAAGATCGAGACCGCCGAACTGATCGACGGCCGCCGCCGCTTCAAGGGTGAGCTGGCTGGAATCGAAGGGGACGAGGTTCTGATCAACATCCCCGAAGGGTCCGAGACGATCACCATCGGTCTGCAATTCGACTGGCTGAGCGACGCCAAGTTGGTCCTGACTGACGACCTGATCAAGGAAATGCTGCGCCAGCGCAAAGACGCCGGTGCCCTGAACGAAAACGCTTTCGACGAGATTGAGACCGAAGGGTCCGAAGAGGAGACGAACTGATGGCAATCACCTCAGCCAACCAGCTGGAGCTGCTGCAGACCGCCGAGGCCGTGGCCCGCGAAAAGATGATCGACCCCGGTCTGGTTGTCGAAGCGATGGAGGAATCGCTCGCCCGTGCCGCCAAGAGCCGTTACGGCGCTGAGATGGACATCCGCGTGTCGATCGACCGTAAGACCGGCAAGGCGACCTTTACCCGCGTCCGTACTGTGGTCGAGGACGACGAGCTGGAGAACTACCAGGCTGAGATGACCGTCGAGCAAGCGAAGCAGTACATGGAATCGCCCGAGGTTGGTGACGTCTTCGTTGAAGAAGTGCCGCCGGTGGAAATGGGGCGTATCGCTGCACAATCTGCCAAGCAGGTGATCCTCCAGAAGGTTCGCGAAGCCGAGCGGGATCGTCAGTACGAAGAATTCAAGGATCGCGCGGGTACCATCATCAATGGTGCCGTCAAGCGCGAAGAGTTTGGCAATGTCATCGTCGATCTGGGCGGTGCCGAGGCCGTTCTGCGCCGCAACGACAAGATCGGCCGCGAAAGCTATCGCCCGAATGATCGCGTACGCGCTTACATCAAGGAAGTGCGCCGCGAAGCCCGTGGCCACCAGATCTTCCTGTCGCGCACCGCGCCGGAATTCATGGCTGAGCTGTTCAAGATGGAAGTGCCGGAAATCTATGACGGTATCATCGAGGTCAAGGCCGTGGCCCGGGATCCCGGTTCGCGCGCCAAGATCGCTGTGATTTCGTATGACGGTTCGATCGACCCCGTCGGTGCCTGCGTTGGTATGCGCGGTAGCCGTGTTCAGGCCGTTGTGAATGAGCTTCAGGGCGAAAAAATCGACATAATTCCGTGGAACGAAGATCAGCCGACATTCCTGGTGAACGCACTGCAGCCCGCCGAGGTTTCCAAGGTGGTTCTGGATGAAGAAGCCGGCAAGATCGAAGTTGTGGTTCCCGAAGAACAGCTGAGCCTTGCCATCGGTCGCCGTGGTCAGAACGTGCGTCTGGCCAGCCAACTGACCGGTCTGGACATCGACATCATGACCGAAGCCGAGGAATCGGCGCGTCGTCAGAAAGAGTTCGAAGCCCGCACCAAGCTGTTCATGGATAGCCTGGATCTGGATGAATTCTTCGCTCAACTGCTGGTCTCGGAAGGCTTCACCAACCTCGAAGAGGTGGCCTATGTCGAACTCGACGAACTGCTGGTGATCGACGGCGTTGACGAAGGCACTGCGCAAGAGTTGCAAACCCGTGCCCGCGAATTCCTGGAAGCTCAGGCCAAAGCGGCACTGGACAGCGCCCGCAGCTTGGGCGCCGAAGATAGCCTTATTGAATTCGAGGGACTGACACCCCAGATGGTGGAGGCACTGGCAAAGGACGACGTGAAAACGCTGGAAGACTTTGCCACCTGCGCCGACTGGGAGCTGGCGGGCGGCTGGACCACGGTCGACGGTGAGCGTATCAAGGATGATGGTGTGCTTGAGCCTTTCGGCATTTCGCTGGAAGAGGCGCAGGATCTGGTCATGACCGCGCGCATCATGCTGGGCTGGGTTGATCCGGCCGAACTGGAGCAAGCCGAAGAAGACGGCGAAGTTGCTGAAGAGGAGGCCGAGGCCTGATCCCAGGGCCTCGGGGTGCGCACATGGGTCGCGGTGGCGTCCATAAAGATCGGTCCGAAGGACCTGAACGCAAGTGCATCGCCACGGGCGAAGTTCAGCCCAAATACGGGCTGATCCGCTTTGTGACGGGGCCGGATGGTCAGGTTTATCCGGATGTCGCGGCGAAACTGCCGGGGCGTGGGGTTTATGTGGCGGCGGATCGTGCTGCACTGGACAAGGCCGTGGGCAAGAAGCTGTTCGCACGCGGGTTCAAGGCGCAAGTGAGTGTGCAGCAAGACCTGAGCGAAGAGGTCGAAAAGCAGGTTGCACGCCGGGTGATCGAATTGCTGAGCCTTGCACGCAAGTCCGGCGATGCGGTCGCTGGATACGAAAAGGTCAAGACGTGGCTGGACCGGGAAGAGGCCCAGGTGCTGATTCAGGCCACCGACGGATCGGGGCGCGGCAAGTCGAAACTCAGCACGCCGCACTTCGGAAAATACATCGGTTGGCTCACGGCGGACGAGTTAGGACAGGCATTTGGGCGCCAAACGGTGATTCATGCGGCCTTGGCCTCTGGTGGACTCGCCAAACGTGTTGTAGAGGAAGCGCAGCGCCTGCGTGGCTTGCGCGAAACGGATGACGGCGGCAGGGGCCGCGCGGAAGGGTAAGAAGCTTTATGAGCGATAATGACGGCAAAAAGACATTGGGTCTTCGTGGCGGGGCACGCCCCGGAAATGTGAAACAGAGTTTCAGCCACGGACGCACCAAGAATGTCGTGGTGGAAACCAAACGCAAACGCGTGGTGGTTCCCAAGCCGGGCGCCGGCAAACCGGGTGGCGGAGCAACGCCGTCGGGTGATCCGTCGCGCCGCCCTGCGGGTATCTCTGACGCCGAAATGGCGCGCCGGATGAAGGCACTGCAGGCCGCCAAGGCGCGTGAGGCCGAAGAAGCCGCCGCCCGTGAGGCTGCCGAAAAGGCGCGCGAGGAAGAGCGTGCCCGTCGTCGTGCGGAACAGGAAGCCAAGGAACGCGAACAGCGTGAGGCGGAAGAACGTGCAAAGGCCAAGGCCGAAGAGGAAGAGCGTAAGCGCAAAGAGGCAGAAGAAGCCGCCAAGCGTGCTGCTGCCGCCCCTGCGCCCGAAGAACCTAAAGCTGCACGCAGCCCGGCCAGCAAGCCTGCGCCCGCTGCAACGCCGCGCAAGCAGGATCGTGAGCGTGAACAGCGCGGTCGTGGCAAAGGCCGCGATGACAACCGCCGTTCCGGCAAACTGACACTGGGTCAGGCCACTGGTGGCGAAGGCAACCGTCAACGCTCGATGGCGTCGATGAAGCGCAAGCAGGAGCGTGCGCGCCAGAAAGCCATGGGCGGCCCGGTCGAGCGGGAAAAGGTAATCCGCGACGTTCAGCTGCCCGAGGCGATCGTGGTTTCGGAATTGGCCAACCGTATGGCCGAGCGTGTGGCTGACGTGGTCAAATCGCTGATGCAGATGGGCATGATGGTCACGCAGAACCAGACCATTGACGCAGACACCGCCGAACTGATCATCGAAGAATTTGGCCACAAGGTTACCCGTGTCTCTGATTCGGACGTTGAAGACGTCATCAAAGAGGTCGAAGACAAGGAGGAAGACCTGCAGCCGCGCCCGCCGGTCATTACCATCATGGGTCACGTCGACCACGGTAAGACCTCGTTGCTGGATGCGATTCGCGATGCGCGTGTTGTCGCCGGTGAAGCCGGGGGAATCACCCAGCATATCGGCGCGTATCAGGTGAAAACCGATGGCGGCACCACGCTGACCTTCCTGGATACACCGGGCCACGCGGCCTTTACCTCGATGCGTTCGCGCGGTGCTCAGGTCACGGATATCGTGGTTCTGGTTGTGGCTGCGGATGACGCGGTGATGCCGCAGACGATCGAGGCGATCAACCACGCGAAAGCGGCCGGAGTGCCGATGATCGTGGCGATCAACAAGGTCGATAAGCCGGATGCGAACCCTGACAAGGTGCGGACAGATCTGTTGCAGCACGAAGTCATTGTCGAAAAAATGTCGGGTGAGGTTCAGGACGTCGAAGTCTCTGCCATCACCGGTCAGGGTCTGGACGAACTGCTGGAAGCCATCGCGCTGCAGGCCGAGATTCTAGAACTAAAAGCCAACCCCGACCGCGCCGCCCAGGGTGCCGTGATCGAGGCGCAGCTGGATGTGGGTCGCGGCCCCGTGGCAACCGTTCTGGTTCAGAACGGTACGCTGCACCAAGGCGACATCTTCGTTGTGGGTGAACAATACGGTAAGGTCCGCGCGTTGATCAACGACAAGGGCGAGCGCGTCAAAGAAGCTGGCCCCTCGGTTCCGGTCGAAGTTCTGGGCCTCAACGGTACGCCCGAGGCCGGTGACGTTCTGAACGTGACCGAGACCGAAGCGCAGGCTCGTGAGATCGCCGCCTACCGCGAACAGGCCGCCAAGGACAAACGCGCTGCTGCTGGCGCCGCGACCACCCTTGAGCAGCTGATGCAGAAGGCAAAGGAAGACGAAAACGTCACCGAGCTGCCGATTCTGATGAAAGCGGACGTACAAGGTTCGGCCGAGGCTATCGTTCAGGCGATGGAAAAGATCGGCAACGACGAGGTGCGCGTGCGCGTTCTGCACTCGGGTGTTGGTGCGATCACCGAGACAGACGTCGGTCTTGCCGAAGCTTCAGGTGCACCGATCTTCGGGTTCAACGTCCGTGCCAACGCATCGGCGCGGAACACCGCGAACCAGAAGGGTGTTGAGATCCGCTATTACTCGGTGATCTATGACCTCGTGGATGACGTGAAAGCCGCCGCATCGGGTCTGCTGAGCGCCGAGATTCGCGAGAAGTTCATCGGTTACGCCGAGATCCGCGAAGTCTTCAAGGTCACCGGCGTTGGCAAGGTTGCCGGCTGTCTGGTCACCGAAGGTGTTGCCCGCCGTTCCGCGGGCGTCCGCCTGCTGCGCGACAACGTGGTGATCCACGAAGGCACGCTGAAGACGCTGAAGCGCTTCAAGGACGAAGTGGCCGAGGTTCAGTCGGGTCAGGAATGCGGTATGGCGTTCGAAAACTACGACGATATCCGCGCCGGCGACGTGATCGAAATCTTCGAGCGCGAAGAGGTTACGCGGACGCTGGATTGATCTGCGAAATCACCGAAACAACAAAGCAGCGGCTCACCCGGGCCGCTGCTTTTTTGTGAGATGCCGCGATCATTTATTTTCAATATTTCGACTAAAAATCAGCATTTTACAGTTTCGGCGCCCCGCAGGGCACACCTTTTCACCGAGCCGCCATATTCACTCCACAATTCACTCGCCCTATGGGCGATATCCTGTCACTTCATTCAATATCTCGTTTAGGAAGACCAAGAGATGCTGCGCAATCTTTTCAAATCTCGCCAAACCCGACATGAAATATTTGTTCCTGCGTCTGTGCTCGCACAGGACGCGAAGGAATACGCTCTTGTTGGATCGGTTGTCAGTTGGGTAAACGCCGCGCGCGATCAGGGTGCCTATTCTGCGGATGAGATCGCGGAGGAAGCGCCTCAGGCATACAATGCCGACTATTACTACGCACAGGTGTGCAACGGGGGTCATTCCCAATTCCGGCACAATTCACAGATGGACCCCATGACTCTGGCTTATGCGCAGAATGGTCTGAAAAACGCAGGCCTGACGGAGTTGGCGTCATGTTTGGATGCGCTTATCGAAACCCCGGAGATGGAAAGCGCCGCCCTGGAAGCGCTGGATTCCCGGTTTTTCGCGGCTTATTCGGACTACCACACACGGATCAACGCCTGGCTTCAGCCGCGCGTACAAGTGGTGCCGGATGGGAAATACCCTGCGAAATTGGAACAATTCCTGAAACTGGACGGAGCCCGAGGTCAACGTTTTCGGGACCGCGAGGCTTTGGGCCTTCAAGCCAAGATTGAGAATGCTCAACTCGCGGGCTACGCACAGGTGGCATATGAGATGACTGGCGGCCAGTTTCTCGGTGTGCGCCCAGGTAGTTTTGCAACCGTTTTTGGCCAGCAAACGGTGATCTGGGGAATCCCCGTGCGCACCGAGCAGGGAGAAGACGCCGTTTTCAACGGGATGGATGTGGCCGAGCGGTTTCTGCTTGTCCCGAAAATGCCGAAAGAGACGGTGGAAACAGAAGAGCAGTTTCTTGCCCTGTTCAATTCAGGCCACAATTTGAAGAAGGAAGTCATCGATCAAAATTGCGAACTGGCACGAAATGAACGTCTGGGCCTGATCGCGGCGCTTTTGCTTGAAACCGCTTCGGACCTGTCGTCCCAGGATGTTGTCGCTTTGCACCTGATGATCGACAAGAACCTTGAAAGAAAAGGCCGCTATGTGATGATTCATTGCAAAGGGAGCCGCGGGAATTTCATCCTTCGCATCGATGACACCAGATCGATGCTCGTCAGCCTGGAAGAGCAGACTGCCATAGCCGTATTGAGCAATCGCGACGTTCAAAAAGCACTGCGCCAGTTCGACGCTCGGAATCGTGTCCACTGATTTTTCGGGTTTTGCAGGGCTAAATGTACCGAAACGGCCCCTGAAATACGCAAGTTTTCAGGGGCATGGTACGCAACGCCCGTTAATCTGGGCTTAAACCCGACAGTCCTGGCGCTGCAGTAAAGTGCCTTTCCTATCGCGACCCCGCCAAAAACGTCCCGGGATGCAGGATAATATCAAAATGGTGCACCCCTTTCTGCAGATCGAAACTCACCGAATGCCCGCCCTTGCGTAGCGCCTCGGCATAGTCCCGGCTCTGGCGGATGAATTCGGGGGTGTCGCGCCCCCCAACAGTCACGCGATAGCGCGGGCCGGGGGCGGGGAGGTGCAGGATGGGCGAGAGGTCGTGCACCTCAACCGGGGTCAGTTGCAGGGGATCGTTCACCGGGGTCAGGCTGATCGGCTCCAGATCATAGACCCCGCTGATCAGAATCACATCGCGGACGCGTAGCCCGGAACGGGCCAGTGCGTCGGCCGAGGTCGCCATGACCATACTCACCAGCTGTGCCCCGGCGCTGTGCCCCGACAGGGTAATCTGCGACGGGTCGAAGCCCAGATCACGCGCGTTGGCTGCCAGCCAGAGCAGTGCGTCCCGGCACTCTGCGATCATGTGGCCGATGCGCGCGGCTGGGGCGAGTGTGTAGTTCAGCGTCGCAAAGGCATTTCCTGCCTCAACAATGGCTGGCGCCATCATGGCCGATTCGCGTTGGCTCAGTGCCTGCCAGTAGCCGCCGTGGATGAACACGTGCAGCGGAGCGTTGGTCACGCGCGCGGGGAAGAAATCCAGAACCTGAGCCGTGCCGTCTCCGTATGAGATGTTCCCGATCACGTCCATCTGCGCCCGATGCTGTGCGCTGAGTGCGGCGTAACTCTCCAGATAAGGAGTCAGGTCACCGCCTATCATCGAGCGGGGTGAGTATTCCTGATCCAGTTCGGCTTGAGTGAAACCCCGGTACAGCATGGTTTACTCCTGATCCGCATACATCAGTTCGGTACGCATATCGTAAAGATCATGAAAAAACCTCAAATCCAAGGCTTTGCGCAGGAAGGACACACCACTGGACCCTCCGGTGCCGGGTTGGTTTCCGATCACCCGCTCTACCGCAGTCACGTGATCGAAGCGCCAGCGCTGGAATAAGGATTCTACATCCATCAGCTTTTCAGCCAATGCGTAGAGGTCCCAATGCCGGTCTGTGTCGCGAAAAACCTGCACCCAAATTTTTACCACGCGTGGGTCGCCGGAATAGGGTTGCGAGAAGTCGCGGTCCAGCAGGTCCTGTGGCACCTCAAACCCCTGGCGGGACAGCATGAACAGGACTTCGTCATACAGCGACGGTTTGGTCAGCGCGTCATTTAGCATCGCCATGACTTCGGGGTCATGTTCGTGGACCTTTAAGGTCGAGGCGTCCTTATTTCCCAGAATGAATTCTATCTGGCGATAGCCATAGCTCTGAAAACCCGAGGAATTCCCCAGTGCCAGCCGAAACGTCATGTAATCGGCGGGCGTCATGGTCAGCAGTGTCTCCCAGGCTGAGATCAGCTGCCGCTGAATCGCCTTCACCCGGTCGAGATTCTTCATCGCAGGGCCGAAATCGTCCTGTTGCAGGAAGTGGCGCACCTCGACCAATTGGTGATGCATCAGCTTCAGCCACAGTTCGCTGACCTGATGGATGATGATGAACAGCATCTCATCGGGTTGCGCAGGGTCCTGAAAGGTCTTTTGCAGGTTCAGCAGAGTCTTGAGTTGAAGGAAATCGCCATAGCTCTTGCGGTGAGTCTGCGCGAAATCGGTGACCAGAGAGTCCTCGATCCCGCGTTCTAGATACCGATCGTCTTTGTCGCCCATGTGCTCCTCCAAACGCGTGAGTTCACCCATGTGTAGGGACTGAACCCACGCAATTCCAGAGCGTTAGGTCCAGTCCAGAACCACTTTTCCCGACCTGCCCGACTTCATCGCGGCAAAACCTTCTGTGAAATCGTCGACCTTCAGCTCGTGCGTGATGACCCGGCTGACGTCCAGACCGTTCTGCAACATCGCGATCATCTTGTACCAGGTCTCGAACATTTCACGCCCATAAACGCCCTTGATGGTGATGGCCTTGAATACGATGCGTGACCAATCAACCGGCGATTTTCCGGGCGGAATGCCAAGTAGAGCAATCTTCCCGCCCATCACCAGTGCTTCGACCATCTGGTCCAAGGCGATTTGCGAGCCGGACATTTCCAGCCCGACGTCGAATCCCTCTTTCATGCCCAGTTCGGTGATGACGTCCTGCAGGTCTTCCTTGGACACATCGACGGTGCGGACAGTCGGCACTACGTGTTCGGCCAATTTCAGACGATCTGGGTTGATATCGGTGATCACCACGTGGCGCGCGCCGGCATGGCGCGCAACGGCAGCGGCCATGATGCCGATGGGACCAGCGCCAGTGATCAAAACGTCCTCTCCCAGCAAATCGAAGCTCAACGCGGTGTGCACGGCGTTTCCGAGCGGGTCGAGGATGGCTCCGATCTCATCCGGCACGTCATCCGGCAAGGGTACCACGTTGAAGGCGGGCAGTTTCAGGTATTGAGCAAAAGCGCCCTGTTCATTCACACCGATCCCGCGCGTGCCGGGGTCGAGGTGAAACTTCCCGGCCCGGCTCTGGCGGCTGTCCGTAGTAATCAGATGACCTTCGCCTGAACAACGCTGGCCGATCTCAAGACCGCTCACGTTGCGTCCGATCTCGACGATCTCGCCCGCGAATTCGTGGCCAGTGATCATAGGCACCGGCACGGTGGCGGCGGCCCAGTCGTCCCAGTTCCAGATGTGGATATCGGTGCCGCAAATGCCGGTCTTGTTGATCTTGATCAGCACTTCCTCCGGCCCGATTTCGGGTACAGGGGCCTGCACCATCCACAAGCCTTCCTCGGGCCTGGATTTCTCCAAAGCTTTCATCGTGTTGGGTCGCATCAGATCACTCCCAATTCTTTGCCGACCTTACCAAAGGCTGCCAGTGCACGATCCAATTCGTCCTTTGTTAGAGCCGCATTCATCTGCGTTCTGATTCGTGCTTGCCCGCGGGGGACGACGGGGAAAAAGAAGCCGGAGACATAGACGCCCTCATCGAACAGACGGGATGCCATCTCCTGTGCAAGCGTTGCTTCACCCAGCATGACAGGGATGATCGGGTGTTCTCCCGGCAGCAGGTCGAAGCCCAGTTTCTCAAGCCCCGCGCGCCAGTACTTTGCGTTTCCGAACAGTTGGGCGCGCAGCATGTCGCCTTCTTCGACCAGACGGATCGCCTCAATTCCTGCGGCGACGATGGAAGGTGGCAGCGAGTTTGAGAACAGATAGGGCCGCGCCCGCTGCCGCAGCAGATCGATCACTGGCTGCGGCCCAGCGATGTAACCGCCGATTGCCCCACCAAGTGCTTTGCCCAAGGTCCCTGTCAGAATATCCACATCAACGCCGAAATGATCTGGCGTGCCTGCACCGTGCGGTCCCATGAAACCGGTGGCGTGGCAGTCGTCAACCATGACGATGGCATCGTACTTGTCGGCCAGTTCGCGGATCTTCGGAAGGTTGGCCAGATAGCCGTCCATCGAAAACACGCCGTCGGTCGCGATCATGGTATGCCGCGCCCCGTCCTCGCGCGCCTGTTTCAACCAGGCTTCGAGGTCGTTCATGTCGTTGTTCAGATAGCGATAGCGCTTGGCCTTGCACAGCCGCACGCCGTCGATGATCGAGGCGTGGTTCAAACTGTCCGAGATGATGGCGTCTTCTGGCCCTAACAAAGGCTCAAACAGCCCGCCATTGGCGTCGAAACAGGCGGCGAACAGGATCGCATCGTCCTTGTTCAGGAACTTGGCCAGCTTCTGCTCCAGCTCACGGTGAATATCCTGCGTGCCGCAAATAAACCGGACTGAGGCCATGCCGAACCCCTTGGGCTCCATCGCGCCTTTGGCGGCGTCGATCAGCGCGGGGTGATCGGCCAGACCCAGGTAATTGTTGGCGCACAGGTTGATTACCTGTTTATCGCCCACAGTGATTTCACCGCCCTGAGGCGAGGTAATCATTCGTTCGCGTTTATACAGACCTTCGGATTCGATCTGCGCGAGGGTGTCCGTGATGTGGGACAGGAATGCGTCTGCCATGGCGGTCTCCGTTAATGTGAGTCGCATATCTAACATAACGGATGTAATTCCCAAATGGGGGAATTACAATATTTAAGAAAAAAATCCGTAAAGGCGGAAAATTGCTGATGTCAGGCGTTCTTAACGATCAGGAACACGCGCGCTGGGCCATTGGCGATTATCGAGTGCGCGACATCTGCTGCGTAGCGCGCTGTATCACCTTGTTGAAGGTCACGGGACGCGGTGCCTGAGGTCACGCGCACCGCGCCTTCCAGCACTGTTAGTTGTTCCCGTGCACCGCGTGCATGGGGTTGGCTGTTCAGGGCGCCGTCCGCATCGAACTCGATGTCGTAAACCTCATGCCCGCCGGCCTCTTCTGGTGGGGACAAAATGCGGATACGGCAGTTCTGGCCCATATTGTCGATGCTGGGCACTTCGGCCTTGCGCAGCACTTCCACCTGATCGGTGGTGTTTGACTCTTCCAGCAGACCCGCAAAATCGACCTGAAGGGCACGGGTCAGGTTCCAAAGGGTTGAGATGGTGGGGCTGCTTTCACCCCGCTCGATCTGGCTGACCATCGAGCGGGACACACCGCTAAGATTGGCCACGGCTTCCAAAGACAGGCCCTTGGCCCGGCGCGCCTCTTTCAGGCGAGCAGGTAGGCGTGTCAGGATATCGTCAGTGTTCTCCGTCATGACGGAATTTCATGCGCCCTGAGCAGATGATTGTCAATTCTAACCGTGACGGGACGTCTCATAGGACATGTTTATGCTGCAGGTGCATACTGGCGCCGAATCCTGGAGGAGACAGACATGACCGATATCGTATTGCTGGACGGTGCCCGCACCGCAATTGGAACCTTTGGCGGAGCACTGGCGTCGACCGCGCCGATTGATTTGGCCACAGTGGCAACTGAAGCGGCGATGGAGCGGTCAGGGGTCGAGGGCGCTCAGATCGGGCATGTGGTGTTTGGTCATGTGATCAACACCGAGCCGCGCGATATGTACCTGTCGCGCGTTGCGGCGATGCAGGCGAGGATTCCGAATGGGACGCCAGCGATGAATGTAAACAGGCTGTGTGGCTCGGGCGCGCAGGCGATTGTGTCAGCGGTGCAGTCGCTGATGCTGGGGGATGCGGATTTTGCGGTGGCAGGTGGGGCCGAGAGTATGTCGCGCAGCCCCTATATCCTCCCGCAGGCGCGCTGGGGTGCAAAGATGGGCGATGTGTCTTCGCTGGACATGATGTTGGGGGCTTTGAACTGCCCGTTTGGTACGGGACATATGGGCGTGACGGCGGAGAATGTTGCCGATGAACACCAGATCAGTCGCGAGCAAATGGATAAATTCGCTCTGACCAGCCAGTCCCGCGCGGCGGCGGCCATCGAGGCAGGATATTTCGACAGTCAGATCGCGCCCGTGCAGGTCAAGGTCAAACGCGACATGGTCGATTTCCAGGTCGATGAGCATCCCAAGGCCACCACCGTCGAGGCGTTGGCTGGGTTGCGACCTGTGTTCCAAAAGGATGGACGTGTGACGGCGGGCAACGCGTCGGGTATCAATGACGGCGCGGCGGCGATGGTTCTGGCGACCGCGGATGCGGCTGAGAAAGCCGGCTTGAAGCCCAAGGCGCGGGTGCTGGGTTATGCTCATGCCGGAGTGCGCCCCGAGGTAATGGGCATTGGGCCAGTTCCGGCGGTGCGGAACCTGTTGGACAAGACTGGTCTGTCGGTAGACGACTTTGACGTGATCGAAAGCAACGAAGCCTTTGCGGCGCAGGCGCTGGCAGTCAATCAGGAGCTTGGGCTGGATGCGTCGAAGGTGAACCCGAATGGCGGTGCAATTGCTCTGGGTCACCCGGTGGGGGCGACCGGGGCGATCATCACTTTGAAGGCGCTGTATGAATTGGAACGCATCGGTGGGTCCAAAGGGCTGGTCACTATGTGTATCGGAGGCGGGCAAGGGATTGCCTTGGCCATCGAGCGGCTCTGATCAGAGGTTGGGTAGGGGGGCTGTCTGCCCCCCATCGCGCGGACGCGTGATTCCCCCGAGGAATTTTGGCCAAATGAAGGAGGCGGGTTCCGCGTTAGCCCAATGTCAGGAACAGGCAGGCGAGGACTGCGCCCGTGATAACACCCAGCGAGGCAGGTAGCAGTTGGGATCGGAGGCCGGTGCCTTTGGGTGCGTCCTTTTGCGTTTGCGCGATCAGTGCGTTTTCAACCAACCCGGGCAAGCGGGGGCCGAAACGTGCCAGCACCATTGCGGTTTTGCTGAAATCACGCAACGCGGCGCGAGGGCCGATGGATTTCTTGATGTAATCCTCAACCACCGGGCGGGCGACCTCCCAGATGTTGATATGCGGGTCGAGGGAGCGCGCGACGCCTTCGACAACAACCATCGTGCGTTGCAGCAGGATCAGTTCGGTCCGCGTTTCCATGCCGAAGCGTTCGGTGACTTCGAACAGGTAATTCAGTAGGCGTCCCATCGAGATACGTGTGGCGTCCATGCCAAAGATCGGCTCGCCCACCGCGCGCAGGGCTCGGGCGAATTCGTCGACGTCCCGATTGGCGGGGACGTAGCCTGCTTCGAAGTGGACCTCGGCCACGCGTTTGTAGTCGCGACGGATGAAGCCAAAGAGGATCTCGGCGTAAACCCGGCGGGTGTATTCGTCGATATGGCCCATGATGCCGTAATCATAGGCGATAATATCACCGTTCGCGGCGACCTTGAGATTGCCCTGATGCATGTCGGCGTGGAAATAGCCGTCACGCAAGGCGTGTAGAAGGAACAGGCGCAGGACCCGTTCGCCCAGATCGCGGCGGTTGTGGCCGGCTGCGTCCAACGCTTCGTTTTCTCCCAGCGGGATACCGTCGGCCCAGCTGAGCGTCATGACTCGGCGCGCCGACAGTGACCACACCACAGGCGGCAACCAGAACCCGGCATCATCCTTGGTGTTGGCGGCATATTCCGAGGCGGCGGCGCTTTCCAGGCGCAGGTCAAGTTCACCGCGCACCACACCGTCGAAATGTTCGATCACCTCCATTGGGCGCAGGCGGCGCGCGCCTGGGGCGAACAATTGGACGATGCGGGCAGCGAAATAGAACGCGTCAACATCTTTGCGGAAGGCACGTTCGATGCCGGGCCGCAGGACTTTGACCGCGACTTCCTCGCCTGTGCTGGTCAGTTTGGCCTTATGCACTTGCGCGATGGAGGCCGCAGCGATGGGTTCGCTGAACTCCGAGAACACATCGTCCACGGGTTGGCCCAGTTCCTTGGTCACTTCGGCCAAGGCCTCGGTCCGAGAGAACGGTGGCAGCTTGTCTTGCAACACGCGCAACTGTTCGGCCAGTTCGTCGCCAACCACGTCGGGTCGGGTCGAAAGCACCTGTCCAAACTTGATATAGGCAGGCCCAAGCGCCGTCAGTGCCCGGGTTGCGGGCGGCATGTCGGGATCGCCTTTATAGCCCAGCCATTGGAACGGCTTACCCAAGGCATGCGCCAGAAAACGTATTGCGCGCGGGGCTTCGAACGCGTCCAAGACAACGTTCATGGCGCCTGTGCGCTCCAGAGTGGCGCCAGTGCGGACCAAGCGGATGATGTTGTGAGGGCCGCGCATTAAATCTTCCAGCCGGAATGCAGCGCGGCGATGCCCATGCTGAGATTGCGGTACTTGGCGTTTTCGAACCCGGCCGTGCGGACCATGTTCAGGAACGTCTCCTGATCCGGGAATTTGCGGATAGATTCCACCAGGTACTGATAGCTGTCGTAATCATTGGCGATCAGCTTACCCATGCGCGGAATGACGTTGAAACTGTAAAGATCATAGAGCTTCTGCAGACCGTTATTCGGCAACTGGCTGAACTCCAGCACCATCAGGCGGCCACCGGGCTTGAGAACGCGGAATGCTTCGTTCAGCGCTTCTTGCGGGCGGGTCACGTTTCGGATGCCGAATGAGATCGTGTAGACGTCAAAGGTGTTGTCTTCGAACGGTAGCGCCATCGCGTCGCCCACCACCCAGTTCAGACTGTCGACCATCTGGTCGGCCTCGGCGCGCTGGCGACCTTCGACCAGCATCGGCTCGGTCAGGTCCAGAACGGTCGCGTGGCCATAGCCTGCACGTTTCAGGAAGCGGAAGGAAATATCCCCTGTGCCGCCTGCCACATCCAGCAGCCGTTGACCGGGGCGCGGGGCCAGCCAGTCCATCATCGCGTCTTTCCAGACCCGGTGAATGCCCATCGACATGACATCGTTCATCACGTCATATTTCGAGGCGACGGAGTTGAAAACGCCCTGCACGCGCCCGGCCTTGTCGGCCTCGCGGACGGTTTCGAACCCGAAATGAGTGGTCTTGTCGCTGTTGTCGGACATTTGCCTTGCCGTTTGTCGAATTTCGCCTCTGTTATAGGGCTCTGGAACCGGGGCACAATGCGGCCCTTTGGAATAGGAGCCGTGTAATGCCGGAATTGCCCGAGGTCGAGACAGTAAGACGCGGCTTGAGCCCTGCCATGGAGGGCGTGGTGATCGAACAGGCGGATGTAAACCGGCCTGATCTGCGCTGGCCTTTCCCCGAGCGCATGGCTGAGCGGCTGATCGGGCAGCGGGTGGATCGGCTAAGACGGCGGTCGAAATACATCTTGGCCGATCTCAGTAGTAGAGAAACCTTATTGATCCATTTGGGGATGTCCGGGCGGATGACGGTGTCGGGCGATCCGCTGGGACAGTTCGTGCATGAGCATCCGATGCCCGAGAAACATGATCACGTGGTGTTCCACATGGCCAATGGCGCGCGCGTGACGTTCAACGATCCGCGCCGGTTTGGGGCAATGGACTTGTTGCCGACGGCCACAGCCGAGGAACACAAGTTGCTGGCGGTTCTGGGACCCGAGCCTTTGGGCAACGATTTTCACGAACAGCACTTGATCGAGGCCTTTAAGGGCAAAAACACCCCGGTCAAATCCGCACTTCTGGATCAGGGAATCGTTGCCGGATTGGGTAATATCTATGTCTGTGAAGCTCTTTATCGCGCTGGCGTGTCGCCACGTCGCAAGGCCGGACAGATTTCTGCAGTACGGGTAGCGGCGTTGGTTCCAATTATCCGGCAGGTGTTGCAGGACGCCATCGAGGCGGGAGGATCTTCGCTGCGCGATTTCCGCCAAGCCGATGGAGAACTTGGATATTTTCAGCACAGCTTTGATATCTATGGCCGCGAGGGTGAGCCGTGCCGGTCCGAGGGCTGTGATGCCGCAATCAAGAGAATCACTCAGTCCGGTCGCTCATCCTTCTACTGCGCGCAATGCCAAAGATAACTTGATCCAGCGTTCTCGCGTGATAAGGAATCGTACCTGAACGGAACAACCGGAAGCTTACATCTCATGGCGTTTGAGACGATCATCGTCGAAATCGAAGACCACGTCGGGCTTATCAAGCTCAACAGACCGGACGCGCTGAATGCGCTGAACTCACAACTGATCTCGGAACTGTGCACGGCTTTGGAAGAAGCGGATGCCAATGACAAGGTGCGCTGCATCGTCATCACCGGGTCGGACAAGGCCTTTGCTGCGGGTGCAGATATCAAAGAGATGTCCGAGCTCAGCTTTGTCGACGTGTTCGACGGGAACCTCTTTGGCGATTTAAATGAGCGGATCGGAGCGATCCGTAAGCCGATCATCGCGGCCGTTGGCGGCTATGCGCTGGGCGGTGGCTGCGAGTTGGCGATGATGTGCGACTTTATCATTGCCGCCGATACAGCCAAGTTTGGCCAGCCCGAGATCAACCTGGGTGTCATCGCCGGTCTTGGTGGTTCACAACGTCTGACTCGCTTTGTTGGTAAGTCCAAATCCATGGACATGAATCTGACCGGTCGCTTCATGGACGCCGAGGAGGCCGAGCGCGCTGGACTGATCAGCCGCGTTGTTCCAGCCAAGAAGCTGATGGAAGAAGCCATTGGCGCTGCCCAGAAGATTGCCGAGAAATCGCAGCTAAGCGCGATGGCCGCCAAAGAGGCCGTCAACCGCAGCTACGAAGTCACGCTGAGCGAGGGCCTTCTGTTCGAACGCCGCGTGTTCCATTCGATGTTTGCGACCGAAGACCAGAAAGAAGGCATGGCCGCTTTCCTGGAAAAACGCGCAGCCCAGTTCCGCGACAAGTAAAGCACGGTACAGTTTGAGACAGGCGGGCCTAGCCCGCCTTTTTTCATGGCCGCCAGATAAGGGCAAAGAATCAGCTTGGCAAAGGCGGCAAACTTGGATAGTTAGCGCTGCTATACATGCGCGTGCGGCCCGCTTGGCCCGACTCACACTCGTGATTTTGATCCGGTGCGGATATTCCGTGGCGCGCTTCTTTAGATAACCGTACCGAACGAAGGTCAGTAACACATGGCAAACTCGCCCCAGGCTAAAAAGCGCGCTCGTCAGAACGAAAAGCGTTTTGCAATCAACAAAGCTCGTCGTTCGCGCATCCGTACCTATCTGCGCAAAGTCGAAGAAGCGATCGCATCCGGCGATAAAGAGGCTGCATCCGCGGCCCTGCGCGCCGCTCAGCCCGAACTGATGCGTGGCGTCACCAAAGGTGTCTTCCACAAGAACACCGCATCGCGGAAAATGTCGCGCCTGTCGGCGCGCGTTAAAGCGCTGGGCTAATCGCTCAGGTTGACCTTAGGTCAACAAAACAAGGCTGAATTGTTTACAAAGGCGTCACAATGTGTGGCGCCTTTTTGCTGCTGTTGCCGGAATGCCGCGCCTTCACGAAACTGAGAGATTCTTTCGGCCAAAGACCCGAGTCAACATCAGAGTTTCGTTGCCGTATGCCTAGGCCTCTTGTTACCACTAACTTAGCGATTCACTCGCTTGGGGGGACAGGCTGTTTTTCGATCAAACTGACGGGCATCAGGACGGTCGTGAAACGAATGTCGGCAAGCAGGCTTGACCGGTTTGCTGATCTGCTAATGGTCTTTGGGTTACCGAGGATCTGAGCCCTGTCGAAAAATTAGATTGTGATGCGCACCCAGCATACGGGGCGCCCTTTTGTTGGGTGCTCACCTGTTAGGCTGTGCTGACTTTCGGGGACAGTCCCGCCAGACCTATTTGGTTTGGCGCAGGGAAACCCTTTTGCGTGTGAAGGCTTAAAACCGGGCAACCGGGACTTAGTAATAAGGCCGACAGGCCAATAAAGAATGGGATGCGTGAGGCGCTTGATGACACAAGAGAAATGGGGACAACTGCGTAACAAACTGCTCAAGGCGATCGGCAAGAACAACTACACGACCTGGATTGAACCTCTGGAGCTTCAAGAGGTGCAGGACGGCGTGGCGACGTTCTCGGTGCCGACCAACTTTATGGGCAATTACGTAAGCCAGAACTTTGCGGACTTGATTTTGTACGAAATGAACACCGCAGGGGAATCGGTTCAGCGCTTGGCGTTTCGCGTTGCGGCTAACTCGCCCGCGCGCCCGTCCAGTCAAGCCGCGGCTACACCTGCGGTGATACAGGAAAGTCCTCAGCCCCAATCCTTGTCTCAGCAGGCCGAGCCGACAAGCGATGCGCTCGAATCCCTGCAAGCGGCACCGCTCGATGCGCGTTTCACCTTTGATACGTTCGTGGTCGGCAAGCCCAACGAACTGGCCCATGCCGCCGCGCGCCGTGTGTCTGAAGGTGGTCCCGTTACCTTTAATCCGCTGGTTCTTTATGGCGGGGTCGGGCTTGGTAAAACTCACCTGATGCACGCCATCGCGTGGGAGCTGAAAACCAAGCGTCCCGAACTCAACGTGCTGTACCTGTCGGCGGAGCAGTTCATGTACCGTTTTGTGCAGGCCCTGCGCGAGCGTCGGATGATGGATTTCAAACATTTGTTCCGCTCGGTCGATGTGCTGATGGTGGATGATGTGCAGTTCATCGCCGGCAAGGATTCGACACAGGAAGAGTTTTTCCACACCTTCAACGCGCTGGTGGACCAGAACAAGCAGATCATCATCTCGGCCGACCGCGCCCCGGGTGAGATCAAGGATCTGGAAGATCGCGTGAAGTCACGCCTGCAATGTGGTCTGGTCGTTGACCTGCATCCAACTGATTACGAACTGCGTCTGGGCATCCTTCAAAACAAAGTACAGCAGTACAGCTCCACCTATCCCGACCTGACCATTGCTGATGGCGTATTGGAATTCCTGGCTCATCGCATCTCGACCAATGTTCGCGTGCTGGAAGGCGCGCTGACCCGCCTGTTTGCCTTTGCATCGCTGGTGGGCCGTGAGATCGACATGGAGCTGACGCAGGATTGTCTGGCCGATGTGCTGCGGGCCTCGGAACGCAAGATCACCGTTGAAGAGATTCAACGCAAAGTATCCGACTACTACAACATCCGCCTATCCGACATCATCGGACCCAAACGTCTGCGGTCCTATGCCCGTCCGCGTCAGGTGGCGATGTATCTGTGCAAACAATTGACCAGTCGCTCCCTTCCCGAGATCGGGCGCCGTTTTGGCGGACGCGATCACACCACCGTTATGCACGGCGTCAAACGTATTGAAGAGTTGAAAGTGACGGACGGTCAGATCGCGGAAGACGTGGAAATGCTGCGTCGCGCGCTGGAAGCCTGAGGATTATCCCCTACCGCTCAGGAAAACGCCCCAGAGCCTAGCGCCCGGGGCGTTTTCTTGTGCGCTTTAACCCACGGTTGCACATGAACTGTGCCCGCGCGGCCACGCGGCCCTTGACGCATTGGCCATTCCGACCCAGAAAACCATAAAAAATCCTTGTGCCTCAGGGTGGAACCGCTAACGTGCCAGTCCCGCCCATTTTCGGCACGCAAGTCAGAGGAATAGAGGGTATGAAGATCAGCATCGAACGCGGCACCCTTCTCAAGGCCGTCTCGCAGGCCCAATCCGTTGTGGAACGTCGCAACACCATTCCCATCCTTGCCAACGTGCTGATCGAAGCCGAAGGCGATCAGGCGATGTTCCGCGCCACCGATCTGGATATTGAGGTGGTCGACAAGGCTCCCGCACAGGTCGAGAAGGCTGGCGCGACAACTGTAGCGGCGACGACCCTGCATGAGATTGTGCGCAAATTGCCGGACGGGGCACTTGTGACCCTGACTGCTGACAGCGCGGCGGGCCGTCTGACCGTTGAAGCCGGACGCTCGAACTTCTCGCTGGCGACCCTGCCGAAAGAAGATTTTCCGGTCATGGCGTCCTCGGAGTATCAGTCGAACTTTACCGCCTCGGCCGCGTTGCTGCGTCGGCTGTTCGACAAATCCAAATTTGCGATCTCGACCGAAGAAACGCGCTATTACCTGAATGGCGTTTATATGCATGTGGCCGATGGGTCCGAGGGCGGCAAAGTGCTGCGCTGCGTGGCTACTGACGGCCACCGTCTGGCGCGTATTGATGCGGATCTGCCGGATGGGGCCGCGGACATGCCGGGCGTGATCGTGCCGCGTAAAACCGTGGGTGAGTTGCGTAAGCTGCTGGACGATGACGAAATGGATATCGCCGTCTCCGTCAGCGAAACTAAAGTGCGTTTTGCGACGCCTGACATCACGCTGACGTCGAAAGTGATCGACGGGACGTTCCCCGACTACACGCGGGTGATTCCGCAGGGCAATACACGCCAGCTTGAAGTAGACGCTGCTGAGTTCGCACAGGCCGTAGACCGGGTGGCGACCGTGTCGTCGGAGCGCTCGCGCGCGGTGAAACTGCAACTGGACGCGGACAAGCTGGTTCTGTCGGTGAATGCGCCCGACAGCGGTGCCGCCGAGGAAGAGCTAGCCGTGGCTTACGGCGACGAGCGGCTCGAGATCGGGTTCAACGCGAAATATCTGCTCGAGATTGCCTCGCAGGTTGATCGCGAGAACGCTGTCTTCCTGTTCAACTCAGCAGGTGATCCGACCCTGATGCGCGAAGGCAATGACCTGAGCGCGGTCTACGTTGTCATGCCGATGCGTGTCTGATCGACCCTGCAGGGTGATCCTTAACGAAAGGGAGGGGTCATGACCTTGACCCTGACCGAGCTTACGGTCTCGCATTTCCGGTCCCATAAGCTGGCACGGTTGTCTTTGGATGGGCGGCCAGTGGCGATCCATGGGCCAAACGGGGCCGGTAAGACCAATATCCTCGAAGCGGTTTCTCTGTTCTCGCCCGGTCGCGGAATGCGCCGGGCCAGTGCGGCCGAAATGACCCGCCGCCCCGAGGCGCTGGGTTGGAAGCTGTCCGGGCTACTGAACGCGCAAGGCCGGAACTTTGAGATCGAAACTTGGTCCGAAGGCGGCGCGGCGCGTCAAGTTCGGATTGATGGCAAGGCGTCGAGCCAGATCGATCTGGGTAGGCTGGCGCGGGTGGTCTGGTTGATCCCGTCCATGGATCGGTTGTGGATTGAAGGGGCTGAAGGGCGGCGCCGGTTTCTGGACCGTATCGCGCTGAGTTTCGACCCTGCCCATGCCGAAGCGTCTCTGACCTATGAAAAATCCATGCGCGAACGGAACCGCTTGCTGAAAGAGCAGGTGCGCGACGCTCATTGGTATGCGGCGCTTGAGGGGCAGATGGCCGAGACCGGTCATCGTATCCATGCCGCGCGATTGGCGGCATTGGATCACCTGCGCGCGGCGCAGGAGCAGACGGAAACCGCCTTTCCCTCAGCCGATCTGGAATTGGTTCAGACTGAAGGTGCGATGCCTGAATCGGAGGATGATCTGCGTGAGGCGCTGAACGAAAGCCGATTCCGCGATCTGGCGGCGGGGCGCACGTTGGTCGGGCCGCACCGGTCGGATCTGTACGGCGTGTTCGCGGCCAAAGGGGTTCCGGCCAAGGATTGCTCGACCGGAGAGCAGAAGGCGTTGCTTGTGTCCCTGATCCTGTCCAACGCGCGGGCGCTGGCGGGTATGGTCGGCGCACCGCCGATTGTGTTGCTGGATGAGGTGGCCGCGCACTTGGATGCCGGGCGGCGGGCAGCGCTGTATGACGAGATTTGTGCGCTGGGCGCTCAGGCCTGGATGACAGGCACCGGACCTGAACTGTTTGCGGAATTGGGGGACCGAGCCCAGACGCTGATCGTTTCCGAAGGCGATGAGGGCTCGGTCGTTACAGCTTAGGCGGGTTCGTTGACTTTACGCTCCCACAAGAAGCCCCGCATGACCTCATCGACCGGCGTTTTGGCCATGTGATTGACGTAGTTCGACATGGTTTTCTGTGCCAGTCCCAGAACCACATCCAAAACCGCGCGATGCGAATATCCTGCGTCAAAAAAGGCCTGCAACTGCTCTTCGGTTGGGTTGCCGCGGGTGTCCATCACTTGCAGGGTGAAGGTGCGCAGCGCTTCCAACTTGGCCGAGGGCAGCGGCGTTTCGTTGCGCAGCGCCTCTGTGATCTCGTCCGATACCTTCATCATTTTGGCGATACCGGTGTGCGCGGGGACACAGTAATGGCACTCGTTTTCCACGTTGATCGTCTGCCAGACGACGGTTTTTTCGTCATTGTCAAAGTCGGTTTGCAGGAACAGGCCGTGCAGGGCCTGATAACCCTCCAGATGTTGCGGGCTGTCGGCCATGACCTTGTGCAGGCCGGGCAAGCGGCCAAAGGCGGCCTGCGATTTCTCCAGCAGCGGTTTTGAATCTTCAGGGGCGGATTCGAGGTCGTGAGACGGGAAGTTGGCCATGTCGGAACTCCTTTTTCTGGCGCGATGAGACAGAAATAGGGTTTCTTGAGTGATCACTCAAGTATATATTTGAGTGACCGTTCAAGAATTGGTAAAAAGATGCCCCGCAAACCTTCCTATGACCGTGATGCTCTGATCTCACAGGCGCGTGACATTTTCTGGCGTCACGGTTGGGCAGGGACGTCACTGAAAGATCTTGAGCGGGAATTGAAGCTGAAGCCCGGAAGCTTTTATGCGGCGTTTGGGTCAAAGGACGCGCTCTACGCGTTGGCGTTGGAGCGTTACGCACAGGACGGGGTGGCCAATATGACGGCACTGGCAGAAAAGCTGGGTCCTTTGGGGGCATTGAAGGCCCAACCGAGGCTGGTTGTCGCGGCATCAGAACTGCCGACCAAGGCCTGTATGCTTGCCAAGACCTATGCCGAATTGCAGGCCAAAAATCATGATCTGTCTGCGCAGGCGCGTAGCCATATGGTCAGGATGAAGGCCTGTTTTGCCGACTTGTTCCGCCGCGCCCAAAAGGCAGGGGAAATCGGTCCGGATCATGATCCGGATCGCCTTGCAGCCCGCTATCAATCAGACCTTCTTGGCCTTCGATTGTCGGCGGAACGTGACGATGTGAACGCGGTAGAAATCGCAGCGGATATCGCCTCCGATCTGGATCGGCTGTGAACTGCTAATAACACCATTCAGAGCCACAAAATCTTGGGGGAGCGCGTGACATTCCCCACCAGAAAACGTATAAGTTACCAAAATAATATAGGTACTAACGGCATGTCCGAAGACGCACAGGCACCACAAGAATATGGCGCTGATTCCATCAAAGTTCTCAAAGGTTTAGAGGCAGTCCGCAAACGTCCGGGTATGTATATCGGCGACACGGACGATGGCTCGGGTCTGCACCATATGGTCTATGAGGTCGTTGATAACGGAATTGACGAAGCCCTGGCCGGGCATGCCGACCATGTGACGGTCAAAATCCATGCTGATTCCAGCGTCTCGGTCAGCGATAACGGGCGCGGGATTCCGGTTGATATTCACCCCGAAGAGGGTGTCTCGGCCGCCGAGGTCATCATGACCCAGCTACACGCTGGCGGGAAATTCGACAGCAACTCTTACAAAGTGTCGGGCGGTCTGCACGGTGTGGGTGTTTCGGTGGTAAACGCGCTGTCGGATTGGCTGGAACTGCGCATCTGGCGCGCGGGCAAGGAACATGTCGCGCGCTTTGAGGGCGGCGAGACAGCCGAACATTTGAAAGTCGTTGGTGAGTGTGGTGATCGGACGGGGACCGAGGTGCGTTTTTTGGCCTCGACAGATACGTTCTCGAATCTGGAATACTCGTTCGAAACGCTGGAAAAACGACTGCGCGAGCTCGCCTTCCTGAACTCGGGCGTGCGCATCATCCTGATCGATGAACGTCCGGCAGAACGGCTGGAAACCGAGCTGTTCTACGAAGGCGGCGTCAAGGAGTTCGTCAAATACCTCGACCGCTCCAAGACCCCGGCGATGCCCGAGCCGATCTACATCAAAGGCGAGCGTGACGATATCGGCGTTGAAATCGCGATGTGGTGGAACGACAGCTATCATGAGACTGTGTTGCCCTTCACCAACAACATCCCGCAGCGGGACGGTGGTACACACGTTGCGGGTTTCCGGGGCGCACTGACCCGAACGATCAACAACTACGCGCAGTCCAGCGGAATCGCGAAGAAGGAAAAGGTCAGTTTCACCGGCGATGATGCGCGAGAAGGTCTGACCTGCGTGTTGTCGGTCAAGGTACCCGACCCGAAATTCTCGTCTCAGACCAAGGACAAGCTGGTCAGCTCCGAGGTGCGTCCGGCAGTCGAAGGTCTGATGAACGAAAAACTGGCCGAGTGGTTTGAAGAAAACCCTAACGAAGCCAAAGGGATCGTCGGTAAGATCATCGAGGCAGCGCTAGCGCGTGAGGCTGCTCGTAAGGCCCGCGAACTGACACGTCGCAAGACGGCGATGGATGTGAACTATCTGGCCGGGAAGCTGAAAGATTGTTCCGAGAAAGACCCGTCCAAAACCGAAGTCTTTCTGGTCGAGGGGGATTCGGCCGGGGGGTCGGCGCAGACAGGTCGGGACCGGCTGACGCAGGCGGTTCTGCCCCTGCGCGGGAAAATCCTGAATGTCGAACGCGCGCGGTTTGACCGGATGCTGTCGTCTCAGGAGATCGGCAACCTCGTGATGGCGCTGGGCACCGGCATTGGCCGGGACGAGTTCAACATCGAAAAGCTGCGCTACCACAAGATCGTTATCATGACCGATGCGGACGTGGACGGCGCACACATCCGGACGCTGCTTCTGACCTTCTTCTACCGGCAGATGCCGGAGCTGATCGAGGGCGGATACCTGTATATCGCGCAACCGCCGCTCTATAAGGTTTCGCGTGGTAAATCAGAAGTTTACCTGAAAGACCAAGCGGCGCTGGATGACTACCTGATCAATCAGGGCGTCGAGGGTGCGGTACTGAAACTCGGCTCGGGCGAAGAAATCATCGGCCAGGACCTCACCCGTGTGGTCGACGAGGCGCGGCAGTTGAAGCGCGTGCTGGATGCCTTCCCCACCCATTATCCGCGCCACATTTTGGAACAGGCTGCTGTCGCGGGCGCATTCGTGCCGGGTGCGGTTGATGCCGATCTGCAAGGCGTGGCCGACAAGGTCGCCGCTCGTCTGGACCTGATTGCTCTGGAATACGAACGTGGCTGGCAAGGCCGGATTACACAGGACCACGGCATCCGTCTGGCCCGCATCCTGCGCGGTGTGGAAGAGGTCCGCACGCTGGACGGCCCGATGCTGCGCTCGGGCGAGGCACGCAAAACCGGCAGCTTCACGCAGAGCCTGCAAGAGGTCTACAACACCCCGGCCACGCTGGTTCGCCGCGACCGTTCCCAAGTGATCCACGGCCCGCTGGACCTGCTGCGCGCCATTCTGGAAGAAGGCGAAAAGGGTCTCTCGCTGCAACGCTACAAAGGTCTGGGCGAGATGAACCCTGATCAGCTTTGGGAAACCACGCTGGATCCGGACGCCCGCACGCTATTGCAGGTGCGCGTGGATGATATGGTCGAGGCCGATGACCTGTTCACCAAACTGATGGGTGATGTTGTCGAACCGCGCCGAGAGTTTATCCAGCAAAACGCGCTGAGCGTCGAGAACCTGGATTTCTAAGTTGGTGTAGGATCACCCATAATCGTTCGCGACGCCCATAATCGTTCGTGTTTTTGCCGAGATGCCTGAGGTGGCTCATCGGTCACGTAAGTGCAGGGGTTTGAGAGGTCGGATGGTCCGCGCCCCGTCTTGCGAAGCGCGCAACCGGGTTACGTAGTGGCTGTTGCCGACAGACTATCGAGAACAGGGAACAGATCCGCTGGTTCAGGACGGCGCGTATAGTCGGGGTTCACTTCGGCGTAGGCAATTGTGCCGTCGGTATCGACGACGTAGCGCGCGGGCATCGGCAGGTTCCACTGGCCGTCGCCATGAATGCGCGGCAAGTGGACGCCAAACCCGTCGTGAACCGGAATGACGTAATCTTGCAGCGTCCAGCGGATACCAAGCTTTTCAGCCAGCTCGCCGTTCTTGTCCGTCAGGATTGGAAAGCTCAGTTCATTGTCTTTCTGGGACTTCCGGCTGTCTGCCGCGCCCTGCATCGAAATTGCAACAAGCGTCGCACCACGTGAACGAATGTCCTCCGCAACAGCTTCAAGCGCTTTCAGGTCGATGTTGCAGTAGGGGCACCAAACACCGCGGTAGAACGTCATAACCACCGGGCCATTGGCTAACAAGTCTTTCAGCGCGACCGGATTGCGATCCGAATCCGTCAGTACGAAGTCAGGCACAAAGTCACCCGCTTTCAACGCACGTTCCGCCTGACCGCTGTCAATCAGCTCTTGTGTCGAACGGGCAAAGGCTTCGAAAGCGCCTTCGGGGGCCATGGTCTTGAATTGGGCCTTGAAGTCATCGAGTTGGTCTTGGAGGGTCATATCTTTTCCACTTCTCAAATTGCGTTCTCTGGTCGGCTCAGGGATCTTTCGTGCCGCCTGTTCTGACATTTGGCCCGTTGAGAAAATGGTGGTAGCTGACCAATTCGAGTAAGGGTTATTCAAAAAACGAATGATCCAATTTGCGGATCCCAATTGGAACAAACTCAGCCTGCAAAACAAAACAGCGCCGCGCTTAAAGCGCGACGCTCGTTTGCGAACGTCCGAATTTATGGCGATCCAATGCGAATTTAGCCCCCGTGGCGAAAAGAACTCTGACTATTCTGCCGATGCAGGGATTTCCGGATCCCAAGCCATGGGCTCAAATGCCTTATCGAGCGGCGGGTTCACGATGTGGGTTGTGTAGTTCGACAAAACCTTGAGTGCCGTCCCGGCGATGACCTCAAGAACGGTTTGCTTCGAATATCCGGCCTCGATCAGAGCATCGACCTGCTCAACACTGGCCCATCCCCGTGTTTCGTTGATGTTTTCAGCAAAAATGCGAAGCGCTTCGAGTTTGGCGTCCGCGATTGGTCTACCCGCGCGCAATGCCGTGATCACACTGTCATCCACTCCTGCCATCTTCGACACGGCCGTGTGCGCCGCCATGCAATAGGTGCAGCCGTTCAGACGATTGTTCGTCATCAGTATGATTTCGCGTTCGGTGGGCGTCAGATCCGTTTTCTCGAAAATGCCCATCATGGTCATGTAGCTTTCGACCAGAACAGGGGATTCCGCCATTGTGGCCATCAGGTTCGGCACAAAGCCCATTTTTCCTTTGATCACTGAGAGGATCGGTTTGGACCCTTCAGGAGCCGTGTCTAACGTGTGCTGTGCGTAGGTTGCCATTTGACGTTCCTTTTTAGAATGCGTTTGCATCGAAATTTTCAGAGTTCAGCCAGCCAGACGTGTTTGTCGCCTGCCGTTGTGTTCAAATGTTGCTCATAAGGAAATTGAAAGGTAGACTGCCAAAAGGCCTAACTGTTATTCATAATGTGAATGTCCGACAACTTCTCCACGTTACGCTTGTTCTCAAGGGTCGCACGTACCGGCAGCTTTACCGCCGCAGGAAAAGAAACCGGCAAGTCTCAGCCTTCGGTGTCCCGGATCATTTCCAACCTTGAGCAAGAGCTGGGTGTTCAACTGTTTGTGCGCTCCACCCATGCTGTCCGGCTGACAGAAGCCGGGGAAGAATACTTGACGCGTATCGAGCCGATCCTTTCTGACATCGAGGAGGCCAATCACTTTGTCAGGGGAACTGGCGAACTGCGTGGTCGCCTGCGGATCGGAGCAGCGGCGAGCTTTGCACAACGAGAAATCATACCCGCCCTGCCACCGTTTCTGGAACAACACCCAAAACTTAAGGTGGATCTTGTTCTGACGGATTCGATGCAGGACTTGATTGATGAGGCTATCGACGTTGCCATCCGATTTGGACCATTGGAAGATTCAACGATGGTCGCGCGCAAGTTGGGCACGACACCCAGGGTCGTTGTTGCCGCCCCTTCTTATCTGGAAAAAGCTGGCAACCCGAAGCAGCCCTCTGATTTGGTGGATCATCAGGTCATCCTCGGCCCGTCAAGCATTGGAAAAGCGGGTTGGAGCTTTGAGAAGGACGGAAAGGTCCAGTCCATTCGTGTCGAAAGCCAACTGATGATTTCCGTCAATGAAAGCACAACCACGGCGGCGGTCGCCGGTTTGGGCATTGTCAGCACGTCGTATTGGAGTTGCAGGAACGAGCTGGAAGCAGGTGCTCTCGTGCAACTACTGCCTGATTGGACAATCGGAAACGTTGAAGTGAACGCGCTACTGGCGGGTGGTCGTCATACAAAGCCTTCAGCCCGCGCTTTCACAAAGCACTTGCAAGAGGTTTTGGCTAAGTGAGCTAGCTTTGGAATAGCGGCCAATTGCGCATATTTGAGAAAACGCCGGCACTAACCCTTGTTAGACCTGCTTTGGGGCGAGTTTGTTCCACTCTTCAGCGCTCATGCCTTTTCGCGTTGGCCCATCCTCTAAGCTCTAAGGCGAATTGAGCTGCTTTGACGAGGAGAAAGGCCACTGTGATGGCGTCTACCTCGCAGCGATTCTCGAATTCTTCGGTCGTCTCATTGGGCCCTTCTTCTGACATTCCTATTCACCTGGAGGCTTGGCGGAGATGTCAATCATAGCGGTGAGCGTTGGTCGTGATGTTGCGTTCGTCGGCGTGCATCATATTATCAGGGTTTTGGCAGCGCTTGTTCTAGCACCCGTTCTCGTGGCGGGTTTCACAAAGCCTTCCCAAATTGGCCAATAAAATTGACGAAATATGAATGATGACGACACGGAAAATTAATATGTTTGTACTCTAGCAATAGTGAAAGTTCATTTCGCATTGCGATGTTTAAGAGAGGCTTATGAGTTTGTGATCAGCGTCTCTTGGGGTTGGAGAAATCCAGGTTTCAGCAGATACCACGTCCAAGAAAACGAGCTGCGTGAGCCGGCCTGATAGATTTTGGACTTATCTGCCGCGCAGAGTTGGTTCTTCGTATTTGCTGCTAGTCAGGTAACGTTAGGTTGGGAGTACGATATGGAATTACCAACACTGACGTACGAAATGATAGCCGTACTGAGTCTATTGTCTTTTACGGTCTTACTTTTTGTTACCGAGATTATACGGATCGATGTTGCAGCAATTCTTGTAATGGTACTGCTTGGCGCACTGAGCTATCTACCGGGGCTAGGTAATCTAGCCGATATTTCTAAGCTCTTTGAAGGTTTCTCCTCCAACGCTGTGATGTCCATCATCGCAGTTATGGTAATTGGGGCTGGGCTTGATAAGACTGGACTTATGTCAAAGGTCGCGGCCTTGATCCTCAAGAATGGTGGCACGACAGAGGCTCGGATCATCCCAATCATATCAACAACGGTTGGTGTCATAAGCTCCTTCATGCAGAACGTGGGAGCTGCTGCGCTTTTTCTACCTGTTGTGAGCCGCATCTCAGCACGTACGGAAATCCCAATGAGTAGGTTGCTGATGCCCATGGGGTTTTGCGCAATACTGGGTGGTACCATCACATTAGTCGGGTCGTCGCCCCTCATCCTGTTGAATGACCTGATTGTTTCGGCAAATTCAACCCTACCGGCTAACCAACAAATGGAGACATTTGGGTTGTTTTCAGTCACGCCTATCGGTGTGATGCTGGTGCTAACAGGGGTGCTTTACTTTGTGCTCTTTGGTCGTTGGGTCCTCCCAGCGCAGCGAGAGCGTGGAGAAGACGCAAGCTCAGCCCGGTCCATGCAGACCTATGTCGAAAACACCTATGGGCTTAGGGCCGATATGTTCGAGATACGAGTTCCAGAGGGCTCGATCTTGATTGGACAAACGCTCGCAGATGTCATGGTCGCCCACAACTTATACATTCTTGGCACATCCTATCGCGGCCACAAGGTCATCGCGCCGATGGCTGATACCAAGATCGAAGCGCCAGCGCGGCTTGCAGTGCTTGGCCTGCGCCGTGTTGTCGAGCATCAGTTCGCTGAGCCTTATGGCTTAGAAATCTTACCCCAACTTGATGTCTTTGCAGATGATTTCGCCGCGACCCAATCGGGGGTGGCAGAGGTTGTTATTCCGCCCGGTTCTTCAGTGATCGGCCAGACTCCGATTGATCTGCGCCTCCGTCAGACACACGGTTTGTCTTTGTTGGCCATTCAGCGTGGCGAAGAAACACTGAGCCACGTTGAAACTGAGGATCATGCAGCCACGCATATCGGGCAAGTTCCTCTGCAAGCCGGCGACACTTGTGTGGTGCACGTGCAGTGGGACCGTCTGACACGGCTTAAGTCGGACAGGGATTTTGTCGTCGTAACTTCGGATTTTCCCCAGGAAGAGCTACGGCCTCACAAGGTCGGATGGGCGCTCGCCTTCTTCCTAATAGCGTTGAGCTTAATTTTGTTCTCTGATCTGCGTTTGTCATTGTGCCTGTTGATCGGTGCTATTGGGATGGTGTTGAGCCGGGTGCTCTCGATTGATGAAGCCTACGAATCGATAAGTTGGAGTACAGTTTTTCTACTCGCTTCGCTGATCCCGTTGGGCCAGGCAGTCCAGAACACCGGCACTGCGGATTGGATTGCCGCGCATGTGTTGGCCCTCCTTAAGGGGTGGCCGATCTGGTCTTTGCAAGCAGGAATCGCCATTTTGGCGACGGCGTTCACGCTGGTAATGTCCAATGTAGGCGCTACTGTTCTTTTGGTGCCCTTAGCAGTTTCTATTGCCGTATCGGCGGGTGGTAACCCAGCTGTATTTGCTCTCACCGTGGCAATTTCGACGTCCAACTCATTTTTGATCCCAACACACCAAGTGAACGCGTTGATCATGGGCCCAGCAGGCTACCGGGTGGTCGATTTTGTTCGCTCGGGCGGAATCATGACTCTACTTTTCTTGGTTGTCTCAATGACCGGGCTTGCCCTTTTCTTCTGAGCCGTCTCTCGGCGATCCGTACAGATGTGCACTGTTTCAGCTCAGAAGAACTCACAAGATAAGGTTTTTGAGACCAAACTTTTTGTTGGAGCAGCAGATTCAAGACGTCTGCAAAAAAGGGCCTCCGCCGTTAGGGAGCGAAGAAATGCGTCGAACTCATACAAACCTGAAGTCGTTATGCGCTGGAACTGGACCGTTTTAGTTTTATCGATCACTGTTGTTGGACCAAGACCGCTGGCATTTTTGGAGAGTTCACGATGAAGTTTCTTCGTACACCGGACCATCGGTTTGACGGATTGCCAGATTTCGAATTTAGCCCGATTTATCTTGATGTGGATGATACCGAGGGTGGTCGTCTCCGACTGCACTATTTGGACGAGGGACCGGCACAGGCACCGCCAGTATTGTTGATGCATGGCGAGCCAACCTGGTGCTTCCTGTATCGGCGTATGATTCCGTTATTCAAAGATGCGGGCCATCGAGTTCTGGCTCCTGATTTGATTGGGTTTGGACGGTCGGACAAGCCAACTGAGCGGTTCGATTACACCTACCAACGCCATGTCGACTGGATGTCCGAGTGGTTGCGGAAAGTTGACCTAACGGGCATCACATTGGTTTGCCAGGACTGGGGCGGGCTCATAGGCTTGCGGCTGGTTGCAAGTATGCCCGAGCGGTTCTCTCGGGTAGTTGTGGCAAACACGGCCTTGCCCACCGGTGACACGCCCTTGGGCGAGGCATTTCTTTCTTGGCGGGAATACTCGCAATCCGTTCCTGAATTTAATTCGGGACGCATCGTATTCGGCGGCACAACATCCAAGATTTCCGATGAAGAGGTCGCAGCCTACAACGCACCGTTCCCGGATGCGCGCTATCTGGCAGGCGCTCGACAGTTTCCAATGTTGGTGCCCGACAAACCCGACAACCCAGCTTCAGAAGCCAACCGAGCCGCATGGGAAACCCTCAAGACCCTCAACACTCCGTTTCTGACCGTTTTTGGAGAGGATGACAGGGTCATGGCGGGAGTAGACAAAGTGTTCCAAAAGTTGATCCCAGGGGCAGTTGGTCAAAATCATATCGTTGTGCCAAAAGCCGGGCATTTCATTCAAGAAGATGCTGGCACGGAACTAGCACACGCAACTTTGAAATTCATTGAGCAAACATAGCGGCTATCAGTTTAGTGTCTTCCCCTGCGGACTCAACTCACATCAAATTTGCGACGCAAATGCTCGGCCAAGGCCGTTATGCGACGTGGTTGGGCTCGGCTCGGAGGAAACATCATTTGCAAAGGCTTCGGCGGTGGGAGGAAATCGCGCAAGACAGAAACAAGTCTGCCACATCGAACATCGTCGCTGACATTCAGCTCCGACTTTAAGACGATCCCATGGCCTGCAATCGCCCAATCGCGGATGAGTGAACCATCATTGACTATTCGATTTCCCTTTACCGAAACGCGCTGGGCATATGGTCCTGATCCAAACCCCCAAACGTTGTCGATCATGTCGCCAAACCTCATGACCAAGCAGTTGTGGATTAACAGATCTTCTGGTTTTTCAGGCGTTCCGAATGAGGCCAAGTAACTTGGGGACGCACACACGAAACGTTGGTAGCTTCCTAGATTTCGCAACCTGAGCGAACTGTCTGTAATGTTGCCGTAGCGAACGGCGAGGTCGAAACCTTGGCCTACAAGGTCGACATAACCGTCTGAAAGTGACAGTTCGATTGAGACGGCAGGGTTCTCTTCGGTGAATTCGGCTATAACCTTGGAGACAATGCTCCGTCCCAAATCAATCGGCGCGCTAATGCGAATTGGATCAGACAGAGTTTCGGCGCCGTGCCGAACAAGCGTATCCAGGTCCGCAACCTCACTGAGTACGCTTCTAGCTCCGTCAGCTAGTGTCCGGCCTTCTTCGGTCAGGCTAATAGAACGGGTGGTGCGGTTGAACAAAACCACACCGTAATGTGCCTCCAGTGCGGCGAGCCGCTCGGACACTGTCGTGCTCGACATCCCTGTCTCGCGCGCCGCGGCCACAAGACTGCCTTTCTCGGCTATGGTCAGAAACAAGCGAAGATTGTCTAGGAGCATTAAACGGATTATCCGAATTATATGTTCGCTCTTGTCCTGTTTATCCCGAAATGACAGAGGCGTAAATCAGAGGCATCGCTTATGAAAACAAGGGGCCTAATCCAATGGCCAAGCTGACAATCGTCGCCAACATCAAAGCCAACCCCGACAAAGTTAACCTCGTAAAAGCCGAGCTGATCAAGCTCATCGACATAACCCGTGCCGAAGAGGGTTGCATTAACTACGACCTGCATCAGGACAACGACATCCCGGCTCATTTCGTGTTCTACGAAAATTGGGAAAGCCGAGAGCTCTGGCAAACCTATATGTGAGCTCAACACCTTGCGACTTATCTGGAAGCAACAGAGGGCGCCGTTGCAGAATTCACGTTGAATGAGATGACCGTCATCGGTTGATAAAGAACCGGACACAGGAGCACGTTATGAAAGCTGTGGGATACCGTGAGACAGGGTCGATTGATCGGGCGAACGCCTTAATCGACTTCGAGGCCGACAAGCCGACGCCTAAGGGGCACGACTTGGTGGTGAAAGTGCAAGCCGTGTCAGTGAACCCAGTCGATACGAAAATTCGGCAAAAACGTGCTCCTGTTGGTCCTGCACCTGATATTCTGGGGTGGGACGCAGTAGGGATCGTCGAAGCAGTTGGAGAAATGGTTACGGCCTTCAATGTTGTAGACAATGTTTGGTATGCCGGGGCAATCAACCGACCGGGAGCCAATGCTGAATTTCATCTGGTGGATGAACGTATCGTCGGAGTCGCGCCAAAATCCATACCGGCGAAAGCGGCTGCGGCGATGCCGCTCACGACGCTTACGGCCTTTGAGATGCTGTTCGACCGCTTGCGAGTCCAGAATACCGTTTCTGGTGGGACCAATACGTTGCTGGTTATTGGTGGCGCAGGTGGTGTCGGGTCAATCACCATTCAATTGGCGCGGGCTCTCACTGACTTGACGGTGATTGCCACTGCGTCCCGACCCGAGACACAAGATTGGGTTCGAGAGCTCGGCGCACACCATGTCATCAACCACGCGGAACCTTTTGGCACACAACTCAAGGCTCTCGCTATCGACAGCGTGGATTTCATCTATTCGACAAACCATTCCCAGCTTTATACGTCTCAAGCTGGAGAGGTGATGACACCCCAAGGTCGCTTTGGGTTGATCGATGATCCTGAGACCTTCGACATCGCGCCGTTCAAACCCAAATCGATCTCCTTGCATTGGGAGTTCATGTACACTCGGTCGCTTTTCGGGACTGGAGATATGAATCGTCAAAGCGAAATCCTGAATCAGGTCGCCGGGTTGATAGATGATGGAAAGATCAGATCCACAGCGACCGATACACTCGGTAGGATCAATGCTACAAACTTAATGAAAGCGCATGCTATCCTTGAAAGCGGCAAGGCCGAAGGGAAGCTCGTGCTTGAGGGTTTTTAGATGAGAATTGAGCGGCTGGATCATGTGAATATCGTGACAACTAGTTTGCCTGAGATGGTTGCTTGGTATGAAGAGGTCCTGGGTTTGAAGCCTGGGGCCCGCCCTGATTTTCCGTTTCCCGGAGCTTGGTTGTATGCGGGTGATGACGCCGTGGTTCACCTTGTGGGGCACGAAGGAACGCCAAATGTTGGCTCCGAAGCGAAGCTCAAGCTCGAGCGCATTCGAGGAAATACTGATCTCGAGGCAGATCCAGTATCGCAAAACTGACGTCCCGGGCGCCCGAATGGTCCAAATCCATGTGGCCGATCCTGATGGGAATCACATTCATATAGACTTCGAAGAAACCGAATAAGTGGCTAACCCGCGAAATAGTCGGTACGCAAAATCAAGCTCGTAACTTCTTGTCGATTAGTGATCGAGATCATAGCCGGGTTGCTTCCAAGAATTACGCGGACCAACATTTTTTGGGCGGTGCAAACGTCGATTTGGAGATCAGTATGCCGGACCTCAAAACAAACAAGAAAAACGTCATCGCTTTCTACGAAATGATGTTCAACGAGTGTCGACCTGCCGAGGCCATAGCGACCTTTGTTGGTGATACCTATACGCAGCACAACCCGCATGTTGGCGACGGCAAGCAAGCCTTTGTCGAGTATTTCGAGCGCATGGCCGCCGAATACCCGGGAAAGCGTGTGGACATCAAACGTGCGTTTGCTGAAGGCGATCACGTTGTTCTGCATTGCCATCAAATCTGGCCCGATGGTCTCGAGTACGCAGGGATCGATATTTTTCGCCTGGATGCCGAAGGTAAGGTTGTTGAACACTGGGGCGTTCTTCAGGAGGTTCCGGCAAACAGCGAGAATGAAAACGGCATGTTTTGACTTAACCGTTCTGACAGCGGTGTATGGAACTTCGAAAGGTCCTGTCGGCTAAACCACGATAGTCAAAGGGCATAAGTCTGATCCAAGAAACCCGCCGACGCGTATCTGTCTAGGACCCTTTAGCAAGGAGATAAATATGCTCCCGAAGAGTATTCTAGCGGCGACTCTTGGATTATTTGCAGCCACTTCGCTTCAAGCTGGTGTTCAAATTCGCTTCATAGAAGGCGCACCCAAGGACCGTTTTGTTCTGACAAATGTCGGAACGTGCGAAGTAGAAGCCTCGACCCTCAATATTGACTTGTCGCAATCTGCCGGACGTCTGATTTTAGACGTTACCGAAAAAGGTGCGGGTGTGGAGGTCTTCCAACCGCTTGAATTCGTGGAGGGTGCTGATGCACTGCGTCAATTTCCATCGGTCGTGGACGGGCAAAATACAATAGAACTTGAGATCGCCTCCCTCGCAGCCGGGGACAAACTCGCCTTTACCATCGATGTAGATGACACTATCGGGCAACGCGAAATCACCGTAGCGGGGTCGGAGCTCGAAGGTGCCACGGTGTCATATATCGATGCGAGAGAGGTCAGTACCGCGATCTTTACTTCCGAAGCGCTTGTCAATGTGACGACCAAGGACTGCTGAGAGCTGTCCCACAATGTCGAGCTGGTTAATCCGCGTAGCATTCCTTACGCTCATGTTGGGAGGCGGCATCCTGATCGGGACACTGACCGCACCCGGTGATTGGTATGCGCAGCTTTCTAAACCTGCTTTCAATCCACCAAATTGGATTTTTGGCCCGGTTTGGACGGTGCTTTATGTCTTGATCGCCATGGCGGGTTGGCGTCAGTTTGAAACAGACCGAAGCTCGACCCCCATGAAGCTGTGGTGGGTGCAGATGAGCCTGAACTTTTTGTGGCCCCCAACATTTTTTGTGCTGCAACTGCCGTGGATTGCCTTTGTGGTCATTGTCGCGTTGCTGATTGTGATCGTCATGTTCATCGCTCGAGTTAGGAGCTCGGATCAGGTTTCCGCACTGGCCTTCCTGCCGTACTTTGCATGGGTCGCATTTGCCACGGCCTTGAACCTTACTATTGCGATACTGAACTGAGAAAAAACAATATGCGTGGTAACCTCGTTGGGCTTGTTTCAGGTCTTGTCATCATCGGATTCTCCAACTGGGGCACAAAGATCGCTGAAGCTTGAGCGTTTCGGGACAAAACACCAAACTTTCGGTGAATTAGGATAACTCACATCGAGCTCTGCAATCGGTAACCCCAAAGGCAAGACCTTCAGTGAATTTCGCCAAATGGCTGCAACGAGCCAGAAAGCAGCAATTTCGCCGGTGGTCGTCGTGATTTAGTGAACTTTCGAAAAGTCGTCCAAGTTGATCAAAGGCTGTTAAGCCGATGCTTCTCTAGTATCCCGCAAAGCATAGCCTTGGCTTGGAGCCTGTGTTCCCGATGGCGTTCGCGCGCCACATCCGGTCGACCTTCGCTAATCGCCTGGAAAACAACACGGTGATCCTCGTTGGATTTGACTGGTAAAGGCCTGATAAACAGCGTCGTAGCGCGTGCGCGACGAACCTGATCGCTCATCATCGCCACAATCGCTTCGACCCGTTTGTTGCCGCCCAACCGAACGAGTTCCTGATGAAATAATTCATCGGCCTCAGCCCATGCTTCCAGGTCTTCGGTTTCGATGGCTTGATCCATTTTTGCGATTGATCCGGCAAGTACCGCTAATTCATCTTCTGAATAACCTGCTTCAGCGGCGCGCTGCGCTGCAAGGCTCTCGAGTTCCGTTAGGATGTCGTAGATTTCGCGCATATCGTCCGAAGAGACGGGCAGTATTCGCACACCTTTGCGGGGCCGCATTTCCAGCAACCCCTTACTTTCCAACATCAGCGCGGCTTCCCGTATTGGGGTGCGGGACATGCCCAAAGTTTCAGCGAGTTCCGACTCCAGATGGTCAGTTCCTGCGGCCAGTTCGCCAGACAGGATCATCCGCCGTAAGTCCCTAACAGCGCGTTGTGTATTGGAAAGAGTTTTGTTGTCCTGATCCCTCACGGCGTCTCCAGGTTGATTTTTCGTCCCTCCGCAGCCGAAAGATAGATCTTCTCTTCGACGCGGATCACGTCCAAATATTCTCGGGCCGTGTTTTCCAGCGGCGTGCCCTGTAAAAGGCCTGAAACGACGTGACTTTGCAAGGCGTGGACGCAATCTCCGCCAAATCCATCATGATCGCTCGGAGGTAGTATCTGCTGTCGCTCTTGTTTTCCAAAAGCGCGGAGTTCTACTGAACCGTCGCCGTTAAGAACCACTGATCCTTCCGTTCCTTCGATGAGAGCTTCACCCATGGTTTGACGCAGGTTTTCTGCGCTGTGGTCAAGGCATCTGTTGCCATCGAACAGAGCTTTCAAACCGTTGGGGTGGTCAAACAGGATGTAACCTGCGTCCTCGCCCGCGATAACCGGGTTAACTTGGCGCAAGTCCGCATAAACTGCGCTGGGCGCATCGAACAAAAATCGGAATGTGTCTACCCAGTGAACTGCTGTTTCATGAACCAGGAAACGCGGCATGTCCTGAAAATACGGCTGCCGGTCAAGGTAGGCGCGTGGCCCCTGTCCGTCGCCGGGCCGAAGCCGGAAAGTGGCTTGGAGAGGTGTACCAATTCGACCCTGGGTCATCGCCACCTTGATCGCACGATACCAAGGCTGAAAGCGAAAATTCTCATGCACGACAATAGTTGCGCCTACCGCTTCAGCCTTGGAGACGATCATCTCCGCTTCATCCAAAGACATGCAGAAAGGCTTTTGGCAGATCAACCACTTGATACCAAACCGTAGTGCCGTTCGGATGGTGTCGGCCTGCGCCACAGGTGGAAGGATGATGTCCAGGAGATCTGGTTTTTCCGCCTCCAGCATTTTTGACAGATCATCGTAAGCGGCCAGTCCTGTTTCTTTCGCCTTGTTGATATCGCGGTTGCAGGATGCAACGGGAACAGTTCCGGGCATTCTAGACCAGCTGTCATAGTGGAACTTGCTGAAATACCCCGCACCCACACACGCGACTCTTATCGTTTGCTGAGTATTCATGGCCGCAATTCGTCCAATACCGATGAGGCTGCGTCCTGCGTTCCGGCGGAGCCACCTAGGTCCCGCGTCAGGTTTTGTCCGTTCGCAGTCACCTTTTCCACGGCTTCGCGCAATCGTTCGCCGTCGTTGGACAGGCCTGGGTGATCATGGGTCAAACCCAACCATTCAAGCATCATTGCTGCGGACAGGATCATCGCAAAAGGGTTAGCAATTCCCTGTCCCGCAATGTCCGGAGCGGAGCCGTGGCAGGGTTGGAATACAGCGTGGTTCAACCCAATGTCCGCTGAAGGAGCCAATCCAAGACCGCCCATGAGACCTGCGCCAAGGTCGGAAAGGATGTCTCCGAACATGTTCTCAGTCACCAAAACATCAAACTCCCAAGGCTTTTGGACCATCCACAGAGCGGTAGCATCAACATAAGCATGGTCTGCCTGCAATTCGGGATGGTGGGCGGCCTCTGCATCAAACATTGACCTGAAAAACGCAAAGGCGCGGAACACATTGGCTTTGTCGACACATGTAACCCGCCCCCGACCACGCCGAGTATCCTTTCGGTTCTGGGCGAGTTCAAACGCGAAACGGAACAGTTTTTCGGAAACTTCACGAGTAATAAGCAGAGTCTCACGTGCTTCGTGCTCGGTGACTTCCCCTGCGCCTTGTGTGAAGAACAACCCTTCGGTGCTTTCACGAATTAAAACAAAGTCGATCTCTTTTCCGTTGGGCAGCGACAAGGGAGTCGTTTGTCCGCTGCTTACTTTTACCGGACGCACACCAGCGAAAAGACCGAGCTGCTTCCGCAGATCAATCTGCGGAGAAATCTCAGTTCCGTCCGGGTAGCGAACATCCGGCAAACCCATTGCAGACAGCAGAATTGCGTCGGCGTTGCGAGCCGTTTCAAGTGATCCCGCTGGAAACGATTCTCCAGTTTCTGCGTAGTGAGAGGCGCCTGCTGGTGCGTCCGAAAACGCTAACTCGTAGCTGGGATTTTTGCCTGAGAGCTGGCGCAGAATTTCAAGCGTAGGGGCCATAATTTCAGGGCCGATTCCGTCGCCGTGGAACACTGCCACATCATAATTCTTTTTCATCTTAGCCCGCTTCCTTCCCGTTTCGCATTCATAGCGCGATAGCAGCTTTCACTACAGTCCGTTGACAATGCATTCTTTAATGTATACGCAAATAAATGCAATAATAAACGCGAAGTTGTTTTGGGAGGACTTGGAAATGAAACTAAAGCTAGGGCGGTTGGCGGCCGCAGCCGTGATGGCGGCCGGGATTGCAGGGGCAGCTGTTGCGCAGGATTACCCCTATCGCGATATCACTACAGCTGTGGTCTGGGGGGCCGGAGGAGGCACGGATACGATCAACCGAATGATCATGGCCGAGATGGAAAAACATCTTCCGGTCTCGATCAATGTGATCAATCAAACAGGAGGTGTCGCAGGCTCCAACGGGATGGTCTATGTCATGAACCAACCAGACGATGGTTATACATTGGTTGGTCTGTCAGAGTCGAACGTCACCGCAGCTGTGCAAGGTGGCTGGGATAAGAAATTTGATTTTTGGTATCCGTTCATCGTTGGCGGATCACCTGATCTGATCTCGGTTCCGGCGGAGAGTCCTTACAATACTCTGGAAGAGCTGGTCGACGCTGCGAAAGCTGCTCCTGGCACTATTCCAGCGGCGGCTTCCGGCGCAGGTTCGATCCACCACTTGAACCTTCTGGCAATCGAAAAAGGGTCCGGTGCAGAATTCAAGTTTGTTCCATACAAAGGCTCAGCGCCAGGGCAGGAAGCAGCGGTAGCGGGTGAAGTTGCGTTGGTTGTGACTTCTCTAGCTGAACAGGCCCCGTTGATCGAAGGCGGTCAACTTAAACCGCTTGCGATGTTGACGCCCGAAGATGCGCAGATTGCAGGGGCAACAGTGCCTTCTGCCTTTGGCATTTATGACGGTCTCGATCAGTATTTGCCGCTCAAGCAGGCCATCGGGTTTGCAGTTCACAGTTCAGCCGGGGACGACGTAAAGGCCGCGCTTGGTGATGCCTTCGAGCAAGCGATTGCCTCCGACACCGTCGCTGAATGGGCCTCTGCAAACAATTATGATGTCGGTGGTCAACACGGCGAAGAAGCTCAAGAGCTGTTTGCGAACCTCGAAGCTACCTTTGCCTATACCTTGCAAGATCTGGGCGCAGCGACCGTCGATCCGTCCTCGCTGGGTATCGAGAAGCCCTGATCCGATCAAATTTGAAAGGGCGCGTTTGATCGTGCCCTTTCCTGTAGGAAGCAGGCAATGGACAAACCTGACGAAACACTGGTCATGCGGACGCGCGACTTTTGGGCAGCAATTGTTCTAATAGCGGTGTCCGTCTTTTTTCTTTGGAAGACGACAGACATCCCACTTTGGGGTGAAAACCGCGCAGGCGTAAGTGGATCTGATTGGTACAACTCGGCTGCAATTGTACCGCTATTCATTTTCGGTGGATTACTTGTCTTGTCCTGCGTGTTGCTTGCGATTTCGATCCGCTCAGGAGGAGCTCAAAACGCGCTTAGCGCGTTGGGTATCGGATGGGATAAGTCGGAAGCCTATCGAGCTTCAACAATAGGCCTGATCCTTCTTGCATATGTCGTGGGGCTCGTTCCCAGAGTGGACTTCATTCTGTGCTCTGGATTGCTGATTACAGCTTTGACTTACGGCTACTACGGCGGCCATGCTCGGCGTGCTTTGGTTGCCTGTATCGCAGTTGTCTCTGCTGGACTATTTGCGTTTGCTGTTTTTCCCGCGCAGGCGGACTGGAACGCACACGGTGATGATTGGTTTACACTGGCCTTATGGGTCTCGCTATCACTTGTGGTGTTGACCAAAGCGGCTTCCGAACGCGTTTTGCGGTTCGTTCCATTGGTCGCAATACTTGCCCCGCTCATCCTTGTTTGTGTGATGGCTTTTGTCTTTCGCCAAAACGTGCCCGCGCGCGGCGGGCTGATCTTCAAGCAAATCGAATACCACTACTACGTGACGCTTCGTCCGCTATGGAAAGATTGACCGGATGGACTTTATCCTTTCGCAACTGGCTGGATTTGGGACCGCATTCGTGGGTCTGGCAGTAGACCCGCTGACCTATCTGTACTTGATTGCATCCGTGTTCCTGGGCATCACGTTCGGCGCATTGCCCGGCCTGACAGCAACGCTGGCAGTGACGATCCTGACGGGTTTCTTCGGCAACAAAATCCCGCTCGACTATTCGCTCATCGCTTTGCTCGGGGCCTATGTCGGTGCGATTTACGGCGGCTCTTACCCGTCTATTTTGCTGAACATTCCGGGCACGGCAGCCAGCGCGGCGACGGCCATGGATGGCTTCCCTCTGGCCAAAGCGGGTCGAGGGGGCGAAGCACTAGGGCTGACCACGACGGCCAGTTTCATTGGCACAGTTATCGGAACCATCACGCTTTTGATTTTTGTCTGGGCGCTGCTTTTGGTTTCAAAGAACATCGCAAGCCCGGAGAAAGCATTGCTGGCCCTGTTCGGCATTCTGCTTTCTGGCACTTTGATGAGCGAAGACCTGGTGATTAAGGGATGGATCGCCGGTCTGATCGGGCTTGCGATGTCCATGGTGGGGCTTGACCCTCTGTTGTCTGAACCGCGCTATACCTTCGGTTGGTCTTACCTGATGAGCGGATTTCAGGTTGTGCCGGTTTTGATGGGGGCCTTTGCAATCCCCCAAATCATCGAGGGTTTGAGGCATGTTGAGGCTGGAAAAGTTCTGGCCATGAAAGGCCGTATTCTTCCAAACCTTCGATCTATTCGACGCTACCTGCCCACCATTGGCCGGTCAGGCGTGATTGGGACAGGGATCGGAGCGCTTCCCGGCGTTGGCGAAGATGTAGCCGGTTGGGTCAGCTACGGTGTTGGCAAGACCGTATCCGCCGAGGGCGACAAGTACGGAAAAGGCTCCTTGGAAGGTCTGTTGTGCTCTGAGACTGCAAACAATGCCTGTATTGGCGGCGCACTGATCCCGCTGTTGGTGTTGGGCATTCCCGGTTCACCACCCGCCGCCGCTTTGATGGGGGCCTTCAAGATCAACAACGTGATCCCGGGCCCAACGATTGATCCGGAGATCATTCTGCGCGTGGTTGCGATCCTGGTGCTGGCATCCCTGACGATGTTCCTGATGGGGCTTTTCACGGCTCGGGTATTTATCAAGATACTCGCCATCCCGCAGACCATCTTCTTACCAGTCGTAATGGTTCTGACAACGATTGGGTCTTTCAGCGTCGGCGGTGGCATAAATGATCTCTACCTGATGCTCGGCGTCGGTGCCGTTGCCTACTTCATGAACCTGATGAAGTACCCAATCGCGCCGTTGGTTATCGGGGTTATCTTGGGCAGCCTTTTTGACGAAACCTTCCGCCGGTCGCTGTTCTTGTCGGACGGGGATCTTTCGGTCTTCTTTTCACGACCCGGTGCGGCCATTCTGCTGGTGCTCAACATTGGTCTGATCCTTAGCCAACTGCCCGTAGCAAAACGCGCTTTCTCACGTCTGAAAGGACTTTCAGTCTGATGTTTGTAGTTACTGTCACCTTCACTCTCAAGCCCGGTATGAGAGACACCTTTTTGCCGCTGATGGTCGAAAACGCTTCAACCTCTTTACGTGAAGAAATCGGATGCCAGCAGTTTGACGTATGCCTCGGCGACGATCCCGAGACAGTTTTTCTCTATGAGGTTTATGATGACAGCGCGGCGTTCTCTGCCCATCTAGAAAGCGCGCATTTTCAGTCCTTCGATACGGCAGTGGCTGATATGATCGCCACCAAGGTAGTTCACCAGTATTCCGAGGTCATCCGATGAACGATTGGGAAATCCATGCCGTGAAATACGCAGATCGCAACGCTCGGACGCGAGCTGATAGTTTCATCATCGATGATAATCACGACGCGCCTCATGCGATGGATTATTTCGTTTGGGTGCTCAAACGCGGCAACACAGTCATTCTGGTCGATACTGGTTACGACTCCGATGAGGCCGCTGCCCGCGGTCGTCCCATCGCGATGGACGCTCGCGAGGCTCTGCGCCCCTTAGGCATCGCGCCGGAAGCGGTGACTGAGGTCATCGTGACCCATCTTCATTATGACCACGCAGGGGGGCTGCATATGTTCCCGAATGCGAAGTTGCACATGCAATCGGCGGAAATGGCCTTCGCTACAGGTCCCTGCATGTGCCATGATCACCTGCGTGCGCCTTTCACGGCTGGCCATGTTTGTGAGGTCGTAAAGCGTCTCTATTCAGGCCAGGTCATATTTCACGACGGAGAAGCCGAGATTGCAGATGGGATCACGGTGCACTGCATCGGTGGGCATTCGCGCGGGTTGCAATGCGTTCGCGTAAGAACGGCAGCCGGGTGGATGGTACTCGCCTCTGATGCCTCGCATTACTACGAGAACTTCATGGCGCGAAAAGCCTTTCCCATCGTCGTCGACCTGCAAGACATGATAGATGGTTTCGAGACGCTCGAGAGGTTGGTTTCGCATCCTCGACTTATCGTGCCCGGCCATGATCCACTTGTGCGTGAGATTTTTCCCGTCGGTGCGGCACCGCATATCCATAGGTTGGATCCAGGACCGACGAGGGACATTGAATTATGAAAATCGGTGTCATTGCAGACGACTTCACTGGTGCGAGTGATATTGCGAACACCTTGGCCAAGGGCGTTGAGCCGGAAGGTGGATTACGAACGGCGCAATTTCCGGGTGTTCCGAATATCCCAGCCGACGAGGAGATCGAAGCGGGAGTGATCTCACTTAAAAGCCGCACTGCACCGGTCGCGGAAGCCATTGCAGACAGTTTGAGTGCTTTGCGGTGGCTCGCGGATCAAGGATGCCAGCAGTTCATCTTCAAGTATTGTTCGACCTTCGACTCCACGACGGAAGGAAATATCGGCCCAGTTGCGGAAGCGCTTGCCGACGAGCTGGACGCGCAGAAGGTGGTTTTCTGTCCGGCCTTTCCAACAACCGGGCGCACCGTCTATCACGGTCATCTTTTTGTGCTCGGTAAACTGTTGCACGAATCCGGGATGGAAAATCACCCTCTTACTCCGATGACTGATGCGAACATCAAGCGTTGGTTGCAGCGTCAGACCGAAGAAGCGGTTGGGTTGGTGCCAAATGACACCGTGAAGCAAGGATCAAAGGCGATTGCTGCCGCTTTGCGGAACGCCGAAGAACGATTTGTGATAGGTGATGCGATTTCGGACGAGGATTTGCTGGCCTGGGGCGAGGCTCTAAAGGATGCCAAACTCATTACTGGCGGATCAGGCATAGCCCTTGGGCTACCCAGAAACCTCCTGGTAAGTACTTCGTCTGAACGAGCCGACAACGTATTCAAGGGTATAAACGGGCCCGCAGCGATCCTTGCTGGATCTTGTTCAGGTGCGACCCGCGGGCAGATTGAAACTCACGCGAAGTCCCATCCGACGTTGGCCATTGAAGTTCCGGGCGTCATGTCCGGGGATGTGACCACGCAAACGCTTTTGGATTTCTTTGAAATGCATTCGGGTCAGGCGCCGCTCGCGTATTCATCGGGAAGTCCGAATGATGTACGCGCGATCCAATGTCAATTCGGTCAGGAAGCTGTAGCGGAAAAGCTGGACGCCCTCTTTGCAAACGCTGCAAAAGCACTTGTCCAAAAGGGCTACAGGCGCCTGGTGGTGGCTGGAGGGGAAACCTCCGGCGCGGTTTCCCAGGCTGTGTCCGAGACATTGGGTTCTCCCGCCATGTCTATTGGACCAGAGATTGACCCGGGCGTGCCAGTCCTGAGCGTTGGAAAAACTGAACCCATTGCGATGGCGTTGAAGTCTGGAAACTTTGGCGCTCCGGACTTTTTCGCGAAGGCTCTCAGAATGATGGAGACCGGCAAATGAGTTCTGAAGAATTGGTTTTACGACGGCAGATGTCGGAACTGTGCGCATCCCTGTTTGCACGTGGATTTTCCGTCGGAACTGCGGGCAACGTCTCTGCACGTCTGCACGACGGCATCCTCATGACGCCAACCAATTGCACCTTGGGCGATATTGACCCCGAGCGCATCGCCAAGATTGATTTGGATGGCAACCACGTTTCCGGAGACAAGCCGACCAAAGAGGTTTTTCTGCATCAAGCCTTCTATGAAACGAGACCGGAAGCGGGTGCAGTGGTGCATCTGCATTCGACCTGGGCCACTGCTCTGTCCTGCCTGGAAGACACCGATCCCAATGACTGTATTCCACCGCTGACGCCATATGTGGTGATGCGTGTCGGCAAGGTCAAACTGGTTCCATACGTCAAGCCGGGGGATCCAAAATCCGGTGATTTGATCCGCGAACTGGGCGGCAAATTTGGTGCGGTTCTATTGGTCAATCACGGTCCCGTCGTTTCGGGACAGGACCTCTTCTCAGCTGTCTGTGCGGCAGAAGAACTGGAAGAAACGGCCAAGTTGCTCTTGGCACTGCGTGGTATGCCAACCCGAATGTTGAATGCAGAACAAGTCGCAGACCTCAAAGTAACTTTCGGAAGGGTTTAATCCGGCACCGAAAACGGGAGTGAACAAACTTTTGGGCAAATCGTGCAAAGTTATGCGCAAATATCGCGCAGAATTATTGGCAAACTTCAAAGATTTTCTTTAATGAAATCAATACTGTTAATGCAGCGTTATGAGAGCACCTACAGTTGGTGTGGTAGTGCCGATGATATTCAGCGCGGCCGTTTACTTGCTGGGATGGACAGAATTCGAGATCCCGGTTTCGGTGACTGCGTTGGTACAGGTCTTCATAGGCATTAATGTTGGTGCGCGGTTTTCCGGAGTTCCCATCAAAGCACTGATCGCAGCTCTAGGTGCAGCGACCATGGTTGTCGCTGTGCAGATTTATGTGGCCTTCTCAGGTGCATTGGCGGTTACGAACACCTTGGAGACAGACCCGGTCGCACTTGTTTTGACCTATTCACTAGGGGGCTTGGCGGAAATGTCAATCATAGCGGTGAGCGTTGGTCGTGATGTTGCGTTCGTCGGCGTGCATCATATTTTTAAGATCTTGGCGGCGCTTGTTTTGGCACCTGTCCTCGTAGCGGCTCTATCAAAGCGGGATATTAAGCACTGAGGAATTCGATGGAGTTCACTTGCTCAGCAATCGATGCCGCCTTTGCTGCAAAGCTTGTATGGCGTCAAAGCACTAGTTGGCTGGCTGCGAGAAGGCCGACCGAGCCGCGCTACATTGAAAGGGATCTACCAAAACCTCGCAATTGAGTTGTTTTGTTCAGTTTTAGGTTGAATGATTCCAATCAGAATGCACTTTTGATTGAGTTTTGGTGCGTTCAAGTTGATCGAACCGCGCTACGACAATCGACAATTGAGCGCGTATAGCGAACCGTGCAAACTTATGCGCAAATGCTGTGCAAAATTATGGGCGAAGACACCCAGATTTTCTGAATAAAACCAATGATAGGAATGCAGCGTTATGCGCGTACCTACACCGGGAGCCTACGCGACAGGGTTCAATGCCGCTGTCGACAAACGGTTGGACGTCGGTGATGTGCAACTGGTGGCTTTTTCAGGCGCGTTGCGCGAAAGACTTGATCTTGCGGTGCAGGCGATCGCGTCAGAAAGCGGAAACGTCGCCGATCCTCAAGAAGTCGCGGATCATGTCTTTGCCTGTGTGGCAGAGAACCGACCCATTCACGTGCCCAGCGTTCACGACGCCGAAGGGCTTTGGGCGAACATGGTCGAGGATTACTACAACTCGCTCACGATAGAGAAAGAGCTGAAGCTCCTTGATCTGGAAAAGACCCGTTTTGCCGCCTACGACTATGTCGGAACACACCCCAAAGACCTGATGGGGTGGTTCGACAGGTTCCTGTGATGTTGTGGACCGTTCTTAATTGGGGTTTGTGCACCGGCCGTCCATTTCGCCTGACCGTACGGACTATTGGCTCGACCGGAGGATATTCTCCTTCAGCGCTTGCTTCCCATGCCGGTGCTGTTCCAGTCGTTCGACCTCGGCTTTCAACAGCGCGATCCTCTGCGCGTCTGATGTTCCGCAATCAGATCGAGAAACATTTTGGTCTTACCGCCGTGCTGTCATGCGATAGCGCTCGTAAACCATCGTGTTAACCTCACCCAGTATCGCTTTTGAGATCCGAAACTGGATATGCTCATAATGTTCAATTTCTGTTTTTGTCATCGAATCCACTCTTGTCATCCAAGGATTGCAGACCAAAGACTCTGGTGTCGCCATGGCCTCGGCTATGCCCAGAACGTTTCCTGAACTATGGCCCTTCGATTGCCGTTGGGGGTTGCGACCGTCAGAATAGAACCAGCGTCCCAGTGACCGGTATCGACCATGCCAATAGCGACGTTTGTTTCAAAATCCGGTGACCAAGCAGCGGACGTGACCTGACCAACCCGCAATCCATCTTTGAACAGAGGCCAACCTGAACGAGCAGGGGGCACGGGATCACCGGTTATGGAAATCGCGCGGATTTGTCGGGCCGGGCCAGCTTCTGCCTCGCGCGCAAGTGCTTGCATGCCTATGTGGTCGCTGTCCTCGCCCGGTTTGCAGAATTTGCCCAAACCACATTCCAGTGGCGAGTTTTCCATGGTCATATCGTTGCCATAGCTCAACAACCCGCCTTCGATCCGTTCGATCAGATTTGGACATCCCGGGCGAACATTTAGATCAGTGCCGGCTTCGAAAAGGGCGTTCCACAATGGCATTCCGTAGGCACCGTTTTCGACATAGATCTCATAACCGCCTTGTTTCGAGTAACCAGAGCGCGCGACCACAAAGGACGTGTCCTGAAACGCCAACCGTTTGTAACGGAAAAAGCGAATGTCCCGCACCTCGTCGCCAAAGACCCGCGCCATCAAGTCATCCGACTTCGGCCCTTGAACGGCCAGAGGTGAAACGTCAGGCTCTATCACCAGCACATCCATACCCGCACCTACCGCCAACCCCTTGACCCACAACAACAGGTCGCTGTCGGCGATGGAGATCCACCAGCGATTCTCGTTGTGTTTGATTGCCACCGGATCATTCAGCATGCCGCCGTTCTCATCGACAATTGGAACGTAGTAGCACTGGTCTTCCTGCATTTTCTCCAGATTACGAGGGGTTAACCGTCGCATTAGGCGGCCCGCATCCGGGCCATTCAGCTCAATCTGCCGTTCGCAGGACACATCCCAGATCTGCACATGAGATTTGAGGTGCCGGTAGTCGGCCTCGACGCTCTCAAAAACCGTAGGCAGCAGCATCCGGTTGTAGACGGTATAGGCGGTAACGCCCTTGTCCTCGACCCCTTCGGAAAAGGGTGTCTGGCGCAGGCGGCGAGATTGGGACAACAAACGCATATCAAAGGTCCATTGACTTGGCGCGGTCCCGAAGCTGGAACTTCTGGATCTTGCCGGTAGAGGTTTTAGGGAGGGTTTCGAAGACGACAGCTTTGGGGGCCTTAAACCCGGCCAGATGGTCGCGGCAGAAGGCAATGATGTCGTCAGCCGTTGTCTCAGCCTCGTCGCGCAACTCGACGAAAGCGCAGGGGACTTCTCCCCATTTCTCGTGGGGCATTGCCACCACAGCAGCGGCCTGGACTGCTTCGTGTCGATACAGTACGGCTTCGACCTCAACAGACGAGATGTTCTCGCCGCCCGAGATGATCACATCTTTCAAACGGTCGCGGATTTGGATGTAGCCGTTTTCGTGCATGACCGCACCGTCGCCGGACCAGAACCAACCGTCTTCGAAGGCTGCCGCGGTGGCATCGGCGTCCTTGTAGTACCCCGCCATCACCGTGTTGCCCCGAATGGCGATCTCCCCTTGCGTTGAGCCGTCACGCGCCACAGATGCGCCATTGCCGCGATCGATTACGGTGACCTCTTCGACCATCGGAAAGGCAATGCCCTGTTGGGCCTGCAATTCGGCTTGCTCGGCGGGGGAGAGATCATCCCAGTCGTCTTGCCAGAGGCATTGAGAGATGTGGCCATAGGTTTCCGTCAGGCCGTAGACCTGCATGACGTCAAATCCCATTGATTTGGTCTTTTCCAGCACCGAGGGCGGCGGCGGTGCACCTGCGGTCAACACGCGGATCGCGGGATCGAAGGGAGCCGCACCGCTTTCGGCTTCGGCCAGCATCTGCAACACGATAGGTGCCGCACCGAAATGGGTTACGCCGTGGGTGCGGATCGCGTCCAGAATACGGTCTGCTGCCGGAACACGGGTGAACACAACCGTCGCACCGAGCATGGCCATCAACCACGGGTGCCCCCAACCATTACAATGGAACATCGGCACAACGGACAGATAGACCGGATAGGGCGGCATCTGCCACGCAGTCCCAGTGCCGAGCGCCATCAGATAGGCTCCGCGATGGTGATAGACAACGCCTTTGGGGCGCCCGGACGTGCCGGACGTGTAGTTCAACGCAATGGCATCCCATTCATCGTCAGGCAATTCTGAGGGCAGGGGCGCGGCTTTGGTCAGCGCCTCATAGGTCTGACCGCTGAGACTCTCACTCGTAACCGCAGGATCGACGATCTCAACCACTGGCAAGGTCCAACCGAGTAGTTCGAAGGCTTTGGACAAAAGCGGTACAAGCTCCCGGTCCACGATCACCAGTTTGGTGTCCGCGTGATCCAGAATGTAGGCGATGGTTTCCGGTTCCAACCGCGTATTCAGCGTGTTGAGGACGCCACCCGTCAGCGGCAGTGCAAAGTGCAACTCGAAGAGTTCTGGGATGTTCGGGCTCAGCACTGAAACGGTATCGCCCTTTTGCACGCCAAGCTCGACCAGTCCTCCGGCCACGGCGCGAATGCGATTTGCAGTTTCGGCCCACGTTCTTTGGATGTCACCATAGATCACCGCTGTTCGCGCGCCGTGCAAACTTTCGGCGCGGCGCAGGAAGGACAACGGTGACAAAGGCACATGGTTTGCCCGCGTCTTCAGAAGAGCTTCGAATTGGTGACGCATCCCGGTTCCGCCTGACTTAGCTGTTTGGCCGCACGCGGGCGGCGGTTTTGTTTGCAAAGGCTTCCAGGCGCGCACGGGCCGCAGGTTGGGTATTGACCACTCCGCCCACCACAGCCTCTGCATAGGCTGCGTCCATGCCGGACATGTTGTTCAGGTGGCTGATCGCCGAACAGATCGCGAAATTGGTCAGTGGCAGGTTCTGCGCAATTTGTTCTGCCAGTTCCATCGCCTTGGCCATGCTGCCACCTTCTTCGGTGATGTATTGCGCCAGCCCCAGATCAACAGCCTCTTGCCCTTGGTAGACACGGCCGGTCAGGATCATGTCGATCATGCGGTATTTGCCGATCATGTCTGACACGCGGATTGTTGCTCCACCGCCGGTGAAAATCCCGCGTTGCCCTTCAGGTAAGGCGAAGTAAGTGCCGGGATCAATCACTCGAATGTGCGCCGCGCTGGCGAGTTCCAAGCCGCCGCCGACAACGGCACCTTTCAAAGCGGCGATAATCGGCACGCCGCCATATTCCATTTTGTTGAACGCCTCGTGCCAGCGCAGGCAGACATGCATGAAGTCATCCGGGCTGCGGTCGGCTTTCCAATGCTCGACGAGATCAAGACCCGCGCAGAAGTGGTTGCCGTCACCCGCAAGAACCACGGCCTTGACACCGGCCATACGCGCACCGCTGAAAAAGCGGATCAGTTCCTCAATCGTGGCCACATCCAGCGCGTTGCGCTTTGAAGGGCGGTTCAAAGTCACGACATACAGGCCGTTCTCACGCTCGGAAATCGCAAGGTTTTCGTAGGTGTCGGGGTTCACGACGTCATTCATAGGTCAGGCCCTTTCGAGGAGCTATTCGGGGAAAACCGCGTCAAGCAGGCTGCGCGAGCCGTGCAGGATGCGGGTGTGTTCAGTTGTGCATTCGGGCAAAATATGCTGAGCAAAGAAAAGTGCGGTGGCGATTTTTTGGGTCATGAATCGCGCATCCTGCCCATTGTCCAATGCGGTTTGCGCAGCCAATGCTCCCTTTGCCAGTTTCCATCCCGCCGCCAGCGTACCCGCCAGCATCAGGAACGGGACAGAACCCGCAAAGGCTGCGTCGATATCTTTTCGGCTATTTTCCAACAACCAATCCAATGCGGTTTCATACGCGCCGCGCGCCTGCGCAAGGCTCGTGCCAATGGCTTGCGCGGTGGGGTCACCTTCAGCCAGTTTGGCTTCGGTCGCTGCTATTCGGGCCGCAAACTTGCGGGCAGTCTCACCCCCATCACGCATCACCTTGCGCCCCAGAAGGTCATTGGCCTGAATGGCAGTGGTGCCTTCGTAAATCGGCAGAATGCGGGCGTCGCGGTAATGCTGAGCGGCCCCGGTTTCTTCGATAAAGCCCATGCCGCCGTGGATTTGTACGCCAAGCGAGGCGACCTCAACTGCGCGTTCAGAGCAGAAACCTTTGACCAGCGGAACCATGAATTCGGCCAGTGCAGCCATCTCCGGATTGTCTTGATGATGTGCGATGTCTAGAAGGCCCGCTGTAGCCGCCGCCATGGCCCGCCCGCCTTCGGTCAGGCTGCGCATCCGCAGGAGCATACGGCGCACATCCGGGTGCTCGATGATGGCGACTGCATCTTTGGTCAGACCATTCACCGGACGGCTTTGCACCCGTTCACGCGCATAGCTCAGAGCACGTTGGTAGGCACGATCAGCGGTCGCAATGCCCTGCACACCAACGGAAAATCGTGCGGCGTTCATCATGATGAACATGTATTCCAACCCGCGATTTTCCTCGCCGATCAGGAACGCCGTGGCGTCTTTGTATTCCAGCACCGCCGTCGGACTAGCGCGAACACCCAGCTTATGTTCGATGCTCACGCAGTTGACCGTATTTTCTGATCCTAACGTCCCGTCCGTTTTCACAAGCCTCTGCGGCACGATGAACAGGCTCAGCCCCTTGGGCCCGGCAGGTGCATCGGGTGTACGAGCCAACACCAAATGGACGATGTTCTCGGTCAGATCATGAGCGCCATATGTGATGAATATCTTCGTTCCTGAGATGCCATAGCTGCCATCCTCGCGTTGCACCGCCTTGGTCGCCACGCGGCCAAGATCGCTGCCCGCTTGTGGCTCCGTCAGGTTCATCGTGCCGGACCATCGCCCCGCGATCAGGGGCTCAAGATATGTGGCTTTTTGTTCGTCCGAGCCGGTCAGCAGCAGCGCCTCAATGGCCCCATCAGTCAGCAACGGGCAAAGGCCAAAGCTCATATCGGCGGCATTCAGCATCTCTACTGCCGCAGCGCCGACAGTTCGCGGCAACCCCATGCCACCATATTCCACCGGGTGAGTCAGCGTCTGCCAGCCCATTTCGACGAACTGTGCATAGGCATGCGCGTCACCCTCTGGCATTGTCACGCGCCCGTTGTCAAACCGGGCACCCAGCGTGTCCCCTACTTGGGACAAAGGCGCGATCTGCTCACCGCAGAACCTGGCATAGCCTTCGAGAACAGCACCAATATCCTCCAAGTCGTAGTCCGAATAGGCGGCCAGCGACGACACCTTCTCCCAGTGGGACAAATGCTCGACACAAAACATCAAATCCTGAACGGGCGGCTGATAGGACATTCCAGGCTTCCTGACGGTCATTATGGTTTCGCGTCATCTATCTGCCCTAGGGATTGTCGATAAGCTCATTTCTTGACAAAATAATATCCGATTGCGCCAAGCAGAGATTCTTATGACCAGCCATGACCCTATCTCTCTGACGACGGTTTCAGCGGCATTTATTCAGGATTGGCTAGATGCACTTGGTTCTCGTTGCACTGTGGAAGAGATGACTTCGCTGCTGGAACGCTCGGGCCTTCAAACCAGTCCGATGGCACCAACTCAACGTGTCACACTCAATGAAATCGCCCGGCTGTATCAACTTGCCGCGCCTGAGACTGGGGACGAAATGATGGGTCTCTGGAGCCGACCGATCCGGCCACGCGCATTGCAGCATCTTGTGACGGTGCAGTGCGGAGCGAGCAACCTGACTTCGGCTCTCTACCGGTTCTCGACGTTCTGGAACCTACTTCTGGATGACTTCTTTTTTGACTTGCGGAACAAGCCCGACGAAGTGGAGTTGGCTTTGATGCCTTACTCAGTTGACACCCAGCCGCAGCGTTTCGGCCAAATGTTGATTCTGAAACTGGCACATGGGCTATTATCTTGGCTCAGCGGGTCGGAAACGCCGGTGCAAACGGTTTACTTTGCCTTTGCCCGTCCGGAATTTGCTGCAGATTATTCGGTCGTCTTCCCGTGCCCTGTCGAGTTTGACGCCCCACAAACCAGCATTCGCTTTGACCCACGCCAATTCACCCGCCCGATCACCCGCAACCCCGCCGAGGCATCCGTGTTCCTTGAACGCGCACCGCTCGATTGGATATTTACCGGTTCGCGTGCCCATACAAACAGTCTTCGCGTCCGAGCTTTTCTTTACGGAGCGACATGGCAGGTTTGTCAGCTTCCGGATGCCGCCCGCGCTCTGAAAATGACGCCTCGAACCCTGAACAGACGCCTGAAAGACGAGGGTACATCCTTTCAGGAAATTAAAGATGCCCTACGCCGCGACATCGCGATCCGTTCACTTCAGCAAAGCACGGACAGTATAGATCAAATTGCGTTTGACACTGGTTTCTCGGCCCCGGCGAACTTCCATAGGGCTTTCCGAAAATGGACAAACCGAACACCAGGGTCATATCGGATGTAAGGTCGAGACTCGGTAGAAAAAACTCTCTTTACGGAGATACAAACCCGTAGCCCAATCTTTGCACTGAATGCACTAGAGTCCATACAAGGTTCTCCTGCAAATCAGCCAATCGCCGCGAATTGCAGGCAGTTCCAGAAAAACGTGCTCGAACGATAATACGGTTCGGTTACTCCAAGGCCGACTTTCAGACCTCTACACGCAAGATCGCCTGCCAACCGTGTAGAAAAGAACTTGTGGAGTGGCTGGAGGCTCATATAGCCAGCCGACAACCGATAACAGTTAGCGATCAGAACTGTGTGTCCAACATCTCGTTGAATATGTTCCAAAGCTTGTTGGCACTCGTTTTGTCATACGCGTAGTCCGAATGTCCCCCTTGCAGCGGATCGCCGGTTGTTGGTTCGGCGACATGGCAGCCTTCCAAATAAGGGCCGGTCTTGCCGCGAAGATCGGGCGTTGTCGAGGCCCAGAAAGAAGTTGCGGCGCCTTGCCAGATGGTCTTCCAGATGCCCGGGTAGTCTCTGATCAACTGCCCGAATTGTTGCAGCAATTCTGGTTCAAGACCGCGACCAAGCTCTGTTTGAATGCCCCCAGCCGCGTCACAAAGCGGTGGGTGTTTCCTGGTTTCGATGAAAAGTAGGTCGGCGCGGTCATGGGTCAGGCCAGTTGGGCAATCATGTCGGGACGAAAGCCCGACAAATGATCACTGCCGGCAACAACCACATGTGCCTTACGATAACTGAGCTCGGTCACCTGGGTCATGGCGCTGTTTTCTTTTTTAAGGGATACACGACCAGCGCAGTAAAACGCCAAAACTTAAGGCACGCTCTTGTCGAATCAACCCGGTTTGTGTTTTGTCGCCGACGATGGTTCCCAACCGCAACCTGCGGGACGGGATAAAAGGGAATACGGTGCGGTCCTGTTGCAAAGGCCAAATCCGTGACTGCCCCCGCAACTGTAGGCGGTGAGCGACCCGAGATCGTCCACTGGGCAAACGCCTGGGAAGGATCGGGACAGCATCGACCCGCAAGTCAGGAGACCTGCCATCCGACTATGAATGAACCTGGGCGGGGTGTCCCAGAGGGAGATGACAATGTTTAAAACGGCCTACGCCGTCCAAAGCCTTGCACTCGCTTTCCCCTCGTCCGAATGGAGGAGGCGATGCTTGTGCCATTGCAGAAACTTGAAGCCCGACCCTGTTTAACTCGTGGGGTCATCGCCGCCTTATCAAAGCCAATCGATCACCTGTCGGCATTAGTCGCAGGGGAAACCCGATGAACCGGCGCGCAACCGATCTGGACGCTGGGTCGCAGCGGGGTCGCTGTTTGACGGAATTCAGCATACCTGTGCTGGTTGCGGGCGCTGTGGTCCTATCGGCGCTGCTGTGGCTTATGATCTACGCGGTGATTTGATGTCGGCTGTTCTGCAAATCCGCGATCTGAGTCTTGGATACACCGACCTGACGTTGTTCCGTCGTCTGTCCATGGATATCGATGCTGGCACGACTCTGGCCGTTCTGGGGGCCAATGGGTCGGGCAAAAGCACATTCGTCAAAATGCTGCTGGGGCTGATGGACCCACTATCTGGCAGTCTGAACTGGCCCAAGGGCCGCCCCGCCGAAGTTGGCTACTTGGCGCAGATGACCGAGTTCGACAGACGCTTTCCGATCCGCGTACGCGACCTTGCAGCAATGGGTGCGTGGCGCGGCTTTGGCTACCGCTCCGGGCTGGACAGCGCCGCGCGCGAGCGGATGACGGCGGCACTGGACGAGGCCGGGGTGCTGGATATTGCCGATCGTCCGTTGCACATGCTGTCGGGTGGCCAACTTCAGCGCGCTCTGTTCGCGCGCGTGATCATGCAGGACGCCCCTCTGATCCTGCTGGACGAGCCCTTTGCCGCCGTGGACCAAAGTACCGAGGCGCATCTGCTGTCAATCATCCGCCGGTGGCGCGACGAAGGCCGTGCCGTGGTGCTGGTGGTGCATGATCTGTCGTCGGTTCTGGATCATTGCAGCCACGCCCTGCTGCTGGGCGGACAGGAAGCAACTCATGGTCCGGTGAATGAAGTCCTGACACCGGACCGACTGGTCGCGCAGGGATATCTGTCCGAGAGCCAAGCCTCCTGGATGTTCCGGAGCAACCCATCCCCAGCGGAGAACGCGCATGTTTGACCTCCTCACTGAAATGTGGAGCTTTGCCTTCATGCGCCGCGCCTTCGTGGTGACCACGGTTCTGTCGGCCTCGGTCGCACCAGTAGGGGCATTTCTTGTGCTGCGCCGCCTGTCGCTGGCGGGTGAGGCGATGGCCCATGCGATCACGCCCGGTATCGTCATCGGCTTTGTCACCGCAGGTCTGTCGGTTATGTCGCTGCTGGTCGGCGGGCTGATCGCTGGCGTCGGCGTCGCCATTTTGACGGCATTTTTGGCGCGCCGAACCATCCTGCGCAGCGATGCAAGTCTCGCCTCGCTTTACCTGATCGCACTGGCGGTGGGGATCTTCATTCTGTCGGCTGCGGGCTCTGCCGTTCCGCTGAAGAGCTTCCTTTTTGGCTCGATCCTCGGGATCGATGATGCCTCGTTGTTGCTTGTAGGCGGGGTGGCCACGGTAACGTTGGTAGCCTTTGCCTTCCTCCTGCGGCCCTTGATCGTCAGCACTTGCGATCCGGTGTTTTTTGAAACCCAGACGCGCCGCCCTTGGCTGGTCGATCAAGGGTTCATGCTGCTGCTGGTCCTGAACCTGCTGGCTGCGTTCAAGACGCTGGGTACACTGATGGCTGTTGGCCTGATGATCCTGCCTGCGACCGCGGCACGCTATTGGGCCAGTACGATTACGTCGCAGCTGATTTTGGGCTTTGTCTTCGCCCTGTCCAGCTGTTGGATCGGCTTGACCCTATCCTACCTGTTCCCCGACACGCCTTCGGGCCCGGCAATTGTGCTGGTGGCAGGCGCGTTTTTCCTGATCTCGGCCATCTTCGGTCCGCTTGGCTTTGGCAGACGGCTGCGCAAACCGTCCGTTTCAAAAGACCTCCCCGTTGCGCAAGTTCCACAAGAAGAGAGAGCACAATGACTCTTACGAAATCCCTCTATGCCGGTATCGCCTCGGCATCTCTGGCTCTGGTCGCGTTTCCGGCTGTGGCTGGTGAGGACGATGTGAAAATCGTCGCCAGCTTCTCGATCCTCGGCGACATGGTCGAAGAGGTTGTCGGCGAACTGGCCACTGTGACGACCATTGTCGGCCCCGACGCTGACGCGCATGTCTACCAGCCGTCGGTTGCCGACGCGAAAGCCGTGGCCGAAGCAGACATTATCTTTGTCAACGGTCTGGGCTTTGAGACCTGGTCCGACACTCTGATCTCAGAGTCCGGTACCGAGGCAACCGTGCATGTCGCAACCGAGGGCGTCACTCCGGTCGAAGTCGACGGTGAAATCGACCCCCATGCCTGGAACTCTCTGTTGAACGGCGTGATTTATGTGAACAACGTGGCGGACACTATGAAAGAGGCGATGCCCGAGCACGCTGATCAGATCGCCGCAAATGCCGACGCCTATATTGCGCAGCTCGAGGCGCTAGATGCGGAAACCAAGGCCAAACTGGCCGAACTGCCTGCCGACCGTCGCACGGTGGTAACCGCGCATGACGCATTCGGTTATCTGGCTGATGCTTACGACATGAACTTCCTTGCGCCTGTGGGTATCGACACCGAAGCGGAGCCTTCGGCTCAAGAGCTTGCCGTCCTGATCGACCAACTGAAAGAGGAAGGCGCAGCGGCCCTGTTCGTCGAGAACATCACCAGCCCTGCTCTGGTTCAGCAAATCTCGGACGAAACTGGCATCGAGATCGGTGGTCGTCTGTTCTCGGACGCCCTGTCCGAGCGCGGCGGCCCGGCGACCAGCTATCTGGCGATGTTCCAGCATAATTTGGGCACGCTGTTGGAGGCGTTGTCGCAGGAAACATCAAGCTAAGGAAAGAACGAGTGAAGCGGTGCCTTTGGGACCGCTTCACGTTGTCCAACGCACTGGATCTGGCTGCCTTCCGCAAAGGTTTTTTGTACACTGGTGGATCAGGTTTAGGCAGGTTCACAAAGTACATTGCGGCCCTAAAATTTGTAAAATCTGTGCCGTTTACCGGAACGTGAAGCGGCATGGTTTTGACGACCCGAGAAACGACGGCGGGGCATTTTTAGGTTGTGGAATCGTCCGAACCAATTGTCTCAGGACGCCAGCCGCGCGATCAGAAAATCCATGAAGCAGCGCACTTTTGGTGTCAGGACGTTCGAGCGGGGGTAGATCAACCAAAGGACGGACTGATCGTTCAACTTCCACTCCGGCAATACCTGAACCAACCGCCCTGAGGAAAACTCATGTGCGACACTCCACAGGGAATTAACCGATATGCCCGCCCCGGCTACCGTTGCAACTCGCTGAGAGGCACCGTCATCCACAATCGTGCGACAGCACATTTGTTTTGGATTCAGCGAGAATACAGTGCCGTCATGGTCGATCAGCTCTCGCGGACCCAAATCGGCCCAGGCCAGAAAGTCGTGAGTGGCCAAGTCTTGAGGGGTTTGTGGCATACCATGCTTTTCAAGGTAGGTAGGTGAAGCGCACAGGACGCGAATGTCATCCGCCAGCCGGCGCCCTTTCAGGCTGCTGTCCTGCAACGGGGCGCTGCGCAGGGCGAGGTCAAAGCTGCCCTCGATCAAATCAAACCGGGTGTCAGAGAGGCGCAGGTCCAACGTGATCTCTGGATAAAGCGCATGAAATTCCGGTAGTAGAGGCATGATGTGCAATTGGGCAAAACTGCTGGGCGCAGCGAAACGCAGCGTTCCAGTGGGCGTTGACGCATCAAGCCCCAGCGTAGCACGCCCGGCCTCAACCTGGGCCAGGATTTCACGAGCGTAAGGCAGGAACGCTTCACCTTCTTGGCTGATCGACACTTTGCGGGTGGTGCGGTGCAGAAGTTCGACGCCCAACTCATGTTCAAGTTTGGCGAGGCGGGCGCTGGCAATTGCAGGCGCCAATCCGAGGCTGCGCCCGGCGGCAGAAATATTGAGTTGTTCCGCCGCGCGTACGAAGAGGCGAAGAGAATTCGTGTCCATCTTGATTATCCTGAAAATCAGAATTCTGAACTCTAAAATCGACAGTTTTTATCAAAATCACAATGGATATCTTGCGCCTCAAGCAAACGCGAAGGAGCGAGATACAAGATGAAGGCGATCGGATACGACAATCCCGGGGCAGTTGATGGGGCGGGCGCGTTGCGCATGTTTGAAACGGAAACGCCGACAATCGGTTCGCGAGATTTGTTGGTATGTGTCAAAGGGATATCCCTCAACCCTGTGGACGTGAAGCTGCGCGCGGTTCGGGCACCGGAGAACGGCCCGGACATTTTGGGGTTCGATGCGGCCGGCGAGGTTGTGAAAACCGGGGCCGAGGTCACCGGTTACAAGGTCGGAGACGAGGTGTTCTACGCCGGGGACGTCACCCGTCCCGGAACGAATGCCGAATTGCAAGCCGTGGACGAACGCATTGTCGGGCGCAAACCCAAATCGATGGACTTTGTCGAGGCCGCGGGACTACCGCTGACCTCGATCACTGCTTGGGAAATGCTGTTTGATAGCTTCCGTCTGTCCGAAGGCGGCGGCACGGGTCACAGCCTATTGGTCATTGGTGGTGCGGGTGGGGTCGGCTCGATCCTGATCCAACTGGCGAAGAAGCTGACCAATCTGACGGTCATCGCGACGGCTTCGCGCCCGGAAACGCAGGACTGGGTGCGTCGCATGGGGGCTGATCATGTGGTCGACCACCGAGGAGATCTCGTGGCTCAGATAGGAGAGCTTGGGCTGGCTCCGAATTACGTGGCCGCTCTAACCGCAACCGATCAGCACTGGCCCGCGATCATCGAGATGATTGCTCCGCGCGGCCATGTGGCCCTGATTGACGACCCCGAAGGGTTCGACATCGCGCCCGCCAAACCCAAGGCGTTGACGATTTCATGGGAGTTCATGTTCACCCGTTCGATGTTCGATACCGCGGATATTGAGGTGCAGCGCGACTTGCTGAACCGGGTCTCGGCCATGCTGGACTCTGGCCAATTGGTCTCGACCGTGACCGAGCGCGCCCAAGAGCTCACGGTGGAAACCCTTACCACCGCCCATCTGCGGCAGGAAAGCGGCCGGGTGATCGGCAAGCAGGTTCTGCCCGGACTCCAAGCCTATTAATTGAGGATCCTATCATGGCATATTATTCCGTTCTGGATGTAACCCCAACCAGCGAAGACTGGATTCCCAACTATTTGCCTGCAGCAAATGAACGCGTTGCGGCTCACGGGGGCCGGTACATTGCCCGTACCACCAACCACGAACAGCTGGAGGGCGATGCGCAGCACGCAGCTCTGCGAATCATCATCGAGTGGCCGTCGAAGGAGGCCGCGCAGGCCTTTATGACGGATGAGGCCTACGTTCCACATCTGACGTCCAGAACTGCCGGGTCGGTCAGCCACCACTATCTGATAGAAGGCAAGGACGATCTGGCCTGAGCAGATTTAGGTCGACCTTCAGCCAAGGAGGCATCATGCCAAAAAACATTTTCATCACTGGCGCGACCGATGGTATTGGTCGCGCAACCGCCGTGTCGCTGGCCGATCAGGGCCATCACCTGCTGATCCATGGCCGCAATCTGGACAAGTTGGTGGCTGTCAGTGATGAGTTGAAGGCACGAGGTGCGCAAGTCGAAACCTTCCGCGCCGATCTCTCCGATCTGTCCGAGGTTCGGCAGCTTGCGGTTGAGGTTCGTGCGGCGCACCGCCGGCTCGACGTGTTGATTAACAACGCGGGTGTACTCCGGACAGACACGCCAATCACGGCAGATGGGTTAGACGTGCGCTTTGTCGTCAATACCTTCGCCCCGGCTTTGCTGAGCCAACTGCTGCTGCCACTTCTGCCCGAGAACGGGCGCATCATCCATCTGTCATCCGCCGCGCAGGCACCGATTGATCTGGCTGCGATGACCGGCCAGCGACAGCTTGAGGCGATGGAGGCTTACGCTCAAAGCAAACTGGCCGTAACGATGTGGAGCCAGGCCTTCGCGGAGCAATATCCCGATGGGCCTACCTCTATTGCCGTCAATCCTGGATCGCTATTGGCCACCAACATGGTGCAGCAGGGCTTTGGTGTGGCGGGTAATGACATCGGCATCGGCGCGGATATCCTGATCCGAGCCGCTCTGTCCCCGGACTTTGCCAAGGCGACCGGTCGGTATTTCGACAATGACAGCGGGCAGTTTGCAGCGCCGCACCGTGATGCAGCGATTCCGTCGCGTGTCGAAAAAGTGGTCGATTCGATCAGGGCCAGCATCGCGGCGTATGAAATTGAGGCCTGACGTTCGATAAGATAGTTCCGCTTGTTATGTGAATATTGGAATATTCTTCTGGTTTGAGCGGTGGTAAATCCACAACAAACCCCATATTAAGTGCGTCACGAGTTCATCAGGCAGAAAAACAGTCCCGTGTTCGACCTACCGGCGCAGCGCGCGCATCTTTCCGAAAAGTATGATCTGGCCCCTTCACCAGAGCTGGCGGCCAGCATGAGCGATATCTATGATCGCATGTCCCGCGTGGTTTCGCCCGTCGATTGGGCGATCTACGCACCTTATGTGAAGGCGATCAACGACCTGAAGGCTGAGCGTAACGCGGTCATTCTGGGCCATAACTACATGACTCCCGAGATCTACCACGGCATTTCGGATTTCGGCGGCGACAGCCTGCAACTGGCGATCAAGGCGACAGAGGTCGAGGCAGATGTCATCGTGCAATGCGGTGTGCACTTCATGGCCGAGACGTCCAAAATTCTTAGTCCGCAGAAAACCGTGCTGATGCCGGATATGGAAGCGGGCTGTTCGCTGGCGGAATCCATCACCGCCGAGGGTATCGAGGAGATGCGCCGCCGTTATCCCGGTGCGCCGGTTGTGTCCTACGTGAACACCACGGCCGAGGTCAAAGCGGCTTCGGACATCTGCTGCACCTCGTCCAACGCGGCACAGATCGTGGCAGCGCAGGACAGCCACACAATCATCATGACCCCCGACCAGTATCTGGCGCAGAACGTTGCGCGCGACGTGCCGCAGAAGAATGTGGTCTGGTGGGAAGGCTCGTGCATCGTCCACGAACAGTACAGCCCTCAGGATCTGCGCGATTTCCGCGAGTGGAACCCGGGCACGCGTCTGATTGCGCACCCGGAATGCCCGCCGGATGTTGTGGCCGAGGCGGATTTCTCAGGCTCGACCAGCGGCATCATCAAATACGTCACTGACGAGAAGCCGGAAAAGGCGCTGCTGATCACCGAATGCTCAATGGCATCCAACATCGCTGACGAGCTGCCCGAGGTCGACTTTGTCGGTCCGTGTAACATGTGCCCTTACATGAAAAAGATCACGCTTGAGAAAGTACTCTATGCGCTGGATACCATGACCGGTCAGGTCGAGGTTGACCCAGAAGTGGCGGACAAGGCCCGCCTGTCGGTACAGCGCATGATCGACTTGTCGCGCCAACTGGGTATTTGATCGGCAACATGCAGACCATTGATACGCCGCGTGTGGTCATCATTGGGGCGGGGCTGGCTGCGGTCTATACGGCCCTGAAGCTGGCACCGCTGCCGGTAGTGATGATCTCGCCTGAACCACTGGGATCGGGCGCAAGTTCGGCCTGGGCGCAGGGAGGTGTTGCAGCGGCGATGGCGCGGACCGACAGCCCCGAGGCGCATGCGGATGACACCATGCGCGCTGGCGCAGGGTCGGTTCTGCGCGAAGTGGCGGAATTTGTCACCAAAGCCGCACCGGAACATATCCTCGATCTGTCTGAACTGGGCACCGGGTTCGACCGCACCGCGGATGGTGGGTTCGTGCAATCGCGTGAGGCTGCGCACTCGGCGGCGCGCGTCGTGAGGGTCAAGGGCGATCAGGCCGGGTCTGAGATCATGCGGGCGCTGATTGTGGCCTTGCGCGAAACTCCGTCGATACAGGTCATCGAAGGCGCGCTGGCGGTTGGGCTGGAAAGTGATGGCGCGCAGGTTTCTGGTGTTTACCTGACCAGTTCCGACGCCCCCGACGGCAAACCTGTCCTGCTGCGTGGTACCGCACATGTTCTGGCGACCGGCGGATCATCGGGGCTCTACGCCCAAACCACCAACCCAGCGCGCATTCGGGGGCAGGGGATCGGTATGGCCGCCCGTGCTGGTGCGCGAATTGCGGATGCGGAGTTTGTGCAGTTCCACCCTACGGCAATCGACGTGGGTGAAGACCCGACCCCATTGGCGACCGAAGCGTTGCGCGGTGAAGGGGCTATTCTGATCGACAGCGACGGCTGCCGCTTCATGCCCGAAATCCACCCCGATGCTGAACTGGCCTCGCGGGACACTGTTGCCCGCGCCGTTTATCTTCAGGCACAGGCGGGCAAGCGCCCCGCGTTGGATACGCGCGAGGCGATCGGTGCCGAAATCGCGACCCACTTTCCTGCTGTAACCGAGGCGTGCCTACGCAATGGTGTTGACCCGAAGCGAGAGCCTATCCCGGTGACGGCCGCGGCGCATTACCATATGGGCGGTGTCGAAACCGATCTGGCGGGGCGCAGCTCTCTGAATGGGCTTTGGGTCTGCGGCGAGGCCGCCTCGACCGGATTGCACGGGGCGAACCGACTGGCCTCGAACGGGTTGCTTGAGGCGCTGGTCTTTGCGCGCTCGTGTGCCCGGGACATCGCTGGTGAAGTGACTGTGCAAGATGCACCGCAGGTTAATGTCTTTCTGGCCCCCGGGGTTGATCATTTGGATGAACAAGACGTTGCAACCCTGCGCCGGACCATGGCCGAGCATGTTGGTGTTGTACGTGACGAGTTGGGTCTGCGCCGCGCCCTGATCGAGATCGCAGCACTTGAAGCACGGCACGCGGACTCTGACCTGTTTCTCAATATGACCGCAACCGCCACTCTTATCGCCGCAGCCGCGCTGCTGCGCGAGGAAAGCCGCGGCGCACATTACCGATCCGATTTTCCTGACCTGATCCCCGGCCCCGGCCAACGCTCGGCCTTGACGCTGACCGAAGCGATGGCTCTGCGGGACCGCATTGCAAAGGACGTAGCATGAACTATCCGGCCTTGCCCGATATGATCCTTGAACCCATGGTGCGGTCCGCGCTGATGGAGGATCTGGGCGCTAATGGCGATGTCACCACCCTGACCGTGATCCCCGCGGATGTGACCTACACCGCCCGGCTGAACGCGCGAGAGGATGCGGTCGTCTCGGGTATGCAAGTGGCTGCGTTGGCATTCCGTCTGGTCGATCCGTCGCTGCAAGTCATTACTCATCTCGCGGATGGTCAGAGTTGTTCCAAAGGGGACACGCTGATGGAGATCAAGGGCAGTGCAGCCTCGATCTTGTCAGGCGAGCGTGTCGCGCTGAACTTTGCCGGGCGTATGACCGGTGTGGCCACCGCAACGGCGGAGTTGGTGGCCGAAACCAAAGGCGCCGAAGCACGCATAACCTGTACCCGCAAGACCACGCCCGGTCTGCGCATAGTCGAAAAACAGGCTGTCTTACATGGCGGCGGGTTCAACCACCGTTTCTCGCTATCCGATGCGATCCTGATCAAGGACAACCATATCGCTGCCGCCGGGGGCGTGCGTGCGGTGCTTGAGGCAACCAAGGCTCGTGCCTCACACATGATGAAGGTTGAGATTGAAGTAGACACGCTGGACCAACTGGCCGAGGTGCTTAAGGTTGGTGGAGCCGATGTGGTGTTGCTGGACAATATGGCGCCCGCGACGCTGACAGAGGCAGTCGCGCTGGTGGATGGCCGGATTGTCACCGAGGCCTCGGGCAATATTAGCCGCGATACAGTGGCTGCTGTGGCGGCGACCGGAGTAGACTACATCTCGTCCGGGGCGCTGACACATTCCTACCGTACCATTGATATCGGGCTGGACTTCTAAACCAGTCCGCCAGAACAAAAGTGGCGCGCGTCTGAAAAACGTGACACACCCTTGGCTTAGGTATGGATCGGGTCAGGGTGCAGGCATGAAAGACGTCCCCGAAGGTATCGATGGTTATCCAAGGCGGCCTTTGGCCGTCGCGTTCGCAATTGGCATAGCACTCGTCATCATCTTGACGGTTTTTTTATACATGTCTCGAGAAACCGTGGCCCGTATTGGTGACATGCGGCAAGCCTGGCAGAGCTATTCCGCCGAAACCACACCGAGGGGCTACTGGATTTCCGATATCCGAGAGGATTTCGGATATGGCGGGTTCATCCACAACTTCAAGAATTACGTGCTGCGGCAGGACCCTGCATTAGGCCCAATCCTGCGTCAGCAATCGAACCGGCTGCTGGCAACTATCCAAGCTTATCGCAATTCTGACCCCTACCCGACGGAATTGGAGGCTCTGCGGCAGATCGAAGACGTTGCTTTAGAATATACCGGCAACATTCCTTTGATCGAGGCCGGGATAGCTGCAGGCCAGACTGCGGAACAGATCGACGCGCGTGTCCGGGTCGATGACAGCGATGCCCTGGCCGCACTGGCCACGTTGGAAACGCTGTGGATCCAAGAGCGGGACCGCAGCCTGTCGGACATGGTTGAGGCGTTCTCGGATGGGGAACGCCTGGTGCGCAACTTCTCGGTTCTGCTGGTGGGGTTGATCCTTCTGGTCGGGGTGATTGCCATTCTCACCACTCTGCTGATCACAAACATCCTGCGCACCAACAGCCGCCTTAAGGCCGAACTGGCCCTGCGCGAACAGGTCGAACTAGCCGAACGCAAACTGGCCCGCGCGGTCGAGCAAAGCCCGACCTCAATCCTGATCACCGACACCGACCTGAAGATCGAATATGCCAACCGCAAATTCTTTGACCTCAGCGGTTACACGGCAGACGAGGTTTATGGCCATACACCGAAACTGCTGCAATCTGGGCATTCCGGGCAGGGAGTATATGACGATCTGATGGGCAAGTTGAAGCACGGCCAAAGCTGGTATGGCGTGTTCCGCAACCTGCGTAAGGATGGTGCGCATTATTGGGTGTCGACCGCGATTTTCCCCCTGGTGGATCAAAACGGGACCATCACCCATTATATCGGCATCGGCGAGGACATTACCGAGACCCGCCGCACCCGCGAGCAGTTCGCCCAGGTGCAGAAGATGGAGGCGGTCAGCATCCTTGCAGGCTCGGTCGCGCATGATTTCAACAACGTTCTGATGAGTGTGATCGGCAATGCCGACTTGATAGAGATGGACGCAGCTGGCAACGCGGACATTGAGACCTCGGTCAGCCATATCCGCATCGCGGCGCGTCGCGCGCAGGCCTTGGTGCGCAAGATGTTGACTTTTGCCCGCCAGCGCCCGCGCAATCCGCAACGCGGCGATCTGGTGAAAGCGACGCAAGAGGCGCTGGACCTGATTAAGGTCTCGGCCCCGCCCAGCGTGGAGACTCGTTTTGACGCTGAGATCGACGCTGCCTTTTCCGATTTCGACGGCACCCTGTTTTTCCAGACCCTGTTGAACCTCTGCCACAACGCGTTCGAGGCCATGGGCGATCAGCCGGGCGAAGTGGTGCTGCGGATCAGCCGGGCCGAGGACACCGCGCTGGACGACCTGCCCGACGAGGCCATTGGTGTGATCCGGCTGGACGTCTCGGACACCGGGCCGGGCATGTCCGAACAGGTGCAACAGAAAGTTTTCGAGCCGTTCTTTTCCACCAAACCCATTGGCAAGGGCACCGGGCTGGGTCTGACTATCGTGCATAACAGCGTCGAGGAATCCCACGGCCGGGTCGAGCTACACTCGGAACCCGGCAAGGGGACGCGGTTCAGCCTGTTTTACCCGCTGATGCCTGCCCTCAGCCCCGAACAGCAGGCCGAAATGCGCGCCGTGGCCGGGTCCGAGCATGTAATGCTGGTCGATGACGATGAGAATGTCCTTTTTGTCACGCGCAAGTTGCTAACGCGCTACGGCTATCGGGTCGAGGCGTACTCCGACCCGCTTAAAGCGCAGGCGGCGTTTCAGGAGGCGCCGGACAGCTATGATGTTGTTGTGACCGACCTCAAGATGCCTGGCCTAATGGGGATAGATCTGATCGAGTCCGCGCGGGCCGCCCGACGGGACGTACCCGCGATCCTGATCAGCAGCTATTTCGACGACATGGAGAAGATGTCGGATACAGACAATTTAATCATCGCGCAGAAACCAATTGAAATACAGCAGCTTGCGCGGTTCATTCGTGCCTCGATCAGTCAGAGATCGTAACATTTTTTAATATCTCTTCATGCTCTTTAATCTGGATCAAATCACCTCGAAACAACTGGCCTTTACGCTTCGTTTAGCCGGTCCTCGGCCAACCCGTGTGATCGGATTAGCGATAAAGGGGCTTTTAGATGATGACCAAAGCCAGAACATGGTTCTCGGCGCTGTCGACAGTTTCACTGCTGACGGTCTGCGCTGCATTACCGGTTCACCAGGCCCAGGCGGATGAGCCTGGCCCGGTAGAAGCCATAGAGTTCGATCCCGCCAAGGCGGCCCTTGGCAAACGTTTGTTTTTTGACCCGCGCCTGTCTGGCGACACCGAATTGTCCTGTGCCAGCTGCCACCAGCCGGAATACGGTTTTACCGATGGGCAGGCTCTGTCGGACGCCTATGCAGGGAACCTGCATTTCCGCAATGTGCCGACGTTGATCAACAGCGCCAAGCGTGCGGCGTGGTTCCATGATGGGCGCATCGGCACCAATCTCAACGACGTGACCCGCGAAAGCATCACCGAGACCTATTCCATGAACATGGACATGCGTCTGATGCAGGAACGCATCAAGCAGGATCCAGTTTATGTCGAAATGTTCGAATCCGCCGGATTTGGCGAGCCCTCGAACGGTGGTGTGCGCAACGCGATCCCGGAATACCTGAAAACGCTGATTTCGCGCGGGGCTCCGTTTGATACTGGTGAGATGTCGGAGGAAGCCAAGGCGGGCTATGAGCTGTTCAACGCCGGTGGTTGCAACTCCTGCCACGCGGGCGAGCGGTTCACAGATGACCTGCCGCACAATATCGGCGTCGGTGACAACCCTGATATCTGGGCGACCCCTGAACGTCACATCACCTTTGTGACCATGATGAAGTTTCTCGGCGTTGCGAATTACATGAACCTGCGCGCCGATCCGGGCGCCTACATCCGCACCCACACGGCCGACACGTTTGGCACCTTCATGACCCCCACGCTGCGCGAGCTGACTTACACCGCGCCGTATATGCACAACGGTTCGATTGCGACGCTCGAGGATGTGGTGGCCTTTTACAACGCCGGTGGCGGTGACGATGAAAACAAGGACCCGCGCATCAAGCCGTTGAACCTGAACGAGACCGAGCAAGCGCAGCTGGTGGCCTTCCTCAAGGCGTTGTCCGGCGAGCCGCTGACTGGCCCCGACTTCGTCGCCGAGGATATCGATACGGACTATGCGCCGATCGAGAACTGGCAAGAAGCGACAAACTGAGGAGTGGACCCATGAAAGACCTTTCGTCTTACTTCAAAGGCACAATCGCCACCGCTGCCCTGTTTGCCGTTCTTGGGTCGCAGGCCATTGCGGAAACCAGTATGGAGATTGAGGCCGGTATCGGCGGGGCAGATCCCGACCCAGATGCGCCGCTGGTGGCGCTGGGCGAGCCGCCCATCCCGCTGGACAACCCCCAAACTGACGCCAAGATCGAACTGGGCAAAATGCTGTTTTTCGATCCACGTCTGGGCGGTAACGAGTCGACCCCCTGTTCGGCTTGTCACAACCCTTATGTGGGTTGGGATGTCGAAGCGCCGATCTCGTTCGGCTATCCCGGCACCACCCACTGGCGCAACAGTCAGACCATCGTGAACTCGGCCTATTACGGCAAACTGTTCTGGGCGGGCTCGTCCAAAAGCCTTGAAAGCCAGGCCAAATCCGCCGCAAGCGGTGCAGTTGCCGGGAACGGTGAGGCTGACATGATGGAGGCACGTCTGGCCTTCGTTCCCGAATATGTGGAACGGTTCAACGATGTGTTCGGCGATCAATGGCCGCGCATCGGCAACGCGTGGCGGGCCATCGCCGCGTTCGAACGCACCATCGTTCAGACCGACACCCCCTTCGACAACTATCTGCGTGGGGATGATGCGGCGTTGACCGAGGAACAGAAACGCGGGCTGGAGCTGTTCACCGGCAAGGCGCAATGTTCCGAATGCCATAACGGCGCGCTGCTGTCGGATGAGAAGTACTACAACACCGGCGTGCCCGCCTATGACGGTTGGCAGGACGATGGTCTGGCGCAAGTCACTTTCCGGTATGAGCTGTATGCCAAAGGCTCGACCGAAGAGATGTATCGCCACACCAAGGACGACCCAGGGTTCTATTTCCGCACCAAGGAAAAGGCCGACAAGGGCAAGTTCCGTACGCCGTCCCTGCGCTACACCCTCTATACCGAACCCTACATGCATAACGGCATGCTGGCGACGCTCGAGGGTGTGGTCGAATTCTACAATCAGGGCGGCGGCGAGAATGAGTTCTCGGATAACAAATCCCCGCTGATCCAACCCCTTGGTCTGAATGACCAGGAGAAATCGGATCTGGTGGCCTTCCTGAAATCCCTGTCCGGCGAGGAAATCCTGATCGAGGAACCCGACCTGCCGGATTACCAGCCGCTTCCTGCGGTTGCAGCAGAGGAGTAAGCGTCATGATAGATCATAACGCAACCGGATGCAGCTGTTCGGGCGAGGCCAAAAAGGCCTGCACCGTGAACCGCCGCCAGTTCCTGTTCGCCTCGGGTGCCACGACCTTTGCCGTGATGGTGGCCATGCCCACCCGCCATGGCCAAGCGGAACAAGTGCCCGCCCTTGTATCCACCTATCCGCGCAAGCTGATCGGCAAGCTGTCCGAGCTGGAGCAGGATGTCCCGGTCGAGTTCTACTACCCGGATGAGGGAGACTATTCGGATTCGATCCTGGTCAAGACCGGCGTAGAAAGCGGCGGCGGGATCGGTCCGCAAAAGGACGTTGTGGCCTTTAACCTCACCTGCACCCACCAGGGCGGGTCGATGTATGACAGCTACAAGCCTGAACATAAGGTGCTGGGCCCGTGCCCGCTGCATCTGTCCACCTATGACGTGACACGGCACGGCATCCTCGTTTCGGGGCAGGCCTACCAGTCGCTGCCGCAAGTCCTTTTGGAACTGGACGGCGATGACATCTACGCCGTTGGCATGTTCGGCCTGATCTACGGCCGTTACGACAACCTGATTGCATAAGGGGAGACGGTATCATGGCAACCCCGTATTACGTACCCGAAACCAACGTCCCGCTGCCGCCCAAAGGCGCTGAGGTCATCTCGACCGCCTGCGATTACTGCATCGTGGCCTGTGGTTACAAAGTCTACCGCTGGCCCGTGACGGCCAAACCCGGTGGTCCATCGGCGGAAGAAAACGCATTTGGCGAGGACTTCCCCGTGGCACCCTTGGGTGCCTGGGTCGCGCCGAACCAGCACAATATCGTGCTGCACAAAGGTCAGCCGCACCACGTGGTGATCATCCCTGACAAGGACACGCAATACGTCAACACCGACGGCGACAGTTCTTTGCGGGGCGGGTGTATCGCGCAGAAATGCTATAACCCGCAGACACCGACACGTGACCGTCTGAAGACGCCGCTGATGCGGATCTATGGCACGCTGATGCCGGTTCCGTGGGATCTGGCGCTGGATGTGGCGGCTGAAGTTGGCAATCACGTCATCGCCAAACACGGCACCAATGCCTATGGCGTGAAGACCTTCAGCTATCAGTATATCGAGAACACCTACGCGATCTCGAAATACGCGCTGCGCCATATCAACACCGCGAACTTCACCTTCCACGACACGCCATCCGACGTGACCTCGACCCCCGGTTTCCGGGACGCAGGCTTCGACAACTTCGGCCCCTCGTATGAAGACTGGCGCGATGCGGAAACCCTTTTGGTCTGCGGCACCGACCCGTATGAGACAAAGACCATCCTCTATACCCAGTGGATGATGAAAGGGATGCAAAACGGTCAGCGCGAAATCTATCTGATCCCACGCCGGTCCGCCGGTGTGGCCCATGCCGAAAAGATGGGCGGGCTGCATATCGACGTCCTGCCCGGCACCGACCTGCTAGTCGTCAACGCCATCGCCCGCGTCATTGTGGAAAATGGCTGGGAAGACAGCGACTGGATCAAGAAATGGGTCAACAACAAGTGGGAAAGCTCGTCTGGCTTCGGTCAGGGCACCCGGAACACGCCGTGGCAGTGGCGGACAACTTGGGGCAAGTTCCAGACCAAGGGCTTCGAGGACTGGAAAGAATGGCTGTTGTCGCAGGACGAATTCGCGCCTGAGACCGCCGCGGCCATGGCCGAGATCGACGTGCAGAAGATCTATACGGCTGCTGAGTGGCTCGCCAAACCCAAAGAGGACGGCTCGCGCCCGAAAACGTCGATCATGATCGAGAAAGGGTTCTACTGGTCGAACAATACCGGCAACACACAGGCGATTTCCGCGCTGGGCATCATCTGTGGTTGTGGCGGACGTCCGGGGCAGGTCATTGGCCGGGCCGGTGGTCACCAGCGGGGAGGCGTGAAGGGCGGGAAATACCCGCGCAACAAATCGCCCGAGAAACTGCCGGGCCGCCGTCGCCGCGCCATGGATACCGACCGGTATCTGATCGCAGGTCATACCCGTATGGCCCACGTGATCGGAACCACCTGGATCCAGTCCATGTGCGGTTCGCAGCAACTGGCCGACAAGTTCGAGGAACTCACCGTCCGCAACCCGAACCAGATCGCCTCTTTCGATAAGCGAGAGATGATCGATACGCTGAAGGCCCGCGCCGACAGCGGCGGTATGGTGGTGATCAACCAGGACATCTATTTACAGGACCCGATCGGCAACCGCTACGCCGACATCGTGTTTCCCGCGGCGACCTGGGGCGAAGAGGACTTCCTGCGCGCCAATGGCGAACGCCGACTGCGTCTGTACCAGAAGTTCTATGATGCCCCCGGTGCGGCCAAGCCCGACTGGTGGATCATCGCGCAACTAGCACAGCGGATGGGCTTTGACGGGTTCGATTGGCAGAACTCGAACGAGGTTGCCGAAGAGGCCGTGCGCTTTACCCGCGGGTCGCGCAAGGACTTCCACGCTGTCTTTCGTCTGGCCAAGAAAGAGGGCAAAGGCCTGCACCAGAAGGTCCGTGAATTCGGAACCGATGGTGTCCAATGCCCGGTCATGCTGGATGCCGACGGTGTCACGCTGATTGAAACCAAGCGTCTGCACGACACAACCCGCACGCTGCCTGAAACCGGTGCAGCGGGTAAGGATGTGTTCAACAAGAAGCTGACGCATTTCAACAGCCAGACTGGCAAGTGCAACATCCAGAAATCGCCATGGAGTCTTTTCTCGGACTATTGGGAATGGCTGAAACCCAACAAGGACGAAGGTGAGCTTTGGGCTACATCCGGTCGGATCAACGAACGCTGGCAGTCCGGCTTCGACGACCGTCGCCGCCCGTATATCGTGCAGCGCTGGCCGGAGAACTGGGTCGAGATTCACCCTGACGATGCAGCCGAGCGCGGTATCGAAAGCGGTGACTATGTGATGGTCTATTCAGAACGCGTTCCGGGCAACAAGACCACGCTGCTGGGTGTGGAAGGCGATGACTTCCAGTTCTCGAAACTGATGGAGAACGGCCATATCGAACTGACCAAAGCGGCGATCACCGCCGTGGCCATGGTCACGCCGGCCATCAAGAAAAGCGTGGTCTACATGGACTTCCTGCACATGCAGCAACCTGCCAACGCGCTTGAGGGCCGGATCGTCGACTGGATCAGCGGCAACTACAACTACAAGATGGGCGTTGCCAAGCTACGCAAATTGGGGCCGAGCCCCTACAAGACCTCGTTCCGTACGATGTCCTTTGCACCGCGCGACATCGCCTGATGACCGCTTTCCGGGGGGCGGACGCCATGCCGCCCCTCGGGTCTGGTCCCACTGCAGAAGGGACCACCTGGAAGGCAGGTATCGGTTGGGAAACCTGTCTTCCACTTCCCCAACCTCTCCCAACCGCAAACATGGCAGACCTGATATGAACATGCATTCCGATACCGCCCTGCGTGATGAGGCCACCAGCCTGCTCTCTGATCACGCAAAATCTGAATATGACGTGATCCGCCTGCGCGCCATTCAGGCCCTGACCGCCATTGGTGCCAGCAAAAGCCCGGCTTTGGTCGAGGCACTGTTGGATGACGATGAAGACGTCCGTCAGGACGCTGCCCAAGCGTTGGGCGCACTGGGCGTGCAAGAGGCCGCGCCGCAATTGCTGGAAAACCTGATCCACGATCCCTGCGGTGAAGTCAAACTGGCCTGCGTGACCGCCTTGGCCGAGTTGAAATCAGAAGACGCTGCGCCTTACCTGCGCACTCTCGTCACCGGGCGCGGGGACGAGATCACATGGGACGAAGACGAGCTGCACCAAGATGAATGGGACGACTGGCTGGATACCCAGATCGCCGCGATCAAGGCGCTGGGTCTTATGGGTGACGCTGCCGCGATTGAACCCATCGTCATGGCCCTGATGGATGAAGACGGGCAAGAACTGGGTGATGTGGCCTGCGAGGCGCTGGGCAGGATCGGCGAGCCTGCAGTGCCGACGTTGGGCGTGTTCACCCAATCAAAGAATCGCCGCCTGCGCCACCGCGCCCTGCGGACGCTGGCCGCGATTGGCGGGTCCGAGGCCGAAGCCATCCTGCGCAAGGCCGTTACCGACAAGGATGGCGCCGTGCGTCTGATCGCCTATGAGGCGCTGATGCCGAATGATGCCGCGCTTGTCGAACAGGCCCTGACTGACACGGTCGAAGACATCCGTATCGCGGCGCTGAGCCTGTCCGGTTTTTCAGAGCCCGAATTGCTGGACCGCATGATGCGCGACCCCGGCGCCAAAGTGCAGCTGGCGCTGATCGAGCGGCTCGACCGTAGCACGCCGATTGCGAAACAGGAGGATTTGCGCTGGCAGGTGCTGGATTTCCTTGCCACCGGTAAACAGCCCGAGGTCTCGGCACAAGCGTTGGGTCTGTTGGCTGCTTTGGCCCCGGAACTCGTGGCTGATAGACTAAACGCGCTCTTCTCGGTGGAATCAGATGACCTCAAAGCCGAGCGGCTGCAATGGGCCATTGTCGATGCGCTGGCGACCTCGCCCTTGCGAGAAGCGGCAGAGTGGTTGCAGCGCGCCTGCCGGTCGCCCTTTCGGTCGGTGCGGCTGAAAGCCATGGCATCGCTGGCGATGATCGTCACCGATGAAAGCCGCCCGCATGTGAACCAGCAGCAGGGTCGCGAGTTGCTGTTGTCCTTTGCGCTCACGCCGATGCCCATTTCGGAGAAAGTGCCCGAAGAAACGCCGCAAACCGACATCGCCGCGCTGGAAGAGGCGGGTTTGGATGTTTCCGAGGCGGGCGAGAACGGCCCGACCTCCAGCCTCGGTGCGATCTTGGGCCATGACGCCATTGCGGCCGAGATAACGCAGGAGGCTGAGGAGGACGAAGTCCAACCCCTGACGCCGCGCGAACAGGCGTTGCTGGCCAAGGCAACTCGCCACCCCAAACGGCGCCGCGTTACGCTGGACGATGATGCCGACGCACTGGATCGCGAGACCCGCCTGTCCGCCATCCGCCTATTGGGCGAGGTGAAGGGTATGCAGATCATGCTGGCTCAGATTGCACAAGATCCCGAAACCGAAATTGCGCAACAGGCGTTTGCAGCGCTGGCCGTTTCGGTGGCGCGACATGGCGCGGAGCTGGCCGAAGATCAGCTGGTCGATCTGATTACCAAAGGCCTTTCGCATACGGATTCAGCCCTGTCGCTGCAGGCGTTGAAGCTTCTGCAACAGGCTGACTTGCCGTCGCAAGACGCCCTGCGTGGCAAACTCCGGGCAATGCTGAAGACCGGGGACACTCCCTTCCGTATTGATGCGATGCACATTCTAACCAAGTGGGACGGCACTCCGGATGTGGCGCGCAGCCTGCTGGATGATGTTTCGGCTCCTGTGCGGCAGGCAGCGATGCGGCTGTTGTCGGAAACCGCGCCCGATCAGGCGGGGGCCGCAATCGTGCCCTTTTTGCTGGCCAACCCCGAGCAGAGAATCGTGACCTATGTCAATGACAGCACCCCGGCGGTGGTGTCCATTGGGCGTCAATTGCTGGCCGAGCTGCGCGACCATGACCGCCGAGCCCAATGGCCAGTAATGATTAGCGCGCTGGTCGACTTGCTGGGGAAACCCTCGCGGGCGGCCTAAACCCGGAGGAACAGATGACGATTTCGCTGAAGACAATTGCAGCGATGATAATTGCAGGGGCGACTGTATTTGCCCTTGCCGCGCAGGCCGAGGATCTCCCTGAGGTCGCCGTGGTACATCAGATCATCGACCTGAACGCAGATACTCCGGCCCATGCCTTCCGGTTCGAACCGAAACTTTTACAGGTTCCGGCCGGGTCCACCGTGCGTTTCAAGGGCTCGACAGGGCGACATACGGTGACGTCGATTATCCGCATGATTCCGGTCGGCGCGCGTGCTTTCGAAATTCGTGGCAAACCCGAAATGGACCTGAGTTTCAAGAATGAGGGCGTCTACGGCATTCGTTGTCGCGTTCATGGGCGGCATGGCATGGTGATGCTATTGGTCGTAGGCGACCCAAGTACGAATCTTGAAGAGGCACGTGCTTACCTGCCCAAGCTGGGCGAGGCCGAGCGTGCCGGATTTGAAGAACTGTTCGAACAACTGGAGAACCCAAATGGCTGATGGATGCGCCTGCGACCGGCACGCTCATACGTATCTGTCGGTATCCGAGGCTCTGACCCGGGGTCTGTCCGTGGCCGACCCTGTGACCGAGACTGAAACCCTGCCGCTGATTGGCGCGATTGGCCGGGTACTGGCCCAGGATTGCACCAGCAAGGTCGACATGCCCGCCTTCGACAATTCGGCGATGGATGGTTATGCGATCCGCACGGCTGATCTGGGCAGCGGGCCATTGTTTGATCTGCCCGTCGCCGGGCGCGTGGCCGCCGGAGACAGCGGAGCCCACGACGCACCTGCAGGCGGCGCCCTGCGGATTTTCACCGGTGCTCCGGTGCCTGCCGATTTCGATGCCGTTCTGATGCAAGAAGATTGCGAGGTCAGCAACGACGGCATCCGCTTTACGCGCCGCCCCAAGCCCGGGCAACACATCCGCCGTGCGGGTGAGGACCTGAAAGCAGGCGCGCCAATCCTGCGGCGAGGGTGTGAGATCACCGCGCGTGAAGTCGCCGCGCTGGCCTCGGCCGGGTATGGCGAGGTGACCGTGTATCGCAAACTGAAGGTCACCATCTTCTCAACCGGCAGTGAGTTGCGGCAGCCCGGTGAAGAACTGGGACCGGGTCAGATCTACAACTCAAACCGTTACATGCTGCGGGCTTTGCTAGACAAACCATGGATCGACCTGACCGACAATGGACCGATCGAAGACGACCCCTCGCGGTTGGAACAAGTTCTGCGCGATGCCTGCGACAGTGCTGATCTGATTGTCACTACAGGAGGCGTGTCGGTGGGCGACGAAGATCACATGCCCCGCCTGTTTGCCGAAATCGGTGGCAAGACCGACGTGATGAAGGTGGCGATGAAGCCGGGCAAGCCGATCATGTTTGGTCGCAGGGGTGATGCGCTCTATGTCGGCCTTCCAGGTAATCCGGTGTCGGCTTTTGTGACCTGGCAAATTATCGGCTCGCATATGATGGCGCGCCGAGCAGGTCTGCATCACGCGCCGCAGACCCCGGAGCCGGCGATTCTGGCCGAACCGCTGGACCGCAGGGCCGGACGTCAGGAATATCGCCCTGTGATGATCGAAGGCACCAAGCCCGATGGCACGCCGAGGCTGCGCCTGATGGCGGCGTCCTATAGCGGGCGCGTTGCTCTGTTGGCTCAGGCAGATGGCCTTGCTATTATTTCCGCTGATACCGAGGAGTTGCCCAAGGGCCACGCCCTGCCATTTCTGCGGTTTTGAGTACGACGTCTGAACACGCCGCGTTCTTGCAAGATTCAAGCGGCAACGGCTACCAATGTCCAGCGCTAGCTCAACCCGCCCGCCCGGACCCGACTATGGTGAAAGAACATATCCTTGTCGTCGATGACGACCCGCAAATTACATCTTTCCTGCAGCGCTACCTCGAAAAACAGGGCTGCCGGGTCAGTTGTGCTGCCGACGGCAATGCGATGGATGCGATTCTGGAATCTTCCGAGATCGACCTGATCCTGCTGGACATCGGCCTGCCTGGACGCAACGGGTTCGATATCACGCGTGAATTGCGCGTCCAGTCCAACATACCCATCATCGTTCTGTCTGGTCGCGATGAGATTTTTGACCGGGTTGTGGGGCTGGAATTCGGGGCGGATGACTACATCACGAAACCTTTTGAGGCGCGCGAGGTTCTGGCCCGAATCCGTACTGTTCTGCGCCGCGCGCGGCCAGAGGAGAAGGTGGTGAACGGGTCGGACACTCCGTTGATCAAATTCGGCGACTGGGTGTTGAACGTCAATGAGCGCACTCTGACGGCCGCGGGTGCGCCTGGACCGACGCCTCTGACCACAACCGAATTCGACGTGTTGCTGGCCTTTGTCACCAATCCGCACATGGTGTTTTCGCGCGATCAACTGCTGGACAAGGCGCGCGGGCGTGAAACCATCGTTGGAGATCGCACCATTGACGTGCATGTGGCGCGGCTACGCAAGAAGATCGAACCTGATCCTTCGGTTCCGGCTTTCATCAAAACCGTACATGGTATTGGCTATTGCTTTGCCGCCAATGTGCGCAAGACGTCGGCCTGACTGAGATCCTTGAACATATAGGTTGTAGGTTCCAGCCGATCCTCAAACGGGTTGCGACAATAGTTCGGAACCTCACCGGCGATCTGAAAGCCAAGGCTTTGATAAAGGATGCACGACGGATCTGTACTGCGCGTGTCCAGTACCAGCAGAGACCGGCCCAACGCGATTGCGCGATCCTGAAGGGCGGCCATCAAGGCGCGCCCCAGCCCCCGGCGTCGGGCTTCGGGGTGAACCAGCAGCTTGGCGACATCAGCTCGATGCGGCTGGTTGGGCATCATCGCCGGGATCAACTGAACCGTGCCCAGAATACGCTCGTTACCCCGTGCAACGAACAGGTCCAGCGCGCCGGTGTGCAGGTCCGGGCGGACACGGTTCTGCCAATACGCTCGGGCCTGATCGGGCGCGAAGGGCAGGATGAAGCCAATACTCGCACCGTCATGTACACAGGCGTGCAAGATGTCGGTCAGATCGTCCAGGGCGGCGTCAAAGCCGGTTTCATCCAAGCATGAGATCATATCAGCACCAACAAGTAGCGCGCGCCACGCGCGGGCGATGTTTCAAACCGCGTCGAGCCCGAAAGGTGATAGCGCAGGCAATCACCACCATTCAGTTCATGGGCAACTCCGTCTACCGTGAGTGTCAATGCGCCATCCAGCATGACCAGGTGATGCTCCTGCCCGGGTTTCGGTGGCGTGTCATATGTGATCACCGTGCCGGGGGGCAGGTGGCCCTCAAGCACCTCACCGCTGAGGCCAATGGCTGGTGGAGACACCGAGCGGCGAGTAAACCCGGTTTCCGGGTCACGCCATTCTGGCTGCCTTTCAAATGGCACGCGAGGGTCGAAACTATCCTCGACCATCATCAGCAAGCGCGACATTGGCAGGCCGTAGGCCGCGCAGAGACGCCCCAGCGTTTCTGCGGTGGGGCTGACATCGCCTTTCTCCATCCGCGAAAGGGTGGCCCGGCTGATACCGCTGAGTTCAGTCAGTTGATCCAGCGACCAGCCTTGGCTGCGACGCAGTTCGCTCAGACGGGTGGCGAGGCGGTTTGAGAGATCATCCAGCATGTTTCAAATATGAGAATTATACCCACTTCTGGAATGATCAGACAAAATTAATACAATTGCAACAGAAAAGGGCGCAGAAAACTCCGCGCCCTTCAGACTGCTCAAGGGTTTGGTCTGGCTTACTTCCAGCCAACCTCGTTGAAGATTTTCTGTGCCTCGGGGAGGTTTTTGGCGACCTCGGACAGGTTCACTTCATCCGCTTTGAACTCACCAAGGGCCTTGACCGAATCCGCAAGCACGACGCCTTCGACTGCCGGGTATTCGTCATTGCCGGCCGAGAAGTATTGCTGGGCCGAGTCGCTGGCGAGGTACTCCAGGAACAGGATCGCGTTGTCCTTGTTGGGCGCACTCGCTGCAACGCCAGCGCCGGACAGGTTCATATGCGCGCCGGTGCTGTCCTGATTGGGGAAGACCCACCCGATCGAGTCGATATCGGCGGACACGCCTTGGACGTCTTTGCGGATGGCGCGGCCAAAGTAGTAGGTGTTCGACACGGCGATGTCGCACTCGCCCGAAACGATACCGCGCAGCTGGTCGGTGTCACCACCCTGCGGGTCGCGCGCCATGTTAGCGACGACGCCTTCGGCCCAGGCCTTGGCGGCCTCGGGGCCTTCATGCGTGATGATAGAGGCCAGCAGCGTCTGGTTGTAGGTGTTGCTGGACGACCGGATGCAGACCAGCCCCTTGTATTCGGGCTTTGCCAGATCGGCATATGTGGCCGGCGGGTTGGTCACGTTTTCCTTGTCGAAAAAGATGATGCGGCCTCGCTGCGAGAAGCCGAACCATTCGTTATCGCTGTCTTGCAGGTTGGCCGGGATACGCTCTTCCAGAACGGCGCTGTCGACCGGTTGCAGAATACCTGCGTTCTTGGCGCGAGCCAGACGCGAGGTGTCGACGGTCAGCAGGACGTCGGCAGGCGAGTTCGCCCCTTCGGCTTCCATCCGTGCGATTAGCTCATCGGCCTTGCCTTCGATGCGGTTGATTGTGATGCCGGTGGCCTCTTCGAAATCGGTGTAGAGGCGCTCGTCGGTGTCGTAGTGGCGCGAGGAATAGAGGTTCAGTTCACCTTCGGCGGCAGCAGAGGTTGCAATCAGAGCCGTCAGGGCGGCGGCAACGCAGGTAGAGGATTTCAGCATCATGTGTCCCAACATTGATAATCTTGGCGGGGTAAACCCGACTGAAATGGTCAATTAAACGATTCTCGGGGGGATGCAAGGAAATCCGACAGAAATACTTGGGCAAAAGGTCGCTGCTGTTCTGCCCCAGAATTGCACCGCATCATTTGAATGAAAATTAGCTGCTTGGGTTTCGAGAGAGAATTTAGACCTCTTCGGTGAGTCGCGGTCGGGTTTAGCGAAAACTAGATGCAATACGTTGTCCGGTAGCGGAGGTTGGTTCCAGGAAGGTTGCATTCAACTGTCGCCTGCTAAACAATAGCTGATGATGATGCTTAAAAAGCGTTCTCGAGCGAGGCAGATATCGGGAGGATGCCAAAAGATGGGCTTTCAAAAGATTGCGCGGGGCAGTGTGGTGACATTTGTAGCCCTGCAAATGCTGTTGGCGGCACAACTAAGCACAATGGCGCAGGCCGAAATGCTCAGTACTGGCGAAGTAATCTCAAGATATGAAACCTACGCCAACCGCGATTTTTTGCTAAATGAGCTCGACAAGCAAGAAGTTCGTGACGAGCTTATTGCGATGGGCGTGGATCCTAAAGAGGCCGAAACGCGCTTGAAGGCACTATCGAACGAAGAAATAGCTTCTGTTCTGACGCAAATGGAAAACGAAACTGCCGGAGGCAACGGTGTCGTCGGCGCGTTGCTTACGGTGTTCATAATACTGTTGGTAACGGATCTGCTGTGTCTAACGAAAGTGTTTCCCTTTACCCGGTGTGCGGGCCGCTGATCAGTTTTCCCCGTCTTCGTTTCCAGACTTGGATTGTCATCCTGTTGCAGGTTTTGCTTGTTGCGTGCACGCAAAAGCGGATGCCGATTACGTCCGGGTTAGATGTTCCAGCGCGCGCTGCGGTTACGGGGGTTCCGGTCATCAAGCAAAACGAATTCCATTGCGGGCCTGCGTCTCTCGCAATGGTTTTTCAGTGGTCCGGGTTGGAAGTCACCCAGGCTGAGGTCGCAACCCAATCCTTTACGCCCGGTGCAAAGGGAACATTTCTCGCCGATATGATCGGTGCTGCCCGACGGCAAGAGATGTTGGCCGTCCGTCTTTCGTCAATGGAAGAACTGTTGGATGAAGTTGCGGCGGGACACCCGGTCATCATATTTCAGAATCTCGGATTCAAATGGGCACCGCGATGGCACTATGCGGTCGTGGTCGGGTACGATTTGAACAGCGATAAAATCATCCTTCATTCCGGCGAACATGAGCGCATGACGATGGATCTGCAGCTATTCCTAAGGACATGGCGGCGGGGAGAGTATTGGGCACTGGCCGTTTTGCCGCCAGGCCAGTTGCCGATGAGCGAAGACCAATGGGCTATCCTTCGTGCGGCGGCAGCACTTGAACAACTGGGCCATACCGACGCTGCAGAAAAGGTCTATGTCAGCGGTGGAACCCGCTGGCCGGACAATTGGATTTGGGCATACGGCCTAGGCAATGCCCGATACCAAAAAGGTGATTTGGAAGGTGCGAAGAAGGCGTTTGTAAGAGCTAAAAAAATTGATCCTACGCCTCCGGAAATCCATCACAACCTGAAACAGGTCGTCGAGGAAATGTCCCAAGCAGATGGCGGCTCGAGTTGAAAAAGTATCAGAACTGGTTGCTGTCTGGGCGATATGGTTTGGTCAGCGACCACAAGGTTTTCCATGTAGAAGGTTCAAGGAATCAAAAAAACCGCGCTCGAAGGCGCGGCTTTTAATCGATTATGTGTAGTTCTCAGCCCTGACGAGCTTTGAACTTGCGCTGCGTCTTGTTGATCACGTAGACGCGGCCTTTGCGACGCACAATCCGGCAGTCGCGGTGCCGGTTCTTGAGCGAGCGGAGCGAGTTCTTGACCTTCATTGGTCTGTCTCCAATCTGCGGCGCCTTCATCAAGGACGTGGCCAGCGCCTGGGTTAGCGGGTGCCCCGGAAACCCGGAACAGCGAAACGATGGTGGGCGGTACAAGGATCGAACTTGTGACCCCTTCGATGTCAACGAAGTGCTCTACCGCTGAGCTAACCGCCCACATAACCTTTGCGTTGTCTTGCCCCATAACGAAATGGGGCGCGGAACCCCGCGCCGGTAGCGGGGTCTATAAAAGGAGTCGCAAAGGGGTTCAAGGGGTTTGGTAGAACTATTTTCCGGTCTATGTTCAAAGCGAACAAGGAGTCACCATGAAGAATACGCCCTATGTATTGGATATGCCCGCCAGTCGAACGTCTTGCGTGGTATTTTCTTCCCCTCATAGTGGCCGGAACTACCCTGAAACGCTGCTGAATCGCACGGTATTGAGCGAAAATGTGATTCGCTCCTCGGAAGATGCCTTTGTGGATCAGTTGTTTTCAGCGGCCGTCGATTATGGCGCTCCGATAATTTCGGCGGTGATGCCGCGCGCCTATCTCGACCTGAACCGCAGTGCCGAGGAACTGGACCCCGCGTTGATTCAGGGTGCGCGTAGATCCGGACACAACCCTCGTGTGGCTTCGGGGTTGGGGGTGATTCCCCGCGTGGTGGCCAATGGGCGCGCAATCTATCGCGGCAAACTGACGATGGATGAGGCGCGCCTGCGCATCGACACCTGCTGGCGACCGTATCATGCTCGTATCAAGTCCTTGCTGAAGGAATCACACAGTGCCTTTGGGCAGGCGATCCTGATTGATTGCCACTCAATGCCGCGTGAAGCTGTAGCAATGGCAAGAAACTCGAAATCCAGACGACCGGATGTTGTGTTGGGTGACAGGTTCGGCGCATCCGCTTCGACCGAGGTCGTGGATCAGATCGAAGCGGCCTTTTCCGCGGCAGGATTGAACGTTGCGCGCAACGCCCCCTTTGCCGGAGCCTATGTGACCCAGACCTACGGTCGTCCAGCGCGCCAACAGCACGCAGTTCAGGTTGAGGTCGACCGGGCGCTGTATATGGACGAAGCCCGGATCGAGCCAAATGAGAATTTCTGCGCGTTTCAGGCAATACTGCGCGATGTGATCCAAGACATCGCTGGTATCGGAGATGAGCGGCTGCCTTTGGCGGCCGAGTAACCTCAGCGCAGGGCACGGCCTTTCACAATTGCATCACTGCCAAAGCGGCGTCGTATCTCATCGGTAGCGCGTTCGGCCTGTGACCTCTGAGCGGCGCCGGGGTCCAGCAGGTCGCCCGAGATATCGGCTTGCGCCTCAGGACACAGATCAGACAGACCAACGCCCAGCAGGCGATAGGGACCCTGATCCCCGACCTGATCGAACAGTCCCCGTGCCGTGCGATAAAGGCGGTCGGCAATCTGCGTAGCGTCCCGCAACGAAACGCGTCGTGTGATGATCTTGTGATTGGCTTTCTTCAGCTTCAGCGTGACAACCCGCCCGGCCAGCCCTTTGGCTTTGGCGCGATCAGCCACCTTTTCAGACATGCGCCACAGATGGCCGTCCAAAATGTCCAGACTGGCGGTGTCCTCGAAAAACGTGGTTTCGTTGCTTATGGACTTCATCGGCTCATGCGCCGAGACGCGGCGTTTGTCCTGGCCTCGTGCCAGATGCCAGAGCCGATAACCCATTGAACCAAAGCGAGCGGTCAGCGCCTCCTGATCCCAGCGCAGTAGGTCCGAAAAACTGCGTATGCCCGCACGGTCCAGCGATTCCTGTGCGGCGGGGCCTATGCCCCAGATCAAGCGAACCGGTTTATCATGCAGGAATTCAGCCGTTTCCGCCTTGCCTATCACCGAAAACCCGCGTGGCTTGTCCAGATCCGAGGCGACCTTGGCCAGAAACTTGTTATGCGACAGACCGATTGAACCGGTCACGCCCAGTTCGTCCTTCATACGTTTCACCAGCCGGGCCAGCATCACGGCGGGCGGTGCGCCATGCAGACGCTGTGTTCCAGACAGGTCCATGAAGGCTTCGTCCAGTGAGAGCGGTTCGACCACGGGGGTCAGCTCGTCCATCATCTTGCGGATCTCGCGCGATACTTCGGCATAGGCGGACATGCGCGGCTTGATTACCACTGCATCGGGGCAAAGTTGCAGGGCTTTGAACATCGGCATGGCTGATCGCACCCCGCGAATGCGTGCAACATAGCAGGCGGTCGACACCACTCCGCGTTTGCCGCCGCCGATGATCACGGGTTTGTCCGCCAGTTCCGGATTGTCGCGCTTTTCGACCGAGGCGTAGAAAGCGTCGCAATCCATATGCGCGATGGACAGGTCGAATAGTTCCGCATGTGCCTTGACCCGCGGGCTGCCACAGGCCGGGCAACGCCGTTTGTCAGTCAATGTGGTCAGGCAATCTCGGCAGAGACCGGGCATGCAAGTCTTCCCGATTTGTTCAGGGGTTTTCTTATATCAGCCCCAGCTTCCGCGCAAAGACCGGTCGGAGATTCCACGCAGGATATGCTTTGAAAGAAGACCCCCCGCGAAGTGGCGGGGGGAGGTGACGGACCTCAGGAAGAGACGGTCCGCGGGGAGTATCACGGCACCAGAATCCCTTAAAAACGCGGAATTCGATAGGACCTAGATCACTCAAACAAAACTCGTGTTTTGCATGTGTGTTTTGGGGCACAGGGACGATTTGGCGCGGCAAGGCCAGAAAGTGACGTTAGGTCAACTGCTTGCGCGCCAAACTTGCGCAAAAATCCGCTTATCTGGTGGTTCGTTTAGTGCTGTGTCAAGGAATTTAACTCGGCAAGAACCGCCTCTGCCGCTGCCTTCGGGTCTTCTGCCTGATAGATCGGGCGCCCGACTACGATGTGGTCGGCACCGTCGCCGATGGCGCTCGCCGGGGTGGCAACGCGCTTCTGATCACCTAGGGCCGCGCCTGTTGGTCGGACGCCGGGGGTGACGATCAGGCGGCCTTCGGCCTGAGGAAGCGCACGTATCAAGGCAGCCTCTTGCGGGCTGGCAATAACGCCGTCGGCCCCGGCCTCCAGCGCGCGGGCCGCACGCTCCACCACCAACTCTTGCACGTCGCCCTCTTTCAGAAGGCTGGCGTCCAGGTCATCGCGGTTCAGCGAAGTCAGGATGGTCACAGCCAGAATCTTCAGGTCCTTGCCCGAGGCACCCTCTTTCGCGGCGCGCACCACATGCGGGTCGCCATGTACGGTCAGGAAGTCCAGATCGAACTGGGCCAGCCCGCGGACGGCGTTTTCCACCGTGTTGCCGATGTCGAACAGTTTCATGTCCAGAAAGATGCGCTTGCCGTGATCCTGTTTCAGCTCATTGGCCAAGGCCAGCCCGCCGCCGGTCAGCATACCCAACCCGATCTTGTAAAAGGACACCGCATCGCCCAACCGTTCGGCCATAGCCAGCCCCTGCAGGGCGTTCGGAACATCAAGGGCAACGATCAGACGGTCATCGGACATGGGGCAAGCTCCTTTTTGGCAAACGTCTGCGTCCTAGCGGGTTCCGCGCGGTCTGTCCATGCAAGACGGGTGGGTGATCCAAATCAAGCGATCAGGTGATGATTGTGCTATGGTGCCCGACATTCACACACACGTTTTCGATGGGGGGATTATGAATCCAGCACTGTGTATTGGGATTTTAGTGGTCGTAGCGGGATGCCAGCAAAGGCCATTGCAGCCCGAAGCTGCAGATACGGTGATCAGATCCCCGACCAATCAGGATCTACGCCTTGTGCGTGGATATCGGTCCACTGATGACGATTGCCAACTGACTGGTGAAACCTCGTTTACAGTCAATTTTTTGGACGATGCGGCGGATTTGGTCTCTTGTCCGACGGGCAGCGATGCGGCGCAATCATTGGTTGAGATGCATGCAGCCCGAGAGGTGGCGGAAACCGGGGGCTATACTGTCTATTCCGTGCCGCGCCGATAACAGTGAATCTGCGGTTTAGCCTCTTGAACAGACAAAGATATTTCCCAAATGGAATGTGAGGCCCAGACCGACGCGTGCTGCCAAGCGGGCGCATCACATTCAGGGCGCTTAGGAAAAGGAGAATAATATGGACTTGAACAAGTTCACCGAGCGGGCACGGGGATTCGTGCAGGCGGCGCAGACGATTGCGCTGCGCGAGGGGCACCAGAGGCTGGAGCCCACACATATATTGAAAGCATTGATGGATGACGATCAGGGGTTGGCCAGCAACCTGATCACACGCGCAGGCGGTGCACCGAATCGCGTGGTTGAGGCGCTGGACGCCGCGATGGGTAAAATCCCGAAGGTCAGCGGCGATGCAAGCCAGATCTACATGGACGGTCAGACGGCCAAGGTTCTGGACGAGGCCGAAAAGCTCGCCACGAAAGCAGGCGATAGCTTTGTGCCCGTCGAGCGGGTTCTGATGGCGCTGTGCATGGTGAAATCCAAGGCCAAAGAGGCGTTGGAAGCCGGTGCTGTATCCGCGCAAAAACTGAACGAAGCGATCAACGATATCCGCAAGGGTCGCACCGCTGACACCGCATCGGCGGAAGAGGGCTATGACGCGCTTAAGAAATACGCGCGCGACCTGACCGAGGCCGCGGCTGAGGGCAAGATTGACCCGATCATCGGGCGAGATGAGGAAATCCGCCGCTCGATGCAGGTTCTGTCGCGTCGCACCAAGAACAACCCGGTTCTGATCGGTGAGCCCGGCGTCGGTAAAACCGCGATCGCCGAGGGGATGGCCCTGCGCATCGTCAACGGCGACGTGCCGGAATCGCTGAAAGACAAGAAGCTGCTCGCGCTCGACATGGGTGCGCTGATCGCCGGTGCGAAGTATCGCGGTGAGTTCGAGGAACGCCTGAAGGCGGTTCTGACCGAGGTCACTGAAGCCGCCGGTGAGATCATCCTGTTCATCGATGAGATGCACACGCTGGTCGGTGCCGGGAAGTCCGACGGCGCAATGGATGCCGCAAACCTGATCAAGCCGGCGCTTGCGAGGGGTGAGCTGCATTGTATCGGTGCGACCACGCTGGACGAGTACCGCAAATACGTCGAAAAAGACGCGGCCCTTGCGCGCCGGTTCCAGCCCGTGATGGTCACTGAACCGACTGTCGAGGACACGATCAGTATCCTGCGCGGCATCAAGGAAAAGTACGAGCTGCACCACGGCGTGCGCATCTCGGACTCGGCGCTGGTATCGGCGGCGACTCTGTCGCATCGCTATATCACCGATCGCTTCCTGCCCGACAAGGCCATCGACCTTGTCGATGAGGCGGCTTCGCGTCTGCGCATGGAAGTGGATTCCAAGCCCGAGGAACTCGATCAGTTGGATCGCCAGATTCTGCAGATGCAGATTGAGGAAGAGGCGCTGAAGCTTGAAGATGACGCGGCCTCAAAAGATCGTCTGGAAACCTTGCAAAAAGATCTGGCCGATCTGCAGGAGAAATCCGCCGAGATGACCGCCCAGTGGCAGGCCGAACGCGATAAGCTGGCCGGTGCGCGTGATCTGAAAGAACAGCTCGACAAAGCGCGCGCTGATCTGGAGATCGCCAAGCGTGAGGGCAATCTGGCAAAGGCGGGTGAGCTATCCTATGGCGTCATCCCCGAGCTTGAGAAAAAGCTGACCGAAGCCGAGAATGCCGAAAGCAACGCCATGATGGCCGAGGAAACGGTGCGCCCGGAACAGATCGCCTCCGTCGTGGAACGCTGGACCGGTATCCCGACCTCGAAAATGCTGGAAGGCGAGCGCGAGAAGCTGCTGCGGATGGAAGACGATCTGCATTCCCGCGTGATCGGTCAGGATGCGGCGGTGACCGCTGTCGCCAATGCCGTGCGTCGGGCGCGGGCTGGTCTGAATGACGAAGGTCGCCCGCTGGGTTCGTTCCTGTTCCTCGGCCCGACCGGTGTGGGTAAGACCGAGCTGACAAAGGCTGTGGCGAATTTCCTGTTCGACGACGACAACGCGATGGTGCGTATCGATATGTCCGAGTTTATGGAGAAACATGCGGTCGCCCGTCTGATCGGTGCCCCTCCGGGCTATGTCGGGTATGACGAAGGCGGTGTGCTGACCGAAGCCGTGCGGCGCCGGCCTTATCAGGTCGTGCTGTTCGACGAGGTCGAAAAGGCGCACCCGGATGTGTTCAACGTGCTGCTGCAGGTTCTGGATGATGGCGTACTGACCGACGGTCAGGGTCGTACCGTGGACTTCAAGCAGACGCTGATTATCCTGACGTCGAACCTTGGGTCTCAGGCGCTCAGCCAGTTGCCCGAGGGTGCGGATAGTGCGCAAGCGAAACGTGACGTGATGGATGCGGTCCGGGCGCATTTCCGGCCCGAATTCCTGAACCGTCTGGACGAAACGATCATCTTCGACCGGCTCAAGCGGGCCGATATGGATGGCATCGTCGATATTCAGATTGCGCGTCTGCAAAAACGCCTGGCCGCCCGCAAGATCGAGTTGGTTCTGGACGATGGCGCCAAGGAATGGCTGGCCAACGAAGGCTATGATCCGGTCTTCGGTGCGCGTCCGCTGAAGCGCGTGATCCAGCGCGCTTTGCAGAACCCGCTTGCCGAGGCGCTTCTGGCCGGTGAGATCAAAGATGGTGAAACCGTCCCGGTCACCGCCGGAACAGATGGCCTGATCATCGGCGACCGGCTGGGAACGTCGGAACGACCCCGCCCGGATGATGCCGTGGTTCATTGAACCAATGACACAGAAAAACCCGCCTATCCGGCGGGTTTTTTTTAGGCCGGAGATCCGTAACCTTTGTTTAGATAGTCGTTCAGAACCTTCATCCAGATCTGAGCTTCCTCCATCTCAAACTTGGCCGTAAAGCGCAGCTTCACAATGCAATTGTCAACAATCCCAACAGACAGAAACTCGGACAGGCCGTCCGATGTTTCAACCTCGGCCCTAAGCGGCAGGACCCGAGACGTGTCGCGCGTTTGATACGCGTTGATTTCTGCCAAATCAGCACCGCGCCGCTCGGCCACGGCAGCTATATCCTGAGCGGCTTGTTTAAAGCTTTCGAGGGCCATTTCTGGGGAGATGTTCTGATTCAGTTGGTCGTATAAGAACACTGTGATCTTTGAAGACGGATCAGCGAAGGTGGCGGAATAGCCAAGACCGGGATGATCTTTTTCGTAGTCTTGAGACCCCACCTGATTCAAATCGTCGAGGACCTGCGGTGCACGATCAAACAGATTTTTGCAGGATTGCACATCGGCAAACGCCGGCGCGGCGAGCACGGACAGAGACAATACGAGTGTTCTAAGCATCATTGGGAGATTGCGTTCCGTATAAGAAAATGAATTGAATTTACCCTGACCATAGTCTGAGGCGAAAATTTGACGCGGTTCAGAGATGGCTTGGGCGATTGCGGTGCATCCGCCCGGCTGTCAATCAGGTCAACGCAAAAATCCGCGCCGGGCCACCGGTTCCGCCTTTATGCTTGGGCGCGCCGACGACCAGCGTTGCGCCCTTGGCGGGGACGCGGTCCAGATTGGCCAGACATTCGATCCCAAACCGGCCCGAGGGCAGCCACGCATAATGGGTGGCGAAATCGGTGGACATGCCGTGATCCAGTGACAGCGTATCCACCGCGATCGACCGGGCGCCGGTTTCTTCCAGCAGCATTTGCGCTGCCTCGACATGGAAACCGGGATAATGTTGGGCCTCACCGTCGAAGTTGCGGAACTCATCCGTGGCGGTTTTGCTGCCCCATCCAGAACGCATCGCGATACAGGCCCCGTCTGGGATGTCACCATTGGCTGCGATCCACGCCTTCAGGTCATCCGGCGTCAGGCGTGTATCTGCATCCTCGGCTGCACGGGCGGCGATATCCACAACACATAAAGGCGCGACCAGATCGGATACGGGGATCTCATCTACCGATGAGCCGTCTGGGGAAAAATGCAGCGGGGCGTCGATATGCGTGCCCGAATGTTCGTTTATTGTCAGATTGAACAGGTTGTACCCGTGATCGTTGAAGTTGAAAACCTCTTCCGACTCATAGCCAGGCGAGCCACCATAGGTGGGGAAATCAGGGCTGAGTGTGTGGGTCATGTCTTCGACTCCACCATGCCCTGCTGCTAGCGCGGCTGGGATTGCTGCTCCGGTTGCTGTCGCCGCAATACCCGAGGCAGCCGCCGCTTTGAAGAAACTCCGCCGCGACAGCATTTTGTCTTTGACCGCATTCACAACGCAGATGTCACACATTTGTCTTTCACCTCTGAAGCGTTTCAACCTTTTGGACGGGCCATCCATCCTTTAGCTTGTGCCTTTCATACGTGCAGATCAGCCTGCATTTTTGCCGCGAGAGTTGTAAAGGCGGAGAGGATCAAAGGTTGGAGAGCGCGGTGCTACCTGCTGCCAAACTCGCGACTTTTGCGGAGCGCGCGCAGATCTTCCGCGCTCATTCTAGGGTCCGCTTGAGAATCGGGTTGCGATCGCTGCTTTTGATTTGATTGCAGTAGTTCAGACAATTTGGGGCTCTCTTCGCGCAAACGCAGGTACCCCAAAACACCGCCCGCGCATTGCAGGCTGAATGCCCAAGTGCCGATCAGCATGTAGATGATGAAAAGAACGATCAAAGACCAGATAGGACGGATAACCGCGGAGCCATCCGTCATGCTGTTAAACTCCATCAGGTCTGCCTGCAGCGTTTCAGCGTAGCCCGTCAGTACGAACACTATGATCAGACCAGCATGCAAAATGAGCATCCCCACATAGCTGAAGATGGTCAGCGCGAATAACGGGCCGAACGAAGCGCGGAAATGTCGGAACGGCGTATAGTGAAGACCGTCGGGATCCCGCCCGATCGAGGCAGATGTGATTGGTACAAGCAGGCTGGCGCGTATCGAGCATATGGACAGAAAAACAGAAATCAGCGCCAGAGGCACCGCGAAGGCCCAGGTCGTGTCTGCATATTGATACACAAGATCGGTGACTTCGTTCTGACGCAGAATGTCAGGGGATATCAGCACCACGGATACACCGGCCACGAGGACAAGGATCAGGGTCACACTCACACCCTCCACCGCGCCGTAGATCACTGCGGGCACGAACAATCCCCAAACTCTTATACCTGGCCGAACGCCCTTTGCTTGGAAGCCCATTCTTGTTCCGATCAAAGTCGGTAGGACACTGGATGACGCCATAATCAGAAATGTCAGTATGAATGACAGCGCAGGAAACAGCAGGCCAATCAAAAAACCCACGAGGAGCCCAACAAATGCATAGAGCGTCAGACCAATCAACAAAACTGGCGAAACAAGAGCCAAGCGCCAGAAAATAGAAAAAGACAAAGGGAAGGCTTGAATAAAGAGCAACGCGTTAATCTCTGGTTAATGTTTCGTTGTAGATCGAGGTATCGAAGCCTGCCGTACCGTGCCAGTCCTTTTCAGAAATCCCGTCCAAAGCTGCGGGCAATGTGTCTTTCGGGAATCGCGAGGCTCGCCGCGTCAGGCCGCGCCTGTTGGCTTTATCCGATACGTTACAATCTCGTCTCTCAATCGTGACGCTTGTTTCCTTGGCTCTGTGCTATCAGCGGACTACCTCACATCCGAGGTTTTTGACGACGGAGAAATACATGGCGCATCGCTGGACCAACACATTGACACGTGCAGACGTCACCCCGAGGGCGGCGTTCCTGAACCGGCGGCAGCTTATGGCCGGGCTTGCAGGTGTTGGACTGGCGGGGGTGGCACGGGGTGCGTCGGCACAGGAGGCGCTGGAGCCGAACACCTGGGAGGAGATCACCTCTTACAACAACTTTTATGAGTTCGGCACGGGCAAGGATGATCCTGTGAAATACGCAGGCGCCCTGACCACCGAGCCGTGGACTGTCAAGATCGACGGGCTGGTCGATAATCCGGGCGATTATGATTTCAAGGACATCATGTCTGAGATGACGGTCGAAGAGCGCATCTACCGCTTCCGATGTGTCGAGGCCTGGTCGATGGTGATTCCGTGGAACGGCTTCGAACTGGCGGATCTCCTGAATATGGCGGGCGTGCAGGAAGGGGCTAAATACGTGGCCTTTGAAACGGCCGTTATCCCCGAGGAGATGCCCGGCGTGCGGTACCCCATTCTGGATTGGCCCTATCGTGAAGGCCTGCGTCTGGATGAGGCGATGCACCCGCTGACCATCATGGCCACTGGAATCTATGGTCGTCCGATCCCGAACCAGAACGGTGCGCCTTTGCGTCTGGTGGTGCCGTGGAAATACGGCTTCAAGTCGATCAAGTCGATTGTGCGGATCACTCTGACGGATGTCGAGCCGCCCACCAGTTGGAACATGTCCAACCCGCGTGAATACGGCTTCTATAGTAATGTGAATCCGAACGTGGATCACCCGCGCTGGTCGCAGGCCTCAGAACGTCAAATTGGTGGTGGTCTATTTGCGAAGCGTATCCCCACTCTGATGTTCAACGGTTATGAGCAGGAGGTCGCGGGGCTTTACGAAGGTTTAGATCTGACTGCGAACTATTGAAACTCCCGGCGGTTCGGGCCTTAAAACCCGAGCCTGTTTGCCAATGTCTGCGCCGGGGCCGCTAGCCCGTTGCTGCGGTTCTGCTGTGCGATGGCTTCCATACGGGAGACGAACTCTGCCCGATGAGAGAGGAATTTCGGGATATAGAGAGGCTTTTGTTGAGCAAACGAAAGAACCAGCGCCGGGCGTTTCTCGTGAACCCGAATGTCAACAAGGTCAGACAGTTTGCGCTCCTGTTTACTCGCATCGACGCCGTAGCACTCGATGAATGACCCGTCGTAGACGACCTTTTGGACGAAGAGCAACATGAACCAGGAATATCCGAAAAACAGACAGAGTGCGATCAGAGTGCCTTTGCGGATCAGCGGGTCATACACGCCGATTGAATCCCAGAGTGGAGACATGTCGGTTGTCATAAACAGGGCCAACGCAAGTATGGGGGCCAGAACGCGCAATCCCCACGGCGGGCGCAATTCAGTTATCCCGTCCACCCGGTTTGGTGAAAACGAGTTGAACAGTGAAGAGATGAAGGACATTCCAACCTCTTCCAGGCTTTCGTCATTGGCGAAAACAGATGTGCGCCCCTTGCTGTTGCGCCAACGGGTCAGCCCCCAGCTTACGAATATACCGACGCCAAAGCTCAACAGAACGGTTGTCATCAACTCATCGTGGGACACTAAAGTTACTCCGCGTAATTATTTGCTAAGTCAGGATTGGTGATTTTTGAATGTTGTCAGTGGTATAATGCTCCGGAAATCAGACGGAAATTTGGCAAGCAACCCTTTGAACTGGAGCTAATTCGGAATTGGGATCAGGAAAAATCATGGATCGGATAAATCTAGTCTTTCGACGGGTTCCAATCTGGGCGGTCTACGCGCTGGGCGCGTTGCCCGCGCCTTGGCTGTTCTTTCAGGGACTGACCGGTGGTCTGGGTGTCGATCCGATCGAGGCGCTCGAGCACCGGTACGGCGAACTGGCTCTGCAGCTTTTGATTGCTGTGCTGGCGATTTCACCTCTGCGGCGATTCTTGGGACTGAACCTGCTCAAGTTCCGTCGTGCCCTTGGTGTGCTGACATTCACTTATGTCAGCCTGCATCTTTTGGTTTGGTTGATTCTGGACGTGCAGGTGCCCAGTCAGATTTGGGCGGATATCGTCAAACGTCCCTATATTACGGTCGGCATGGCCGCATTTGTTCTGTTGCTCCCCTTGGCGATTACATCGAACAATCTGTCCGTGCGAAAATTGGGTCCGCGTTGGCGTAGCTTGCAGCGACTTGTCTTCCCGGCGGCGATTTTGGGCGGGCTGCACTACGTCATGTTGGCCAAGGGCTTTCAGATCGAGCCACTGATCTATCTGTCCGTGATTGTCGGCCTTCTGTTGTTGCGCGTGCCCTTTTCGGACCTGCTGGCTCGCGTGCGCTCAGCCGATTCCGCCTGATACGCCGCTGAGTCTGTGGGTAACCCTGTGCAAAAGCCAGGATTCGGGAGAGGGAGTATCGAAATTCGCAGATATTTCACGGGAAGGATTTTCTTAAATATTTGAAATGTAATGGTTAAATGTGATTTTTTGGTTTTTTGCAAGTTTCTCGAATTTTCTGCTTGCGGAGGTTTGTAGTAAACCTTAGAACCCCCTTCACCGGCGCT
>WQBJ01000069.1 GCA_013032095.1 Ruegeria atlantica | reverse complement strand
GCTCCGCTCAGCCCGCGCTACCGGCAAAAATTACACCAACCGTCGGGACACTGCTTGCTGCTTTAGAGAAGGCCGCGCCGCAGCGTTCAACTAAGTGGGTCAACGGCGGCTTTGGGCTCAACAAGGTTTCACTATTCTCTCCGTCTTAGGCAGGCATGACGAGGCCTTGGCCTGTTTTGCGCACTGCGAAAAGGAGGGGGATCGAGACCATAAATCCTCCTTGAAGATGCAGAGACAGTCCTCAATCTCAGCTGGTGTCAGAGGAAGGAATTCAGGGGGCAACTGTTCTTTTTTGACGACACGCCCAGAATAGCCAATTGCTGCGGCCCCCTTCCGAGCCCCTGCATGAAGGTATACATGCTCGGGTTCAATATTCAGGAATGCCCCAATGCGATGTGCAACGTCGTAGATCGTTAGTTCCCCAATACCTCGGATCGGGCCAATAATGGCACCTACTCGATCATGAAGCTCCTGAAAGTTATTTGTTGCCTCAACAGCTTCCATATTGGCGTGTAATCTGCGCACTGCTTCGTCAAGTACTGCTCTAGGGATGCGGCGCTGGTGAGAATGCCTCTTTCCGTCAGCCTGTTGACCGCTAGCCGCGACTTCAATTGCTACCGTAAGGGACACTTGTTTCGCAAAGAACGCATACTCGGCCTTTGCAGGCTCACTAACATGATGAATATAGTTTGACACACACTTCGCTATTTCATTCATCCAGATTTGTCCTTTGTTTCAAATTCACCGCGAGACATGCGCAGTGGTTTTCAAATCTCCAATAGATTGGATCCGCGGGTATAGCGTTGATACAAACCGGGGCCAGAATGCTTCGCAATTTCCAAGAGTTCGAACAAACCACCAATGGTAGTATAATTGCAGCTGCCCTCCTGATTACAGTCAGGCATGTGTTTCTGAAACCACGATCGAGAAAACTCTCCTGAATCAACCAGTTGATCAAAAGCTTGGCGGATTTCACTGATGTTGACGCCTTTCTCGTAACGTTTCCCAGCACTGGTATGATTGGGCATTGAGTAAATTAGCGCCCGCTCACCTCGCCTCAATCCCCACCTTTCGAACTTAGAGCTTTCCGCAGATTGGGGCTTCGGAATCCAGGTTCCTTCCGGTAATCCCTGGAGTTTCTCCAAGATCGTCTCAAAATCTCTCATCAAACACTCACGTTATAGAATGCATCGCATGAATACCCCTCCATCGGAGGTAACTCAATTGGATGTCCGTATTTCGGGCTGACTTGCCAAATGCACCCGCAGAACCCAGTTTGCGTTAGAACAGCAGCTCGGGGCTCAACGCGTTGTCCCGGCTCACCGAAGACAGGGATATTCGCGCCCTGCCGGATCAACGCTGACCCATCTCCATGTCCTCGGTGAGCCGCTTTCGTAATCTGTTTCTGGCCGCGACGATCTCCGCCGGGATCAGAAACAAATCAATGATCACCCAAATGCCGACCACAGCCAGCATGAACAAACCGATAATAAAAAATGTCGTGAGGCAGCCCAGGATAAACAGGACAAGCATAAGGGCGGCGCTTGCGTTGTGACCCAGATAAAACCTGTGTAGGCCAAGGCCACCAAAAAAGATTGCCAGCAAATATGCCACCAGCATGGATTTTCCGTCATTTGCCACACGTTGTTCAATCAACGTCTTTTGCTCTGTTGTCAGTGCCATTGGATACCCGCTGTTCGGTGGTCCGTTAAATCCGTTTTGAAGTGATAATTGTAGTGTTCTGACCTTGGCCCTGCATAGAACTGCAATAGGCGCTCCGAACATTTTGGCAACAACCCAACCGTCAATGGCACACAAAGCGACAGCCATTAACTTGTTCACTTCAGAAAACCAATCAAAGTCGAAGTCCAAATTTCAGATACTTTACTATGAAAATTCTGCGGACATACAAGTTTAAGCTTAAACCAACACAGGCGTAGAACATACAATTGCGTCAACTTGCCCTGCCCGCCTCAAGGTCTTGCGGACCTGGTTTCGGAGTTCGAAGCCTAGCCGCGATCCGACAAGCTGATTGACTTCAAGCTTCAGCGCCTTGAGGCCCATGTTGAGGCCGCTTTGCGCCTGTGGAGAAAGATCGAATGACTCTTGCCGCTCCCTGCATCAGAGTCCGGTGCAACCGACATTGGTGTCAGGTGCAATAATCGAAGGCAACTATCCCAGTGTTGTGGCAGATAGCGCGGAGTGGTCGGGAAATGAACGACACAGGCCGGTCAATTTAATATTGCACCGGACTCTAGGGAGAGCGACTAACCCGACTATCCCGGTTGAGCAGCCCGAGAAGGCAACGGTGCTATTTTGCACGCCTATTGTGTCGCGATCGTTGTCAAATCGCCCGCCCGCCCTACCACTAGACGTGCCGGCGGTTAATGTGAATTCGGCAGTTAGTATATCAATCCGTTAGTTTAGTGAGGTTACCACTCAACAGGGATCCAGTAGGACGTCGCCTTGAAACTAATGCCGGGCTGCTGGGAAATCTCAGGGATAGAACAATGGTCGATGACAACATTGGGGTGACGAACAAAATCCCGGGAGGGAAGACTTTTAATTTTTCTGACTGCGTGAGCCAGTAGGGTATGTGATGTTGCCGCTGTTTGCCCACTCACGCCCTGAATGTCCCATTGATCATTGGGAACTGCTTTCCGATCACCTATTCAACGTCGGAAATGCCGCAAAAATAAATGCAGATTCATTCGGCGCTGGAACACTGGCAAGAATTGCAGGTCTTTTGCACGATCTTGGCAAAGTCAAACCTGAGTTCCAAGCGCGATTAGCCGGCAGCTCCATCCGTGCGTCGCACAGCGGCGAAGGAGCCCGGTACGCCCAGGAGAAGTATGGCCCATTAGGGCGGATGCTAGCATATTGTATTGCTGGACATCACGCCGGGTTGGCTAATGGAGTCGGGAGATCGGATGCCCGTCCTAATACGCCGCTTGATGAACGATTAAAACAAGTCAACCGTATAGAATTGCCAGATTGGTTGGACATTCCAGATCCCGAACGTCCGGCTCCATTAGAGGGATTTGGTCAAACATTCCCTCACTTCGAGGTGCAGTTTTTTATTCGTATGCTGTTTTCTGCTCTTGTTGATGCGGATTTCATTGAAACCGAACGTTTCTACACTTTGGATGCGCCACGCGGCTGGTCGGGTTCCTTAAATAACCTGCGCGTTGCTCTTGACGTCTACCTGTCGCGCTTTGCTTCAGCTGAAGGAACTGTCAATCAGCTACGTGCAGAGGTGTTGAACGGCGCGGCGCACAGCGCTGCAGAACCGCCGGGATTGTTTTCTCTGACCGTCCCGACAGGTGGTGGTAAAACGCTCAGTTCATTACGCTTTGCATTGGACCACGCACTACACTACGAGTTACGTCGAGTGGTTTATGTGGTGCCGTTCACTTCGATCATCGAACAGACGGCAGATGTGTTTCGTTATGCACTGCAAGACGCGGACGCAGTTCTGGAGCATCACTCAGCCTTCGACTTCCAACGCATAGATGACGAAGACAAAGTCGAGCGTCTCAAATTAGCGGCACAAAACTGGGATCGGCCAATTGTGGTGACTACGGCGGTACAGTTTTTTGAGAGCCTGTTTGCTAACCGTACATCCAAATGTCGTAAGCTTCATAATATTGCACGTTCGGTCATTGTGTTTGACGAGGCACAGTCGCTCCCGCTCCCCTTTCTGCGCCCCTGTCTTGCTGCAATCCAGGAGTTGGCCCGTGGCTATGGCTGTTCGGCGGTTCTCTGTACCGCAACCCAACCGGCGATATATCACGAAGATGGGTTGAAGGCTCCCGAGGCACTTTTGCGCGCGGACACACGCGAGATTGCTCCAGACCCAAGCAGGCTCTACGATCACCTTAAACGGGTAAAGGTTGTCCAATTAGGCACCCTGACCAACGCAGATCTCGTTGAGCAGGTGCGCCACCGCTCCGCCCTGGTAATTGTTAACAACAAGAAACAGGCACGGGCGCTTTTTGACGAGTTACGGGGTGAAGGTGTGTTTCACCTCACTACCAACATGACTGCGGCCCATCGACATGCCGTATTGGAAGAGGTGCGGGAGCGCCTCCCGAACGAGTTGGTTCTGCTCATAGCCACTGCGTTGGTTGAAGCGGGCGTCGATCTCGACTTTCCCGAGGTTTGGCGCGCCGTCGCTGGGATCGATTCCATCGCCCAAGCGGCAGGGCGTTGCAACCGAGAAGGTAAACTGGATTCTGGCCGAGTCTTCGTCTTCAGTCCGGAGGATGGTTATCCACCCCCGAAAGAGCTTGAAAGGAACGCCGAAATTGCCCTGCGGGTTATGGACGAACACGCCGACCCGTTATCGCCGGAGGCAGTGAACGCATACTTCAAAGCACTATTCTGGAGTAGTGCTGCAGAATTGGACAGCCGCTCAGTGATGGAGCGGATTTGCGATAACGGCAACCAGATCGACTACCCTTTTGCGGACATTGCTGCGGACTTTAGTCTGATTGAAGACTACACTATGCCTCTGATTTTGGGGGCCGGCCCTTGGGGCATGGACGCGTACGCGAGGCGACTGCTTGACAACAGCCCCCATGCTGGTGCGATCGCTCGTGCATTGCAACGCTACACGATTGGAGTTCCACCGAAAATTCTGCGCGCTCTAATTGAGGTCAATGCAGCCAGCATTGTCAGGCGGGAAGAATTTGGCGAGCAGTTCGTGGTTCTGGACAACAATCGGCTCTACGACAACGAAGCCGGGTTTTCGCCCGAGCGCCCCGATGATTTGGGGATATTAAACTTCTAAGGAGGTGCATTTGAGCTACGGGGTAAAACTTCATGTTTGGGGCGATTATGCTTGCTTCACCCGACCGGAGATGAAGGTAGAGCGTGTTTCCTATGATGTGTTAACACCGTCGGCGGCGAGAGGTGTACTCGAAGCGATATACTGGAAGCCGGCGATCCGATGGGTAGTAGACCGGATTCATGTCCTGAAGCCAATCCGCTTCGAAAACATCCGCCGCAATGAAGTCAGTGCCAGGATTTCAGCTCGAAAGGCAAAAGTTGCCATGGGTGCTGGTGATCTCGACGGGCTCCATATGTGTGTCGATGAAAACCGTCAGCAACGCGCCACCCTGGCATTGCGAAATGTCGCTTACGCGATTGAGGCTCATTTCGAGATGACCGACCAGTCAGACCGCGACAAGCCTGCCAAGCATCTCGACATATTTCGCCGCCGCGCCGAAAAAGGTCAGTGCTTTCACCGACCTTGTCTAGGGACACGCGAGTTTGTGGCTCAATTCGAATGGCTCGATGCACTGCCCTCTTCCCAACTTAACGGCGTGCATGACCTTGGCTGGATGCTTTACGATATAGATTTCGACAACGACCGAGTGCCGAAATTCTTCCGAGCCCAAATGAAAGATGGCGTGATTGACGTGGCCGCAGCCCGTATAGGGGGTATGGTGCGATGACTATTCTGACCGCGTTGAATCAGCTCTATGATCGGATGTTGGCGGAAGGAAAGGCACCCTGCCCCAGTTTTTCCACCGAGAAGATCAGCTTTGAACTGGTGATCGCCGCAAACGGGCGGCCGCTCTATCTGAATGATCTGCGCAGCCACAGCAGCAAGAAAACGGCGCCACGGTTGATGGATGTGCCCGAGGCAGTGGAGCGATCTAGTAACATCAAGCCCAATTTCCTTTGGGACAAAACGGCTTATGTTCTAGGCGTCACCGCATGCGAGAATACCGAAGGGCAGATCGCTCCCGGCCAAGGCAAGCGCACCGCTAGAGAGCACGCCGCCTTTGCTGCTTCGCACCGGGAGCGTCTGGAGGCGGCCAAGGATGAAGGCCTGCAGGCACTGCTGAGGTTTCTTGATTTATGGGAACCCGAATTTTTCGCGCAAAACGGATTTTCTATTGAGGCGCTGGATCAGAACATCGTCTTCCGGCTGGAGGGTGACAATGGTGCCGATGGTGCACCGCGTTTCCTGCATGAGCGACCGGCTGTGCTGCCATTTCTTGAAGTGGTCAAAGATGAAAGCACGGCACTATGTCTTGTGACCGGTATGCAGGCTCCGATTGCGCGTCTTCACCGGTCCGTCAAAGGCGTGATGGGAGCACAGAGCTCTGGAGCATCACTAGTTTCCTTTAACGAACCTGCATATGAAAGCTACGGCAAATCGCAGGGGGCCAATGCGCCGGTCTCGGAACAGGCCGCCTTTGCGTATGGAACGGCGCTAAACTGTCTTTTGGCCAAAAGCTCAAAGCACAACTTGCGTGTCGGCGATACCACCGTCGTCTTCTGGGCCGAAGCGGCAACGCGCGAAGTTGCTGATTTCAGCGAGATGTTGATGGGAGCGGCCTTCAGCCCGCCAAATGAGGCCGCCGAAACCATCAAGCTACGGGCAGATGTTCAAAAAGTGGCTGAGGGCCGTGGCGGCGACGATCCGGAATTCGACCCGGATACCAAGATATATCTGCTTGGCCTCGCTCCTAATGCGGCGCGGCTGTCGGTGCGTTTCTGGCATTCCGGCAGTTTCGGTGGTTTCGCCCGGCATGTGCAGCGATTCTGGGACGATCTGTCCATCGAGCCTGCCGGCTGGACTGGCCACCCTGCCGCTTGGTCGCTGCTTTATGAAACGGCGCTTCACGTCGACGGTAAAGCCAATGCCGATACCATTCCACCGCTGCTGAGCGGCAACGTAATGCGTTCTGTGCTGACTGGACAACCGCTGCCTCGGACGCTGCTGTCCGCCGTCATCGCCCGTGTCCGTGCCGATGGCCGCGTCAACGGGCGCCGGGCCGCGATTTGCAAGGCCGTTGTCAACCGTGTTTCAATGAAGGAGGAAATTTCCGTGAGCCTCGATCCCGAGAATATGAACCCGGCCTACAGGTTGGGGCGGCTCTTCGCGGTGCTTGAACGCGCCCAGGAAGCGGCGTTGCCAAACCTGAACGCTACCATCAAGGACCGCTATTTCGCCGCCGCATCAGCCACACCCGCGCGGATATTCCCGCTTCTGGTCAGGAACGCCAACCACCACCTGTCCTCTGTAAAGAAGGGCGAAAAGGTCAGGTTTGGGCACTGGTTGGAAAAGCAACTCGGAATGATCTGGCTTGGACTTGAGGCCGACATGCCTAGAGTGCTGACGCTCGAAGATCAGGGCCGCTTCCTCGCCGGGTACTATCATCAACGCTGGACCAAATCCGAAAAAAATGAGAACGACCAATGACCACAGTCTCAAACCGCTACGATTTCGCCTTTTTCTTCGATGTGACCAACGGCAATCCCAATGGTGACCCGGATGCCGGCAACTTGCCGCGTATGGACCCAGAGACCAATCAGGGGCTGGTATCCGACGTGTCGCTGAAGCGGAAGGTTCGCAACTATGTATCTACGGCCTATGAAAGAGAACAGGGTCACGAGATATACATGACCGAACGCATGGTGTTGAATGAGCAACACGCTCGGGCATATGAGGCGACAGGCTTTAAACAGACTGCCAAGAAATTGCCGAAAAAGAACGAAGAGGCCCGCCAACTTACCCGATGGATGTGTGACAATTTCTTCGACATTCGCACCTTTGGTGCGGTGATGACAACGGAAGTTAACTGCGGTCAGGTGCGCGGACCAGTGCAATTATCCTTTGCGCGTTCTGAAGAGCCGATCCTGCCGCTTGAGATATCGATCACGCGTTCATCTGTTACCAACGAGAAAGACCGTGACAATGAACGTACTATGGGGCGCAAACATATCGTCCCTTATGGACTTTACCGCGCCCACGGCTTCATCAATGCAAAACTGGCAGAAAAGACGGGCTTCAGTGAAGCCGATCTCGAAGTAGTCTGGACTGCCTTTCGTGACATGTTCGATCTTGATCGCTCGGCAGCTCGCGGCGAGATGTCAGCGCGTCGTCTGATCGCCTTCCGTCATGACAGCGCGCTCGGCAATGCCCAAGCCCACAAGCTGTTTGACCGCATAACAGTGTCGCGCGTTTCAGGCGGTGAACACATCCAGGTAAGTGACTCGCGTATCCACAACCTGCCTCCGGCGCGAACTTTTGGAGATTATGCCATTCACCTAGATGATACCAACCTGCCGGCAGGCATAAAAATTGTTGAACCCTTCTGAGGAGATTCCCATCTCGGCCCTGCAGCACTGGATCTATTGTCCGCGTCAATATGCGCTGATCCATATTGAGCAACTTTGGGCCGAGAACCGCTATACCGCCGAAGGTCGTCTTTTGCATGAGCGGACTGATGGCGGGTTAGCTGAATCGCGTCAGGGAATCCGTATCTTGCGGTCGGTTCAACTTCGCTCGAGTCGTCACGGAATCTATGGTGTGGCCGACGTGGTTGAGCTGCACGGCGGCATCCCTTTCCCAGTGGAATACAAGCGAGGTTCTCCCAAAGCCCATCGTGCCGACGAGGTGCAGCTTTGCGCTCAGGCTCTCTGCCTCGAAGAAATGTTCGGCTGCACAATCTCTGAAGGTGCGCTGTTTTATGGAAAGACACGGCGCCGATTGATCGTTGCTTTAGACGATACCCTGCGGCATCTGACTCTGGACGCCGCCGCCGGCATCCGCGCCTGCAAGGCCTCCGGCCAACTGCCTGAACCCAAATATGTTCCTTCTCTTTGTAACCGGTGCTCACTAATTGAACCTTGCCAGCCACGGCTACCCCACTCCGCCCGGAACGTCTCTCACTGGTTCGCCCGTGCCGTCACTTCGCCTGGAACTCCAGAGTGAAGAAACTTCTAAACACACTTTACATCACCTCCGAAGGGGCCTGGGCGCGCAAGGATGGAGCGAATGTCGTGGTACAGGTCGAGGGGAAGGAATGCGGTCGTGCGCCACTCCACTTACTTGGCGGCATAACCTGTTTTGGCCAAGTAGGGATGTCGCCACAACTCATGCACGCATGCGCTGAGGCAGGAGTTACCGTTACTTTTCTGAGCACTACCGGGAGATTTCTCGCGCGTGTCGAAGGTCCAACCTCGGGCAATGTCCTTTTGCGTCGCGCCCAACACGAGCAGTCACTTAATACGCCACTGCCGGTTGCACGTGCCATAGTCGCGGCGAAATGCGCCAATCAGCGCGGAGTAGTTCGCCGTTATCTGCGAGACCATGGCGATGATTCAGGGCAGTTGGACGCGGCTGAGCACCGCCTTTCCGACGCCGCCCGTTTGGCATTGACGGCACACGATGGCGAAACTCTTCGTGGTCTCGAAGGTGAAGGGGCGAAAGCTTATTTCTCAGTATTCGACCGGTTGATCCGCACTCCTAAACTTCAGTTTTCTGGACGTTCACGCCGCCCACCTCAGGATCCGCCTAACGCAGTTTTGTCGTTTCTCTATACGCTCTTAGCCAACGACTGCCGCAATGCGCTGGAAGCGGTCGGCCTCGACCCCCAAATGGGATTTCTGCATCGTGATCGCCCCGGACGTGCGAGTCTAGCACTTGACTTAATGGAGGAGTTCCGCGCACCTCTAGCCGATCGGGTATGCCTTTCGCTTCTCAACCGGCGACAGCTGAACGGCCGCGATTTCCGAAGTGACGAAACTGGCGGAGTGTTCCTGACGGAAGACGGCCGTAAAATCGCGTTAACTGCGTGGCAGGAGCGCAAACGCGCAGCTTTGATCCATCCATTTCTTGACGAGTCTCTACCTTTTGGCATGTTTTTTCATGTCCAAGCCCGTCTTTTGGCTCGCTACCTGCGGGGTGATCTCGACGGTTATCCCGCTTTCGTTTGGAAATGACTGTGATGCTTGTTCTGATTACATACGATGTGAAAACCGAAACTCGACAAGGGCGTCGGCGCTTGCGCCGTATCGCGCGCGCATGTCAGGATTACGGCCAGCGCGTACAATATTCTGTTTTCGAGTGCGAGTTGTCCCCAGCTCAATGGACAACGCTACGTCAACGTCTCTTGAAAGAGTACAACGAGACTGAAGATAGTCTGCGCTTCTACTTCTTAGGCAAGAACTGGAAGCATAAAGTAGAGCATTGTGGTGCCCGCCCTGCCACCGATTTCGATGACGTCCTGATCATCTAGCGCGAACCCAATGTGCACGGCCATTCGCCCGGAGGTTCGCACACAGTATAAAGACTTGAAATCGTAAAGAAAAGATGGAGCCGCGTGAGATTTCTCTATCAGCAGCGGTCCTGTCTGCGTATGTTCGCGCAATTCAGGAGGTTCTCTTCTGGAAATCAGTCCCTTAACATGAAAGAGTCGCCCCTTCACGGGGGCGTGGATTGAAACCAGTTCGGTTCTCATGGTCGTTTGCTCCCGTTAGAGTCGCCCCTTCACGGGGGCGTGGATTGAAACCTAGGCGTTACTGCGGGGGTTTTGGGGGTTCTCTTGTCGCCCCTTCACGGGGGCGTGGATTGAAACTGTCCTACCTACCATCCCGCCCTCTGTTACCTGAGGTCGCCCCTTCACGGGGGCGTGGATTGAAACGCCTACCAGTGGCGCCGTGACGGCGTGGATATCTCGTCGCCCCTTCACGGGGGCGTGGATTGAAACTAGGTGCAATCCCGGATTGTAACTTAAGGCATCATGTCGCCCCTTCACGGGGGCGTGGATTGAAACCAGAGCTGATGTGACCTGCGCCTTAGTGGTTGCATGTCGCCCCTTCACGGGGGCGTGGATTGAAACGCGAATGCGCTGATCAAGATGTTAATCGCATGACGTCGCCCCTTCACGGGGGCGTGGATTGAAACGGACAGAAGCCGATGCAGACGCGATATGGCTGGGGTCGCCCCTTCACGGGGGCGTGGATTGAAACAATAAGAACCCCACGCAACACGTTGAGACTGATGGTCGCCCCTTCACGGGGGCGTGGATTGAAACAGCCACAAGGCCAGACGATGCCGACGCCGTAGAGGTCGCCCCTTCACGGGGGCGTGGATTGAAACACATATAACACCTCTGGCGCTTGGTCCCGTGCCGGTCGCCCCTTCACGGGGGCGTGGATTGAAACATTGAGGCTCATCAAAACGACTTTGTGACGCTCACGTCGCCCCTTCACGGGGGCGTGGATTGAAACATCAACAGCGACACCTAATTGAGATACGATGTTGTCGCCCCTTCACGGGGGCGTGGATTGAAACTCTGTTGCCTTGTCGCCCTCTGGTACCCTGCCCGCGTCGCCCCTTCACGGGGGCGTGGATTGAAACTCAGTGTATTGATTGGTGCCGACAACAACACCACCGGTCGCCCCTTCACGGGGGCGTGGATTGAAACACTGACGCACGCGCAGCTTGCAAAACTGTCAGGGTCGCCCCTTCACGGGGGCGTGGATTGAAACAATAAAAACCCCATGCAACACATTGAGACTGATGGTCGCCCCTTCACGGGGGCGTGGATTGAAACTTGTGTGCCGCAGACGACATGTCGTCTGCAATGAGTCGCCCCTTCACGGGGGCGTGGATTGAAACATTGAAGTGGCGGATGAATACACGACATCGCCGCGTCGCCCCTTCACGGGGGCGTGGATTGAAACCGCTCCAGATGACCGGCCGTCTGGATCAGCTGGCGTCGCCCCTTCACGGGGGCGTGGATTGAAACGCTCCAGATGACCGGCCGTCTGGATCAGCTGGCGCGTCGCCCCTTCACGGGGGCGTGGATTGAAACTTACTGAACGCGACCGCACAGCGGAGTTTATGCAAGTCGCCCCTTCACGGGGGCGTGGATTGAAACACGGATCATAGCCACTTCGTGATCTACAACGTGACGTCGCCCCTTCACGGGGGCGTGGATTGAAACTCGACAGGCTCGAGACGCATACCAGCCGGGCTCGGTCGCCCCTTCACGGGGGCGTGGATTGAAACCCAAAAATTCAGGCTTTGGCCGCAAAGGCTCACAAGGTCGCCCCTTCACGGGGGCGTGGATTGAAACAAACAATGGGGTGAGTGGTTGCCATTCAGCCAATGTCGCCCCTTCACGGGGGCGTGGATTGAAACCCTTTTGATTGTAAGCATATGCTGCTCTACAGGTGTCGCCCCTTCACGGGGGCGTGGATTGAAACGGTGACTGTCGCCATCTCGCTTGCTCCTGTGGTGGTGTCGCCCCTTCACGGGGGCGTGGATTGAAACACGAACAATGCGGCATAGGCCCTGTCGCCGGTGTAGTCGCCCCTTCACGGGGGCGTGGATTGAAACGCGAACGTCGTCAACACGCGCCTGCCAGCCGTCGCGTCGCCCCTTCACGGGGGCGTGGATTGAAACAAGTTGTTTTACTGGGACGCCGTCCAGGCGGATCTGTCGCCCCTTCACGGGGGCGTGGATTGAAACTGGAGTTGCTCCTTGATCCACTCCACCATCTCGATGTCGCCCCTTCACGGGGGCGTGGATTGAAACTGCTGCACACCGGAGCCTCCCAGCCTGTTTCCCTCGTCGCCCCTTCACGGGGGCGTGGATTGAAACGAAGTCACTGACCGCCTAGGAACGCGGTTCAGGGGTCGCCCCTTCACGGGGGCGTGGATTGAAACTATTGATTTGCGTCTGGAGGATGCAAACGATCATGTCGCCCCTTCACGGGGGCGTGGATTGAAACCGGGCCAGAAGGGCGTCAAGCGCGACTGGCAGGCGAGTCGCCCCTTCACGGGGGCGTGGATTGAAACGATCGCACGGAATATGATTTGCACCTGTCCAAACAGTCGCCCCTTCACGGGGGCGTGGATTGAAACGTCGAAGTGGAGAGCGGCAAACGCAATGACCGGCCGTCGCCTCGTCATGAGGTGTTGCTGTGTCTTTATTTCCTGAACGCAGGCCGCCGACAATTAGTCGCACATACACTCGGGGAGGAGCTTAATGGGTCACTTTCCCTGATTATGTCTGATTAGCACGCAACTTATCCATAGGACGCGCGGTCTTGGTATTAAGGACACACTCAAGTACTGATTTTGCTCAGCATTTTGAGGAAAGCGCTCAGCAATTAAGGGCACCGCGACAGTTACGTAGTGTGCTTTATGAATGCGCTACTATATAAAAATTGTCAGCACTTTCACCCCCGACCCAATTCTGGTGGGTTCCCGTATGCTTCAGTGACAATACGCTGCAATCATCCCGTCCTTCAACGTCTGGTAAGTCTTCTCCTTTCAGAAATCGAGCCTGATCTTCCGCGTCGAGTGCAGCCCAAAACCCATCTGTTGCAAGCAAAACCGCCACGTCACCTCTGACACCAGCCTCCGTTTGGTCAGGCATCACGAATTTTCTGCTCCGAAAACTCCTTGTCAGGCGGTTTCTCAATGGCGATACGGAAATATCGGCGACGGACACGTCAACGATCGCGTTGGCAAGCGTGTGGGGACGCACCACCCATTCCGTAGTAGCCACGCCGCCATGAATACCTGCCAGACAATCACCGGCATGCAAGAGGTGAACTTCACCATCGTTTTGTATTAACGCGATGATAAAGCTTGCAGAATCTCTACGAAAGTCTATTGTCAGTTCGGCATGGATATGGCGCAGCCGGTGGACAATGGCCGTAGGGCTTATGTCGGCAGCCACCACGAACCAATCGACCAGGTTTTGCGCGATCAGACGGGCAAATTCCCCGCTATTAGCTCCTGAAGTTGATCCGTCCAGAACAATGCAGAGGGCGGCATCATCACGCAACCCGATGCCGCAATGATCCCGATTGTCAGCGGTGAGCTTGCCCTGTTCGCTGCGCCACCAGATGTCAACACTCATCTAGGCCCCGCCATCACTTGCGGCCAAAGCCGAAACGCGGTCCCGAACAAGATCTGAACGCCCTTCCGGTCCGCGGATATTGCCATCCAGAAAACTGTCAAAGTCGTAGTGACCTTGCAGCTTGCGAAGCTGCTCAGCAATGAAACTGCGGACATCTTGCTCCGCGCCCTGAACTTCTGTAACCAACTCCTCCCGGCCATCTACAACAATCAGAACATCTTCAAGGTCATGGCTAAGGATCGGATCATCGCCCCCCCGACCCAGATATGCTTCGAGCTTAGTCGCAAGAAAGAGAGGCGGTGTTAGGCACCTGATCTCTTGCCCGCTTGGCAAATGATGCGTGACTGCGGTTTCAATGCCCTTTGCATACCAGCGATTGCTGAAGCCCAGGATGGTTTCATCATCCGGCATGAAATCCACCTTGAGTTCGCCAAGTTTCATGCGACAGATGACGCCCTCATCTTGAGTTTCCGAGAATCCCTTTTGTCGCAATTGCTCCTGCAAGTGTGCCCATTCCCCATACCCAGCCAGGTCGATAATCAGGTCAACATCGTCGGTCGCTCGCACGTCATCAAGCGTGACTGGGTCTGTGATAAAGAGTGCTGTCGTGCAACCACCGACGAAAACCAGCTTATCTCGGAGGTCGTCGCCAAGCGCCCTTGCAACTGTTTCCAGCATGTTGGTGAGGTCACCTCGAACTGTCATCGCTTCAGGAGTCTTTCTTCAAAACGATCAGCTGCCAGATTGGCTTCCCGTTGCCTACCCAACCGTATGGCATCGATCAGGGCTAGGTATTCATACAGCCGTTCATCGTTCTGAACGGCTTCAGGTACGGATTTGAACAATGGCTCGACGGACTGGCCACGTTTCCTGCCTTCTGCATCAGGCCAGACATAGATATCGTCTCCGGCGCTCAATAGCTGTCCCTCCAGCATTGGCGCTGAAAATGCCGTCGGGGTGCCACGCATCATGGCTCCCGGCTTTGCAGGAAAGACGAACTTAAGACCGTAAATGGTAAAGTTATAAAGGTTGCGGCGGCTGGGCTTCGTCCGCCCGAGTTTGCGGTCTTTCACTGCCAAACCAGACTCCAGGCTGCGGTTCAGCGAAGCGCTGACTTCTGTCTTGCTGATACCAAGAGACGCCCCCAGCCCACGCACGGAAAAAGGGTCTTCGCGCCCCGACGACCAATTGTGATTGTCGAAAAAGCCGCTGCTTTCCTGTTCTTGCAGGCTTGCAAGCTTGAGCAATATGACAATGTCCTGGCTTTTCATTCCATCTCCGCAAAGTGTCCTCTGTCCGCGGACCAAGGACAGAAAAACACGCGATGTGACATGCTGTCAATCTTGATTTCATTCAAATTATTGAATTCAATTCAAAATACAAAGAATGCACCGTCTTGGAGATCTGGTCGCGAAACAATTAGATATACGTGTTTCCATAGAAAAGCCGAGCAATGGAAGCAAACAGCGCTCGGTTGGGTGCGCCCCTCGCCTCAAGGTTCTGTCGCAAACTTTTTCGGATGGCAGAACATCAGTGGAATTGATTAGCAGTTTACCCCGCCAGTTGGGCGAACTGCTGAAACGGACGGAGTCCGGGTGTGAATTGACCTTTGCGGATAATGTTGACCAGTTCTATGCCTGCCAGGACAGATGCGGCTGAAGCGAAAGATTTGAAGCCCAGCATGGGTCTGATCCTTCGTTTGATGAAACGGTGATCCTGTTCAATGATGTTATTATCCGGCATGAATGATCGCGACGCTTCAATCGGAGGTTCTGAAGGCTTCGATG
>WQBJ01000068.1 GCA_013032095.1 Ruegeria atlantica | reverse complement strand
ATGTGCTGGAACAGCTTCTGGCCACCTGCCGTGGGTCGCGCCGGGATTGCCGGGATCGGGCGATCCTGATGCTGGGTTGGGCCAGCGGTGGAAGGCGGCGCTCGGAGCTGACCGGGCTGATGCGCGAAGATGTGTCGCTGAAGGAGTTCGATGAGAAAGGTTTGGTCTGGCTGTCGTTGCTCGAGACCAAGGCCACCATCAAGGGAGAGACACCTCGCCTGGTGCTGAAAGGCCGTGCGGGGCAGGCACTGATGCACTGGATCGAGGTCGGGAAAATAGGAAATGGTCCCCTATTCCGGCCCATCTCCAAAGCCGACCGGGTACTGAAACGCCGTCTGTCTCCAGATGCGATCTATCAGATCGTCAAGCACCGGCTGACACTTGCGGGATTGCCAGAGGATTTTGCCTCGCCCCACGGGTTGCGCTCGGGCTTCCTGACCCAGGCCGCGCTCGACGGTGCCCCGATCCAGGCCGCCATGCGCCTGTCGCGGCATCGCTCCCTCGCCCAGGCGCAGAAATACTATGGCGACGTCGACATCGCGGATAACCCGGCGACAAATCTACTGGGGTGAGCACTTACTGACTATTTTAAAAGTCCCCGCTTGAGGGAAACTCCGGCTGCTGTGCCTATGTCTTGTTTCCTGTCGCATCCGTTAACGTGGCCAGCGCGGAAACATGTCGCGACAGATCACAACGGGAATGCAGGATATCAACAATGATCACCGCGTCCGGCTGATCCAGGTAGACTAGGAAGTGCTCTCCCGCCCGTACATATCTGAGATCAGCTGCCTCCTCTACCAATATAGAACAGCTGCGGCTGGCCGCCCTGCCCTCCGTGATGGCCTGACAGCGCGCTATCAGTTCTTGTTCATAAAGATCGGCTTGACGCCGTCCAAACTTGTCGATGGTCCATCGGGCAATTTCCACCAGGCTGGCTTCAGCGCGGCGTGTCAGTTGAAAGGGTCTGGTCACGCTTCGGTTCGTGCCCTTGCAAAGGCACGACGGATCGCATCCGGGCCGCTGCCTTCTGCCAGATCTCCAACCTGAGCCTGGGCCACACCCTCCTGCAGGCCTTGTTTGAGAGACACTAGGCCCGCTTCTTCCCGCTCCAGAAGCCGAAGGCCGGCGCGCAACGCTTCACTGGCGTTCTGATAACGACCGGACGCAACCAGATTCTGCACCAGTTGATCCTGCGCTTCTGTAAGTACGACATTGCGGGTTACCATGGCATAATACTCCTCTATGGCAATATATGCCAACGAGGCGGTCGGTTCAACGATTGGGGACTCCACACCCGTTTGTTTAATCAAGCTGGTCTTATTGCCGGCCGGTACTTCGGCAAATTGGGTTCTCTTGGACGTCATAGTCCTCAAGTGCGATTTGGACCCGAAGCGATCTTACACCATAATGGCCCGTGGCAAATCAGAGCCACATCATTTGAGGCCTGACACACGACCGATACCGATCACTCCATGGCGTTTGAAAGACCTTGCCAAACAGAGAGCATCCACACACGACTCCTGTTAGAAGCCAATGAGTTATCCAATGAGGAGATCATGGCATGGGTGCAGTGTATTCGCAACTCAGCATTGAAGAACGCCGCAGAATTGAGCGCTGGAGGCACGCGAACGTCCATGTTCGAGAGATGGCACGCGTGTTGAAACGCTCGAAAGCCACCATCCATCGAGAGATCAAACGAAACTTCTTCTCGGATCCTTGTCTACCTAAATGCGATGGCTATTACGGCGCGTCTGCGCAACGCAAACTGATCCTCCATCCTGAACTGCGCAAGCGTGTCGTCGAGCGGCTGAAGAATGGATGGACGCCTGAGCAGATCGGCAATCGAATGATCTATGAAGGCGCAAAGCTGCGCGTGTGTCAGGAAATGATCTACCGCTACATCTATTCCAGCGAAGGCATGGCTGACGAGCTCCGGTGGTATCTGTCCGAACACAGAATGTACCGTCGGCCGCGCCGCGCCAGAAAGCGCCAGGCCCCCAAATTCGACCGTGATGTCAGCATCCTGTTTCGACCGGATGATGTCGCACACAGGCATCAGCTCGGTCATTGGGAAGGCGATTTTATGCTGTTCAAACAGACGCTTGGCCAGTCGAATGTGACGTCGCTGGTCAAGCGCGTCAGCCGGTTCACGGTACTGCTGAAGAACCCGTACAAACAGACAAAACCAGTCATGGGCAAGATCATGAAGGCTATCCGCGACCTGCCCCACCCGGCGCGTAAGTCGATCACCTTCGACCGGGGCACGGAATTTGTGAGTTGGTTACATCAGCAAGCCGAGATTGGCACCCAGACATGGTTTTGTGATCCATCCTCACCCTGGCAAAAAGGCACCGTCGAGAACACAAATCGCCGGGTTCGAAGATGGTTGCTCAAAAAGCGCGACATCACGGCGGTCGTAGTTCAGGTATCGCTCACAAACTAAAGGAAGCGCTGCGAGTTTTGGGCAACCTTCTGGTGATACAGGCGTAAGGGATTTTTTCCAGGTCGCAGAGAAAGGCACCCGGGGACGAAACCGCAAAAATATCTCCTGCAATAGGTCCGAAATCCGCTCGAAAATGTGCGGTACTCTTAACGCAAATCACCGCATAGTTCATTGGGTTTAGCCCGATATGAGTAAAATGTGCGCAGTCCAAACATTGGTTACGTATGCTTGTGATAACGAGGTCAATCTCGGCCTCTTGCCCAACCAAACGTAGCGCCGCCGTCTTGCCAAGCGTTGCGACACCACCCCCATACATTTCTCCGGTATAGCGGCAAGTGCCGTCACCCAAAGCCAGAACTTCAAACTCTGCTATGACTGGTATCTGGCCAGCCAAATCGGACTTTGCGCCGATTGCCAACTCAATCAGAGCCCCCTCTCCTGCCGTATGGGCTTGTTTTGCACTTTCCGGATCGTGGAACAAACCCATCAATGCATTTTTCGTCCCGCCCTCAATCAGTGCCGCCAGCAACCCTGTAGTATCTGAGGTCCCACCGGCACCAGCGTTGTCTTGGACATCTGCGAGGACAACGGGTCTCTCCCACCTTTGACGACATGTCGATACGGCTTCCTCCAGGGACAGCATCGAACAATCGAGATCGGCTTCCCGGGACATAAACACGTTGACGATTTCCTCTGCGACAGCGGAGGCTTTCTCGGCTTTGGATGCGTAGACAACGCAAGACGGGCCGGTGTCGGGGAAATCCGCTGCTGTAAAACCAAGAGCAATTTCAGCCAGGACTTCCTGCTGCTCAAATCTTGTTGGCAATTGATAGATTTCGTCGAACGGTGCGGAACCTGTATGCTGTGCATGCAAGGGGACAAGATAAGGCACCGGTTGGAACGCCTTGTATAGTGTTTCGCCCGCTAGCAAGCGCTGCAGGACAGGAACACATCGTGCGCCCGTTTCCGCCATGTCCAAATGAGGATACGTTCTGAAAATCGAAAGATAGTCCGCATGTTCGATCATCTCAGCGGATATATTGGCATGCAGGTCCAAACTTGCGACCAGTGGAAGCTCTGGACCCACCTCTTCACGCACGCGACGCAAAAGCTCTCCCTCACCGTCAGCAAGGCTTTCGGTGACCATTGCCCCATGGAGGTCCAGGTAAACGCCGTCGATGAGACCCGCATCCCGAATTCCACTCAACATCATCTCACAAATCGTTTCAAACGCATGATCCGTTACATGGGCGGATGGCTCGGCAGAGCACCACAGTACCGGAATGACCTCAAACCCCACCCCCTTTGCCGCTGCGGCAAAACCAGCGATAGGAAGGTTCATGCCAGTTGTTTCCGAAACTACCTGCGTTCCATGCAACATACCGGGCCAGGAATCCGCCATTTCAAATTCGTGCAGACCGGCTTTTGTCACACCAAAACAATTGGTTTCATGCTGAAACCCTGCAATCGCAATACGTTTGGTTGTCATTTTGTATGCTCGATTTCCTGTTCGGTACGTGTTGCGGTAAAAACACTTTGGCCGTTGCGAATTGTTTCGAGCACCTGTGTATCTGTCAGGCGGTCCGATTCGTGCAGTGGATTGCGCGAAAGAACAGCAAAGTCCGCAACTTTACCCGGTTCGATAGATCCGCGTTGGTCCTCCTTGAATACCTGCCAAGCGGCGTTGATGGTCTGTGCACGCAGAGCCGAAAGAACGCTGATCTTCTGATCCTCGCCGAGCACACGACCCGAAACGGATTTTCGATTTACCGCACAATGGGCCAGGTGGATCGGACGTGTTGGCGTGACTGAGGCATCGTTGTGAATGGTATACCGCACGCCATATCGTTCAGCGGACGCCGCCGGCGATATCCGCCTAGCCCGTTCAGGCCCCAAGAAAGTGTCGTAATGGCGATCCCCCCAAAAATATACATGAGCGGGAAAGAAGCTGACAGTAAGTCCAAGCTGAGCCATACGCTCTAGTTGGTCGTCCCGCAGGGCCTGGCCGTGGATAATGGTGTGACGATGATCTTGGCGTGGGTGCGCCTGAAGCGCCTTTTCCACCGCATCTATGAACATCTCTGCGCCGGCATCGCCATTGCAGTGGCAATGAATCTGGAAACCCTGGCCATGAAGCTTGCTGACGTCGGCATCCAACTGTTCTTGCGAGGTATATACCATCCCACAAGGGTGATCCGGATTGGTCGGTTTGAAATACGGGGCAGACAGATACGCGGTCTGCAACTGAAATGCCCCATCAGTGAACAGTTTGCGTGGACCCAGTGTGAAATGCGGATTTCCGGGCCAGTTCGTGCCGATCCAGTGGGCAGACAACTCAGGCTCCAGACTTCCGATGGGTAGGAGTTCTATGTCAATTCCCGGGTCCTGATCCGCAGGCAGGCTGGCAAAGTGATCCAACATGGTTTGTGACGCCCAGGCATTTTGGGCATAAGTCACCCCATGGGCGAGGTATTCGTCACGACAGGCGTCAAAGCCATGCCAGAACCTTTCGCGATCGATCAGGAAGTCAGTATCGCCCATTTCACCCATGGCCGATAATCCTTCGATCAATCCCGTCAGAGCTCCGGTTTCGGGATCACGGCCGAAGCGACCACCTTCCGGGTCAGGTGTTTGACGATTTACCCCGCGCCTCTCGAGCGCCAGAGAATTTGCCGCGCCATTGTGTCCCGACGCGTGAATCACCCAGATTGGATGCCGTTGTGAAACTTCGTCCAACTCAGCCCGTGTCGGCATACGGCCTTCGAGAATGGATGTATTGTCAAACGACACACCCATGACCCATTCACCTTCGGGCGTTAATTTGGCCTTCTCCCGAAGCCTGTCCAGCGCCTGTGCCATTTGCCTGCAGTCCCCTAAAGGAGGCGACGACAGGTCAACACGGAACAGCCGGATAAACCCAGGATCCGGAAAATGCCCGTGTGGATCGATAAAAGCGGGCATCAGAGTACGACCCTGAAGATTGTACTCCTGAGAATCCGCTGTCATGCGTGCGCGCAGATCAGCCTCGGCACCCACTGCCTGAATTCTGCTTCCTTCGGTCAGAACAGCCTCTGGTGAAGAGTTCTGCGCATCCATCGTCAGGATTGTGCCGTTAAAATAGAGTGTGCTTGGCATTGAATTTCCTACTAAGACAGTGGTGCCAGACAACGCAGCCCGTGGCCGTCGTCCACTTCCCATTCCGGGGTCTGGGTGCAGATGTCCTTGGCAAAAGGACAGCGTTCGCGGAACTCACACCCGGAAGGGCGCTTGAGCAAGCTGGGGGGCTCCCCTTTGAGGGCGATCCGTTCCAATCGCGCATCCGGGTCGGGCTCTGGGTTGGCACTCAGAAGGCAGCGCGTGTAGGGATGACGCGGGTCGTTGAAGATCTTCTCGGTTGTGCCTTCTTCGACCAAACGACCAAGATACATGATGCCCATTCTGTCGGCCACGTGGCGCACGACGCTGAGGTTATGAGTGATGATAACCATCGCCAAGCCCAGCCTTTCACGCAGATCGTTGAGCAGATTCAGCAACTCACCCTGCACCGATACATCAAGACCAGCAGTTGGTTCATCCGCGAGGATCAGCTTGGGTTCCAACGCCAACGCGCGAGCTACACCCACACGCCGTGCCTGGCCGCCAGATAGCTGATATGGATAACGATCAGCAAAATGTGTCGGCAGGTTCACCATTTCCAACAGGCGCTTAGCCTCGGCATCCAGATCGCGGTCTTTCATGCCTTGAATGCGATAGGGTTCGGTGATCAGGCTGCGGATCGTCAGGCGGGGCGAGAGGCTTCCGACCGGATCCTGAAACATCATTGCCATGTCTTTGCGCAACGGACGCATGACACTTTCCGGGGCGCCACGAATTTCCTGACCCTCAAAAGTGACCGAACCGTCTTGCGCAGGCGCAAGACCGGCAATGGCGCGAATAACTGTCGTTTTGCCAGAACCACTTTCACCGACCAGCGCGTAGGTCTCACCTGGTTCTACGGTAAAGCTGACACCCGCCAATACATTGACCGGTCCATAGCTGGTTTTAAGATCCACGACCTTCAGCAAGCTCATGTGGTGACCTCCTCGTGGTTCAGCCAGCATGCGGCGTGGTGGCCTTCTTTCAATTGATCCAGTGGGGGTACTTCGGTGGCGCAGCGTGACATGGCCTGATCGCAGCGATCGCGGAAGATGCATCCCCCGGGGAGGTTGGCCAGATCAGGTACTTCGCCGGGGATGGTTGGCAAAACACGGGCGCGCTCCTTGATGTGACCGGGGTCGCATTCGATTAGACGGCGTGTGTAGGGGTGTTTGGGATTGTGGAAAATCTCACGCACATCCCCGCTTTCGACAACCGCACCGGCATACATCACCACCACTCGGTCGCAGAGTTCTGCGATCACGCCCAGGTGGTGCGAGATAAACAGGATGGCACAGTGAAACTCGTGCTGCAGCTCTTGCAGGCGCTCGATGATCTGCACCTCAAGCGTCGCATCCAGCGCAGTAGTCGGTTCATCCGCAATCAAAAGATCGGGTTCGGACATCAACGCCATCGCGATAGCGATCCGTTGGCGCATTCCGCCTGAGAATTCATGCGGATATTGCTTCAGGCGCGCTTCGGGGTCGGGAATGCCAACTGCACCCAGCATCTTGGCCGCGTGGGCCAACTTGTCGGCTTTTGACTGTTTGGAGCGGTGTTGAATGTCCAGCATCTGCTGCCCGATAGTGAGAACCGGATTATGCGTTTGCATCGGATCCTGAAAGACAATGGAAATGTCTGCCCCGCGCAGGTCGCGCATCTGACGCTCGGAAGCCTGCAACAGGTCCTGCCCCTTGAACCGAACCTCTCCCTCGCGGAACCGCGTATTGGGTGCGGTCAAACGCAGGATGGATGAAATCAAGGTGGATTTACCGCAACCAGATTCTCCGACTATGCCAACAATTTCACCCTTATTGATGTTGAATGTGATGTCCCTCAAGGCTTTGAGGTCGCCACGGCCCGTTTCGTAGTCGACACTAAGGTGGTCGATTTCCAGAAGTATGTCGGTCATCGCTGTTTCCTCAGTTTCGGGTCAACTACGTCGCGTAGACTTTCGCCCAGGAAGGTGAACCCGAGTGTCGCCAGAATGATCGGAAGGCCTCCGCCCACCACCAACCACGGCGTCTGGCGGATTAGTGAATAGCCGTCTTTGAGCAGAGCACCCCAGCTGGGAGTCGGAGGTTTGACGCCCAGACCCAGAAATGAGAGGCCGGCCTCCAGCGCGATGACGGTGGGGATATCCATAGCCGCCAACACTGCCAGAACGCCGATAATGTTGGGCAGCATATGCACACCCAGAATGCGCGCCATGCTGGCCCCCATCGACCGCTCGGCCAAAATAAATTCGGAGTTGCGCAGCGTCAGCGTCTGGGTTCGCGCCACGCGCCCATAGGTTGGGATTGAGGTCGCCATGACCACGAACACCACCGTCTGCAGGCTGGGCCCAACCAGAGCGACGACGGCCAGTGCGAACATCACTGTCGGAAAGGATCGAATGGTATCGAAAAACAGCATCAGAAGATTGTCGAGCCATTTCGGCCCATACCCGGCTATCATGCCCAGCGTCAGGCCAATCGCCATTGCGCCGAACACGGCGGGCAATGCCACCTTGAGCGCAACCTGACCCCCTGCAATCACCCGCGAAAACGTATCACGCCCCAGTTGGTCGGTCCCCAGAAGGTGTGCAGCGGATGGTCCTTGCATGCGCGATTTAATATCCATGGCAATCGGGTCGTAGGGCACGATCCAAGCCGCGAATATTGCGCAGAACACGATGATGCCGACGATGATCAAGCCCATTAGGCCAAGCGGGTCACGGGCGACCCCGACTATAATCTGACCCAATTCGGAACGAGATTTTTCCATCACTTTTCCCCTCAATGAGCCGTACGTGCACGTGGATCGAGCAACGCGTTGATCAAATCTGCCAACGCGGTCGAAACCACAAACAACGCGGTGGATATGAGGACTGAGCCCATCACAATTGGGTAGTTTCGGGTCGTAATACTATCGATGACCAATTTACCCAGACCCGGCCGGGCAAAGACGATTTCCGCAAAGACGGCGGAGCTCAGAAGAAAGCCCATCCCGACCCCGATCACGGTAACCACTGGCAGAATGGCGATACGTAAGGCGTAAACCATGACCACGCGGCGTTCGGCGATACCAAATGCCCGGGCCGTGCGTACATGGCTTTCGCCCATGACTTCCAGCATCGATGCCCGAACCAGACGGGCAATATAGCCGACCCAACTGAGCCCGATGGCAAAGGCTGGAAGAACCAGATGGTTGAGGCGATCCAAAAAGCCTTCTCCTGCCCCGATGGCGGGAAACCATTGCAGGTGCACCGCGAAAATCAAAAGCGCCAAGAGCGCAACAACAAAGGCCGGAGCAGCGACAAAGCTGACAGATACCGCGGCGGCGATCCGGTCAATCAAAGTGTTTGGATGCGCCGCCGCATAAGCGCCAAGTGCAATGCCCAGGCTTGCAGACCACAAGATCGAAGCGAAAATCAGTTCCAGAGTGAATGGCAATTGCTGGAACACAATCTCGGTCACGGATCGGCCCGAGAAAACATCGGTTCCAAGGTCACCCTGAAGAAGGTTCCCATAGAAGATCAAAAGCTGTTTCCATATCGGTTGATCAAGCCCCAGCGCCGCGGTGAGTTGGGCCTGAAGCTCGGGCGTGGCACGCGGGCCCAGCATGATCTGGACCGGATCGCCTGGCACGGCGCGGATCATCAGGAACATGACGGTGACCGCCACGAACAGGATGAGCAGCGACAGCCCGAAGCGACGGGTTGCGAAATTCAGCATGGCCAACTGGCTCCTTGTGGCTTGGTGGCGTTGTTTCTGGTACGGCGAGCGTCACACGCCCGCCGTACCCCGGTCGACCTGGGGAGTTCAGGTCGCCTTGCCGAAATAGCGAAGCAAGGACAGGCCATCTGGGCGCAGCGCAGGAATGACTCGAGCGCTGTGAATGACCGGTGTCGCCTCGTGGGTGATGAAGCGATAAGCTCCGCTTTCTTCCATAAGGTCTTGGGCGCGCTGGTACATTTCTGCCCGCTTTGCGATATCCGTTTCCGCTGCCGCGGTTTCATGAATTTCATTGAATTCAGGGCTGTTGAAGCGTTCCCAGTTCCATTTGCCGATCTGTTCGGGCGTGAACCACGACGTTGCATAGTACGGATCCGGCGTCATCGAATAGCGGTTCAGGACAAGCTGCAGGTTCTCATTGTCGCCAGATGCCCAGAACGCACCGGATTCCAAAACGTTCACTTCAACCGTGATCCCGATCTGTGCCAACGTCGCCTGAATGATCTGTGCGGTTGTTGTGAATGTCGTCTTGTTCAGCGTATCGAGGGTCAGCGTGACGTTGGTTTCACCGGATTCAGCGAGCAGCTGCGCGGCTTTCTCAAAATTCGCCTCCGGTGGCACAAGCGAAGAAGGCCGATGGCCGGCAAGGCCTGGTGCAATGATACCTGTTGAAGGTTCAGCAGCACCAAAATATGCGGCCTCCAGAATGCTGGGTACATCCACTGCGTGCTGAATCGCCTGTCGTAGCTTCTGATTTTGTAGCTTCGGATGCTCGACGTTCATGCCCATCCAGACATAGTAGAGCGAGGGTTTCTCAACCAACGATCCACCATTTGGAACTTCGGTACGATATCGCTCGACCGAACCCAGAGACACGCGGGTTACATCCAATTCACCCGCCTCGAACGCGATCTCGGCGGTATTTTCGTCGTCGATCGGATAGATTTCGACGGTATCCCAGGTGGGTGCATCCCCTTTCCAGTCGGGATTGCGCTTGAGAACCGTCTTTTCCTTGGGTGACCAACTGTCCCGGAGGTAGGGGCCGGACTCTGCCACCGGATCAGCACCGATCCGGCCACCGGCGGCTTCGACCGCTGCCTTTGAGACGATGTTTCCAGTAATGTAAGGCAGCGCAATCGACCAGATCGGTGCGAAGGGTTTGTTCAGTACGATCGTCCCTTCGCGTTCACCGGTCACGTCAACATGGCTGAAGGGACCCAGGTCGGGCTTGTTCGGACTATCGGTCGCGTCATCCACGATCCGTTCCATGCTGAATTTGACGTCCTCGGCAGTCATGGCGCCAAACCCGTTGGTGAATCCGATATCGTCACGCAACGCGAACTTGATATGGGTCGGATCAGCCTGTTCGATCATCGTTGCAGCATCCAACTGCCAGCCCCATTCCTCGCCAGGCTTGTACTGGATCAGCTTGTTATAGATGGAGGCGTGTACCTCTTCTTCGACAACACCAACGGAATGGGCCGGATCCATGTTCTGCGCATCACCATAAGCCCGCACCCGCAGAACACCGTCATCTGCCGCAAATGCGCGGTTCGCCCATCCCATCGGAAGCGCTGTGGCCGCCCCAAGCGCGGTTGCGCCTTTCAAAAACTTCCTGCGACCAACATTGGCCTTTGTCCATTCGATCTTCATGGTTTCCTCCCTTGGATTAAGTCAGAGAAGTCCGCGTGGAACGGTTTCGGACCATTCCTTCGTCAGAACTTCGGTTTCATCGGCGCCTTCCGTGGCGCGTAGTCTGCGGTAGAGATAGAAATTCTGCGTGTCGCAACTCATGCGGCATTCGGTCGAGATAGCGATCTGCCAATCCGCCCGCTCAAAGGTAAAATTCCAGGCAGTCTCGAAACGTGCAGTCGCCGGATCATCGGGATGGATACCGTAGTGCATTCGCACATCGCTGCCGACAATCAGATCGTGGTAGGGATCCCGCGTTTTACCGTAGTCATCAAAGGTCTCCAGCACCATCCGGCCGTCTTCAGTCATAGAATGCTCGGATTGCGCCGCAGTCGAACGCAATAGCTCGGCGGCAAGAACCGGATAATCCTGCGCCGGACCAGGTTCAGAGGCTTGTATTTCGTGCGTAACTTCGCGCACAGGTAAATGCAGGTTGCAATTCTGCAAGTGTAATGTCACCTCTGCGGAATTCGGCGCCGGCCAGATGATCGGCCAGTAGGATGTCGACACGGCCAGCCGCAATACATGCCCCACACGCAAGCGATGCGCACATTCATTCAGGGCAATCTCAGCCTCGTAAACCTCCCCCGGTTGCAAGATTTCAGGCGTTTCGTGACTCTGGTAATGGCAGAGGTTCAGCGACCGATAGCTGATGCGTTGCGAAACACCGTCCGGCGACACATCGCACAATCGAGCAACAAGCTGGGCGACAGGCTGATCCACCGAAAACTGAAACTTCAGTTTAGCGCGCCCCAGCAACTCCAGCGGCGCTTGCAATGGTGCGCTGTCAAAACAGAGCGACAAGGCGTCATCGCTTGACTGATCTCCGGGAAGCTCGTTATCAATCCGCATGCCAGCACAGAAATACCCGCTTTGCATGCCAACATGGAAAGGCGACGCGATAGCTAGAGAGCCTGGGCCTGGGCTTTGGGAAAATCCGCCGGGCGCCAAATACCAAATCTGTTCCTGTACGTGCGGCGACGGCCAGCTAGCTTCCGCAATCCAACGACCTTGCCGAGGGCCATTTTGCGGCGTCGGGTTAAAGTGTTCCTGCATATATGTCCGATAAGCGGGCAGGTCCTCTGCACCATTTTCTTGGCCTTTCAACCAGCGATCAAACCAGCCGATGACTTCGGAATGGAAATCCGCAGGATCAAGTTTCGAAATATGAGGATACCGATGTTCCCATGGCCCGATGACGGCCTTGCTTGGTGTCCTCAGGTTTGCAGCCAAAGCGGGTGGAGCATTCACATAAGCGTCTGCCCAGCCTGTGATCGCCAAAACAGGGATCTGAATGGCAGACCAATCCTCGCAAACAGAGCCATGCCTCCAATACGAGTCACGGGTTTGGTGACGCAACCAATCTGCGGCAGAGAACGGGACGTTTTGCAGGCGAGCCAGCCAATCCTCTCGCCAATCTGCACGTAGGTCCGGATCGGCAGGGCGCGTCAGATATGCAAACATCTGACTACCCCAGTTCACGTTGTCACTCAGCAGGCACCCGCCCATAAAATGGATGTCATCCGCATAGCGATCCACGGTCGAGGCGACGCTGATAACAGCCTTCAAAGCTGGTGGCCGGCGAAAAGCCAGTTGCAAACCGTTAAATCCGCCCCACGATATTCCGATCATCCCGACATGGCCGTCACACCAATCCTGCGCGGCGATCCAGGCTATGACTTCCTCGCCATCACGCAGTTCCTGCTCGGAGTATTCGTCGTCGAATTGCCCTTCGCTGTCCCCGGTGCCAGCTATATCGACTCGGATGCAGGCATACTCCGCTTCAGCAAACACTATGTGTGTTGTTTCATCTCTAGGCGCCGTTCCGTCGCGTTTGCGATAAGGCAGATATTCCAGAATGGCCGGTGCAGGGCCCGTTTCGGGTAACCAGAGTCTCGCAGCAAGCCTCCGTCCATCCGAGAGTGTGATCCATGTGTTTTCGATGGTTTGAATTGGCATCTGGAGGTTTGTCTGTTGCGAGCTGATGCCGAAGAAGAAACCAATTTGCAGGGAAAACAAATTGTGCGATCTTGTGCGAATTGACGCTATATGTCGTGATATAGCGTCAAAACGCGAAAGGTTTTACCTGTGACAGAGAATTTTTCGACAAACCTAAAGTCGTTATGTGCAGAACACGGGAGCATTTCGCAGATTTGTCGTGATATCGGCGTCAACAGACAGCAATTCAATCGCTATCTGAATGGCTCTAGTCTGCCTTCGGCCCACAACATGCGCCGAATTGCGCGTCACTTCGATCTGACAGAAGCGGAGCTGTTCGCTGAAACTGCAAGCTTCGAACGAATGCTAAAGGGTGTCCTGCCACAAGTTGGCAAAACGCCGACAGACGCATTTCTGGACCCGTTTAGAGGTCAACAGAAAAACCTGAGGCGTTACGTAGGTTTCTATCATTCATATTTCTGCACGCCATCTTGGGAAGGAAATATCTTCTGTTCATTGATCCGCATTCAGGAAGTTGATGGGCTTTTCACCATTCGCTCCCGAGAAATTGCCACTTCACAGGATAAAAGCACGCACCAGATTTCGCGTTACGCTGGCTTGGTGACAATGCGTGGCAACAGGATATTCGTGACCGAACACGAGCTCGCGCGCGAAGGCAGCGTTGCCAATACCATCTTGTACTCCGCACACCGCCAGCAGTTGAAATATCTGCGAGGGATGACCATGGGCGTCGCATGGCGCCCATACCCGCATCCCTATGCTGCCAAAACAATCTGGAAACGATTGCACGAACGTGTGACTGCGCGCGAGGCTATTGCCGCTTGTGGCATCTACCCAATCCAAAGCAACAGGATCGATCCAACAATCAGGAAGCACCTAACCGAGGCTTGAAGCGTCGGATCGACATAAGCGGCAACACAGTTTCCTCGGTGCTACATCCAGTTCAAATGGCACTTTCTCATCCGGGCTCTGCGAAACCAACTTCGCCAAACGTACGGATTACGTGACTTCTTCCCCATCGTTCCGACCGGAGGATTTGAGGCCTGAGATCGTTTAGCCCCAGCATTGCAAGACGGCTCTGTTGACGCCATCAGCCTTGCCCATGCAATGGTGAGTAGCACCTCCAACAGCAATATTCGTTTATCCTCGGTCTGAGGGTCATATCCATGTAGCAAAAGTAGCAGATGTAACAGGCCCCACCTGCCGACAACGGATTTTTGCTCTCGAGAGTGACGAAAACCTGATGCGCTCGGAACCAACGCCGACGCAGCTTACAGAGCATTTTTCCACGGCCCTGTGGGACGCTTATTCCGTAGCGGCGGGTTCTGTTTCAGTATCCGCGGCCGGTGCGGATTCTTCGTTAGCCCCTTCCTCACTTCCAGACCTCATCATTGAGGAAACCAAGACAAGAACAAGGATCGCAACCGCGATTATCACGTAGTTTCTGTTCATATCTATTCTCCCAGAGCGGTGAATGGAACGAACAGCGGCTGACTCCTGTAGTTTCAAGCCGTCCTAAGCTTCACAGGCGCCTCGTTTAAAAGCTGTTCGTATTTATCGACCGCCGACAGATATTCTTTGAGCTGCTTGCCTTCGTCTGTGTCTGGTTCAGACCCCCAAAGATACTCGATTTCCCGTAGTGCAAGACGATACTCAGCCGGGGTTCGGACAATGGTCATGGTAATACCTCAAAGAATAAGTCAATGCTGAGTGCATACCTGAAAATGCGTGATTCTGATAGGTGGTCGACCATTGGCGATGGTACCAAGGCTTCTCGGTCTTGAGAAACCCTGTTAGAGATTGCACATGCCTGAGTTTCACCCTTTCTCAAGCGATACACTCCGACCTTTGGCTGGGCTGAAAGTGCGCGATGAGCAGACCACGTTCGTCGCATCAAACCTGATGACGATGGCACAGTCTATCTTTGAACCAGGCTCGAAGATTTACGGCATTTGGGAGAAAGCCACTCCGGTTGGGTTGCTGGCGGTGGTCGATATGTATCACCCGGAAGCGGATCTTGACGAAGGTGACGACCCGGACGGGATTTATATTTGGCGGCTAATGGTCGACCAAGCACACCAAGGCCGCGGACATGGTAGAGCAGCATTGGAGTTTGCGAAGTCGATAGCGTGCGAGAGAGGGCGCTCAAAGCTGGTAATCAGTGTCGTTGACGAGCCGGGCGGCGCTCTACCACTCTACAAAAAATTCGGATTTCGCCCGACGGGAAGAATTGTTGATGGGGAAGTAGAACTAATCATGGGATTGGTTTGAACCACTGAAACAGCGGAACTGACGCAGACGGCCGAGCAAACCATTCAGCAAACCGTATCCCGTGCTGAAGGCGTCACACAGGAAGCCAGAGACACTACCAGGGACACCGTTTTGTCGTTTAGGGGAAGGATGAAAGATGCAAGTAATTTTCTAAGAATTTTTTAGACCGATAGGGATATAGCATGAAACCATACTTAGCCGCTTTAGTTTGCCTTTTTGACTTTTCTTCTGCCTCAGCAGATACCTACCGAATTGCCGCTTGGAACATACAGGATTTACATCACCAAGAGGGTTTCGCCCTCCGAAGTTTCAAAGGTCGGGACACTTCGTTAATCCCGCAACGAACGCAACATAAGTCACGCCGCTGCCTGAGACTGGCCTAAGTCGCCATAGAGCGCGCGAAGCAAGAAGCCTCGTGCGCCATTCACATCCCGATCGACGCGAATTTCCCCATCAGTGATGGTCTTTGCGGCGCCGAGATTTTCTTCAATCACCCCATCCCAGGATCTGGTCTTGCTGGTATAGGCCTCGTTGCCGATGACCA
>WQBJ01000067.1 GCA_013032095.1 Ruegeria atlantica | reverse complement strand
GGGGGATGATCGACGATCTCGGCGCCGCAAAGACCATCACGGATGGGAAAATCCGTGTCGATCGGGACGTGAACGGCGCGCGCGGCTTTCTGTTGCGCGCTCTATGGCCACTTAGGCCAGTCTCAGGCAACTGCGTGACAAATGTTGCGTGCGGTGCGGGATAAACGAAGCGCACCTTACATTGGCATTCAGGATATGTGGACTGTCTTTAGTTTCAATTGTCCATATCCTTTTCCGGTGGACCTTGGTTTCGACAGAATTGTCGAATAGCGAACTGCAGAACCTTCAGAACGCCCAGGGATAAGCAAGCGCTCCAGATTGGGGCCAGAAACCCGACCAACAGCATGACCGCCAGTGGTGCGGGTGGCGCGCTCTGATCCAGTCTCCATGCGTGCAACAGCAATGCAATCCAGAACGCCACGGCGGAGCATGCACCCAACCCGGCAACAGCGGCATCCGGCTTCGAAAGCCCTGGCACATACAAAATGCCAATACCGAGCAAAACGACAGGTGCCAGCAGGATAGCGGCTTCGGTCAGTGGGTCGCCATTTCGGCCGATGATATTGACCGCCAAGAAGACCGCCACCGGCGCCAGAAGAAGCGCCAGGGCCGAGGAAAAATACAGGCAAAACCGGGTCATCCGGAGTCTCGCTGACAAGCCCCGCCCATGATCAACATCCTTTCTCGACTTTCGCGCGTTCCAGAACGGGGTTGCGCTGTTATTAAAACACTCAACTGGCTGCGGGAGCTCAGAAAAGCGACCTGTGGCGGGGTTCCGACCGATATCAGTGTGAGTGTCAGGGCTTTCATTGAATAAACCACTCCGTGCCTCAAAAGATCGTCTGAACCATATGGCTGTAAACGGTTTTATAGCTCCCGGAGATGATACTTGCCGGAGCGGCCGAAATGATTTCCAATACCGCATCTTAGCAACTCAAAGTTGCGACTGCCTGTGTCATTTCTTCCCTCTTTCCTTTCCTGCCCGGCTCACGTGCGGTTATCCGCCACCGTTCGGGCCTTGGCACCATCCGGCCACCGCCGCTGACCCGACGCATCGATCTCAACGCCCAACGACTTGAGAAACGAATTTGTAGCGCACGTCGTGAAACGCACTCCCCACCGTGCGATGCGCAACATCTCGCTGTCCGGGAGACGGGCTACAATGCGAGGCCGGGACACCGCTTGCGATGCATGTCCATTCCCCGTGCCTCAAGCTGGAAATGGACCAATCCGCAAGCTTGTCGCCAATCAAGGATTGTCGCGGAGAACGACGGGAACGGGCCCATGTTCACCGATGCTGCGCCCAGGGCACATGATGGCCTGGCAGGTAGTGACAATGGCGAAACGGCGACGTGCGGCGCCATTGAAGCAGTCGCCATCAACGCCAACCTCTATGGCCTGCCACGCAAAGTTATAATTGCGATTTGGCAACGGCTTCATTTTTTTGTTGGTAACCGGCGCGTTTTTTGCTTCGGATAATATCGCGTCAAGCACTTAGAATGGCGCGGCCCAGTTCGACGATGAAAGTGGTGCCTGGACCATCATTCTTTTTGTAGTGGATGCGGCCGCCATGGGCGCTCATGATTTGCCTGGAAATATTCATGCCCAATCCAGTGCCTCCGATTTTCCGGGTATCCGATGAATCCACCTGCGTGAAGCGGTCAAACACCGTCTCGTGGTCATCTTCAGACAGACCTATTCCTTCGTCCCGAAACAAGATTCTGACCCGTGTGTCTGAAACCTGCATCGATACCAGAATTTCGCTGTTGGCCGGCGAAAACTTCACAGCATTCGAGAGAACATTTGAAAAAACCTGCTGAAGCCTTTGTTTGTCGCCACGCACAACTATCGTGTGATCTGGCAATGCAGACTTGACGGACACATCGTGGTCAGAGGCCACAACTTCGGTGTCTGTGATCGTATCGGAAACGACCTGACAAACATCCAGAAGTTCATGCGCGTATCTCATGCGGCCGGATTCAACGCTTTGTAGATCCAGTATCTCATCAACAAGCTTCAAAAGCCTGATGCAGTTGCGATGAGCCACATCCAGAACCTCGGCCACTTTTTCTGGCAACTCGCCTAACTTGCCGGACCGGGCAAGGTCGACCGACCCCCGTATCGATGTCAGCGGTGTTCTGAGTTCATGGCTCATTGTTGAGATGAATTCAGATTTTGCCTTGTATGCAATTTTTGATTTTTCGTGCTCTTCCCGAAGCAGGTCGAACTGCGCGACACGCTCTCGGTAAACTCTGAGGTAGCCTCGTGAACTATCGATGACGAATGTGAGAACAAAGATACTCGTGAACAAATGGGCCCAGAGTTCTGACGTAATGGGCGCATCTGTAATCACGATATCCCGGATTGGTATGAACAGGAATGCGCCTCCGAAACACAACAGGCGGGTTACCAGAACGTGCATGACGTAGTGGCTGTGCATCGCCGAGAACAGAGCTGCTGCGAACAAAAAGAACGACGCCATAAAATGGGTTGTCGGGCCTTGAATGACGGCAATTCCAACTGAATACGCTATGATCAAGGACGTACTGAACAATGTGCTCAGATACAGCCATGGCAGCAGACGACGGGCGGCTTCATGATCTGTCTTCCTGGAAGCAACCACCCGGTTGAAAAACCAATGGTCATAAAGTTCTGACGCGATAAGCAGCACCGTAAGGATGGCGGCAAATTTGCCGTCATAATAGAAGCCCGCAAGTGCAAGAGCCGCCGCAAATATGAGCAATCGTTGCGAGGTCAAATCCAAACCGACCTGGCAATAGTCCTTCATTTGCCGCATCAAAGGCGACATCTCAACACTTGCTGCCCCACCCGTTTCAACTTCAGGCGGACTGCTCAAATCAAAGCCCCTTTCCCGACAAACGCGCACTCTTTATGGGCGCTATTCTTCATTTGAATACACCTCATGGTAGAGAAACCTTACTTGGAAACAGCAAAAAAACCAGTGCCTTGCGGTAGCAGGTAATTAAAATGAGAGAGCTGCGAAACCTTCGAATGGAGTTGAAAGTTAAACCGCGCTCTCAAGCAACGATTTCAGCTGTTCTGGCAGGGCAAACGGATCGAACGGTTTGGTTATGCAGGCCAGAGCACTTTCGCATGCTTGTGAGTTCTGAAAGCTGGATTCAGCTTTTGCCGTCATGAACACGACAGGTGTGCCCCGGAATTCCGGGCGCTTTCGCAATTCACTCAGCAGTTCTGGCCCGTCCATGTCCGGCATCATGACATCCAGCAATAAAAGATCCGGTTGAAGACCGGTCAGGTTATCCAGCGCATCCTGTGCAGAGCTGAATTGGGTGACTTCGAACTCACCGACGAGTTCCAACGACATCCGGGTGATCGTCAGAATGTCTTCATCGTCGTCTACATGCACCACTTGTTTGGAGTCACTCATTGCAAACGCCTTTCGCTCATACAGCCTGGGTGTCGTTTTCGACAGTGTTGGTTTTTTCCCGAGCCTGGGCTCTCGTGTCGCCGAAAGACGGCGTATCACTTGTGAACATAACCTGGAACGTGCTGCCTTCCCCGTAGGTGCTGGAAACAGAAATTTGCCCACCATGCAGCTGGACCAGGTTTTTCGTAATCGCAAGGCCAAGGCCGGTCCCCGTCTGACCCTTGTGGTTCGCACCGACCTGGATGAACCGATCGAAGATCATGTTCAGTTGATCGCCCGGAATTCCCCGCCCACTGTCTTCAACAGTAACCAATGCCGCGGCCGCATTCTTGGCGGCGGAAATAGTGATGAATCCGCTGTCGGTGAATTTTATGGCGTTATTGAGAAGATTTACGAATATCTGCCTCAGGCGCAAAGGATCGCCCTTGATCGAGACCGGTTCGGCCAGAACCTCCAGCCGAAGCCCTTTTTCTTCTGCGGCAGGCCTAAATTCTTCTCCCAACTCATTCAGGAGATTATCGAGTTTTACAGTTTCAATATGCAACTCGACATTGCCCGAACTGAGCTTGGCCCAATCAAGTACCGAATTGATGAGTTCAAGCAGGTGCTTTCCAGAAGCTTCCGACTTTGTAGCTTGATTGACGATGACACCTTTGAAATCGTCCAGTAGCTGCACCAGTTTTGCATCCGTTTCGAGCGCATCGCGCAAAGCCTTGTATTGCGGGTATAGTTCTACCTTACGCAGAAACGCGACATATCCCAAAATGACGGACAGGGGCGCCCGCAATTCGTGGTTCATGTTGTTGATGAACTCGGTTTTTGCCCCAACAGCTTCTTCAGCCGTTTGAAGTGCTTTCTTCAGTTTCGTGATATCGGTTCGAATACCAACCGTGCTGCCGTTGCTGGTTTGGGATTCCGACACTTTGAGCCAGCATCCGTCCGCAAGTTCGATTTCGGTCTGGGCATGGGGATTGGCATGGAGCTCCAGCCTTTCGGTGATCCACTCCTCTTCACGACCTTTGGCCTCAGGGTACTGGCCTTGCTCGACTTCATCGCGAAGGATGGCTTCGAATGTCGTACCGGGCACAATCAGGTTGCTGGAGGCTTTGAAGAAATCACGGTATTTCTGGTTGCACAGTACCAATTGATCCTGCCGGTCGAAAATGACAAACCCGTCATGGATCGACTCGATTGCATCCATCAACTGTCGCCTGGCCTCAGCACGTTCCACAATGAGCCGCTGCGCATAATTGACGCCAAACAAAGCAATCAAAACCAACACAGCGGTTGTAAGGATCAAAACCGGACGATGCGCAGTATCTGTTTTCCATCCACCTGCCGGTGTTTTGGCCAGTTCCAGTCTAACATCACCCAACGCAAGTTCGGCCAAGACCGGGGAATCCGACCAAATGGTCTCGGCGCCAAAAACCACACGTTTGCGGGTGTCTGCGTCTTCAATCCGCGCTGAAGATGCAAATACATGTGGCTCGGTCTCCATTCCAGCCTCAGTCAGAATCCGATTGAAATCGAGAACGATGTTTCCGACGACATTGTCCGGCCCGGGCTGGGCATTTCGTAGCAAAAGCCCCAGCCTGCCCTGAAGCAGTATCATCGGACCAACGATGACGGTTTCCTGGCTGTCCAATGCACGTTGCACCGATGCCAGTTGCTGTGGATCCTCGCGGTAATCATACCCCAGCAGATCGCGGTTCGGCTCGACCGGGTGAACGTCGGTGATGATAAAATTCTGCGAACGCGCTATGTTGACGATGCTTGGATTGTTATCCCGAAGCATCTGGGCCAACATCTGAAATTCCTCCTCGGTTTCAAACAGCTGTGCGACAGCAAGACTGCGCGACATGTGGCTGTAGCTTTCAATGAGCTGTTCCAGACGAAATTTGGTCAAATCGAGCGACCGTTGAGCGGCGGCGCGATTTGCCTCAAGTTTCTGCCCAACAATCGCCCGGTCCATGAGCATTACGCTCAACCCACCCAGCAGGATGATTGCAGCGTAAATCAACGATATGGATCGCTTGTGCCTTCGTTTTCGCTGTGTCAGCGTTTCTTGTCGTATGCTCAAGCCGACTTCTCTACACTCAATGGCAATCTTCAGTCCTTCTATTGTGTAAGGCCATTCAAAATAAGCTCAAAAACAGTGTGTTTCGAAGGATCATCTCCTAGTTTGCCATGTCCCTCAGACGCGCCATCAACTCTTGCACCCTTGGTTCAACCCCTGCCCACACAACCTGTTTCTGTTTGAGCTTGATGTCTATGTCCTCAGCCAGATCACCAACGGCAGCAAACCCGATAGAGCCGGCCAGGCCTGCAATCTTGTGGCATTCCCGCCGAACCCGGGCCAGAGCATCAGGGTTTTCAGTATCAACTCTCAGGTCTTTTGTAGCTGCAGACAGCACTTCCATCCGCTCCTGGCAGGATGAGACAAACTTGGCGCGCAGTTGCCTGAGAACCTGGTTCATCTCTCCGGCGTCGGATGTATTGCCAGAATTATCAACCATCGCCCGTCCCCAAGTTCATCTGTGCTTTAAATGCATTTTGAATTCTCAGGAGAATACCCCCCCAGTACGGTTGTGGACTCCTTTGTATTTTGCAAGGCCGTGTCGAGTATCTCAGTTGCCGCCGAAAGGTTGACAATTCCCCTGGCGCCGGGAGACCCAATCTTCACAAGAACCGGCATCTGATCCAGGTCGGAGTACCAATCATTCAGGGTTTGCAGCTTCATCTCGATCTGATTGGCGATTTCCTCGACCGATACTTCAGGGATACGTTTGGCCAATGCGACAAAAAACCCTGAACCAACGTAGGAAACAATCGCATCGTTGATCACCAAAGCTTCCGCGATCACTTCGGCGACATCCGACATTGTGTCCCGAAATCCCGAGTTGTCGAGAGTTTGATACAGCTGGCGCGCATTGATGACCTGAAACGCAATGGCAATATAACTGAACATTCTCATGGCGCCGAGCTTCAGAACGTAGTTCTGCAAGGCGAGGTAATCCATGCAGGAGAGATCTATCTGGAGCTGAAACGGCTCCTCGAAGGGCAGCGTATTTGTCGATGTGTTCTGTACGAGAACAGCTTTGCGAGCGGCGCGCTCACGCGCCATGCCCGAAGCCATTGTCATGCGTCCTTGCAGCTCTCGCCGGTCGATTGGCTTGGTCAGATAATCGGTGGCACCAGCGGCAAAGGCCTTGTCCACGCTTTCGATTTCGGAGCGTGCCGTCACCATAACAATCGGGAGCCCTGTTGTGCTGGGTTCAGCCCTCAGAAGGCGACACAACTCGATACCATCCATTCCGGGCATGTCAATATCCAACAGAATGCACTCGAACGGGTTGGAACTCTCTCTCACCGATGAGATCGCGGCAGCTCCGGAATTCACTGCATGAACCTCTTTAAATCCGCACGCGGCGAGTTCGGCCGAAATCAATTCGCAAAAAATTGGATCATCATCAACAACTAAAATCTTCATATTGCTCATATTCCAAAAAGGTGATTGAGAGGAAAATCTTTCCCGCTTAGATAGAAAAACTATCTGGCCATCCGGTCAAGCGAATTGTCGAAGCAAGAAGATCAATTCCGTTCGAAGGTCTCTATCTATCGCGTGACGTCCTCCCGGCACGCCGTGCATAATGCGCAAGAGTGCGATCCCTGCGCTCAGCCGTCCCCGTTTGAGTCACCAACGAGACTTGCCGCGATTGAGTTAGCAGAATGGGCGAATAGCGTACTTTCATGCCCCCTTAGCGAAAGTTAGCTTTGTTGCGGTTCGCAACACGGGGCACTCGCGAAGACGAATACCTCAACAAGGTCTGCAAAGGCTCAAATTGACTGTCCGCGGTTGACGCAGAGAATGGTGGGATCAAAGCCAAACTAAAGTTCGTTTGACGCACGTCTCAGGTAGTCTTCCAACAGAGTTAGCCTGTCGTTGCCCCAAAATAACGCCCCGTCGACGAAGAAAGACGGTACTCCAAAGGCACCGTCTCCCAACGCGTCACCGATAGCTTGCTCATGCAACAAACAGGCAGGTCCACCATGAAGTGCTTCTGCAAACTCGGCGCCGCCCACACCAAAGCAACCGGCTATGGTCTCAAGAACGCTCATGTCCAATTCGATGCCGTCTGCAAATACGGCATTGTAAATTGCGACAATCAACTCCCGACGCAGTTCGGGATCGGACTGACACCAACACGCCAAAGCTAAAGCACCGGGTGGGAGGGAAGATATTCGAGGTTCCTGGAAGGCAACCCCGTAATGTGCCGCCCATCTGACAGCATCTTCCGTGCGGAACGCCGGCCTGTACTGGCCCGCGAGGATGGGGTTTTCAAATGGAGACCCGTCAGGTCTCGCCCGCCTTATCAACTCAACCGAATTTATCGGTATCCATTCGAAATCAGCGCCACAGGATTTTGCAATTCGGTCAAGTTGCGTCGATGCCAGATACGAATAGCGACTTCCAAGACCGAGATACGCACGAACCCGCATTTGCATCACCTCCTACTTAGACAGAATTACCGGGCCGAAATCGTTCCGAGGCCCGGTTTGCAGCGCAACATTCGTGTTTACGATTCTGTAGACCAAGGTCGGCACTCGACCCGCACCCTGATGAATGCACCCGCAATGCTCAGTTTATATAGGAATGGCGGTCGTGAACCTATCTTTGACATTCATGGCTATGCAGAGAGAGGCTGAATGCGTGACTTCACTTCGGCCGCCAGCGAACAATCTACCATGTTTCCGGAGCGCCACTTGAGCTATTGTGACGCATGCATATTGAACCGAGACTCGAGATCGTTGGTGCTGCGCTTTCTGATGCAAGCCGCGTCCGGATGCTGTGTGAGCTGATGGATGGCCGGTCGCATACCGGCAAGGAACTGGCCTCGGCCGCCGGAATCGCGCCCAACACAGCGAGTGAACATCTGTCGAAGCTTTTGAATGCCAACATGATCGTTGCGAAGAAAAGTGGCCGCTGTGTCTATTATCGTATCGCCAGTGATGAGATCGCGGAAATCCTGGAACAGATGTCAGCGTTATCTCCGACGGACCACCTTTATCGGGGGCGGTGCCGGGGGAGGTATCCGGAGTTGGTTGCACGTACCTGCTACAACCACATAGCGGGTCGCTTGGGCGTTTTGATTGCTCAAGGCTTGATCGCGCGCGGTTGGGTGTATGCCGATGGAGAGAATGCGCGCCTGACCCAAAGCGGGGGCAATTATCTGACCCGCATCGGCGTCTTACACGACGGTGAACCGACGCTTGCGATCAAGTGCTGCCTGGATTGGTCGGAACGCCGCCACCATTTCTCTGGGCCATTTGGAACCAGGCTATTCGATCACGCAATCGCACAAAACTGGTTGAGCCGCCCCCAATATGGCAGGACCTTGCAGATCAAGCCAAAGGGCGTGGCCGCGTTTGAACAACACTTCGGCATTTCCAATTCCGCGCTCTGTTGCGAGGCCGGTGCAACCTAAGCTTCGGTCGTCACCGAACTGAATTTCATGGCAAAATCTCGACACTTTTGGTCATCTGCTACCAACGAGGAAGGTGGTAATATGACTATGAAAAATCGTTCTGACCGATTTAACATCCAAGAAGGTTTTGAGATTTCCGTTCAGGTTCCGCAACTGCATGCAGAACCGCTGCTCCAGGCAATCTACCCTCTATATTCCCTTCGCTACGGAGATTATGACCGCGTGTCTTTTCAATCAGAGATTGGGATACAACGTTTTCGATCATTGCCAGGCGGACGAATCGCAGCGACCGAAAACGTAGTGGAGGTGCCCTGTGTCGAGCTTTCTTTTTTTATTCACGATCAGGACTGCGCCCGCGAAGTTGTACAGGCGCTTTATGTAAAGCACCCCTATGAAGAACCGGTCATTCTGATCCGCCCTGCACTGCGCAGCTTGAACCGCGCTGGGATGGACGAAGACAATCCCAACAAGTTCTGGAACCGACCGCCTGAAGATTGGGTACCGGAAGTTCACAGAGTTGAAGCACCAGAGTTGAAACCATGAGTACCTTGAAACGCTACAAAGCCAAATCTGGCTATTTCGTGCCGGTTTGGACGCTTGAAGTGCAGACCTTGCCCGAAGATACCGACCGCATCCTTGATGCAATCATGAAAGTCCACCCGTTGAGTTATGGCCGTTACCAACGTAATGCCAGCATTTCAGCGATTGGCTGCGAGACCTCTCAGCCGACCGAAGGCTCTACGACGACAACACATGTTGATGGTTTTTCAGAAGGTGGAACTGAGACTTATCCAATGGTCGAATTGAAAGTGTCAATCGACCGCGACCCGAAAGTTCTCGAAGCCGTCATGGACGCGACCCACTACGCCCATCACTACGAGGAGCCGGTTATCTTTTTGCGTGAAGATTGGGTAAGTCGGGCGGCCTATAGTCCAAACAATGACAATCCAAACCGATGGTGGAACAACGGTCGCGGCCTGCCCGATCAAATGAGCTAGAAGCACGTTTAGACCAGCAGCAGCCCTTTAGGCGGAATGGCGGCTTGTCCGGTTTGTTGTCTTGCCCCGTTTCAGTGGACGGTTTGGGTCGAGCCCAGTGGTTTTACCTGGATTTGGTGGACGCCTGGAATTGGCAAAACTGCGCCGAAAGTGATCTGTTTGTCATTTTCCGTCGGCATGTGCGGCGGCAGATACTCAACCTATCCCACCCGTAAATCAAAAAACTTGATAATTCGGTCAGACAAAGATTTTGCTTGCGCTTTAGCCTGAACATGTCGAATTTGCCTGCTCTCGGCGATGGCATTGACAGCAATGTTTTCTTCTTGCTGCCGCCTGACAACGTTTTCGGCGGTTTTCTTCATGATTTCTGGTCTGCACTCAAAAAATTCATGCAGGGTTTCACTGGTAAGTTCGCAAATGACCGTCTCTTCCTTAGCTCGAATCGTTGTGAGTTGGGGTTCACCCGTCAGCAAGGACATAAGGCCAAAGTGATCATAGGCTCTGCACTCTTTCATCCATGTTTCCGAGCCATCTGTATCCACCTCATACAAATCCACAGCACCTGAAACGAGCAGGAACATAGATGAATGCTGCGCCCCGGCGCGCGTGATCAACTCGGGTGGCCCCATGACGTGAAACGGGGCAGATTTTACGAGTTCTTCCATGTCGGTATCTGTCATTCCCTCGAATATGGGAATGTGACTGAATTCCTCGAACAACTCTTTCCAACTCGCGTTGTCATAGGCGGATTTGGACAAACCCTTTTTTTCATCTTCTTCGGTGGTGTAGTTTAAGTGACGTTGATGGGCAAAGCGTATGCCCTTCCGCGCAAACCGGTACCACATCGCGCTGACCAGTTCATCGCTGGCTACATACCAATCGTTATAGTGCGAGATATAGAAATGCACTTTGTACTGTGTTCCGGTTTTTTCAAAGCTGTAAAAAACGACCGAATTCCATGGGTGCGAAGCAATATGAGGACATTCTTTTATTGCAGCATCAGTTTCTTCAATTACGACTTTCGGCGGGATATTGTATTCTGCGGTAAAGAACATAACACGCCGCACCATTTTCGACGGGCGATCCAGATTACGAATTTTGCTTGAAGCAACAATTGTGTTTGGAAGCACAACCGAGTTTTCATCCATATCTATGTAAGTGATTGAGCGCCATGTGATATCTTTTACAAATCCATATTCGCCGCCAATCTCAATCAGTTCACCCTTTTGGAATGGTTCACTGGTCATCAGGGCCAACCCGGAGAAAACCTCTTCCAGCACGGTCCGAGATGAATAACCAAGAAGTAACGCAACGGCACCCGACGCTGTCGCGACAGCTGTGATTGATTGGTCAAATACGAACCGAAGTATAGCCATCGCTGCAAGCAAATAGATTAATGCTGCGATTAAGTGTTGGATTAACAACGTAATGGCAGAATCGCCATCCAGCGTAAGCCGTCGATGATACACTCCCCATTTCAAAAAAGAATTTACAACATATGCGATACTTATCCACCACAGGGATTTGATTGTCATAAACACAGCGTCTGCCGCTGGGTCGGGTATCAGGCCTTTGATCAGGTCGAAAAACAGATAGCACAACGTAACAAACACCAGAGAGGAAAGGCCCAAAAATGGGCGCACGCCTTTTTGGTGACGCATATGAAGTAAAAGGGACACCATAAAAACAAGGGCTGAAAGTCCAAGAAGCGTAGCTTTTACTATTGTCATCTGCGACCCAACTGCTGTGTGCCTTTAAGCACATGTTCGAAACAGGACTGGACGCGAAGCCGCGCGGTCAATGAGCACGCTAGGGCTTGAGAAATAACTGTCTAGTTGAAAAACGTCACCGTATTTGGTCGTTTTTTAAGTCTTTCAAACGGAAATCTTGGGGAATGGACGAGACAGTTGATATCTGTGTATCAGGGTCTGCGAGGATCCAAAGCTCAGGGGATTGCAGCTTTGCTCTCTTGTTATCGCTTACACAATACCTTTGGTATCCGGCGCTTTTAGTCCGCTTTCCCGATGGCGGCCAGGTTTGCAGATCCGTTTCCACGTATGGATTTGGAATGGAAACGGCTTTAGCACGACATATTAGGCACCAAGTGGAGGAGATTGGTCGAATGGAAATCAATGCCGCCCTTCACGGACGCAGGCCCAAACGTGCTTCCGTTCACGCCGGACGCAAAAGGCATAGGGTCTTACCGCCCAAGTACTTTTGGTGCCTGTAATATGGTTTGATTTCACAATCCGGTGGTCTGGCTGCCAGATCATATTTCTCGCGGATCTTTTCAAAAGTACGATGGATTTCAATCAGATCCTCGGGAACCATATCCAAAGTAATCCCTGACCCGGAATATGCTTCCATTTCCAAGTAGTAACCCTCTTTGTCATCGCCAAAGATACGCAAAACGAAGTCTGCTCGCCGCCCTTGATAAACAGTTTGAATAACTTGAGATGTGCAATCAGGATCGGCCTGCCCAAACAAAAGCTCAGTGCAGCAGCAGCGCCCTTCGTCTTCAAGGCTCACTTTCGCGCGCGTATCAACGCCGCTTGTATCATACATAACCAAATCTCTCCCTTTGCCTTGCGGCTGCACACAAAAATAGTGCACCTTAAAGTTGAGGCAAATACGGGAAATCCCTGCTTTGCGAACGAATTTTGTCAATTTTTCAGGTCTATGGATCAATCTGACACCCGCAAAGCGGGACCTACCCCATGAAGGTCAGGTGTGAACAGGCTGAAGGGGCCAAGTCTTGCGGGGTTTCAGTGTTTCCACCATTTTTCGATCGAAGTGTCGCACTATCAGATCGGGTTCTTGCTACGGGATTCCTATTCCCTGTACATTAGCTATAGCGATCAGAACCATATCGGAGATATGGCACATATACCCATCGACCCGGAACAACTTTTGAAAATAGCCGGTCTTGCTTCCGAAACATTGAACGAGGAAGTCAACCAGTGTCTCCAAGAAGATAAAACATGTTCAGGTTATGAGCATCTCATCACCCGCCTGAATCCGAACGGAACCCTTCAGGAAACCTGCCTCCGATACCCTGGTTGAACGGTGTTACTTCCAGGTTCAGGGTTGCGGATATTGGCTACCCTGCCCTGCTGAACAACGCGGAAACCTTGTGTGCCGGAGTATCATTGCAACTCTAATATGTGCCTTCATACGCGGCGCAGCGCGCAGTTGCGTCCATCTCCGCCACATATGCAATTTCGCTTTCCTTGTGCGCGCGGTAAACCTCTGCGAAGGGTTCGGGGAACCAGCCGGTAGCTGTCTTGTTCTGCATGAACCGATCCAGCGCATCTTCCAGTGTTTCGGGCTGCCGCCCCTTGCGGCACTGACGGCAGGGATTGGTGCCGCGATGGCGCTGGCAATGGAGCGCACGGCCCTTCGGGCGATGCGTGGTGCGGATGTGGTGTCGCTTCTAATCACCAGCTTTGCGGTGTCGGAAATTCTCAAGGTGCTTTTTCAAAATGGCATTTCGGCACGCCCGGTGCCTATTTCCTTTCCCCCATCGTGGTCAGGCACCTACCAGATCGCGGGGATAACCATCGGAATTGCACCAACCATTTCCATTCTGGTGACATTGACTTCGCTTGGCGCGCTGACCTTTGTCTTGCGCCGCACTTCGATGGGAATGGCAATGCGTGCGGCGGCGGAGGATTTTGAAATGCTTCGCATGCTGGGCGTCAATGCCAACCGGGTTGTGGCGATGTCGTTTGCGATCTCCGGCCTGCTGGCGGGCATCACCGCAGTCATCTGGACGGCGCAGCGGGGTTCGGTTGACCCGATGATGGGGTTCTTCCCGGTTCTAAAGGCTTTTATCGCAACCGTGCTGGGTGGGTTGGGCAGTCTTGGCGGCGCAGTGGGCGGGTTCGTTGTTGGAGCTTTCGAAGTTTTGACCCAAGCCTTCCTGCCCGACAATCTTGCCCCGTACCGCGACGCCATCGTGCTGAGTGCAGTCATCGCGGCCCTGCTGGTCCGCCCTAACGGCCTTATGCCGGCCAGGACCGGCGCAAGATCATAGGGCCCCGGCGCGTTGCCGGCACAAAATCCACGTCGGGTATAACCTTGTCTGAACCTGAAACGCACCATGTTGTGTACGACTGCCAGGTGAAGGGGGGTGAAGAGTGAGGCCCCCGGTTCGAAGCAGACTTCGTTCCCGGTGGCGCGCATCGTTCATCAAAAACTGGCCACGTTGGCCTTGGGTCAGTCGTTTCATCGAAATCTTCCTTTGTCGCTCAATCTGTATGAGTGACATCGAAAAGAAAAATACCCCTCTTATTTCCACCTCCAGAACACCAAATATTGTGTTTACTTGATGCTTAAACACAATATGATTGTTTTTACCCTCTGTTTGTTCTATTTTTAGGTAATACTGCAAAGGGGAATTCCAATGTCTGAACAGGCTGCTCACAATCCATCCCCGTCGCTGCCAGCGACATCCAAACAACTTGCCTTTGCGCATAGGATCGCAGAAGTGCAAAATGTTGTGCTCCCTTGGGAAGTTCAGCAGGACCGGCGGGCGCTGAGTCGATGGATCGATGACCGCCTGGCTGAACCACCCGTTCACGACACACGACCGAGTTCGAAACAGGTGGCCTTTGCCGAACGCATTGCCCGGATCAAGCGGAGTGCCGTTCCGGATGAGTGTTTCAGAGACCGCACCCTGATGTCGCGCTGGATCGACAGCAACAAGCCCTGAGTTTCGGGGCCGGGTTTACACGACATCTTACCGGGTCGATATTCGGGTTGCATCCTTCACTTTTCGTGCCGCGCGCATCCCGTGGTGGCCACACCGGTCGCCATCGCCAAAGAAGGGGTGCCCGTCCTTTACAGCCCTCTTCCAGGCCTGGATGTCAGTTTCATCCGGTTCAATCTAGATACCCCAGAGAAGAACGCCATTTGTCATCCACGGCTCGACCGGAAACCTGCTCGATACGTGTTCGTCACTGTGGTTTTTGGGATCCATGCAGCCAACCCGAATGCCTGATGTACAGGGCTGTCTCGCCCTGAACTCCAGGTTTCATGGTGGCGATAAGTGTGATGCTGTCGAATTGCAGCTTGTAGAGACGACTTTCCCGATCAATTTTCTGACTGTCCGCGATTGCAGGTGCTGACATGGAGGGCAGGTTCTCGGCGCTGCTCGAAACCACTTAAAGCGTCAGTGCCTGTAATACGGTTTGATCTCGCATTTCGACGTCTTGGCCGCCAAGTCATACTTCTCGCTGATCTTTTGGAAAGCATTGTGGATTCCCAGCAAATCCTCGGGCTCCATATCCAAAATTGCCTCTGACTTTGTACAAGCTTCAATTTCCAGAAAATGGCCATCTTCTACATTGCCAAAAATACGTAAAATAAAATCTGCCCGCCGCCCTTGATAAAAAGTCTGAACGACTTGGAACATGCAATCGGCGTCGGATTGTTCAAACAGCAGCTCGATACAACAGCAGCAGCAAATCTCGTCTTCCAGTTCTACCTTGGTGCAATGAGCACTATTGGCTACATCATGCATGATATTATTTCCCCCTCAGCGGACGACCTGGATGACGGAAGTAAAACATCCTGACGCTGCATCAGATACCGAAATTAGATAACTTGACAAGAAATTGATCAACATTGCGGCGCAACGATTAAAGGTGGAGCCAGAATCGTGCAGGGCAAAATTGGGAGGACGACCAGGTGATATGCCCAAGAGTGAAGGCTGGTTTGCCATACTTCTTAACATCTTCCCCGGCCTGAAGGCCGAAGATTTTCCGGGGGCGGCAATTGGCCCGTTCGAGTTGACGCTTCACAGGAGAGCCAATGCCCTGCCTCCATGTCCATTACTCAGCAGATGCGGGCAGGGCAACACTGGCCAATACGGCCTATTCGGTCAACATTGCGGTAGCTTTGCTTAAATGAACCCATGACCGATAGGCTCGTACCTCTCACCGCAAGGTTCCTCCAGCAGGTGTCGCGGTTGGGGGGCAGGAAAAACCGGCGAGAATGGCGTTCAGCGTGCAGACGGGAAATTGTGCTGCTGAAAGGCAACGATGAAACCCAGT
>WQBJ01000066.1 GCA_013032095.1 Ruegeria atlantica | reverse complement strand
CGTCGGATGCTGAGGTCAACAAGGCTCAGCGCATTCTTGTTGCCATGGCCGAGGCTGAAGCGGCAGGTAAAGGTGCTGTTTCTCTGGACGGTCGCCTGATCGACTATGCCTCAATCCGTCAGGCTGAGGTTTTGGTGGAAAAAGCAGGCCAGATCGCTGCGGCCTGATCGCATCATGACTTTACAATCGTGTATATCGCTGCGCGATAGCGCTGCCGCCATCTTTGCCGAAGCCGTCGCCGCGGCGGACCCGGCGAATTCCCTGCGTCGACAGTTGCATTCGACCCCTTTTCCTTCGCCAAAACAGGGCGGGCGCAATATCCTGATCGCAATTGGGAAAGCGGCCCCCGCCATGATGGCGGAGGCATTGCAGCACGTAAGGGGCGACCATGTTGCGCTGGTCGTGACCCATGCCGAAAACCAGATTGACGTTCCCGGTGCGACGGTCTTGACGAGTGCGCACCCTGTACCGGATGAACGCGGCCTGAAAGCCGGGAGGCAGGTCCTCGCGTTGCTCAGTGCGGCACGTGAACAGGATCAGATCATTGCACTGATCTCGGGTGGAGGGTCAGCGCTGGTCCCCGCACCGGTTGATGGATTGACGCTGTCGGACAAAATCTCGGTTAATGAGGTGTTGCTGTCCTCTGGACTGGACATCGTTCGAATGAATCTTGTGCGTCAGCACTTGAGCCAGCTCAAAGGTGGTGGCTTTCTGCGGCACGGCTCACCTGCTCCCGTCACAGCCTATATCTTGTCGGATGTGATCGGAGACGACCTGCGCGCCGTTGCTAGCGGACCGACCGCCCTACCAATAGGAAGCCACGCCGATGCTCGAAGGACCTGTATCGAGGCCGGGATCTGGCATCGGCTACCAAAATCCGCCCGCGCACATCTGGAACATAGCATTCCCGAACAGACGATAGCCGAGGAGGCGACCAATCATCTGATCGGATCAAACACGATCAGCCTTGAAGCAGCGCATGCGTGTGCTTCGCAGACCTGCCGAGCCGAAATTGCGTCCGACGCGTTGATCGGTGAAGTGTCAGATGCCGCAGAACAGATTGTGCAAGCAACCCTGTCTGCCATTGCTGAGCGTCCGGTCGCTCTGCTGTTTGGTGGTGAGACAACTGTACGTTTACAAGGCACCGGTCGCGGCGGGCGCAATCAGGAATTGGCACTGCGGGTCGCCCAGCTGGTGGAGCAACGCTCGATCCCCGGCAACTGGGTCCTTCTCAGCGGCGGCACGGATGGGCGCGATGGCCCCACCCCCGCAGCTGGTGCGATTGTGGATGCAGGGACGTTCGACCGAATCCGCGCCTCCGGACATGACCCTGCCGCCCTTTTGGCAAACAACGACAGTCACAAGGCGTTGACGCTGTCAGGTGACCTTCTGATAACCGGCGCGACCGGGACCAATGTTGCGGACATCCAGATCTTGCTGCTTGGAACTGACACGTAAAGCGTGATGGTTTCAGCAGCCATCAGGTCTGATCCACGCGATATTCTGGTTTCAAAGTCATCAAAGAGGCACTCACGGGTCACAATGGCTGGAGACCGCGTGGCGCAACCCTGAACCCAAACCACACTATGATATAGTGATCATAGGCGGCGGTCATGGTTTGGCGACGGCGCACTATCTGACCAAGATCTATGGGCATCGCAAGATCGCGGTGATCGAAAAGGGCTGGATCGGCGGCGGCACTGTCGGACGCAATACGACGATTATCCGATCAAACTATCCGCTGGATGGGAATGAACCGTTCTATGAGGCCTCGCTGGACCTGACTTTACTTCCGTCTTCTGTCACCACCGACCAGCAAAACGCCTCTTGCGCAACAATCTCGTTTGCAGCCCGCAGAGGCTCAATCACCGATGTCAGGCAGGCCATCGGAAATCCATCGAACACCTGAAAGCCAATCTCGATTTTTTTCTGTCAGCATGATTATTTTACCATCAGGAATATTTGGTGCTATGATAACCCGAATAGAATTGGGCATTGCAGTGCTGCTGCTTGCGCATCTGATTTGGACTAGTATAGCAGGACATTGAAAGCGAGACATTGAAGAAACGCGAAGCAGAAATGACGGCCAATCTGACGCAGGACCCACATTCCGTTCGGACAGGTGAACGTGAAAAAGTGCTCGAAGTTGCCATCGGCCGCGAGGTCCGTGCTTTTCGCAAACAACAGAACATCACCGTCGCAGAACTTGCGCAACTGACCGGCCTGTCTATCGGTATGCTGTCAAAGATCGAAAACGGCAACACATCGCCTTCCTTGACCACGTTGCAATTGTTGGCGGACGCATTGTCGGTACCTCTGACAAGTTTTTTCCGTCAGTTCGAGGAACGGCGGGAAGCTGTACACACCAAGGCCGGTGAAGGTGTGGAGTTGGAACGTGAGGGGACGCGAGCCAATCACCAATACAATTTGCTGGGGCATATTGGCGCCAACGGATCAGGTGTGATTGTCGAGCCCTATCTGATCACGCTGACGGCGGAATCTGACGTCTTCCCGACATTCCAACACGGCGGGATCGAAACAATCTATATGCTGGAGGGCGCTGTCGACTATCGCCACGGTGATAATATCTATCCGCTAAAACCCGGCGATACTCTGTTCTTCGATGCGGATGCTCCGCATGGTCCTGAACGGCTGGTCAGCCTGCCGGCGCGTTACATTTCGGTGATCAGCTATCCGCAGACAAACTGACCTGTTTGCGCAGTAGAAAATCCGTGGGTTTATCGTAACCCTCGAGGCTTCCCGTACTTACAATCGTAAATCCGAGCCGTGAAAAAACGCGATGGTTCTCGGTAAGTTCGATGCGCGTTTCTAATTCAAGCTCGGAAAGACCAAGGGCCCTGGCGCGGTGCTCTGCATGCTCGATCATCGCTCTGCATATGCCCTGCCCGCGCATCTGTTCCTGCACGGCCAGCTTTCCCAGATACAGGCAATCCGGCTTTGGTGTCAGGAACATGCATCCAAAGAGCGGATGGCCGATAGCCCAGATCTCGCCCCCATTTTGGCAATGGGCCTGCATATCCTCGACGGTGAGCCGGTGAATCGAGGATGGTGGGTCTATCCTGCCGTCCATGTATTGAAACGACCTGCGCAGCAACGCGAGCACGTCGTAGAACACCAAGGCATCATCCCCCAGCCGCCAAATGGTTTTGTCCTGATCAGCCACGACCCATCCTGACGCTCACCTACTTTGACAAGGGCGGCTCCGTTTCCAGATCGGGCCAAATACCGGGCGAGGTTGGTAGTCCGTCGTCAAACTGGCTGAGGTAGTCCAGCATCATTGGACGGTTGTCGATAAACCCTTTGTAAGTGGCCAATTCAACCGGAAGATCGCGAATAACACGATGCAGGCGGCGACCCCATTTCGGTACCGTCATCAGATCCTGAAAACTGCAAAGATAACAGCGGATCGGGAACACCAGGGCGTTTGACCGCGGCAATCGGAAGAAGGTCTGCAACTCGACCCGAAGGTGCTGCTTGTGAGCGATGTTTTCAGGCGTCAACGTTGTCTTCTGGACACCCCATTTGTGATAGTTTTCCGGGCTGGTATCCAACAAAGGATTCACCGTCATTGTCCAGTTCAGACGCCGCGCCGGAGCCCCTTGTTGAATGTTCAGCAGGAATTTCAACGCGCGCTTGAAAATCCCCATCTCATGCGCCTTTGGAACTGGCGCATGCCATTCGAAAAAGTTCATGCCGATGTCGAAATCCAGGCTCCAGTCGGCCTGGGTCGTTACCATCCCGGCGTCCATCCACAACATCTCGTCCCGCTGGTCCAACACAGCGAAATCACCCTGTGCCTGACGGGTGATGTATTCCATCGGCCCATATGGCAATGTGGTTTCATCCATGAAGGTAAAGCTGTGATCAATCCCCAGTGGTTTGTTAATCCAGCGCCACTGATTGCCGTTGCGATGCAGCTCGAAAAGGTCCGGGTAATCCTCGGATTTGCTGACCATGATCAGCTCCAGCAGATCCCAGCCCGCCAAGGTCATATGCGGCAATGACTGACAGCGCAATGGATCCTGATCCAGAACGATGGCGCGGTCTTTCATTTCCGACACATAGTGTTCGTCTACATCGAACCGCATCTCATAGACCGAGCCTTTGGGTCCGCCCCGGTGCTGCTCCATGTTGACCGAATACATGTAGCTGTCTTCGTGGAACGGGAACGGGAAGCGTTTGATCGCCCATTCCGAGTTGTGGAACGTATAGTCGTCGCGGAAGGACTCGTCGTTGAATTGAATGGTCATGTTGGGCCTCCTCTCAGCGGTCCAGCACGAGGGATTTGCCCTCGAAACGCGATACGCAGGGCATGATTTTCTTGCCTGCCGCTTTTTCTTCGTCAGTCAGCCAGTGATCGCGATGAACAAAGTTGCCGTCGTGATCCAACACAATGGTTTCACATTGGCCACAGGCCCCGCCACGACACAGATACGGCGCATCCACGCCTTCGCGTTCGATGGCTTCCAGCAGGCTTTCGTTCTCACCCACATGAACGACTTTATCCGACCCGGCCAGTCGCACCTCGAACGGTTTGCCGGGTTGCGGGGCCAGAAACTCCTCGTAGTGCACGCAATCCTCTGGCCAGCCTTCTGCAGCGGCGGTGCTGCGCACCCAGTCGATCATACCCTTGGGGCCACAGACATAGACATGTGTACCCAAAGGCTGCCCGCTGAGCAGGTTTTTCAGATTTATCACCTGGTTCTGATCGTCGTAATACAGATGCGTTTCGTTTGGGTGCCGGTCTGTCAGTTGATCAGCATAGGAGGCCAAAGCATTGTTACGACAAGCATAATGCAGCTCCCAATGACCATGAAGCAATTCCAGTTGCTTAATCTGCGCCAAAAATGGAGTGATCCCGATTCCACCGGCCAGAAACAGGTGCTTGCGGGCCCGCAAATCAAGCGAGAACAGGTTGACCGGGTAGCTGATGGTCATCTCGTCGCCCAGCTTGACCTGACGGTGCATGAACAACGAACCACCCCTGCCCTGATCATCGCGCCGGACCGAGATGGTATAGGACGACTGATCGAACGGGTCAGACATCAGGGAATAGGGGTTGAGCCGCGTGATGCCACCGTCCTGCATTTCGACCACGGTATGTGCACCACCCGAGAAGGTTGGCAATTGCCCGCCGTCAACGCGTTCAAACCGGAATCGCGTAACCAATTCGTTTAGCGGGGTAATTTCGGTCACTTTGACCTGAATTTTTTCAGCGCCACTCATTCGTAAATCCCCTTCGGCTCGGGCACGTTACCATGGTCCTCGGCGTCAACGCGGACGCCCTGATAGGCGGCAAGGCGGCGGGAGTAGTGGTCGCGCACAAACAGGTTGAGCCCACAGTGCGAGCAGACAAACGGATCGAGTTCGACGTCTTCGGTAACACCCTTGCAGTGCACACATTGCATCCGGCGCGCGACCGAGCCGCGATGTTCGGTCTGAATCGCGGTATGCGGAAGACCAACAGCCATCACCTCGTTCATGGCCTGCCCCATCATGCCTTCGGTGCCGGTCAGATAGACCTGCAACCCCATATGCGCGTCCTCCAACACGCGGCGAATACGGTGCAGCGCGGCTGCATAGGACGGGCCTTCGTAGAATTGCGCAGGATTCAGGGCCAGCAGCTGTTCCGAGAAATCCGTGCCTTTCGGAATGTAGATCAGATGGGTTTTCGCCATCAGCTCGGGTGTCGCTATGTCTAGAACGGCCTCGGCCCCTTCGGCCTCGGCGATCATGAGATGATGTTCACCTGAGCGAACCTCTAGCGTGCCCCAGACCGGGCGGCTTGCGATTGACTTGGGAAATTCGAACTTTGACATTGTGCCCTCAAATAGGAAAAGGGCGCCACGGTGTATCCGTCGCGCCCCTTGATAATCAGCCCTTCGCGGTTCTGATGGCCTTGTCCTTGTCGTAGAAAGGCATTTCTTCGGCGGTGGCCGGGATCTCGGTACCATCTCCGTTGCGCACCGTCAGTTGTGTCCCTGGCGAAGCGCAGGCACCCGACATACGTGCAATGCCAACATTATGCCCATTGATCTCGGAATACATGCCAAAGGTGACTACTCCGACCTTCTCGCCATTTTGCAGTAGATCCGCGCCCTCATCCGCCGGGGTCGTGCCATCCAGCTTGACACCATAGATTTTGAACCGTTCCTTTCCTTGCGAGGCATAGTGGTTCTCGGCACCAATAAACCCGGTCTTGCCAGGTGAAACGGTAAACTCAAGACCCAATTCCCAAAGGGTATCGCCGCATGTTTCATCGTCGAACGGATACGTTTCCGAGTTGTCCCCCGGGTAAAACAACAGATAGCTTTCGGTGCGCAGCAAATCGAGCGTCGAGAACTGGACCGGAACAATGCCCATGTCCTTGCCGTCGGCCAAGATGCTGTCCCACAAATGCACGGCGTGCTTTGCCTGACAGAAAATCTCATAACCGCGCTCACCGGTATAGCCGGTCCGCGAAATCATCACCGGACAACCATACAGCTTGGTTTGCATGATGCCAAAATAGGCCAGGTCCCGAATTTCGGGAATGTGCTTAGCCAGGAAATCCACCGCAACCGGCCCCTGCAAAGACATATCGTGCATGTCATCATCAAAAATGACCGAACAATTCTTGCCAGCGGCCACTGAGGTCAGTTGTTCCATCCCCGTTCCGGTGCCGTGGACGACAAGCCACGTGTTCACCGACAGGCGGTAAATAATGCAGTCGTCGACAAACTTGCCTTCGGCATTCAGGATCGACGCATAGGTCGACCGGCCCGGCATGATCTTTTCCACATTCCGCGTGGTGACGCGGTCAATGACATAGGCCGCATCTTCACCGACAACGTGAACCTTTTTCAGACCCGACACATCCATCAGACCGGCTTTGGTGCGGATAGCTTCGTAATCTGCTTTGGCGCGTTCCGGGCTGTGATCGTAGAACCATGCGGTTCCCATACCGTTCCAGTCTTCTAGCTCGCCACCGATTTCGGCATGGCGCTGTGCAAGGGCGGACGTCCTCCAAAGAATGGCCATGGTTCAACTCTCCCGTTGATTGCTTTTTTGTTGGCCATATTGAGGCCGATGTTGGATCGAAAATCAACACTTCTGTGCAGAATTTTTTCCTGTTGGGAATATTTGCCCTCAAATTGTGAAGCCAAAAGCAAACCTCCTGTTTCGGTTTAAATCTTGGGATTGCAGCGTGTTAAGGAAAAACACGACCCTTCAAATCGGACCTGCGACGCCTCTGTAAAAGATGTTTGCCCCACATATCTATTGACAGGTCGCCGATGAAATTGTCCCCTGAGTACATAAAATTTCCCAGCAGGAAAACTTCGCAGAAAGACCTCCTGCTGCAACAACAGGGAGACTACGAAGTGGATGGTAATCTAAATGCACTAACGACGGTCTTTACCGAGTTTTATTACTGGGTAACGGTTGTCTTCATGTTCCTCATCCATGTGGGCTTTTGCATGTACGAAGTCGGTGCCAGCCGGGCTCGTAACCACATGCACACATTGATGAAAAACATCATGATCATCCCGCTGGTGACGGTCACATTCTTCTTCTTTGGATGGTGGATCTACTGGGCGTTCCCGAACTTTCCGTTCTGGGGTGGTCTAGACACCGAAGCGGGAGCCGCCAATCTGCCCTGGGCTGACACGATGGCGACCAATTTGGACGACAGAATCACCGGCGTCTTCTGGGCCGCGTTCTTGCTGTTCTCATGGACTGCTGCCTCGATCGTTTCCGGTTCTGTGATCGAACGAATCAGATCTTCTGCCCTATGGGTTCATGCAGTGATGATCGGTTCGGTCTGGTGGATCATAGATGCAGCGTGGGGCTGGCACTATGGCGGCTGGATGGTCCGCGTTCTTGGCTACCATGATGCCTATGCTTCAGGCGTTATTCACGCAATTGCAGGTGGTTACGCGCTTGGTGTGATCATGGTTCTGGGTCCGCGCCTTGGTAAGTTTGCGAAGGACGGAACGCCGCGGGATATTCCGCCGCACAACCCCTGGCTACTGACCATCGGTATCTTTCTGATCTACACCGGGTTCTGGGGTTTCTATGCCGCATGTAACGTTCCCGCGATCTCTCCCGAGGCTATCGACGGTCAAATTACCGGCATTACTTGGACCGCAACTAACATCTATCTGGCTCCAACCACGCTTTCGGCAATTACCTTCAACTTCCTGATGTCACTGTCCGGAGGTCTGATGGCTGCATATGTGGTCTCGAAGGGTGATGCGTTCTGGACGTTCTCCGGTGGCCTCGCCGGACTAATCACCGCCTCGGCAGGTAACGATCTTTATCACCCGATTCAGGCCATGATCATTGCCGCAATCGGTGTCGTGATCGTCTACAACCTGCACTACTGGGTCGAACGCCGGTTCAAGCTGGACGATGCGGTAGGTGCCGTTGCCGTGCACGGCTATGCAGGGTTCGTTGGTCTGGTGATTTCAGGCTTTGTCCTGTGGGGCGTGCCTTCTTCGCCCTACGAAGGCTATGCAACGATCAACCCGATCGGCCAAATCACCGGCGCTGTAATCATGTTCTTTGTTCTTGGCTTCTTGCCAGGTTGGATCCTGGCCAAAATTCAATCGGCCGCTGGTGTGCTGCGTATCCCGGAAGAAGTTGAACTTCAGGGCCTCGATTACGCTGAACACCATGCCTACGAAGATGCCAAAGCCGCAATAATTGCAGCAGACAAAGAAGAACTGGCTGCCCGTGGCGCAGTAGCGGAATAAGGGAGAAAGATATGTCTACGAATGGATATACGAACTGGGCCGTTGATCTGGCCGAAGTCGGGCCGATCTATCCCTTCCAAGGTTACGAAATACTGATGGTCATCGTGGGCGTCGTATTTTGGGTCGGTTGGCATCGCATCCAGTTCGTGCGGGAAGGCGAACACCTTGAGAAGGCCCGTCACACCGGTGACGAAGAGAAAGTGAAAGCACAGCTGGAACGATACTGACCCGGCTCTGCAAGCTGGCAATGGGCAGAAATCTGAAGCTTTGCCCATTGCCTCTAAGGAAAATTTTTTTCCTATGATTATTGATGTCCATTTGATTTGTTGGTACCCTCGAATCGTAACGAAACACACAAGGAGATCTGCCGGCCATGTGCGGAATTGTTGGATTATTCCTGAAAGACCAGTCGCTTGCGCCACAATTGGGCACGATGCTGACAGACATGCTGATCACGATGACTGATCGCGGCCCCGACAGTGCGGGGATAGCGATTTATGGTGAGGAATCAGGTGGCAAGACCAAGGTGACACTGCAATCGCCCAATCCAGGTGAAGACTTTGTCGGGCTGGCCGAAGAACTGGCGCAACATCTGGGCGTGGCGGTGAGCCAGGCTGACAACGACACGCATACGGTGCTGGATGTTCCGGCCGGACAGTTCGAAGCGGCGCGAGCCGCGTTGGCAGAAATCCGGCCTTCGGTCCGGATCATGAGCCGGGGCGAGATGCTGGAAATCTACAAGGAGGTCGGCCTGCCCAAGGACGTTGCAGCGCGGTTTGAGGTCAGCAGCATGAGCGGCACCCATGGCATTGGTCACACCCGCATGGCCACGGAATCCGCCGTGACGACCATGGGGGCGCATCCGTTCAACACCGGTCCGGATCAGTGTCTGGTGCACAACGGCTCGCTCTCGAACCACAATTCGCTGCGCCGCAAACTGCGCCGTGAAGGCGTGGTGATCCAAACCGAGAACGATACCGAGGTCGGCGCCGCCTATCTGACCTGGAAAATGATGAACGGGGCCACCCTGGGTGAGGCGCTGGAAAGCAGCCTTGAGGATTTGGACGGGTTCTTCACCTTTGTTGTTGGCACCAAAGACGGGTTCGGCGTGGTCCGCGATCCGATCGCCTGCAAGCCAGCGGTGATGGCCGAGACCGATCAATACGTGGCCTTTGGCAGCGAATATCGGGCGCTGGTGAACCTGCCGGGCATTGAAGACGCCCGCGTCTGGGAACCGGAACCGGCAACGGTTTACTTCTGGTCCCATAAAGACAGCCCGACAACGACGGAAAAGGCAGCCTGACATGCAGACCTATGATCTTGAAGCAAACGGCCTGCGCGGGCTGAACGCGACGCTGCAGTCGCAATCCACCGAGACCAACCAGACCAGCTGGGTGGTTGTGAACCCCAAGGGCAGCCACGCGATTGCGGTCGGGCTGGACGCACCCATCGAGGTGACGGTCAAGGGCTCGACCGGCTACTACTGCGCCGGCATGAACCAGCAGGCAACAGTCAAGGTCGAAGGCTCGGTCGGGCCCGGCGTGGCCGAGAACATGATGTCCGGTCAGGTGATCGTCGATGGCGATGCCAGCCAGTATGCCGGGGCTACGGGCCATGGCGGGCTGCTGGTGATCAAGGGCAACGCGAGCTCGCGCTGCGGCATCTCGATGAAGGGCATCGACATCGTGGTGCATGGCAATATCGGCCATATGTCCGCCTTCATGGCGCAGGCCGGGAACCTTGTGGTCTGCGGTGATGCGGGCGACGCGTTGGGGGACTCGCTTTATGAGGCCCGGCTGTTCGTGCGCGGCTCGGTCAAGAGCCTGGGTGCTGACTGCATCGAGAAAGAGATGCGCCCCGAGCATCTGGAAATCCTGAAAGACCTGCTGGATCGCTCCGGCGCGGATGCCCGCCCGGAGGAGTTCAAACGCTACGGCTCGGCCCGCCAGCTGTACAACTTCGACATCGATAACGCCGCCGCCTACTGAGGAGAAAGGGTATGAAAGATATGGACGATCAGATCCCCCGCACCCAGCCGATCCAGTCGGCGACATTCACAAACCCGGTCAATGCGGAAATCCGCCGCGCCGCGGCCACCGGTATCTATGACATCCGCGGTGGTGGCGCCAAGCGGAAAGTGCCGCATTTTGACGACCTGCTGTTTCTGGGCGCCAGCGTCAGCCGCTATCCCCTGGAAGGCTATCGCGAGCGCTGCGACACCTCGGTGACGCTCGGCACCCGCTTTGCAAAGAAACCGATTGAGCTGGATATCCCGATCACCATCGCGGGTATGAGCTTTGGCGCGCTGTCCGGACCGGCGAAAGAGGCATTAGGCCGCGGCGCTTCGATGGCGGGTACTTCGACTACGACAGGGGACGGCGGCATGACTCCCGAAGAACGCGGGCATTCTTCCAAGCTGGTCTATCAATACCTGCCGTCCCGCTATGGTATGAACCCCAACGACCTGCGCAAGGCGGACGCGATCGAGATCGTGGTCGGTCAGGGCGCCAAGCCTGGCGGCGGCGGCATGTTGCTGGGTCAGAAGATCAGCGACCGTGTGGCCGAGATGCGCACCCTGCCCAAGGGCATCGACCAGCGGTCGGCCTGCCGCCACCCGGACTGGACCGGACCGGACGATCTTGAGATCAAGATCCTCGAGTTGCGCGAAATTACCAACTGGCAGGTGCCGATTTACGTCAAGGTTGGCGCGACCCGGCCCTATTACGATACCGCACTGGCGGTGAAGGCCGGGGCCGATGTGGTGGTGATGGACGGGATGCAGGGCGGCACCGCGGCTACACAGGACGTGTTCATCGAACATGTGGGCTTGCCGACACTCTCGTGCATTCGCCCCGCGGTGCAGGCGCTGCAGGATCTGGGCGTACATCGCGAGGTGCAGCTGGTGATCTCGGGCGGTATCCGCACTGGGGCTGATGTGGCCAAAGCGATGGCGCTGGGGGCGGATGCGGTAGCCATCGGCACGGCCGCTCTGATCGCTCTGGGCGACAATGACCCAAAATGGGAAGCCGAGTATCAGAAACTCGGCTCGACCACCGGTGCATATGATGACTGGCACGAGGGTCAGGACCCGGCGGGTATCACCACGCAGAGTCCTGATCTGGCGGCCCGTCTGAACCCGGTCGAGGCCGGACGGCGGTTGCGCAACTACCTGAAGGTCATGACGCTCGAGGCGCAGACCATCGCGCGGGCCTGCGGTCACAACCACCTGCACAACCTCGAACCCGAGGACCTGTGCGCCCTGACGATGGAGGCCGCTGCCATGGCGCGGGTACCGTTGGCGGGAACCAGTTGGTACCCTGGCAAGGAAGGGTTCTGAAATGATGCAACGCGGCTCCCTGACGGGGGCCGCGTTTTTACTTTGAAAAACCTAAAATTCAACAGGGAAAGGAAAGCCATCGTGACGATAGATCTCGCAGCTTTCGCAAAAGAAAACGACGTCAAGTACTTCATGATCTCGTTCACCGACCTGTTCGGTGGGCAGCGGGCCAAGCTGGTGCCCGCGCAAGCCATTGCCGACATGCAGGAAGACGGCGCGGGCTTTGCCGGGTTTGCCACCTGGCTGGACATGACCCCGGCACATCCCGATATGCTGGCCGTGCCGGACCCCTCTTCGGTGATCCAGTTGCCATGGAAGCCCGAGGTCGCCTGGGTTGCGGGCAATTGCGTGATGGAGGGCAAGGATGTCGCCCAGGCCCCGCGCAACGTGCTGCGCCGCCTGATTGGCGAGGCCGCCGAGATGGGCATGCATGTCAAAACCGGCATCGAAGCCGAGTTTTTTCTGCTCACCCCCGATGGCGAGCAGATCAGCGACCCGTTCGATACCGCCGAAAAGCCCTGCTATGACCAGCAGGCGGTGATGCGCCGCTATGACGTGGTGCGCGAGATCTGCGATTACATGCTGGAACTGGGCTGGGGCCCCTATCAGAACGACCACGAAGACGCCAATGGCCAGTTCGAGATGAACTGGGAGTTCGATGACGTTCTGAAGACTGCCGACAAGCACTCCTTCTTCAAGTTCATGACCAAGTCGGTGGCCGAGAAACACGGCTTCCGCGCAACCTTTATGCCGAAACCCGTCGAGGGCCTTACGGGTAATGGCTGCCACGCCCATATCTCGGTCTGGGATGCACCGGGGGCGGAGGCCCGAACCAATGTCTTCGCGGGTGAGGGTGACGGCCCGACGGGTGAGCTCGGTCTGGGCGAACAAGGCAAGCATTTCCTGGGCGGTATCATGAAACATGCCAGTGCGCTGGCGGCGATCACCAACCCGACGGTGAACTCCTACAAGCGCATCAACGCCCCCCGCACCATGTCGGGGGCGACCTGGGCCCCCAACACCGTAACCTGGACCGGCAACAACCGCACCCACATGGTCCGCGTGCCCGGCCCGGGCCGGTTCGAATTGCGCCTCGCCGATGGGGCCACCAACCCCTATCTGCTGCAAGCGGTCATCATCGCTGCCGGTCTGTCCGGCATCCGCTCCAAGGCCGATCCGGGACGCCGCTGGGACATCGACATGTATGCCGAAGGCCACACCGTCACCGACGCACCCAAACTGCCGCTGAATATGCTCGACGGGCTGCGCGCCTATGACAACGATACCGAGCTGAAGGCGATGATGGGCCAGGAATTCTCAAGCGCATTCCTCAAAATGAAGCACCAGGAATGGAACTCCTTCGTCTCCCATTTCTCAAGATGGGAAAAGGACCACACTCTCGATATCTAAACAAACAGGGGCTGCAGACATTCTGCTGCCCCGACCCCTTCGGTCAGACGGAGACCCGTACCTCGTGAACGTTCTGATTTTTCAGCATACGCAGGGCGAAAACCCCGGAGCGTTTCTGGAGCACATTTCGTCATGTGGTGATACGGCCAGAGTTGTACATCTCTATGATGACCAACCGATCCCGCAGCTCGACGAATTTGATTTGCTTCTGGTTCTGGGCGGACCGATGGACGTCTGGGAAACCGAAGCGTATCCATGGCTTGTGCCTGAAAAACACGCGATCAGGACCTGGATTCAAGACCTCAAACGTCCTTACTTTGGTATTTGTCTGGGCCACCAACTCCTGGTTGATGCGCTGGGTGGAAAATGCGCCCCCATGCAAAAGCCCGAGATCGGTGTGCTTTCCGTCACTCTGACTGACAACACGGGCGATGATCCGCTGTTCGAACCCCTGCCCCGTCAATTCCGGGTGCTTCAATGGCATGGGGTTGAAGCTGTTGATCTGCCGGCCGCTTCATCAGTTCTGGCACAATCTGATACCTGTGCTGTTCAAGCTGTGCGGGTTTTAGACCGTGCCTGGGGTGTGCAATTTCACCCCGAACTTGTTCAGGGCACGATCCAATCATGGATGAGCGACCCCTCAAATCATCAATGTGCCGTGGATTGGCTTGGATCCGCGGATGCTGCGCGCGAAATGATCTCCGACAGCGACGAAATTTCTGACGAACAATTCAGGATTACGTCCAGCATCTATGCCAGATTGCGACAGATCTGATCACGTTCAATCAGTCATGAACCTCAAGGTTCTTTCCGCTGTCTGCCTCAACCCTCCAGTCGGGGACGTCGTTGACCAGCATCAAGGCAGCACGGCGCAATGTTGTGCGCATTTTGTCCACGACCGGGCCGTCCATTTCGCAATCCGCCAACGCGGCGTCAAACGTAGCCAGCCAAAGTTCGGCGTCAGCCTCGCGTATCGGCACATGCGCGTGGATTTCTCGCAAGTCCATATGACCAAATCGTTCACGATAATATGCACGACCCCCCAGAAATCCGCTCAGGAATTCAAACTGCGCCTGTCTTGTATGAGACAATCCATGGCCGCGAAAATGCAGCCTGTGCAACGAATGCGCTGCCGGGTCAGTCTCCATGCGGTCGTAGAACCGTTCGACAAGAGCCCGCAGCTTTTCTTCGCCCCCGAGTTGGTTCAAAGCCGATGACATAGGTCTCTTCCCCGAGTTGCCGCCGTCCATAAATATTGCATATCAGGAAAATAAGTTTATTACCAGTGACATGTTGGCGCGGGTGATTTTGAAACAGGGATACAGAATATCCGGGCATGCTCAGCTGCGCGAGGCGACCGGATGAGCGCCCTTGCTCTGGGTCTGCTGGCAGCATTGTGCTGGGGTTTTCACGATCTCGCCGTGCGATATGTCAGCCAATCCGTAAACGTCATTGCCGCATTGATGTCCGTACTGGTTGCCGGGGCCGTGCTACAGTTCGGTCTTGTGGCAATCTGGGCCGGGTTCGCCCCGATATCCGCCAAGGCAGTGACCAATGCAGTTGCAGCGGGCGGTTTCTATTTGCTGGCTGGCCTCAGCATGTATGCCGCCTTTCAGCGCGGGCCTGTCCGTCTGGTCGCACCGCTTGTCGCCAGTTATCCGGTCTTGTCGGTCACTCTTGCGATATGGCGCGGTTCCGAAGTCAGCCTATGGCATTGGCTGGCGATCATTGCCATTGGCGTCGGTGTATCCATTGTATCAGCGCGTTCCCAAGACGATGGCACGGAATACCCCGCAGCTGCTCCGACAATAGCCTTTTCCATACTTGCTGCAATCGGGTTCGCTGCGACATTCGCTTTGGGTCAGTACGCAGCCGAACTGGGCGATGAGTTCACCGTTTCGCTGATCGGTCGATTAACCGCTATCCCTGCCCTAACCGTCGTCGCCCTTTTATCCCGTCAGTCGCTTTGGCCGGGCACGCGGGCCCTACCCCTGTTGTGCGTGATGGGAGCGCTAGACGCTGTGGCACTTCTGTGCGTGGTGTCTGCTGGGGGGTTGCCAAACGCCCAATACGCATCTGTCACGGCCTCGATCTTCGGATTACTGACAGTTGTTTTGGCCTGGGCAATCCTGCAAGAGAAAATGGCACCTTATCAATGGCTTGGATGCATCATTGCCTTTGCCGGAATTGGCTATCTCGCGATCTGAGACCCCCCTTGCTTCATCACGACCCCGTGAGCCTGATGGGCTGCAATCGCGCTGTTCAGAATACAATCAACTTCGCCCGGGCGGACCGGTCCGGGATGATGCCATGCTCCGGGGCGAATGAGGTCTTTATGTCCCTGTAATTCGCCTCGCAAGTTGAGAACATCAATATGCGCAGGCGCGTCAGGCAATAGCAGGACAGCATAGGCATCCTCCGCTTCATTCAGTTGTTTGACCTGAGTTCGACACTCATCCTGAGACATATCCTTGCCCCAGAATTGCTGTTCCAACGCCATGCCATTTTGTGCCGTGCGGGTGATCAAGGCACGGGCGCGCGTAGCATTCGTCGGAGAGTGGCCAATGGACACGATAACCATACGCAAGGCGCGGCCGGCAATATGCCAATACCGTTGCGCGCTGGCGCAGGCAGATATTCTTCCACTGGTTGGAGCGCCAGCAACGAGGCTCACGCTGTCAGGCCTTCTGGTTCTGGCAGGCCATTTGCGCGGCAGCAGGCGGTCAGAGTGTTGGCCAGCAGGCAGG
>WQBJ01000065.1 GCA_013032095.1 Ruegeria atlantica | reverse complement strand
CCTCACGAGGAAACGCAAATGGTGGCCTGATTGCCCCTCACTTTGCGGTACTTCTCGCAAGTAGGCCCAACTGCCCCGAACGTGCGTGGATGGGGGTTGTGAGGAACAATAGTGGAACAAGAGAGCGCTTGACGGATTTCTGATTCCTCTGGAAGTTCGCCCTTTTGGGCAAGGGGTATTCGGATGGACAGTGAAGAACAGCGGGTGTGGAGCTTGTCGTTTGGCGAACTGGATTTCGTTCAGGGATATCGTCGCACAATGCGCGCGGGGTTGGCGCTTCAGTTGGTCCATTTCCGCACCTACGGATACTTTCCAGGAGCGCTCGAAGACATCGAGGACAACCGCATCCAGTATATCGAGGGACAGTTGGACACCCATGTCCATCTATACAATCTGCAATCTGACGCTGCCCGCCGTCACCGCCTTGATATCCTACGCCATCTGGGATTTCGCCGGGCGAATGAGCGGGATCGTGCGGAACTCCATTCTGTGCTTGTCGAGGAATGTGCCAGATCAGGCCCAGCCATCGACCCTCTCATTGACTTTGGTTTCAGGTGGGCGTTGCTGAAAGCGATATCCGTGCCCTCGCGGAAGATTATGGAACGTGCGGTCCGTTCTGCCCTGCATGCATTCCAGGAAAGGTTTCTGGCAGAGGTCTCGGGCGAGGTATCAAAGGAAGCCAGAGCAGCATTGGAAGAATGTCTTGCCCAACCACGAGGCGCGCATGGTTTTCTGCGGCTGAAGGACGATGTCGGGGCCGCGACACTGGAAAACGTTTTGGAGGCCGCAGACCGGCTGGCCTTTATACAGGGCCTAGATCTTTCGTCTGGTGTAGCGGATCGCGTCGACCCGTCCTGGCTCAGGCACTTTGCGCGCCGTGTCGAAGGCGAAACGGCCTATGAAATGCGCCGTCATGCCGAGGAGAAACGGGTCGGGCTACTGGCCCTATATATAATGTCTCGTAAATCGCACCTGATCGATGGGCTGGTGGATCTGTTGATTGATGTGGTTCACCGGATCGGGACGAAATCGCGGCGCAAGGTGATCGGTAGAATTGCCGCCGACATCGAGAAGGTACACGGCAAGGAGCGATTGCTGGTCGATATCGCCACGGCTGCGATGATGACCCCGAATGGAAGGGTCTCGGATGTGATTTTCCCTGTTGCGGGCGCTGCGAAACTGAAAGCGATTATCGACGAACATCGTGCAAAGGGCACGCTGGATGCGCGGATTCAACTGGTGATGCGGGGGTCCTGGGCCAGCCATTACCGCCGAATGTTGCCGTCGCTGCTATCTGTCCTGAAGTTCCGTTCGAACAACGAAAGCTGGCGCCCGATCCTCGATGCTTTGTCTTTGATCTCTCGCCTGAACGAGGAAGGGCGACGCGTCGCTCCGGCGTCATTGGCTCCCGACGGGTCTATCCCGCGCAGATGGCGTGACACCGTTTTTGATCACCGGGGCCGGTTGAATGTCATTTCCTATGAACTCTGTGTCCTGACGCAATTACGAGATCGTATCCGGGCCAAGGAAATCTGGATCGAAGGCGCGGATCGCTATCGCAATCCGGATGACGACTTGCCGAAGGACTTCTCAGAAATGCGCGCGGCTTACTATGCCGGGCTGAAACTCACCCAGGATGCGCGGGAGTTTTCCAGCTCAGTTCGTGAGCAGTTGGAATTCGAGCTGCGTGAACTGAATGATACTCTTCCTTTCAATGGCCAGGTCCGGCTTCGATGGTCCGGCGAAAACCGGATTCACGTCACGCCTTTTGCGCCAGTGCCCGAACCGCGCGGTCTCGTTTCATTGAAAGCTGAAATCGGTAGACGGTGGCCGATGACGGGCTTGCTGGATGCGCTGAAGGAAACCGCGCTGGATACCGGGTTTCTGGATGTCTTTGAAACCTCGGCCAGCCGTGAGGCGCTTGCCCCTAAAGTTAGAGACCAGCGTTTGCTACTGTGCCTTTACGGTCTGGGCACCAACGCCGGTTTGAAGCGGGTGGCCGCCGGAGTGCCTGGGACAAGCTATGATGAGCTGCTGCATATCCGTCGCCGCTACATTGATCCGGCCTCGCTTCGGGCTGCGGCGGCCAAAGTTGCGGATGCCACTTTGGCGGTTCGGAATCCGGCCGTATGGGGTGATGCAGGAACTGCATGTGCGGCAGATTCCACCAAATTCGGGGCCTGGGATCGCAACCTGATGACGGAATGGCACGCCCGTTATGGCGGGCGGGGCGTCATGATCTATTGGCATGTCGAGCGCCAGGCGACCTGCATTTATTCCCAGCTCAAACGCTGCTCATCTTCCGAAGTGGCGGCCATGATAGAAGGGGTTTTGCGCCATTGCACAGACATGGAAATCCAGCGCCAGTATGTTGATAGCCACGGTCAGAGTGCCATTGGTTTCGCCTTCTGTCACCTTCTAGGCTTCGAATTGGCCCCACGCTTGAAGGCCATTGCGCGGCAGAAACTGGCCTTGCCAAACGCCGGTATGCGAGGACAACTGCCAAATCTCATGCCCATCCTGTCTGGTACCATCGACTGGGCCGAGATCGAAAGGCAGTACGATGAAATGGTCAAATACGCATCGGCCATGCAGCACGGCACGGCCGATCCGGAAGCCATTCTGCGTCGTTTTGCACGCGCCGATGTGATGCACCCGACTTATAAGGCGCTCGCTGAGTTGGGGCGGGCGATCAAGACCATCTTTCTGTGTCGCTATCTTCGATCCGAAGAATTCCGACGCGAGATTCATGAAGGGTTGAATGTGGTCGAGAATTGGAACAGTGCCAACGGGTTCGTGTTCTTCGGCAAGGGTGGTGAGATTTCCAGCAACCGGATTGCTGACCAGGAAATCTCAGCTCATGCACTGCACCTACTCCAAGCCTCTCTGGTTTATGTGAACACCCGCATGATGCAATCGGTTCTGGCGGAACCGATATGGGCGACCCGACTGACGGATCGGGACTATAGCGGGCTTTCTCCGCTGATCTATTCCCACATCAACCCCTATGGCCGGTTCGATGTTGACCTGGACAAGCGGATCGACTTTGGAGCAATCGCTGCATGAGCCTTGCGTCACAAAAGGGTGCACCCACAGGAGGCAGACAGATGTGACAGGTCAGGATGTCACAAATACATAGCCTACCACCTATTGTTACAGTATCAGAGCGTAAGCCACCCTAATGTGACAGGTTTCCATGCCCAAGATCGGATACGCCCGCGTCAGCTCATCAAGCCAGGATCTGGATATTCAGAAAGCCAAACTTACGGCGGCGGGCTGTGAGGTGATCCGCTCGGAAACGGTGTCAGGTGCATCTCGTGATGACCGATCCGAACTGGAAACGGTGATGGAATTCTTGCGGGAAGGCGACGAGTTAGTCGTTCACCGCCTGGATCGTTTCGGCCGGTCCACGCGCGATGTGCTGAACCTGGTCCATGAGTTGGACGCCAAAGGTGCATCGCTCCGGGTGCTTGAACCGGAAGTCACCACCGTCGGCGACATGGGCCGAATGGTAATAACTGTGCTCGGAATGGTGGCCGATATGGAGCTGAAGTTTATCCGCGACCGTCAACGCGCTGGAATTAAAGCCGCCAAGGGCAAAGGTGTTTATAAGGGGAGGCGAAAATCCGTGGACGATGAGGAAATCCGACGATTGGCGCGCGAGGGCACTCCCAAAGCCCAGATCGCCCGCGATCTGGGGGTTTCAAGGATGACGGTCTATCGGGCGCTCGCAGATGCCGAAACCTGAAGCCGCCGTTCGTTCAGGGCGCGGCGGATTCAACCAACGAGCCCAAAATAACCAATGCTGCGGCCTGCACGAACGACGGCTCTCACGCCGCTACGGCGAATTGAAACTCATCTCTGAAATCCGCCGCATTCGTTTGAGTTTCACGTATCTGCCATGGCTTTGTCGCGATTCCACCAACGGTTAGGATTAGAGTTGTGCGGGTCATAACTGGCGCGACTGGCCCAACAATCTTTGATGAAGATCAGCGGTTCTTCGTAGTGGTGAACATCACGTACCACATCCAAAACACGCTCTAGCGTTTCGGGATTTTGTTCAATTGAGATGATGATCAAGACGCTCGGGAAAGTCTGAACTTTGTTTGCCGCCCCCAGATGCACAGCACTAGTAGAGTTTTCTTCCGGCAGGTAGGTTTCACTACCGATGGCACTGACAAAAGCGTTGCGCTTGTATCGACCATAGATCAGCGGATCGACCTCCATCACATTGTCAATAATCTTGTCTACGTCTTCAGGCGTCGCTTGTATTTCAATTTGCCAGACGCGTTCGACGGTGCCTGTCCGTGTTTTGAGGTCGCTGATATCGATGCTTCGCATGTTGTGGTTCCAGTCTCTTTTCTATTTCGGTCTCCCATTGGGGCTAGCGATGCACGCCAATCGTGTCCTTTTGCTTGGCTTGCCAAAGGTGTGACACGTGTAGCTACAAAAATTGATTGAGCGAACAAACCGAGCATTGCATTGGCCTCCTATGGTGAACGTAGCCCCAGAGGTTTAATTGCAAAAACGAATAATATTGTTAAACGTGATGAGATATGTAAATCCTGTGTCATGAAACGCGATCTCGAAATTGACCTGCTGCGATCCTTCGTTGCCGTCGCGGCCCATCGCAATTTTACCCAAGCTGCACACGCCATTGGGCGCACCCAGTCGGCCGTCAGCCTTCAGATCAAACGTCTCGAAGAGATCGTGGAGAAACGCCTTTTCGAACGCAGCCGTCAGTCCGTGACAATCACACAGAATGGCGAGGCGTTGCTGGTTTATGCAAACCGTATTCTTGGCGCAAATGACGAGGCGTTGTCCCATCTCCACCGCCCCGAAGCCGAAGGGCTGATCAGGATAGGAGCACCTGATGACTATGCAACTTACCTGCTACCGCCATTATTGTCGGCTCTAGGGAAGGAACACCCTCGGTTACAGTTTGAAGTCAACTGTGACAATGCCGCCGACCTGCTACCTTTGATGAGGCAGGGACAACTTGATGTGGTCATCGCCACGCACCGCCCCGAGTCAGTTGGAGGGAAGATCGCGCGACATGAACCGCTTCATTGGGTCGCTGCCCCCGATTTTATTGATGATCCTGATGCGCCACTCTCCCTTGTTCTCTTCCCAGCAGGCTGCGTGTGCAGAGACATTGCCCTAGACTCATTGAAATGCATCAACCGCCCGTGGCGGGTCGCCTATTCAACTCGCAGTATAGGATTGATGGAAAAGGCCCTTTTAGACGGCTCGTCAGTATCTGTGATGGAAGCTTCGGTCATACCAAGCGGTCTCAGAATCATTGACGGGCAGGCAGGTTTTCCTCGACTGTCTGAGGTGGTGATATCCGTTCATCAGTCAGGACCATGCGAGGCGCATGTGTCGCTCGCAGCGGATTTCCTTGTTAGTAAATTGGGAAGGATCGCTCTGCGAACTGTCTCATAAAGGATGTCGATGACCTTGCTTGAGGTCAAGCAAGCGATGACGATTGTTGAATGTCAGAAACCAAGGAAAACATTCGTCAGTATGGCGATACGCCCTCTCGCGTTGTGGTGCTTCACGGCGGGCCGGGCGGTGCGGGTGAGGTCGAACCCCTCGCACGGGAACTTTGTAGAAGAGGCCATGCGGTCTTGGAGCCCTTTCAGACGCGCCATACGGTTGCCGATCAAGTTGATGAACTCAAATGTCAGACCGAGGAACTATGTTCGCCGCCCGTGACTGTTATCGGGTGGTCTTGGGGCGCATGGCTCGGATGTTTGTTTGCCGCCCGCTACAGTCATTTGGTCGACAAGCTCATTCTTGTGGGCAGCGGCCCGTTCGAAGCGCGCTTTACCTCCGCAATCCGAACGACAAAACATTCCCGTTTAACCAAGGAACAACGGTCAGAATTAAAAGCACTTCGCATAGCGGACGGTGACGTCGCCAACGTTACCCGATTTATAGAACTGAGTGATGTAGCAGATACTCATTCGCGAGATACCTCGCCGACTCCCACCATTGTTTTCGATGGTGCTATACATGCGGCGGTCTGGCCCGAAGCCGATGAAATGCGCAGGAACGGGGCACTGATTAAAGCCGTATCGGGCATTCAATGCCCCGTTCTGGCAATCCATGGCGACTATGATCCAAGACCCTCGGAAGGCGTTCGAAGTCCTCTGCAGGCGGCGCTTCCATCTGCACAATTCGTCGAGCTTAAGCGATGCGGCCACAAGCCATGGCAGGAAAGCCATGCCAAAGACGAATTCTACCGTTTGATAGAGAGCGCGATCATCTGAATCACCAAACTAAGCAGTCATTGGCGCTGCCGCAGCGAAGGCCCATATTGTCCCGCATCTTACCTATTCAAACAACGCGCGGCGAATGGTCACTGTATCGTGCGTTCTCCCTGTGTTCCTCATAACCCCCATCTGTGCACGTTCGGGGCGGTTGGGCCAAGAAGTTGTTCCTGAAGCGGCTGATGTCGAACGGATGAGAGCTGGGTGGCAAGGGGCTGAATATCATTGTCGCGATGATTCGTGCCGGGGCAGACGTGCGTCATATCGGGGCGGTAGGTCGCGGCGATTCCGAGGTCGGCAAGCTGCTTGACGTCTTGACTGTCGATAAAACGTCGATCGCCAAGGGCGATGCAATTACCGGCCACGCAATTATCTATGTCGATGCTCAGTCGGAAAACCAGATTGTCATTGTCGATGGCGCGAACCGCGAAATTACGGAAACTCACATTCGGGACAGTCTGGCACAAGCACAGGAAGGCGACTGGCTGGTTTTGCAGAATGAGGCCAATGCCAACGACCTAGCCCATGGAATCGCTCGTGAAAAGGGGATGAAGGTGGCACTTGCAGCTGCGCCCTATTCTACAAATCCGCACCCGTTGTCATATCGGACGTCATGCGGTCGAAGGGCTGGGGGCGTTCCAGATCAAGCCAGGCTGAAAACCTAAAAGATGCATCAGATCTGTTAGTATCCAATTTCGACCGCGGTGTTTGGCCTTTGACACGTGCGATTGTGTCGGGGTCATCGCCTAAATCATCAAGGGAGCCATGCCAGGTTTCAACGGACGCTCAAGTGGATGCGAGCATGTCACGTAATTCTTCGATGGCAGGATTTCCTGCGGCCTGCTGCTTCTCCCTCAGCTGCTAAACTAAAAATCAGACTTGGAGATCTGCAAACTGCACTGTTTCGCCGTCGGGCAAATCAACCGTGATTGATAGCTTCCCCCCTAGGAGACCAACGTATTCTTGCAACAACGACAGGTTGGGGTCATTTCTCTTTTCGAGCTGCGAAATGTTCGCCTGGCTCACACCAAAACCCTTAGCAACCTCTTTCTGCGTAAGGCCCGCATGTTCACGGATTTCTTTGAGAATGAGGTGCTGTTTGACAAGCTCTTCTGTGCGAGTTTCAACCTTCTCCAGTTGCTCTGGAGAAAGTTCAGCTAGCATGTGGTTTAGTTTGATTGCCATATCACTTACCTAACCCAGTGTGTTTAGCGAAACGTTGATCTGCAGTCCTGATGAGCTTCCTATAGAAGAGACGGTGTGCAACCCCAGCTTTGCTTCCCCCAACCAACAGGATAGCCTTCTGCTTTTTGTCGAACGCGAATGCGACCCTCCAAGGATTCCTGCCAACGCTAAACCGAAGCTCCTTCATGTTAGCAAAGCTTGATCCATTCAGTTGGTCTACGGATGGCCGACCAAGTTGAGGTCCAAACTCTTTCAAGAACTTAGCCTGTGCCAACAGCTCCAGTTTGACGTCCTCGGGAAGAGCTCTGAACTCTTCCGCAAACTCTTCATGAAACTCAACTGACCACGTCAATATATAAGCTCCCAATTATATTCGCAACCCAAAAGATGTCTTTCAAACTAATAGAGCTCCATTCCCGTTAAGCCCATCGTTGAGGAAACTGCGTGTTCAAATTGAACCATCACCTGGACTCCACATCGATTGAACTTACTTCCCTTGCTTGCTTGATTTTCTGCCAGATCTGTTTGACCTGGGCGCGCGCATGATCCTTGTCGTCCTTTGATATCTTGCCTGCAGGGTTTGCGTCGAGATCGTAGCGATGATCGTGCTGCAGCAAGGCGCGCTGATAGGCCAGCTTACGGGTCAAATAAACACGTAGAACAAATCCGAGTTGCCTACGTGCTTTCCGGTCTTCCAGTCCGAAGCTCTCAACGAGCTCATGGAAGAGTTCCACGAACTGAGCGCAGGTCTTCCGGATCGCAGCACCGTTCACGCAGCTCGGCAGGATAGGCGGAGGTATGTGGTCTCTTCGTCATAAGGCTCACCTTTGGAGTGTTTTACCCTCCAGTAAACCCGGGGCGGTTCATGGTGAGGCGCATGCACCTCAATATGGTCGCGGAACAGGGCCACCGTTTCATCAAAAGGCGCCCGCGCCCGATGCTCGGTTTCAAATCATTTGCCTTCGCGACGTCCACTTTGGTAGGTATCGAAGTGACCAGCATGAGCCGCAATGGGCACTACGCACCCGGGGATCGGGTCGTTCAATCAATTCGCGAAGATTTCATCCTGGAATTATCGGCTGACTGGTGAAACCTGCGGCACATTCTAAACTGGGTTGCGGCAAATCCCCGGGTTCCACTCAGGACAGGGGCGACAATTTCATTTTTGGAGCGCTCCGTTCCACCTGCCAACTTTCTGTTTGACTTACATTTTTTTCAATTGAGCATGGTTATGCGAACATCTCTCGGGTCCCGCCATGTCGGGGCGCCCGCCAAATGAAAGAAGCTGGTTTGGCTCGAATGAGCTATCCGCGTTCAGGCGAATAGGCGGGACATATCTCCTGAGACATGTTCGCAAACAGACGGCTTGGCGGGCGTAAAAGAGCTTTTTCAAACCGACCCGTTTTGGGTGTGTGCCTGCTCAATATCGCTCGATCGCTCTGGAGGAGATTGCCATGTGCTGGCTGTGTGACGCCAATGCGGCCTGGTCCAAATGGGCCGAGAGTATCGACGAGAATTCTGACAACAGCGGCGATATTACCGCTGACAGTTTTTCAGCGGATGAAGCGGGATCAGGTGGCGCCTATATTGAGGAGACCACCGACGCCGCAGGATCGGCCAGCACGCAATATTCCATGTCGGTGGGAGATACGTTTGCAGGCAGCATGGATGAAGATGACGTTGACTGGGTTGCGATCACCCTGGAGGCCGGGCAGGTATATGTGGTCACCTATAGCGGGACCATATCAAAAGTGTGGCTCCGGATATACGACAGTGACAGCAGTTGGCTGGCAGGCAGATACGTCTATGCGGACGGGGGGAATACCGAACTCATCTTCACACCTCAAGTCGGTGGCACCTACTATATCTCTGCAATTTATCTCGACGGAGAAACAACGGGCACCTATGAGCTCAGCGTCGAAGAAACCGAACCCGAATTTGCGACCCTGGACGAACTGGCTGAATATCTGACCCATGGGTATTGGGAAGACAACGGGGGTGAGTACCGCAGTTGGGACACCTCCGAGAGCAACGAGATCACGGTCAATCTCAGCGGTTTGAATGAAGACGGACAGAAACTGGCCCGCTGGGCGCTGGATGCCTGGGAGATGGTTGCCGATCTCGTTTTCGTGGAAACCAATGGAGACGCGGATATCACCTTCCGGGACGATGTCAGCGGCGCCTCCGCTTCCACAGTCAAGGACGGCAACACGATCACGTCTGCAACCGTCAAGATATCGACGGATTGGCTGGATCCCGACGGTGCCTCTGTCGATGACTATGCGATGCGGACCTACATTCACGAAATCGGCCATGCGCTGGGGCTGGGGCACCAGGGGAATTACAACTACTCCAGCAGCGGTCTCCCAAATTTTTCGCTGCAACGGACATTTGACAATGACAGCTACCAAATGTCAGTGATGTCTTATTTCCGCCAATCTTATAACCATTTTATCAAGTACGATGTCAGCACTGCCTATCCGATGTCGGCGATGATGGCGGACATCGTGGCGATCCAGTCGCTTTATGGTGCGCCGGGTGATGGCAGCCCGACCGCGGGTGATACGATCTGGGGTGTTGGCTCGAGTCTGGGCGGCGCTGTCGGCGTCTTTTTTGACTACCTGACGAACCCCTTAGGGGATTTCGATTACGACCGTGGAGCGGTTGCCTTCACGATCTATGACCAGGGCGGGGTCGACACGCTGAATGTAAGTACGGTTGCAGACGACAGCCGGATCTATCTGCGCGACGGGGCGTTTTCCGATATTGCCGGCTACTTCGGCAACGTCGGCATTGCCCGAGGCACGATCCTGGAAAACGTCGTAACCGGCTCCGGTGACGATGAGATTACCGGCAATGCCGTCGACAATGTCATCGAGAGCGGCGCGGGGGACGACACGCTGCGCGGTGGAGAGGGTTCGGACACGCTGGACGGCGATGCGGGCACCGATACGGCGGACTATTCGGGTGAGACGGGCGGCAGTGGTGTTACCGCAAATCTGGCAAGTGGTACGGCCACCGACAGTTTCGGGGACACGGACAGCCTGTCGGGGATCGAGAACCTGACGGGCAGTGCGTCTGGAGACAGCCTGACGGGTGACAACACCGCGAATATCCTGGCTGGTCTGGCTGGCGCGGACACGCTGGATGGTGGTGCTGGGACCGATACGGCAGATTATTCACGCGAAACCGGCGACGGTGGTGTCACCGCGAACCTGGCAACGGGTACGGTCACGGACAGTTTTGGGGACACGGACAACCTGTCGGGGATCGAAAATCTGACGGGCAGTGCGTCTGGAGACAGCCTGACCGGTGACGCCACTACGAATACTCTGGAGAGCGGCGCGGGGGATGACACGCTGAGTGGCGGTGCGGGCTCTGACACGCTGGACGGTGGTGAAGATACTGATACGGCGGATTATTCCGGTGAGACGGGCGGCAGTGGTATCACCGTGAACCTGGAAATGGGTACGGCGACCGACAGTTTCGGGGATACAGACAGCCTGTCGGGGATCGAGAACCTGACGGGCACGTCTTACGGGGACAGCCTGACCGGTGACAGCGCTGCAAATGTTCTTGCTGGCGGCGATGGCAATGACACGCTGGATGGCGGTGCGGGAACCGATACGGTAGATTATTCACGCGAAACCGGCAGCAATGGCGTCACCGCGAACCTGGCAACCGGCACGGCCACGGACAGCTTCGGGGATACGGACAGCCTGACGGGCATCGAGAACCTGACGGGCAGTGCGTTTGGAGACAGCCTGACCGGCGACGACAATGCCAACGTTCTGGCAGGTCTTGAGGGTGCTGATACACTGGCTGGCGGTGCGGGTACCGATACGGCGGATTATTCCGGTGAGACGGGCAGCAATGGTGTCACCGCGAACCTGGCAGACGGTACGGCGACCGACAGTTTCGGAGACACGGACAGCCTGTCGGGGATCGAGAACCTGACGGGCACGTCTTACGGGGACAGCCTGACCGGCGACGGGGCTGCAAACGTTCTGGAGGCGGGCGAGGGCGACGACACGCTGAGCGGTGGCGACGGCGCAGATACGCTTGACGGCGATGCGGGCACCGATACGGCGGATTATTCGGGTGAGACAGGTGGTAGTGGTGTCACCGCGAACCTGGAAACGGGTACGGCCACGGACAGCTTCGGGGATACGGACAGCCTGTCGGGGATCGAGAACCTGACGGGCACGTCTTACGGGGACAGCCTGACCGGTGACAGCGCTGCAAATGTTCTTGCTGGCGGCGATGGCAATGACACGCTGGATGGCGGCACGGGCAGCGATACGGCGGATTATTCACGCGAAACGGGCGGGAGCGGTATCACTGCGAGCCTGGCAACCGGCACGGCCACGGACAGCTACGGTGACACGGACACTCTATCGGGGATTGAGAACCTGACGGGCAGTGCGTCTGGAGACAGCCTGACCGGCGACGACAATGCCAACGTCCTGGCGGGTCTTGAAGGTGCTGATACACTGACTGGCGGTGCAGGTATCGATACGGCGGACTATTCTGGCGAAACGGGCGGCAGCGGTATCACTGTGAACCTGGAAACGGGCACGGCAACCGACAGTTTCGGAGATACGGACAGCCTGTCGGGGATCGAGAACCTGACGGGCAGTCAGTATGGCGATAGTCTGACCGGTGATGACAATGCCAACGTCCTGGCGGGTGGCGAGGGCGATGACACGCTGTCGGGCGGGGATGGCACTGACGCGGCGGACTATTCCGGCGAAACAGGTGGTGGCGGTGTTACCGCGAACCTGGCAAGTGGCACGACGACCGACAGCTTCGGGGATACGGACAGCCTGTCGGGGATCGAAAATCTGACGGGCACGTCTTATGCGGATCAGCTGACCGGTGACGGGCAGGCGAATGCGCTGGACGGAGGCGCGGGCAATGATACGCTGAACGGCGGTGGCGGGAACGACGTGCTGGTGGGCGGCGCGGGTGTGGACAGCATGGCAGGAGGCCTGGGAGATGATGTCTACTGGGTTGATGATGCTGACGACATCGTTGTTGAAAATGCGGATGAGGGTGAGGACACGGTCAACAGTTCGAAGAGCTTCGATCTGAACGCGAACAACCACCAGTATCTCGAGCACCTGGTTCTGACAGGCACGGGCAGTGTCAACGGTACAGGCAATGACAGAAACAACAGTATCACCGGAAACGATGGCCGCAACAACCTGGAGGGTGGCCTTGGAGAGGACACGTTGGAGGGTGGCGGTGGCGATGACCGCCTGGGTGGCGGTGAGGGCAATGATGTGTTGCGCGGCGGCGCAGGTTCCGATGTTCTGAATGGCGGTGAGGGCACAGACACGGCGGATTTTTCCGGGGAAACCGGCGGCGTCATTGTATACCTGCAGTGGACAACAAGCACGGCCATGGACAGCTTCGGAGGCGTAGATACCTTGCGGGGTATCGAGAACTTGACCGGTAGCATGTATGGCGACACGCTCTATGGCGATATGAATGCAAACGTCCTGACAGGCGGTGGCGGGGATGACTCTATCGTAGGTTCACGAGGCCATGACACGCTCATCGGAGGCGCAGGCAACGATACTCTTCATGGCAGTTATTCCGGGCAAACTGATTCCAATACAGCTGACTACTCGAGCGAAACGGGCAGCGGCGGGATCAAGGCAAACCTGTGGGGGACCTATGGCACGGTCATCGACAGTTACGGCGACACGGACACCTTGTGGTATATCGACAATCTGGTTGGCACTTTGAATGATGATACTCTGAACGGCAACAGCCTAGCCAATGTCCTGGCAGGTCTGTCTGGTCAGGATAAGCTGGACGGTGGCGAGGGCACCGACACGGCGGATTATTCCGGTGAGACGGGCGGCAGCGGTGTCACCGCGAACCTGGCGACCGGCACGGCGACCGACAGTTACGGCGACACGGATACCTTGACACGCATCGAAAACCTGACGGGCAGCCAGTATGGCGATAGCCTGACGGGTGACGACAATGACAACGTCCTGGCGGGCCTGGAGGGTGCTGACACGCTGGAAGGCGGCGCAGGCATCGACACGGCGGATTATTCCGGTGAGACGGGCGGCAGCGGTGTCACCGCGAACCTGGCAACGGGCACGGCCACGGACAGTTTCGGAGACACGGACAGCCTGTCAGGGATCGAGAACCTGACCGGCACGTCTTACGGGGACAGTCTGACTGGCGACGGGGCGGCAAACGTTCTCACGGGCGGCGATGGCGACGATACGCTGGATGGCGGCGCGGGTATCGATACGGCGGACTATTCACGCGAAACCGGAGGTGGCGGTGTCATCGCAGACCTTGGCGCCGGCACCGCGACAGACAGTTTCGGGGAAACGGACAGCCTGTCGGGGATCGAGAACCTGATGGGCAGTGTATATGCGGACAGTCTGACCGGTGACGGGGCGGCAAACGTTCTCACGGGCGGCGAGGGCGACGACACGCTGAGCGGTGGCGCAGGTGACGACACGCTCGATGGCGGTGAGGGCATCGATACGGCGGATTATTCGGGTGAGACGGGTGGCAGTAGAGTCACCGCGAACCTGGAAACGGGTACGGCGACCGACAGTTTCGGGGATACGGACAGCCTGTCGGGGATCGAGAACCTGACGGGCACGTCTTACGGTGACAGCCTGACCGGTGACAGCGCTGCAAATGTTCTTGCTGGCGGCGATGGCAATGACATGCTGGATGGCGGCGCGGGCAGCGATACGGCGGATTATTCGGGTGAGACGGGTGGCAGTGGAGTCACCGCGAACCTGGAAACGGGTACGGCTACGGACAGCTACGGTGACACGGACAGCCTGTCGGGGATCGAGAACCTGACGGGCACGTCTTACGGGGACAGCCTGACTGGCGACGACAATGCCAACGTCCTGGCGGGTCTTGAAGGTGCTGATACACTGACTGGCGGTGCAGGTATCGATACGGCGGACTATTCTGGCGAAACGGGCGGCAGCGGTATCACTGCGAACCTGGAAACGGGTACGGCCACGGACAGTTTCGGAGATACGGACAGCCTGTCGGGGATCGAGAACCTGACGGGCAGTCAGTATGGCGATAGCCTGACCGGTGATGACAATGACAACGTTCTGGCGGGTCTTGAGGGGGCTGATGCGCTGTCGGGCGGGGATGGCACTGACACGGCGGACTATTCCGGCGAAACCGGTGGTAGAGGTGTCATTGGAGACCTGTCGGCAGGCACGGTTACGGACAGTTTTGGAGACACGGACAGCCTGACGGGCATTGAGAACCTGACGGGCAGCCTATACTGGGATCAGCTGACCGGTGATGACAATGACAACGTTCTGGCGGGTCTTGAGGGGGCTGACGCGCTGGATGGTGGTGCGGGCATCGATACGGCGGATTATTCCGGTGAGACGGGTGGCAGCGGTGTTGTTGCAGACCTGTTAGCTGGTACCGCGACCGACAGTTACGGCTACAGGGATACCCTGACGCGCATCGAAAACCTGACGGGTAGTCAGTATGGCGATAGCCTGACGGGTGACGACAATGACAACGTTCTGGTGGGCCTGGAGGGTGATGACACGCTGACTGGCGGTGCGGGGGCTGATACCGCGGATTACTCGGGTGAGACGGGCGGCAGCGGTGTTGTAGCAGACCTTGGTGCTGGTACGGCCACGGACAGCTTCGGGGACACGGACAGCCTGATGGGGATCGAGAACCTGACGGGCACGTCTTACGCGGACAATCTGACGGGTGACGAGACTGCAAACACCCTGATTGGTGGTGCTGGCGATGACACGCTGAACGGCAGTGGCGGGGATGACACGCTCCATGGTGGCGCAGACAAGGACTGCTTTGTCTACGTTGGCGATGAATTCGGCCGGGAAACGATCGAGGATTTCTCCACGGCAGAAGATGTAATCGCATTCATTGATGTGAGCAGTTGGACATCCTTTGATGATGTAAAGAACAATTCATCTGATGATGGCACGGGCACGCTCATCGAGCTTGATAGCGGCAATTGCGTTTTGCTCAAAGGGGTGGCTCTAGGTGATTTGTCCGACTCGAATTTCATATTTACGTTCAACAGCGCCCCGGAGGTAGCAACCGCGCTGCCGGACCGGACCTACGCGGAAGGCGCGGCGGTCAGCGTCACGATTCCGGCCACCACCTTCTCGGACCCGGACGGGGAGGATCTGACCCTGTCGGTTGCGCTGAGTGATGGCAGTGCCCTGCCATCCTGGCTGACCTTCGATGCCCAGACACGCCTGCTCTCCGGCAGCCCGGATGAGAACTATAACGGGGTTCTCGAGATCACCGTCACCGCGACGGATGACGCCGGCGAGACCGCGAGCGACACTTTCATCCTGACCCATACGCCGGAGAATGATGCCCCGGAGGTGGCAACCGCGCTGCCGGACCGGACCTATGCGGAAGGCGCGGCGGTCAGCGTCACGATCCCGGCCACCACCTTCTCGGACCCGGACGGGGAGGATCTGACCCTGTCGGCGGCACTGAGTGATGGTGGCGAGTTGCCAACCTGGCTGACCTTCGATGCCCAGACACGCCTGCTCTCCGGCAGCCCGGATGAGAACTATAACGGGGCCCTCGAGATCACCGTCACCGCGATGGATGACGCGGGCGAGACCGCGAGCGACACTTTCATCCTGACCCACACGCCGGAAAACGATGCGCCGGTGGTTGCAACCGCGCTGCTCGACCAGACCTACGCGGAAGGCGCGGCGGTCAGCATCACGATCCCGGCCACCACCTTCTCGGACCCGGATGGGGAGGAACTGACTCTGTCGGTTGCGCTGAGTGATCGCGGGGAGTTGCCATCCTGGCTGACCTTCGATGCCCAGACACGCCTGCTCTCCGGCACCCCGGATGAGAACTATAACGGGGTTCTCGAGAT
>WQBJ01000064.1 GCA_013032095.1 Ruegeria atlantica | reverse complement strand
AGAGCGCGGACTGGCGCTGGTTTCTGAACCGTGAGGACAGCCCGTGGTACCCGTCGGTCCGCCTGTTCCGCCAGACAGCGCTCGGGGATTGGGACGACGTGTTTGAACGCATCGCGGCGGCGGTGCAAACCGAATTCCTGACGACATGAAGGCACCGGGTGCAACAGATCCCTTCCCAAAGACCGTCCGCAAAGCCTCGTCTGGAACAACCGCTTTCAAACGTTCACCCGGCGTTCATCTTTTCAAGCAGGTTCTGTCCATCTGAGCGTGAGAAACAAAACCGCTTCAATCAGCTAGAGTGAGGTTGCGCATCCCAGTAACAGGCGGAGTAGATGAATTCGTTTAGAACTATGTGGAGCGTTGAGGGGACAGGATGTTCACAACAGCAAATCCGCCGAGAATGGATGCTTCTTTTGTTGACCCTGATCTTTCTCCTGACAGTATTGATTCCCGCAACAGCTTCAGCTCAATCAGCCAGCTTCCGGGCGGTCGACACGAATTCAGACGGTGTTCTGAGCCGAAATGAGTTGATTGCAGCCTTTGGGAGAATGGGTGCTGTTCGGCTTCTCCGGTCAAGTGATCACAACAATGATGGCCGGATTACCATTTCTGAACTTCGCAGGGGACTAGGCGAAGCCCGCGATGAAGACAGGGACAACAACGGAGGTGATGGTGATGGGGGCGGTGATGACTGATCAACCTTTGCATTCATCTGTTGTTCATCCGGTTGATCGTGAGCGGTTCATCTGTTTGCCGGATATCGATCACCGAGTTCCTGCAAACAGAGGTCATCAACAAGCTGAACCAACGGAGACCAGCAGATGACCAATATGACATCCATGACACACGCCATGTGCGAATTGGCAAAATGGGCCTTCACCACTCGCCGTGTAAACCGTGACGACGTGCGCGATCTTTCAAGCAATTTCTCTACGGCTAAGCCTGGGGACTTGATCTTGTGCGAAGTCGCAGAAATCGGACACCACAAGAAAATTCAGCTCGCGGAACGGCGCACATCTGAAAGCTATCCCGGCGATCTCGTTGTTCTGTGCATTGGTGATCGGTATGCGCCGGATCAGTTCTTGGCCAGCGCGATCATCGACGATGATCTGATTGATCTCGTTGCTGGCGGTGGCGTTGCCGGAAGAGTGGATGCGTCTCACATCTTCATGGAAGCACCTACACGCCTGAAACCGCTCGGGCTGCTGACAGGCATCCGAGGAAAGGTTCTCAATGTTTCGGACTACGCTGTCCCTGCGCTTCCTCTGAATGAAGACGTGACCGTGATCGGAGTCTTTGGTGCCTCCATGAACTCAGGCAAGACAACCGCAGCCACGAGCCTTGCTCATGGTCTTTTGCGAGCCGGGTATGCAACCGCCGCGGTCAAGGCCACCGGTACCGGCGCATTTGGCGACTTTAACAGCTTTGAAGATGGCGGTGTGCCCGCACTCGATTTCACCGATGTCGGAATGCCGACAACGTTTCGCATGCCGATGGAGCGGATTGAAGCCGGATTTGACACGCTCGTTGCTACGGCGGCAGCGCGTGGTGCTGAGGTTGTCGTGGCAGAAATCGCGGATGGTCTCTTTCAGCAGGAAACCCGGGATATCCTGAAATCTTCGCGTGTTCGCGACAGATTGGACGGGCTTCTGTTTGCTGCCCCCGATGCCCTGAGTGCGCTTGGCGGCATTGTGGTGCTCGACAAGCTTGGCCTCGCGCCATTTGCAATTTCGGGCATGGTGAGTTGCTCCCCTCTTGCAACGGCAGAGGCGGCCGAAGTCACCGGGTGTCCGATCCTGTCACGCGAAGACCTCTGGTCTTCCGACATCATCGCGCGGTACGTGGCCCCGCTGATGCGCTGTGCACCGGAAGATGTGGCCGCATGAAGTCCGTCCCGCCTCTCGTCACAAAGGATCGCGTTTTGGGCGCGGTCCTTGTTGTGGGCTGCGGCATCGCACAGGCTGGTGCGCTTGCAATAGCAGCCTTTGCAACGCGGGCGTCTTTTGCGGCAATGCACGCTGACACCACGCTTCAAATTCAGACGATCGCTGAACTGGCACTGGCGGGAATTGCCGCTGCATTTTGCTTGTTCCTCTCTCGCCGACAAGCCGAAGCGCTTGGTCAGAGCTACGCTGTCAGCTTGCGCCGCACGCTTTACGAAGCAATCGCATGCTTTCCCAAGTCGCGTCATGAGGAACGACGATTGGGAGCCTTGTCGTTGCGCTTTGTTGGTGATCTCTCTGCGGCGCGTCTTTGGTTTGGACGTGGGCTCCCGAGTGTTTTGAGCGCTCTCGTGGTTCTCCCTGGCGCGGCTCTTATTCTGGTTTCACTCGATGCGGCACTCGCCGGTGTCGGCCTGATACCTCTCATCCTGTCGCTGGCGGGGATGGCTGGGCTCGCCTGGCACCTCGAACAAAGACACAGAAACCTTCGATCCTGCCGCGCAAACATCGCCATAGCCATGATCGAGCGCATTGCGGTTGCGCCTGAGCTGGATTTGATGGGTAGGACCGGCAAGGAACTGCGCGCACTCGACGCCAGCGGACACGACTTGGTCAAAAAGGCCGTCGCCCGACGCGGACGAACGGTTGGACTGCAGGCGGTTCTGCAGGTCGGTCTTGCCTTTTCCGGGTTGGTGATGTTGTGGTCGGCAAGTCAGAGTGGTACGGAAGCCGCGACCGTTGCCGCATGCCTGTCGGTCCTCGCGCTTCTGGCCATCCCCTTGCAAGATCTGGGCGCGGCCTGGGATCAATACTGTGCTTGGCGTGTCGCGCGGGAAAAAGCACAGCGCCTCTTGCGCGAGCCAATGGTCAAGAGGCGGCGCACAAAGCGCGACGATGCGCCAGTCACGGTTGCGCTAAAAGGCCGATTTGATGGAAATCCGTTCGCCTTTGTCGCAGAACCCGGAACAGCGACCGTCCTCAGCAACCCATCCGCAGATAGGGCAGCTCGCGTAATTGCGGGCCTCGATCCGTCAAACGCTTTAGACCTGACCTTCAATGGGCGTCGCGAGCATCCGCGGGTCGCCTATATTGGTGACACTCACATCGGCCTGCAGGGTAGCCTGAGGAGATCGGCAGCACTGAGCGCACGCAAGCGGCCAAAAGATGCAGCAATCTCAAGAGCTCTGACACACCTCGGTCTGGCTGACCTGCTTGGCCACCCGCGCGGGCTTGATCAACGCTTGGCAGAAAACGGCAAGGGGCTGACGCCTTACCAGACCCTACGTCTTGATTTGGTTCGCGCAATGCTCAGCAAGGCAGAAGTCATCGTGATATCATCCATCCGCTGGCACTCTGAGCCGGAGCAAAAGCAACTGCTTGAGGCGATACTGCAAGATGAGGATACAACGGTGATCGTGACCCAAACACCGTGCCATTGCCGTCCAGACACGCCACGAAAGGTGTATTGAGATGCGATCGGCAACTCTTTTCGGCATTTACGCGGCGGTTGTCATTTGTTTGGTCACCAGCTTGGCTGCCCTTACGCTCTACAACCTCGAAAAGACTCGCTGGTGGGATCAACGTACGCAACTCGCCCAGGAAGCGTATGGCTTGCACCTCCGTCTCGAAGCGAACATCTTCCGGCTTTTCAAGCAGCATGGAGACGCACTTCTAATCGGCGACCGCGACGGTGGCGAAGGCGAAGCGGCGCTTCAAGCCAAGATTGCCGAAAACCTTGCGGATATCCGCACAGTGATTGCACGTGAAATCGAGATGGTTGGCGAGGAGGAGATCGAAGAACTAGAGCAGCTCGATGAAATCGAAGCCGACATTCGCGCCATCAACATGGCGATTGCGAAAATTACGGCCTCCGGTGACCCGATCAATACCTTCATCCAGATTGAACGGCTGGCCGCGCTTCTCGATGGAGAGATTGATGTCCGTTTGGACCAAAAGATAACTGCAGCGCTGGATGAAGAGATAGAAGAGGTCGAGGAAGTTCTGACGGATGCCGCTGTGTTCCGTGCCTGGAACCAGAAAATGGTCTACGGCATTCTGGCGGCAACCCTTGTGATGCTGATCCTCGGTCTCACGTCTTTCAACGGGCAAATTCGCAAGCCGATCATTGCCCTGCAAAGGAACGTGGATCGGCTCAGGAATGCAGACTATTCGGAGACTGTGGATCTGGGTGGGAGCCGCGAGTTCAGAGACTTGGGCGAAGTCATATGTCAAATGAGCCAGAGCCTGTCTGCCCAAGAAGCAAGTCGAGAAGAACAGCGACAACATCTCGAAGAAACTGTCGCCGCCCGGACAGCCGAACTCCAACAGTTGGTCGACAAGCTTGAGATGGGCGAAGAGAACCGAAAACAGTTGATGGCAGATATCAGCCACGAGCTACGAACGCCCTTGGCAATTATCTTGGGCGAGGCAGACGTAACTCTGCGCAATTCGGGTGGTCTCAACCCGGATGTTTCCGACACGCTCGCCCGGATTCGCGACAGTGCCAAACACACCAACCAGATCGTCGATGACATGCTAATGGTGGCGCGATACGAAGCGGGGCAATTGCGCCTTGATCGTAGAGAGGCAGATGTGCGCAAAGTTCTCCACGATGCCATTTCCATGTTCCCTGACGATGTCGATGTCAAAAGCCCTGATGTCCCTGTTCGTGCGCCCGTAGATGAGGTTCGATTGCGCCAGGCCGTACTGGCGCTCCTGCAGAATGCCCGTCGGTACGGTGGGCCGACAATCGCAGCAGATCTGGAAGACAAGCAAGGCGAAATCCTGATTTCGGTTGAAGATCATGGCCCCGGGCTCAACGCGGCTGAAAAATCGCAAGCCTTCGACCGTTTCTTTCGGGGATCAAATGCCTCCGGACAAGCGGTCGAGGGAAGCGGGCTTGGGCTCCCGGTCGTAAAATCGATTGTCGAAGCCCATGGAGGGACCGTTGAACTGCAGGATGTCGCGCCCAGTGGGTTGCGCGTTGTTATTTCCCTGCCGAAAGAACCGCGTATGAAAGTCGCCGCTTCGGATAAGCATCGAAAAACAGCCTGAGCCAGGACCAGGGAGGGCGTGGCATGAACATATTGTTGGTCGAGGACGAAGCCCGCGTGGCCGACTTTATCCGCCGAGGTCTTTCTGCCGAAGGCTGGTCCATTGATCACGCAGCCGATGGAGAAGACGCGCTCGAACATGTAGCGTCGAACTGCTACGATGTCATTTTGCTGGATCTGATGCTTCCGGGCATTCAGGGGCAGGATGTCTGCCGCAAGCTCAGGGCACGCAAATTGCAAACTCCAATTCTGATGCTGACAGCGCTCGACAGTCCCGAAGAGAAGGTAGACGGGCTAAAAAAGGGCGCGGATGACTATTTGCCCAAGCCGTTTGATTTTGACGAGTTGATAGCGCGGATCGAAGCACTTCACCGGCGCGCAACCGGATACGCAGCGGATGCAAATGAAACAGTTATTGAAAGCGGTTCCCTCACCTTTGATCGCATCTCGTTGCAGGTTATGGTCGATGGCCGCGAAATCTACCTTTCGAAGAAGGAGCGCGATCTGCTTTTGCTCTTTCTCACCAACACAGGTCGCGTATTGTCCCGTGAACGTATTCTAAACTCAGTTTGGGGCCTCAATGCCGATCCCTTAACCAATGTTGTTGATGTTTACGTCGGGCGCTTGCGCCGCAAGATTGGTGCCGAGGGTGCTCGGATCGTCACGCTGCGAAACGTCGGATATCGAATGAACTGACGAAGCAGACCTTTGAGGGCCCGGATTCCAAGCGAACTCTTGGCATTCCCATTTGTGGACAGCTCCGATTTTGCGAGGATCGCATTTATTATTTATTATCAAATAGATAGATGTTAGTTAGACTTTTTTAGCTCGCATATGAACACAATGGCTTGCAGTACCCGTGTGTCTAACCTTCACACCCAGATTAGCGTCAAGCACGAATTCTTCTTTCCTTAGATTTTAGGTTTTTACTAACATTCGACGAATCTCTTTGTGCTGTAGATACGGGCCTAATCAGACACACGCTGTATCAGCAAAATTCGCATCTAAACTCGTGGCTGAAAAGCGCCCCAAGTTTGATCGCTCAGCACTTAGATTCGGAAGGGTTACATTCCTTTTGGCGGTGCTTTCCGTGCCCAAAATATCATTGCCAAGTATACCGGTACTTTCAACTGCGACAAATGCGAGACCCTTTGGGATCAAACACTTGATCGATGAACATTTGGCTGGATTTCGGTCATACGACTGATAACTTGCTCACGCATCGGTTTTTAGCTGCAACACCTCTGTACAGAAAATCTATTGGAGCGCGCTATTGGTAATTCCGTTTCACGTTCGGGAAATGCTTCAACGCATAAAAGCACGGTTTGACGCCGATCAGATACCCCAGCAGATGGCCCCAAGCGACGCAGAGTTTTCAACATTGCGCCCGTCCCGCAAGCCTACCAAAGAGATCATCGGACGCTTCTGGAACCAGTTGAAACCGACAGCCAGTGCAAAGGATCAAGCACAGATCGCAGATCCGGCAACCATCGAAGACGCCGAAACCTATGGTACCAATATCGAGAACTTCATTGGAACGATTAAGCTGCCTGTCGGGGTTATTGGCCCCTTACGCTTGAACGGAATGAACGCAAATGGCGATTATCATGTCCCCCTCGCAACCACCGAGGCCGCGCTGGTCGCGTCTTACGCCCGGGGCGCTTACGCCGCCACCCGGTCGGGCGGTGTCAGTACAGCGGTTTTGTACGAAGGCGTTCTGCGGACACCGGCGTTTGTATTCGAGAGTCTGCTGAAGGCTGGGCAATTTGTGGATTGGGTGGTGACGAATATTGACATGCTCCAATCTGCGGCTGAAGCGACGACCCGTCATGGCAAGCTTGTATCGCTGGAGCCGTTCATTGACACAAACGTCGTTTTCCTGATTTGCCGCTATACCACAGGTGATGCGGCCGGACAGAATATGGTAACAATCGCCACCGATGCCCTGTGCCACGCAATCGCTGACAACTGTCCTGTTGCGATTGAGAACTGGTATGTCGAAGGTAATTTCTCGGGCGACAAAAAGGCCTCGGCACTGGGACTGGTGACAGGGCGCGGGCGTAAGGTCAGCGCTTCGGTCACGCTTCCGGCTGAGATTGTCGAAAAGACGCTGGGAACAACGGTCGAGGCGATGCTGGATTATGGACGCGTCGCCAATCTGGGGGCGCATCTTTCGGGCCAGTTTGGCGCGCAGGCGCATTACGCCAACGGGCTGGCGGCCTTTTACATCGCAACCGGACAGGACGCGGCCTGCGTTGCCGAAAGCGCAATGGGTGTCACGCGTATGGAACCAAGGGGCGACGATCTTTTCTGCTCGGTGACGCTCCCCAACATCCTTGTTGGATCGGTCGGCGGTGGAACCGGTTTACCCAGCCAGACAGCTGCGCTGAACATACTCGGCCTTCGGGGCAGCGGGAATGGCACGGCTTTGGCCGAGGTGGCCGCGGCTACATGCCTGTGCGGTGAAATCTCGATCGTCGCCGCGATTGCTGCGGGTCATTTCACCCGTGCCCATGAAAGTCTGGCCCGCCACAGATGAGCATTCAGAACCGATTCTGGATTTATCAATCCGAGCGATTCCCGCTGAAGAAAACCGTGCCTCTGCTGCTGGTGTTTTCCTCGGCCAGCATCTGCGTGTCCGCCCGTCTGGCAGACCGCCCGCTGCCCGAGTGGCCCGCCTTTGCCGCCGGTTTTGTACTGGCCATGGCGTTATTTTTTCAGATGCGGGTCTGTGACGAGTTTAAGGACGCCGAGGACGACCGGCGGTACCGGCCCGAAAGGCCGATCCCACGCGGATTGGTCTCACCGGGCGAAGTTCTGAGCCTGGGTTTGCTGACCATTCCACTGGCAGTTGTCGCTGCCTGGTTATGGCACCCGTCGGTTTTGTGGCTGTTGGGCGCGGTCTGGATCTGGCTCGCGGCAATGACGGTTGAATTCGGTGTCCCGGCCTGGCTGAAGGCCCGGCCGGTTCTGTACCTGGTCAGCCATATGGCGATCATGCCCTTGATTGACCTGTTGCTGACCGGTCTTGAGTGGCTGCCGGCAGGCGGAGCAGCGCCCTCACTATGGCTGTTTCTGGCGTTGTCCTTCGTGAATGGCTGCGTCCTTGAGATCGGGCGCAAACTGTGGGCACCCGAAAACGAGATTGCCGGGGTCGACACCTATTCCACGCTATGGGGTCCGCGTCTGGCGGGACGAATCTGGGTCGGCTGCGTCCTACTGTCCTACGCGCTTCTTGTCGGCACGGGCAGCGCCACCGGAGTTGGCTGGCCAAGCGCCCTGATCGGCGCGTTGGCGCTGGTGCCCTGCGGGGCTGCCGCATTGCGCTACAGTCAGGCACCAACCGTGAAAGCCCAAAACAGGATGGACACAGTTTCCGGCCAGTGGGTGTTCTTCTGCTATGCCACGGCTGGTTTCCTGCCCTTCCTGACCGGAGCCGTTACATGACTTTCATCATCGCCCAATCGGATGCCAACGATGTCTCGGTTGTCGGAGGTAAAGCAGCGGCCCTGTCGCATCTGACACAACACGGCTTTTCCCCGCCCGCGTTCTTTGTCATCACCAACAACGCGTTTCGCATGGGGCAATCGGGACCCATCGCGCAAAAAGGCCTGCGATCGGCTGTGACCACCGCGCTTGAAACACTCGGCCCCGGGCCTTATGCAGTGCGCAGCTCTGGCCGGTCCGAAGATGGCGTGGACCACAGCCATGCGGGACAGTTCGCAACGGTCCTGAACGTTCCGGGTAAAAACGTGATCGAAGCGGCCAAGAAGGTTTGGCAATCCGGTTTCTCAGCAACGGTGGAAACCTACCGCGCGGTCAAATCCGGCGGCGAGACCGAGGCCCCTGCGATCATCGTGCAGCGCATGATCGATGCTAAGGCGGCCGGGGTTGCCTTTTCCGCCGATCCGGTCAGTGGCCGGCGCAATGTGGTCGTGATCTCGGCCATCGACGGGCTTGCAGAACAGCTTGTGTCAGGTGAAGCGGACGGAGAAGACTGGGTCATCGGCGCGGATGGCGCATCAGAAAGCGTTCCAGACACCCCCGCGCATTTGACGGTGCCCGAGGCGCAATCCATCGCGACCCTTGCCCGAAAGGCTGAGGCGCTGTTCGGCCCCGCTCAGGACATCGAATGGGCCATTGATGCGCAAGGGCTTCATATTCTGCAGGCCCGCCCGATCACCACGGCCTTGCGTCCTGCACCGCTCGAAGATCATACGCTGACTATTTTTGACAATTCCAATATCGTCGAAAGCTATCCGGGCATCGTCAGCCCGCTGACCTATTCCTTTGCGTTGCATGTGTATTCTCAGGTGTATCGCGCTTTTGTCAGGCTGTTGGGTGTGTCCCGGCACACGGTTGCCCGGAACCCAACCGTGTTTGACAATTTATTGGGACGGGTGGACGGGCGCGCCTATTACAATCTAATCAACTGGTATCGCGCGCTTGCACTGTTACCCGGATTTTCACTGAACCGCGACTATATGGAAACGATGATGGGCGTTTCTGAACCGATGCCGCGTGAGGTTACGGATGCGCTTGCTCCGCCCCCCACCACCGGCTGGCACAGGATCGTGGAATACGCGAAACTGGCCAAGGTTGCGGGCGGCCTGATCTGGCAGGCCGTTCGACTGCCACGGACCCGGCGCGATTTTCACCACAGGCTGAACGAGATATTGCAGACGGGGCTGGATGTGGACGCCTCTAACGCGACTGAACTGGCAGCGGAATACCGGCGCATTGAAAGCACCCTGCTGGATCGTTGGGACGCCCCGCTGATCAACGATTTTCTGTGCATGATTGCCTTTGGCGGCTCGCGCAACCTGCTGCAAAAGTGGCTGGGCGAGGACGGGTTGACCCTGCACAATGACCTTATGATCGGCCAAGGCGATATCATTTCGGCGGAACCCGCACAACGTATTGCCCAAATGGGAGAATTGGTTCGGCAGGCAGGACTTGCCGAGCCGTTGAAGGCGAATGCGCATGTGTCAGTTTTGTCCGGGCACCCCCAGATCGAAGCCGAGGTCGATGCGTATCTTGAGAAGTTCGGCGACCGGTGCACGGAGGAACTCAAACTCGAAAGCACGCCGCTGCGCGATGACCCGACCAGCCTGTTGCTGGCCATTGCAGCCAGCTCCGAACGTCCCCCGTCTGGGCGGCAGGAAGGAACTGAGCCGGACTGGCAGGCGCTGTTTCCGGCACCCCCCCTCAAACGGCAATTGGCCAAATGGATTTTAGGCTGGACCAAAGCGCGTGTGCGCGACCGCGAAAACCTGCGCTTTGAACGCACGCGTATCTTTGGCTATGCGCGGCGGGTGTTCTTAGGTATCGGCCGGGAATTCGCTGCGCGCGATCTGCTTTCGTCACCAAAGGATGTATTTTTCCTGACAACACATGAGGTTCTCGGAGCGGTCGAAGGCTACAGCCTGTCGCCTGATCTGAAAGGCATTGTTGCGCGGCGCAAACAAGAGGATGCAGCCGCGTCCCGACGCCCCGACCCACCGGAACGTATCGAGATTCGTGGCCCCGCCATCGCGCCGATCTGGTCTGAAAGCGCCGAAGCCGAGGTGGACACAGCACGGGTAAAGCACGGCACGGGCTGTTCAGCAGGACAGGTCAAGGCGCGCGCGCGTGTGATCCGCGACCCGCGCACCGAAGCCTTGAACCCCGGAGACATCTTGGTGGCGCGTCACACTGACCCGGGCTGGATCGCCGTATTCTCGAACGCGTCCGCCATTGTCGTCGAACGGGGATCGCTGTTGTCACATTCGGCCATTGTCGCGCGCGAACTGGGTATCCCTTGCGTGGTCGGCCTGAAAAGCGCCACGCACTGGATCGAAGATGGCGAGATGATCTTGGTCGACGGGGCAAGCGGCGCGGTGGAGCGGTGCAATGGGTAGCAGTGAGATCGAGAAGAAAGCGGAATTCGACCATATCCGTTATGCCCAGTTGTGGGAGGACGCAGATGTCCTCACCTCTGCGTTGGGCGATTGTGCGGGGAAGTCATTGGTGTCCATCTGCTCGGCCGGGGACAATGCGCTGGCCATGCTGACACTCGATCCGGCGCACATCGTGGTGCTGGACTTGTCGCCGGCCCAGATTGCCTGCCTCAAGCTTCGGATCGCGGCCTATCAAGTTCTAACCCATCCCGAATTCATCGAACTCACGGGCTCACGGCCAAGTACCCGACGGGAAGCATTGCTGAACCGTGTTTTGGAGGCCGCCGATGCCGAAACGCGCACTTTCTGGCAGGCGCTGACACCGGATGTCGAACAGTATGGTATCGGCGGCGTCGGCAAGTTCGAGCGCTATTTTCGCATCTTTCGAACTTGGCTGCTGCCGTTTGTGCATTCACGCCGGACAATTGACGCGGTGTTCCTTCCCCGCGCCCCCGCAGAGCGCCAGACTTTCTTCGACACACAGTTCAACACCGTTCGATGGCGGCTTTTGCTAAACATCTTTTTTTCTCGCTTCATCATGGGGCGTATGGGCCGGGACAGTGCGTTCTTCGACCATGTCGAAGGTAGCCCGGCCCAACATGTCGCCCGCCGCATCCGTCATGCGGGGGTCGACACCGATCCGTCGCAAAACCCTTTTCTGCACTGGATTCTCAAGGGTGATCACGGCGATGCGCTGCCGATGGCGTGGCGTCCCGAGCACTATGAGACAATCCGATCCCGGTTGGATCGTCTCGACATCCGCCTTGGATCGCTGGAGGCTTTTGTATCGACCGGTGAGAAAGCCAGCGGATTCAACCTGTCCGACATCTTCGAGTACATGTCACCTGAGACCTTCCCGCAGGTCTACGGCTCCATCCTGACCGCTGCAGAGCCAAACGCCCGGCTGGTCTACTGGAACATGATGGCACCCCGGCGGGTTCCTCCGGAATACAGCGACCAGATAGACACTCTGACCGACATCGAAACGCAACAGAAAGCCCGCGACATGGCCTTCTTCTATTCGGATTTCGTCGTCGAAGAGGTTCAGCCGTGACTGTTCTTGTACAGATCTTGTTGGCAGCGGGGTCCGTGCTGGCTTTGATCGGGGTCATGATGGTCATACGCAATCTGGCCAAGACGGCGGGTCTGAGTGCCGAAGTACAACGCAAGTTGATGCATGTCAGTACGGGCCTCTATGCGTTGCTGCTGCCCTGGCTCTTTCCTGATCGCTGGCCGGTTTACATGCTGATTGCGGCCACAGTTCTGGTGATGCTGGTGCTCCGCCTGCCCCGTTTTTCGTCAGGTCTGGGCGCGACCCTGCATGGCGTGGACCGTACGTCCTACGGTGACTTTCTGCTCGCCCTGTCAGTTGGGCTATGCTTCCTGCTGGCAAGGGAAAATACGCTGTTCTACATCCTGCCAATTGCCGTTCTGACACTGGCGGATGCTGCCGCTGCGCTTGCCGGAACCACCTATGGAACCAAACGCTACGTGGTAGAAGATGGCGACAAGAGCTTAGAAGGGTCAGTGGTGTTTTTTGTCGTAACGCTTTTGGTTGCGATCATCTGCTTCTTGTTCTTGTCGAAACTCCCACCCTCTAACATCATGATGTTGTGCCTTATGGTTGCGGGTTTTGGCACCTTGGTCGAAGCGCAAAGTTGGCGAGGGTTTGATAATCTGTTCTTGCCGCTTGGCTTGTTGATTTTTCTGAAAAGCCATTATCACAGCTCTTTGGCCGAGCTTACCCTATTGGCCGCCATGTTCTCTGCCGCCCTTACCAGTTTCGGCGTGGTAGGAACCTGGCTGGGCCTGACCAAACATGCGACCCGCGTGTATGTTGTCGCGGTTTTTTTGCTGCTGGCCGCCGCAAAATTGCAGAACACAGTCTTTCCGATCATGGTTCTTGCGGCACACGGCTGGGCGCGTACCGCTTCTCCTTGTGACAGTAAGTACCCCGATCTCGATATCATAGCCGCCTTGGGGCTATTGGGATTCGGTTGGCTTGCGGTGGGAAATGCAACGGGATGGGATGCGGTTTCCTTTTTCGGGCTCAGTGCGATGGGGCTGGCTATGGGACTCACTGCTGTTGCGCTGGGTTCTATTCCTGTTGCGATACCGCTTGCTGCGGCTGTCCTGTTTATCATTCGGACTTGGGCTGTTTCCCAGAATTCTGAACAGTCGAACTGGGCTGAGCCACTGACGGTTCTGGCCCTGCTCTCACTGCTCTGCACCGCCGCAGTTCCGCTGATCCGACCGCATTGGTTTGATAAAGACCGGGTGCTGAGGCTGACGCTGTTGGCCCTCGCCCCACCCTTGCTCTACTATATTTGGGTTGTCGCCAGATCGATTGGTACGGAGTTCTTTGCCGGAGTCGTTTCATGACCAAAGAGACCATCAAAACAGCGGATGCAAAGCTGACCGTATATCTGAACGGTCCGAACTGGGACGGCGTTCCCGCAGCAACCTTCGGCGATTTTTCCTGCAAAACGCCAGAAGCCGGCGCCAAAATCCTGCGCAAAGGGATAGAACGGGTGCAAGACACGGGCCTCGACCGCATCATTGGGCCGATGTCGGGCGATACCTGGCACAGTTACCGGTTCGTCTCGGACAGCGACGGGTCCGCTCCGTTTCTGATGGAGCCCAGCAACAAACCTCATGAGCCCGAGGTGTTCCGGTCGGCAGGTTTTGCAGCAATCAGCCGGTACTTCTCGGCCCGGGTGCCGCTGCAAGCCGCTGCCGGGTCGGCACCGCCGGAAACCGATGACTTTGCGGTGGAAGAGTGGGACGGAACAGACCCCGAGGCCCTGTTTCGTCAGGTATTCGAACTTTCGACCCGCGCATTCTCAAACAACGCGTTCTACAAGCCGATTTCCGAAGCGGATTTTCTGGCCATGTATATGCCGGTTGTGCCGATGATGAAGCGCGACCTGATCCTGTTTGCGCGCCGCCGTGACGGGACATTGGCCGGGTTTCTGTTCGGCATTCCCAACTATGCCGAAGGCCCCAATTCGAACTCCGCAATCCTTAAGACCTATGCCAGTCTCGAACCGGGTGCCGGGCGGCATCTGGCTCACAGGTTTCACAAGACGGCATTCAGCATGGGATACGAGACCGCCATTCACGCGCTGATCCATGATGACAACAGCTCGGCCGATCGCAGTGCCGCCGAAGGCGCGACGATTTTCCGGCGCTATTCCCTGCTTGGGCGCAAGCTGAATGGCTGACCTGATGTCCCATTTCGCCGCTGCGGTTGAGCGGGTTCCAGACCGGACCGCCATCGTGGACGGCAAGGGTCGCCAGATCAGCTTTCAAGACCTTCAATCGCGCGCTCAACAATTGGCTGGTCAGTGGCAGGACAAGGATATCCAGCCAGGTGATCGTGTGCTGATGGCCATGCCGGTCAATTCTGACATGTATGCCAGTCTGGCCGCCCTTTGGTCCCTTGGCGCCACCATTGTCTTGCCGGAACCGGCCATGAGTCTGGCCGGTCTGCGTCACGCCGCCAGTACCACAAAACCAAAAGCGTTCTGCGCGGCAGGTGCGTATTCGTTGCTGAAGTTTCTGGTTCCGAACCTTTGGACCCTACCCCTGCTGACGCCCGGAGAAGGCCGCGGCACCCCGACAGTGCACGAGGTGCAACCGGACGATACCGCCCTTATCTCCTTCACCTCCGGCACGACCGGTCAGCCCAAAGCCATTCCACGTTCGCATGCGTTTCTGATGGCGCAGCACGATGCCATCGCGCCCCTCCTCGACAGCAACAATGCCGAGCGTGATCTGGTCGCCTTTCCGGTGTTCACCCTGATCAATCTGGCGGCCGGGCGTACAAGTGTTTTACCTAACTGGAGGCTCAGCAAGCTGGCCCGCCTGTCGCCCGCCCAATTGGAAAACTGGCTTCAGGCGCAAAAGATAACCCGGGCGCTGATCCCTCCATCGCTGTGTGAAAAGCTGGTTCAATCCGGCAACACCGGGCCGTTGCACACGGTGTTCACCGGCGGCGGCCCGGTATTTCCAAACCTGGTGGAGGCGTTGAGAACCCGGCACAGACTTTCGGTTGTGTGCGTCTACGGATCGACCGAGGCCGAACCGATTGCCCATCTCGACGCCTTGGACATCTCGGAGGAGGATCACAACGGCATGGCATCTGGAAAGGGCCTTCTCGTCGGATATCCAGTGCCAGACATCACGCTCCGCATTCGAGACAATGAAATTCAGGTTGCCGGCGCACACGTGAATGAAGGGTATTTGGACCCAATTCACTCAAAGCAAAACAAAATCAAGAAAGGTGACGTTATTTGGCACCGGACCGGTGACGCTGGCACGCTGGATGATGACGGACGTTTATGGTTGTGGGGACAGATCGGGTCTGAAATTGAAGTCGCTTCAGGCATGCTCTTCCCCTTTGCTATCGAAGTCGCGGCACAGCAATGGCCAGGCGTAGATCGATGCGCGTTTGTCGATAGCAAAGCAGGCCCCACACTTTGCGTCCAAGGATCCCCGGATCACCTCGAGGATTGGAGTAAATCTGCGCTTGGTTTTGGTGTTCCAAATGTGATTTCGGTAGATGATATTCCTATGGACAAGCGTCATGCCTCTAAAGTCGATCGCGCGAAACTTAAACGTATCTTAGAGACTTAACGCAATACGCTGGAAAGCCGCTGGGCCACCCCACCTGAGCGAGCCCATCGCTACGAGCAGTTAACAGAGGACTGGGAATAGCGACGAGAACCTCGGCTAAGAGTATCTCATCAAAATCTGCACATCTTGGGCAGGGGAAATGCGCATTCGTCAGTCACATCTGGCGGTATGAAACACTTGACCGCTGATACCCTGACATGGTGCGCCTTCGCGCTTGCCTCCGCAATTCTGGCCGCGCAGCCGTTGCAATGGCTTGTTCGAAGCTGGCTTGACCCGGCTTACGGGTCCTACGGGTATGTCTATATCCTGCTGATTGTGGGCCTCACCGGGATGAGCTTGCTGAGCGGCCGCCCGAAGGCAACGGGCTCTCAGATAACCCCACCATCGCGACTTTAAGCAGCGCGGTCGCGAATTTTTGCCGTTCTATCTCTTAGACGAACAAGCTGTTGCAAAGCGTCGACGAACATTGGACCTGTCGCGTTTTTGTGCCGCCCCAGGTGCTCGTTTAGGCCACTTTCTTCTCGAAAGCGACCGGGCTTTTCCATCCCAATGCTGAGTGTCGTCGGCGAGGATTGTAGAAGCCGTTTATGTAGTTGAAGATCGCCATCTCCGCTGCCCGTCGCGTTGGCCAGGACTGCCTCCAGATCAACTCGGCCTTGATCGTTTTGAAGAAGGTCTCGACGGCAGAGTTGTCATAACAATTTCCCTTGCCGCTCATCGATACCCTGAAGCCGTACTGGCGCAGAAGCTTCTGATAATCATGGGAGCAGTATTGGGCGGATTCAAGCGGTCGTCGCAACGGTTCCAAAATGGAGGTTGTGATGACAAGC
>WQBJ01000063.1 GCA_013032095.1 Ruegeria atlantica | reverse complement strand
TGTGAGCGATACCTGAACCGCGACTCCTGTCGGTAGTCAGGGTAGGGGGCTCATCGCATTTCCTCCAGCATCTTTTCCCGGAACATCTCTGCCGGTGTCTTCCACCCAAGGCACTTGCGCGGCGTTGAATTGAGGCGGTGGCAAATCGACCTCAACTATCGATTTGTCAGCGCCGTCGGTTCGGTTGATCTCGGGAGGTATCTTCGCAGCCTGTTGTTGGTGTTTTCGACCGTGCCCTTTTGGTAGGACGCTTGTGGGTCACAAAACCATGCATCCGCGTCGATCCCGTCTTTTAGACGCTGCCAGGCCGAGAACTCGGTGCCGCGATCAAAAGTGATGGACTGGCGCGCATCAGCGGGCAGGGGTGCGAGCCCGTTGATCAACGCCTCTATGATCGGTTTGGACTGGCGGTCTTCATTGCGCATGACGACCGCATAGCGGCTGACGCGTTCGACCAGCGTTGTCACGTTGATCTTTCCATACTCTTTGCGAAACATCATGAGGTCGCACTCCCAATGGCCGAATTCGGTTCGGCCACCAATGATCCCAGGCCTGCGTGACAGGCTTTGGCTGTCGAAGATCTGCGTGCGGTGGTGCCGCCGGTGTCCGCGTGGCCTTCGGCGTCTTCGGTGTTCGGGGAGATGCCGGTAGAACTGCTCGTCACGACCATCCTTGGAATAAGCAAAACGGTAGATCGTCTCGTGGCTCACGCGAATCGGATGGTGTTCCAGCCGCATACGGCCAGCGATCTGTTCCGGCGACCAACCAGCTTTCAGGCGATCGTTCCCGATGTGGATTTTCGTGGCAGCCTTTCGGAACTGGCTGAGTAAGGTTCGGAGAGCAACATGCCGGACCTTTTGTTTGACAAGGCCGATCTGCCACGTCGCGCCCCTGTGAAACGGATGCGTGTCGTGGATGCTGGCCACCTTCCAGGCGGATCGAAAGGTATCCGATTCAAATGTCGCCATTGCGGCCACGACACGGGTTGGATCGACGACGAATGGATGATCACCGAGAACCGGCGCAGGCTTCCTTGCCCAAGCTGCAACGATAAAAACACCACTGAACTTTCCAGCGAGAGTACAACGTGATGCGATTCATTAAACCGGTTGTGACACTTGCTTTCACGGCATGGGCGTACAGTTTGTTGGCAGAGCCTGTCGCAAGCACTGACATCTACATGGTCGACGGTGATACAGCAGATGTAGGTGATGATCGTTATCGTCTGGTCGGCTATGACACGCCCGAAACCTACAAACCCAAATGCGACTTTGAAAAAGCGCTCGGGACTGAAGCAACGCGCAGAGCCCGCCAACTCGTCCAAGAGGCTGGTACAGTCGATTTCGTGATCCTTCCCGGTCGCGACAAATACGGGCGCGGTCTAGCGCGGGTATTTTTGCACGGTGAGGACCTTGGGTCCATTCTCATCGCTGAAGGGTTGGCCCGGCCGTATGCAGGCGGCCGCCGTAAGAGTTGGTGCAAGTGATCTGTCAAAGTCTGAGAGGAACATCCAAAGTGAAGAACTATCGCGAGATGAATCCGGTCCAACGATTTGAAGAACTGTCCAGCATGGCGGTCGAGTTCTTTGGCGTCACCACCTGGCGGGGCAGATTTGCCGAGCGCTACGACATGTCGAACCAGCAGCTGTCAGCCTGGGCGAAAGGTTCGCCGGCAACTCCGGTGTGGGCGTTGGTCGCGAAGGACGATGCCCGGCAGGCGCAGCGATTGAGCAAAATTCGCGAATGGTTGACGGTGTAGGCGTTTCTACCCAGGCGGTCGGGACGGTTCTAGCAAACTGACCGCCAGAACATCATCCGCTAGTACTGAACTGTATGCAATAAAGCTGATTGACGCTGTATGCCTGAACAATCGCCGTCAATTGACAGTGGTTACTGTCAATCCCGATCTGGTCAGCCAGATCCTTAAGGCCAATCGGTGGTTGTGCATTTCGAATACGCCGCCGCGGCTACACGGGTTTCGTATTTTGAGCCCAGAGTTCCGGAATTTTTCTGAAATGGACTGACCAAAATGGTGTTTTAGAGCCACTGGTCTGTTGGAGGTGGTGATCACTGCTGCATCCAACAAAGGCTGGTGTTTTGATTGAAATAAACCATTGCTACCATTGAGGAAAATCCATGATGCCTCGCTTCACTCACCTGAACGACAATATCCCGAGTCGTGGCCCAAAAGTCACAATTGCAAGCGGGGTGACTAGCTTAGGGCCGCTCGCGTGACTGAAGAGCAGAAGAAGAAACTGGAGCAGAAACTCTGGGACATTGCGAATGAACTTCGCGGTCGAATGGATGCGGATGAATTCCGCGACTACATCTTGGGTTTTATCTTCTACAAATACTTGTCTGAGCGATTGAACCTTTATGCAGACAGTATCCTTGAAACGGATGACCTTGTTTTCGCCAATCTGGATGAAGCCAATGAGGACGACCGCGAGGTCATTCAGGCTGTAGAGGAAAATACCGTTGAGGCACTTGGCTATTTCTTGAAACCATCTGAACTGTTCAGTGCTGTCGCGGCCAAAGGCGCCCTTCCGGGCACATTCATCTTGGCCGAATTGGCGGAGATTCTGAACAACATCCAGAAATCTACCATGGGCACAGAGTCCGAGGATGATTTGACCATCTGTTCGAGGATCTCGACCTGACATCGACCAAGCTCGGTCGTTCCGAAGAGGCCAAGAACACCCTCATCGCCAAGGTGCTGGGCCATCTGGATGAAATCGACTTCCAACTTGAAGAAGCCAACTCCGATGTGCTGGGCGACGCTTATGAATATCTCATCGGCAAATTCGCAAGCGGCGCAGGCAAGAAGGCCGGTGAGTATTATACCCCCCAGAAAGTTTCGACAATTCTCGCGCGGATTGTGACCACCGGTAAGGCACGTCTGCGCTCCCTCTACGACCCAACCTGTGGGTCGGGTTCCCTCTTGCTCCGTGTTGCCCGCGAATTGAATCACAACTCGGCAAACAAGACCGTTGATAATATCTATGGCCAGGAGTTGAACCGGACCACTTACAACCTCGCACGGATGAATATGATCCTGCATGGGGTTCACTATCGGGATTTCGACATAAGGCAGGAAGATACGTTGGAACACCCCCAACATGAGGGGCTTTTATCTGACGCAATTGTGGCTAACCCGCCGTTCTCGGCGAAGTGGTCTGCAAGAAAGATTTTTGAGAGTGATGATCGCTTCTCAGAATACGGCAAGCTCGCCCCAAGCTCAAAGGCTGACTTTGCCTTTGTGCAGCACATGCTCCATCACCTGGACGAAGACGGCACCATGGCGGTGGTGTTGCCCCACGGAGTATTATTTCGCGGCGGTGCCGAAGGGGCAATCCGTGAGTTTCTGGTAGGCACAAAGAACTGGCTGGATGCAGTGATTGGTCTGCCAGCGAATATCTTCTATGGCACCGGGATTCCCACCTGCATTCTGGTGTTCAAGAAATGTAAAGAACAGGAAGACGTGCTGTTTGTTGATGCGTCGTCCTGTTTCGAAAAAGCCAAGAACCAAAACAACCTCCGTGACGAGGATGTGGACCGAATTGTCGAGGCCTATCGCATTCGAGCCGAAGAAGATCGGTTCAGCCGCCGCGCCAGCCTGGACGAGATCCGCGAGAACGATTTCAACCTGAACATCCCACGATATGTAGATACGTTCGAACCGGAACCTGAGGTGGATCTGGCAACTCTGTCGCATGTATCGTGGGAGCTTGAACCACTTCTCGCAGACTTAGACAATCAAATAGACAGTCACTGTTCAGAACTTGGAATAGATTTCCCGGGGGCGCCAAATCTTTCACTATTGGAGGATTTTAAGCGCGGGGTGATGCAGCGGTTGTTCGGCCAAGCACTGCGCTTCACCCGAGACAACGGCTCCGCCTTCCCAGATTGGGAGGAGCGGAAGCTGGGTGAAATTGCCGAACGAAGCACAACCAAGAATTCCAGTATGGCGCTTACGAGGGTTTTGACGAACTCGGCAACACAAGGTGTCATTGACCAAGGCGATTACTTTGACAAAGACATCGCAAATGCTGCCAATATCGGCGGATACTACATCGTACGTCGTGGAGACTTTGTTTATAATCCGCGCATTTCCGTTTCAGCACCAGTTGGGCCGATCAAAAGGAACAACCTTGCTGATGGGATAATGTCGCCGCTTTACACCGTATTCAGGTTCAAAGCTGAAGATACTGATTTTTTCACTCAGTTCTTTGAAACGAGTGCCTGGCACAGTTACATGTACAGCGTCGCCAACTTCGGTGCCCGGCATGATCGCATGGCGATCACAACGGGTGATTTCATGGCGATGCCACTACCATTCCCACGCCCTGACGAACAACGCAAAATCGCCGATTTTCTATCTGCCATCGACGCCAAGATCGACGCTCTATCAACCCAGATCACCGAAATGCAGACCTTCAAGAAGGGTCTTCTGCAAAAGATGTTTGTGTAGGGCGACCGCATGTCCGTTCAGTCCGAAGCTCAACTGGAAGCTGCTCTTGTCAATCGCCTCGAAGGACTGGGCTGGGAGGCCGTCAAACTCCCAGACAGCACAGTCCTTGCCGCCAACCTGCAAACCCAACTGGAAGCCCATAACGGGATGAAATTTTCCCCAGGGGAATTCCGCACCATCCTGAACCACCTGGAAAAGGGTAACGTCTTCGACAAGGCCAAGACCCTGCGAGACCGCTTTGCCCTGCAGAGGGATAACGGAACGACTGTCTGGGTGGAATTCTTCAACAAGACGGAATGGTGCCGCAACCGGTATCAGGTCACGACACAGGTCACCCAGGAAGGCTCCTACAAAAACCGTTATGATGTGACTCTGTTGGTGAACGGTCTGCCGCTGATCCAGATTGAGTTGAAGCGCCGCGGCATGGAACTGCGCGAGGCCTTCAATCAGATCAACCGATATCAGCGGCATAGCTATTGGGCCGGAAACGCCCTGTTCCAATACGTGCAGCTCTTCGTGATCTCGAACGGGGTTAACACCAAGTATTACGCCAACAACCGCCACCAGGATTTCAAGCAGACCTTCTATTGGGCTGAGGAAGATAACGCCCCGATCAAAAATCTGGACAAATTCGCCGATGCTTTCCTGGAGAAGTGCTTCGTCTCGAAGATGATCGCCAAATATGTTGTTCTGCACGAGAGCGACAAAATCCTGATGGTGCTGCGCCCCTATCAATACTATGCGGTCGAGCGGATCTTGGATCGGGTGATGAAAGGGCGGAAGAACGGGTACATCTGGCACACGACTGGCAGTGGCAAGACATTGACCAGCTTCAAGGCCGCTCAAGTGGTGATCGAGAATCCGAAGGTGGATAAGGTAGTTTTTGTCGTGGACCGGGCGGATCTGGATTATCAGACGACCAGGGAATTCAACTTCTTCTCGCCTAGGTCCGTGGATGGTACCGACAACACCAAGCAGCTTGTGACACAGCTCGCCGGAGACACCAAGCTGATTGTCACGACGATCCAGAAGCTAAATACCGCCATCACCCGGGAACGTCATGAAAAAGCACTGGGGGTGGTGAAGGACCAGCGTGTGGTCTTCATCTTCGACGAGTGCCATCGGTCTCAATTCGGGGAAACCCACAAGAAAATTGTCGCGTTCTTCACCAGGGCTCAGTTGTTTGGTTTCACAGGCACGCCGATTCTCAAAGAGAACGCCGTGGGCAAGCAAACCACGAGAAAACTCTTCGACGAGCCACTCCACAAGTATGTCATCACTGACGCGATCAGGGACGAGAATGTTCTGCGGTTCTCGGTTGAATACTGGGGCAAGCTGCGCCGGAAGGATGGCTCTCTGGTCGACGAAGGTGAAGTGCCGGGCCTTGATTTGAAAGGTTTCTTCGAAGACGAAAAACGCATTGGCAACGTGGTCGATTGGGTGATTGAGAACCACGACAGGAAGACACACCAACGCCAGTTTAGTGCAATCATGTGTGTTGGCTCAGTGGATGCGTTGACCAAGTACTACGAGGACTTCAGGAGCAAGAAGGAAGCAGGACGACACAACCTGAAGGTCGCCACCATCTTCACGTTTGCTGCAAATGAAGAGGATGCCGATGCTGATGGCCGGCTTGGGGAGCCGGATGTGACCGGCGGCCCGATCAATACCCAAACCCAGCACAGCCGGGACAAGCTGGCTTCTTACGTCGCGGACTACAATGCCCTGTTTGGCACCAACGACAGCGTCAAGGATGGCAGGGCTTTTTATGTCTACTACAAGAGCCTGGCCAAGCGCATGAAGTGGCGGGACAAGAAGGACTTCATGCCGGAGAAAGGTATCGACATCCTGTTGGTCGTGAACATGTTCCTGACCGGTTTCGATGCCAAGACGTGCAACACGCTCTACGTTGACAAGAATCTAAGATATCACGGTCTGATCCAGGCGTTCTCACGCACCAATCGTATACTCGGGCAGGTAAAGTCCCAGGGTAACGTCGTTTGCTTCCGGAACCTCAAGGAAAAGGTTGATGAAGCGATCGCACTGTTCTCGAACAAAAATGCGAGCGATCAAATCCTCATCGAGCCATATCAAGTCCATGTTGACCAATTCAACGAAGCCGTCATGACACTTGTCACAATCGCCTCGACACCGCATGCCGTCGACGAGTTGGAATCCGAAGAAGATATTCTCGCTTTTGTCAGGGCTTTTCGTGAGCTTATGAGAATCCGGAACGTATTATCGACTTTTGCGGAATTTTCGCCGGATGATCTGGCCCTCGATCCGCAGGACTTCGAAGACTACAAAAGCAAGTACCTCGACATCCATGATCGTGTGAGGGGCGATGGTGAGGATCACAAGGCATCTATAATTGATGAAGTCGATTTCGAGCTCGAATTGATCCGTCGAGACAACATCAATGTTGCCTACATCCTCGCTCTGTTGGCCTCAATTTCAGCGGGGGATGCGGATGGAACAGAAGACATTGAGGCGAAACAGAAAGCCGTTCTCGATCTTCTTGGATCGGAGGCGCGCCTGCGCAGCAAACGAGAACTTATTGAGGAGTTCATCGCTTCATATCTTCCAACTTTGAAATCTGAAGAAGAGACGGTCGATGTTTTCTGGCAGTTCTGGAATCAAAAGCAGTCAGAAGCTTTCGATCAGCTTTGTGCAGAAGAAGATCTCGACCCGGATATTTTCAACCGGCTTGTCGGGGCATTTCAGTTTTCCAACAAAGAACCCTTGACCGATGAGGTTCTCCGAGCTGTTCGGACACAGCCGAGTATCCGGAAAAGGAAGTCCGTTGCCGAGCGCATCGTTTCCAAGATGCTTGGCTTCATTGAGAAGTTTCAGGAAGGGATGGGTGACCTGGACTCCTTTTAGGTTCTGGTAAAAAACCTCGCAATATTCCTTTCATCTGAAACGGCAGTCAGCCGGGAAAAGAACGCATGACAGTCACAGAGCAAATCAACGATGCGGGACGAGAACGAACCGACCTGATCGAGGATTCCATCCTCCCAACTTTGCTGTGGCAGCGCCCCATTGGGTTGATTAGCTATGCCTGGATCTGGGTTGGCATCGCCGTAATTATCGCGACCTACTCGCTGGGAGCAGCCGGAGTTGAAGGCGGTGTGCCGCTTGGCATGGTGATCGTGATCATCATACTGGCCAATATTGCGATAGCAGAGAAAATTTCTTGCGCGTGGCCAACGGGTTCGGCAGGTTCGTGATTGGAAAGTTTTAGAAAGTTATTGGGAAGAGAAAACCGTGATCGAGTCTGCATCTAATTTGGATTCAAATTTTCAGGACGACACAGTCGAACTGATAGAAGTCGTTGCGCAAAAAACCATCGATGCAATGACTCAGATCGCAGACGTGGCTTCGGAAAAGGGAGGCGAGAGCCCCGTTGACCCTGCATCGGTCATGGGCAGCGTCAATTCATGGACGGATGCTGGAGCGGGAAAGATCTTAGCCGATGCGCAGGGCGAGCAAGCGAGGGCCGCGCATGAGCTTGCTCGCGAGCCGATGATCGCGAGGGTTCGGACGCGTGACGATAATGGAGTTGAAAAGGTCTATCACTTCACCCGAAATTTTACGCTGACGGTTAAGGGGCTCGCTCTCACCAGCTACAATTCCGGCGCGCCTGTCGGTCGGCTGGCAGCGCTCGATGTTGGCGACTACTTCGAATTGCCCAATGGTCGCTTCATCAAAGTGATCGAAAAAGGAATCCACAGACCCATCTTGACTGACTTGGGCTGGGACGGGATTGAGAACCAGATCGAGAGCGCAGACTTCGCCCCTCTGGCAGTCGAGTCGTTACGCCGACTTCTTGACGACGGATTGAAGCCGCCCGCTGATGACAGCGACCCATTCGCACTATTTGACGACGAAAGCGTGCTAAGCACGACAATCACGCGAAAGGCTCTTTCCGGGTTAGGCCTGCGCGACCGGAACGTCATGAACAAGGTGCAGGACGAGATATTCCGCCTGCCGATTGACCGTCAGATTATGCTTGAGGGTCCACCGGGGACCGGCAAAACCACCACGTTGATCAAGAGATTGAGCCAGAAGCGAATTGTAACGAGGGAGCGCGAAGAAGATTTCCGCGTGCTCGACGGGAACCCTCTCGTCGCCGAACATGAAGCGAGCTGGATCATGTTTTCGCCGACGGAACTGCTCGAGCATTATCTTCGGGAGGCTTTTGCCCGCGACAACGTGCCTGCGAGCCAAGAGCGCATAAAGACTTGGACCAATTTCAGGAACGTCTTCGCGACGCAAGTGCTCGGCCTGCTGCGAACTGGAAAGATCGGCCGTGGGTTCCTCCGAGACGACGCGCTTGTTGTCCTGACAGATGAGGCTCTGCGGAACCAACCCTCCTTATATGACGCTTTTTATCTGGCGCAGTTCGGTCAGTTCCGGTCAGAGGTAGAGGCATCGGTCTCACTGCTCCGAGAGAGCGGCGACGAGGTCCTCCGCGGAATCGCCCTCGATCTCGGTCGCAGGCTGGACGGTGGAACAGCGGCTACGTTACTGGCGATGCACCTTGCCGTTGAAGTAATCCGCCCCGACCTCACCGCCTGGATCACCGCTACCCGCAGGTCGATCAACGAGATGGTGGATCGGCGGATCGATGTGATTGGGCGGCTCCGCAGAGCCGATCTTGAAGATCTGCGCCGTCTGATCAAACGGATCGACACGGATCAGATCGATGACGATGACGAGGAACTTGGCGAAGACGAGGCCCAGCCGACGGCGGGCCGCCATCAGATGATCCGCGTGATGCGGGCCGCCATACGAGCGATGGCGATGGCTCGTTTGAGCGGTCGTTCTGTGAACAAGACATCGAAATACCGACAAATTGCAGACTGGATCGGGATGAATGCCTTGCCGGAGGAGGAGCTGGATCGGATCGGCAAGCAACACCGTCTGATCGCGGCGGCGACAAGGGTGAGCCTTTCGACACGGGACTATTTCACCCGTCTACCGCAGCGCTACAGGACCTTCCGGCAGAAGGCACCGCAGCCGTGGTATCTTGCCAAAGCCGCCGATGAGACGAAGCTGTCCCCGACTGAGGTAGATCTCCTCGTCGCTATCCATCTCGACGCGGCGAGCGCGCTGCTCGCGTCTGAAACCGTTCGCGCAGGGCTCAGGCAGAGCAATCTTAGGGTCCTCGAACCGCTTATCGGTGAGTTCAGAAACCAAGTCCTCGTCGATGAAGCTACGGATTTCTCGCCGTTGCAACTTCGGGCGATGTTCAGCCTCGCGACGCCGGGAATTAAGTCATTCTTCGCCTGCGGTGATTTCAATCAGAGGTTGACTAGAGATGGCGTCGCGGAAGAGGAACAAATGGGTTGGGCGATCCCCGGTCTTGAGTTTCGTAAGGTCGAGATTGCCTATCGCCAGTCGGAAGAACTGCGGTCCTTTTCCCGGCGCCTGATCGAACTCTCCGGCGGCGTGCTGCTTGAGACGGAGCTTGACGGTCCACGCGAGACCGAAGGCTATCAACCGGTCTTCTTCTCAAGTGACACTGGCAGCTCTAACGAAAGCGAGTGGGTAGCTGAGCGGATTGAGGAGATCGAGAGACTCCATGACAGTTTCCCTTCCGTCGCCGTGTTCGTTCCCGACGAGGACAAGGTCGAAATCGTTGCCGCCGAGATACGCGCAGCGCTGGCGGAGACTAACATCGACGTGGAGGCCTGTGTTAAGGGGCAGGTGCTCGGCCAGGCGGGACGTGTCCGCGTCTTCGCCGTCGAACATATTAAAGGTCTGGAGTTCGAGGCGGCCTTCTTTCATTCGCTTCAAGCGCTCTGCCAGGACGAGCCGGAGCTTCTGAACAAGTTCCTCTACGTTGGTGCGACCCGGGCGGCGACATTCCTCGGACTGAGTTGCACGGGGGAGCCCCCTCGGGTACTCGCGGCAGCGGTCGAGGGGCTCGGTCGCTCTTGGGATTTGTAACGTCTTGCCGAAATACGTCTTGGTCAACTGCTTGGACCCATTGAAACTACAGAGCCAACAAAATGTATTTCCTTCCAGAGCCTGATGACGTCTACAAAGTCGTCGGTGGTAATCTGACCTCCTACATTCTGAAACCTACAAACCCAAATGCGACTTTGAAAAAGCGCTCGGGAATGAAGCAACGCGCAGAGCCCGCCAGCTTGTCCAAGAGGCTGGAACAGTCGATTTCGTGATCCTTCCCGGTCGCGGCAAATAAGGGCGCGGATATTTCTGCACGGTGAGGATCTCGGCTCCGTTCTCATCGCTGAAGGGCTGGCCCGACCATATGCAGGTGGCCGCCGCAAGAGCTGGTGCAAGTGATCTGTCCAAATCTGAGAGGAACACACAAAGTGAAGAATTATCGCGAGATGAAACCGGTCCAACGATTTGAAGAACTGTCCAGCATGGCGGTCGAGTTCTTTGGCGTCACCACCTGGCGGGGCAGATTTGCCGAACGTTACGACATGTCGAACCAGCAGTTGTCAGCCTAGCCGAAAGGTTCGCCGGCGACTCCGGTGTGGGCGTTGATCGCGATGGATGATGTCCTGCAGGCGCAGCGGTTCAGTCAGATCCGGGACTGGTTGAGGTAGCCAAACTGGAACACGCAATCAGTCAACTTCCAAATGGAGAATTCGCCATGCGTGGATGCTCAGGTGGCATAGAAATGTTGCGTGGAAAGCGGACGGTCGCCGTCTCTGGCCGAAACAACGGACCATCTGTTTTCTCCCCGCTTCAATCGTCTACGTCGTAAAAGATGGTATCAGCCGCCATGGCCTGTGTGTCCGAGCTATCTGAAGAAGGCGGGGTCCAAGCCGAATCATCCGGCGGTGAAGATTTAGCCTCAAGTTCTTCAATATGCGCGTCTAGTTCAGCGTAAAGTTCAACGAAAGCCTCGTCGTCTTCGTCAATCTCGAAGTAGCGCTGCGCAATTTGCAAATTGTCCCTGAAATCCGTGTACATCCCGACTTCATCGTCTGATGAGAAGCGACCAAACTCGCTGAAAACACCCGCCGGGTCAGCTAACCACTCATTGCGAAAACGCTCGGCATAGTCTGAAAATTCGGAGTCCTTGAAGAGTTGCCGCAGGATTTCGTCCACTAGGGGTTTGGCATTGAGCCACGTGATCGAATGATCCGAGAGAACGTTGACGAGTTGGAGCCGGTTATCCTCTGGTAGCAATTCCCAGGACGCCATTGCCGCGAGTAGCAGCTTGCCGCTGGCCGATAGGCCGTTCGCAGAAACCTTCGCGGCCCATTCGAAGATATCAGGTCGTACCTCCAGAACCATTTCAAGGAAAACTTTATCGCAACGCGCGCCGAGGAACGACTGGAGCCCATCGTCCAGCGGATAGCTCTTCAACCTAGCAACCAACGCGGGGTAAAGCTGTGGCGGAATGCGCAGGCGATCTGCATCGGCCTTTTGCGGACCACATGTAGCCTCTCTGATAAGCCGATCGAGTTTGGCGCCGTGAACATACAATTCCACCAGTTCGGGGGAGGTCGCCACAATGCCTGCGAAGGCATCGGTCACGGTAGGGTGGCGGAACACCCAGCGATTGCCATCTTCATGAGACTCGAGGCGAGTGAGGCTGTCATTCAGGTGCTGCATTGCGCGAGCCACATCGGCTTGCTGCACGCCCAATAGACGCATCACCATTTCGAGGGCAGGATTCGATTGAATCGGAGACGGCACCCCGGTCTGTGAATTTAAGAAGATTAAGGCAACGGCTGCACGTGAGGCTTCGTCCAACTGCTCAAGAACCTCCGTCAGAAATTCGACGGGATGCTCAACAAGACCTGTAAAGCGTTTTTCGGTGAAGACGAGCTTGGCAGTGAACAGAGGGTCACCCAAGCGGCGTGCTGTCTCAGGGATAAACGCCTTGTTGGACGCCACGGCCGGAAGGAACGGCTTCAGGCGCTTGCGAATCTTCTGAGGCTGCGCCCTACGCACATGGTTGTACAGCATCTGGGCGCGCTCATCTTCGGACAGGGCATGGACGTTGACCACTACCTGGCTCTCTCGGAGCGGCGGGAAAGAGTTCGTCTTAAGATGCGGCCTAGCAGCCTCCCAGATGTAGTTTCGCGAGGTGAACACGATGCGCGAGCCACCTTCAACCGCCGCGCGCAGCGCACTCAATTCAGCGTTCCAACGGCTCATTCTCGTTACATCGAACTGATTTGCACCGAAGGCGTCGTCGACCCAGAGGAATTGCTTCTCACCCGGGTGCCACAAGTTGATCTGGTCGGGAGCATTGATCTTCAGGGCGCCGAGACACCCGGTGTCCAAAGCACCCAACGCGAGAATTGCGGCTATAGTCGACTTCCCTGATGCTGGGTCGCCCAAAAGGATGACGAAACCGTGCTCATGCAGAGCCTTCAGAGCTTGCCGATAGGCCTCGGTCGGAACGAAGCAACTGAGATCCGACCCCATCGAGTCTAGGATCGCCTTTGCCTGCTTGTATCCGTGGCCCGTGATGATGTGCGACAAGTCGCCGATACCGTACACCCTCGGGACAAGCATTCGAAGCTTGTTATTTTCGACCAGTTGCTGAACGATCCAAGAGCCACCAAAAACCCGGCACGTCTTTACGCCAACAGCTTCGAAGGCCTTGCAAACTTGCGATTCTGTCTCACCTGAGATGCCAGCGTTCGTCAGGATCACATAGTCTTCAGCTAGGCCCTTCTCGACAAGCGCTGCAGCTTTCTGAACCTCTTCTTGGACCGCAGAAAATGTGAGATTTGCACCAGGCTTGCCAATAAACTTGCATTGGATGACCGATTTCGCGGTTCCACTGCTATCCTCCCTCCACGTTCCCAAGAAAGCGCCGTCGCGCCCCCCGTCGTTTGATCCTAGAAAAGTTTGGATGGGGCGCTTTAAGACCTCGGCAGCTATGGCGCAAGCGAGGTCTTGGAAAGCTTTCCAGCCTAGCTGGGTCAAGTCGTAGTTCACGTAAATTCAGCGCCTTTATGCTCAGTTTTCTTGATGGTGAAAATTGCTATTGGAGGAGCCATAAGTGCAATCCGTTACACCTAGTTGGACAGTAAGTAAGTAAAAAGTGCGCCACCGACGGTACCTAACAATGCGCCGAGAATCCCGGCTAGGGCAGACCACCAGGTGACACGCTTGGTAAGTTTCTCCGTTGCTACCTGTGCCCGACGATCCAATTCAGCGCGAGACAACCCGCCAGCAAGCCTAAATCCAGAGTTGCCCACCTCTGCCGAGATTATTGCATGGTGTAATTCAGCCTCGGGAAAGTTGGCCATGTGACGCATTGCATCACTTGAGCTGAGTTCCTCTTTCTCAACGTCACTTGCAACTGTGAATGGTGTTGCCAATGCCTCCACTCCTTATTTGGACTTGCTACAAACGGGCCAGTAGGTGAACGGATCTCCAAATTTACCCGCACCCTTCTGCTCCACCTAACCGCTGGCAGCCAACGCTCCACACTCCCAATTGACACGTTGCTGATAGCCGTCACTTTTTCCAAATATCGCTTCTGAAAATTGCCTTTGATTGCGGCTAGGGCAACTCTCGATCAGGAATTTCACTACGTTTTTCAAGATCATGGTTTGCTTCTTTCCTGAACAGCCGTCATCTCCAAAAGAAAATCCAACTGAATAATTATAGATACGACTGGCGGCGGTTGTGAATCCACCCCGGGTGCACTGTTGTCGCACCCAAGTAGAAATGTCACCGGGTTTACAAAGCAAAAGTGCCATCAGGAACGCCGACTTTAGCAAAGCCTGACAGTGCGGAGACCTCACATATCGCAGGGCTGAAAAGCCTTGCGGGTATTTTGTTGAAAGATCTTTATGTTTTAGCTGCTGACAAAAATAAGCGCTCCGGTGAGTGCGACCATTCCTATTGTCCAAACGTCGAAGGCGAGCATCGGCCACCTATTGAACGCATCTATTGTCAACGGGTTGAGCAGCCAGTTCAACGGCCCATTTGTCCGAACTTGAACAGACTTGCGCACGCGCCACCCCGCCCAAGCTGAAATAAGGCCAAAAATCAAAAAGACCTCTGTTACAATGGTGGCAGCCAGCATTACCAACATTAAAGCAAAACCATATGGCAGAAGTGACTTGATCTCTTCTCCAACTGAACCTTGGTTCTTCTCATAGAGTGGCGGAAACCCACTGGCGACCTGCAGAGCAATTATCAGATAGAAGAAAGCAGTAAATGAGATCGACATGATGATGGCCATACACAAATAAATGCATCAAATCTACTCTGACCTCAAGCTAAGCTATCCGTCTAATCTGAGATGTTTTCTGCGACTCCAGCGCTTCGTTCAGCCCGCAGCCTCTGATAATACGCTTCCATCTTTGAGGGCTGACCCGGTGGTCGACGTCCAGTCTTTTTGTAGCCGTTTCTTGCGCTCTCGGGTTTTTATTTTTGGCGGCGGCGCAGCCTTCCCCTGTTCCTCTTTGATATGGGCGAGTACGGCACCAAGGCGTTTGTTCTCTGGGATCGGCATTTTGGCTTTCAACCACTTGTCGATCTTCCGGCGTTCTTCCAAACTCAGGTGAGGGTAACAGTTTCCCATTCAGCATCCTCCATGCAAACATCTGTTTTGATACAGAATTTGCACTTCGTTTGTGAATCCATCGGCTTCATGTGTTTGTTGCAACCAAGTAGAAATGTCACCGGGTTTGCAACGCAGAAGTGTCACCAAGGGCACTGAGGTGAGCAAAGCCTGACAGGGCGGAGACTTCATATATCGCAGCCCTGGCTGGCTTTGCGGTCGGCGATGCGCTTACGATCAGCCAATGAGTTCCAACCGTCGTTGCGACGGCCGTTTGGCTTGTATTTTGAGCGTTGTTTGCCAGCGCGTCGTTTCTTCGGTGGCGCTCTGTCCTGTTCCTCTTTGATGAACTCCAGAACGGCGCCAAGGCGCTTGTTCTCGGTGATTGCGGCATGGGTGACGCGCTGGTCCTTGTCGAAAACGGAGTAGGGGAGCGAGACACCCTTCCAGCGAAAGTCCAGCCTTCCATCTGGATACTCATAGCTGTCGACATATTTGCCGGGCAGGCCGCTTGTGATCTCGTTCTCTTCGAGGATGATCCGTTGCCGGTCGTAGGAGAAGGCCAGTTGGTTGCCGACATAGCGCTCGTCGCGCCAGCACAGGACATCTGCCAGCCGAACCGGTTCGGTATTGAGGGGACGATGCAGGTTATCCGGGCGCCGGGGTGTTTTGGCGAACTTTGCGTTGTAGCGCGCCATGAAGGATGGAAGGAACGCGTTGGCTGCGGCCATGTCCGAGATGCCCGCCAGGCGGAGCTCCTTCACGAGCCTATCCTGCAGCGTTCGGTTCGCACGTTCGACACGGCCTTTGGCTTGGGAGCTGTTGGCGCAGAGGATCTCGATGTTCAGCTCATTCAAAGCACGGCCAAACTGGGTCATCCCGTGACCGGACTTCGCAGCATCGTTCGAGACGCGAAACACTGAGTGCTTGTCACTGTAGAACGCCACGGGACGCCCGTGTGCGTGCAGATAGGCCTCCAGCGCGCCGAAGTAGCTGAATGTGCTCTCGGACTTCACAAACTCCAGATGCATCAACGTGCTGGTCGCATCGTCAATGAACACCAACAGGGTGCAAGCAGGCCCGCGATCCTCGAACCAGTGATGATCTGACCCGTCAATCTGGATCAGCTCACCGAAGCATTCCCGGCGCAAGCGCGGCTGGTGGAATGTGCGTCGTTGTTTGCGGGAAAGCCAGATACCAGCGTCCTGCATCCATTTGCGGAGCGTCTCGCGAGAGACCTTCAGCCCGTGATCTTCCTCAAGCTTCTCAGCAGCAAAGGTCGGCCCGAAGTCGATGTAGTTCTCCCGGACCAACGTCACCGCGAACTCTCGTACCGCCGGATCGATCCGATTGTTCGAAGCGCGGCCACGCGCCTTGTGTCGGATCGCCGCCGGTCCATCTGTCTGAAACTTCTTCAGAAGCCGATGAACCTGCCTGCGACTCAATCCCAAGACATTGGCTGCATTCGTGGCAGTCATCCGGCCTTGGCTCACCTGGCTCAAAACCTCGACCCGGTTCAGCTCGCGCTCGCTCATCAAAACCCATCCCATGCCCATACTCTCTGCCTGTTCTCATTGGGGCAGAGTGTGACACTTCTACTTTGCAGATGTGGGACACTTTAACTTTGCGGGTACA
>WQBJ01000062.1 GCA_013032095.1 Ruegeria atlantica | reverse complement strand
CGTGTCTTAGATCATCAGGAGGAAATCAGGCAGGCGGTAGAAATCGGGTGCTTACTTTGCTAGTACTTTTGTCGTCAAGAGTGGCGTCCTTGACGCAAACCTTTACAATGGGCTTCATTGGCAGCATGCGATATCTTTTTGTTTTTCTAATTCTTCTATTAACCGCGTGCGGTAATTCTTATCGAGATAAGACCGTACCGATGTCCACGGTGAACAATTTCGATGCGGCTCGGTACATAGGCCTTTGGTACGAAATTGCTCGCTTTCCAGTCTCTTTTCAACAAGGCTGTACTGCCACCACGGCGGAATACGCCTCGCTTGGCTCCAATACAATCAGTGTTTTGAATACCTGCAGGGAGGGCGCGCCGGACGGCCAAGCGAAGCAGGTTGCCGGTTCTGCAGAAGTTGTTGGACCGGGACAACTTAAAGTCAGCTTCGACCGGGTTCCGTTCGTCCGAGGCGACTATTGGATTCTGTGGGTGGACGACGATTACATGACAGCAGTTGTCGGCGTGCCTTCCGGCGGCGCAGGCTGGATACTGGCCCGAACACCAGAAATTTCTCAGACACGTCGTGCCGAAGCGGAGGCGATTTTACGAGCAAACGGCTACGACACTTTGCAACTTATCAATGTACTGCAGCCTCCGGTATAATTTGACCACGGACGCATCACCTGTCCTTCATTTCATCCCAAAGCCGAGCCAGAAGAGCCTGTTTTGGGGAGAGCGGTCACCTGCGGTCAGCGAACGGCTGTCAAAATTTTTTGTCTGCCTTGTCCGTTAAGCGGTCGTTCATCCGGAACAAACGCGCTGCATTGCGCAAGGCTGCGGCAGCGCGGTTGGCGGAATTAGGTTGTACCGAACAAGAGATCATGGCGATCACCGGACACCGTACAAGCAAAGAGGTGACGCGATACACGCGCGCAGCAAGCCAAAAGACACGTGCTGAAAGCGCTCTGCGCCGAATGTCAGGAGAACAAAGCTAAGACAAAAGTGTCCCACTTTTTAGTGTGATGTGTCCCGGTGGGACAAAACGCACAATCAAGTTTTTGATTTTATTTAACAAAATTTGACAGTGGTGCCGGGGGCGGAACCGCCAATCTTTGATAACCTATTGTTAAAATTCTAATAAACTAAATTAGATTTTCGAAGATACCCCCAATGACACCCCCAAATTAAATTCGATCTCCGGTTCGGTTCCTCAAGAGGTACCACCGCAGCTAAAGTAGTTGAACATACGTTTTTGCAAAGCATTGAAAATAAAACAATTGGTTTTCTCTTTGCCTCAAGGCTGAACACCTAAGCAAATTATGGTCATCCAACTCGCTCTACGAAGATATAGATCATTTTAACCGCCCCCCTCAATCCTCATTTCCATTTCCACAATACCGCTCAAACCAACGCCTGATCGCTTTGGGTGGCCCAAATGTTCGATCTGTGTGTCGAGACGGGTCACCAAAGGGGACAACTGTCCCAAAAACAAAAAATCACGCTATTGCGCGGTTTTTTGTTGGTTTGATTTGATAAATTCGTCCATTTTTGTTTGACCCACACGGAATATACCATTCAATCAAATAACTGTTTTTAAACAAAATTATTAAAATATGGACAGTGTAGACCGCCTTTTAGACTACCTCACACCTTGGGAATGGTGAGAATATATGCTCATGTTTGACTATTTGGCAGCAACATATTCACTGTCGCTCCCGGCAGGCAGCAGCGTCTCAGCCACAATCCGCGCCTTGCCGCAACCTAATGTAAGCCGCGTAAGTCCACTATTCTTTTTCACCGCGAAATTGAGCGGCACTGTTTAGAAGAGATAACTGTTGATGGAGGTTTTTTCGCATCTCGGACCGCTCAATCCGAGAGTCGGGAAGGTCAAGGAATTCCCAAAGTTGTTCTCTAGATGCAAACGAAAAGCCGTTTAAAATGAAAAACTCGGCATACGGTAGAACAAATTGGAGCATTTGAAACGCGAGTGTTTCGTCGTCATCCGATTTGATCGGATGTCCATGTGAGATAAGGTTCCTACGCAATGCCAGGTGTTTTCCTACGATCTGGTGTTCAGTGCACGTTTCAAAGACGTTCGAAACCCTCACTATCTTCGTTTCGATTTTTTCATACCGGCTTCCGGCGATGTTCTCGAAAAGCCTCCACCCATCGAGAAACGATTCTTCCAAGTCTGGATTGGAGAATGCTTTGAAATAACGAACTGCTGTTGATTTACACTGCTTACGCCATGGAGAGATTGAAACGCCGCTACAAAACTTGTTGTATCGCTTCTCCCAGGCATGCAATTTTTCTTGTGTCAAAGTTGATCGCTTAGGCCCCCCGTTCCAGTGCTCATGCCAAAATCCATCATGAGTCAATGTGCCATCGGAAAAATGAGTTGTTGTATGTGGACCAATCAAAACCTCTGAGACTGGCAGCTTTCCTTTTACCCGGGATGTCCATCGCCCACCCTTGTTCCAATCAGTCGCCATATTGATCAACCCAAGCACTTCATAGATAGCCTCAGAAGCTCGCTCGTTTGCATCCTCCGGACCATTTGCCTTTACGTGGGCGATACAAGTTGAGCATTTCTGAAGCTCTGCCAAACGCTCTTTGTCAAAGAAGAACTCGAACCTAGAGTCCGTTCGCTGCACAAGCCTCTCTCGGCAAATGGTCTTGAAGAGTCGAGTATTAGGTGACGGTGAAAAGTTGATAGTTACGTCATCGATCCTCTTTACGCCGTTGAGAAAACGTGGGCTATTCCATATCGGAAATGCAACTTTAAAGGTTTTGAAGTTTTGACTTTGGTCTTCGTTCAACCGGCGATAAACAACGGTTCGGAAGTCTTTCTCAGTGAAATTAACATTCAAATCGGGCGAAAAAATTGTAGCACGAACAACATGTGCCCGAAGCGTGTTTGTCCTTACTTCGATGCCTAACGCAGATACGAGAAACGAAATCCACGCGTCTATGTTGCCCAAAAGAGTTACAGACACTTTCCCTTCAGGGGATATGCTTCTGGCCTCTCTTACTTTTCCGAGGACCATCTCTATTTCTTGTGGTGTGAACTCTTTTCGCCAGAAACTCAAATATCTACAATCCTCAAAATAATATTAGGTTCCAACAACATATCACCATGATCTAGCTTGGTGCAGAAGGCAATCGAAGACTATCTCCTGCTAGTGTGGGAGGCGTTTGGCATTCATTCAAGGGCTACAGGTACGGCTTGCACTTATTAAGGGCCGTGTCTGCACTTCGGCGATATCCATGTGACAGAATTCGATGGGGTAGCGCTTGAAGCACTGACGCTTGGGTTCGTCTCATTGGACATCGGGCAACCGTGAGATGCCATGCCCCTGAAGATAGCGGTGCTGCGCTGACCGGGTCAGGTACCGAATGGAGGGCTGCAAGGCTGCGATCACAAAAACTTGCTGAAAGTGCAGCCAAAGGGATCGCTTTAATCTGGTTACACCTAAGAGACTTTACTGACTGAACCGGCGAAACTGACGCTACTGAGCCATCTTGCGGTAAACTCGACAACATACCAACCGTTCCTTTATTAAGTGAGCGCGCTCACTTTCGGACATTTTTAAACTGAACATCTCCTCGCACAAATTTATAGATTCCTCGTGAATTTCTTTACAATACCGCCTCCACGAAATTGCTTCACGGCGAATCTTGGAGGGATCAAACTCTCTAAAACTTCGCTCTCGCTCGATGAAATTGAAAACGGTGCTCAACTGTTCAAAGGGCGAGATGAGCCGTAATTCATGATTCAGATGCCCATCAATTTCCGCTAGTATTTTTCGGATCTCGTCAGCTGAAGAGGCCAGAAGACGCTGATCTCTCACACTCCCTATTTTATGCAAAGTTTCCCGCGGCATGATGCACAAGTTTGTCCAGGCCTCATTGACAGTCTTATATTTGACCCCAAACGACGCCTTGAGTTCGCGTAGGTTTGTAGCACTCGCTCCCCAAATCCCTTTACGTTCGGCCCAGCCGATCTGGTTTTCTACCGCTTGCAGTCTCCGAAGAAATTGATGTCTAAACTTGGCCTCCATCGTAAGAAGTGTCTGCTCACGCAATCTCTCCTGGAAGTCTTTTAAAGCACTATCGCGCCGTCGTTTCTCTTCGATTTCTCTTTCAGTCTTTTTCTCATTCCGGGTTTTATTGATTTCCTTTTCTCCGCCCAGCACATGAATTACGTCCTCAGCGGAAGCCCTAAACCATTCCCGCCCACCGGAAGCCACTGCCGGTAAGGCTTTATGTGCCATACGCTCAAACGCCTCTGCACGCCACGAATGGATAACTAGATGCACCACCGGCTTCTCAGGATAGCCGGTGGTTTGTTCGGTCACGCGCGGAAGAGTGACGCTATTTTTTCTGTAGATCGCACCACGTGACGAGTAACCAATTTTTAGGATGCCGGGCTTACTTGGAAATCCGAAAGCGTAAAGGATATGATCCTGGCGCTTATTACCGAATGATCTCATCTCTGCACTCCCATTTTGTCTCTCCGCCTCACCAGAATTTACACCGGAATTGCGTGCCCTCTTTGATTTGGCATTATTTAAAAAAGGCGATCGGCAATAAGACAAAGAACCAGAGGCAACGAAAACGGCTTCTTTCCAAACATACCTGTCGTTTACTGGTAGAAATTAGCAAATTGCTCTTTCGGATGTACGTATTGCTCCAAGCGCGCGTGTTTAATTGAGTCTGCTACACGATGATAAATCCAGCTATATGATCGGCCTTCATTTGAAGCGGAGGGGAGCAAAATCGGTACGCGAAGTGGCAAAGCGGACCCTTTGGCCATCTCACCTTCTTTGTACTTTGGTGCACTTCTAGGATCAGGATGTATTGATTTTCGCTACGCTGCGTGATTCACGGTTCGAAAAACGGAGCGGCTACATAAGCGACCTATATTGGCTGACCGACGAGCAGATGGCCAATCTCATCCCTTTTTCCCGAAGTCACACGGCAAGCCTCAGATTGATGACAAACGGGTGTTGAGCGGGATTCTCGTCATCAATCGCAACGGGTTGCGCTGGCGAGACGCCAACGGGATGGTCCGTCGCGCAAGGAACAATACCGGCAAGATTGAAATATCGTGAAAGAACTATCAAACGCTACTGAGGCTGGGTTGAGTGATCGGGTTTGAAACCCGATCACACTTTCAGCTCTTTTACCCAACGGCACTCAATTTAGAACGGCGGCGCAGACCGTCAAAAGATACGCCCTTTTTTATACGCTCGATGTCGCCGGGTAACGGATCGAAGCTGGCGCTTGGATAGACCGCTATATTTGCAAACGCGGCGACGCTCTGCGCTTGTTCTGCGTGTCCAGCCATCTCGCGCCCGAACATTTCTAGGGCGAAAGTTGTGGGCGTTGCGCTTCTTTAAACCGAACATCTTAACTCTCCTTTAGTTCAGGTAAGTTGAGGATGCACTGCTCTCGACATGCTGTAAAAGGTGTGTATTTTCTCGTACTTGGCAGTATGTCTCGCAATGTTCAGCGCTGCGCACCTATCACAATTTGTTACACGCCTTACTGTTTTACCCACCTCCTCCATTAAGCATCAGCAACGTCAATTAGCCACCATCTTTGCAGGTAAAGGGCGGAGTTAAAGAACTTTCTCGACAATATTTAGCCCCGATTGAACCCAGAAAACCCTCGATACAACATTGCAACAAAATTAGGCGCCAAATTCACTAGAAAGAATACGGGCGGATCAATTCTAAATCATGCCCATCAAAACTAAAGCGCTTTTGAGGCTCGTGAACAGGCAAATGTACCGCTGCCCAAGCCAACTGCTCGTTGAGAAGAAACAGCATAAAATGTTTATGCTTGCGGAGTATTGAAATCCGCATAGCATTGGCTTGCCTGGGCTTTTGTCAACCCCAGAGCATCGCGATGCTCTCCAATCATGGAGAGATCGTGATGAGGATTTTATCGAAGCGTCAAGTGCAGGAGTTGGTTTTGTATTCGCCGCAACACATCGCACGGCTGGAAAAGGCGGGCAAATTCCCCAAGCGGATAAAGCTTGGCCCTAACAGAGTGGGATGGATTGAGGACGAAGTACTAGACTGGCTTCAGAAGCGTATAGACGAACGCGAAAATCCCAACTGACACTCCTGAACGGGAGCGGGCGGCCCGAAGGCATGGTCTTCGGGTCGTCCTTGTCTGAGAGGGGTCGACCATCGCGTACCCTTTCAAATTGGGTGAAGCATCCTACGGGCATTTGCGAGTACCCGAAACACTGTAAGCAAGATGGTTTGGGCGAATTTGCAACTTGGAAACAGCCCAGAAGCGCGCTCCAAACAGGCGAAATAGAAAACTACCGATGCATGCTTATTCGCGGGTGAAATTCAGGAGAACAGGCCTTTTCGAACATCTAACGCGAAATCTCCGGGAAATGAGCCATCGAGTTCAACACGGTAAGTTTTTGCCTTCTCGGTTGTTTTACACTCAATATACACAGTGCCCTGGACCGCACGAATACCACCACCGTTGGGTCGCTTTTTCGTATAAGTAATTTCCCAAACGCATTCACATTGGACACGATTTATTTCGGCTTCAATGTCTTTTCGGACATCCTCAGGGAGCTTTTTTCCAAACCATGTTATGTGCGGTTTCATATGCGCTCCCACTTTGGGACTAACAGGCTCAGGGTTGAATTTACCCGCATTCAGCTCCAGCAGTGCGTTAGCTGATTACTTCATCGGTGCTAGTCTTCCGCATTACTGACTTTGGCAAATCGAAACGCGCAAACAAACTTCAAGATACACCAAGCTGAGATGAACCAAGTCGGCACGATCAGTTGCCCATTAAGGGCCTTAGGTTTCGGAATTCCTCAACACGACCCAAAGCAAACCAGGTTACTGTATCCCCATACTACCTTGAACCCGATCCCCATTCACCGCGTCACATTGTTGGTCATAGCAAAACGAGAGGCCGAGCCACCCTACCCTGACTTCATAGTGTTCATTCACTGTATGATCCGGTCGCTCCATCCGCTTGAAGATAAGTCCGCGACCGAACTGCTGAGGAATTCGGATTGCATGACCGGACGATAAGCAAGGAGTACAGAGCGTTATGGAAATTCTGTTCAAGCGCGAGCAAACAAGTGGAAAGTTTGGACCAGTCCACTTCAAGCTTTGGGCTAAAATAGAACTCTCGGAAGCTGAGCAGGCAATTGCGCAGCGCTACAAGTTTGACAACACGGCCCTTATCCATGTACCCCAACCTTGGTTGCTGTTGAAATCCCTTATTCTTGCGTTGGTGATAGCTGCCCTACTGATGATTTTTCTTTATGGTTATGATGGCGGTGACGGTGGCGTTGTTGCGCTCTTCCTAGGCCTGTGTGCTGGCATCGGCTATCACGAACACTGCCGGGAAACGGTTTATGTCAGGGATTTGCTTAACGGACGGCATTTTCGCTGCACCAGCGTGGTTGAACTCGCTCGCAAGGAAGCATGGCTGTACATCATTACCGGTTTTTTGCGTCAGGTTATGGAAAGCGCCACACAGTGGGATGATACTGAAGCTCTCGAAATCGAACCGCTGCCGAAAGAAGAGGCCCGCAGAGTGATCGTTGAGGGGCTATAATGCCGCTTCACATGGCGGAACGCTTGCACGATTTCGTGCTCGGCCTTTTTCGCCCCTCTGACAAGCAAGAGGCGCAAATGCTCCACGCCGACCTCATGGAGCGCTTTACGGCAGTTGGCCTTGACGATGTAGCAGGACGCAAGGCGTTCCTAAAGGTGATCACAAGCGAAGTGATCACTGTTCTCAAGTTGCCTCCGGATCATCCGGAGCACCCGTTCATATTGGGATTTGCCAGCCATCTGCTCTACTACGAACAACTGTTTATCTTGCCGTCAATCGACTGGTCAGAGCGTCGTTCCATTTCTGAATACTGGCGGCTGCGGGATGAGTTGATCAAACAAAAAAACCTGGTCGAGAACTTCGATGCCAACTGCGAGGCACTGGTAGTCACCATCGCTCACTTTTTTCAGGCCGTGTACGAGGCTGCACCTTTGCTGCTGACCGATAGTACCAACCAAAGTGACATCAGCATCAGCACTGACTTGCGCTATAGCCTCGGTAACATTGGCGACCTCACCACCGACCTGATCAAGATCAGCTTTGCCACAGACAATGTGCTGACACAGTTGCAAGACCGGCTGGAACGCAATCTGGTGGCCGCCTCCGGCGGCAACCCGGCCTACCCTAAAGAATTCACGCGCGCACTGAAAATGCCCACCCAGTTTGAGGCCAAAGACCCTAGCAAGGTTGTAGACACATATCTTGAGGGCACGCCGCTGTGGCACCTGCTAACCCGTACTGTACCCTGCACCATTCCCACGGCTACACGCTTTGAGCATCATCACATCATAGCTGGTAGCGGGCATGGCAAGACACAGACGCTGCAATACCTGATTGCTGAAGACATCCGTGTCATGGAAAACGAGAAGCGCAGCGTCGTTGTACTTGATAGCCAAGGCGATCTGATCCGCAACATCTCCAATTTAGCGGTATTCGCACCCGGAGGCCCATTGCATGATCGGATTGTCATTATCGACCCGACCGACGTGGAATGGCCGGTTTCACTCAACCTCTTTGACGTGGGCATAGAGCGCCTCAATCACTACGCGCCGCTTGAACGCGAGCGACTGACTAACTCAATCCTGGAGTTGTATGATTTTGTGCTCGGCTCGCTGCTCTCGGCTGAAATGACGCAAAAGCAAAACGTGATATTCCGGTATGTCACGCGGCTGATGCTGCACATTCCCGATGCCACCATCCATACGCTCCGGGAATTGATGGAACCTGATAGCGATAAGGCTTTTGCCGAACATATTGCCAAGCTGACAGGCACTGCGCGCACCTTTTTTGCTACTGAATTTGGCTCCTCTGAGTTCAGGCAAACCAAGAAACAGGTATTGCGGCGGCTGTGGGGAATTCTGGAAAATCAGACATTCGAGCGGATGTTTTCCCATCCGCGTTCCAAGCTTGATCTGTTTGCCGAAATGAATGCGGGCAAGGTCATCCTCATCAACACCGCCAAGGATCTCCTCAAGGAACAAGGAACCGAGATTTTTGGCCGGTTCTTCATTGCCATGATAGCCCAGGCCGCCCAGGAGCGCGCGACGCTGCCAAAAGAGCTCCGCACAACAACCAGCGTGTATATCGATGAGGTTGCCGACTACGTTGACCGCAACATCGGCATCATCCTGGCCCAGGCCAGAAAGTACCATGTGGGCATGGTGCTGGCGCACCAATTCCTCGGGCAGCTAGATCCGAAACTGCAGGAAGCGTTTGCAGCCAACACCTCGATCAAATTCGCTGGTGGTGTATCGGCCAAAGACGCGCGGGCGCTTAGCTCAATGCTCTCCTGCGAGCCAGGGCTGATTGAGCAGCAGCCAAAGGGGAGTTTTGCCGCCCAGATACGGGGGGTTACGAAAGGGGCCATTCCGCTCTCGTTTCCATTTGGGCATTTGGAGCGTCAGCCCCAGATGAACGAAGACGCACGGCGCGCTCTGCAAGAAGAAATGCGTCGCCGCTACGCCGTCCATTACACTGATCTGGCCGGGCATCAGCACATGGAGACCAAAGCGGCAGCCGATGACGCCGAGAACCAACTACCAGCATCTGAACCCACGACACCAAAAGCAGCTTCCAGCTCAGAAAACGACCTTAGTACCGACGCTGGGACAACGTGGTAGCCATGAATGAGGCGCGGGATAGCTCTGGACGGCGCAGCCGGACACGCCCGACATCTACCAGCAAGCGCGTCACTCCACAGCCGCGCGACCTGCTGTGGTTTGAAAAACTGCACCAGCACGGCCCGTTGGCATCTTCTTTTCTTTTGGCGTATGCGCGCGACACGCATCGGAGCGACAAGCGCGCCAGGGAACGCCTGACCGATCTATTCAACGAAACCAACACTCCCCATGGTGGCGCATATCTGACGCGCCCACCGCAGCAGTTTCGCACCATCGACAGCCGCTATAACCAGTTAGTGTATGATCTGGCTCCAGCCGCGCGGCGAGCACTTATAGAACAAGGGTTACAGTGTGAGCAAGCGACGGCGCGAACGGGGCCGTGGCTCCATAGCTTTATGGTCAGCAGCATTACAGCCTCGATTGAATTGGCAGTAGCCCGACGCGAAGATATTACCTACATACCCCAGGCGGCTATTCTTGAGCGCGCCACCACGAACTTGCGTTATCCGGTGTCCATCGCTGATCCAAGCAGCAAAAAGGAAGTGGCAAAAGACCTCATCCCGGATGCGCTGTTTGGTTTGGAATACCATACGCCAGCGGGCAGCCGGTTCCGGTTCTTCCTGGTGGAAGCTGATCGTGCGACGGAGCCAGCCAACTCGGACAACATAAACCGCAAAAGCATGCTGCGGAGTTTACGGCAGTACCAAGCATATCTTGAGCGCGGCTTGTATAAACGCCACCTGCAACTGACCGCCCCGCTGTTGGTGTTGTTTGTGGCTAATGATCCCCGCCGTTGTGAGCAGATGATCCGATTGCTGCAAGCCAAGACCCCAGGCATCAGGTCGCATCTGCTGTTTCAATCGTGGGCGGATTTTGGGGAAGTGTATCGCCCACCCACGCCAAATTCAGCGCTGCTTGAAGAAACATGGACACGTGCCGACATGCAGGCGTTTCGATTAGATCGGGTGTGAATGGTCATTGTAGGGCGCATACATCCAGTGTCTAACTGTCTATTTTTACTCACAAATTACACAAAATCCGGCATCGATGATATAGTAACGGAAGCGTTTTCCGATGATTGACGCTATATATATTCCAAGGAGCCCAAATAACTATGAGAGAGACTGGAAACATGGAACGTATTCTGACCACAAGAACAGTGGTGCCATCTGAACTGCAAAAACCTGCCCAGGTTATCGAAGCAGCCGGTGGTAACCCGGTGGCTGTGGTAGAAGATAACGTTGTGGTGGGATACTTCGTGCCCGCTGTCGCTGTTGAAAAGGTCAGCTTTAAGCCCGCAACAACCGATGCGGTGCGGGCTGCGCTTGATGCAACACGTGAGCGCGATGCCAAGATAATCGAGGGCCTCAAGGATAAATAGCATGCAGTTGATCACACTATCGGTTGACGATGTTGTTCTTGTCCACGACGAAGTTATCAAAATTGGTGGTTTGCCCGGCCTTGCAGGCAGCGGATCACTGGAGGGTGTATTGGCGCGGGTAGATAACCGCGTTGCCTACGGTCTGATCAATGATGCCTTTGACTTGGCGGCCACCTACGCGGTTGTGCTGGCCACCGGCCACGCCTTTGCTGATGCCAACAAGCGCACCGCATTCAAATCCATGCGCGTGTGCTTGCAGCTTAATGGTCTTGATCTCGTGTTTGAAGACGAGGAAGCAATCACCACAATGGTTGCCGTTGCGCAAGGTCATATCAACGAAGACGAACTGGCCAGGTGGCTGCGCAAGCAACCTAAAACCTAAACTGCGCTCAACCTTGAAATGCCGCGTCCAAAATGGATGCGGTATTAACTTGTTTGGCAGTTTACGTACTCTTGTTAGTATTCCCAAATGAACTCTTTATTCACCTAGCACGTCTTCAGGCACACCCTACAGGACATACAGCAATTTGAAATACTTATCGAGTTCTAACTGACTCCTTAATATTTTCCGCAAACTGTAGGTGAACCCATATCGATGGGGCCAAAAGTTTCCAATCATGCATTAAGGGCTTCGGAATTTGCCAACGCCCCTCTGTACAACAACCAACTTAACTAGAAAACTTATTAGGTGAGATTCCAAGTTGACTAGCTATGACAGTGCCCCTCAAGACCTGCAGCTATACAACCCTATCTCCATTGCTGCATGACAGCGCAATGGGAAATTCATTTATTGAAGAGATACAAAGTCTCTATCTGAAAATTCTCAGACAAGTAAAGACGAACCTTCAAAGTCCAGTGGACAGAAATCGTCAATCGAGCATGCACTTCATAATTTCAAGGACGAAACATAGAGATTCGCGGGTTAATATGGATTGCATGTCCAAATTAACTCGATCACAAAAGTCGAGGCTGAGCAGTACCGGCTGGTCGAACCAGACATACGGATTTAATCTCTGGCTGCTTGATTGGCTGGGAAAATGTTTGGTAACGTTTCCCAAGGCACGAGATATGAGGTTTGAGGTGGTGCTGCATGTTCAACGCGAAGCAAGGGAACTCCTTGTTTCTTTGTTTGGTCGGTTTGTAGACAAATCAGCTAGCTCCACAACGCAGTCATGTTATAATGCCGATGTGATACGCCCCAGACAATTAGCAGAAAGCCCCGAAATTGCCACTTGGGCAGAGATCAACGAACGCCTGAAAGATATCAAGGCCGATCTCAACAGCTTAAACACACCTATATCTATCTATTTTGCACGACATGGTCAAACCACTTACAACCAAAGAGATTTGGTGAGCGGACAAACAAACTGTGCATTGACTTCGCTAGGCCGTGAGCAAGCCAGATCAATTGCCGGCAACCTACAAAAGCCGGTTGATGCGGTTTTTAGCAGCGAACTAGACAGAGCAATTGAAAGTGCTCAGCTATTTCTCTCGACTTCCAGATCGTCCGCAGAATTTCTAATAGATCAGCGACTAAACGAAGTTTCCATGGGCGATTTGGAAGGGTCGCCAAGAAAACATATTAGTGCGTTCGAGTGCGGGAACCTTAACTTCTCAGCCCCTAACGGAGAAAGCTATGCCGATGCGGCTAGAAGGTTCGGTGCGGCACTTGTGGACATTTTGCGGCTTTGTATTGACAGGGGCCATCATCGCATCCTTGTGATTAGCCACAACGGTATACTAAGAATTGCAACGTCATTTTTCGATGATTTTGAAAGTGGTAGTGAACTATTTGATTGGTCGATCAGCAACGCCAGAATGATTCACACTAATGCAGCAGATGTTGAGGTCAGTGGGCTATGGCACAAAAAAACCTGACCAGCTGTAGTCTGGATTCAAAGCGTTATCCAATTATTTTTCGAAACGCAGGCTACTCTGAAACGACAATGGCAGGCATGTCGGCAAGGCTGGCGGAATTTATGGAGGAAGAAGGAATCACATGTAACAATGTGTCCGTAGTTGCTTTTGGTTCGTTTGCGCGCAGTGAGGCGTACAAATCTTCGGATGTCGATTTTGGAGTGATCGTGGGCGAAGGAACTTGCTGTGACGAGTGTAGCGTTATCGCAGAGCGTATCAGAGAGATAACTCTTGAGGTTATCGACTCTTTCAATTTGGAAAGACCCAATGCGAAAGGTGTTTTTGACACCGTCGTTCTATACCATGACCTTATTCGTCACGTAGGCAGCCGAGAGGATACATACGACATATTGGCCTGCAGACTTCTTCTTTTATTGGAGGCACAACCGATATGGGGTAAAGAGCTTTTTGAGACAATGAGAGAGAATTTAATCCAGTTCTACGAGGCCGACGTGGCAAGAGATAGCTCGAAAAATCACGTATTCTTGTTGAACGACTTGGCTCGGTATTTCAGAACGATTTGCGTGAATTACGCATATTCAAAACAGAGAAACGGCGAAAAGTGGGCAATTAGAAACGTAAAGCTTCGGCACAGCAGAGTTGTAATGTATATTAGTATGGTTCTGGCATTAGGAACTCTCAGCAAATCAGGCGAAAAAGGATTAGAACTTCGATCTTGGATTGAAAAGAACCCTCTTGAAAGGTTTCGCACTGCGTATGAAATAGCTGAAGATCCGGGATTTTACAAAGTTGCTGGCCTATATAATACTTATATGAATTTAATGAGCGATCCAGAAATTCGCGAAAGCCTCCTTAATCTTGATTACGATCACCGCTACAACTCCAGTTATTTTTCCATGCTAAAGTCAAACTCTGATGCGCTTGCATCAGAGATTTCCAGGTTCATTTTTTCAAGAAGAGGCAGTTGGAGCGACCGCTTCCTAGAATATTTGCTGATATGACAAAAACACAGATGTACTCGCTCGCGCTCATTGTCGACCAGAAAACATCAAGCTTCGTTGAACACATTCGTCTGGGAGATACGCGAGGTTTTCCCGCGCACTGCACTGTGAAAGGCAGGTTCGCTTCAACGGAAAGCGACGATTTTATCTTTTCCTATGCTTATCAGTGTCTCAAACAGATAAATTGGAATCAGAAATTCATGTTTTCGGGTCCTCACTATATTGACGGTCGCACAAAATGGATAGAACACGAGGACAGAACAAGTTCTGTTTTCAAACTGCATTATGCATTACTTGCGCAACTCAATGAACTATATTTGCCGGACAACGATAGGTGCATATCTGGAGAATTCGAGAGAGAGGGGTATCGGCCTCATATTTCTCTAGATTGGTACTTCGATAGAAGAAGGATTTTCATTCCAAGCGGCAATATTATGGAGAGATTGTCAATTGAAGTTGCATTTCAGAGCTTAGCACTTATTAAATACAATTTAACTGGCCCCACTCCAGAAATTTCCATTTTACACTCAGAACCCCTACGTTAAGTAAAATGGGATTAGAAAAAGTGACGAAACTGTTTTATGTTTCTTATTCAATCTCAAACGAAAGCCAAGACCAAGATATTCGTTGGGAAACTTACCCTAACAAACCTCAACGGCTCCTTTTTCGCAAGGCGTCAGAATACGATTTCTTTCAAGGCGCACTCTTGTAGCTGTATCACTAAGTGAGTGATTTCGTCGCCCAAGATCGCCTTAAATCAACAATTCGCTAGCCATAATCGACTTGTCGGGTAACATAGCTTTAATCTCAAATAGGGGGTGTTTTGCAGTGGTAAGAAAAAAGAGCACTCAAAAACGTTTAAAAGTTGGGTCCGCTAAGGCAGTATATGAGCCGCAAAACAGAATACCACTCAGGGACATCTATTTTGGGGCAATCGATGCGACAGATGAGCTTGATCATGTTTCACAAGAACGGGTCGATTTGTTTTATGATACATACTATCTGCCCGATGGGCTGGAACCTAACAGTTATCTAAACGGCGAGAAGTTTTTTGTTTATGGCTTGAAGGGTACAGGAAAAACGTCCTTTCTTAGATATTTAGAGCAAATGGTAATTCGAGAAAATCTGTCGGTAGTTAAACCAGAACTCTTTCGATTTTCCAGTCAGTTTCCCAAAGAAATATATCGTGACGTAAGCGAAGCCTTTTTAGACGGGCGTGAAATCTCTGCAGAAGATCGTGCTACAATTTACCGAGATTTAGACTATGAAGATGTGTGGAAGCATATCATCCTTAAAAGAATTTCGGAAATTTCCAACTCACATCCCGGCGTGATATTTGAAGACAATGACGAACATAAGCAATTTTTCCAATTTTTAAATTCAATATCCAGCGGCGAAAAGCGAAAAAAGCTTCTAAAATTCTTGCCGAACATTACCGCTGGTAAAGTTGTTTTAAGCATCAACCCCAGTGTCGAACTCGACTTAGATTTTGACGATAAGGAAAAGAGAGAAATCTCGTTTCATAGGTACTCCGCAATTTCCGTCGATTTGTTTAAGAAATTAACTCCAATTCCTGAAAACCCATTTTACCTCCTTTTTGATGAGATTGATCCAAGAACAGGGTCTGGTGTATTGTTCGAACTAGATTGCATTCTCATTCGAGATCTCGCTACTGCGATCAAGTCATTAAACGCGTGCCATGCATACGACTCAAAAAGCACTTTCCTGTTGGCTGCAATACGTTCCGAAATTCTGGATCGTGTAAAGCATCTTGGAAAAGAGGTGCACAAGCGCATCGAGCAATTTGGGTATAGCATGAACTGGGGTGAGACAGGAGCTGTCGACATCAGGCACCCGCTGATCAAAATGATCTGCACAAAAATCGCTCATTCTGAGAAAAGACGCGGAATCTTGACTGCGGAAATTGGCAACGTTGAAGAGTATATTTGGCCTAGATACTTTAGAAAAAGTAAATTCTACCAGCTGGAACCAAAGTACATAATGGACATTTCTTGGCATCGCCCTAGAGATTTTATTCGAATGTTTGAGTTTTGCAAACAAGTCGATGGCGGCGCTCAAGAAATCAGCGAAAGTCTTTTAAGCAGAGTTCAAAAGAGATATTCAAAGAGCAGTTGGAGCGAAATTAGTCATCATCTCACCCTTACCATAGACCCTTTTTCTATTGAGGGGCTTGAGCAAGTGTTGACCAGCATCGGAAAAGAGTTTGATGTTTCTGATTTTGAAGAGCGAATATTGACCAAAGCTTATGATCACGAAAATGTAGCCAGGTTAAGCAGAATTCATAAGCCTGCGGATGTGCTCCTAAATTTGTACCGGTCTGGGGCTGTTGGGACCCGCAACAAAACTAGGGTCCGTTATGTGTTTCGCGGGGATGGGGAACCTGATTTCGACGGAGTTTTCTGCATGCATAAAGGATTGCATCGACATTTTTCAATTGTCTCGTCCGGACGCAAACGAAATGTTAAGTAACTTCTGTGTTGCAAAACGAGTGGAGGAACCACTTTGAGCACCCTAAAAAATAGCCCCAATGCCTAAGTGCACCGTAAGCACCCGATTTCTACCGCGGTATTTGGTCTTTGATCCGCGTGATGATTTCAGGATCGTCGATGAAGTCATTGAGGAAGCCATGCCAAGCTTCGACGGATACTCGTGCGGATACGAGCATGTCGCGTAATTCTTCGATGCCATCGTTGGTCAGCGCCGTGATATAGTCGTCCGGCCCGATATGAACGCTGACAATGTTGCCATAGGAGAGGTTGTCATCATTGCTGATGATGGCCTCCAGAAGGTCGGGGTCCTCATCCAACAGGCTGGCGACGTGTGCGACGGAGCAGACGTAAGTTGTTGCGGCCATCAGGCCGCCTCGCTGTGTGACTGGGTTTTTGGCGTCCAGTTCCAGGGCAGGAGTTCGTTGAGGCGGTTGATTTTGTGATCGTGGATGCGGTCCAGAATGTCGGCGAGGTAGGCTTGCGGATCGAGGCCGTTCATCTTGGCCGTTTCGATCA
>WQBJ01000061.1 GCA_013032095.1 Ruegeria atlantica | reverse complement strand
ATGAACTCATGAAACTGAGATAGCGGAAACCGTCGCAACGACCCTTGAGTCACCATGGCATTCTTCCGGAGAGAAGATGCGCAATACCTTTGGTCGTCAAGCAATCCCGATGGTTTGGGACTATGCTGAAGCAAATCCCTATTGCTCGTCTTCGGGTAACTGGACGGCTATGAGAGATTGGGTCTGGAAGACGATTGCGAACTTTGTGCCTGCTTCGATAGGAACTGAAATTCAACATGATGCACAATCGGTTCCTTATCCAGAAAACGCCATTATTTCTTCGGACCCACCTTATTATGACAACATTGGTTACGCCGACTTGTCGGATTTCTTCTTCTGTTGGGCCAAGCTGTCGATAAAGCCAATATTTCCAGACCTCTTTGGTGTGCTCGCCACACCAAAGTCTGAAGAACTGGTTGCCACGCCCTATCGCCATGGCGGCAAAGAAGCCGCGGAGATTCATTTCCTTGATGGGATGAGTCGAGCTATTGCTAATATGGCGCGGCAATCTTCGGATATCGCCCCGGCCACAATCTACTATGCTTTCAAGCAAAGCGAGATCAAAGATGAAGGGATCAGCTCGACTGGCTGGGCTACCTTCCTTCAGGCGGTGATTGAGGCAGGTTATGCTGTCGTCGGCACATGGCCAATGCGCACTGAGATGGCCAACCGGATGATTGCGTCTGGTACCAACGCACTCGCAAATTCAGTCGTGTTGGTTTGTCGCAAGAAACAGGACGATGCGGATACCATCACTCGCGCCGAGTTCATCCGCGCGTTGAAACGTGAACTCCCGCCCGCGATTGCGGACCTGAAAGCGGCCAACGTGTCGCCCGCCGATATGCCGCAATCGGCTATCGGCCCCGGCATGGGTGTGTTTTCTCGCTACAAAGCTGTGCTTGAAGCCGATGATTGCCCCATGAGCGTCAAGACCGCACTGCAACTGATCAATGCAGAACTGGATGAGTTTCTCAATGATCTGCACGGCGACTTCGACCCCGACACCCGTTTTGCCGCCACCTGGTTTCAGCAGAACGGCTACGACAAGGGCGAATATGGCGCAGCAGACAACCTTGCCCGCGCACGGGGGATTTCGGTTGAAAACGTCAAACATGCCGAGATCATCGATAGCTCTGCCGGAAAGGTGTGGATCCTGAAACGTGACGAGATCGATCCGGACTGGGACCCCGGAACGGACGATAATCCGACTATCTGGGAAGGCTGTCAGCATCTGATCCGCACCTTGGAAAATGATGGTGAAATGGCGGCGGCAGAGCTTTTGAAAAAGATCGGAAGCGAGCGGGCCGAGACCGTCAAGGACCTCGCCTATTACCTCTATGACGTCTGCGGCCACAAACGCCAGGATGCAAAAGAGGCTACTGCTTATAACGGCCTGATCGCTGTTTGGACTGATTTGACGCGTCTGGCGGCCACGATTCACGTGACCGACAAAAACCGCCAGACCCGTATGGAATTTTGAGGTAGAGCAACATGGCAAAAAGCACGCGCCAGTATGTATTTGAAGGCATGGAACACATGCAGAAGGGCTTGCAACCCTTTGTGAGACAAAGGCTTGAGGTCGGGCTTGGAAAAGGCTGGCCACAAGAGGTCATCTCGCGGTTCCCTCACTGGCGGCCAGAGAACAACAGCAAGTTCACTCTGGACACCCAAAAACTGTTGCAGATCATGGAACGCCTTTGGAATGACGCCTTCCGCGACGTTCTGGATCGTACACACCGGTCAATCGTGAATGAGCTGGTGGATGTCCGAAACAAGCTCGCCCATGATGCCAAGTTCTCTTATGACGACGCTGAGCGCGCGTTGGACAGTATGCGCCGCATTCTCGATGCTGTAAGCGCGGGTGAAAGTGCCGAAGAGATTGGCAAAATGCGCGAGACGATCCTGCGCACAAAGTTCAAGGAGCTTGCACGAAACGAAGAACGCCGAAAATCCAGCGTCACGACGATTTCGACGGAAACGCAGGCTGGGCTGCAGCCTTGGCGCAAGGTGATTGAGCCCCATGAAGATGTGGCGACAGGTGAATTCCGGCAGGCGGAATTTGCCGCTGATCTTGCAAAGGTTCACAAAGGGACGGCGTCACCGGAGTATTGCAACCCGCGTGAATTCTTCAGCCGAACTTATCTGACCGAGGGGTTGAGCGCGCTGCTGGGCGGCGCTGCCAAGCGTTTGTCGGGTGGCGGAGGTGACCCTGTCGTTGAACTGCAGACAAATTTTGGTGGCGGTAAAACGCACTCGATGCTTGCTCTTTACCACATGGCCGGGCCAACGCGCGTTGGCGATCTACCAGGGTTGGATCAGCTATTATCGCGCAATGGTCTTGATGTGCCCGAAAAAGTCAGCCGTGCCGTATTGGTTGGCACATCGCGTGATCCTATGAGCACGATCAAGCTAGAAGGCGGTCAGATCATCAAGACCACATGGGGTGAAATGGCTTGGCAGCTTGGTGGTCAGGCTGGCTTCGACATGGTTGCGCAGAATGATGAGCGCGGCATCGCGCCGGGTTCTGATTTGCTGGAGGAGTTGTTTAACAAGTTTTCGCCTTGTCTAATCCTGATCGACGAATGGGTCGCGTACTTGCGGCAGATCTACAAGGTTGAAGGGCTGCCATCCGGATCCTTTGATGCTAACCTTTCATTTGTTCAGGCGCTGACCGAAGCTGTAAAAGCGTCCCCGCAAACACTCTTGGTTGCGTCGCTGCCTGCATCACAGATCGAGGTCGGCGGTGAAGGTGGGCATGAAGCTCTGTCCCGTTTGAAGCAGACCTTTAGTCGTGTGGAAAGCTCATGGCGTCCGGCTTCTCAGGAAGAAAGCTATGAAATTGTTCGGCGTCGCCTGTTTAAAGAGATTCCGGGAGACAAATACTTACACCGGGACAATACGCTTAAGCAGTTTGCCAAGCTGTACCGAGAAAATCCGGACAACTTCCCGCAGGGCTGTGCGGATGAAGACTATCGCCGCAAACTGGAGAAAGCATACCCTATCCACCCGGATTTGTTTGATCAGCTTTACACGGCTTGGGGGTCACTCGAAAAATTTCAACGAACCCGGGGTGTTTTACGTCTGATGGCGCAAGTTATTCACGAACTTTGGATGTCTGGCGACCCGTCTGTGATGATCATGCCCGGCAGCGTTTCCATCAATTCGGAGCGGGTGGAACCGGAACTGTTGCATTATCTTGATCCGACGTGGCAATCGATCATTGCCGGGGATATCGATGGCACTTCCTCGACTCCATATAAAATTGATCAATCTGCGCCAAACCTGAACCGATATTCTGCAACACGGCGTGTTGCGAGAACAGTTTTTATGGGAACAGCACCTCTGCATTCCCAGGAAAATAAAGGGCTTGATGATAAGCAGATCAACCTCGGCGTTGTTCAGCCAGGGGAGAAAATCGCGATCTTCGGTGATGCGCTGCGCCGCCTCACCAACCAAGCCAAGTTTATGCATAGCGATCTTGGCCGATACTGGTATTCGATGTCTGCCAGCCTCAATCGCTTTGCAGCGGACAGGGCTGGCCAGTTGGAAGATGTGCTGGTTATGATCGAAATCGATAAAGCCCTTTCATCCTACATCAATGGGATCGCTGATCGCGGACATTTTGATGCCGTACAGGTAGCACCTGAAAGCTCAGCGGCCGTTCCTGATGAGGCTGGTGGAGTGCGTGCCGTCGTGCTGGGTGTTGGGTATCCGCACAATGGCCGTGATAAGTCGGATGCCATGGCAGAAGTCAAAGATATCCTGCTGCAACGGGGAGCTACGCCGCGCGTCTACCGAAACACGTTGGTATTTCTTGCACCGGACACACGCCAAATCGACAACCTGAAGGAAGCTATGCGTTCACTATTGGCTTGGGACGGGATTGTGCGTGATGCAAACAACGGTCGACTCGATTTGAAATCAAGCGAGATATCTTTGGCCAAAGACAAAGCCCAAGAAGCTAATGAGACCGTGCAAACGAGACTGAAAGAGACTTGGTCATACCTCGTTTATCCATATCAGGACAGCGCGCAAACCGACGTTAACTTCTCGTCCGCGCGTATCCCTGCACAGGATGGGCTGTTGAGCAGAGCCAGTAAAAAACTGGTTAGTGAAGAAGCTTTACTCCCTGAAATCGGGCCTGAAAGGCTAAATCGAGAACTTGAAAAATATATCTGGAATGATCGCAATCATTTGCACCTTAAGGATCTCTGGGAATACTTGAACCGATACACATATCTGCCGCGTTTGAGGGACCGGGAGGCACTTATTCGGTGCGTCAGGTCAGCAATCGGTGGAATGGTACGAGGGCCGTTTGCGTATGCAGAGACGTATGACGAAGGGCGAAGCGATTATCGCGGCTTGGCAATCGAAGGCTCGCCTGGTTCGGCTGTAACCATCGATACGGACAGTGTCATCGTAAGGCCGTCTGTTGCCGAGGCCTCGCGCGCGAGGCAGATCCCTGCCCAGCCCGAAGCCGCAGGTTCCGGTGACGCGACAATCACAACCGATGCTGATTGGTCGCCCGACAGTTCCACTGATCAACCAGGAACAAACACGCCGGACAGCGGTCCTCTGACTGAGGATGCAACAAAAGACCCAACCCGCTTTCAAGGCACCGTCATGATCTCGTCGGATCGCCCTGCACGTGACATGGCGCAGATCATCGAAGCAATTGTGGAACAGCTAACAACACTTCCAGATGCTGCGGTTAGCTTACGCCTTGAGATTGATGCAGAAGCGCCATCCGGCATTGATCGCTCAAAGGTGAGAACGTTGACCGAAAATGCGTCGACATTGGGCTTCATCGACAAAGAGATATCGTGAAGCAGATGTACTTGATCACGTCCACGGAGGAAAAATTAGAGAACCTCAGCTTTATACAGGCGTCTCTGACCGCTTGAGCAAGCGATTGATCTTGAATTGAATTGCGTTCTGATCGAACGGTGGTTCGCGGGTGTCAAGCGCCCCGCGGATGTAGCGTGGGGCCAACGCGAAACCATCTTTGATCTGGACGATTGCGAGAATGAACTTTTCGGGTTCATTGAGGGATGTGATGATTTCCTGACGAGTGAGCATCACTGTGTCCGCGCCGTCGATCCTGCCTTTTACCTCGATAAAGCGCATGTGGTTTGCTTCTGAGTTAAAGGATGCGATGTCGTAGCCAATTTTACGAGCGGAGACGTCTTCAGGCTCGTTGCCCAGGGCACGCTCAACAGCCATGACCGCGTCCATCGCTTTCAGTTCAATTGCGCGACGTGCTTCAGAATCCTCAGAGAATCCGATGGGAGCTGTTGAGGTACCTTTCCTGATCAATAGCCCCCTTGGAACCACAACCATGCCACCGCGAACGCGGGGAGGTTGCGACGTGATGAAACGTTCCTGCTCGATTACACCCAACCGACGGCGCAATCGTTCGGCAAGCTCCTCAGCCCGACGTTCTGCAGTGCGCCAGTTGGAACGTATCTTTTTTCCAGCCTTCTCTTCTTCCTTCAGTTCGGCCGCACGAGAATCCCAGTAGTTAATTTCTTTCTTTAAGCGAGCCTTCACTTCTTGCTCGACCTTATCGATTTCAGGCAGGCGGCGTTCGCGCACTTCCGCCACATGGCCTTGGGCAAGGTCGATCGTCGCGTACTGCACGACACGCTTTTCGAGGTCTGACGTGAGCCAAGGGGCTTTGATGTCAGTCTCCACGGCTTCGATTTCGTCTGGGAGCGCGGCGCGCAGATTGAGGTGCGGAGCAATCCCAGCGTTGTGAATTTCACCAGCTTGGCTGATAGTTGCGAACTGCAGCTTTTGCGAGACGATATTCACGTTGCCGGATGGTCCGGGGCGTCCGTCCTGAACGGAATGCTCGAGCAAAAATAGCGCTTGAATATCCATGCTGTCATCGGTGTCGTCAACCATGACGGCGCCTTGTTTCATCAAATGGTCGTTTTGCTCACGCACAACGCTGATGACGGCGTCAAGGAGCGGATGACCTGGGTATACGAATGCCGCGACTGGCTGCTGGTTGATCTTCGATTTCTCGAAGCAAATTCGCTCGTATTTTTTTTGGATCGGAGCACCGACTCCGACCTGGCGATCACGTTCCCGAATGACGAGAGGCACATGGGAGATTTCCCAACGGCCTTCTTCGCGGCGCTTGATCTGCCCACCAAGGCGCGTAAATGCTTCTAAGAAGAAACTTTGGATGTGGTGAGGCTGAAGGCGTTGCGCCTCAGCTTTCTCCATTGCGATCCGTAGCTGCTGTATCTGAGCAACTGGCATCGTGTCGTTTGTCAGCTGCCGCTTCTTAAGAAGGTCCAGCAGATGGCTTTGGTCGACCGCACCATCCACGGCTTGGTATAGGCGCGCTTTAACTTCATCATCATCGTTGTACTGGATTGCTTCCAGAAGTAAGTCACGCAACGGCTTGTCTTCAAAGAGCTCACCAAGGACATCGTAAACACGCCCACCCAAGGCTTCCCGGGCGGCTTCCAGCTTTTCGAGAAGGCGCGCATATACCTCCCCCTCCCGTGTGTCCTTAGCAACGAGGTTCCAGAGATGGCACACTTCAGTCTGGCCGATCCGGTGGATACGGCCGAACCGTTGTTCGATTTTGTTCGGGTTCCAAGGCAGGTCATAGTTGACCATCAGGTGACCGCGCTGGAGGTTTACACCTTCACCCGCAGCATCGTTCGCGATCAGAACCAGCAGATCGCGGTCCTGCATGAAGCGTTCTACGACTTTACGTCGTTCCTCGCGTGTAACGCCGCCGTAGATGACATCAACAGCGTCCGGCTTACCAAGCCGGGCTGTGACCCTGTTACGGAGGTATTCGAGCGTGTCTTTAGGTTCTGTGAAGATGATGAGCTTCCGGCGATGTCCATCAGGGTCCATCATCAGCTTGTCATCGAGGATGCGATCAAGTTGCTGCCATTTCGTATCGTGTCCTGAGTGAAGAACACGCAGAGCCATACTTTCAAGGTCTTTTAGAGTCTCGACTTCGATTTTCAGTTGCTCAACCGTCTCTGCACTCGTTGCGCTGGTCGAGATCAGGTCTTCAATCTCGTCGATTTCATCCTGGCCATACTCCTCGATATTCGACAGGAGATCCTGATTGATCTTTGGTCGGGAAATTCCCGTTTGTCCGCCTTTTGCTGCGAGGCGGGCTTCGCTCAACTCGGTTTCAAGGCGTTCCCGGCGACGCTTTAGGGACTGGTAGATCGCGGCAGGGCTGGAGGCGAGGCGGCGCTGCAGGATTTGAAGTGCAAAACCGACGTTGTTTTTCTTGCGCCCATCGTTTTCTGCGAACCGCAAGACCCGGTTCATTTCGTCCCGTACATATTCTGTGACCGCAGTGTAGAGTTCAGCTTCTTCTGGCGACAGTTCATATTTGACTGTGTACGCACGGCGCTCCGGGAAAAGTGGCCGGCCATCGAAGCGCAGGAGCTCTTCCTTCGTCAGGCGGCGCATCATGTCTTCAACGTCTGCCACATGAACGCCATCCCGGAACCTGCCCTCGAAGCGGTCGCCATCAAGAAGTGCCATGAAGAGCTGGAAATCTTTTTCTTTGCCGTTGTGGGGCGTTGCCGACATTAAAAGGAAATGGCGGCAGACTTGCCCCAGTTTTTGGCCCAACTGATACCGCTTGGTGTATTTTGCTTCACTTCCAAAATAAGTTGCTGACATGCGATGGGCTTCGTCCACGATGATGAGATCCCACTCAGTTGAAGCCAACAGCTTTTCTTGGAGTTCTTCGTTGCGCGCCAACACATCGAGGCGGGCGACCATGCAGTTGCAATCATTGAACGGATTTCCCGTCCGAGAACTTTCGATCATGTCTCGGCTCAGAATGTCAAACTTAAGTCCGAACTTTTCAGTCAATTCGTCTTGCCATTGCTCCACAAGGCTACCGGGAGCCACGACCAGGCACCGTTCCAGATCGCTGCGCGCGATCAACTCTTTAATCAGGAGACCAGACATGACAGTCTTGCCCGCGCCAGGATCGTCAGCAAGCAAGAACCGCAGGGGCTGGCGTGGTAACATTTCACCGTAGACTGCAGAAATCTGGTGCGGAAGCGGATCTACCTGACTGGTATGTATGGCCAAGTATGGGTCGAAGAAGTAGGCAAGCTTGATCCTGTTTGCTTCAGTAACAAGGCGAAGTAACGATCCGTCTGCGTCAAAGGACCAAATTCGACCTGCGGATTGAATCTCAAGACGATGCTCGTCATCTCGATAGCACGTAGTTTCGGCAACTTTTCCATTGGCTTGACGAAAGACTATGTTGACGGCCTGAGCTCCGACCCATTCCACAGCCAGAACTTCCACGGACACGCCGGGTAAAATGCCGACGACTTGCCCGCTCGGCTTGATGTTTTCTAGTTTAGTCATGATGTGAAGAATCCATGCCGAAATGAAGGATTTGATGGTCGATTTGGCCTTCTGTCATAATGCTTCTCCTGGATGCTGAAAGGCTTCCACAAGGACCAGAAAACAAAATACTGCTGATACGCAGAGCGAGTGTGACGCAATAAACTACGCCTTTAACGGATAAGTGAGCCACGAGAGGACCGAGGCGTATGGCGAAAATTCGAACAACAGGTACCTAGAGGTTTAGTAGCAGCGGTTTGCATTCCCAGTTCCTGAATCAGTCGCCGAGACAACTAAACGGGGTTTGTATTCTAAGTCGATGTTCTCAGCACCGCAGGCTCCAAATTGGCGCTGAATGCTTCGCGAATGGGTCGGAAAATGACAAGCTTCGTATCTTCCGTTCGGAGCCGTCAATTTCCGAAATCCTCACCACGCAGTCACACCCATTTTCCTTTTGATCCTGATACGCAGGGACCTGCTACTCTGAGCTAATTGATTGCGTCTCACAGCGCTACTTTACTGAAACTGACAGAGTTGGTCTGTCAATCGGCATCCAATATTGACCCCCTTTGTGCTGAGCTGGCCCGGCGCTGCGTAGTCTCCATTTAACGCAGCGGCGACGGGCCAGCGTGGGTGCGGCTTGGCGCTATGCCCGGTTCTTGAAGCGCCAGCTTTCGTTGCCGGTCTCATTAGTATCGATGCTGATTACAGCATTTTGGTCAGCCGGCGGTTGGATGGATCTGAGTACGCGGGATTGCGCGGCAAGAAAATTATTCTACCGCAGGATCCTACAGCTTATCCATCTTCTGAAGCACTGCGGCATCATAGAGAGACAATATTCCGCCCAACATAGCTGCTAGGCCCCATGCTCCTACTTCGGCACGGCATAGCCGGGAAGAGCCCCTTGCCGTCAATTGATTTCGTATATGCAGCAAGTCGTGAGCGGAACAAATCAGACCTTCCGCCTACAGATGTGCTTCATAAGTCCAAATGCGGAACATTTTTACTCAATGCGGCCTATTGAAGTCCAAACGTACGTGCAATTTTAAGCCAGCAGCGTTCAATTAAGGACAGCGTACCGCTTTCTGAGGAGAACTAAGTGATCCAATTAATAATCTTTCTGGTTATCGACACAGCAATAGCTGTGACTTGATATCGAAGTAGATTCGCTTGCGATTGGTCTCGAAAGGGCGAGGTTTTTCCAGCGAAAATCTTGGAATCCCAATGCGGCACAGCGCCGGCCAATCTCAGTAGGGCCATCTAATTCCTGCGGGTGCAATTGGCAAAAAGCAGCCCAAACCAGACAATAGTAGCGTACGGGTCTGGCGGGACGTAGACCTTCGCGACGATCGCGCAACCAACGCCCCTTGCCCGGCAAGCGGACATCGGTATTGGCCTGGTGATCAAGTGAATCCGAGCAACAGCTCGAACAACGAAAGATCAACTTGGAGTAGCTAAGCTTAAAGTGTTACACTCCTCAAAGTTGTAGGTATTTTTTATCACCAAGGCCAGAAATTTGAACTCCACGGAAAACTCAGTCGGATCGACACCTCTTCACCTGCTCACAACCGAAGTTGTCCTCAACGAGTTGGTCAGCGGGAGAAGCGTAGCAATAGTAGGTGAGCCGGATATTCATTTTGATGACCATGACACGCGAAATGTGTTGGAATGGTACAGGGCAAACCCAATGAAATGGGCAAAGAACTTGAATGCCGGTGATGTCGAGGCAATCGTTGATCATATTGGAAATGAGCCACCCAGTCTGACGGCTTTTTCGAGTGCGCCCCAAAATGGTGCCGTGAAACAACTAACACTGATGAGCATTACGGCTCATCGCTTTGGTGGATTGCACTCTTATGGCAAATTATTGGATCCGCCTGCAGACTTCTCCATCGATTTGGCGGACGGCGTGACTCTGCTTGAGGGTGCGAACGGTTCCGGGAAAACGTCCGTTCTGAATGCTGTTGTGTGGTGCCTCACAGGGCATCTACTTCGCTCTCAAAGAGAACCGGAACAAGGACCAACAGAGTTTGACTGCGAAATACTACATTCAGACGGTAGTCCAATTAAGAGCCGGATGTCTGCGATTACTCCAATGCCTGACTCCGAGGAGATGCCGCCCGACGGTTCGCCGGTTGCGGCTGATAGTTGGGTTGAATTGCTCTTTTGCGATGAAGAGGGAAATCAACTTCCACCCTTGCGCCGGTCGCAATCTCGAACAGCAAGGGGAAAAATTGAAGAGATCCAGCCAAATCTAGCAGCGTTTGGCTTGGACCCAATTGTCTGGCGGATCGCGACAACTATGCCCGCCCTGCTACAATACCTTTCCGTGGGGTCAGCCTCTCAACTTGGACACGCTGTCGCAAGACTGACTGGGCTTGCGGATTTAGTTGACTTATCAAAGCATGCTCAAAAGACCTCAGATAGGATCGAGAAGCGCTCGGTCAAAGATCTCGAATCCGAGTGCAAACAAGCCTCTGAGCACTACGAAGAAGCGGGTTCGGACTTAAAACATATCGCAGAAGACAACACCGATCTTGAACTAGAATTTGATCTCCCAAAAGTCGAGAGTGAAGACTGCTCGGAAAAGTTGACCGATCTTGAAAACAACCTTGAGATCGTCAAAGCGGATGCATTCCGAGAAGCAAAAAACGTCCTTGGCGGTGACTTTGATCCAGAGGACCGGAAATCTCGGGACGAACTTGAAGGACAAATCCATCCTGCTCGCCACGAACTTAGCGCGATTAAGGGCTTGCCGTCGATGTCACGCGCTATCTCCATGATGGCAGTTGAAAATGCACAGGAGAAGAAAGCAAGAGAACTCCTGGCAGAACTGTTCTCAGAAGCCTCCATCCTTGCCCAGTTGCTAGATTCACCTGATGTTGCCGTGCGCTCTCAACTCTATGCAAGAGTTGCAAACTGGCTATCGATCAACGGACAAGCGTCCGACAACAATTGCCCTGTATGCGCGCAGAGCCTGCGAGGCATAGTCGATCCGGTAACGGGTAGGAACGTCTCGGATCACATCATTGAAGCAAAGGACAACAGCGAGATTTTATCTAAATCGGTTGGTGAATGGGCTGATCGCTGGTCAGGCCGATTGGCAAGTGAGCTTGGTCAAACACTGTCGTCCGAACTTAAGTTGGAGCTTCCGAACAATCCGGCAGAGCTTGTAACAAGGGCATATGAGAAAGAACTATTCGATAAAGAAAGCTACTCTGGAGTTCTAAAGAACCTGCAGGAAGGCTTAAGTGAAGCGGTGCGGAAGGAGGCAGCAGCACTCCCACAGTATGAACCCTCTGAGCCGCCTGAACTTCCCGACGCTATTTCAGCAAACTCGCCCGAACTGGTTCTTTTGGTTGCTAGGCTAACAAAAGCTCTCAACTTTATTTCATGGCTTAAGGATCACAGAACTGACCTCAGGGCGTTTTCGATAGCTGTTACGAAAGGTGACGAAACGCTTGGAGCCAAAAACCCAGCACTAGGTGCAAAACTAGCGTTACTCCTTACCGTTGTTGAAGGTGCTGCTCCCCTAAGTGAAGCGATTACGCGTGTTCAACGCCTCAAAGCACAACGAAACAACTACAAAATTAAGCAAGACAGAATTGCCGCATGCAAAAAAGCAGCGACCGGCTGCTCCAACCTTGTTCAATTGGGCAAACTCGCACAGGCACAAGTTGAAGAACTTCGAAATCAACTTGAAGAGCGCACGGGCTATTGGAGAGGTCTTGTCTATCAAAATGCCACTTCGTTTGCGCCAAGCCTTACTTCCACAGAAATGGATGCAAAAGGTGCTCTAGGACTGAAAGTCGGTAGGCTTGGTGTCGAAGGCCCCGCACAACACTTGTCTAATGCATCGGCCCTTAGAGGTTCACTACTCGGCTTCTTCTTCGCGTTCCGTGAGCACGTGCTGAACTTGAGAGGTGGTTTGCGTCTCCTCGTTTTGGATGACCCACAGGACCTGCTAGACAACGACAATCGCGCCCGCCTCGCGCGAGGGCTTTCCACTCTTGCTGAACAAGGTGCCCAGATACTTGCAACAACCCACGACAAGCACTTTGCTCGAGTCTTTGTCCAGCAAAACCGACGCGGGCACCGCGTGAGGCACCTTTCAGTGCACCCGGTCAATTCAGACCGTCCTGTCTTGAGGCTATCCCCATCTGTCGAGGAGGTAGACAGAAAGAAGGAGGAATACAAAAATAACAAAGACTCCGACCGGCATGCGCAGGATTATGCATCGGACCTACGCGTGTTCCTGGAGGCGAGGATCGGCGATCTTTTTGATGGAAGTGTAAACCCTTCCTACGCAAATGTTACAAAGGCACCTACGCTTATATCCTTGTTAGACAAGCTAAGGTCTGTAGTTGCCAACAATGCCGGAGAGCTCTTTTCGAACCCTGTTGTCAAGTCATTTGCGTCGCATGCAGCTCTACAGAACGGTGCTGAGGCAAGGCGGATTTTGAACGAGTCTCATCACGACAAGACGTCAATTCGGTATCAAGACGTCGCGGGAGTCGAAGCTGAATTCACCAATCTCCGTACAGAGATTGAGAACGTACACCAACAGTTCAGGTTTTATCGTTTCCGCGAGCCTCTAGCTCAAATTGAAACCATACCATCGGAAAACCTTGTGCGGCTTCCGGCGATGATCAAACCGACCTTTGCGGTCCCAGTTTGTCCAGATTTGGCGGCGTTCACTTCTGGCGCAGTCGGTGAAAACTCTCAGGAGGCAATTAGTGCAGAGCTAGGTAGCGAATTTTTTGATGACAAGGCACTGTACTATGTCAGAGGAGAAACGCTCGGTTTTGCAGCGCCATCAGGTTCCGTCATAATCGTCGAGTGCGAACCCTATTCAGGCAGAGATCAGAATCTTGTCTTGGCAAAGTTTAGTGACGCTATCTTTGCTCGCCGGATGTTCGCGTCAAGAGATGCTACCGGAATTTCCTTAGTCGCAGAGATGCCCGACCCAAGAACCCGACGCAAAACGCTTACGTTTGACCCATCTAAACTGCTGGTCTTCAAGATCGTTGGGGTCGTTTTCTCCGATATGCCGCCTCCCGCGGGCAAATACGAAGCAATCAATGTAAAGACTGTTCCGGAGCTTCAAAACGTCGAAATCGCATACCGTGTCCGCGAAGATAGCGCGGTGCCTTTGGCTTTGCCTGGTCAAATCGTTCTAGGCGGAGTGACGTTGCAATTAGGAGATATGAAAAACTCTTTGGGGAAAGTCGTTGCCGTCACTTTGGAGGATGGAAGAAGCTTGCTTAAGCGAGTTGGTGCGCAGTTGACTGATCATCTTTGGCAGTTTGAGGCAATTGGCGGACTTGGAAACTCAACCGTTGCGATGGTTGGTCCCGACGCCGAAAGTGGACACATGCCCAAGGTCGCTTCAGTTCGTCGGGTGATTGGAGTTTTGTATGACTGACCTGCCCCCCCGCTGGTCCCTCGCTCATGACGAGAGTCTGCGGGTTTGTGCTCTGCCCCCTGAAAACTGGATCGTTTGAAGCTGGAGTTTTCGGCTGATCTCTTCGATCCCCGATGAGACATACTCGATCTAGTCATCCTTACACATCCAGTAACCGAAGAGATCGATGGAGGTCGACGGTGACCTGCTCCCCTTTGAGTCCGCGTTTATTGGTTTGCGGTGTCAGAAGGTTTCGTAGGAGGAACCTGATCCGCGAACGTGAGAGCGGCGATTGCGCCTCCACCAATTAAATGCTGATGTACAAGATGCAGTACGCTACTCTAGCGCTAGCTTTGAGCGCACCAAAAATGTATTGACAAGACACTGTGTTTTCCGGCGATCATGCCACTACATTTTTACAAAATCGTGCGGATCGCCATTGTGATACTTCGTCGTTTTCTTATTTATTCGACGCTTTTCTTTATATTAATACTGCTCGTGTCGATATTGGGTGGGTCGCTTTTTGAGGACAAGATCTTAGCGCCGTACTTCTCTGCGATCTTGACGGTTCTGGCCATTTTGGGTTTGGGAACATACGCGGACCTCGGAAAGAAACTCGTATCTTGGACTGAGAACACATTTTTCAGAAGTAGGCGAGGTCTTAGGTTCTTCTTCGTGATCTACGCAGTACTTGCAGCTTTGTTCCTCGTCATTGTTAGCTGTACCGTCACGAAGTATCACTATCGGAAGCTCTTGTCCTTGCTTGTCCCTAGTCCGAGCCAAGAAGCTGCCGCTTTGTTTTCAACTTCAGCAGCTGAACGCATCCGTTATCTTGCCACTAATTATCCAGATAGGGACGACTGGAAAATCGTTCTTGATGCCGTCAGCAATGCTCTTCGGCCCAACGACGCCCAGTACCGGGAGTTCAACAGATTTGTAATCGAGTCAGTTTTTTCAGTACCCGATGCTAAAACTCACCCTGTCGCAGCTTTTGATTTCAGTAAACTTCCACCCCCCAAGTGGTATTGTCTCTGCAACGTAGCAAAATCAAAGTTTTCATCTTTCGAACTGTTTGTTCTAAAGTTTGCGGCCCAGGGACTAGCTGACAGCGTTAACCGCGAAATCCAGGTGACGCAAAACCTACTTTCCTCGGCTCAGGAAGACGCTGAGGTCCGGATTTATTCGGCCATTCTGCAACTAGGTGGCCGAATGGACGAGTTAGCCAATGCAATCGACCAGCGTACGGCAACGGACCCATTCCTGAAATTGGAAAGAGGTAAGGCTTCGGCAGCTAAACTCAAAGAGATTATCGAAACGTATTCCATCGGCGTTCTTTCGGATAGCGACGTGTATCTTCTCGCACAGGATTTCCTTGCTCAGTTTGAGATCTACTCTTGCCACTTAAGACAGGATGGAGCTGAAGTTAGGATGTTCACCGCCTACGAAGAGCTCCTCAGGGCGCGGCTTCGCGAGATAGATAGGCAGGGCACGGGACCAATTTGGTTTTATGAACCGCAGAAATTTATACTTTATACTTTCGTGTCGAATGTCCGCGCTCGATCCCTGCAACACAAGACGGATGAGACCTTTGACTATTACAATGGGCTGTGTAGCGGGATTGACGCTGTTCTAGAGCGATTACAATCCGCTTTCCCAACCTTTTGGGGAAACGACTACGACAAGAACTGGCGAATTGGCACGGTAGTAGAAAAGCCACTTTCTCAGACCGTGGAGCAGGTACTGAATACGTTAGTTTACCAAGGATGGAGGATGAATTGATGCTAATTTCAAGACGCTGGACGTTATTGACCGCTTCGGCCTTGTTCGGAACTTACGCTGTTCGGAGCGAAGCAGGATCAAGAGTAGTTGAACATTTTCGGTCCATAACAGAAATCAACAAACAACTAGTTCCTGCTCAAGTTCGCAAAACCCGAGTCACACATGTTGGTGGTCTCGAACAGGCCTTTTTTCAAGACGAATTTACGAAATTTGCAAACATGCCAGGGTGCAAGATTATTATGCAAAACGGCATACGATTTGATCACCCTGAATGGGCTAATCTGCCGCCTTGGAACGAGTATTTGACCCTTTTTTCTAACCGCCAACTTGGGCAACTCGACTTGTCGCTGGAGGAGGTTTCAGATCTTATTCTAGGCGACGGTACAGCCTGTCGCAAACTAGGCCTTTGCGGGGCAGCGCTGGCTGCACCCAACCTGATGTATCGACGCAACTGGAGCGTACAACGATATGCTCAATGCCTCGACCGTGCCGGAATTGACGCGAACGCATTGCTCGACAATTGCACAATTGTCGAAAATTACGAACAGCTTGCTTCGCATGGACGCGAAAACCCTGGGCAACTTCTAATCGGGTTGGGCGGCGGCGACTTTCAGGGTATCCGTCCGACAAAGGCGCTGGCTTTGATTTTTATTGAACGAAGGTGGCGATCTTCCCACCCGGCCAGTTGAAGTATTGGCTGCGCTCGGGGCGTCGCTCCGAGAAGGAGATTTTCAGATCATCAAGGGAGAACGGGCCCCGAAGTATGAGGTTCCGATATCGCTTTGAAAGCCGGGTTGTTGGCTCCCGGTATCGTTTTATGGCTCCTTTTTCGTACCAGAGCGCTTCCTTTACGGTCAGCGCATGTGCTTCGGGATAGGCACGCCAGAATTGCCGGGTTTCCGGGTCCGCCATCCAATATCCCTCATGGTTGTTCAATCCGTGGATCCATAGTTCGTGCTGACGCGGGGCGTAGCGGGGAACGATCCAACCCTCTTCGTCACATCGCTGAGCGCTATCCCACGTTTGAGGTTGCAGAAATGGTATCCAAAGTTGTGCAACTCCCATGCGGCAGTAGCTGAAGGCGCGCTGTTCAAGTTCGCGGATGGGCAGGCTGCTGCGCTGTAACTCAATGGCGACCGGGATGTTCGACCTTGGAGCCCAGACCATGACATCCGCCCTGCGCTCCCAGGGAACCCGGCCCATGGTATATTCTGGCTCTGCACGCAATCCGCGACGGCGCAACGTTTGAGTGATCAGGGATTTAAGCGCCAGATGTGCCCGCGTCTCACCTCTGCTGCCGACGCAGCCTGTGCTGGCCTTATGCGCAAAGTGCGCGCAGACTTTGCGGCCCCGTTTCAGGATGACTTCGCCGCGACATCCCGGACAGTGGTAGCGGCCATCGCGCGGGGCGTCTTCCGCTTCTATGCGTTGCCCCTGCCAAAGGGCCACCAACACATCACACCTCTTGCCGGTTTTGTTGCCAATTCCAGGGCATCAGCTCATCGAGCCGGTTGATCTTATGATCGGCGATGCGGTCCAGAACCCAGGCGAGCCAGGCCTCGGTGTTTACTCCGTTCAAGCGGGCGGTTTCGATAAGGGTGTAGGCGATGGCCGCCGCTTTGCCGCCGCCGGTTGAGCCCATGA
>WQBJ01000060.1 GCA_013032095.1 Ruegeria atlantica | reverse complement strand
GTCCGGGAAGAGCCCAAGTGAAGGTTTCCAGGAAAACAAAAGCCCCGCGCGAGGCGGGCAATGCTTGACTATTGCTGGACAGAACTGTCACAGATCAAATTGGCAAGACTAGTTAGGGTCAGGATGCATTGATTTTCGCTGCGCTGCGTGATTCACAGCTCCGAAAACGGAGCGATGAAATGAGCGACCTTTATTGGCTTACAGATGAGCAGATGGCCAAGCTTTCCCCTTTCTTCCCGAAGTCGCATGGCAAGCCGCGGGTCGATGATAGACGGGTATTGAGCGGGATTATCTTCATCAATCGCAATGGTTTGCGCTGGCGGGACGCCCCCAAGGAATACGGACCACACAAGACGCTTTACAGCCGGTGGAAGCGTTGGAGCGAAAAAGGCATCTTCGCACGAATGATGGCTGGTCTGTCCGCCGAGCACGGTGAAAAGAAGACGATCATGATCGACGCCACATATCTAAAAGCCCATCGCACGGCGTCTAGTTTGGGCGTCAAAAAGGGGGTCGTGGCCGCCTGATTGGCAGAACCAAAGGCGGCATGAATACCAAGCTGCATGCTATCTGTGATAGCCAAGGGCGCCCGCTCAACCTGTTCGTTACCGCCGGGCAAGTCAGCGATTACATCGGTGCTCGGGCTCTGCTCAGCAGCATACCAAATGTGGGCTGGCTGCTCGGTGACCGTGGTTATGACGCCGACTGGGTCCGAGATGCGTTGAAAGACAAAGGGATACGCGCCTGCATCCCCGGCCGAAAGCAACGCAAGACGCCGGTCAAATACGACAAACGCCGATACAAACGGCGTAGCCGGATTGAGATCATGTTCGGCAGGCTCAAGGATTGGAGGCGCGCGGCGACACGCTACGACCGTTGTCCCAAGGTCTTCCTATCAGCCATCGCACTCGCGGCAACCGTCATATACTGGTTATGAATCCTGACCCTAGTTCTTAGCTGTTTAGGCTCTGTGAGAAACGGTGTTTCGAATATGGTCGTATTGCACTATTTCAGCTCCAGGATTTCGCCAGATTGCTTTACCTCAACACGTCCCTTGGGAGTATTCAGTACAACAGTTTCAAATTCTGCGCTCGAACTAGCCTTCACGGCCGAGCCAAACAACGGCCTGTCGTCAGTCAACAATTTCACACATTTTTTGGGTTCTGCCGTCGCCACAAAGAATGTCTCATAGTAATCTTTGTCGTCGATTTCTGCGGTGACTTGCCCTGACCGAAAGAAGAACGCTTTGTCGTTAAGGCCATACACGACATCGCCAGCGTCCCTTGTGATCGAAGAACCACAAGCCAATTCTAACTTCTGATATTCCTCATCATTTGGCTTAAACTCAGGCGGCGACAAGAAATCTGCATTCACGGCGCAAGACATCAGTAATGGCACTCCCACAGTTGCAAAAATTTTCGTTGTTTTACCTCTATTCATTTAGGCATCTCCGATACAATAGTTTGCTCTTCATCACTGTTCTTGACAGCGCAATCTATGGACTTGCTGCCCCATCCATCTATTTATACGCCTGACAGAGCCATCTGGGTTGCGGCGTAGACTGCTGGCGGTTTCATTCGGGAATACTTCATGCGTCATCTGTGTCATTGTTGCCCGAAAAATTTCTGGGGCAGTGATCCAGTCATTGAAGAACAAATTAGACCCACTGGACCATTCCGATATGGTCAGGGCGCGACCAGAGGTATGCACTTCTTTTTCGCCACATCATTCAGCCAAGCCCAGGTCACGAGCCCTCGTGCCTCTCCTTTTGCGTTGAGAAAACACCGAAACTGCTCAGCTTTCAGGGGTGGCACTATCTCCACCGGCAGATAGTTAGATAGCTTGAATTGTTGGTGATAGGGCGAGGTGGCAAGCTGCTGGATTGTCATGCCGAGTGCGGTGAGCGCGTCGAATTTCAATTGCTGCACCCAAGGTGTTACGGCCGCAAACCGCAGCTCTGATGGCTCTGTTGCAGCTTGCTCATACTTTTCAAGAAAGGCGCTTGGTAGAACATCAGCTTCACCGCGATTGAGCGCGGCAAGTGCAAACAGGCCAAGTGATCGCCATTTGACCCAAAGCTGTGCGGGCAGATGGGTAATAGCCTCAACGCTGTCCTCAACAACGCATCCGGCATTGGCGGTACGATAGAGCCAAGCATAATCTATTCTGCCGGTACGCACGGCCTGCAAGGCCTGCGGTGATAGGCTCATCCGAAACGCGGTGATATCCTCATCTGCTTCAGAAGCATTTGGCTGGTTGGCGTGAATGGTACAGCTTTTCCGCAAACCTTGGACAACATCTTGAAGCTTGAGGACTTTCATCGCGCCCGCGCCACTGGCAAAGATATTATTGATGGTATCTGAGCTTTGCTCCGAAAACAGAGCCATAGCCGCGACGCGCGCCAGCGGATAATTGTGACGATAGTGATAGAGAGATGACCCCGCTTTTATGTCATATCCCAACTGGGCAATGTCCTCACCCAGATAACGGTAGTTTTCGCGCGCTCAAACAGCTTGCAACTCACAATATACGGCGGCGCTTTGTGTCTTTGCATATCGGATCAACGCCAGTTCACCCAGAAACGCACAAACCTCCCGCGCCACTGGAGGCATAAACGCGCCTTTGGACAGGATCATCTGAGCGGCATGGGCCATTTCATGGGCTAAACAGACCAGGTCATCCGCAGTCCCTGACCAAACCAAATGGATCGCGAGTGCATTTGCGTCCTCGTCCCATTCCGTGAAGGGCAGATCAAGTTCACCAGTCTTGTGCTTGCCAATCCGAACCATTGACAGTTCGTCATCTGAAAGCGCTGCAAACCCGAGCAGTTTCTTCAGGGCTGGCAAAATCAGATGCTCAAGGCTTTGCTCCAAATTGAAGGAAAGATTCTTTGAACTCGCGCGAGACTTATCGCTCCGATCTGATTGAAACTTCCGCCTAATCACACCACAATAGCCCAGCACCTCTTGCGAGGTCAGTTCGTGCAGATCAAGCCAGTCCTGCACAGAGTATTGAGGTTTGGTCAGCATCACCCACTCGCCCCGCTTTCACTATTCAGGCGAACGCCATAGTTACCACCCAGTGTCATCATTCCCAGCTTTCGGAAAAAGCGATCCGAACTGATGGGGTTAGTTCCCGACGTAGCGTGATAGAGCACATAGGCTGCACCCATTCCCTTGGCCCAAATTTCGACCCCATGCGTGAGGCGCAGTGCGGCTTTGCCACCCAGAATACGTGACCGAGTTGCTGGAGCGATGGCGATGGTGATGACGGTAACAACCTTGGCATTCGCACCGATGTAATAGCCACCGAGCAGCGCATAGCAGAACCCGATAATCTCGTCCCCAAGACTAACCTTCAGACCAAGATAGGTGTCGGATTCATACAGCGTGTTATCGAAGGCCTTGAAAAACTTGGCTTCAGAAAACGCGATATCCGCGAAGAAGCTTTCTTCATGGGCGAGGCGCGCCAAATCGCAAATCTGCCCGCGATCCGCTTCAACGACTCTTTCCACCCGAAGCTTCGACATATTCAACCCACCTGAGACAAGTTGAAACTGATGATTGCGCGCTCGCCATCTTTACCGGTTTTGTCCGACATGTTCGGATCAACGCTGTGGTAGAGCCAGCTTGGGAAGATCAGCATTTTACCTGCCTTCGGCGTAAACCGAACTTTAGTCCAGTTTTCCTTGCTGCGCTGTTTCCTGGGCTCAAAGCTGGGCTGGTTCATCACATGAGACGTGCGCGGGTCAGTGAACTCGATATCACCAGCACTTTCTGGGGTATGAACGTAATAGACGCCGCTCCAATGGGATCCCGGATGGATATGTGACTTGTTCGAACTGCCCGGCGCATTGATGATCGACCACATGGTGCCAATCTGAAGGTGCTTGTCAGGATGATAACCGAGTTGCCGCGATATCCGCCGCCCTGCCTGATGCACGCGATCCGAAAGGGGTTTGTAGGCTTCTTCGAGATGTAGATTGTTGTGGCTGTGCCAACTGCCCAGCTTGCGGAAATTTGAACGTTCAATACCTTTTTGATCTCGCTCACGTTCGGCATAGATCAGTTCCAGAAGGTAATCGTTCAACGCCTCTTTTCCAGAGACTGCAATATTGAACACTATGGTTGGAAAATAAAGTTCGCCGGAAAAACCATCGACGGACATATCACCAAGTGCATTCAATTCAACGCCACTCATGAGCGAATGTGAGCCAAGCCAATACCAATAGCTGTCGCTCGACCTTCTTTGGAAGCTGCTCCAAGAACAGGAAGCAGGTGCGCTTGTTCGCCTTGAATGACGTTTTCGGACAGGTCTTTCATGTTATTCCGACCCAATCATCTCGTTTTGCTGACTACATTAGAAGTGATCTAATCCGTATCGTATAAGTAGAGCGGAACTGGGCTGATATTGCACGTGATTTTTGAGTTAGATTCACACAATGAAACTTATGGCTGCACATTAGAGAGCGGGGTGCACAACCTAGGCAAGAATTCCGCTCCAAGCGGGGGCAATCACGAAACCAATTTGGTCGACAAGTCTCAGATCACGTTACATGAGATCGGTTAGGAAAATGTGCGCAAAAGCATGACGAAAGCAAATGCAACAAAAAATATGTGGAGCAACTTCAAGGGTGGATCAGTGACCCTTTATGAGCTAGAAATTTTCCTGAAGTCAGCGATTTTAGGAAAGACCCATCGCTTGATGCTCCACATTTCGGCGCTGTTTTTTGTCGATATACTTGGCCGAATAGCCAAGCGGTAAAACAGTCGAAAAGGGCAGCACTGCTGCGTGAGGTGTGATAAAAAGCGAAGCCCCGGGCTGAACCGGGCCACTGCAGGGGTTTAAGTCTTTCAATGGATGGCTTTCCCGCAACCGGATGAGGCCGCTGCGGCGGCATCTCTTCCTGCAAACCGCTGCTTCCCGCTTTTTCTTGGACGCCTCCCGGGAAACTGCGCGGCACTTTTCCTGAAGCGAAATAGTGAAGATTGCAATGGGCGCAGTCACACGTCGTGAGTAATGATCTGAGGAGGAAAACGCAGGCGTTTGTAGCTGATTGGTGATGACTTCATAATCGCCAACTACGTCCAAATACAAACGTCAGCAACCGAACGACAATTAGTATGATAACTCCCCTGTCGTAGCGGCTTCCCCTGATTGTTCGAGGCGCGAAGAATGCAGGCGGCTGCCTCATCCGCCATCAGATTCCTGATCCTGGCATCCGTTTCTGACTTTCGTGACCGATCGCTTTCCGTTCAAAAACAAGTATGGGAAACGACAAGATCAGACCGACGATACCTATCGCAACAATCAGGGTGTTGATGCCGACATCAACAGATATTGCCAGGCCGGCCAGCCAGGTCGAAGCCAGCGACGCGGCTCGGCCGGCCGCTTTCCCTGTGTTGACATATTCCCGAAACCGATCTTTCGGGAATTTTCCGAATGCTGCTGCTGAAAGCATTGGCATGATGAACGAGTAGAGCAAACCAATAAGTACCGCACAAACAACCGTGGCACTGGTGGTCTCTGTCATTCCGAATATCAGCACGACGATCGCAAGTGATACGAAAATCCAACGAGGTCCCGAGAGGCTTATTCCGTCCGCCACAGGGACCGCTCCGAGCCCAATAAGGCACTGCACAAATAGGAACGTGCCATAAATGATTGCGTAAATTATCGGACCGTCAAATACCGCTTGTGGCGCTGCCAGAACGATAAACGACAGGGCGGCAATCGAAAAATTGGCGAAGAACAGAAAAGCTATATACCACTTAGCCAAGAGTGACCAATGCTGAAATCGCGCGGTTTTTTCCGACTGGACGGATGGCCTATCATTTTGACCGTCGTCTGAATTTCCCCAAACCCAAATTGGAGAGAATGCGGACAACACGGCAAAAATTGCCAAAATGCACAATGGAAAGACCACATCTCCGTTCAGAAAACTGGATGCGACCAAAGGCGACAAGGCCAGAGATCCCCGGCCAATCAGATTCAGGATCGCGGATGATCGAGCATAGTCAATTCCGAAAAGGGAATCCGCCCATTCCGGGCATTTGCTTATCAAAACTGAATCGAACGATCCGGCTAGCATATATGCTAGAAGTGCAACCACCACACCTAATGCATGGGTTTCAAGCACCAGCATCGAGATCAATACAACAGACAGAGCGAAAAGCAACGACCGGGTAATTATGATGCAGATCGCGTCCAGTTTATTCGGCATCGATCGGATCAATCTTGCAATGATCGGATTAGCAACAGTCTGTAGCGCGATTGAGCTCGAAAAAACGATCGAGGACATAAAAAAATGTTCTTGCCTCACCAGGTCCAACGTTACGACCATCAGGAAAAAGGCTCTGCCGAATGCCGGAGCCGCAGCGCTGGCGAGAAAAAAATAACCGGCGATTTTAGTAGAATGGATGGACGTTTCCATCACTCGGAACTGCTTGGCTGGCTTCAATGCATGACGGCTTCATGCATCTCACACAAGCCAAGTCTGACGGTGTATACAGGATGAACACTTGAAGCTCTTCTGTACAAAGATTGTTCATTGCTCCTGGCCTCCTTTTAGCTGCGTGAACAACCTTAAGGGCAGAGCATTTGCATGAGATAGTTCGAACGGTATCTATTGAAGCAAGTTGAGACGGAATTGAAACTGCGTGCTCACCGCTCACAGGTTCCTTGTTGTGAACTGCTAAAGTTCGCGATGTTGGAGAACAAGTATCCTGCATCTGCCCTATTTATGTCGGCTGAAGTCTTGCCACCGATCAAACCCTGTATGGCCAAGGTGATTGCACCCTGATCCGGCGACGGCAAACTGAATGGCCCTAACCCCAAATAATCGCTTCAAATAAACCCGGTTGATCACCACCGCCCCAACCGCAATCAGAAGCACCATGCGGAAATGCGAAGAACCGGCTCCGCAGGGCCGCAAATTCTCAATTCTCGAAAAGCTTGAGGACGCCAGCTGAAACCGAGGCAATCGCTCCAACCAAGTTGGTCGCAGCGCGCAAGAGATGCGCCCAGATCGACTTGTAACAGGTGGTGTGTTCAGGCCTGCGCCCGGATGCCTCTCTGTCAGCCCGGTTTCCAGTTCAATCCCGCTGTCGGGACCAGATCTCATCCCCAGCTGTGCGTCAGATGCCCGAATGCGCAACAGTTGGTTCCACGCGATGGATTGGATCAGAAAATCATGCTCAACATCGCAAAAATGGAGTGCTGCTTGGGGAAAAATCGAATTGAAACTGATGTTCATGAGATGTGTTTTCGCGCGGGCACCATGGCGACAACATGCAGGGATGTGTTACGGCACCGACGCCGCGGACCATGCGCAGGCGAGAGCACCAGGGCTTTGACCTGGCCAGAGTCTCCGGCATACTGTGGCAGCTGGGCCGGCTGGGCCGGATTTCTGTGCCTGGCGTTCTCTGAGAGTTCCTTTTCTGCCGAGATCATCCCGCAATCATTGCCGCCGCTGACCGGACCCATCATTTCGCTGATCAAACCTTCCGCCCATATCAGCGCTACTGCAGTGTCCGAGTTGGCCACCGCAGGCCTGAACTTGATCGTTGTCACTTTCATGGCGGTCGGGGCCTGGTTTCTGGTCGCGGGCATCTGCCTTGCGATGACGCTGATGATCAGCGTCAACCCGTTTGAACGCACTTTGAACAAGGACAAACAATAAGCCCCGTCAAAAGGGGGCCAACCAGCGTGGAGGAAAGACACATGAAGTTTCTCAAACCCCTCAAGGGTGTGGCCGTTGCCGCCGTGATTTCGGTCACCGGCTTTGCCGCGTCATACGCGCCAGCGGCGGCAGAACCCGAAAGCGTGCTGATCGAAATCCAGGAGCGGGGCAAGTTGCGGGTGGGCATGGCCACTTTTGTGCCCTGGGCGATGCGCGACAAGGAAGGCAACCTGATCGGCTTTGAAATCGACGTAGCCAAAAAGGTCGCCGAGGATATGGGCGTTGAGGTCGAATTCGTGCCCACCGCCTGGAGCGGCATTATCCCTGCCCTGATCGCCAAGGAGTTTGATGTGATCATCGGCGGCATGTCGATCACCCCGCAGCGCAACCTGACCGTCAATTTCACCATTCCCTATGCCCATTCGGGCCAGCAAATGGCGGCCAACATCGCGCTGGCGGGTAACTTTGCTTCGCTGGATGACTATAACGATGACAGCGTCACCATCGCTTGCCGCCGCGGCACCACACCTTGCAGCATTGCCCAAACACGTTTCCCCAATGCGTCGGTGCGCCGCTTTGACGACGACGCTCAAGCTTTTCAGGAAGTGGTGAACGGCAACGCGCATGCGATGATCTCCTCCGCGCCCAATCCGCGGTTCTGGTCTGACGCGCATCGCGACAAGGTGTTTATTGCCAACGATGGCAAAAACCTGACCCGCAGCGACGAGGCCTTTGCCCTGCGCAAGGGTGACGCGGATGCGGTCAACTTTTTCTCCAACTGGATCTTGGTGAACACCTCGAACGGCTGGCTGGAGCAGACCCATGACGACTGGTTCAAGGATCAGTCGGCGTGGAAAGATATCGTTGCGAGCCAGTGATGTTCCGCACCCATGCCGGAGAGGGCACACGCCACTTCTGGTGCCCCTCTCCCTTGATCCCGGGACAGCCCATGGATCGAAATTAACGCCCTCTCGCATCGCCCCGCAAACATCTGACGTCGCGTTGGAAAGTCTGCGACCGGGATTGCCAAGTTACCTGGATGTGGTTGAGAAGGATGAATCCTTGGCCTGTCAGGTCCACATTCGGGCAGCATATTTGCGCCAGAGGTCGAAAGCATCGGCCTCGGCGTAACGGGACGGGACGGCGAAACGTTGATAGCGGCAGGGGCAGCCAGGAACCTCTGGGCCTGTTTGGGCGAATTGGCGGCCAAAGCGGTTAACCCATTGCCGGACAGTTTCCAGGCTGACCGAAATTCCGCGTTCTCCGAGTAGCTGACGCCGGAGACAGCCATATCCTCCGCGGGCATTTCGCGGCAGGCGACCTTCATGGCCTTGGTAAAGCCCTTGGCAGGCTTGTCTGCAGCCAGCAGCTTCAATGCTGCGTACCAGCGACCACCATCCACAACACCGTAGCTTCCATCCTTGAGCTTCTGGACGATCAGCGGTTGCAGCAGGTCATGTGCCGGGGATGTTCGCGGCATGACTTATGTTGCGTTCGTTGCGGGAGTAACGAAGTGTACACGACTGAGTTGTGTTCTACGACTCTGCTCTTGCCATCCCGATCAAACACGCTTGCGCGCTTTGATTTGCTGCGATACGGTCGTTTCACTTTCTGCATTTTGCGGAAACCAGATCGTCGTCTGGGACCTATGTCGAAGACACACCTGATGGCTGGCAGGTCTACCAGCTGCGCATCGGCCCGGTGACGGGTGCGTCTCAACCGGTTCCTCGGGGCTGGTCAGGCGGGTGGCTTATGAAGCCTATGCGATGGTTGTAATGACTGAACGGGACGCGAAAGAGCCCTAAATCGCACACCAGTCCAGGGGAATACGGACCCTGGCCATGCCAGAGCGAAGCGCTCCCAGGGCATGTTGCGTGGACCGGATATCCACGCGGGCTGGCGAACTGTGTCTGATAAAATGACATTCAGCACTCTGCCTCGGCGGGGTACGTGGCGCATTTTGTCTGACTGAACCTGCAGCACATGCTGCATCACCCGAATGGGGGCGCCCCCCCATTCCCGGGGCTTCGTCTCCATTTTTTTCACAACCTGGAGAATAACAAATGGAAACAAATACGTCGAAGCTCCGTCTTCCCTACAGCTCCGAGCGCGTTGGAAATCGTGGCATCACGAGGCAAATGTGGGGTGTGCTGATCAACAGCACCTTCCCCGGCGTAACAACCGAGGACGCCATTCTGAATGCCTGGGATCTTGCAAAGGTCCGGGGTCTGGATGTCTTCTCGGGCCATATCGCGATTGTCTCGAAACGCCGCAAAATCGACAACACCTGGGTCAATGAGGAGAGCTGCTGGCTCACCTTGAAGGCCCTTGTCTTCACCGCGCACAAGACCGGCGTCTTCGCCGGGATCGCTCCGATCGAATTCGGACCGATTGTTGAACATACCTTCACGGGCTCTCGTTGGGAAAACGAAATGAACGTGGAGAAAAGCGTAACGCTCCAGGCACCGGAATACGTGACTGCAACTGTAAATCGGTTCGTATCCGGCGAGCGCTGCTCATTTTCGGACACGCTCTTCTTTGAAGAGGCTGTTCCGCTTGTGCAGGGTTTACCCACGCCTGTGTGGGAGAAAAAGCCTACGCTGATGCTGGCGAAATGTGCAAAGGCCGCTGCTCTTCGTCTCGGATTCGCCGAGTGTGACTACTCTGCCGACGAGATGGAAGGACAGGATCTGGCGTCTGATGTCGTTCCCGACCAGGACACCAGCTTGCGCCTTGTGCCGAGCGACCCTGCGGGGTCCGCGATGCCGGAGGTGCAGCACCAGACCGCATCTTCAGGTCGTATGTTCGACAGCGAGACGTTTGACGAGACCGTTACAAGCTTCGACAAACTTCCCGCAAAAACGCTGCAATGGCTGGATCGCAATGTCGATACCGCCATCAGCATTGGGGCCTTCGATGACGCGGTTGCGAATATGCGAAGCACCCTGGACGCCGATACACACGATCTCGGCGAACGGCTCATTCGTGCCGCCGAGAAGATCTCGGCCCATCCGAAAGGTCTTAGCCTTTGGGATTTTATCGGCAAGGCGCGTGCACACGGCGGCGACGCATTTGACGCAGCGATCAACCAGATCAGCGCAAAGGCGGGCAAAGGCCAGCTGCCAGAGGATCTTTCCGAAGCATCCGGCACAACGCTGACCTTCCTGAAAGCACTGAATGCAGCCTGAACTTCAAAACCCGCGAGGGGCCAGCCCTCGCGCTGGCCCCTCCCCTGTCACTCATGAGGATGGAGAGCGCCATGAAGCTCATACGTCTGACCCAATCAACGCCGGCCTGGCTCGATTGGCGCCGGACAGGCATCACGGCATCGGACGTGTCATGCCTGTTCGGAACGAACCCCTACAAAACGGAATGGAAGCTCTGGGCTGAAAAGTCCGGGCTTCAGGCTGAAGACGACCTGAGCGGCAACCCATATGTTCGGCGCGGCAAGGTTTTCGAGCACATGCTTCGGGAACATGTCGTTGACGAGCGTAATATCGGGATCATGCCGGTCTGTGTCGAACATGACGGGTTTCCGTATCTCAAGGCGTCCCTGGATGGCATTGACCGTCACAAGCGCCCCTGGGAGTTCAAAATCCCCTCACCCAACAACTTTGAAGAAGTTTGCGCGCACCGGATCAATTCCGAACCCGCGCAACGGTATCTGCTTCAGGTTCAGCACCAGACACTCGTGACTGGTGCGCGTGAGGGATATCTGATCTTTGGCAACATCGATGACAGCGGATCCACCCCCAGGGTGGTCAAGTATATTCTGCTGACCATCCCTGCCGACCCGTCGCTGCATCGAACGATCATCGAGAAATCGAAAGAGTTCATGCGACGTCTGAAAGAACGGGACGCCCCTGCCAAAGACCCGGATCGTGATCTGTTCGCACCGCAAAATCCACAGGATGCGGCGCGTTGGCAGACTGCGAGCCAAAAACTCATTCCCCTGCTGCAGCAAAAAGCTGAGCTGGAACGCAAGCTTGAGCATCTGAAAGAAGGCATCAAAGCTGAATCCCGGCCCATTGTCGATGTTCTGGGGAATAACAAGTTCGGTGAGTTCTCCGGATTGCGCGCCACGCGCGTGGACCGGAAGGCAAATGTCGACTGGATCGCGTATCTCAAGGATAACGGTCACGACACCACCGATGAAAACAAGGTTGGACCCTACCGCAAGGCGGGATCCGGCCACTACTACAAATTCACCGCGCTCTGACGCGCATCAACCCAACCCGGGGAGCTTTCCCCGGTTGGGAGAGTTCCCTTTCACCAAGGAGAACTCTCGTGAATATGCAGGTAAACCCCTTTACGGATGAAGTGGACTGGAATTTTGACGTTCAAAGTGCCGGTCTGCTGTTCGGCTTGCCCGACATCGGGGACAGCAAGGTCAAGGTGTTTCACAATGACACCTTTATCCAGAAGGTCACGAACACTTATCGCTTCGACAAGGAGCATCTGAAAGCTGTTCTGACTTTCCTCTTCGCGGAAAACCATGGCGATGGCTTGCTGCTTTACGGCCCCTTCGGCTGTGGCAAGACATCGTTCATTCGCGAAGTGCTGGGACGGCTGCATTGGCCAACCCTGATGCTGTCCTGGAACGAAACCTCGGATACGGCCGACCTGATCGGCAAGACCGGGATCAGTTTCGGAGATACCACCTTTGATCCCGGCCCGCTCACACTCGCGGCGAAAAAGGGCCATGTCCTTGTCGTCAACGAGATCGACCGCGGCCGCGCGGGCAATCTTGTCGCCCTGAACGACCTCCTGGACGGCGGCAAGCTCGTGATCAAGGAAACGGGGGAGGTGATCACGCCTCATCCCAACTTCAGGCTTGTCTGCACCGCCAACTCGGCGGGCAGCGGAGATCTGACCGGTGCCTATACGGGCTCCGTTCGGAAACTCGACCCGGCCTTCCTCGATCGCTTCGCGATGCTGGAAGTCGGGTATATGACACTGGAAAGCGAGATGGATCTGATGCTCACTCAGTTTCCCGAATACCTGGAAGCCTCCGGGCATTTTGTGGAGCGGATGTGCAAATTCGCATCAGAAACACGCGCGAAAGCCGCAGATGCGGCTGAACTGCTGTCCACACCGCTTTCCACCAGGGCGCTGGTCCGGTTCTTTCACTATGGCCGGGCCATGAATCTGGTCAGCAAAATTACGGGCAACGCGCAGGATCTCCCCGAGATCATGCCGGTGCTTGAATTCTGTTACCTCAACCGCCTGTCACCTGAAGAACGAGAAGTTGCCCGTGTGGCGCTGAACATGACGTTCGGCAACTGAACAGCCTTATCAACCCAAAATGGGGAAATCGCTTCCCCATGGGGGCGGTCTCCCTCTGAACACATAAGGAGACCGGAATGACTGTCAAAACAACCGTGTTGCGCAATGTCGCAATGGTAATGATCAACATCTCGATCTGGTCCGGAGCCAAGAAGCTCCAGGCCAGTGATTTCATCAACGTCGATGCCGATGACCTGCCTTCCAACCGCGTAGCGAGTTTCGGGATCAAGCATCTCATCGACAAGGAGCGACTCCAGCCCTTCAAGACCATACGCGGGCAAGCCGACAGGCTATGCACCAAATATGGCACCCGGTTTCTCGGGGGCTACGCGATCCCGCAGGATTGCGTGGATCAGGTCGGGCAAGAACTGAAGGCACTTTGCAACCAGTTCGAGCGGGAGATCGACGGGTTCATGGTTGAATATGACCAAGCAACCGAAGAGTGGATCGCGTCCAATCCGGAGTTCAGCGAGCCGATCCGGCGCGCGATCCTGCCTCCGCCGATGGTGCGCAGCCGGTTCAAGGCCAGCTACAGCATCTTTGAAGTGGAGGCGCATCCGCTCGACCGCACGCAATCCATGCTGTCATCTGAAAATGACCTGTTGGAAAGCGTGCTGAATGGCGTTGTCACGTCGGTCAAGCCGTACCTGGAACGCAAGTCAGGTGCGAATGCCAATTCTTTCCGGGTCGAAGTCCGCCAGACTGTTACGGATATCGCTCAAAAAATCCGCCGTTTTTCCTTCATGGACCCTTCGGGGGGCATGAAGGTGCTTGCGGATGATCTTGAGAACGCCGTGAACGGCACCGGTAAGATCAAAGGCGAAGAGTTCAATCGCCTTTGGAACATCATCAGCCACTTCACAAGCAGTTATGGTGTTCGGGCAGAAATTGCCTCTCGCGCTGGCGCGGAGGTGAAACCGCAAGACCTGCGCAAGGATCAGGACAAGGCTCCTGCCCCGGTTGATCCGCCACTGGGCGAAAAAGGGTTCGAACTGAACACGCCGAGCGGCACAACCGACAGCGTGCCGGACTCATCCGGCCCGGGTCAGGCCGGGAGCGATCTGTGGCTTCCGGAACTTGATCTGGATTCTGGTTATGGAGACAAAAATCCGATCCAGAACATTCCTGACAAGGCGAAACCAGTCGAAACACAGCCCGAATTCAGGGCGGTTTTCGACTGGTAAACACCGAACAGCCCCTCATGGGGGCTGTTCACCTCAATCATCACCCACGCGGGACCAACTCCCGCAAGGGGGGTGGTCCCCTTTTTCTATGGAGCTCCCCCATGATGACACGAACTCAAATCGACTATGCCTCGGTTGCAACCAGGCTCTCAGCGCTCCTCGGGCGCAAGTGGGGCGTGAATGTAATTCTCGGTGGCGATCCGCAGACAAACGGCAATGTAATCACCTTGCCGCATTGGGATTTCCAGGACCCCGCGTTGTTACCTGCTTTTTATGGGCTGATTGCCCATGAGGCCGGTGGTCACGTTCGGCAGACTGACTTTCCGATGCTGCGCTCTGAGGTCAAAAAGAGACTGAAGAAGGCCAATTTCCACATCTGGAAGTCGATCGAAAACATACTGGAAGACATTCGCATCGAGGCGAATATCCAGCGCACCTATCCCGGCGCGGTCACCTATCTCAATGCTGCAGTGGACTACATGCTGTGCAGAGAGGCCTCTGATCCGGCCGAGTGTGCGAACTACTGGCATCTTGCACTCAACTGGTGCCTTCTTGTCTTCCGGTGTGAATGCCTTGGACAATCACTGCTGGCAGCGCAAGCAACGCGTTACGAAGCGGTTTTTGCCCAGGTTGTGTCCGTTGACACGATCACTGAAGCGCGCCGTATTGCGAAGGCGGTTGCGGGTCTTGGATCTTCCAAGAACCTTTACTTTGCCGTTATCGAGTATGCCGACGAACTGTATCGTGTCCTGGAGGCTGCTTTGCCTTCCAGACAGAGCGGCCAGAACGGCGATGACACTGTGCAGGGCGACCAACTCGATCAGAGCGGCAGTGACGACCCCCAAGGCACCCAGGGCAGTGAGAACGGTTCAGGAGATGCGACCCTTCCTGCAGTACCTGAGCTGGACGAAACGCCTTTGGCTCAGGCTATTGGAGATATCTTTGCGGAGCTGGCGGAAGCCGGTAAATCCGAAAATCCGGTAGTCTTGAAGATGCCCGCCGTCGGTTCGATCGGTCAGATGCCTGGATATAATGCTGGCATTGAAATCGTTCGAAGCGAACTGACACAGGCTGTGTCCATGCGACAAGCCCTCACGGCCGCGTTGGCTCCAATGCTCTGTGGTGACATGGAGTATTCCGCCAACCTGACCAGCGGAAGCAGGATCAACAGCCGTCGCATCGCAAGAGTCGCGGCGGAAGACGAACCTGCCATATTCCGCAAGATGCTGATAGAAGATGATCAGTCTGTTGCGGTTCAGATCCTTTTGGACAGATCCAGATCGACCGAGGGGCATTGCCTGTCAAAAATCCGGATATCTGCCCTGGGGCTGGCAACGGCCCTCGAGCAGTTTCAGGAGGTTGAAACCGCTATCAGTGCATTCCCGTGTTGTGTGAAAGGTGACGCGAAACTCTATGGATCGCAGCCGATCAAGCAATTCGGGGAACCGGTTCTCCGGTCGCTCAAACACTGGCCTGAAGCGCAGGGCGGGACACCGTTGGCTGACGCTTATCAAAGCGTGGCTTTCAGTTTCCTGCTGACACAAAAACAACGGCGCATTCTGATCGTCCTGACGGACGGCCGGCCAAACAGCGTATCAGAGGCCCACGACGCCAAGCGTTTCCTTCGAACGCTTGGTATAGAAGTCTATGGCGTCATCGTCTCAGACAGATCCTATCCAAAGGAAATGTTTGATGACAGCGAACAGATCGAGCACGCGCACGATCTGCCGCTCCGTCTGTCTGCACTCGTGCAGCGGATCATGTGACCGGAAAGAGCCCCGAGGGGCTCTTTTTTCCGGGAACCATGCAGGCGGGCGGTTCGCTTTGATTTCTGCTGGTTTCCACCCTATATTCAAAGGAGATCAAGATGAGCACAGACATGACAGAAGCGGAAGTAAAACTGCAGGACGAGAAGTTGCGTGCCGAAGTGGCAAAGCTGATTGCTGAAGTGTCAAAGCTGACGGCCGAGACATCCAAGGTAACGGCGGAGACATTCCAGGCAATGACTGAAGCCCGTCACGTCGACGAGAAACTAAGTGCCGAGACATCCAAGGCAAAAGCCGAAGCAAGTCACGTTGACGAAATGCTCAGCGCGCAACTTGCCAAGGTTGTTGCTGAAACGGCCAAGCTCAACAGTGAAAACCGTTGGTATTTGCTGGTTGTCGGATCTGGTGCGACGCTGGCAATCGTCGCAATCGTCAAACTGTTTCTGTAAATTTAAGCGGCCCTTCGGGGCCGCTTTTTTTGTCGTTTCAAATTGCTCTGCAGCTGCAACCCAAGCCAAGGCCCCGCACGTGCCGGAGCTCCGCTGTTACAGCGTCCAGTTATTCGCTCATCCTCTACCATTGGGGATGAAGCACCACCATGGTATCTACCGGATCAGTATCCCGCTTTTGACTATCTTTGCTTTTGGGGCGTGTGTATTAATCAAGGCTTCCAGCAAGATCATCTGTCCATCAGTGAACTTGGGGCCGGTCGGGACTTCGAGAGCATCCAGCTTGCCGGGATCATCACTTTTGCAACCCTTCCTGGCCAGCAAAATACGGACGCGGCGGGCACGCATATCTTTGCATTGGAAGGACCTCAGCCGATCCTCATTGAATATGGTTTCCAGGCTCTGCGACGGTGGCAAACGCCCAGGCTGTTGCGGACAGTAGCTTTACCTATAGATATGTGAAGCGTGGACAGAAAACATCATGGGGCGCTGTAGCTGGCCGTGCTTTTTTCGGTCGCGGTTTCCCCCGATGTTGTGGTTCCTTTGGGTTGTCTTGGCTTATTGCCTTGGGTGATCCGGCCGAGTTCATCAGGCTGATGAAAATTTGGGAAAGCTCTCAACATAATAAGCGCTTTCCAATTCTCCGATTTCTCATCAAAAACCCGGACTTTCGGCTTGATTAATAACCCAACGGTAGTCCGCCATTTATACACATCACCCTGCAACCGCGAGCGCTATGCTGAAGGGCCATGTAAGGTTGTGGGTAAAAGTGTTGTAAAGTGGGGGCCACAGACTTGCAGCCCTCCACAAACGGGCAACTGCCTAGCCGGTAAACCCTTTGCTTCTGGCAAGCTGAATTGCGGGAAGTTGCTTACCCTCAAACCATACCCGGCGGAGTCTTTCGGCGCGCTGTATTGCCTCGTAATCCATGTTTGGATTGGACGCGGGAGTAAATAACAGTGCTGCCAGTCTATTGGCCTCAGCAACAGAAGCGCCGCCATTCAGCAGCGTTAGGAAGTCGATTGCCCGAACAAACCGCTTCCCATAGTCGACAGGTTGAAAACCAGCGGGAAAGACGACCCAGAGCAGCAAGGCAAAACTGCCTGTAGTAATTGCAAAAACAACTGCAAACTCTTGCGGCAGGACAACAAGTGCAAATGCAAACACAGCAAACGCGCCCCAGAATAGTTTCTGCGGATGTGTCATGGCTGCCCTGATTTTCCGCAACGAACGCAACATTTGTTCTTGTCTTGTTCTCATGCGAACAAA
>WQBJ01000006.1 GCA_013032095.1 Ruegeria atlantica | reverse complement strand
AGATCAACAAAACGCCGGAAGAGTGGTTCGAAAGCTTAAAGGCCACAGACGAACTGGACCTGTATTAACGCCTTTGCCGACGAGGAAATGCATCGTACCCTTTCCTTAGCATTTATTTTAACCGGGTTTCGCTGATGCTTCGATTTGCAATTTTCCTCGCCCTGGCCCTGCCCTCTTTCGCGGCTGCTGCGCCCTGCGGCAACACCAGTAATGGCTTTGACGTCTGGAAACAGGATTTCGCGAAACAGGCCAAACGCGCCGGGGTCAAGAAGAAGGGATTACAGGCCCTGGCCCAAAGCCAATACGCGAACCGTACCATTGCAGCGGACCGCAATCAGAAAAGCTTCAAATACTCCTTGGACAAATTCATGCGAGTCCGCGGTGCCGACACCATTGTGGCCCAAGGACGTAAACGCAAGGCTCGCAATCCGCAGTTCTACGCCGCCCTTGAGCGCCAATATGGCGTGCCAAGTGGTGTGCTGATCGCGATACATGGAATGGAAACAGGGTTTGGGAATTTCATGGGGGACAGTCAGGTTGTTTCAGCAATCACAACGTTGGCCTATGATTGTCGCCGATCCGAGTTTTTTATCCCGCATGCCATCGGAGCTCTGAAACTGGTCGATCAAGGCAGCATTACGACAGCGACCAAAGGCGCGAAGCATGGCGAATTGGGGCACACTCAATTCTTGCCGGGGAACGCGCTGACCTACGGTGTCGATGCCACGGGTGACGGTCGCGTCGATTTCTACAATATGACCGACGCGTTAGCCTCAACCGCCAATTTTCTTCGACAGAAAGGGTGGAAACCGGGACGCGGCTATCAGCCTGGGCAACCAAACTTTGAGGTGATCCAGCAATGGAACGCGGCCTCGGTCTATCAGCAGTCAATTGCGATCATGGCTGCCCGAATCGACGGCTGATCTTCGCCACAAACATACGTTCCGCCTCCCCAATCCAGCCACATTGTTGCCACAGATTTTAAGCAGCCCTCAAAATGCCTAGGTTTCCAAAGAGTAATCAATCCCGCCGTTTTCTTATTTTTTTCCATTTTCGCCAAAATCTGCCCCATATCACTTGTTAACCTGTTTCCCAAGACAAGATGCGACAAAGGAATGCGCAGTGGCACCGAAGCACAGCTATCATGGTGGTCTTCAATTCAACGGCGGGACCGATAATGCGATCGAGCGTTTCGGAGCGATCGTCGCGGCGACTTTGGAAGACTATGGCCACCTGGTCGAGCGCAAGAGCATCCTGAGCGAGTCCGAGGCCAGTATCGTATCCAGCCAATATCTAGTGCGTCTTACTCTGGACACGCAATTAGCCGACTCCGAAGACCGGTTCGAGCGGATGGATCGCGCGGCAGGGCTGAAAACCAGCCGTAGACCGATTGTGACTTTGCCGAATAACCGGTTGTCAATCACCATTTCGCCTGTGTCCGCCTTGCTGGATGATACCGAGATATCCGAGCTTATGCTGGTGGTTATGCTTTATCGGATGGTCGATATCTGCGCGACGCAGCGTGTCGAATGGCTGTCGCCGAATACCGTACTGACCATCGAACAATTCATGAGTGCATTCGACACTTTGACACCTTCCAAACAACGAGACAGAAGACAGATTTTTGAGGCAGTAACAGGCCCGTTCGCGGGGCTGAACATTACTGATGAAGACCAACTGGATGAGCCACAAAAAGAGGCGCTGACGCCAGCAGCCCGGCCGATCCAGCTGTCGGATGAGCAGTTGCTCAGCATCGCTTTTCGGACAGAACCAATCGAGCAGCCCTCTGATGGGAACGAAGACACGGCCCCCCTCGACCACGACAAGCCCAGCGATATCCTGCGACTTTCAACGTGGGGATTGACTGGAGCCGTGGCTAGCGTGTCGGTTCCCATTGCGGCCTCCCTCGCCGCAGTGAACCTGATCAGGGGCGAAGATTTTCGCCTCAACACTCAGGTACTTGCCTACTCCGTCGCAATCTCCGCTCTCAGCACAAGCGGAGCACTCGCCGGTGTCGCCAACGCGCTAGGCATGTAACACCAGACCCGAAGACCCTCCTTGGAGGCCCCGCCATCAGGCGGGGTTTTCCATTTTGCGCAGTCGTTCGGCCTCAATCACGTAGGTATGAATCGAAAAGACTACGGCCCGCGTGTTTGGCAGCCGCAACAGCGTCTGTCGCTCGCTTCGCAAAAAAGGTGCTTTCACCGGATCCGTGATGTCACGCCGTTCGCTGGCGCTGCGAGGTTGGTACAACTCGGCGTCGTCGTACCACAGCGCGTTGAACCGCCAAAGCGGTCGCCCCGTTTGTATCCCATCAAATAATCGTTGCACCCGCCGCGCGATGTCACCGTCATAGCTGGCCACCGGAACATGAATGTCGACCAAGGGGCGCATAAACTTTTCTGATAGGCTCCAACTGGCAGGAAAGCACAAAATGGCTCCAGTCAGAACATGTTCATCGCCGTGCTTTTGCAGGATACAGAAATCCTCCTGCGCCAACTGGCACAACGTCTCCAAGGGCCGGGTGCGATCGATTTCAACAACTTGGCCGTCAGGGCGTGTGGCGTGGTCTGAACACCCCGGATAAGCGTGTAGCAGGACCAAGTCCAAAAGCTCCTGCGCGGCCGGTTCTGCGCCGGCGTCCAGCGCCAGAACATCCTCCCTTCGCTCCGCCAGCAGTGCTGTGCGTCGCTGCATCTGGGCGGCAAAAGCATCATCACGGAGCAACCATCCATCCATGCTGGTGGGCTGAATACCCGGTAAGGGCCGTGGCGTCAGTGGGTCATAGGGGATTGAGGTCTGCAAGATCGTCATATGTCGGACCTATCACCTGCTCGCCCGGTTGTCGGTCAAAAAGCGACCGACGCGCAGTCGCAAACTTTAAAGACGCGACAGAATTGATTCTCCACGCTGCAAAACTAGGCAGGGAGACCCACCATGAACCAGCATTATCGAGACAACCGCAAGATCGACCCGACCAAAGGCGCAACCCTTGGCGACGGTACCCCCAACGAGAATGATCGGATCGAGATCGGCCCAACGCAGTTGGCCTTTTCCGAATGGGAAGCTGCCGGTCTTGCTCTGCCCGATCTGGCGCGGATGCGCGAATATCGCTGGAAACGTCTGACCAAAGCCATCGTGGATCGTGGCTATGGTGGGTTGTTGATGTTTGACCCGCTGAATATTCGCTATGCCACCGACAGCACCAACATGCAGCTTTGGAACACCCACAACCCGTTCCGCGCAGTATTACTGTGTGCCGATGGCTACATGGTGATCTGGGACTACAAGAACTCGCCCTTCCTGTCGAAATTCAACCCTCTGGTGCGGGAACAACGCTCGGGCGCGGACTTGTTCTATTTCGACCGGGGCGACAAGGTGGATGTTCAGGCCGATGTGTTCTCGAACGAAGTTCGGGTATTGATCGACGAGCATGGCGGCGGCAACAAACGCCTGGCCGTCGACAAGATCATGCTACACGGGTTGCGCGCGCTTGAGGCCCAAGGTTTCGAGATCATGGAAGGCGAAGAGGTCACAGAAAAGACCCGCGCTATCAAAGGCCCGGACGAGATCATGGCCATGCGCTGCGCCCACCATTCCTGCGAAACCGCGGTAGCCGAGATGGAGAAATTCGCCCGCGCCAATGTGGGCAACGGAAAGACTTCGGAAGATGACATCTGGGCTGTCCTGCACGCCGAAAACATCCGACGGGGAGGTGAATGGATCGAGACCCGCCTGCTGGCCTCGGGCCAGCGTACCAATCCATGGTTTCAGGAATGTGGGCCGCGGATCACGCAAAAGAACGAGATCATCGCCTTCGATACTGACCTGATCGGGTCTTATGGCATCTGCATCGACATCTCTCGTACATGGTGGATCGGCGATGAAAAGCCGCGCCCAGACATGGTTTACGCCATGCAGCATGCGCATGAGCACATCATGACCAATATGGAGATGTTGAAACCCGGCGTGATGATCCCCGAGCTGACGGCGAATGCGCACAAATTGGATGACAAGTTTCAGGCACAGAAATATGGCTGCCTGATGCATGGGGTTGGACTGTGTGATGAATGGCCTCTGGTTGCCTATCCGGACAAGGCGGTGGCGGGCTCTTACGATTATCCGCTTGAGCCCGGCATGGTTCTTTGCGTCGAAGCCGCCTGCGGCGAGGTCGGAGGCGACTTCTCGATCAAGCTGGAGGATCAGGTTCTGATCACCGAGGACGGGTATGAGAACCTCACCACCTACCCATTCGATCCGCAGTTGATGGGTCAGGAATAACGGCTCAGTCCGGCCAGGTTGAGCGCCGGACATTGCCATGCCAGTCTTCGGACGGAATGGCGGCTTCAACAGAGGTTGACGCCGCAACCGGCCAGTTCTGGCCCAGTGCGAAACCCAGAACTCCGGTCAGAGCGATGATGATCAAAAGATCGGTGCGAAAACCAACGCCTCGTGGGGCGGATGCTGTATGTGCCATGTGTGCCTCCTTGGCTGATTATGTGTGACAGCCGTAAGATGGGCGCAAAGTATAAATTATAAAAACGAATGTTTGACATAGATAACATCACAAATCGTGAACCTCAAAAATGGCTGACTTGAGCTTGAAGGTGTACCTTTTGCTCACCTTCCCGTGACGCTTCTTACAATGGGGTTGAGACACCAGACGGAAGCACACAGTATTGGTCCCATCCCGATATGTAAGGAATAGCCATGCCCACCGAACGCATTACTTTTGCCGGTCACGACGGCAACCAGTTGGCTGCGCGCCTTGATCTGCCGGATGGACCGGTGCTGGCGACGGCACTGTTTGCGCATTGCTTTACCTGTTCCAAGGATATCCCCGCAGCCCGCCGCATCGCGGCCCGATTGGCCGCGATGGGCATTGCTGTATTACGCTTTGACTTCACAGGCTTGGGCCATTCGGGAGGAGAGTTTGCCAATACCACTTTCACCTCGAATGTCGAAGACCTGATCGCCGCCGCGCATTACCTTGCCGGGCGCAACATGGCCCCCGCTCTGCTGATCGGGCATTCGCTGGGCGGAGCCGCGGTTTTACGCGCGCGAGCAGGCATTCCCAGCGTCAAGGCGGTGGTCACGCTGGGTGCGCCCGCTGATCCGGGCCATGTCTCTCATCATTTCGCAGACGCCCTGCCGCAGATCGAACAGGACGGCTCGGCCGAAGTTATGCTGGGCGGGCGTCCGTTCCGCATCGGCAAGGCCTTCGTAGATGACATCTCGGAATCCGCCCTAGCCCCGGCAATTGCCGATCTGAAAGCTGCACTGTTGATCCTGCACGCCCCCCGCGATGAAACCGTCAACATTGACAATGCCAGCACCATTTTTTTGGCCGCCAAGCACCCCAAAAGCTTTGTCACGTTGGACGATGCCGATCATCTGATCACGCGCGCCGCAGATGCCGAATATGCGGCCGACGTTATCGCGGCCTGGGTCAAGCGATACGTCACGCTTTGCCCACCCGCGCCACCTCCGGGCGCACCCGAAGGCGTGGTGCGTGTGACTGAGGTTGATCCCTCTGGCTTTCTGCAGGACATTCAGTCCGGTCCCCGGCATCACGCAGTGGCGGACGAACCCGAGTCCTACGGCGGTACTGACAAGGGCATGTCGCCCTACGGATTCGTGTCCTCGGGCCTTGGTGCATGCACGTCGATGACGATCCGCATGTACGCCCGGCGCAAGCGGTGGCCGCTTAGAGGCATCACGGTCGACGTCTGCCACAACAAGGTTCACGGACAGGATGCAGGTCTGGCCGGAGATGGTAAGATCGACCACTTCCGCCGCAAAATCCGCCTTGAGGGGCCGCTGGATCAGGAACAGCGCGCCCGCTTGCTGGAGATTGCCGACAAATGCCCCGTTCACAGAACGCTGGAAGCGTCGGCCCATATTACCACAGAATTGCTGGCCTAACCCTTAAAGGCTATCCGCGTGCTCGCGGAGCCGGGCGATGGATCGGTGGCCTTGCAGCTGGTGGTCGCGCCACCGGTGGCCGCGCAGGCGGTTTCGCTATCGGCGGTGTCGGCCGTGGCGGAGGCTTGGCGATCGGAGGTGTCGGCCGCGGCGGAGGTTTGCCCTCGGGCGGTTTCGGGCGCGGTGGGCGGGGAGCACTTACCCCCCGTCTGTAATAGTCGTTCCACAGCATCGAGTCATAGAACGGGTCATAACCGTACCCGTAGCCGACCCCGACCGAGACGCCATCACAGGCCGAAAGGGTGAAACTTGCCGCGCCGAGCCCCAGCGCAAGGATTGCACGTTTGATACGTTTGGTGATCATCTGCGCCTCTCCCTACTGCAAGGCCCGGAACGACGCGAAAACGGCGTTCAGGTCATCGACATAGGCCGGATCGGCACCATTGCGCAGGATCGCCACAACAACCGCCACACGACCGTTCGGCAGGTCGATTACTGTGGCCGTAAAGTTGATGCCGCGCCCGTCACGGGTGCCGGTGCCCCGGATCACTCTCGCGGGTAATCCGCCAATACGGGTATCGGAGGTGCTGGAGATCGAAGGATCTTCGACAAGAAACTTGTCGATATCCTCAAGATACTGCAGCCCGCCTTCGATCGAGGTGACACCGGCCGGTGAAACAAACCCCATCCAGACATTGTCATCCGTCACAGGTCGTATCGCCATGACGCGCGCTACAGCACGGAGATCACCCAGTTCGGTGTCTTCAATTTCACGCGGACCACCGGTGCGCACCGCCCAAAAGTCGGGTACGGAAAAGCTGAACAATGCGCGTCCCGTGTCTGTATAGGTAACCGGAGAGTCCGCCGACGCAGGAGCTAAAGCCCCCAGCCACAAGGCGGCGCAGGCGGCGACGGTTGAGCCAGATAAAAAACGCATATCTCAATAACCTGATGATTTCTTTGGCATCAGATTGAACTCTGAGGATCGGCTTTGTCCAGTATCTCTTTCACAAGAGTATAAAAAACCCGCCCCCGGATTGCTCCAGACGCGGGCCTGTAAGAACTAAGTGGAAATCAGGTGCGGGCGTCGCCAACCAGTTTCCAAAGACCGGGGATCAGCAACGCGGCCAGCGCCAGCTTGATTGCATCACCCATCAGGAACGGCGTCAGGCCCCACTCCAGGATCGGCTTGTCCCAGCCATATAGCTGACCCAGCCACAGCAGGCCTGGCGCGTAGATCACAACGTTTGCCAAAACCAGTGCCAGCGCCAGCTTTCCGACCGAGCGATCCCAACCGCGCGCGGCCAGCGCACCCAACAATACGGTGGCCAGCAGATAACCGACCAGATAGCCTCCGGTGCCGCCCATCATGTATGTCAGGCCATATTTTTCAGCCGAGGACCCTGCGAAAACGTCAAAGCCCAGCGCGCCGACCAGCAGGTATCCCAGCATGGTGACCAGACCCAGACGCGCACCATAGGCGGTGCCGATGGTCAACACGGCGAAGGTGCCCATAGTGATCGGAACCGGCCACATCGGAACTTTGATCTTCGCGGCGATCGCCAGCGCCAGAACGCCCAGAGCGACCAGCACCACCTGTTTCACACGCAGCGCGGTCCCCTCGCGCGGGCCAATTGCCTCAGCCAGAACAGTCGTATTCATTCTCGTTTCTCCATGTTCGGATGGAAATTCAGACACATGAATGCCTGTTTCATATCGATACTTCAACATGATTGCGCTATCGAGGGCGGTACTCGGTTTTCATTTCATAGGCTTTCCGTGGTCCCTTCACGGTCCAACTCACGGACCATATGGGCCAGCCGGAGAAATCATAAACCGCATCATAGCTGTCTGGCGGACAATCGTGATGATCCCTAAACTGTGACTGACCAAGCTTCAATGCGTGAAAATACCGTTCGTCATCGAAATGGATCGCGATCCAATCGTCTGCATCCCGCCACAGATAGCGCCGTGTCCCTTTCATCTTTGCCTGCCCCGGTATGTGCAGCGAGACCTCCTCATCATAAATCAATCCATCATCAGACGGGCGCAAAACCGCATGACCTTCGGCCTGAGCGACCTGCCCTGCCCGCGCATCGTGAATGGTACGGCTCAGGCTCCAATTGCCCTCGAAATCGGAAAGACTGTAAGGCAGAGTCATTTGGCGAAGGTTCCGTCGGTGGTCTCACCGGACTCGTCCACAAACCGGATCACATCGCCGTTTTGCTGAACGTCATAACAAACCCACAGGTCCGAGGGTGGCCAGAGGGAACAGTACCGATCCTCTCGCACCACCCAACGGCCTGCGCTGGGACGATCCGCGACATACTGCGTTAGCATCGTCGCGTCGAAAGTCTGCCAGACGCCATCTCCGTAATCGAGTTTTTTGCCCGTCAGGGCCGCCAGGATCTCGTCTCCTGTGAGTGTTCGGAACTCATCTGCGGCCAAAATGCCGGGCCAAAGGGCCAAAATCAGGGCAAACCGTCTCATACCTGCACTCGTGCCTTGTTCCCTCGGGGCTGCGGGTTTAAACCGCGCGCGAACGCCCTATCCCAACCACAAAAAGGTCTCGCCGCCAATGATTCCACGTTATTCCCGCCCCGATATGGTCGCCATCTGGTCGCCTGAGACCAAGTTCCGCATCTGGTACGAGATTGAGGCTCATGCCTGTGACGCAATGGCCGATCTGGGCGTGATCCCGCGTGAGAACGCCGAGGCCGTGTGGAAAGCCAAGGACGTTGAATTCGACGTTGCGCGCATCGACGAAATCGAAGCCGTCACCAAGCACGACGTCATCGCGTTCCTGACGCATCTGGCCGAGCACGTCGGTAGCGAAGAGGCACGCTTCGTCCATCAAGGCATGACGTCATCGGATGTGTTGGACACCTGCCTCAACGTGCAACTCACCCGCGCCGCCGATCTGCTGATTGCCGACCTCGAAGGCCTGCTGGCCGCCCTGAAGCGCCGCGCGATCGAACACAAAGACACCATCCGCATCGGCCGCAGCCACGGTATCCATGCAGAGCCGACCACCATGGGCCTGACCTTTGCCCGTTTCTACGCCGAGATGGACCGCAACCTGTCCCGTATGCGCGACGCCCGTGCCGAGATCGCAACCGGCGCAATCAGTGGCGCGGTTGGCACCTTCGCCAACATCGACCCGCGCGTTGAAGAGCATGTCTGCGACCAACTGGGTCTGGTGCCCGAGCCGATCAGCACGCAGGTCATACCGCGCGACCGCCACGCCGCGTTCTTTGCGACATTGGGCGTCATCGCCAGCAGCATCGAGAACATCGCCATTGAAATCCGCCACATGCAACGGACTGAGGTGCTGGAGGGGGCCGAGTTCTTCTCGATGGGTCAAAAAGGCTCCTCGGCCATGCCGCATAAGAAAAACCCGGTTCTGACCGAGAACCTGACCGGTCTGGCGCGGATGGTGCGCGCAGCGGTTATCCCGGCGATGGAGAACGTGGCGCTCTGGCACGAGCGTGATATCTCGCATTCCTCGGTCGAACGCATGATCGGACCAGATGCCACAATCACGCTGGACTTTGCGCTGGCCCGACTGACAGGCGTGATCGACAAGATGCTGATCTTCCCTGAGAACATGATCGAGAACATGAATAAGTTCCCTGGCCTCGTGATGAGCCAGCGCGTTCTGCTGGCCCTGACCCAAGCCGGCGTCAGCCGCGAAGATGCCTATGCCATGGTTCAGCGCAACGCGTTGAAAGTCTGGGAACACCGCACCGACTTCAAAGAAGAACTGCTGGCGGATCCCGATGTGACAGCGGCATTGAGCCCGGAGGAGATCGAAGAGAAATTCGACCTTGGCTATCACACCAAGCACGTCGACACGATCTTCGCCCGCGTGTTCGGCGAATAAGTCCAGACTGTTCAAATGGTTCAATGGGCCCGGTTTGCATTTCGCGATCCGGGCCTTGTTCTTTTGCAAGGCTTGGCGAATTCGGGTATGTTGTGAGTGTATTTCCTAATCGGAGAAACACCATGATCCGCACACTGATTTGCGCCTTTGCCCTCAGCTGTTCAGCATCCGTTGCACTGGCTTGCAGTGCTCACTCCAAGCAAACCCAGTCTTGCGCCGAAGGGACGTACTGGGATTCCGAAACCCAAACCTGCGCAAAAATCACCAACAGCTGAAGTTTTTCTTTCCTACTTGTGAATAAAAGCAAGAGCGCAATTGTTAGCTTTTTATCAGAACGCGCTATGCTTGATCAGAGCAGCTTAGAGAATGGAGTAGGAAAATGCGTCTCGTATTGGTTTCAGCTATTGCCCTTCAGGCTTTTGCCTTTGCACCGGTCGTATATGCAGCCGGCGGTGGCGGCAGCACCGCCCCCAAACCAACGAATACAACCAAGAAATGCCTGTTTGGTCGCGTATACGACAAAGACGCGGGCCGCTGTGTGAAGCCGAACAAGACCAACTTTACTCAGGATGAGCTGTATGACGCCGTGCGCGAACTGGCCTATGATGGGCAGTTTGAAAACGCGCAGAGCATTCTACGCATCATGGATCAGGACGACGACCGTGTGCTGACCTACTGGGGCTTTACCTATCGGAAAATGGGCGAGCTTGAGTTGGCCAACCTATTTTACAACAACGCCATCGGAACCAACCCAGACAACATTTTGGCCCGCAGCTATATGGGTCAGGGCTTTGTTGCTGAAGGCAGAACCGATCTAGCAATCGAGCAATGGCGCGAGATCAAAGCGCGTGGCGGCGAAGGCACCTGGGCCGAGGCATCCCTGCGTGAAGCGATCCGCACCGGGCTGACCTATAGCTACTAAGCTTCAAGGTTTCTTTACCCGATTCTTCCTACTCTGCCTGTGGAACGCAACTTTGACACCGCAGGCAGATGCAGGACACAAACACTTTGGTACAGGTGGCCCAGGGCGCGGCTCCGACGGTCGACCGGAATGACGATGCACCTCGCGTCGTCCCTCTTGCGCTCAGTACCCGGCAGAAGGCCGCAGTCGTAGTTCGACTATTGTTGAACGAGGGTGCCGACATACCTTTGGAAGAACTTCCCGACGAGTTGCAGGAAAAACTGACCCATCAACTGGGGCAGATGGGTTTGGTGGACCGGGTTACGCTAGCCGCCGTCGCGCATGAGTTTGCAGAGGCACTCGAGGGTCATGGCCTGTCTTTCCCTCATGGGCTGGCAGGTGCTTTGGATGCTGTTGATGGCAAGATCGCCCCGGCGACAGCGGCGCGTCTTCGCAAGATCGCCGGGGTGCGCCAAATCGGCGATCCGTGGCAACGTTTGCGCGAAATCCCGACCGAGGATCTGGCCACGATAGCGCAGGCGGAGAGTACAGAGATTGCCGCTGTTATGCTATCGAAGCTTGATACGGCAAAGGCGGCAGAGCTATTGGGCCACCTGCCCGGCCCGGTCGCGCGCCGCATTACCTATGCAATCTCCAAAACCGCCAATGTGACGCCCGAAGCGGTCGAACGCATCGGCTGGTCGCTTGCGGCGCAACTGGACCAGCGGCCATCCCAAGCTTTTGCCGATGGCCCCGGGGCGCGGGTGGGTGCGATTTTGAACCAATCGGCTGCCTCCACACGTGACGGTTTATTAACCGCCCTGGAGGAGGAGGACACAGATTTTGCCAGCGTTGTGCGTCGTTCGATCTTTACCTTTGCGCATATTCCATCTCGGGTTACGCCAAGGGACGTTCCGGCAATTCTGCGCCGTGTGGACCAGGCCAATCTTGTCACTGCGCTTGCCGGATCCGCAGCAGATGATGATCAAGTTTCGGCTGAATTCCTTCTCTCCAACATGTCTTCAAGAATGGCTGACAACCTGCGCGAAGAAATCGGTGATCGTGGTAAAGTCAAACGAGCTGAGGCCGAAGAGGCGATGACGCAGGTCGTTGGTGCAATTCGGAACCTGGTTGCTGAGGGAGCGATCACACTCATAGAAGAAGACAGCGAGGAGTAAATAACGCCTTTGCAACCAATACATAGGAACGCTTGTGGTCAGGGCACGCGCCTTGTATGTCTGGCCCGGCAAATCGCAACAGCCGGTGAGACCAGATTATGCCCGTCGAAAAATCGGAACTCAGTCGCGCGGCTCTTCGGAAATACTATGTCACCGGCCTGTTTCTCAAAGGCGTGATTTGGGCAATGCGCCTGCTGCCCTACGAGCGGCGCATCGCGACAATGGGGGCCATTGTACGCGGAGTCGCCCCTTTGGTCGGCTTCACGAAGCGCGTACAAAAAAACTTGAAACTGACCTGCCCTGACCTGCCCGACGCCGAGGTTAAACGCATCTGCCGCGCCGTTCCCGACAACGCCGGCCGCGCGATTATGGAGCATTTCTCACCCGAAGGGTTCACCGCACGTCAGGCTACTGCAAAAGTCTCCGGCCCTGGTGTGGCCGCCTTTGATGCCGCCGTGGCCGAAGGGCGTCCGGTCATGATGATCACTGCGCATTTCGGTCATTACTTGGCGGCGCGGATCGCCCTTCAAACCCGCAGCGGTCAACCTATCGGATGCTTGTATCGTCGCATGGCGAATCCCTACTTCAACGACATGTATGTCGAGGCGTTCTACAAAACCGGTGCGCCCATGTTTGAACAAGGGCGCCGCGGGATGGTCGAGATGGTACGCTCACTCAAGAAGGGCGGCATTATCGCCATTGTCTCAGACCTGCATGCGCATGGCGGTGAGGAACTAACCTTTTTCGGCAAGCCCGCCGTAACATCGGTTCTAAACGCCGAATTGGCGATAAAATACAAAGCTGAACTCATCCCTTGCTACGCCATTCGCCAACCTAACGGGATTGATTTTGAAATCGTTCTGCACGATCCGGTTCCACACACCGATCCCTCAACCATGACTCAGTTCACCAATGATGATCTTGAGGCCGTGGTCCGAAAGCATATGGGCCAATGGTTCTGGATTCACCGGCGCTGGAAGGCATGGAAAGGTTTGGGGGTGCAGCCCGAGGACATGCCCTGATCACTCAACTTTAGCGGCAGCTACGATCGGGCCGTGACCGACCCTTTGCACCAGAACCACGGCAGGAAGATCTGTGGTCAACTCCGCCGAAAACTCTTGCGGCGCAACGCCGTCCCACTCCCCGGCCAACTGCCAGGATTCCACAACATTTGCATAGTCCAGTTCGTGCCCGGCAAGTTCTCCGCGGCGGATCGAGGCATGACGCATCGGTGAATACTGCACCAGCCGAACATCATAAGCCTCACCTTCGGGCAGCTCGATTGGCAAAACAACAACCGTGACTTCATTGCCTGATCGCTCCGCTTTGACCTCGGCTTCGGGGGCGGCTTTGAGATGCGCATTAATCAACCGCTCCAACTCACGCGACTGCGCGCCAACCACGTCATGCTGCCCATTTATTACCATCTGCGGCGTGTAGATCATCGACCGTCCACCCTGCCGCGCATAGGCCCGCTGACGACTGGTGTGATTGGGCTTGGCGTATTCGTCCTCCCACCCGATATAGTCCCAATAATCCACATGCAGGGCTAGTCCGATCACATCATCGCGCTGCGCCAGATCATGCATCAGCCGGTCAGCGGGCGGGCAAGACGAGCAACCTTGCGAAGTGAATAGCTCGACCACAACCGGGTCACTATCAGCCACAGCTGAGGTGGCAAAAAACAGGGAAAGGCAGACGGTCGCTGGAGCAATTCGAAACATATGAAAACTCGGGCTTCTGAGGGTGCTCAACCGGTTTAAACGGATCGGCGTTCAACCTCCAATCAATGTTTCTTGAGATTTTTGACCAAACAAACTTGATTTGTATACCTCTGCATACAAATTAAGATCAAGGTATCTATACCTTGAATGCAAAGCAATCATGCTAAAGAAAACAAACAGCGAATCCCAAAATCCAAGTTATTTGAGAGGGAGGCCAACATATGCCCATCAAAGTCGGTCAGGATACAGCCAAAACACGTCGCAAACTGAGCGTGAGTGGTAAATCCATTTCCTATTATTCCATCCCCGCAGCGCAAGAGGCTGGCCTAGGCGATTTTTCAAAGCTGCCCGCCGCACTGAAAGTGGTGCTGGAGAACATGTTGCGGTTTGAGGATGAAGGGTTTTCTGTCTCGGTCGACGACATCAGGGCCTTTGGGGAATGGGCGGCCAACGGCGGTGAGAACCCACGCGAAATCGCATACCGGCCTGCTCGCGTTCTGATGCAGGACTTTACCGGTGTACCGGCTGTTGTAGACCTTGCTGCGATGCGGGACGGCATCAAAGGCCTTGGTGGTGACGCACAAAAGATCAACCCGCTGAACCCCGTGGATTTGGTCATCGACCACTCGGTTATGATCGACGAATTCGGCAACCCGCGCGCCTTCCAAATGAATGTGGACCGCGAATATGAACGAAACATGGAACGGTATCAGTTCCTGAAATGGGGCCAGTCGGCGTTCAACAACTTCCGTGTAGTCCCCCCCGGTACCGGTATCTGCCATCAGGTGAACCTGGAATATCTGGCTCAGACCGTGTGGACTGACACCGACCAAAACGGTGAAGAGGTCGCTTACCCCGACACGCTGGTTGGCACCGACAGCCACACCACCATGGTCAACGGCATGGCTGTTCTAGGATGGGGCGTCGGCGGGATCGAGGCCGAGGCCGCAATGCTGGGTCAGCCGATCTCGATGCTGATCCCCGAAGTTGTGGGATTTGAGCTGACCGGCGCGATGGTCGAAGGCACCACGGGAACTGATTTGGTGCTGAAGGTCGTCGAAATGCTGCGCGAAAAGGGCGTGGTCGGCAAGTTTGTCGAGTTCTATGGCGAAGGTCTGAACCGTCTGCCGCTGGCGGATCGCGCGACGATCGCCAATATGGCACCAGAATACGGAGCGACCTGTGGCTTCTTTCCGATCGACGGCGAGACCTTGCGCTACATGCGCAATACCGGTCGGGATGAAGATCGGCTGGCGCTGGTCGAAGCCTATGCCAAGGAAAACGGCCTTTGGCGAGATGAGAATTACGCGCCGATTTACACCGACACTCTGACGCTGGACATGGGTACGATCGTTCCCGCGATCTCGGGTCCGAAACGACCGCAAGACTATGTCGCGCTGACCGACGCCAAGGCGGCCTTCACCAAAGAAATGGCCGAAACCTTCAAACGGCCGATGGGCAAACAGGTCGAAGTCAAAGGCGAAAACTACGGCATGGAATCCGGTAAGGTTGTGATTGCCTCGATCACCTCCTGCACCAACACTTCGAACCCTTACGTGATGATCGGCGCCGGTCTGGTGGCAAAAAAGGCGCATGAACTGGGCCTGAACCGTCAGCCTTGGGTGAAGACTTCGCTGGCGCCGGGATCGCAAGTTGTGTCCGAATATCTTGAGGCCGCCGGTCTGCAAGAGCATCTGGACGCCATCGGATTCAATCTTGTGGGCTATGGCTGCACCACCTGTATCGGCAACTCGGGTCCGATACAAAGGGAGATCAGTGAGGCTATCGCCGAGGGCGATCTGGTCGCCACATCGGTCCTGTCGGGCAACCGCAACTTCGAAGGGCGCATCTCGCCTGATGTGCGCGCCAACTATCTGGCTTCGCCGCCGCTGGTCGTCGTCTACGCACTGGCGGGTACCATGGATATCGACCTGACCTCGGAACCAATCGGCCAGGACAAAGATGGCAACGATGTATTCATGAAGGATATCTGGCCAACCCAAAGCGAAATCGCTGATCTGGTGCAGGCCACCGTTACTCGCGACGCGTTTCAGTCAAAATACGCCGACGTGTTCAAGGGCGACGAAAAGTGGCAAGAGGTCGAGGTTCCGCAGCAAGAAACCTATGACTGGCCGCCGACCTCGACCTATATCCAGAACCCACCATACTTTCAGGGCATGGGGCCTGAACCCGGCACGATCTCAAACATCGACAGCGCCAAGGTTCTGCTAATCCTGGGCGACATGATCACCACCGACCATATCTCACCCGCCGGTTCCTTCGCGACGACAACACCGGCCGGCAAGTATCTGACTGACCGTCAGGTGCAACCGCGTGAGTTCAACTCGTATGGGTCTCGCCGTGGTAACCACGAGGTCATGATGCGCGGCACCTTCGCCAATATCCGGGTCAAGAACGAGATGCTGGACGGCGTCGAAGGCGGCTATACCAAAGGCCCCGACGGACAGCAGACCTCAGTCTATGAGGCTTCGATGGCCTATCAGGCGCAGGGCACCCCTCTGGTTGTGTTCGGTGGCGAGCAATACGGTGCGGGGTCCTCGCGCGACTGGGCGGCCAAGGGTACGGCGCTGCTGGGTGTGAAAGCCGTGATCGCTGAGAGTTTTGAGCGCATCCACCGTTCGAACCTGGTTGGAATGGGCGTGATCCCGTTCGAGTTCACCGGCGGCGACACCCGCAAAACGTTGGGGCTGAAGGGGGATGAGACCGTTTCGATCAACGGGTTGGAAACGGTTGAACCGCTGCAAGAGGTACCCTGTACCATTACCTACGGCGACGGCACCGAGAAAACCATCACCCTCAAGTGCCGCATCGATACCGCGCCCGAGATCGAATACATCGAGAACGGCGGTGTGCTGCAATACGTGCTAAGAAACTTGGCGAAAGCGAGCTAATAGCCTGTTTCAATACAAAATAAAGGCCACCAGCTATGCTGATGGCCTTTTTCGTTTGGGTTTAAGCAACCGTTCAAGCCTCGACGATGTCGTCTTTCAGGCTGGCGACAAATTCCGCGATCTCTCCCTGCATGTCGGCCGGGATCGACAAGGCGTTCATGCTATCCACGGCATGCCCCAAAAAACGGCCCCAATCATCCTCGCTGATTTTCATTCCCACGTGGGTAACCTTCATGTCGCGCCCGGTATAATGCAGCGCACCGCCGGTTTTGGCGACGAGATAGTCGACCAGTAACTGATGCTCGCGGGCGATCCCGTCTGCACCGCGATGGGACCAGAACCGGCCCAAGACTTCATCAGCCATCATTTTGGGCATCAGAGTTTCGGCAAATGTCGCGATGGCATCATAGCCACCCAGTCGGGAATAAAGGCTTGCTTGTTCGGTCATGGCGTTTCCGTCTGTCGGTTAGTGATCTGGAATGAATACCAAACCGCGTCAGGCATTGATTGACATTGGTCAAATCAACAGCTCGGCGTTGGACGACCGAATTACCGGCGCAAGAGGTAACGATCCGGCAGATCGCACACCCTCAAAGGGGGATTTTAGCAGTGATCGAAAAATGGGCTAACCCCTAGTGTCCCGCCGCTTCTTCCAATGCCGGGCGGATGGTACTTTCGATCACGCGTTGAGTGACCGGTCCGGCAAAGCGCAGGATGATCTTGCCGTTGCCATCAACCACGTACGTTTCCGGTACGCCATATACACCCCAGTCCAGCGCCATGCGCCCCTGCTCATCCCGTCCGATGCCCTTGTAGGGGTCACCCAGCTCAGCTAGGAACGCCTCGGCATTGCCCAACTGATCCTTGTAATTGATGCCGTAGACCGGAATGCCTTCCTTGGACAAAGCCTCAAGGTTCGGGTGTTCGACGCGGCAGGGTGCGCACCAGCTGGCCCAATAGTTGACCAGTTTGATCTCACCATCGCGCAGTGTCTCATCGTCAAACGCCGTCTTGCCCGGAAACTCGGTCAAAACCACTGGCGGCGCTGGCTGGCCCTGGCGGGCTGATGGCAACGCATCAGGATCATCGCGAAACATTCCGATGCCCGCCATCACCGCAAAGGCGCCAAAGATCAGCGGAGGCGCAAGCATCATGGGAGAAATCTTAGCCATTGCGCGTCATCCTTTGTTCGACCTTCTCCATTTCCGCACGCACTTTGCGCCCGCGCGCGATGCTGAACACAATCAGCAACGCCAGCAGTACAATCGAGGCCGCATAGGACCAAAGAACCGTATCGGCATATTTTCCAAGATCAGGGATCATTCGCTTACCCTTTCCCGCGCCAGCAGCGCCTTGATCCGCCGCGCGCGAATTTCAGTGCCAGTACGATACAAGACAAGTGCGATGAACAGTAACACGAACCCGATGATGCACAGCAGCAGCGGGTAGAAATAAATATTGCTGACCTTCTCCTCGGTATCCGCGCCTGTCACAGCAGCGGCCCGCATCACGGAGGCGCCCTGATGTAGCCCCTGATTCCAGAAATTCACGGCGTAGCGACTGAGGAGCGCAAAGACCGACCCCACCAGACATAGGACCGAGGTCAGATCGGCCGCCGTATCGGGATCTTCGATAGCCTCCCACAGGGCGACATAGCCCAGATAAAACAGGAAAAGGATCAGGAAGGAGGTCAGGCGCGGGTCCCAAGCCCACCAGGTGCCCCACATCGGTTGGCCCCAGATCGCTCCGGTCGCCAGTGCGATCAGCGTCATCACAATGCCTATAGGCGCCGCCGCACGGGCTGCCAGTGCGCTCACGTGATGACGTCGCACCAACCAGACCAGCGAGGTTGCCAGCATCATCAGCCAGCAGTTGATGGCCATCAGCGCTGCCGGGACATGCAGATAGATGATCTTGACGGTCGATCCCTGCTTGTAGTCGTCCGGCGTGAAGAAGAACCCCCACACCAAACCCACAACGATACAGGCAAGCGACGTTACCCAGAAAAACGGCATTACCCGCTCACTTGTCGCGAGGAACTTCCGCGGGTTGGCGTATTCCCAGAGGGCGTTGGCTTTGGCTGCGATAGACATGGGCCTTATCTAGTCCGAGTCGGGGCCGTTCTCAATTGACATTGGTCAAAGTTTGAACGCGTCACCGAAGGTTGATGCGCAGCACTGCGGCGCTGGCAAATGGTAGCAGGGCAATCGTGGCCGCCGTGATCCCTGCCAGCATCAGCAGCGGGGTTTGCGTTTCCATACCCGTGGCACCGCGGCGGGCCACTTCCGCCCCAAAGATCAGGGTTGGCACGTAGAGCGGCAGAACCAGAAGCGACAACAACAACCCTCCGCGTTTGAGGCCAACAGTCAGGGCGGCACCGAAGGTTCCGATGACACTCATCGCCGGAGTGCCAATCAGCAGCGAGATCACCAGCCAGAAAAACCCCGGCACTGGCAGGTTCAGCAGCACCCCCAGAAAAGGAGCTGCCAGAACCAGCGGCAGGCCGGTGGTCAGCCAATGAGCCAACGCCTTGATCGAAACCACCGACTCAAGAGGCAGAGGCGCGGTGGCCAGCAAGTCAAGCGAGCCGTCCTCCCAATCCAGCGCCAGCAGGCGGTCCAGCGACAACAGGCAAGCCAGTAGCGCGCCCAGCCATAGGACACCCGGTGCGATGGTTGAAAGCAGAGAGGATTGCGGGCCCACTGAAAAGGGTACCAGAACCGTCACGATCAGAAAGAAAGCCAGACCAAGGCCAAATCCTCCGCCAGCGCGGAAGGCCAGTTTCAGGTCTCGCAGCAACAGGGCGATCACAGGAAGCCTCCGTCGAAATCGTCGATGGGTTTGGGCTTGGCCTTGTTGGGACCTACGTCCAGAACTTCCCCGTCCAGGCCAAGGTCAATGTGGGTCGCGATCAGTGCGGACCCGCCCTGCCCTAGATGCGCGCGGACGGCATCGGCAAACATCTGCACTGCATTGCGATCCAACGAAACGGTTGGTTCATCCAGCATCCAGATCGGCCGCCCCGTCACCAACATCCGTGCCAGACCCAACCGACGTTTCTGGCCCGCCGACAGGTTTCCCGCGTGCCGGTCAGCCAGTTCGTTCAGCGCAAATGCATCAAGTGCGCCCTGAATGTCATGGGTGCCGAAGACCGAAGCCCAGAAGGTCAGGTTTTCGATCACTGTCAGGGTCGGTTTCAACCCGTCCGAATGCGAGGCATAGGCGATCTGATCCTCAGCCCCGTCTACCTGCCCGGCCAGCGGCGGCTGCAGTCCAGCCAGCGTTCGCAGCAATGTGGTCTTCCCGATCCCATTCGGCCCGCGCAGAATCAGCGCTTTGCCCGGATGCAGTGCAAAACTCAGCCCCTCAAGCACGGGGACACCGCCACGGGCGATGGCTAGGTCGGTAACAGTCAATGTCATGAGCCCCGCTTATCTCATTGCCGTCAGGGGCAAAAGGCAAGATTTGACGCAGGGCTGTGGCGAATGGTCAGACCGGCATCAAGGCCAACGCTATGCGTCGCCCTTCGGACAACAGCACGTTGTAGGTGCGGCAAGCAGCCGGAGAGTTCATGATCTCAACACCCATTCCAGCGCGTTCCAAGGCCGCCCTTAGGTCCGAGGGGATATGGGCAAGGTCCGCCCCCGTGCCGATGAACAATACGTCCACGGCCTCAGAGAGAGCCAGCAGCGGTGCCTCGTCCTCGTACCCGCCCCAAGCGACAGTACCAGCCGGCCCGGTCAGAACCGCACTTTGAAAAACCTGCCCACCAATCCGAAAAAACCCGGGACCGTATCCATCGACCGGGGCGGAGTTGTTGTAGGTGATCTCATTCAGGCGCATGGCATCTTCTAGCCCCAAAGCGGCAGTCCCGACAAGGCCGCGAGCGCAATCGCCAGATAAGCGGCAGCGCGATAGAGTTTCTCGCGGTCGGGGCGGAAGAGCCATCCGCCCAGCCAATTCCCGACAAGATTCGGCACCGCAAGTACAAAACCCAAGGACATCGCAGACCAAGTAATTCTCCCCATTCCGGTCAGGTAGCCCAAAAGGAGGAAGTCAAAGGCAAACAGAAACAACAGGATCGTAGCGCGGATTACCTCAACCGGCACAGGGCGCGACATGTAGAAAAGGATCACGGCCGGGCCTGGCAAACCAGCAACGCCCCCAAGAAACCCAGCCGCCGCACCGATACCAGCGACCATGCCCCGTCCGACGTGGCCGTGGTAACGTAAACCAAGGATCAGCACGGCCAGCATGAAGAGCGCCAGCAGACTTACGGCATAACGAAAGACCTCGGGCTCGACCTTTGTCAGCACCCACAAACCAACGGGCAATAGCAGCGCACATCCCACCACCAACCGCATCAGATCCTTGCGATGCACATCGTGCCAAGCCCGGCGCAGGTTCGGCAGCGGTCCGAAAATGTCCATGATAGTCAGGCCGATCAGCGCGCCGAACGGGCCGAGGTAAGGGGTGGAAAGGGGCAGGAAAATCAGCGCGGTCCCGAACCCGGAAAACCCTCGGACGACGCCGCCAAGGAATGCGGCGAATAGAATAACGGCCAGCCCCGTTGGGGACTGGCCGAAAAACTCAGGCGTCGATGTTGGCAAACTGGTTACCAGCGGTGTTCGACGGCTTAGACCAGTCGCGCTTGACGCCAAGCCACAGCAGAATGGTCGAGGCCACGAAGACCGAGGAATAGGTCCCCACGATCACACCCCAGATCATCGCAAAGACAAAGCCGCGGATCACATCCCCGCCCAGAATATAGAGCGAGATCAGCGCCAGCAGTGTGGTGACCGAGGTCATCACCGTCCGGCTAAGGGTTTCGTTGATCGAGATATTCAGAACCTCTTTCAGGTCTTTCTTCTTGTACTTCCGCAGGTTCTCACGCACCCGGTCAAACACGACCACGGTGTCGTTCAGCGAGTAACCGACGATGGTCAGCAACGCTGCAATGATGGCCAGATCGAAACGGATTTGCAGTTCTGAGAAGATTCCGATGGTCAGGATCACGTCATGCACCAGCGCGGCCACAGCCCCCAGCGCAAACTGCCATTCGAAGCGTAGCCAGATGTAGACAAGCACCGCTCCGATGGCGAGAACCACCGCGATCACAGCAGTCTGGATCAACTCGCCCGAGACCTTTGGGCCCACGGATTCGACGGATACGAACTCGATATCCGGCGCAGCAACCTTCAGCGCCTCTTGCACCGCATTGACCGTGGCGGCCGAGACAGCCTCCGCATCCTCCTGGGCTTGAATACGGATCATCGCCACATTTTCATCCGGCCCGAAAGTGGGATCAAAAATCTCGGTAATCGTGACATCACCCAGTTCAAGCGGCGCGATGGCGTCGCGATAAGCACCGACGTCAATCTCTTGCGCGCTTTCGGTCCGGATCGTGGTGCCGCCGCGGAAGTCGATGCCAAAGTTCAGCCCTTGCAGCATGAAAGACGTGAACGCCACGACCATCATCAGGCCCGAGATACCCAGCCATACTTTCCAGCGGCTGAAGAAGTCGAACGAGGTGTTCTGGGGTACGAGTTTCAGTCTCATGTCAAACCTCGATCATTTTCGGGCGGCGGCGTTCGAACCACATCACGATCATCAGGCGCGTCACAAAGATTGCGGTGAAGACCGAGGTCAGAATACCCAGCCCCAGTGTAATCGCGAAGCCGCGCACCGGGCCGCTGCCCATAGCGAACAGAATCGTTGCAGTGATGAATGTGGTGACGTTGGCATCCAGAATGGCCGACAGCGCCTTTTCATAGCCCAGTTCGATGGCACGTGCCGGGCCTTTGGCGGATTTCAGTTCTTCGCGGATACGTTCAAAGATCAGCACATTGGCGTCGACCGCCATACCAACGGTCAGAACGATTCCTGCAATACCCGGCAGAGTCAGGGTTGCCCCGATCAAGGACAGCAGGCCAAAGATCAAACCGACGTTGACGATCAGCGCGATATTGGCAAATACACCAAACAGGCCATAGCTGAGCGCCATGAAGGTCAGCACAGCGACAAAAGCCACGACGGTTGCAACCTTGCCCGCGTCGATGCTGTCCTGCCCCAGTTCAGGGCCGATGGTACGTTCTTCCAAGAACTCCATCCCGGCAGGCAACGCGCCGGCGCGCAATAGGACGGCCAGATTGGTGCTTTCCTCAACGGTGAAGTTGCCGGTGATGATCCCAGACCCGCCTGGAATATGGCTTTGGATCACTGGCGCCGAAATCACTTCGTCATCCAGAACGATGGCAAAGGGCGCACCGACGTTTTCCAGTGTATAGTCGCCAAATTTACGTGCGCCAGAAGTGTTGAACCGGAAGCTGACCGCCGGGCGGCCATTCTGGTCGAACGAGGGTTGTGCGTCTACCAGTTCCTCGCCTGTCACAACGGGGGCAGCATCGAGCGTGTAATACACACCGTCTTCGTCAATTGACGGCACAACCTTTTGACCGACGGCAGGAACCGCATCAGGGTCAGAGCCGCGTCCGGCCACTGGGTTGAAGGTGAGCTGTGCAGTAGTGCCGATGATCTCTTTCAGCTCGCCTGCGCTGCCGATGCCTGGCACTTGGATCAGGATTCGATCCGCACCTTGCCGCTGAATGGTAGGTTCACGGGTGCCGACCTCGTCGATCCGGCGGCGGATGATTTCCAACGCCTGACGCACCGTGCGGTCGTCGGATGCCAGTTTCTCGGCCTCGGAAAGCTGCACGATGATGGTGTCACCTTCTGCACGAGCTTCGATGTCAGTTGCCCCCACCCCGGTCAGGGTTTGCACCTGACGGGCCAGACCGCGCACAACTTCCAGCGCTCGGGACATGCCTTCGGGCTGGCTGATGCGAACGCGAATCTCATCCGGCGCTGAGTCTTGTTTCCGGATCGTACCAACGGTGCCGCGCTCATCCCGCAGGGCATCACGGATTTCAGGCCACATCGCCTCCATCCGGGATTCGTAAACATCTTCGACCTTCACTTCCGCCAGCAGATGCGCACCGCCCCGCAGGTCAAGGCCAAGATTGACCAGCGAAGAAGGCAACCAATTAGGCCACTGCTCCGCCTCAGTCTGCATTTCGGGGGTGTCGATGCCAAGTTCGATCGCAGCCTTGGCATCGTTGGATTGCTCGACACGCGTGTAGAACGCATTCGGCAGGGCCATGAGCAAGCCGATCACACAGACCGACCAGATCAGAACCCGCTTCCAGGTATCAATTTGCAGCATTACCCTGCCTTTTCAAGGGATTGTCGCGCGAAGTTACTTCGCCGGTTCGGTCTTGTTCAGAACCTGCGCAATAGTCGACTTAACCACGCGAACCTTGACGTTCTCGGCGAGTTCAACCTCGATCTCGTTCTCGCCTTCTTTGACCTTCGACACCTTGCCGATCAGACCACCCTGAGTGACAACCTGATCACCCCGGCGCACGGCCTCGACCATGGCCTGATGTTGCTTCATCTTCTTCTGCTGCGGACGGATCAGCAGAAAGTACATAATCGCGAAGATCAGGATCAGCGGGAGAAACTGGGCGATTGCGCCACCTTCCATGGGATATTCCTTTTGCTTTGACTTGCGGCACCGTTCCGCAAATTTGGCGGGAACCTATGCCCTGAGATGCGCCTTTGCAAGCAATGGCGGCGCTGTGACCCACCTGAACCGGACTGCGGCACGACAAGTCGCACCAAAGCGTTGCAGATATGTCCTAGGCAGAGACCCGAACTTGGCTATAGTCAACCAAAGAGAGGGACAATGACAGCACACTTCAAACCATTCCAATCGTTGACGGTTTTGCTGTCGTTGCTGGCGTTGGTTCTATGTCTGGCTGCACCACTGCAAGCGCAGGAAACACCCGCTGAAATCGTTGAACCCGAGACTGAGGATTCGGATAACTTCAAGGCACCCGTGATCGTGGACGGCGACATGCTGTTTTTCTTGCGCGGCTCCAGTGCCCTGCCCGCGCCAGAACGCGCGGAAGGTGTGCAGGACATGATCATAGAGGTTGCCGAAGCCTCAGAAAGCCCCACAGTCGAGATTTCGTTCGAGGAAACCGAGCTTGGCATCGCTATTCGAGCAGATGGTGTGGTCGTATCCATCGTGACCGTTGCAGACGCTGAACTGGATCAGATGGAGTTGGAAGTTCTTAGCTTCCTTCATGGTCAGGCGATCGAGGAAGCCATCATCGCCTACCGGGCCAACCGCACGGAACAGGCACGCGTATCCGGCGCGATCGAGGCTGCGGCCTGGACGTTCGGTTTTGTTGTATTTGTCGTGGTTATCCTCTGGCTGCATGGTCGGATCCGGCGGCGGACGTTGAAATTCGTCAAACGCCACTTGAGGGACGTAGAAACCGCCACCGCCAAAAGTGTTCAGGCCGAAGCGATTGCTGCACTGGTGCGGTATGGCTTGAATTTCATCCTGCTGGTCATCTTCTTTCTGGGCTTCTACTACTACCTGTCCTTTGTCCTACTGGCCTTTGCTGAGACCCGGTATTTCGCGCAGCTGCTGCTGACCTACCTGACTGAACCGGTTCTGCTGATCTTCAAAGGCATACTCAGCTATTTTCCTAATCTGATCATGCTGGGGCTGATCACCTGGGTGACGATGTATATCATCAAAGGCATGCGCGTGTTTTTTGACGCGGTAGAGGCTGGCTCATTCGACATGGGCGATTTTGAGAAACACTGGGTCAGCCCCACCTTCAACATCGCCCGTGTCATTGTCATCCTGATCGCACTCGTTTTTGCAGTTCCCTACATTCCGGGTTCGGATTCTGCGGCGTTTCAGGGACTGACCATTCTGGTAGGTGCAATGCTGTCTCTGGGCGCGAATTCGGTCGTGTCGAACATGCTAGCGGGTTTGTTTGTGATCTACCGCCGCTCGACTTCGATTGGCGACCGAATCCAAATTGGGGACCATATCGGCGATGTGGTGCAAATCAAACTGATGGAAACGCACTTGAAATCCATCAAAAACGAGTTGATCTCGATCCCCAACGCGCAGCTGATGAACTCGGATGTCGTGAATTTCTCAAAGAAAACAGACGGCAGCGGGCTATTGCTGCACACGACCGTTGGCATCGGCTATGAGGAGCCGCCTGAAAAAGTAGAGGCGATGCTTATTGAGGCCGCCCACCGCACCAAGGGCATCAAGACCAAGCCCGAGCCTTTCGTGCTGTGGACAGCACTGGCGGATTACGCGATTAATTATCAGATCAACGGCTACACCACGCGGGGCAGTATCATCCCGAAAATCCGCTCGGACCTGCACCGCAACATCGTGGCCGTCTTCAACGAGAACAATGTGCAGATCATGACGCCTTCTTACATGGCCGATCCGCCCGAACCGAAGATCCCGGCAGAAGAATGGGACGGCCATCTGGCGCATGAAACACACGAGGGCGCCGATAAGTCGTAACCGGTGCTACACCCCGCCTTTCAGATGGTGCATAAGCGATCCTAGTGATTCACGCATTAAGGATCTGAACCATGCACGACATCCGCGCCATTCGCGAAAACCCTGCCGCCTTCGACGCCGCCCTTGCGCGCCGTGGGGACGCGCCGGTGTCGTCAGACTTGCTAAGGCTGGACGAAAGCCGCCGGGCCAAAATTCTGGCCGCTGAAACCGCGCAGGCTGAGCAAAACAAAGCCTCCAAAGAGGTTGGAGCAGCCAAGGGACGCGGTGATGAGGCCGCGTTCGAACGTCTGCGCGCACTTGTCGCCGAAAAAAAAGCCGAAGTCGCCCGGATGCAGGCTGAGGCCAAAGACCTGGATGCTCTGCTGACTGACCAGTTGATCCGCATCGCCAACCTGCCTGCCGAGGATGTACCGGAGGGCGCGGATGAGGACGACAACGTCGAGATCAACCGCTGGGGCACACCGCGCACCTTGGACTTTGCGCCGAAAGAGCATTTCGAAATCGAAGCAGTCCGGAACGGCATGGACTTCGAAACGGCCGCCAAACTCTCCGGCTCGCGCTTTGTGCTACTGTCCGGCGGCGTCGCACGTATTCATCGCGCCCTGGCACAGTTCATGCTGGACACGCATATCAACGAGAACGAGCTCACCGAGGTCAACGGCCCGGTTCTGGTTCTATCCGAGATGATGCAGGGCACCGGCCAGCTGCCGAAATTCGGCGAAGACAGCTATCAGACCCGCGAGGGCTGGTGGCTGATCCCGACCTCCGAAGTCTCGCTGACCAACATCGTCAACGACACGATGATCGAGGAAAGCTACCTGCCCCGCCGTTATACCGCACATTCGCTGTGCTTCCGGTCCGAAGCAGGCAGCGCGGGTAAAGACACGCGCGGGATGCTGCGTCAGCATCAATTCGAAAAGGTCGAGATGGTCTCGGTCACACACCCGGACAAATCTGACGAGGAACAAAAGCGCATGCTGCGCTGTGCCGAGGGCATTCTGGAAAAGCTGGGCGTACCCTATCGCACCGTGATCTTGTGCACAGGCGACATGGGTTTTGGTGCGCGCCGCACCTATGACATCGAGGCTTGGCTGCCCGGTCAGGACACCTATCGCGAGATCAGCTCGGTCTCGACCTGCGGTGATTTCCAGGCAAGGCGCATGAATGCGCGCTTCCGTCCCGAGGGCGGCGGTAAGCCGGAACATGTCCACACGCTGAACGGTTCGGGCTTGGCCGTTGGGCGCTGCCTGATTGCAGTGCTGGAGAATGGCCAAAACGCCGATGGAACGGTGACTCTGCCCGAAGTGTTGGCTCCGTATCTTGGCGGCAAGCTGACCCTGCAACTGGACGGCACACTGACATAAAATAACCGGCAGCCGCGCCAAGCGGTGCCGGTCAGAAGAACAGAAGGCGGAGAACGATTACTTCTTCGCCTTTTTCTTATCCTTCTTTTTATCCTTCTTCTTGTCTTTCTTTTTGTCCTTCTTGGACTCGTCTTTTTTCTTTCCGTCCTTCTTGGACTTTTTGTCTTTCTTGGTCTTGGCCTTCACCTTGTCCTTGGCTTTCGAGAACGCAGCCTCCATTTCTTGCAGCTTCTTAGCGGCCTTCTCAGCCTTGGCCTTGGCTTTGGCCTTTTTGCGGGCCTTTGCTTCAGCAGCTTCGGCGGCGGCCTTTTCCTCCGCGGCTTTGCGAGCGGCCTCTTCAGCCCGTTTTTCGGCAGCAGCCGCCGCGACGGTTTTACGGGCCGCAGGTCTGCGCACCGCAGGCTTGCGCGCGGGTGCGCGGCGGGTGGCCGGTTTAGCCGCAGCTGGTTTTCGAGTCGCGGATTTCGCAGCCGGTTTGGCCGCAGCAGTTTTCGCTGCGGCTGGTTTTCGGGCCGTAGATCTCGCAGCCGGTTTGGCCGTCGCAGGTTTGGCAGCAATTGCCTCCTTCGCTGCGGCGATCAGCACCGGTGCGCGGGCCGCGCCAATTCGAGGGACTTTGACCAGGTCCGCAGGGTTGGCTTTGGCGACGGCTTCGGCAGTTTTGAAACCGTTGGCAATCAGCGCCTTTCCAAGCGCCTCACCTACACCCTTAACTTCGGTCAGTGCGGTCATTGCGAGTCCTTTCGTTTTATCCCTATTTCCTAATCGTATATACACCGGATATACACACCGGCAAGTCGGTGGACCTTAGGCAAAACCCGCCAATTTCAATTGCTGTGGGCCAACGTACCAGTCCTGTCATTTTTGGGGAATGGCACAAGGCGCTTGGCATCCTCGTCCCAGAGTTTCAGATTCAACGCCGCTACAGCCTCGGGGAACTTGATGCGGCGCGGCGTGTATTCGGGCGGCAGGTTATAGTGGCAGGCCCGCAGCCGATACGATGGAATGCGCGCGTTGAAATGGTGGATGTCGTGCAGAGTGATACAAGCCACCGCATTATCGAACCACCAGCCGAAATCCAACGCGGATGACCCCTGTAGCGCCGCCAGTTGCGGGTCTAGGTCCGGTCGACGGTCCCAATAGGTGTCTTCGAAATTATGCTGCAGGTACACGAGGAAGACGCCCAGCATTCCCCCAAGCAGCGAAAACACCAGCCACACCAGAATGCCCGTGGTGCCTGCGATCAGATAGAGCAAGCCAAGGAAAACCACAATCGATAGATTGTGCAGCAACACACCCTTCACCCCAAACCGCACTGTGTTCTTGGGCCAGCGATAGCGGATGAAATAGGTGAACAGCGCCCCTACCGGAACAAGGATGAACGGGTTGCGATAAAGCCGGTAAAACAAACGGGTTTTCCAATCTGCTGCATTCCATTCACGCAGCGTCATGGTGTGAATCTCGCCGGTCTCACGGTGCTCAAGATTACCGATGCCAGCGTGGTGCAGATTGTGGTTCTGCTTCATCACCTCAAAAGGCGCAAAGGTGAATGGCGAAAGACCGTGCCCGGCCCATTCATTCTGCTCGCGTGTTTCAAACAGAGAATGGTGGCCGCAATCATGCTGAAGTACATAGAGGCGAACTGCCGAGAAGGCGAAAACAACCCCAGCGGGGATCATGATGTACCAGCGGTCAACATAAACGATCGCCAGCGCCAGCGATGCAAAATAAACAGCGAAGGTTCCAAAATAACTTAGCGCGGCCAGCCGATTATCCTGCACCGCATATTGTCGTGTGTATTCCCGCAAATTCATTCAGCCTGTCCCCACGTTTGGCGCAGTTAATGTTCGAGAGAAACTATTTGCGTTTTACTCATATACAATCAGCGCGCGCAAAAACAAATGCACGCAGGTGAATGCTAACCTGCGGCACCGGGGCTGTCACGCCCTTCAGCCGAAAATGCTGAAAATTGGCGCAGTTACGCGCGACCTTTGAGATGTTTGGCCAATGCGCCCGCGTTTTTCTTACGCCGTCCCTTATAGGGGTTCTTATCGCCCTGCCCGCGTAAGGTCAGGCGGATAGGCGTGCCCGGCATATCGAAATCCTCGCGCAGACCGTTGACCAGATACCGCGTATAACTGGCGGGCATCTTGTCCGGGTGCGAGCACATCACGACAAACCCTGGCGGTCGTGTCTTGGCCTGTGTCATATAGCGCAACTTGATCCGACGCCCCTGAGGTGCTGGCGGTGGGTGCTGTTCCAGCATCGCAGTCAGCCACCGGTTCAGGGCAGCAGTCGGCACCCGGCGGTTCCAAACATCATGGGCGCGCAGGATGGCAGCTCGCAGCCGCTCCAAACCCCGGCCCGTTTTCGCCGAAACGGTGATCAGAGGCGCGCCACGAAGTTGCGGCAGCAGGCGGTCAAAGGACTCCTTGAGCTCGCGCAGCTTTTCTTGCTTATTCTCTTCAACGTCCCATTTGTTAACAGCGACAACGACAGCGCGGCCCTCGCGCTCGGCCAGATCGGCAATGCGCAGATCCTGTTGTTCGAACGGTATGGCTGCGTCCAGCAGCACGACAACCACTTCGGCGAATTTCACCGCACGCAAACCGTCCGAGACTGAAAGCTTCTCGAGCTTTTCCTGCACTTTGGCCTTTTTGCGCATCCCCGCCGTGTCGAAAATCCGCATCGGGGTTCCGTCTCCATCGGGGTCAGCCCAATCCACCCGCAAGCTGATCGCATCGCGCGTGATCCCGGCCTCTGGACCGGTCAGCAAGCGATCTTCGCCGATGATCTTGTTGATCAGAGTGGATTTTCCGGCGTTCGGGCGCCCCACCACCGCCACTTGCAGCGGTTTGTCATCGGTGATCAGCGGAGTTTCACCCTCACCATCCTCGTCCAGTTCGATGTCAGTTTCCGGCGCGTCGTCCTCGGCCTTTTCCTCAGCCGCGTCAGCCAGCGGCATCAGCTGCGTGTAGAGGTCCGTCATTCCTTCGCCATGCTCGCCCGACATGCGCACCGGCTCACCCAAGCCCAGGTTATAAGCCTCAAGCACACCTGCATCCGCAGCTGACCCTTCGGCCTTGTTGGCTGCGAGAATGACGTGCTTGGAGCGTTTGCGCAGTATCTCGGCAAACATTTCATCGGTCGGTGTGATACCGACGCGCGCGTCGATCATGAACAGGCAAACATCTGCCATATCCACGGCACGCTCGGTCAGGCGACGCATGCGGCCTTGCAGGCTGTCATCGGTTGCGTCCTCAAGACCAGCCGTATCGATCACGGTAAAGCGCAGATCGCCCAGACGCCCTTCACCCTCGCGCAGGTCACGTGTCACGCCGGGCTGGTCGTCGACCAAAGCCAGACGTTTGCCCACAAGGCGGTTGAACAGGGTGGATTTGCCCACATTCGGGCGCCCCACGATGGCGAGGGTCAGCGACATGATACTCAACTTTCAAGACTCAGACGCGCCCTTTAACGCATCTTGCCGTCAACGGAAAGCGTGTAGATCACCTTTGGTCGACACCACGTACAACGTCTGCCCGGCGACAACAGGGGCAGTAGTGGCACCACCGGGCACTTCGACGCGGTTGACCAGCGTTCCATCCACCGGATTATAGAACCGCAGGTAGCCGTCATTCGAGGCGATCACAATGCGCCCTCCGGCAACGATTGGGCCATAATGTGCAACGATCGGACCGCGGCGCCTCGGCTTGTCTTTGACAAATCCCGGCAGATCCTGCGCCCAGACAATGGATCCGTCAGCGCTATTCAGTCGAACCAATTGGCTGCGGTCGCTGATCAGGAACAGGCTATTGCCCGCTGCCCAGACTGTGTCGACGGCCCCCTCATCAGCAGTCCAGATCCGCTCGCCAGAACTAGCTTCGAATGCCACGGTGCGCCCCGAGTGATTGCCGATGTAGATCGTATCGCCCACAACCATGGGACCGCCAGTTACGTCCACGATCTGAGCTGCCGCTCGTCCCCGGCGACCGCCTGCAACAGAAGCATTCCAGCGCCGGATTCCTCCTTTTCGGAAGGTTGCAGCGATATCGCCCGAACCAAAGGCAAAAACAGCAAACTCAGATGCGATAACAGGGGCCGGAGCGCCAAGCACATTGCCCACACTTGGCGTTCCCTGAATCTGCCAAGCGATGCGGCCGTCTTTGGTGTTCACAACCCAGCCGGTTTCGTCACCCGCAACCAGGTACAGCAGGCCATCGTTCACCAGAGGCGCACCGTTGCCAGTCGCGTTCAGCCGCTTTTGCCATTTGATGGCTCCCGTCTTCCCATCCAGCGCCGTAAGACGCCCAAACCCCGAAGACACGTAGAGGACACCGTTGGCATACGCCAACCCGCCGCCAGTTGCGTCTCTATCGCCATCGTTTGAAGGGATCAGATTTGTGCTCCAGGCCACCTGCCCCTGTGGTGTAACAGCGGAGACAGTTGCGCCTGCATCCAGCGTATAGATCAGGCCACCGGCAACGACCGGCTCGGCTGTGATGCGTCGCTTGCGCGAATCCCCGTCTCCGATCGACGTGGACCAGATTCGCTGCGGCGTCGCGCGCAATGCCGCGTTTGTGGTGCGATAAGCGGGCGTCCCTGCGCTCTGCGGCCAACTGGCGTTCGCCTTCTGCGCTGGTAGGCTGATCGGTTTTGAGCCGCGCGTTACCACCGTCACATTGTCCGAGGTCTGACGAATATCCTCACGCTCGCCAGGCAGTATGATCTCGGGTTCCTCACAGGCGGCAAGTACTGTCAGTGATAGCGCCGCAACCGATACACCAATGCGGGAGATTAAACTTGTCACCATGAAGCTCCGAACTCGCCTGTCATTCTCTCTGCCGCCGGATCAGCCCTGTTGGGCCACAAGCGGTTCCGGTTCGCCGCCAAGAGCGACAATTAATTGTGCGGCCCGTTGCTGAAGATCAACGCCAATTTCTGCATCCTGACGCATTGCCTGCAGCCGTTCGAGCGCTGCATCGACATTCCCCTCAGATACATCGATCAAAGCCAGTTGTTCTTCGGCCAGCAACCGCAGAGGCGCGCCGGGTGCTGCCAACGCTTCGAATTGCTGGCGGCGCTCTGCCACCGGCATTGTATCAGTCTGCAACAACAGAGCCTTAAACGTGGCGATGGCGCGATAGATTTCCGGCAGTTCGCCCTGCACCGCGACAGCATTCAGACTTGCAACCGCCTCTTCTCGTGATCCGGCTTCGATCTGCGAAGACGCCAGCAGCATGTTCAGAACCGCATCCCCACCGGGTGTGACGGCATCAATTTCTGCAAGGCCAGCGACGCGATCAGCCGAGTCATTTTGCGACAACGCGCTTAAAATCGAGTCGCCCAAATCCTGCGCCTGACCCGCGGTGCGAGCCTTGCGAATCTCGTTGAACGCAGCGCCCCCGACAATCAGGACAACGGCCAGAACGCCGACCCAGCCCCAACGGCGCAGCAGCAGAAACAGACGATCACGGCGAACCTCTTCGGTCACCTCATCAATAAAACTGTCGACGTCGCTCATCCCTGCTCCTCGGGCTGTGTGCTGTTGTATGGCGCCATGTCATACCCCGCCGTCCCTGCCAAGCCAAGGGCTCGAATTCGCACAATTTCGCGGCGTCACGCCACCCTTGCGCAAAAAAGTGAACCGAACTATTCAGTTTAGTGTAGAAATAGTGCGTGCCCGCCCCCATTTTCAAACATGCACGCCGAAGGACAATCGGTGAAGAACTCTGGGAGAGTCCCCGTATGCGTTTGATTTCATTCGTGAATGCAATATTAGTTGTTGCAGCTTTGTTTCTTTTGGTTTTCGAGAGGGACGCTTTGTTTGCTTTTGCCGGACGTGGCGACCCCGAGACAGATGCGACCGCAGAAGCAGAATCTGCGGTCGATACCCGCTTGGCCCAGGACGCTATTGGTGTGGTCGCGTTGCGCTCGGTTGCAAGAGAAATTGACAGCGCGGTGTTGTTGCGGGGCCAGACACGGGCCAATCGTCAGGTCGAAGTTCTGGCCGAGACGACCTCGACCGTGATCTCCGAACCAATGCGCAAGGGTGCCTTTGTCGAAGCGGGCGATCTTTTGTGCGAGCTTGATCCAGGCACCCGCCCTGCCAGCCTCGCCGAGGCCACGGCTGCCAAGCTGGAAGCTGAAAGCCGCATCCCCGAGGCAGAAGCCCGCTTGGAAGAAGCTCATGCGCTGGTCGCCGAAGCGCAGATCAACCTGACAGCCGCGCAAAAGCTGTCTGAAACCGGGTTTGGGTCGGAAACCCGCCGGATTTCCAGCGAGGCCGCGATGCGTTCCGCCGAAGCCGGCGTAAAGACCGCCGAGGCTGGTCTGGAAGCCACCCGTGCCGGGATCGAAGCCGCCATCGCCGAGGTCGAAGCGGCCCAACGTGAAATCGATCGCCAGACCATTGAAGCCCCCTTCAAAGGGTTGCTGGAAAGTGACACCGCTGAACTGGGCAGCCTGATGCAGCCCGGATCGTTATGCGCCACCGTGATCCAGCTCGATCCGATCAAACTGGTAGGCTTCGTACCCGAGACGGATGTGAACAAGATCATTGTCGGGACCGAAGCTTCTGCCCGGTTGGTCACGGGTCTTGAGGTCGCAGGCCGAGTGACCTTCCTCAGCCGCTCAGCGGATGAAAACACCCGCACCTTCGAAGTTGAAATCACCGTTCCGAACCCTGACCTAACCATCCGCGATGGCCAGACCGCCGATATCCGCATCTCGGCCGCGGGGGCAAAAGCGCATTTGCTGCCGCAATCCTCGCTGACCCTGAACAATGACGGGCAAGTTGGCGTCCGCACTGTGGGTGCCGGAAACATGGTTGAGTTCATGCCAATCCGCCTGCTGCGTGACACAGCCGAAGGCGTATGGGTCGACGGATTGCCGGAAACGGCGGACATTATCGTCGTCGGCCAGGAATTCGTGACGCAGGGCGTCATGGTCAAGCCTACCTATCGGGAAGCCGCACAATGACAGGTCTCGTCGCATGGGCCGCCAACCGGGCGCGCATGGTTCTGGCCTTCATCGCGATCTCGCTGATCGTCGGCGGGTTTGCCTATGTTGGCCTGCCCAAGGAAGGTGAACCGGATATCGAGATTCCGGCCCTGTTCGTCTCGGTCCAGTTTCCCGGCATCTCTGCCGAGGATTCGGAAAACCTGCTCATTAAGCCAATGGAGACCGAACTGGCAGATCTGGACGGTCTGAAAGAGATGACCGCCACCGCCGCGGAAAGCTATGCCGGGATCGCGCTGGAATTTGACTTCGGCTGGGACAAGACTGCGATCACCGCTGATGTGCGGGACGCGATGAATAGCGCCCAGGCCGATTTCCCTGAAGGGGCAGAGCAGTACACGCTGACCGAGATCAACCTGTCCGAATTTCCTATCGTCATCGTCAACCTGACAGGTGCTGTACCTGAACGCACAATGGCGCGTATCGCCAAGGACTTGCAGGATGAGCTTGAGGCGCTGGATTCAGTTCTTGAAGCCGGGATCGCAGGCAATCGGGACGAGTTGCTGGAGGTTATCATCGACCCCTTGCGGCTTGAGGCCTACAATGTCTCGGCAGACGAACTGATCAACGTTGTACAGAACAACAACCAACTGATCGCCGCTGGTGAGGTCGAAACCGCGCAAGGCACGTTCTCAGTCAAGATCCCGTCTTCGTTCAAAACCGCCGAGGATGTCTACAGCTTACCCGTGAAGGTCAACGGCGACCGTGTGGTGACGATGGGTGAGTTGGCGCAGATCAACTACACATTCGAAGACCGCGAGGGCACCGCCCGGTTCGACACCGAAGCCACCGTGGCTTTGCAAGTGGTCAAACGCAAAGGCTTCAACCTGATCGATACGGTGGCGCAGGTCAAAGAAACACTGGCCGCCGCGCAGGAGAAATGGCCCGCCGAACTGCGCGCTGCCGTGGACGTGGGCACGTCTAACGACCAAAGCCGCATCGTTGACTCGATGGTGCGCCAGCTTGAAGGCTCAGTCCTGACTGCGATTGCACTGGTTATGATCGTTGTACTGGCCTCGCTGGGTACGCGGGCCGCTTTGCTGGTGGGTTTTGCGATCCCGACCTCCTTCCTGCTGAGCTTCGCCTTTCTGGCGGTCATGGGCGTCAGCATTTCGAACATGGTGATGTTCGGCCTGATCCTTGCTGTGGGGATGCTGGTCGACGGGGCGATTGTGGTGGTGGAGTACGCCGACAAACGCATCAAAGAGGGCATTGGCCCAATGCACGCCTATGTCGAGGCGGCGCAGCGGATGTTCTGGCCCATCGTGTCGTCAACCGCGACGACTCTGTGCGCCTTTCTGCCGATGCTGTTCTGGCCCGGCGTGCCGGGTGAATTCATGAAGATGCTGCCGATCACGCTGATCTTCGTGCTGTCGTCGTCGCTAATCGTCGCGCTGATATACCTGCCGGTCGTCGGCGGTGTGTCCGGGCGGATGAGCCGGACATTCGACCGCACCTCCAACTGGCTGCGCGGCGTAGCCCCGTGGTGGGTACGCGCGGCGCTGGTTCCGCCGTCGCTGTATCTGATCTTCCTTGGGGCAATGCAGATGTTGAACCCCGGTTACCTGTTGCCAGATGGTAGCTCGGGTGGTGTGGTCTTCGGTGCCCTCCTATTCGCTCTGGGTGGTTTTGCCGGGTCGGTGACCCTGAGCGCAGCCAAGATCGAACGCCACAAGGAAGAGCGCGTTCACTCGGCGCGCGAGCACACCCCATTTGGCTACGTGGTCAAATTTCTGGTTGGCAATCCAATCATGCCCGTCGTCTCGATTCTCGTTGTTGCATTCTGCGTCATGTCGGTGATGACCTACTTTATGAACAACAACCGGGGTGTTGAGTTCTTCGTCGAAACAGAACCGGAACAGGCCACGGCCTATGTCCGGGCGCGGGGCAACCTGTCGCTGCAAGAAAAGGACGCAATCGTGCTGGCCGCCGAAGAAGTCATCGGCGCACATCCAGCCGTGACCAACGTGTTCGCCTTTGCTGGTGAAGGCGGCTTGACCCAGAATGACGGCGGCGCATCCGCCCCCGCCGACACGGTGGGCCGGGTCCAGTTTGAAATCATCCCGTGGGAGGACCGGCCAAAGCAGACCGAGCCCGCATTCTTCGGCCTGTTCGAGCGCGAAGTCATCATTCCAGAGTATGACGGCGACGTCGTGCTGGAAGAATTGACCACTGAGCTGGCGAACCTGCCCGGCGTCATCGTTGAAATCAACGCGCTGGAACAGGGCCCCGCCTCGGCCAAACCCGTGCATCTGCGCATTAAAGGTGACGGGTGGCCCGAACTGACGACGGCCGCTGAAGCCGCGCGCGCTGTGTTTGACGAAACGCCCGGCCTGATCAAGATCGAAGACACCATGCCCCTGCCCGGCATCGACTGGCAGATCGATGTTGATGTCGCCAAGGCGGGCCGCTTTGGGGCTGATGTCGCCACTGTCGGCGCAATGGTGCAGCTTGTGACGCGCGGCCTCTTGCTGGGTGAAATGCGCCCCGACAATACCGATGAAGAGGTCGAGATTCGCGTTCGCCTGCCCGAGCAGGACAGGGTGCTGTCGACGCTGGACTCTCTCAAGGTTCGCACGCCGGACGGTCTGGTGCCGCTGTCCAACTTCATCACCCGTCAGCCGGTGGCAAAACTGGCCGAGATCAACAGGATCGACCAGCAGCGCTATTACGACGTGAAGGCGGATGTCGAACCCGGCCTGTCAAAGGTGGTCGCTGATGGTCCTGACGGGACCGAGCAGCGACTCGCCATCGTCCGTGCGGTTGAAGATGGTGCTGAGCCTAGCACTGCAAGCGTTACCGGCTCGGACGGCACCGTTTATGAACTGTTTCAACTGACCGGAGCCGATACGATCGATGACCTGCGCGCAGCTATAGACGACAGAGGTGCCCGGTTCGCCCTGGTCAACCCAAACGAAAGGATCGCGGTTCTGACCGAGTGGTTGAACACCGGCCCATTCTCGAACGCTGTCAGTTGGGAATGGACCGGCGATCAGGAAGATCAGGAAGAGTCTGGTGCGTTCCTGATGAACGCATTCTTGGGTGCGCTGGGTCTGATGTTCGTGATCCTGCTGGCGCAGTTCAACTCGTTCTACAACTCGGTGCTGGTGCTGTTGGCGGTTGTGCTGTCGACCACCGGGGTGCTGATCGGGATGATCGTCATGCAGCAGCCCTTCTCAATCATCATGACCGGCACAGGCATCGTGGCGTTGGCAGGGATCGTGGTGAACAACAACATTGTTCTGATCGACACCTACCAGGAATACAGCCGCTACATGCCCCGGATCGAGGCGATCGTCCGCACGGCCGAGGCGCGTATCCGTCCGGTTCTACTGACCACGATGACCACGATGGCTGGCCTTACGCCGATGATGTTCGGCCTGTCTCTGGATTTCATCAATGGTGGTTATTCGATCAACAGCCCCACCGCGCTGTGGTGGAAACAACTGGCTACGGCTGTGGTGTTCGGACTGGGCATAGCGACGGTCCTGACATTGATCGTGACGCCTTCTCTGCTAGCATTGCGGGTTTGGATTTCGACCTATCTGGTTTGGTTTGGTCGGGTTCTGGCGCGCGCCTCGGCGGGACGATCCAGTCAGATCGCACAGGACATGGCTATTGGCAAGGCTGCAAGGCAAGCACAGGCGACCGAGGTTGTATGGGGAGATGAACCAGAACCTGCATCCAAGGACACCCAATCACCAAAACGTCCGCCGGGGACTCCGTTGAAAGCCGCAGAATAATAAATGGCGAGCCCGACGGCTCGCCATTCTTCGTTTTAGACCGTATTAGTCGGTAAAAACGTATTCGCCCAAGTCGCATAGATCCAGGCCGAAATCTTCGGCAGAGGATCCATCAGAAAATCCGCCGCGAATGTCGTAAACGCAGGTATTCAGACCGTCAGCAATCAGCACGTCCGCCTCATACCCTGGTGCAATGTAGTCGCCCTCGAGCAAGTTCGATTCCCAATTGTCCGAAGAGCTAGGAGAGACGTTAAATTCGACCAGATCGACGCTGCTTTCATTGGCCAACAGAAATACGAGATCCTCGGCGGATGCGGTCGACGCAAAAAGCGACGCCAGAACAATCGGCGCAGCAAGCAATTTCTTCATTAGGTGCTTCCCTGATTTTTATCAATACCAAACGGTTGGTGTCACTGGTCATAAAGGGCTGACGCCGTTGATTAAACGACAATCGTCCGCAATCAGGGTGGACGCCGAAAGAAATTACAATCGTGCAACAGCGGTCTTTCGCACAAGCCAACCTACTTGGACAATCGGGTCCAAGTTTGATGACCGCAGATCGCATTCTCACAGCCACGCACGGTCAGCGAATTGCCACTCAGCGTCATTTGCGGCTCAACATCCACATTGACCACCGGGATCCAAAAATCTCCGCCGCCATATTTGCCGCCACCCTTGCTGGCCACCCCCCAGAACAACCTCTTACCGATATTGGGGGTATTTACCTCTTTTCCTGATTGGTCATAGGCCGACTGGATCTTGCCGCAGAACTTGTCCCCGCAAGCCGAAATTTTGATGTGCGAGGTCAGGTTCTTCCGGTCAGGTTCAGTTTTCCAGATGCCCACAATGGGATCGGCAACCGCAAAGGCGGGTATCAATAGAGTAAGTGCGGCTGATAAAATACTATTTCTAATGGCATTACGCATGAAATCACCTCCTGCTAACCGTGGCTATTATACCACAGGATCGGGCGCAGGCCGGTAACAGTTCAGGCAGCCTGCGCATCCGCTTGCTGGCGGCTCCACAACTGAGCGTATCTGCCGTCACGTTGCAGAAGTTCTTCATGGGTGCCTTGTTCAAGTATTTCGCCCTGTTCCAGCACCACGATACGATCCGCTTCCGCAATGGTGCTGAGGCGATGCGCGATAGTCAGCACAGTGCGCCCTTCCCCGGCCCGCGCCAAGGCGTCCTTGATGTCCTGCTCGGTATCTGTGTCCAACGCCGAGGTCGCCTCGTCCAGCAACAGGATCGGAGGGTTCTTCAGCAAAGTACGGGCGATGCCGACCCGCTGTTTCTCCCCCCCGGAAAGTTTCAGCCCGCGCTCGCCGACCTTGGTGTCATAGCCTTCGGGTAATGTGGCGATGAAATCGTGGATCTGCGCGGCCTTGGCAGCGGCCTCGACCTCTTCCTGCGTGGCGCCGTCGCGACCGTAGGCGATGTTGTAGCGGATGGAGTCATTGAACAGCACGGTGTCCTGCGGCACTACGCCAATGGCAGCGTGCAAGCTGTTCAAGGTGACGTCACGCACATCTTGCCCGTCGATTTTCAGCGCTCCGCCCGTCACGTCATAGAACCGGAACAGCAGCCGCCCGATGGTGGATTTTCCCGAGCCAGTGGCCCCGACGATCGCCACGGTCTGCCCCGCCGGAACAGTCAGTGAGACGCCCTTCAGGATTTCTCGATCTGCATCGTAACCGAAGTGTACATTGTCCAACGTCACTTCCCCACCGTTGACCACAAGAGCCGGCGCATCTGGCTTGTCAGTAACCTCCGCGGGCTGTTCCAACAGGTCGAACATCTGCCCCATATCCACCAGCGACTGACGAATTTCCCGGTAGACCGTGCCCAGAAAGTTCAGCGGCACGGTAATCTGGATCATGTAGGCGTTGACCATGACGAAATCGCCGACGGTCAGAGTACCGTTCTGCACTCCAATGGCGGCCAGAACCATCACTCCGATCAGGCCGCAGGTAATTAAGAAAGACTGGCCGAAATTCAGGAAGGCCAGCGAATAGGCCGTTTTCAGAGCCGCCCCCGCATAGGCTTTCATGGACACGTCATATCGTTCAGCTTCGCGCTGTTCGGCGTTGAAATATTTGACGGTTTCGAAATTCAGCAGGCTGTCGATGGCGCGCTGGTTGGCTTCGGTATCCTGATCATTCATCTCTCGCCGCAACTTCACGCGCCATTCGGTCACCGCAAATGTGAACCAGATATAGAACGCAATGGTCACCGCCACGACAACCAGATACCAGACATCGAACAGCCACATCAGGATGATCGCAACCAGAAGCAGCTCGAGGATCAGAGGTCCGATAGAGAACAGCAGGAACCGCAGAAGGAATTCCACCCCTTTCACACCGCGCTCGATGATCCGGCTGAGGCCCCCGGTACGGCGCGTCACGTGATACCGCATCGAGAGCTGGTGAATGTGCTGAAACGTCTCCAAGGCCAGCGCTCGCAGCGCCCGCTGCCCCACCGGAGCGAAGGCTGCGTCGCGCAGCTGTTGGAACCCCACGGTCATCATGCGCGCTACGCCATAGGCGACGGTCAGCCCAATGGCACCCAGCGCCAGTGGGGGCACGCCCTCATCCGCTAAGCTATCGACCGCGCCCTTGTAAAGGATCGGCGTGTAAACCGCGATCAGCTTGGCCAGCACTAACATCCCAAGCGCCAGCACAACGCGGCGCTTTACCCAAGGCTCATCATCGGGCCAGAGGTAAGGCGCAACCTTGCGGATCGTACGCCAGCCGGAGCGGCGCTCGTCTGTCTTGGGTATGTCGTCCGAGTGCATCGGGGCCAATCGTCTCATCACGTACCTGCTCTGCGGTCAGAGATAACCCCGGCCCCGACAAGGGCCAGAGGCAATATTTTATTCGGGGATTGTAAAAATCTGACCGGGATAGATCAGGTCTGGATCGCGGATCGAATCCCGATTGGCTTCGAACAGTTTCACATACAGAATACCGTCACCGAACCGCTCACGCGAAATGGCCCAGAGCGTGTCGCCCTCCTGCACGGTCACCGACCGGATCGGCACATCATCTAGATCCGCTCCCGGCTCATCCGTTGCTTCGGCGGCGCGCAGAACCTCAAGCGGTTCACGTTTGAACGGGGTTTCAAGACGGCTCACTACAGTGCCGTCTGATGCCACCTCATCCACTCGCAATGTGTAGACACCGGGCTCGACCCCTTCGATCTCACTGCGCCACTGGCCATCCTCGACCGGGGAAAGATCATCCACCAGTTGATTGTCCAGATACAGGCGCACAGCCGACCCATCCGGCACACGGCCCGTCAGTTCAACTTCACCAGCGTCTGAATAGCCGATCGTATCCAGAGCAACCTGTTCCGATTCCTGCGGCTGCGCGCTCGGCTTTTGCACAAGCTCAACCCCATCCTGACCGGATCGCAGGATGGCAACTTGCTGGTCTTGTGTTTCAACCTGTTGGTCTTGGGTATCAACTTCTTGGCCCTGGGTATCAGCCGGTTGGTCCTGAGTATCCTCGACTGCGTCTTGTGCTGCGGTCCGAGCAGGCTCATCTGCCTGATCTCCGGTCTGATCCTGTTCTACCGCGGCCACTTCCGTCTGAGACACTGAGCCTTCGTCGGTATCGGCGGTGGGAAGCGCATCATCCGCGGGTTTCGGTTCGGGCAACGCCGCAATCACGTAGTCATCAGAACGTACCGGCTCATCGCCCTGCGTTTCCAGGGTCAGGCCCTGTGCATCGTCTGAAAACGGGATCGACAGAAATTCGGCAAACTGGCCACTGGGATCAACAGTAAATCTGTGTACGGGCTCTCCGTCCAGCAGCACGCTTAGCTCTGTCCCCGGTTCGGCCGAGCCAGAGAGAACCGCGTTACCGTCCGGTTCGACAAAAATCTGATCCAAGGACGGTGCCATCGGCGTCGTAGGCGCTGCTGTCGCCGTATCGTCGCCCACAGATGCTTCGGGTTCAGCGGTAATCTCGGCGGGTTGTTTTGCCGGCTCAGGTGAGGTGTCGTCATCCTGTGTTTGAACCGCAACATCCGTCTGCGAAACTGGCTCTTCCTGAGAGGGCCCGATCATGCCGGACAGGTACAATCCACCCAATCCGGCCAAAACCACAATACCGGCGATCCCCCCCCAGAAGAAAGTACCAGAGCTGCTGCTTCCCGACTCGGCGTTCATCTTTTTCCTTTCACTCCGCAGCGCAAGTGCTTTGAGTATAACACATTCCGCCTGACGGTTGAGCCAATCTATCAATCCCGCTATCAGGGGTCAAAACCCCTGGCACAACCCCGGAGAGCGCTTTCAATGAATCAGAAATCTGTTTGTGTGTATTGCGGGTCACGCAATGGCGCCAATTCCGGCTATTCCGAAGCCGCACGGACATTTGGAACACTGTTGGCACAGGAAGGCTGGCGACTGGTCTACGGCGCCGGAGATGTGGGCCTGATGGGCGAAGTTGCGCGTGCCGCGCAATCCGCCGGTGGGGATACATTCGGCGTGATCCCTGTTCATCTGCTGCGGCGCGAGGTCGGCAAGACCGATCTGACACGCTTTGTGATCACCGAGACAATGCACGAGCGCAAGAAGGTCATGATCATGAATGCGGACGCGGTCGTTGTCCTACCAGGCGGTCCGGGGTCTCTGGACGAATTGTTCGAGGCCCTGACCTGGCGGCAACTGGGCCTGCACGACAAACCAATTCTGGTGATGAATGTCGATGGCTATTGGGACGCGCTGCATGAGTTGTTGCAGCAGGTCATCGGCCAGGGGTTTGCCGATGGGTCACTGGCGGATTTCATCACTTGGGTGAAAGATCCGGCAGATGCAATGTCCACTCTGCGCGAGTTCCTGACTTAAAAATACAGGCGGCCTAAGGCCACCCGTTATGTTTACACCGCCTGAGCAGCCGGGGTCTGACGACTGGTCAGCAGTTTTTCAACCTTGTGAAGCGGATGATTGGTCAAGGTCTTATCAACTTCGGCCACGACCTTGGCCAGAACCTCACTATGAAGTCGACGGCGTAGCAGCCCGAGGACATGGGGGCTGGCGACCAGCACAAGTCGATTGAATGCCCCTTTAAGCCCCTTGCGGTTCAACAGATTGGCAACATCCTGTACGAAAAGGGATTTCGCATGAGTTTTCCAGTTTGGCTCCTCGACAGCTGACTTCTGGTTTGGTCCGGGATCAAAACGCCGTCCGGCCCGGTCGTTAGGGCGGGCAAATGAATCCTGCTCTTCTACAGAAACAACGACCAGATTGGGATCTTCGGCATCGGTGATGTTCTCGACAAACAACGCCTTTTCCCCGTCGGCAATGACAACCCATGTTCCCTGTTCAAGTGCAACCATCATGCTCTCCTATAATGGATTCAGTAGCCATTTCTCATTCACCAGGCGTAGGAGTACCCTGACGCGACCAGTGGTAGTTGGCGCGCTGCCTGAATGCGTTTCATTTGGTGTGCGGTTCTCTCCCTCCGCGTCACCTAAGGTAAGCACTACGGAGCGGCGTACAATCCTATCTCAATGTGAAACTTTATTAATCGGCGGGATTTCACCGGTCAGGCCGACAGTTCGATTACCGTGATTTCCGGCATCACGCCGAACCGCACCGGCAGGATCGAACACCCAATCCCGCCAGAAACCACCAGATCGCGCCCGGCTTCGCGCACATGTCCATAGGCATAGCGGTTTCCGAACCGGGACGGCACCATCGGAGACCAACCGAACAGCCGCACCTGCCCACCATGCGTGTGTCCCGACAGGGTCAACGCCACCCGATCCGGGACCTTGGGGAAGATGTCAGGCTCATGCGCCATCATCACCACCGGCGCGTCATCTGTGATCTGTGCCAGCGTACCAGGAAGGTCGTCTAGCCCGCGGAACCGCCCTCGACCATTGACTATGGCCAACTGATCCTCCAGCCCTGCCAGCCAGATACCGAGGCTCTCCAACTTAATGGCTTCATTCGACAACACCGAAATACCGTTCTGCCGCAACGCGTCGGCATAGAGGTTCGGACCGCCGCCCCGCCGTTGCGCGGTCAGGTCATCCCACCAATCATGATTGCCCAGCACAGCGTAAACACCATGCTTGCCCTGTAATTCAGCCAAAACCGGGGCCAATTCACTCATCTTCACGGGCTGGGTGGTAAATTTATGCCCTGCAGCAAAATCCCCCAACAACAGCACCAGATCCGGGGCCAGAGCATTCGTACGCCGCACCACTTGACGGATTCGGTCCAGCCCGACATGCGGTTCTCCGACATGCAGATCGGCCAGAACGGCGATCCGCAAAGGGGCAGCAGTCCAGTCTGCGCGCCTCAATCGCCACCGGCGCACGCGCAGCCGCAACGCAGGTTCGATGAAGAACCCGTATAGAGCAGCAAAAAGGCCTGCCAGCGTCACCGCCAGCAGGCCCTTGATGAACCCTCGTCGGGTCAATGGGTTACATCCGCGAAGCGACGTTTTCCCAGTTCACCAGGTTGTCGAGGAAGTTAGACAGGTAAGCCGGACGCTTGTTGCGGAAGTCGATGTAGTAGCTGTGCTCCCACACGTCACAACCCAGCAGTGCGGTCTGACCAAAGCACAGCGGGTTCACGCCATTCTCGGTCTTGGTCACAGCCAGCGAGCCGTCTGCGTTCTTGACCAGCCACGCCCAGCCCGAGCCGAACTGACCGGCACCAGCGGCGCTGAACTGCGACTTGAATTCGTCAACCGAACCAAAGCTTTCGACCAGAGCTTTTTCCAGCTCACCGGGCATGGCGTTGTCGCCGGGGCCCATCATTTCCCAGAACTGGTTGTGGTTCCACAGCTGGCTGATGTTGTTGAAGATACCGTTCTGCGCGACGGCATTTGCGTCGTAGGTGCCAACAATGATCTCTTCCAGCGACTTGCCGTCCCACTCGGTACCGGCAATCAGCTTGTTGCCGTTGTCGACATAGGCTTTGTGGTGCAGGTCATGGTGATATTCCAACGTTTCCGCGGACATACCCTTGGCTGCCAGCGCGTCATGTGCATAAGGAAGATCAGGAAGTTCAAAAGCCATGTCGGCCCCCTGTTAAATGTAAGTTGCGGTTCCCAAGGGTTAAATGCTTTGGCAGCCGCCTTAGGTCAAGGGGCGAGGTGAGAAAACCCGGAGGTCCGCGATGCTCACACAGGCGCGCAAGATGTTTTACCGCGCCCGCGGATACTATGCAGGCAACTTGAACGGCGAGCCGTTTAAGCTTGACCCTTATCATTCTAAATTCTGGCGTAAGGCCTCTGCCGGAGCATGGGAGCCGGAAACCTTTGCTGTGCTGGATCAATACCTGTCGCCGGACAAGGACTATCTGGATATCGGCGCATGGATCGGCCCAACGGTCCTTTATGGTGCCCGCCGCGCTCGACATGTCTGGTGCTTCGAACCCGACCCGACCGCATTTCGACATCTTGCCTGGAACCTGGACTTGAACGACATCCGCAATGTCTCGGCCTTTGGAGTGGCGCTGTCGGATAAGTTCGGTGTGGCCCGCATGGCGTCGGTCCGCGGAGAACCGGGTGATTCCACCAGTTCGCTGCTGCATGACGGGGCGCACGGCACCGACGCGCTGACCATAGCTTGGGAACAGTTCGAGATCGCAAATGATTTGTCAGGCGTGTCGTTGGTCAAAATGGATATCGAAGGGGCCGAATATGCGGTCTTGCCGACATTGATCCCATTCCTAAAAAAATACCGCCCTACTCTACTGTTGTCGTTACACGCGCCTCTGCTACCGGAACAAGAACGACTGAGCCGCACCAAAGCGCTGCTCCAAAGCTTGAGCTTCTACTCCACCTATTCGGACGACAAGCTTCAACTGCTTAAAATTAAAGATCTTTTGAAACCGGAGAAAACAGATCAATACAAGACAATCCTCCTTCAAGAATAAAACACAAAGGAAGTTTTCCTAAATATCGGAGGGCTCCGCTTGCATCTTAAAGATGTATAAGCTTGATTGACGAATGTGATAATCAAGACCCAGTGAATGAAATGAAAAAACTAATTTTGAGCATCGCGACGGCAGTGCTGGCGCAAACCGCCGTCGCAGAAACCATCACCTATTCCTGCACAATGACAAAACAAGACAACCACGGATGGATTGCCCCTGAATACGCGTTTCAAATCGACTCCGAAAACGGAACAGCTCTGGTCGCAGATAGGCCAGAATGGATTGATGCGAGCTTTAAGAACCGAGGTTCAAAAGGATACCGACTATCTTGGTACAGGAACGCCCGTGCGAAAGCGGGAGGTAACCTGCGTGTTCGTTATCAGGCAAATCTGAACCCTAGCGACCATGTCATTAAGGTACGGATGGCATTCGTCAATGCGAACGCTGCAAACAAACCATACGGCGTCGGAACATGCCTCGTAGAACAATGAAGATCTTTGGAGCGGAATTAAAGAAAACTGCTGGAATTGTTGGCATTTGCCTAGCGGCGATCTTGGTAGCTCTGACAGTAAAACCCGCCTCTGCTGAAACAATAACATACCATTGCGTGTTCCTTGAAGAGACTGGCAGCAACTGGATCGCGCCCGAGTACTTGTTCGAAATAGACCCCGTGGCCAAAACTGCTTTCAATACTAGCGGCTACTATGATGCTATTCCGACGAAAGTAAGGATAAACAGAAAAAAGCAGTTTCGTCTTTCTTGGCCGGCAACTCTAAAGTCGACTGCAGATCAAGACTTTACTCTGGACTATATCGCCCTGATTGATCCCGCTAATAGAGCTATATTTCTGCGCGGTAATTTCATAAACCCAAGATTTCCCCGCTTTGCTAAGCAACCGCATAGCGCAGGGAAGTGCAATCAAGTCCAATCGAAGTAAAAAGGCTCCGGCAAAACCGGAGCCTCACTTGCGATGGATCCCAGAACCAAACGTTAGTAAACCCCGACCTCACTGCCCGACTGCGCCGCAACCTTGAGCAGCTTGAATACATAGTCAGCAGCAGACCGGAAACAGACCACGCGGAAGGTCTCAGCGTCGTCCATCCAGAACGCCCCCGCCACCTGCGCAAGACGCGAGCGGCGGATTTGACCAGGCTGGAACGCCTCGGCTGACAGATCGACCGGAGCCAGCTTGCCCAGCACCTCACGCGCATTCGCGCCTGAGATACGGAAAACCGCCCGCGCGTCCGAGACGTTTACAGCCAAGGCGTGTGTGCCGCTGAGCGCGTTGTTCATCGCAGCCAACTTGGCCTCGACCTCGGCATAAGGCACCAGCACAAGCAATTCGTCGGTAGACATCCAGCAGACGCCGGTATCACCGTTGACCAGAGCTTCGCGCTGACTGGGCACGTTCTGCCCGGTTGCGTCCTTGACCGCCTTGGCCAACACCTTGTCTGACAGATCGCCGCGCAGGGTGATCATACCCTGCAGCCCGCATTCCTCGATCTTGGCGATGCCGTCATAGCTGGCGTGGTTAAGTGCGCTGATGGGTTCAGACATTCTGCTTCTCCCCGTCTTTGTCATAGAAGATCGGGTCTACGATCTTGGCTTTGTAGGTTTTACCATCGGTGCCCGGGAACTCGACAACCTCGCCCATCCGGTCGGGGCCGTGCTTAATCAGACCCATAGCGATGCCGCGGTCCAGATTGGCCGAGTAATAGGTCGAGGTCACACGCCCGATCATATTGCGCTGACCGTTGGCGTTGACGCCCTCGCCCACTGCGTAAGCTCCGTCCGGCAGGACCGATCCATCCACAGTCTCAAGACCGACCAGTTTCCAACGCTCGGGATCTGCCATGTGGCTGCGCGAATGGGCACGTTTTCCGAGGTAGTCCTCTTTCTTTTTCGAGAGCGCCCAGTGCAGCCCCAGATCCTGCGGGATCACGGTGCCGTCGGTTTCGTCCCCGATCATGATAAATCCCTTCTCGGCCCGCAGGATGTGCAGACATTCGGTGCCGTAAGGCATCACGCCGAATTCCTTGCCTGCGTCCATCAAGGCATCCCAGAACGCCTGACCCTGGCTGGCAGGAACGGCGATTTCATAGGACAGTTCTCCCGAGAACGAGATGCGGTAAGCACGGCAATCAAAGTCACCGATCTTGCCGTCGCGCCATTCCATGAACGGCAGCGCCTCTTTGCTGACATCCATACCGCCCAGCTTCTCAAGCACCTTTCGGGCGTTGGGGCCAACCACGGCGACCTGCGCGTATTGCTCGGTCACGTTCGCGACATAGACTTTCCAGTCCCACCACTCGGTTTGCAGCCATTCTTCCATATGACCATGGATGCGCTCGGCTCCGCCCGTGGTTGTGTGGCACAACCAGGTATCCTCATCGATCCGGGCGACAACGCCGTCGTCAATCAGGAAGCCGTTTTCCGAGCACATCAGGCCATAGCGGCATTTGCCAATCTTCAGCGTGGACATCATGTTGGTGTACAGCATGTCCAGGAACTTACCGGCATCCGGGCCTTTAACGATCAGCTTGCCCAGCGTCGACGCGTCCAGCAGGCCGAGGTTTTCACGGGTGTTTTTCACCTCGCGGTTCACCGCGTCATGGACGGACTCACCGGGACGCACATAGGCATAGGTCCGGCGCCAGTGGCCGACCGGCTCCCAATCGGCGCCGTTCTTGTCATGCCAGTTGTGCATCGGTGTTTGACGGATCGGCTGGAACACCTCGCCACGCGCTTCACCACCAATCGAGGCCAGCGAGATCGGCGTATAAGGCGGACGGAAGGTGGTTGTGCCGACCTTGGGAATTTCAGCATCAAGCGCGTCAGCAAGAATCGCCAAACCGTTGATGTTGCTCAACTTACCCTGATCGGTCGCCATACCCAGCGTGGTGTAACGCTTGGTGTGCTCAACGCTCTCATAGCCTTCGCGCGCGGCCAACTGGACGTCAGAAACTTTGACGTCGTTCTGGAAGTCCAGCCAGGATTTCATGCGCAGCTGGACTTCGGCATTGGCGGGCATCAGCCAGACCGGCTCCATCGCTGCCTCTGTCGTGGTTTCACCCTGCGGCGCCTTGGTGTTCTTAGGTTTGAAACCCGCCGCCTTGGCCGCGGCTTTACCTGAGGCATGCGCGTCAGCTAGAACCTCACCCAAGTCCAGCGGACCATTCGAACTGCCTGCGGCCAGAACGAACCCTTCTCCGTCAGCGCCCAGAGGTGGACGGGCGGGATCGGGACGGAAATGGGCATTTGCCTCATCCCAGATCAGCTTGCCGCCGCAATGGGACCACATGTGCACCACCGGCGACCAGCCACCCGACATGGCAACCGCGTCGCAATCAACCTCTTCGCGAGCGCCACCGACGCCTTCCTGATTGCAGATCGCAACCTTTTTGACGCGCTTTCCACCTTTGACCTTGGCAATGGCTTTGCCGGGGTCAACGCGGATGCCAAGCTGACGTGCCTCTTCGGCTAGCGGGCCAGCAGCGGCACGCGCGTCAACCACGCGCAGAACGTCAACACCAGCCTGCTTCAGGGTAATCGCGGTGCGATAGGCGTCGTCGTTGTTGGTGGCAACGATCACACGCTCGCCCGGGGTCACGCCCCAGTTCACCACGTAATCGCGCATGGCCGAGGCCAGCATCACGCCCGGCACATCGTTGCCTGCGAAGGACAGCGGACGCTCGATTGCACCAGTGGATGTCACAACTTGCTTGGCGCGGATACGCCACAGGCGATGGCGTGGGCCTTGAGTGCCCGGTTTGTGGTCGGTCAGACGCTCATAGCCCAGCACATAACCGTGGTCATAGACGCCCGCCCCCATGCAGCGCGTGCGCATCGTGACATTGTCCATTGTCTCCAATTCGGAAACCAAATGTTCCACGAACTTATCCACAGGCTCATCGTTGATGGTGCCGCCATCAACTGGCGCACGGCCACCCCAGTGCGCGGTCTGCTCGATCAGCATGACCTTGGCACCGGATTGCGCTGCTGTTTTAGCAGCTTGCAGGCCTGCGACACCGCCGCCGATCACCAGCACATCGGTGAAGGCATAGAAGTGTTCGTAGGTATCTGCATCCCGGCTGTCCTTGTCGGGCGCTTTGCCCAGACCGGCGGACTGACGGATGAACGGCTCGTAGACGTGTTTCCAGAACGGCTTCGGGTGGATGAACGTCTTGTAGTAGAAACCGGCGGGCAGGAACCGCGCAAACGCGGTGTTCACCGCACCGATGTCAAACTCCAGGTTCGGCCAATGGTTCTGCGAGATCGCGGTCAGGCCGTTGAACAGCTCGGTCGTAGTGGTGCGCTGGTTGGGCTCGAACCGGTTGCCCTGCCCCAGACCGACCAGAGCATTCGGCTCTTCGGCGCCGCTGGCGACAACGCCGCGTGGGCGGTGGTACTTGAACGAGCGGCCAACCATCATCTGATCATTGGCCAGCAAGGCCGAGGCGAGCGTGTCGCCCTCGTAGCCCTGCATCGAGGTGCCGTTAAAGGTAAAGGTGACCTGTTTCGACCGGTCAATCAGCCGGCCTTGTTTTGCGAGACGGGTGCTCATTTTGCGGACCTTTCGCAGGCGGGATTACAGATGGCGGCGCGGATCACTTGAACTCTCTCCACGTCCAGCCAGGGCGCTTTGCAGTGATCGCGTCCTTGATTTCTTGGGGCGGCTCAGCGGTCTGGGCGGAATAGGTTCCGAATACCTCGAGCGTCTGGGTGCAGCGCGCGGCGTGAAACCACTTGCCGCAGCCATTACTGTGGCGCCAGCGTTCGAAATGAACGCCTTTGGGGTTTTCGCGCATGAACAGATAGTCGTGAAATTCGTCATCCGACGAACCCGGGCCGAAACGCTTCAGATGCGCCTCGCCACCGGCCGACAGTTCAGTTTCTTCGGCGTCAACGCCGCAATACGGGCAATTCAGGATCAGCATATGGTCATCCTTTTGGCGGTTGGTCGGCGCTTGGGCCAACCTGAATTCTGTTAGCTGGCCACCTCGGGCAGAGCCCTCAGTGTGCCACCCCGGCGGCGACACTTTCGTCGATAAAGCGGCCCTCTTTGAAGCGGTCCATCGAGAAGGCTTCGGTCAGCGGTGAATGACCTGTGGCCATCAACTGAGCCATGCCCCAACCGGAACCCGGGATCGCCTTGAAGCCACCGGTACCCCAGCCGCCGTTGATAAAGCAGCCCTGCAGCGGTGTTTTCGACAGAATGGGCGAGCGGTCGCCGGTCATGTCCACGATCCCGCCCCACTGGCGCAGCATCTTCAGGCGCGAGATCATCGGGAAGGTCTCGACCAGCGCGCGGACGGTTTCCTCGATGTGATGGAAGCTGCCGCGCTGGGTGAAGTTATTGAAACCGTCGGTGCCGCCGCCAATCACCATCTCGCCCTTGTCGGACTGAGACATATATCCGTGCACGGTGTTGGCCATCACGACAACATCCATGCAAGGCTTGATCGGCTCGGATACCAGCGCCTGCAGCGCGATGGCTTCCAGCGGCAGACGGAAGCCTGCCATCGCGGCCAACTGACCGGAATGGCCAGCAACCACGATGCCCAGCTTGTCGCAGTCGATGGCACCTTTGGTGGTGTCGACGCCAACCACACGGCCATTGTCGGACCGGACGCCGGTGACTTCGCATTGCTGGATGATGTCCATGCCCATCGCTGAACAGGCGCGGGCATAGCCCCAAGCCACCGCATCGTGGCGCGCGGTGCCGCCCCGTTCCTGCCACAGCGCACCTAGAACTGGGTAGCGTGGTCCGTCCAGGTTGATGATCGGCACCAGTTCCTTGACACGCTCGGGCGTGATCCATTCGGTCTTCACGCCCTGCAGTGCGTTGGCATGGGCGGTGCGCTGATAGCCGCGAATTTCGTGCTGGGTTTGAGCCAGCATCATGACACCGCGCGGGCTGAACATGACGTTGTAGTTCAGATCCTGGCTCAGATCTTCGTAGAGGCTTCGCGCTTTTTCGTAGATCGCCGCCGACGGATCCTGCAGATAGTTCGACCGGATGATGGTCGTGTTCCGGCCGGTGTTACCACCGCCCAGCCAGCCTTTTTCGATGACGGCAACATTCTGAATGCCGTAGTTCTTACCAAGATAATACGCAGTGGCCAGACCATGGCCACCGGCACCAACGATGATGACGTCGTATTTCTTCTTGGGTTCGGGTGAGCGCCACGCGCGCTCCCATCCGGTGTGATAGCGCAGGGCCTCCCGCGCGACAGCAAAGGCTGAGTAATGTTTCATGAGCGAATCCATCCGGTTCGGTGATTGGCGCAGGTATGCCGTGCAGGAACAGTTTAGCCCTGCCGGACAACGCCACAATATCGAACTATTGCGACATGGGGTCCATTATTGCGAGATGTGAAGCCCTCGCGGCCATTTGTCCCTTTTTTCGGCTCGCCGACAGGTCTAAATCAGGGCAGCCATAGCGGAGATTCCATGTCGTTCCTGGTCGTAACACTTCTTAGCGCGCTGCTGATCGCAGTTATATTGGGCTTTTCCTTGCTGCGAGGGCGCAAAACACGCGAGCCCGCGGCCGCCTATGACCTACGCGTTTATCGCGAACAATTGGCGGGCGTTGATCGGGATCTGGCCCGGGGGGTCATCGGCGAAGCCGACGCAGACCGGGTGCGTACAGAAATCTCACGTCGTATTCTGGCCGCAGATGCTCAGATGCAGGCCAGCACCAAACGAGCCGGACCGCCTCGCTGGGCCACCATGGCCGCCTTTGCCGCCATTGCCCTCATCGTGGTGGGCGGCGCCGTTGGGTTGTATCGCCAGATGGGGGCCGCCGGACTGCCGGATCAGCCCCTGACGCAGCGGCTGGAGCGCGCCGAAGCCCTGCGCGCGGAACGTCCATCCCAGGCCGAAGCCGAGGCGGCTGCTCCACCCGCGCAAATACCGGAGCTTGATGAGAGTTATGCTAATCTTCTGAATCAGTTGCGCGACACTGTTGCAGCGCGCCCAGACGATCTTCAGGGCCACATTCTTCTGGCGCAACATGAGGCAAACGCGGGTAATTATCCCGCCGCTTATCAAGCGCAACAGCGCGTCATCGAACTGTCTGGAGACGCCGCTCCGGCTGATGCCTATTCGCATCTGGCCGAGATGATGATCCTGTCCGTGGGCGGTTATGTCTCGCCCGAAGCGGAAGAGGCGCTGAGGCAGGCATTGCGTCGCGATCCGCGCCATGGCCCGGCGCAATACTATCTGGGTCAGATGATGGTTCAGATCGGTCGTCCAGATGTTGGTTACCGCATCTGGGTCGATGCGCTGCGTGACGCTCCGGCTGGTGCGCCGTGGGGCGACGCCATTCGCGCGCAATTGGACGAATTGGCCTTCCGCGCTGGCGTGTTCAACGCGCCGAACATCCCGCCTGCCTCCGGTCCCAGCCAAGATGACGTCGATGCGGCCGCTGCGATGACCCCGGAAGAACGCCAAGAGATGATCAAGGGCATGGTCAACCAATTGTCAGACCGATTGGCCTCCGAAGGCGGATCGCCCGAGGATTGGGCCCGCCTGATCGCTGCGCTAGGCGTTCTGGGCGAAGGTCAGCGCGCCATCGACGTCAAGAATGAGGCCATGGAAGTCTTTGCCGGAAACCCTGACGCGCTGGAGATGATCGACGCAGCCGCCTTGCAGGCCGGGATCGCACAATGATCCACGACGAGTTCGAAGACTTCGCGGCGGCGCTGCCACCTATGACCGCTCTGATGGGGCTGGATCTGGGCGAGAAGACCATCGGTGTCGCTGTCTCGGACCTAATGCGCGGTGTGGCGAGTCCTCTGGAAACCGTGCGGCGTAAGAAATTTACCCTGGATTCCGCCCGCCTGCTTGAGATCATTGCCGACCGAGAGATTGGCGGCGTCATTTTGGGCCTGCCTAAAAACATGGACGGAACCGAAGGCCCTCGCTGTCAATCGACCCGTGCATTTGCCCGCAATTTGTCGCGTCTGACCGAAGTTTCCATTGGTTTCTGGGATGAACGCCTCAGCACGGTTGCGGCCGAAAAGGCGCTTCTTGAGGCGGATACGACACGAAAACGTCGCGGACAGGTTATCGATCACGTCGCCGCTGGCTATATTCTGCAGGGAGCGTTGGATAGGATGCGCTTCCTGTAACGGACGGAGTACGTCGATGACAAATATGGTTTGGAAAAGGAACGAGGTCGAAAGCCCGTGCGTCCAGATCTGTGTCGTGCATCCGACCGAACGCATCTGCACCGGCTGCTATCGCACGATCGACGAGATCACGCGGTGGTCCAAAATGGACAGTGGCGAACGGGCCGAGATCATGGAAAACCTACCCTCGCGCGCACCACAACTGTCTAAACGACGGGGCGGACGCGCTGCACGCGTGAACAAGTCTTAAAACTTTTCCTCAATGCTGTTCGGTCTGAACCTGCGCCGCTGCAGGTTGGTATGAACTTCGAGGGGGAAACAAGTTCGAACACTTGTGGTGAGTGAGTGGTAACCCACAGCGGCGCGCTTCAGCATCTTCATCTTCCGCAGTGGTTGGACGGAAGAACAATCAATGTGTAGGGCTTTTTTGACCACTCAATCAATAACAATTACCCCTGCCCTCAAGTAACCTTACGTAAACGGAAAGGTACGCACTCTTCTTAGCCGGCGGCGAGCCAGGATTTTGCGTTTTCGATCTCGTCTGAGGGAAAGAACTGGGTCCGTGTGCCCAGAATGTGACTGGCAGCCTTCTGAGCCATGTGTTGCCAGGCTTTGTTCCCCACGATGGCCGCACGATCCAGCAAACCGACATGTTTTCGGACCAGTTGGAAATGTGATGCCAAGGCCGTCAACCCTTGCCACCCGTCAAATTCTCGCAGGTCGATCAACAGACGAAAGCCGTCCTTTCCCCGCATCAGATTGTCCAAATCCAGTTCGGCGCGCCCGTATTCATTGGGGTCCAGCTTTCCCAAAAGGCTGACCTGAACGCATGGGCCGCCCAGATCAATCACGTGAATGGCGCCCAGCGACTCGCGCAGCCAGCGGCGAGCAACCTCTAGTTCTGACAAATCAAAGACCTGGACTGGGCATGGCAGGATCGGGGCCGCCAGGCGGATGCTGGTCTGCACCCAACCCTGATCCGCTGCGACTGCGATCCGGTCGAACCCGCGCCAATGGCTGAGGCCCAGTTTCGTATCCGCCCAAACCGCCCCCAAATCGTATCCCTTGAACTCGGGTTGCACGACGGCCAGCAGTCGCACCGTGTCATGATCCGCAAGCGCGGCCTCAATTGCGGGTACAAGAGTTTCGCTGTAGTCGCTGCTGGTCACCTCGCCGGATAATTCGACCTCGATCAGCGCACCGTCGGAATTTGTGTGAACCGTAATCATCCGAGATACCTCCAAATCTTAACAATGGCAGGAGGTTAGGCAGATTCGATCCATTCGGCTACTCCCCCTGCGCATTCAGGGCGGAAATAGGCAATCATTCGTCCATCCGGTCCGGCTGATGCTCCTTCGCCCCAAGGCGCAACCCCATGCAAGCAGTGGCGATGCAGCAGATAAGCCTCGCCGGGTTTGGCGGGTAATTCGATGCGTGGGCAGGTGTCGAACACCTCTCGGCGGGCAGCCTGATAGATATCCGTGATGTCGACCTGATGCAGACTGTCGCGGGGATGGTCAAGAAGTGCGCCTTTGAAAGCGGTGCGCAGGATTTTGTGGCTACCTTCCCAAAGCACCATCGGGGCGGCGTCTTCGCTGGCATCGTTCAAAGGAATACCCAAAATCCACGCGTGGGGTTCATCCACCCGCCGCCGGCGATCCGGTCCTGTCGGTCGCAGCCCGTCTACATGGGCTGCATCTCTTTTTAATCGATACCGCCCAGCGCTTTCGCTTTCGCCTTTTCGAGGGCGAGGATAGCCGGGATAGATCACCGAGACCTGCCCCTTGTGCAGAGGCAACTCTCCGTATTGTTCCGTGATGAAACGCATGGCCTGCCCGGACAACGCACCAGACTGCCCCACCCTGCCCTGAGAGTCATTGTCCAGCGCATCGACACCGATGAACCACGTTCCCTCGCAATCCAACCATTGGGCGTGGGCGGGATCTGTCACTGAGGCGCGAGCGGCGGGCAGAGCATGCTCCACCCACTCTGCCAACACTGGATCGTAGGGAAATTTGAACCAGCCCTTATGGTGAAAGTCACTCACAGGCCCAGCGCCTTGCGCAGCATGTTCAGAGCCACCAGCGTCAGGAACACCGCAAAGACGCGCTTCAGAGGCTTGGGGTCCATTGCGTGGGCGAGTTTCACCCCCCACGGCGCCGTAATCATTGTCATGGCGACGACAATAGCAAACGCGACCAGATTGACCGCACCGATGGTCAGAGGCGGGCGGTGTTCCGGTGCAATATCCAAAAACAGAAAGCCCAGCACCGACGGCACTGCGATGACTACGCCAAACCCGGCAGCGGTGGCGACGGCACGGTGAATGGGTGTATTGAACAGACTCATCAGCGGCACACCGAAACTGCCGCCTCCGATGCCCATGAGAACTGAGAGAAAGCCCACCGAGGGGGACAGCACCGCCCGTCTGATGCCCTTGGGCATGGCATCGCCCAATCGCCATTCGGATTTGCCCAGTCCAAGATAGGCCCCAATGACCATCCCCAGAATGCCAAACAACGCTTGCAAAGCCTCGGTCCGCAATGCCGAGGCCACCGTCACGCCGATAATCGCACCGACGGCGATCCCCGGCCCCCAGCCGCGCAGGATATCCCAATCCACCGCGCCCTTCTTGTTATGCGCCAGAACGGATCGCATCGAGGTCACGATGATCGTCGCCAATGAGGTTGCCAGACAGAGCTGCATCAGCTGCGGCCCCCCATAGCCGAGGGTTTGGAAGGTATAAAAAAACGCGGGCACCAGAACGATGCCTCCGCCAACCCCCAACAATCCGGCCAGAACTCCGGCCAGCGCCCCGATTACAAGCAAAAGGCCCAGCATCTGGGCCAGCAACATCGCCTCGGGCATCGTCCCCCCATACCGGCCCTTGGCCGTATCTTAGTTCCTTCAGACCTCAGCCAGAGGCGCAACTTGTTCCAGCGCCTGTAGCATCACTTCGGGGCCTGCTCCTTCATGCACCGCACCCTCGGACAAAGACCGCCGCCACGCTCTCGCACCAGGGCGTCCGGCGAAAAGGCCCAGCATATGACGGGTGATCTGGTGCAACCGCCCACCATTGACAAGGTGACGTTCGACATAGGGCACCATTTTTTGAACAACTTCAATTGGGTCCGCTGCCTGCCCGGTTCCAAATATCAACGGATCGGCCCCAGCTAGAATTTCGGTCGGCTGGTGATAGGCTGCGCGCCCAATCATGACACCGTCCAGCCCAGCCTCAAGATGCATGCGCGCCTGATCCAATGAAGTAATCCCACCGTTAATCGAGATATGCAGATCAGGAAACGCCGCTTTTATCCGGTGCACCAAATCGTAGTCCAAGGGCGGGATATCCCGGTTCTCCTTGGGGCTGAGCCCTTGCAACCACGCCTTGCGCGCGTGGATCGTCACGCGCTCGCATCCTGCGGCACGTATGTGTTCCAGAAACGCAGGCAGAACCTCTTCGGGCTCCTGTTCATCCACGCCGATACGGCACTTCACAGTCACCTCGACGTCGGCCACCTCACGCATCGCGGCCACGCATTCGGCAACCCGGGCCGGGTCTTTCATCAGTACCGCTCCGAACGTACCGGATTGCACACGATCTGAGGGGCAACCGCAATTCAGGTTGATTTCATCATAGCCCGCATCCGCTCCGAACCGTGCCGCCCGCGCCAGTTCATGCGGATCCGACCCGCCGAGTTGCAGCGCAACCGGATGCTCTTCGGGACTGTAGTCCAACAGATGCATCGCCCCACCACGCACCAACGCAGGGGCCGTCACCATTTCGGTGTAGAGTAACGTCTGACCACTCAGCAGCCGGTGCACGTACCGGCAGTGCCGATCCGTCCAGTCCATCATCGGTGCCACGCTTAAACGCGCTGCTAATTGTGCGTTATTGTTCAAAACGTTCGCTCCATACACCTGCAAGCAACCTGCAGCAAAACCCTGTGGAGAATTGCCTCATTTCCACGGATTTCGATTCGAATGTGCTCCGGTGTATCACATCCAGAGTGCACGAACAGCGGCTTGCATGAAGCGGTTTCCGACCCCCTGAAAACCTGTTTTCCGCCGTTATGCAATTTCCGGGAGTTTGCGACCAAACCCGCTTAGGACACGCGCGCCGTCCGGCGATAAACTCCCTTGGGATATGGCTAAAGGCTTGGGGACCCCTTCAGGAAAAGACAGAACGACGTTAATTCAACATCTAAGATGTAGTATTTTCCTTCCCCCGTAAAACCAGGCCAATACGCGCCAATGCTTTGATCTTAATGTCTAAAATTAAATGATTAGGCTAATCCTAATGTTTGATGAGGAAGTCAATTCTTAAGAGGACCGCACGGCCCGTATATACCCGACAGTGACTTCGCGGTGAATATGGAGGCGAGTTTGACCGATACACAACAAATCGCGATTGACGTACGGGATGCGGTTAAACGCTATGGTGACTTCACCGCGCTAAAGAAGATCTCTCTGTCAATCATGGACAATGAGTTTTTTACGCTTCTAGGCCCATCCGGTTGCGGCAAGACAACTCTGTTACGCATGATCGCCGGGTTTGAGGATGTAACCGAAGGGGCGATTTTCCTCTTTGGCGATGAGATTGAAAACCTGCCGCCGAACAAGCGGCCGGTGAATACGGTTTTCCAGAACTATGCCCTGTTTCCTCACATGACTATTCTCGAAAATGTGGCGTTCGGGTTGGAAATGCGCGGAACATCGAAAGCCGAGGCGCTCAAAAAAGCGGGTGAGATGCTGGAACTGGTGCAACTCAGCCAGTTCTCTGCACGCAAACCCAGCCAGCTTTCCGGGGGCCAGCAGCAGCGTGTCGCGTTGGCGCGTGCTTTGGCACCGCAGCCGAAGGTTCTGTTGTTGGACGAACCGCTGTCGGCGCTGGACCTCAAGTTACGGAAAGCGATGCAACTTGAGCTGAAGCATCTGCAGCGCGAAACCGGGATTACATTCATCTTTGTTACGCACGATCAGGAAGAAGCGCTGACCATGTCCGACCGCATCGCGGTGATGTCGGCGGGAGAGATGCAACAGCTTGGCACGCCGACCGATATTTACGAGCGCCCGCACAATATGTTCGTTGCCGACTTCATCGGCGAGACGAACCTTTTGGAAGTTTCAGTCGACGGGATCGAGAGTGGCCGCGCGACGTGCCACCTCGGGGGTGGACACGAACTGACTTGCAACGCGGTCGAGGGGATTGGCGTTGGGTCCAAAGTCCACATGTCGATCCGTCCGGAGCGGCTCTACATGTCTGACTCTCCCGTCGAAACCGAAAGCCTAAAAGGGCGGATCAAAGAGAACATTTTTGTCGGCACCGACATAACCACGATCGTAGACCTGCAGGACGGCCCAAACTTCGTCGTGCGCACGTCGAACTCGGATCGTGGTAATAAACGCATCTTCGAGCCAGGCACCGAGATGTTTGTCAACATGGAGCTGGGGGCCGCGCGCCTCCTGGCAGACTGATGGCAGCGGGTGCGGCAAGTGGCGGCAGCGCCACGACAGACACTTATAAAGAGGCCCGTACATGGCTGTTGCTGCCGGCTTGGGTAACACTGACCATTCTGGTTCTGGCCCCGGTAATTATGATGCTGATCTACTCTTTCCTGACGAAAGAGTTTCGTGGCGGCGTGATCTGGGAATTCTCTCTGGCAGCCTACGATCAATTCTTCTTTGATCGTGGGTTGTTCGGGGACGATCCTCCAAAAATCGAGTGGACCTATATCACCATCTTCTGGCGGTCGATCTGGCAGGCGGGGGCGGCAACGCTTCTGAGCTTGTTGATCGGGTTCCCGACGGCGTATTTCATTGCAACCAGATCCGAGAATATGCGCCCGATCTGGGTGTTTCTGATCACCATTCCCTACTGGGTGAATCTGCTGATCCGGACCGTTTCGATGAAATTCTTGCTACGCGATCAAGGTCCGCTGAACGATTTTCTGATGAGTATCGGCCTGATCGACAGCCCTCTGCATATCGTGAACACCAACTTTGCCGTACAGCTTGGCCTGTTCTATTCCTACCTGCCCTTCATGGTCTTGCCGATCTATGCGGCTGTCGAACGCTATAACTTTGCCCTGTCTGAGGCAGCGGCCGATCTCTATGCAAGCAAGTGGACAACGTTGCGTCGTGTCCTGTTGCCTGCCGTCAAACCGGGTGTGTTCGCAGGATGCATTCTGGTCTTTGTACCGTCGATGGGGTCATTCCTTGCACCTGACCTTCTGGGCGGCGCCAAGAATTTCATGATCGGGTCGCTTATCGAGGAACAATTCAAGGGCAACGCGGGCAACTGGCCATTTGGCGCGGCTGCCTCGATGATCCTGCTGACAATGGTTCTGATCATCCTGATGTTCTCGGCCCGGCAACAGGCCAAAGCCGACAAGGCCGGAGGCTGACCGATGGCAAGCAAGCAATTCAACATCAAGTCCTACACTGGCTTCAAGGCCATCACCCTGCTCTGTCTGGTTGTGCTGTACGCGCCTCTGGTCGTCGTGACTATCTACAGCTTCAACGCATCGCAATCCCTGACAAACTGGGAGGGGGTCTCGCTGCGCTGGTACGCAGACGTCTTCACCGGCCCCGAGAGCGGGAAGTTCAAGACGGCCGCCAAGAACAGCTTTTTCATCGCAATAGTGGCTGCAACCGTTGCAACGACGATCGCAACGCTGGCGGCGACGGGCATGGTGCGCGGAGGCAGGTTCCGCTTTCGCACTGTTTCTTTCGGGCTAATCAGCCTGCCGCTTATGGTCCCGGAAATTGTCTTGGCTGTCGCAACCCTGATTTTTTTCAACTCGATCGGCTTTGAGCGCGGGCTTCTAACGATCTTGCTGGCCCATATCGCGTTTTGCATCCCCTTTGCTTACCTGCCGATATCGGCGCGGATGCAGGGCATCGAGGACAGTTACGAACAAGCCGCGCTGGATCTCTATGCGACCAAACGGCAAGCGTTCACCAAGATCCTGCTGCCGTTGATGATGCCCGGTATCATCTCGGGCTTCCTCTTGGCTTTCATCGTCAGTCTGGATGATTTCATTATCACCAACTTCGTGAAAGGCGCAGGCGTCGAAACCCTGCCTACCGCGATCTTCGGCTCGGTCAAGCAGGGGATCAAACCCAACATCATGGCGATTTCGACCATGTTGCTGAGCGTGTCCATCGTCATGGTCACGATCAGCTATTTTGTCAGCAAGTCTGACAACACCAAATAACCAACAGACGGAGAGACACATGAAACACTTGATGAAAAGCGGCGTTGCCGCCCTTGCACTGACCGTAGGAGCCAACGCAGCTGCAGCCGAGGGCGAATTGGTCATATACCACTGGTTTGAATACATTCCGCAGGAGTTGCTGGAAAAATTCACCGAAGAAACCGGCATCAACGTCACAATGGATACTTACGACTCCAACGAGGCGATGCTGGCGTCGCTAAAGGCAGGCGGCATCGGCACCTATGACGTTTCGGTGCCAGGCGACTACATGGTCGCCATCATGGCCGAGGAAGGTATGTTGGATTCGATCGCCGACGGCGAGCTGAAAAACAAAGGTAACATCGCACCAGAATGGGCAGACCCCAATTTTGACCCGGGTCGGCAATCTTCGATCCCGTATCAGTGGGGATCAACCAGCTTTGCCGTGAGCCGTGATGCCTATGACGGTGACATTCAGACCACCGACATCCTGTTTAACCCTCCAGCAGAACTGCAGGGTCGCATCAACATGCTGGACAGCCAGGGTGAGGTGATGGCAATGGCCTCACTCCACATGGGCATCCCGCAATGTTCGACTGATCGTGAGCAGCTGAAGGCGCTGAACGCCATGCTGCAAGAGGCCAAACAGCATTGGGCGTCTTTCAACTCGGATACCGCAAAAGAAGTACTGGTGTCCGGTGATGCCGCCGTCGGTCAAATCTACGACGGGTTTGCAGCAAAGGCACGCGAAGAAGGCGCCAATGTGGAATACGCCTATCCGACACAAGGTTATATCGCGTGGATGGACAATGTTGTTCTGCTGAAAGATGCACCTAACCGCGAAAACGCGCTGATCTTCATGGATTTCCTGCTGGAGCCTGAAAACATCGCGGCCGTCACCAACTTTGCGCAGTACAACGCAGGCGTGACCGGTACGGAAAGCTTCGTCGACCCTGAGCTGGCAACTCAGCCTGAAAAGAACCCCCACGCAGATGCGGGCCCAGGTGTCTTTATCGAGGTATGTTCGGAGGAAGTTCAAGCCGTCTACGACCAGATCTGGACCAACTTGAAGAAGTGATCCTGTTCTTCTGAATAGTGGCTCTCCGGTCTAGTTTCGGCTGCCCGGAGGGCTTTTTTCTTTCATGGCCACAGTGACCGCATAGAAGGAAACAGCAAGATGAAAAAACCACTTCACCTACTACCCGACGGGAACCCTGAAACCGGCTTTGTTCCGTCATCCCTGGTGGCGGAAAGTGATTTCACCACGGATGACAAGACCGAGACTATCAGCAGCTTTTTCGAGAGCACAGACGAGAAAATCTCGACCGGGGTCTGGGAATGCGCCCCTTGTCGCGAGGTCATCGAGGCCTATCCCGTCGACGAGATGATGACCGTGATCTCGGGGTCAGTTACCTTGACCGCTTCGGACGGATCGGCACAGACGTTTGGTGCCGGGGACACGTTTTTCATTCCCAAGGGCACACCATGCACCTGGGAAATCACGCAGACCCTGCGCAAGTTTTATATGATTGCAGCATAACGGAGGCGCGGTGCGAGTTACTTTGCGCCGCGCAGATTACGGAGTACCGCCAGACAGGCGATGCCAAGGAACATGACCTCCATCACGATGGCGCCCGGATTGGGTCTATAGATCAGGGACAACATAACCAGTGATCCCCCCGCGATGTTCCACGCATTGAACGCAATCTTGTCGGCAGGAAGGATATTACGGGTGGCAAGGTAGTAGACGCAGATGATGATCGCCGAACCCAGAATGCCGAGGCCATCAACGATAGTGAGGTCTTGAAGCACGGTCATGATCGGTTTCAGTTGCTGATGTCTTCGAGGATACGGTCCATCATAGCGTCGCAGGCGCTGAGTTCTCCGATCTCCAAGTATTCATCCGGCTTATGGCCCTGCCTCTCCATTGATCCCGGCCCGCAGACAACCGTGGGGATGCCCAATTCGCTAAAGAAACCGGCCTCAGTCCCAAAGGCAACCTTGGTGGTAGCGTTGCTCTGCGCCAATTTCTGGGCATAGCCAATCACCGCGTCGGATTCAGCGACATCCAACCCAGGATAAGCGTTATACTGTTCGACCTCGACACGGGCTTCCGCACAGATGTCATTATACCTTGCGCCTACCCTGCCCGCCGCATCCTGTATCTGACGCAAGATGTCTTTACCGTGATCCGAGGCAAGATGGCGATATTCAAAGGTCAACTCGGCCCGATCCGGTACAATGTTCAACGCTTTACCGCCCGACAACATTCCCACATGGAAGGTCGTATACGGCACTGAATAAGCCGGGTCGCTGTTTCCGCTTTCCGCATAGGTTTTCTGCAGGTGCCGCAGTTCCCCAACGAAATCGGTAGCCAAATGTAGCGCGTTGACGAATTTGGGAGCCAGAGCGGAGTGCCCGTTTTGCCCATGACACACGGCGCGCAACGCAGCCTTTCCTTTGTGCCCGATAGCCACCTGCATTTCGGTAGGCTCGCCCACAAAACAGGCCCGAGGTTGGCCGAGCATCGGGGCCAACCGATCCAGCATGTGCTGAATTCCGACGCAACCCACCTCTTCATCATAGGACAGTGCAATCTTGAGCGGCTCGCGTAAGCTCGCACCGGCAGCTCGATCAGCCAGCGCCATGACAGAGGCCACATACCCTTTCATATCCGTCGTACCGCGCCCGTAAACGCGGTTGCCTTCACGGGTTAGACGAAACGGGTCTTTAGTCCAGCTTTGCCCTTCAACGGGCACAACATCGGTGTGTGCGGACAGCAGCACGCCTTCGCCGCCAGGTCCCTTTTCTGCAAACAGTCCAGTCTTTTCCCCGCCGGGATCGGTGATGCGATGAACGGCAAAACCACGCGCTTCCAAAAACTCTTCTACATAAGCAGCGAGGTCCAGATTGGAGTTTTTGCTGACGGTATCGAAGCCAACCAGTTTTTCCAGAATATCAAGGGTTTCTGTCATTAGAGTAGAGCCTGCTTAACCGCTAAGTCGAGTGCGCATCCATGCTTGGTGATCAGCCTACACCACGCACGAAAAACATAAATCCGAGAATAGCGAAGCACGGGTTAGGAGAAGCCGAAGCCGGTTTAAGCTTTCGTGCCAACATACAGTCCAGGCAGCGTGCCCGATTTCACCGCTTGTTCGCAGTGTTCGATAAAGGCTTTCTTTGTGTTCGTTTCATTTTCGCTCCGCGCGCTGAGCAGACCCAGGTTCATCGGCCTGAGATCGCCCGTCAATGGTACAAAGATCAGTTTCTTACCATCAGGCGAAAGCGCGTTGATGGGCCGGATATTTGCGATCGAAAACCCGAACCCATTAGCGACCAGAGAACGCATGACCGACATATCCGCCGTTCGTTCCGCGATGTTCGGCTTGATATTCGCTTCGCGAAAGAAGGACAGGAAGTACTCGCCGCTGAAGGGTAGGTCCAGCAGCACCATCGGGTCATCCTGAAGATCCGAAATTGCCAACTCGGACCGATCCGCCAGTGGATGGTCCTTACCCAGGGCTACATAGGGGGGCAGCGCGTGCAGAGCCCGAAATTCGAGATCCGCAGGAATATCCAGGTCGTAGGTCAAGGCAATATCCAATTCAGCCCGGCGCAGCTGACTAAAGATTTCGGCCTGATTGAGTTCCCTTTGCTCGATACGGACTTCGGGATAGATATTCTCGAACTCCCGCCGCAGCCCTGGCAAGATGATCTGCGCAAAGGTCACCAAACATCCAACTGAAAGCACGCCCTGAACCTTGCCGGTGATTTCCCCGGCAAGCGTGGCCAGCAATTCGGCCTCACGCAGCACGAACTCTGTGCGTTCCATGAATTTGTGCCCGGCTTTGGTCAGCGACAGGCCGCGGGCATGTTCGCGTACAAAGAGGCTGACACCGAACTCGACCTCAAGCTGGGTAATCGCTGCCGAAATCGACGGCGATGACACATTCAGCTTGTCGCTGGCGGCAGCGATGCTGCCTGCCTTTCCGACGGCCACAAAATACTCAAGCTGCCGCAGCGTGTATCTGAAAGGCAATGGCGCATCTCCGCTTGGTCGCGGATCAAGCCTTGTACTTGATCCACGTAGTCTTCAAAGCAGTATACTTTTCAAGCGAGTGCAATGACAAATCGCGCCCAAAGCCCGACTGTTTCATACCGCCAAACGGTGTCTGGGCAGACAGGGCATCTACCGTATTCACAGACACAGTTCCGACCATCAGCTTGTCCGACACCCGGCAGGCGCGGGACAAGTTGTCAGTCCAGACCGACGCCGCGAGCCCGTAAATCGAGTCGTTCGCCATCCGCACCGCGTCCTCTTCGGTCTCGAAGGAGATAACCGAAAGAACGGGGCCAAAGATCTCGTCCCGTGCCAGCGGATTGTCATGTTTTACATCGTCGAAAATTGTCGGCTGAACAAAGCAACCTTTGCCATCAACAGTTACGCGCTCTCCGCCAGTCACCAGATTTGCAGTATTCTTACCCTCTTCAACAAAACGCATGATGCCCTGCGTTTGTTTCTCATCAACAATCGCGCCCATTTTTGATTTCGGATTCAGCGGGTCACCCGGTTGGGTCGCTTGCGCACGGGCGATCAGTTTTTCGACAAACGCATCCTTGATCGAACATTCCACATACAGCCGCGAGTTGGCCGAGCAGACCTCGCCCTGATTGAAGAAGATACCAAAGGCGGCCATATCGGCGGCGGCGTCCAGATCCTCGCAATCGGCAAAGACCAGATTGGGGCTTTTTCCTCCGGTTTCCGGCCAGACCTGTTTCAGGTTCGACTGCCCCGAATATTGCATGAACATCTTGCCGATGGCGGTCGAACCCGTGAATGCCAGACAATCCACGTCCATGTGCAGCCCCAACGCCCGACCAGCGGTGGCGCCGAAGCCCGGCACAACGTTGAAAACACCATCCGGGATACCAGCCTCAGCCGCCAGTTCCGCCAGTCGCAACGCAGACAAAGGCGACTGTTCAGCTGGCTTCAACACAACCGAGTTGCCAGCCGCCAACGCAGCGGCCGCTTTCCACGTCGCCATGTCCAGTGGGAAATTCCAGGGCGTCACCGCACCAACAACGCCCAAAGGAACGCGACTAACCAGCGCCAGATCACCGGGTCCGGTGGGAGCGACCTCGTCATACACCTTGTCGATCGCCTCGGCATACCATTGGAAGAAATGCGCCGAGCCGGGGGCGTCGATGGTGGCGGCATCCGTCACCAATTTGCCCATGTCGAGGCTGTCCAAAAGCGCCATCTCTTCGAGGTTTTTGCGGATCAGGTCCGCCAGTTTCAGCATCACCGCCTTTCGATCCCCCGGCGCCATACGCGACCAGCGACCATCTTCAAACGCGGCACGGCCTGCGGCGACGGCGCGGTTGATGTCTTCCTCATCACATTCGGCAACCGGGGTCAGAACCGCACCGGTGGCCGGGTTGATGCTGTCGAAGGTTTTGCCTGACGCGGCATCGACAAACTTGCCGTTGACGAAAGCCTGCCCGCGAAATGACAAACCCGCAGCGCGGCTTTTCCAGTCTTCGTGTGAATAGTCCAACATCGTGTCTCTCCCTGCTTATTCGTCGCCGGGTACGCCGTAAGCAGGCGCTTCGCGCGGGTCGAGCGCGCGCTGGATGTAAGCGTCCAACTGCGGTTTGTAGATGTCCCAAGCGGTTGCGATGGCTTCAATCGGACAATCCTCGGTCCAGTCGCATCGCAGATCGGCTACCGGCCAACTGACCTTGTCGACAATTTTCATGCCCGCCGAATGCACCGGCCCTGCCTCGCCGCCTGCGGCCAGACCGGCGCGCATGGCCGCGATCAAGCGATCGCCGACATGGCCCGAGGCGGACAGGAAACCGTCAACTATAGCTTGCGGAATACCCTCGTTGGCCAGAAGATTGCCGCCCGAGGCGACATTCTCAGCCTGCGCCTGTGTCCAGATGCCCAAAGAGTTGGGACCGGAATGGATTGCCGTGCGCCCGGCGGTATCCACCGCCAGAACCTGACGGTATTCTATGAACTTCGCTCGGGCCTTCATCTCTTCGATGGCCTCGGGCGCGGTCTTGCCCTGATCCATCAGGTCCAGCGTCAGCGGTCCGAGGCTAGGATCTGTCACGTTCTGTGAAGCGACGGCCCCTACACCGGCGCGAGCAAACGAGCAGCGGGCTGCTACTGCTGGCGACGAAGACGAAATCGCCAGACCGAACATGCCTGTTTCAGCACAGCGAGCAACCAAAGAAAAAGTCATTCGGACCTCCTTAAAGACAAAGACCGGGTCGCGCGGGGTGAGAGCGTTTCAGCGCGACCCGGTTTCCAGAAATGATCGGCAAGATCAGTCGGGAATGACAGCAGTGCCATCGATTTCAACCAGCCATTCAGGTCGTGCCAACGCCTGAACGACCAACCCGGTCGAGACCGGATGCACGCCTTTGATGTATTCGCCCATGGTGCGGTAGACGGCCTCGCGATGACGTACATCGGTGATGTACACTACAACTTTTACCAGATGCTCCATCGAGCCGCCGCATTCCTCAATCAGCTGCCTGATATTCTGCATCACCTTGTGAGTCTGTTCGACCGGGTCGTGACTGTCGATATTAACTGCATCGTCCAGGTTTTGCGGACACTGGCCGCGCAGATAAACAGTCTTCCCCCCCTTAGTGACCACGGCCTGACACAAGTCGTTGTCGAGGTTTTGCTCGGGGTACGTCTCTTTGGTGTTGAATTTGCGGATGCGTGTATGCGCCATTTCGAGGTCCTGTTTGATTATTCTGCTGCGGCGGTGGAGACGATGGCAGCGGTGCCGTCATAATCGGCATAGGCGCGCTGAATCGCGATCTGATCGGCGATGTATTTCGCGTCATGCCACACGCCCCACAGGAAGGTTGAACCGCGGCGCGACTGCCACGGAAGGCCAAGGAAATAAACATCAGGTTCAACGGACACGCCGCGCTGATGGATCGGCGCGCCTTTTTCGTCGAACGCATCCGCCTTGATCCAGCTGAAGTCCTGACGGAAACCGGTCGCCCAGATGATCGTGGAGATACCTTCCTTGGCAAAATCAACCGAGGCCAGTGGGTTGGTCAGGCTCTCGGGGTCGGCAAACGCCTCGCGCGCTTCGGGTTCTTCCGGCAGTTCGATGCCCGTACGTTGCACATAGGCGTCTGCCAAATCCAGCATCTCATGATAGTTGGCGTCGCCTGCCGCCACATTGCGCTGCAGATCATCAGCAAAACTGAGGGCACCGTTGTAAAAGCTTTTGGTCATTCCGACAAGCGTTACACCCTCGTTCCCGAGGCGGCGGAAGTCCATAGTGTGGCCGCCATAGGCCCCGCTGACCGAGATAGTCACATGCTCGGTCCCCGGCTTCATCGCGGCCACGTCCCACAAGCCCAGAACACCCAGCCACCAGACAAAATCGCGGCCACGATAGCGGCGCGGTGGGCGGTCGTGCGGGCCAACGGACAGAAAAACTTTGCGGCCTGCGCGGTTTAGTTCATCCGCGATTTGCGCACCGGATGATCCGGCGCCGACAACCATCACGGCCCCTTCAGCCAGCTGTTCCGGGTTCTTGTAGTAGAATGAATGGATCTGATCGACACCCGCAGTTTCCGGCACGATCGGAGGAATGACCGGATGCTGAAATGCGCCCGTGGCAGCCACGATGCGTTTGGCCTGGATTTCACCGGCTGTAGTTTGAACGAGGAAGCCGCCTTCCCCCGGCAGACGTTCGGCCTTGAGCGCCTCAACCCCTTCACGGATCGGGGCGTTCACCATCTCGGCGTACTCGACCAGATACTCGGCCACGCGGTCTTTCGATACGAATGCATCCGGATCATCGCCCTTGAACAGCAGGCTTGGGAAACGATCATGCCAAGCCGGACCGTTAGCGACCAGAGCATCCCAGCGTCCGGTTCGCCACGCTTCGGCAGTCCGGTTCTTCTCAAGAATGATATGGGGGATGCCGTTGTTTCCAAAGTGTTCACTCAGCGCGATGCCGGCCTGTCCACCGCCAACAACAAGCGTGTCGGTTTTTTCAATGGGCATGTATCGGTTTCCTTTGTTGCGTCCTGATCCGACCTGAAAGGTCAAAGAATGCTGCGTCGTGCTGTTCCGCCCCAGCACGCCCCGCGTGTTTCACCAGCAAGGTCCCACAAGTTGAAATCCGACGAAATTATTGTCTGACTTACCCCTAGTTAGGCTTTGGCTAATCTGTTTGGCTTAACCCTTTGTCTGCCCTTGCTCCGACAAATACGGCGCAATCAGATAATAAAGCTCACCCTGTGAGGATATCTGGCATTTCTTGTAGAGCTGCTTGCGGATGACCTTCACGGTTTGAGGGCTGATCCCCAGCGTAAGACCAATGGAAACCGACGAATGGCCCTGCAAAATCAATATTGCGATTTCGGCCTGCCTGGCGCTCAGACCGATGCCCAATTCCGAGGTCAGGCGTTGCCTTAACTGGTCAACGACGTCTTCCGACGCGTCTTGGCCGCGCGGACTGATCCCCGCCCAGTTCTGCCTTACTAGCGCATTCACGATTGGGACCACGTATTTTGCCTGCTTCAGGTCACGCGACGAAAACTTTGATCCGGTCGTAGCGTCGCGCCCGATACAAACCGTCATCGAAACACCCTGCGATGGCCACGAGAAAAACGCGACCTCGTCAGCCAGCGTGGTGCGTTGGTAGTATGACTTATAGTATTCATTTCGCTGAAACTGATCCGGCGCTATATCGGTCAAACGGTACATTCCTTCTGCCACTCGGTTGGTGTGAAGGGCGTAAAAAGGATCCAGCAGGTAAGCCCCGGTCACATAGTGGCTGTTCATACGTTCGAACACACGCCGCTCAGCGGAGTGGGCCAGAAAGACCTCTGGCTGCTGTTTGTCGAAAAACGCGAGAATCGTCACATTGTCAAAGTGCAACGAGGCACTGAGCCATCGATGAAGCCGTTGCGCGAACTCAGAAGTCCCGATGGCCTCAACAACATCTGCCAATAGGTTGGGTTCGGGAATCTGATTCATGCCCTCATACCTCCTTGGGGGTATATACCCCTCGATCAAGAGTGCTTACTAATTATGGGCAACATAGAGGGGTATATTTGATCTCAAAACCCCTCAGATCATCAGACGAGCGACCAAAAAAGGTCGAAACTGCCAGAGCCCCAAGGGAGATCCAGCAATGCGCGACCCACGCTATGACATTCTGTTCGAACCGATGAAAATCGGCCCTCACACCGCCAAGAACCGGTTTTATCAGGTGCCTCATTGCAATGGTGGCGGATATCGGGATCCTTCGGCAGCGGCCGCGATGCGGGGCATCAAGGCTGAAGGCGGATGGGGAGTTATCTTCACCGAGCAATGCGAGATGCACCACACCTCGGAAATCACACCCTTCATCGAACTGCGCCTGTGGGAAGACAAGGACATTCCACAACTCCGCAAAATGTCTGAGCGGATGAAGACGCATGGCGCTTTGGCCGGAATTCAGTTGGCTTACTCCGGGATCAACGGCCCGAACCTGTACACAAAGGAAGTGCCGCTTGCCCCCTCGGCACTGCCCATCCGGACCTTTACCAACGATCCTGTGCAGGCGCGGGCGCTGGACAAGCAGGATATCAAGGACCTGCGCCGTTGGTTCGTGAACGCTGCAAAACGGTCGAAAGAGGCCGGGTTTGATCTGATCTGCCTCTATGGAGCACATGGATTCGGCATTTTCCAGCACTTCCTCAGCCGCGCCACCAACCAGCGCAGCGACGAATATGGCGGTTCTCTGGAAAACCGCGCCCGGTTCAGCCAAGAAGTCATCGCCGACATGCGCGACGCTGTCGGGGATACGATGGCGATCACCCTGCGGGTTAGCCTGGATGAAACCATCGGAGAGCTTGGCTTTTCGAACGCAGAAGTACGCGACTATGTCGAGATGAACAAAGATCTGCCCGATCTTTGGGACCTTGCGCAAGGGACGTGGGAGGATTGTTCAGGCCCCTCGCGTTTCAAGGAAGAGGCCGCGCAGGAACAGCTGGTGCGTGGCATTCACGAGTTGACCGACAAACCTATTGTCGGCGTTGGGCGGTTCACTTCGCCCGACGTCATGGCCAAAATGATCAAGTCGGGCACTTTGGATTTCATCGGTTGCGCCCGTCCGTCCATCGCTGACCCGTTCCTGCCGAAAAAGATCGAGGAAGGCCGGATCGAAGACATTCGCGAGTGCATCGGCTGCAACATCTGCATCACCGGTGACATGACCATGTCGATCAGTCGCTGCACCCAGAACCCGACCTTCATGGAAGAGTGGCGCAAAGGCTGGCATCCTGAGAATATGAATCAAAAAGGCGACAGCTCGAACGTGCTGATCGTCGGCTCCGGTCCTGCGGGACTTGAAGCGGCCTGGGCCTTGTGCCGCCGCGGTTATGACGTGGCAGTGGCCGAGGCGCGCGACGTGATCGGCGGGCGTGTTACTCGCGAGCGCCAACTGCCGGGCCTGTCGGCCTGGGGGCGCGTTGTGGACTACCGGGATTATCAGCTCAGCCAGCGTCCGAATGTCGAAATCTATCGCGAAAGCGAACTGGACGCCGAAAGCATTCTTGAGTTTGGGTTTGAAAACGTCTGCATCGCCACAGGTGCAACCTGGCGCCGCGATGGTGTGGCCCGTCAGCACGTGGTTCCAATGCCCATCGCCGAGGGGGCCAAGGTCTATACCCCCGACGATTTGATGGATGGAACCATACCCTCCGGACGGGTCGTGGTGTATGATGACGATCACTATTACATGGGCGGCGTTCTGGCCGAGCTGCTAGCAAAAAACGGCGTGCAAGTGACGCTGGTGACGCCCTCGGCTTATGTCAGTGACTGGACGAACAACACGCTTGAACAGATCGCCATTCACCCACGATTGGTGGACGCAGGGGTCGAGATCGTGCTCAATCAGGGTGTGACCGAGATTCATTCTGATCATGTGGTGTCGAACTGTGTCTATACTGACCGCACCTGGAAGATCGAGGCGGACGCGGTTGTGATGGTGGCATCACGGTTGGAAAACAACGCCGTGTTTAACGCTTTGAAGGCGAAAGAGGCGGAATGGGCCGATGCTGGTATCAAATCCGTCAAACTGATTGGGGACGCCAACGCTCCCGGTCCCATCGCCTGGGCAACATATGCGGGTCATCGTTATGCGCGCGAGCTCGACGGCCCGGATATCGGCGACAGTCTGCCCTTCCGTCGGGAAATTACGGAACTGGCAATGGATTGAACCATTTAAATCGGTCAAAGGCGGTCGAGCTTGAACTCCACCGCCTTTGATATTCGGGCTACCTAAAACCTCCGCCGTAGTCGGTAGCCCGCTATTTGAATTTAAGACAGAGTGTGACCCGCACCGGAAGAATAAGGTCAAATTGACCGATCAGCCTGTTCTCTCCGGCAACCTTTTAAAATGTGTCTGAGCAAGGCTTTGAAATCCGTTGATAAACTTGCCCTGACGATCTTCTTGATAGGCCAGAACAACGTTCAACGGCCGGAGCGTCTCGACCAATTTGAGGGCTTTCACAGTACCGCCGCTATACGTCGCCGTTGCCTCAGGCACCATGATCAGAAAAGAAAAACCGAACCCTTCGGATACGGCGCTGCGCACTGTCTCAAGCGAGTTTGAGGTATAGGCTATCTCTGGATAAAGGGCGGCCTCGGCCAACAAGTCGTCGAAATAAACGCGGCTTCCGGGTCCGTCGAACATGACATACGGTATATCCTGCAAATCGGACAAACGAACATATTCGCTCTGTGCCAGTGGGTGGTTCGACGAAATTATCACCTTTGGTTGCAGGGCAGTCAGTTCGACGACTTTCAGACCTTCCAATGACCACCCCCGGTCGTATGTCAGCGCCAGGTCGATTTCACCATTCCGCAGCGCGTCACCAAGAGCGGCGAGCCCGTATTCTGTTTGATATACGCTGACACCCGGAAAGGTATGCTGAAAGTCCCGAATGAGCGTCGGCAGGAAAAACGGCGCAAGGGTCTTGAACGCACCAAGGCGCAGCTCACCCGCAGTTTCCGACACCAAAGCCTTGGCTTGAATATCGACATGCTCTGCCTGCGCTTCCAATTCCAGAACATGTTCCAAAAACAACCGCCCTTGAAGTGTAAGCGTCAATCCACGAGCATGGTGGCGGTCGAACAGGATCAAACCTGTTACGTCCTCAAGCTTTTGAATTGCCTGCGCCACGGATGGCTGCGAAATGTTCAAGACCCGCGCGGCCTGAGCAATTCCACCGTACTCGGCGACGGTTCGAAAATAGGTGCATTGGCGCAAAGTAAATCGAACCATACTTTACCTCTCTCGATGTAACATTTTTTAAGTTTTTATATTTCTCATTATAGGTGCAACTTAAAAATACCCGAGCGAGACAGGAGGAATCTGCCTGCTGGTCGGTGTCACCGCATGATTGAGGAGCTACCCATGTCGTTAGACCAGGCCGTTACCGAACTGCTAGATGCCGCGCATCGTCCGATGGAAAACGCGGTTGCCATGCCGCCTTCTGTCTACACGAGCGAGGATTTTCTGCGCAGCGAGTTGGATCATGTCTTTGGCAAAGACTGGGTCTGTGTCGGGCGATCCAGTCGTCTGGCGAATGTCGGCGATTACATCTCGCTGGAAATAGCGGAACAACCCATCGTCGTGCTTCGGGACAGGTCAGGTGAGCTGCGGGCATTCTCGAACGTCTGCCTGCACCGCATGTCCACGATCGTGGAGGGTGAAGGAAACGCCCGCGTTCTGGTTTGCCCCTATCACGCCTGGACCTACGATCTTGAGGGTAACCTGCGCGGCGCACCGTTCATGAAAGAGACGACAGGGTTTTGCAAGGAAAGTTATAAGCTCCCGAAGATTCGCTGTGAGGAATGGTTGGGTTGGATCTATGTGACCCTGAACCCGGATTCCGCCCCTGTGACCCAACAGCTTTCCGAACTGGAGAGCATGATCTCGCAATACGGCATGGAGACCTATGTGGAGTGCTTCCGCGAGACCCATGTCTGGGACACGAACTGGAAGGTTCTGGCAGAGAATTTTATGGAGAGCTACCATCTGCCAGTTTGCCATGCAGAGACGGTAGGCGGTCATTCCAAACTGGAAGAAATGGATTGCCCGCCCGGGCTCAGAAACTTCAACTATCACTGGATCACCAAAGAGGCGTCGCTGCCGATGGGCAACGCGCATCCGGACAACACACGGCTGGAAGGCGATTGGCGCAAAACCACCGCTCTGCTGACGCTCTATCCAAGTCACCTGATCACGTTAACGCCGGGCTATTTCTGGTACCTGTCGCTGCACCCGAAAGGTACTGGTCAGGTTTCGATCATCTATGGCGGTGGCCTTTCACCCGAATTCATGGCCGACCCGAAGGCGGAGGAGTACATCGCCACGCTGAAGAAGCTGCTCGATGATGTGAACGTGGAAGATCGCGACTGCACCGAGAAGGTGTTCAAAGGTTTGAATTCGGGGGCCGCACGGCCCGGGCATCTGTCTTACCTTGAAAGACCGATTTATGATTTCACGCAGTATCTGGCCGAGAAAACAGCCGGTTTCAATCGCGTCTTCGAGCAGGAGGCGACGACATGAAAATGCAACTGATCCAAAAGCAGCGAGTTGCTGAAATGGTCGAAACGCTCCATCAGGTCGCGGCCTTGCCCGAAGCTGAGGCTCAGTGTTTGCCTGGATGGTTTTACACAGACCCCGAGTTCTTTGACCTGGAAGTAAGAACATTTTTGAGCAAGGAATGGCATTGTCTGGGCCGCGCCGACGAGATCCCTCAGCCCGGTGACTATTTTACCGCTCAGCTATTTGATGAACCTTTGCTTGTGGTCCGCGGTGATGACGAACAGATCAGGGTTCTGTCGAACCTCTGCCGTCATAGGGGCATGCCGATTGCCGAAGGATCAGGATCAACGCGCAAGTTTGTTTGCAGTTACCATGCCTGGAGTTATGCCCGAGACGGAGAATTGCTGAACGCCCCACGCATGCGCGACAAGGGTGTAACGAAAGGCAGTTGCGCATTGCCGGAGTTCCGCTGTGAAGAGTGGAACGGGTTTATCTACGCCAATCTCGACGATGACGCGGAACCGCTTGCGCCGCGCCTGGAGCAGCTCGAAGTACTGCTTGAAAACTATGAAACAGACAAGATGCGCCACGTCGCGACCTTTGAAGAAGACTGGCACACAAACTGGAAGTGCCTTGTCGAGAACTTCATGGAAGCGTACCACCTGTCGGTCGTACATCCGGAAACGCTGCATCACTACACTCCGACGGGTCTTAGCCGAAAGGCGCTGTCTGACGATACATTCACCGCCTATTGCGCGAATTACCCGTCAAGCGCCGAAGCCAGAGGCATGGGAGCACCCGGCCTGACCGAAGACGAACGACGTCGTTCCACTTTGTTCAACGTATTCCCTGCTCAGGTGGCCAGCCAGGCCGCGACCCTGCTGGTTTCACTCTCGATCAAACCATTGGCAGTGGACTGCATCCGCGTGCGTTGGACTTTGTCTACGTATGAAAATGAGTTGACGCAGGACGAGTTGGAAGAACGCATCGCGCTATGGCACGAGGTGAACCGCGAAGACCGCGAGAAACTGGAAAAAATGCAATTGGCGCTCAGTTCCCGCCACGCGCCCTCCGGCCATCTCGCGCCGAGCGACTATGAAGGAACCATTTGGGATTTTTACCGCTACTTGTCGCGGCAGTATCCCGTTTGAAATAGTTGAGAAAGATCAGGCTGCAACCGGTTAGCAATGATCCGGTTGCAGTACAAATGGGTGTCAAAACGCCGGCACACCCGCTGCCAATCAGCTAACCGCGGCGGCCTTGGCCGGGTCGTTCTCCAACTCTTTCAGAAGTCGTGCCTGTTTGACCTTTGGGTCCAGCTCGGGGTCGGTCAGATGCGCAAGCATGTCCGGGATCGAGGCCTCGATTTGAGCTTCGGTTGCCACCGCCATGCCGTGGGCCACGTAAGGGCGCAGATAGGTCATACCTGCAAGAAGCGCGGTTTGTTGGTACGGCTTCAGAAACTCGGCCATCGAAAAGTTGTTGTACCCTCCGGCGTGATAGCTGTCAGCCGGGCCACCTGTTGAGACCAGCAGCAGAAACTCACGACCCGCCAGTTTGTCGCCGCCCGGACCGTAGGCAAAGCCATAAGTCAGCACCTGGTCCATCCACGCCTTCAGCACCGGCGGCGCCGAGTACCAATAAAACGGGAACTGGAACACGATCCGGTCATGGGCCAGCAGCAGCTCGTGCTCGGCCTGCACGTCGAACTGGAACGTTTCTCCGCCGATAACCGTCAGATCCCGCGTGGTAACGGTCTCGGCATCGGACAGGGCTTCGAACCATGCGCGATTGACACGGGATTTGCCCAGATTTGGGTGGGCGGTCAGAACGAGGGTTTTCATGCTTTTGCCTCTTCAAGGATTTCAGCGGAGTAAGAAGTGATGAGCGGGTTTCCGTCCGCCCGAACGTCGAACCGCCAATGCTCGCGGACGCGGGTTTCGATTGTGTCGCCCGAGGTAGTCCGGGCGCGGAACAGCACCTCGAATGTCGCGGCACCACCAGTGACCTGGACATTGCTGACATGATGCTCAGTCGGTCGCTGGAGCGTATCCAGAACGCCCGCGTACCAGTTGCGAACGCGGTCGTGACCGTGCAGCGTACGGTCAATATCAGGCATGTCCCAGTCCACCCCGGGGTGGAGGTCGGGTAAGAACATCTCGATCGGGTCCAACCGGTCAAACCGGGCGAACCAATCGGCTATGAAATCATGAATTTTACGGTGATCCGTCATGTTGTTTACCATTCGATAGGTTTGCGATCGCGAAAGAAGCCACCGGTCGGGCCGTTGGTGTCGAGAGTGGCCAGCCAGACTGCGGTATCCGCACCCTCTTCGGGCGCGCGAGTGGCGCCTGCCCCGCCCATGCGGGTGCGCACCCACCCGGGGCACATGGCATTGACCTTGACGCTATTGGGCAGGGTCCGGGCGGTTGCAACGGTCAGAGCATTCAGCGCCGCTTTGGCCACGCCATACGCGGCAGGTCCCGCGACACCGTCTGAAAACGCACCCCAACCGGAGGAGACATTGACCACGCGGCCATAGCTTTGCGCCACCATATGAGGCGTCAAATGGTGCATAAGCAGGTACGGTCCGTGCACCATAACGGCCATCGAGTCCGCAAAGTCTTGACGATCATCCAACAGGTTACCCGACCCCAGAATTCCGGCATTGTTGATCAGTACATCCACCGGCCCCGCTTGCTCTGCGGCCTGCGCTATACTGCTCGGGTCGGCAACGTCCAACTGAATTGCGGTTGCTCCCACCTTGTCCGCAGCCTTGCGGCCCGCATCCGGGTCGCGAGAGCCCATCAAGACCTCAAACCCCTGGTCCACAAGACTCTGAGCAATGGCCAAACCGATTCCGCGGTTGGCCCCGGTAACGAATGCGCGTTTCATTTGCCTCTCCATAGATTGATCAGCTATGAGCCTGAGCGTGAATAGTTCGGGCGATCGTCTTATTCAGCCAGACGGTCAGGCACTGGGGCCAATTGGTATTGCGACCAGAAGAACGTATTCGCAGCGTCTTGATCAGCACTAAGGTTAGTCGCCTCGACGATCTTGCCATCTTCGATCCGGTAGAGCAGCGCCCACATCGTATCGACATTGGGTTTGCCTTCAGCGTTGGACCAGCCGCGGTGAATGTCGACTACATAGGTTTCATCCGCACCAAAATAAATCGGCTCGGCCTTGAACCCCGCCGCGCCGAGCTGAGCGAAGAAGGCCAACACCTCGTCACGGCCATCCTTGGTGCCCGACAGCGGATGGCGACCCGGGATGTGCCATTGCACATTCTCGTCCATCACCGCAGCGATGCCATCCAGGTCATTCGCGCCATAGGCTGTGAAAAAGTCCTGCACGACCTTGATGTTGTCCTCCGGCGAGGCAGCCGAGGCCGCATGTCCGGTGACCAGCGTGGCAGCAATTGTCGCTTTGATAAGGGGATTCATCAGATATCCTTTCAGGCGTTGAGGAAATCGGCCACAGCGTCTGAGGCCGCCATAACCGCATCCTTGCGGTCGTAGAAATCGAACTGAGTAACGTCGTCGCCCAGCCAAAGCTTTTCCAGCGGCGCTTTGGTTCGGGCCTCATAGGCCTCGGCACCGGCAGGCAACGCGATCGAAGCCGATCCCACCATTAGTATCGGTTTGGTCAGACGATCCGCCGATGCTTGCGCATCGTAGGTCAGCCACGGCTTCCACGAGGCGACCGAGAACTTGTTGTCATAGGCCGGGATCAGGCCGCGATCTTCCTCGGTATAGTATGGGGCCTGATACATGACCGCGCTTTCATCGGTGGTTGACGCACCCAGCAGCACGATGTCGGCAGATTTCGGCGCTTCGGACGCGGCGATCAGGGTGGCAGCCATCTCAGCGCCACCATAGATGCCCTCGGCCATTTTCGGATCATGCAGCCACGGCGCAACCAGTGCGACCTTGTTCAGACGCTCATCATCCGCAACAGCGGCGGCCATGTACCCCGATGAAGCGCACACTCCGAGGCCCGAAATCCGCGCGCTGTCCACCTCAGGCAGCGATGCCAGGAATGCGGCAGCGGCGTGGATATCGGCGGTTTTCGTCAAGGGATCCTCGACATAGCGCGGCTTGCCTTCGCTTTCGCCCCAGCCGGTGAAATCAAACGCCAGCGTGGCAAATCCACGCGCAGCCAGTTCGCGAGCATATGTGCCCGGCATCTGCTCTTTCACGGTAGTCCAAGCGCCGGTAACGATTACGGCGGGCAGCGGGCCGTCATCCTCCTCCGGAGAATAGAGCGTGCCAACCAAGCTATTGCCGCCGCTATCGAAGCGGACGGTGCGAGACGTCACGCCTTTGCGTTCAGGTGCGTTCTGCAGAGTGATGCGCGTCATGGGATTGGTCCTCTACTGGTCAATCATCTGTCTGTTGGGGTTAATTTAGGGGAATACGTATTTTCGGATAATCCCCATCTTTCTCACTTCTTTCATGTATGATATCGAACAACGATATTGAGGTTCGTCTGATGCGCCTGCCCCTAGCCACGCTGGAAATCTTCACTGCCATCGCTCGGCATGGCAGCTTACGCGCTGCCGCCGAAGCGCTCGCGCTGAAACCGTCGACCGTTAGCCACCAGTTAAAATCGCTGGAAAAGCAATTGGGCACTGCTTTGTTCATCCGCACGACCCGCTCGATCAGTTTGACCGAGGCAGGCCGTGCGCTGATGCGTGGCGCCGGCCCCGCCTTCGACCAACTGAGCGAAGCCGTGGAAAGTGCCCGTACCAGCGGCCATGCGGCCCGCGGCACGCTGCGGCTGGCGATGCCTGAATTTGTTTATCACCTGTTCGTGGCACCCGTTCTGAACAGCTTTTGCGCAGCTTATCCCGACGTCGAGGTGGAATTGTCCCTGACCGACGCGCTGTCCGATATTCTTGGCGAGGAACTGCACGCCGGGTTCCGGCTGGGCGATAGGATCGCGCAGGACATGGTCGCCGTACGACTGACGCCTGCTCTCCCGCTGACGGTTGCAGCCAGCCCCGACTACCTAGCTCGCCACGGCACGCCACAAGCCCCTCGCGATCTACTGGAACATACATGTGTTCGCTACCGCTTTCAGTCTTCTGGTCATATCGCCCCCTGGTTGTTCAAGGCAAAGGACGGAGAGTTCACGGTCGAGGTGCAGGGCAATCTGATCACCAACACTCTGCCCGCCTCGGTCGACATGGCGAAACGCGGGTTGGGTCTGGTTTATACGTTTCGCGACTACATTGCCGATGAGGTCACGTCGGGACTGCTCTCCCCCATCCTGCTAGATCACCTGCCTGACACACCGGGCATCTTCATTTATTTCCCGCGCGAGTACCGATCGATGATGCCGCTTCGGCTGTTTATGGAACACCTGAAGCAGCAGGCATAGGCGGGTTTGCGAACGCCCCGGATGCACGCAGTGATCAGTTCCCTGCGCTCGCCCGTTCGGCGGCTTGCCCAACCAGATCACGCGAACCGGTTTCCCACAACGCAGTCATCGTCAGCGCCGACACCTTCCAAGTGCCGCCCACGTTGGTCAGCGTATAGTCGTACCGGCCACCCAGCACCCACAACTCATCACCAATCCGGTGAGTTGCTGTAAAATCTGCCTGCGCAGTGGCTTGGTCGCCGTCGATGGACGTGATCGTTTCGTTTGTGACCATGTGGTGGGTTACATCGAAGCCCGGCAAAAACCCCGACCATTGGGCAATGACATCATCCGCCGCTGCCGTGGCCGACTCGCCGCCCCAAAGGCTGGTGTAATCCAACATAACCTCGTCCGCGAAAGCATCTCGCACGCGGTCCCAGTCGTGTCGGTCGGCGCCCGCAGCGATACCAATGATAGCGGCATTGATCTGGGCGGCGTCATTCGCGAAGGCCGGTGATGTTGCAGCAATAGCCGCGGCTGTTACAGTCGACAAGAGTTTCATTGTTCTACTCCCATGAATCGAAAATGCTTGTTTGTGTGGCGCGTCGCCAGAAGGCGACGCGAAAAGCTCAAACCTAGGCTCAACCGTCCTGCGCGGAAACGGCGGCGAAGTGTGCGGCGACCGTGTCCGCCGCACGGGTAACGTCTTCGGGGTTGTCGTAGAAGTCGAACTGAGTGACATCCTCGAGCATCTGCAGCGTTGCATCACCTGCAAAGCCTTCCAGGAAGATGCGAACACCCTGCGGAATGGCGGCTGTTTCCGAATGCACAACGGCCAGAGGCTGCGTCAGACGACCGGGATTGTCCGCCGGGTAGTAGGTCAGCCAACCCTCCCAGCCCGCATTATTCCACTGGTTGTCATATTCTGGGATCGCACCGCGTTCGGTCTCGTAGTAGTAGCCACCAATCGGCATCAGCACGCCTTCGGCGCCTTCAGGACCGGCTGCAGGGATGATCTGACCACCAGCGTCCTCGGCGGCGCGGCTGACTTCGATCAGCCCTGACACACCTTCCTCGCCGCCGTAGACCGCCTCGACGATCTCGGCATTCTGCAGCCACGGGGCGACAAGGCCAATCCGCTGAACCAGATCGTTGCCCGATACGGCGTCGACCATGTACCCGGCCGAAGCACAGATCCCCAAACCGTTGATGTGCGCCGCGTCGACCTCGGGCAGAGTGGCGACGAATTCAAACGCAGCGCGAATGTCGGACGCCTTCGCCTCGGGGCTTTCTACAAAACGGACATGCTGCGGAAGGTCGCCGGATTTGCCCCAACCACGGAAATCAAAAGTGAACGCCGCAAAGCCACGTTCGACCATTTCTTCGGCATAGACGCGGGGCATCTGTTCCTGAACAGAGGTCCAGGCGCCGGTGACCACCACTGCGGGCAGTTTCTCACCATCATATCCTTCGGGCAGATATAGCGTGCCGGACAGCGTGGCGCCTTCGTTTTCAAATGTCACAGTACGGATTTCAACCTGCGCCATTGCAGCGGTCGAGGCCATAAGCAGCGCGGCAGTTCCAAGGGCTGTTTTGTTCATTGCCGTATCTCCTGATCTCATGCGGTGAGAACCTCACCTGATGATCAGAAACTACGCAGCTCCCGACGGTTTTGATTGAACCATACAACCTGAGTTTTGAAGGATCGCGCTTAGATTGTTTGAACCGGCTCAAGGCGTATTCGCTGCACGAAACTCTTTTGGTGTCTGCCCGGTGACTTTTTTGAAACTGCGCGAAAAATGCGCCTGATCGGCAAAGCCACATGTGGCGGAAATCTCGGCAAAGCTGCGGTTTGGCTCTGAGAGCATTCTGGTGGCCTGCTCTATCCTGTAGGCCATGACATATTGCATGGGCGTTGTACCCAGCGTCTCTTTGAACACGCGGTTGAAATGAGACTTGCTCATCGCCGTTTCGGCCGCCAAGTCATCAACCGTTATCGTCTGGTCCAGCCGGGCACGGATATAGGCCAGCACTTTATTGTAGTGGGCCGAGGTGAACCGCGCACTCAACGCAACATCCTCAGGTCGACGGCGCCCGTATTTTTGCAAGAGCTTGACCAAAAAAACGCGGCTCATTGCCTCGAACATCACGGCCGAAGACATATCGTCATTTTCAAGCGCGTCCCGCAAAATCACGCCAGCGGCACACAAATCGGGATCGGAAAAGTGAGGCAGATCCTCAAACTGGTTTGGTTCCAACAGCATTCCCAGTTCAGACTGCGCGAATTTTTCTACCTTTTTCGGGTCAAGCGTGATGACGATGACATTCGACTTTGCAAACCACCGCCAGCCGGACCGTGTGCCTGCGGGGGTGACAATGATGTCATGCAGGTGAAAGGTGAAATCTCTCAGCACACCGTTGCGCATGTTCTGAACGCGATGCGGAATTGGCTGCAGGTTCAGCAGAATGTGATGCTCGTCAAAAACGTCTTCCGGCATGCTGTCGGGCTCAGCCTGGAAATACCTCACGGACATCAACGCAGCCGCCGAGATGTGCGAAGTGCCTTCGCTGTTCAGCAAAGGAGCGGACGGGTAAATCTCGTTATAGAGTCGCGGCACGTGTTAGCGACCTTCGTTCATTCGGTTGGCCTTTAAACACCATACCGGCTGATCATCATTTCAACACTGCTGTCGATAGTTTCGGTCATCTCCGCCTCACTCAGCACCGAGCCCGTAAACAACAGTGGCCAGAAAGCGCGTGATTTGATCAGACCGATGAATTCGCTGCCGGCCTGATTGGGGTCGTCAATTCTCAGCTGACCGTCATCTGCTGCATCGCGCAGCATGTCGACAAAGATCGGGGTCTTGTCCAATTTACCTTGCGCAGCGGCGGCAAGTTCGGGATTGCGCAATGTTTCGCTTATGATCATTCGCGCCATCGCCATTACATCGGGCTTCATCAGAATCCGCCCCTCGGCCCAGGCGAGTTCGGTCAGTTGCTCACGAATATCGCGACCTTTTTCATAGCGGCATTCGAACACGTCAGCAAAGCGATTGGACAGTTCGATCACAATAGACCGGAACAGGTTTTCCTTGCTTTCAAAGTACTTATATAGCGTCCGTTTGGACACCTCAGCCTGCGCTGAGATGCGATCCATACTGGCCGCGGCAAAGCCCTTTTCCTGGAACTCGGCCACGGCGGCTTCGATGATCTGAGCGTACTTGGACGCATTTGGAGCGCTGCATTCAGTCATGTCAGAGCTATAGACCTATTGACGTGGGGCGGTCAAATCCTAGGTAAACGCGGGAGTTTACAGCGGTAAAATTTTGTGCCACTAGTAAACGCGCCAGTTTACCGACTCAGGTAACCAGCCCAACACGGAGAGTCCCCTCATGGCACTGACTTTGAAATTGAATGGCGAGACCCACACGGTTGACGCCGAACCCGGAACGCCCTTGCTGTGGGTGATCCGGGATGAGCTGAAGCTCACCGGAACGAAATTCGGCTGCGGCGTTGCCTCCTGCGGCGCTTGCACCGTGCACCTGAACGGCGAGCCCGTGCGCTCGTGCCAGACCTATATCGAAGACGTCGAAGATGCCGAGATCACCACAATCGAAGCCGTTGGCGAGGACAAGATCGGAGCCGCCCTGCAGCAGGCCTGGGTCGAACTTGACGTGGTCCAGTGCGGCTATTGCCAGTCGGGTCAGGTGATGTCTGCGGTTGGGCTTCTATCCGAAAACCCCAAGCCCAGCATCGAAGAGATCGACGACTACATGTCCGGCAACGCCTGCCGTTGCGCCACCTATCAACGCATCCGCGCCGGTATCCAGCGCGCATCTGAAATTCTGGAGGCCTGATCCATGACCATCAACACCTCCCGCCGTGGGTTTCTGAAAGGTGCTGCCGCTGCCGGTGCCGTCCTTCTGGTTGGCGCACGTCCTGACGGTGCGTTGGCCGTGGCCACGTCTGAGACCACTCAATTCAACCCGTTCGTGAAGATTGATGCTGACGGCACCGTGACCGCCATCGTCAAGCACTTTGAAAAAGGTCAGGGTCCGGCGACCGGTCTGCCGACACTGATCGCCGAGGAAATCGGCCTGACGATGGATCAGATCGAATACGAATTCGCCCCGTCCAACGCGCAGGTCTACAACAACCTGCTGTTTGGCCCCTTCCAAGGCACCGGTGGCTCGACCGCAATGGCAAACTCGTGGCTGCAATATCGTCAGGCGGGTGCCGCCGCGCGTGAAATGCTGATCAACGCCGCAGCCCAAAGCTGGGGCGTGGATTCGTCCGGCATCACCATCGAAGAGGGTATCGTCAAAGCGGGCGACAAGTCGGCTCCGATCGCGGAATTCGTTGCCGCAGCTTCGCAGTTGGAGGCTCCAGCCGAGCCGCTGCTGAAGGACCCATCCGAGTTCCGTCTGATCGGTAATGAAGCCGTTCGCCGCAAGGACTCGGCAATCAAAGGCAACGGTCAGGCAATGTATGCCATGGACGTGCATCTGCCGAACCAGATGGTCGCCATGATCAAGCGCCCGGAATCAAAAGGTGGAGTCGCCCTTAGTTTTGACGACAGCGCATCGAAAGAGGTTAAAGGCTACATAAGTGCCGCCGTTCTACCCAATCAGGCGGGTGTCGCGGTCTATGCCGAAAACACCTGGGCTGCGATTCAGGCACGCGATGAGCTTGAGGTCGAATGGGACATGTCGGGCGCCGAAACGCGCGGCTCGGACCAGATCAAGGCCGAGATCATGGCCGCTCTGGATGCTGAACCCACGTACAACGTGAACAAAGCGGATGTCGCAGCGGTTTCGGCGGCCATCGATGGGGCGGAAAAGGTTGTTGAAAAGACCTTCTACTTCCCACTGCTGGCCCATGCACCGATGGAGCCGTTGAACTGCACGATCGAGCAGACTACCGAAGGGGACATCGTGCTGCATGACGGCGCACAGATGCCCACTGGCCCGCATATGGCTTATCAGCAGATCTTCCAACTGCCGCCCGAGAAAATCCATATCAAGACAATGCTGGCGGGTGGCTCGTTCGGTCGACGCGCGACCCCGGATGCCGATTATCAGGTCGAGGCCGCGCTGGCCTTTGTAGCCACCGATCGCTCTCGTCCGGTTAAACTGGTCTGGACGCGTGAGGATGATATCCGCAGCGGCTACTATCGCCCCGCATTCGGCCACAAGGTTCGCGTAGGTTTGGATATCGACGGAAACATTGTCGGTTGGCAGCATCAGGTCGCCGGGCAATCGGTCATCAAGGGTACTCCGTTCGAAGCGGTGCTGGTGCATGACGGTATCGATCACAGCTCGATCGAAGGGATCGCCGATAGCCCCTATAACATCCCGGGCATGGCATTGGGCCTGACCGATACGCCCAAAGCTACGACCGTTCTATGGTGGCGCTCTGTGGGCCATACTCACACCGGCTATGTGATGGAAACCATGATGGATTTGGTCGCTGAAACGGCGGGCCGCGATCCAATTGAGTTCCGCCTGGCCCACCTGTCCGACACCAGCGACGCCGACCAGCAACGCAAAGCTGGCGTTCTGAAGCTGGTTTTTGAAAAGGCCGACTGGGGCAACGTCCCCGCAGGTCGTGCACAGGGCATCGCGGTGCATAAGTCCTTTGGGTCCTATGCGGCTCAGGTAGTCGAGGTTTCAGGCGATCCGGAGAAAGGCATCAGGATCGAAAAGGTCACCTGCGCCGTGGATTGCGGTATCGCCGTGAACCCAGACGTGGTGCGCGCGCAGATGGAGGGCGGCATCGGCTACGGTATCGGCCATGTCATGCGTGACCAGATCACGCTGACCGGCGGCGCGGTGGACCAATCCAACTTCCCGGATTACGAGCCTCTGCGCATCGGTGATATCGCAGAGATCGAGGTGCATATCGTTCCCTCCGCCGAAGCACCGACCGGCGTTGGTGAGCCCGGCACGCCTCCATCGGCACCGGCACTGGCAAACGCCATCCGCGCACTGTCGGGTGTGAAAGTCACCAGCCTGCCGATGACGGATAATGGCATCAGCTTTGTCTGATTGCTCTGCCAAGCTATTTCTTGCCGCGCCGGTCCTTGGGATCGGCGCGTTTTTTGTGGTTAAGGCTAAGAAAAAATTTGATCATATTTCGTGACAAACCGCGAAGCTTCCAGTACATCTCGGGAAACGAGAGGAACGGAGCCCCAAATGGACCTGAGCGCCCTGCACAGTTTTCGCGTCGCTGCCTGTGACCTGAACGGCCAGATGCGCGGCAAACGCGTGCCGCCCTCTTATGCCGACAAGTTGACCAAAGGGACGGTACGGATGCCGTTTTCCGCGCTGAATGTCGACCTCTGGGGCGCGGATATCGACGGCAGCCCGCTGGTTTTCGAATCCGGCGATGCAGATGGAATGCTGTTGCCGACAGATCGCGGACCGGTGCCGATGCCTTGGCTGGCAGCGGACACAGCATTGGTCCCAATGTGCTTGTACGACGATTCAGGAATGCCGTTTGCAGGTGACCCACGCCATGCGCTGGCCTCCGTATTAGAGCGTTACGCCCAGCGCGGATGGTCCGTTGTAGCTGCGACCGAGTTGGAGTTCACATTATTGGACGCGTCGGGCGCGCAACCGCAGCCCCCGATCAATCCAGTAACTGGGCGGCGCCTGGCGGATGAGGCCGTGCTATCGATGGCTGAGATGGATGCCTTCGACGCGTTTTTTACCGATCTTTACGACGGTTGCTCTGCGATGGGCATTCCAGCCCAAACTGCTATATCCGAAAGCGGCATCGGCCAGTTCGAGATCAATCTGAACCATCAGCACGCCATGCGCTGTGCCGATGACACGTGGCTTTTCAAGACCTTGACGCGCGGCCTTGCACGCAAACACGGGTTTACAGCAACCTTCATGTCCAAACCCTATGCCGATGACGCCGGCAACGGGATGCATGTGCATTTCTCGGTCGTGGATGGTAAGGGCCGGAACGTCTTCGACAATGGCGGGCCTGAGGGTACAGATTTGCTGCGCTGGGCGGTCGCAGGATGCTTAGCTGCCATGCCCGGCTGCACGCTGATCTTTGCGCCACACGGCAACTCGTACACCCGTCTTATTCCTGGCGCGCACGCTCCCACCGGTGCAAGCTGGGCCTATGAGAACCGCACCGCTGCCCTGCGCATCCCGGGCGGCGCCCCGGCAGCGCGCCGGATTGAACACCGTGTGGCTGGTGGCGACATCAACCCCTATCTGATGCTGGCGGCCGTTTTGGGGGCCGCACTGAACGGGATCGAAGATCAGGCTGAACCACCCGCCCCGATCTCGGGCAACGCCTACGAAATCGACGGCCTGCCACAATTGGCAAGCGACTGGCCCGCAGCCATTGCCGCGTTCGAATCCGACCCGCAGGTGGCGCGCATCTTCCCCGCCGACCTGATTCGCTTTTTCGCCATGACCAAACGACAAGAGATCCGGCGCTTTGCAGAACACCCCCCCGATGAGCACTGGCTCAGCTATCTCGAGGCGGTATGATCCCTCTTGCCCGCCTGGATTCGGCGGGCTAGAATAAATTTGATCAAATTTGGTGACCCATGAAAATCGGCATCCTACTGACCGGCCACCCCCCTGACGAACTGCTGGGCCAGTTCAGCGAATATGACGCGATGTTTGCCGCGTTGCTGGATGGCAACGGCTTTATCTACGAATCCTTCGCCGTCGTGGACGGCCAGTTCCCCAAAGATGAATATCAGGCCGACGGCTGGATCATCACCGGCTCGCGCCACGGGGCGTATGAGGATCACCCATGGATTCCGCCGCTAGAGGACCTGATCCGCGCGATCCAAGCCAGCGGTCGTCCCTTGATCGGCGTCTGCTTTGGCCACCAGATCATCGCGCAGGCGCTGGGTGGCAAGGTCGAGAAATTCGACGGCGGCTGGGCCGTCGGGCGTACTGATTACGACTTTGAGGACCAATTCGTGACCCTGAACGCCTGGCACCAGGATCAGGTCGTCGCCCTGCCCGAAGGCGCAAAGGTGACGGGATCAAACGCCTTCTGCCGCAACGCCATGGTATCCTACGGGGACAACATCTGGACGGTGCAGGCCCATCCGGAATATGGCGATGCGTTTATTAAGGGCCTGATGGACACACGCGGCAAAGGCGTGGTGCCCGAAGACTTGATGCAGGCAGCCGCCAATCGCCTGCCCGGCCGCAACGACAACCCGAAGATCGGGCAGTACATGGCTGAATTTCTGAAGAAAGAGAGGGCCTGATGGCCGATTGGAAAGATCAACTGCCGCAGGCAGCCCGGACCTATATCGAAGGCCAGAGACTGGACGAAGTCGAGTGCATCATCTCGGACCTGCCCGGTATCGCGCGGGGCAAGGCGGTGCCCGCATCGAAATTTGCCAAGCAGTCCTATTTCCACTTACCCGACAGCATCTTTTACCAGACTATCACCGGTGACTGGGGTGAGGCTGCGGGCGAAGACGGGTTCATCGAACGGGACATGATCCTCAAGCCCGATTTCACCACCGCGTCGGCCGCGCCATGGACCGGAGACTGGACGCTGCAGGTGATCCACGACGCCTATGATCGCGACAACAACCCGATTCCGTTCAGCCCTCGCAACGTGTTGAAACGTGTGGTGCAACTGTATCACGACAAGGGCTGGAAGCCGGTTGTCGCGCCCGAAATGGAGTTCTTTCTGGTCGCCCCCAACGTCGACCCGGCACAGGGGATCACACCAATGATGGGCCGTTCGGGTCGTCCGGCAGCCGCGCGTCAGGCCTATTCGATGACGGCAGTGGACGAGTTCGGCCCGGTGATCGACGACATCTACGATTTCGCCGAGCATCAGGGGTTTGAGATCGACGGCATCACGCAAGAAGGCGGCGCGGGCCAGTTGGAGATCAACTTGCGCCACGGCAACCCGGTAAAACTGGCCGACGAAGTGTTCTATTTCAAACGCCTGATCCGCGAGGCTGCCCTGCGGCACAACTGTTTTGCCACCTTCATGGCAAAGCCGATCGAGGACGAGCCGGGTTCGGCCATGCACATCCACCACTCGATCATTGATATCGAGACGGGGCAGAACATCTTCTCTGGGCCACAAGGCGGTGAAACGGATGCGTTTTATCACTTCATTGCCGGACTGCAGAACCACCTCCCCGCCGGGTTGGCCGTGATGGCACCCTATGTGAATTCCTACCGGCGCTATGTGAAAGACCACGCCGCCCCGATCAATCTGGAATGGGCGCGCGACAACCGCACCACAGGCATCCGCGTACCTCTGTCCGGCCCCGAGGCGCGCCGTGTGGAAAATCGCATTGCGGGGATGGACTGCAACCCCTACCTCGGCATCGCCTTGTCTCTGGCCTGTGGCTATCTGGGCTTGATCCAGCAGGAGCGCCCCCGCCGCCAGTTTTATGGCGACGCCTATGAGGGAGAAGGCGATATCCCACAGGTCATGGGCAACGCGCTGGACCTATTCGACGAAGCCACCGCCCTGCACGAAGTCCTTGGCCCCGAATTCGCCCGCGTCTATGGCATCGTCAAACGCGCAGAGTATGAAGAGTTCCTGCAGGTGATCTCACCTTGGGAGCGGGAGCATCTTCTGCTGAACGTCTGAGGGCACAATAAATCTGCGCTAGCTAAACGACCGCAAGGCCGAGCATCCGGCCAGTTGGTATGCGGCGACGGCCATTTCAACAGATCGATTTCCGTCAAGTCGGGCGATACCAACGCGATGTATGCATAGTTGGGCAGGCTATACCGGCCTGTCCGCTGCTCTGCACTTAGCTGAAGCTGGCCTTGACGTTGTGCTGCTTGAGGTGCATCGCGTGGGCTTCGGGGCCTCTGGCCGCGATGGCGGACAGTTGGGCAGTAATCAACGGATGGATCAGGAGGACCTGGAGCATCATTCGGGGACGATGACGCAGTCAAGCTGTGGGATTTGGTCGAGGACGCAAAGGATTTGATCAAGTCCCTCATCGCGAAACATCAGATCGACTGCGACCTGAAGCCGGGTGTCGCAGGGCTGGCTCTATCGGCCTCTGACCAAAAACAGATGTATGAGCACGCGGCCCATTTGTCGAACCGTTATGACTATGATCAAGTCGAGCTATTGGATGCGGCAACCGGGCACGCCTTGTGCCCCTCGCCCGCCTATAAAGTTGGATACCTGGATATGGGCGTACCCATCTGCACTCGCTCCATTTTACGTTGGGGCTGGCACAGGCAGCGGCAAAAGCCGGGGTAAGCATCCATGATTGCACCGAAGTCACAGAATTAGAGAAAGGCCACGCCGTCAAAGTGCGCTTAGTCGATGGTGCGGTTAACGCCAACCACGTCTTTCTGGCCTGCAACGGCTACTTGGGTGACCTAAACCCAAAAGTGGCGGCACGGGTCATGCCCCTCAATAACTTCATCGCTGCAACCGAACCCTTGGGCGTAGATGCCACCCCTGTCCTGACTCGCGAAGTGGCCGTCGGCGATACGAAGTTCGTGGTTAACTAATTCCACCTCAGCGCGGATGGGCGGTTATTTGGTGGCGGCCAAAGCTGTGGTTATCGCTTCCCCGCCAACATCGCCGCCAAGGTCCGCAAACCCATAACTGAATTCTTCCCGCATCTGTGGGATGTGGAAATCGATTACGCTTGGGGCGGCACTCTGGCCACCACAATGCGGCGAATGCCCTATCTTGCGCGGTTCGCACCGAATATTCTGTCGACTTCGGGCTATTCCGGCCACTGGTCGGCAAAGCCACCCATGCCGGGCAATTGATGGCACCGGCCATTCAGGTACAAGCCGAAGGCTTTGACACAATGGCCCGCGTCCCCGCCCTCCCCTTCCCCGGAGGCCCTACCTTGCGCAGCCCCCTTCTGGTGCTGGCGATGACCTGGTTCGCGCTGCGGGATCGGTTGGGTGCGTAACCGTCGAGCCTTGAACTGATTACCTTAAATCTCTCAAGACGCGGAAGCCGCTGGACGTAGATCTGGCAGCGGATCTTGCTGGGCCGCGCGTGGCTACGCGTGAAAAGTCCATTCCAGTCCAATATGTTCCGCCGCGCCCAACTCTATACTCACATTCCAGTTCCAACGCGACTTTCAAGTAAGCACTTGATGTTTTCCAATTCTGATGCGTCTCAGTCCAACAGGACATGGTTCGTTCTCCGACGTTCCCAGACATATGACGCAACCCCCAGCCATTGGCCGCGTCGAGCGTGTCGACTGGAACCGGATGGCCGCGTCTCGCCAGGTCGGGCCGCTTCACCCCAAGCAACTCTTCAGTCGGTTTGCCGTGAAAATTCACCTGATCCGTGTGAACTTCCTCACCTTGCGCAAACGGAGTTTGCGTCCCTGCCCGCGCGGCGTACTCCCACTCGGCCTCCGTCGGCAGGCGGTAAACATCAGCCCCTACTTTAGTGTTTAGCCAGTCCGCATAGGACAAGGCATCAAAGTAGGACACATCGACAACCGGATGGTTACCGATAATTTGGATACACTTGCCATTCGGTTGCGGAATACAATCTCTCGGCAGATACCCTCCGCACCCCCCATCATTGACGCAGGCCATCCATTGATCGTGGGTGACCTCGTTTCGCCCCATGGCAACAGCTATATCTATTGTCACTGGGTGTACCGGCCCTTCATGAAACGCGATGTACGGCTCTTCCGGTGTTGCCAGCCGCCAGCCTTTTTCATCCCAGTGGAAGTTGCGTTTTGCTTCACCCGGAGGAGTTCCCATCAGAAAATGCCCCAAGGGCAAGACAATCATCTCAGGGCAAACCTCGCATTCCTTAAACATTTCAAGCGGAGCAACTTCCGTGCCGTCGGACAAAACGTATTGGGCGTGTGAAGTTGTCGCGAAAATCGCAAGTATCAACGGGCCTGCGAAACGTGTGATCGTCAAAACAGTGATCCAATCCGGCTTAAAAAAAAAGAACTTATAGAGTTGGTGTAATGCCACCTCACCTTCCCGACAGTTGCAGGTTCAAAACAAACTTTTGAAGTTTGCAGCAAGCCAAACAGTGCCCCCCCTGATTGTGACGGATTGGTGAAATTTCGCCCACACAGCGATTGAGGGGTTGGATTACCCCACGAATAGCTTTACGTTTACCAAAGTTAGAATTTGGGAAAATCAAATATGACGCTTCCTCCGAATGTTCATGACGCCGAACCTATCCCCGCAGCCGCCAAAGAAGCCATCGACGCCCTGATGCAGTCAGGCGACCTGTTTCGCTATACTGCGCCACACGATGCCCCGGTGGCCCTGCTTGAGGCGGAATTCGCTGAATTGCTGGGCACGAAATACGCGTTAGCAGTCTCGTCCTGTTCAGCCGCTTTGTTCCTTTCGCTTAAGGCATTGGGCCTGCCTCGAGACGCGCGGGTTTTGATCCCGGGCTTTACCTTCGCCGCCGTGCCTTCTTCGGTCGTACATGCGGATTGCATCCCGGTTCTGTGCGAAGTGGGTGAGAACTATCGCATTAATATGGAAGACTTCGCCGCCAAGTTGGACAGCGTGCAGGCGGTTATCATAAGCCATATGCGCGGCCACACATCTGACATGGACGCGATCATGGCCCTGTGCAACGAACGCGACATCCCGGTGATCGAGGACGCGGCTCATTCGCTGGGCACAACTTGGCACGGTCAGAATATCGGTACTATCGGCAAGGTGGGTTGCTTCTCATTCCAGTCCTACAAAATGATCAACGCGGGTGAAGGTGGTATTCTGATCACCGACGACGCCGATCTGGTGGCCCGCGCCGTGATCATGTCAGGCGCCTATGAGCACAACTGGAAGAAGCACAAAGGTCCCCACGGCGACAACTCTCCCGAACTGGAAGAAGCTTTTGCCCGCTGGCAGAACAAATTGCCGCTGTATAACTTGCGCATGAGCAACCTGAGTGCCGCCGTGATCCGCCCGCAAATCCCGAAACTGGCGCGTCGAGTGCGAGATGGCCTGTCGAACCATGACTATGTGGCCGAGCGGTTGAACAGTTCGCCCAATATCGCAGTCCCGCCTCCCTTGGCTCCCGAGCGGCGGGCACCAGACTCGATCCAGTTTAATCTGGTTGGGATGGACGAAGCCGAAATCCGCGCTTTTGCTGCCGCTTCAGAAGCGCGCGGCGTGAAGGTGCAGGTCTTTGGCCTCAGCGAGGACAATGCCCGCGCCTTCTGGAACTGGCAGTTCCTGCCCGAGAAGTTCGAGCTACCTCAAACGCGGGACATGTTGATGAAGGCGTGCGACGTCCGCCTGCCGGTTCGTCTAACGAAAGACGAGTTGGACGTGATCGCCGATATCCTGCTGGCCTCGGTGGGTGAAGTGACCGGCCCGGTTCCCGTCTACGGCACCTGAGTATCAGTCCAAGTTTAGATCAAACAGATCAGTTGAAAGAAACAGCGCTGTAATCCCCTCGGGGGTTGCAGCGACGCGGGACACGATTCCGACAACCTGCAAGCCGTTTGGCGTCTGCTCCAAAAGCGGCGCACCGGAATCCCCCATCATCAAAGGACAAATCGCTAGCAACACCCCGCCCTCCATTCGACGCGGGTCGCAGGTTGCAGTGCGGCTGAGGACATGCGGCCGAAGGCCGGGATACCCTGCAACAAAAGGTTCCGCCGGACCAGTATTCCCGACTGACAGTACGCCGACCTCCTGACCGAGAGGGTTTTCAAGCTCCAGTATTGCCCAATCCAAATCAGCTCGGTTGTTGAAAACCCCAATTTTTCCCTGCTCGTGGTGCAACGAATATGCGACGACGGTCGAGACCGCGGCAGCTTCTCCGCGCTGATATCCTGCGGCAAAACGGATACTGCTCGGGGGTATCCAGCTCTGTCGGGCAGTGTTGTATAAACAATGGGCGGCGGTCAGAACCTGCCGCTCCGACACCAGAACGCCGGTGCAATGGGAACGCTGATCACGGCTGGCAAAATTGACCCGGCCGATCGCGCGCCAAGGAAATTCGTCTGCATTCAGGATTTCCCGTGCGCGAATTTCATCACACCCGGAATCTGATTGGCTGCCCAAAGAACAGATCGGTGACCATACCTGGGAAAAGCGCCCTTCGGACAGCGCCGGATGAGTCCACAACATTGCGACAGTCAGGACCATCCAGCGCATCGCTGATACCGTCAGTTCAGCTTGGAGAGCTTCTTCTGCAACTCAGCCAGTTGCTTTTTGATGTCATCCAGATCTTCTTTGGATTCCGTCTGCTCTTCGTCTTTGTCCGGTCCGGACCATCCGCTGGACAGACCGCCAGTCATCGCCTTGAGGAACGCCTGCTGTTGCGCCTGCAGCGCCTCAAACCCCGGCATCTGAGACATCGGGTTCATGGCGTTCATGTTTTCCATCATCTTGTTCTGGCTTTCGCGCAGCATCTCGAACGAGCTTTGCAGGAATTGCGGCATCATCCCACCACCGGGGATCATGTAACTGCGCACCAGATCGTTCAGCACATTCACCGGCAGCACATTCTCGCCCCGGCTTTCATGTTCGGCAATGATCTGAAGCAGATATTGACGTGTCAGATCGTCTCCGGTTTTCAGGTCGATGATCTGTACTTCACGCCCGTCGCGAATAAAGGCCGCGATGTCTTCGAGCGTGACATAGTCGCTGGTCTCGGTGTTATACAGCCGACGGCTGGCGTATCGTTTGATCAACAGCGGTTTTTCTTGTTCTGCCACCTGTTACCCTCCCCAGGATGATGCGTTGCAGCAGAGATTATGCGACTGCAGAACAAAAAGAAAGGGCAGGTCATTCGACCTGCCCAACGCGATTGCACCAGATGGGAGGAACGGGTGCGTGTCGCGGTCTTTCTTACTTAGCAGTTGCAGCTTTCTTGGCAGCAGCTGTCACGTCGTTGGTTGCTTTCTTGACGGCAGCAGTTGCGTCTTCAGCAGCTTCTTTGCCAGCAGCCATCAGCAGCTCGACAGTTTCGGTCTGCAGTTTCTTCGCGATCTCTGCGAAGGCAGCCATGTTTTCAGCGGCAACTTCAGCCGACGCGCTTGCGAAGTCGGTTGCGGCTTTTGCGTAATCGGCCGGCTCTGCCTTGGCTTTCGACATCTCGGTCAATTTGGCCAGAGTGTCTTTGGTCCATTTGTTCGAGATTTCTGCCGATTTTTCAGCTGCTTCCAGAGCAACGCCCGACAGCTTTTCGTTCAGCGAAGCGGTCGATTTGAAGGCACCTTCCAGAGCGGTGGTGTCAACGGGGAATGCGCCCATCATTTCTTTCAGGGTCGCGGTAAAGTCTTGAGTCTTTGCCATTGTCCTAATCCTTTTGCCGAACCGGGCCCACCCCGGCTTTCATCAGCTTGAGGACAATATGATTGCTGCGACGCAGCATTGCAAGTTTTTTCTCGCTGCGTCGCAGAAAACTTTTAGTTTCAAAATGAAATCAACCGTTTGGGTTGGCTACAACATAGGTGCCTGGGGCCGGCGCCAGCCGGGGATGCTCCGAATCGCCGGTATCGCGGGCGGGAACCTGTTTGCCCGAGCGCTTCTTCAGCCAAGCCTCCCACAGGGGCCACCATGACCCTTCATGGAAATCGGCCTCTTTCAACCAGGTGTCGGCATCGGCTTTCAGATCGGGGTTGGTGTAGTGACCATATTTCTTCTTGCTGGGCGGATTGACGATGCCTGCAATATGGCCGGATTCCGAAACCACAAAGGTCTTGGACTTTGACCCCATCTTCTGCACACCGCGATAGCAGTCTTTCCAGGCGGCTATATGGTCAGTCTCACAGGTAATCGCCATTAGCGGCACATCCACATCGCTGAGCTTGAGCTTGTGGCCCAACAACTCGAACCCGTCTGCTGCGAACTCATTGCGTTGGCAGAGACCGCGCAGGTACTGCACTGTCATCTTGGCCGGAAGGTTGGCGCCGTCGCCATTCCAGAACAGCAAATCAAAAGCGGGCGGCACCTCTCCCATCATATAGCTGCGAATGGCCGGACCGTAGACCAGATCGCGCGAGCGCAGGAACGACATAGTACGCGCCATGATCCACGACCGCAGGATGCCCTCTTTGGTCACTTCTTCTTCGACCCCGTCGATGAAGTCGTTCTGCAGGAAGGGCGTGAACTCCCCCTGCTCCGAGAAGTCCGTCAGCGCGGTAAACAAGGTAGCTGACTTGATCGATTTGTCTCCGCGTTGCTTCATCAGAGCTAGCGTCAGGCTCAACGTCGTGCCCGCGATGCAATAGCCGATCGCGTTGACCTGCTTGACCTTGCAAATCTTCTTGGCCTCTTCGATCGCGGTCAGAAAACCGTCCTGGATATAGTCCTCCATCCCGGTGTCGGCATAGCTTTCGTCCGGGTTGACCCAGCTAACGACAAACAGGGTATAGCCCTGCTCGGTGATCCATTTGATAAGGCTGTTCTGCGCCTTCAGATCGAGGATGTAGAACTTGTTGATCCAAGGCGGGAACAGGACAATGGGCGTCTCATGAACTGTCTCGGTCGCGGGCTTGTACTGGATCAGTTCCATCATCCGGTTACGGTATATTACATCGCCTGGCGACGTCGCCAGATTGCCGCCGACCTCGAACGCGCTCTCATCGGCCAGCTTGACCACCAGCTCACCATCGTTGGCTTCAAGATCTGACACGAGGTTCTCAAGCCCTTGGATCAGCGACTGCCCCTCGGTCTCAACGGCCTTCTGCAGCGCGTCTGGATTGGTCGCCAGAAAGTTCGTCGGCGCCATCATGTCGACAATCTGCTGCGAGAAATACCGCAGACGGCGCTTGTCCTTGGCGTCCAGATCATCGACTGAAGCAACGGCCTGAGCGATCGCGTCAGAGTTGGTTTGGTATTGCTGGCGGATCAGGCGAAAATAGGGATTGGTTTCCCACAGGGGGTTGGAAAACCGCTTGTCACGAGGTTTATGGTCTTCCTCTTCAACCTCGCCCGTCGTCATCGCCTGCTGGGCTTCGGCAAAGTTCAGAACGGATTTGCCCCAGTATTCGATCTGCTGTTCAAGCAGCTTAGCGGGATTCTGCCATGCTTCGGACCAATATGCCGTTGCTGCTCGTGCGAAAAGCTCTTGATTCGGGGCGTCCAAAGCAGGGGTGTGCGACTTTTTCCCCGCCATAACCTCGACCAGCCGCTTCGAAAGCGCCTCGACCTTTTCCATATTTTCTTTAAGTCGTTCAATGTTTTCTTCGGTAGCTTCAGGCATCTGATCTTCACTTGTTGTCATTTTAACAATTCCCCCCTAACCTTTCTGCTATGCAGAATAACGTCGTGGGTGTCGGGGGGCAAAGCGGCGAATGGTCCGAACTCTCAGGCTGACACTTAGGAGGCCCCTTTTCCATGCGCTACATGATCACCTACGACTTGATGGAAACAATGCGCAACACCAACCAATGGATGGGCGCAACGGCTAGCGCGGTCGCATCCTACCCGATCTTCTCGATGATACCGAACCCTGCCTTCAGCGCGATGGCCGCATGGGGCGAGGTGACCGAGCGTACGTTTCAGCGCATGGTTGTCAAACCGGATTGGGGTATTCGTACCTTTACCTGCGAAGATGGCAAGGACCATTTGGTTGATATCACAACCGTGCTGGAACGCCCCTTTGGCGATCTGGTGCATTTCCGGGTCAATGGTCGGCAAGAACAACCGCGCAAGGTTTTGCTGGTGGCGCCGATGTCCGGTCACTATGCCACGCTGCTGCGGTCCACGGTTAAAAGCCTGCTGGTGAATTGTGAAGTCTACGTTACCGACTGGCATAATGCGCGCGATATTCCCGTGTCTGAAGGCAAGTTCGATGTCGAGGATTATACCCTCTATCTTGTCGATTTTATGAAAGAGCTTGGCCCAGACACTCATGTCGTGGCGGTTTGCCAGCCCGCGCCGCTAACTCTGGCCGCCACCGCCTATCTGGCAGAGCTCGAGCCCAAGGCGCAGCCCAGCACTCTTACGCTGATTGGTGGCCCGGTTGACCCCGACGCCACCCCAACCGACGTGACCGATTTCGGCCGCCGTGTAACGATGGGGCAGCTGGAAGAAACCATGATCCAGCGAGTCGGATTCAAATATAAAGGTGTGGGCCGAATGGTTTATCCTGGCCTGTTGCAACTAGCTTCGTTCATGTCGATGAACGCGGATCGCCACTCCAAGGCGTTCTCGGATCAGATTCACCGCGTCATGCGGGGTGAGGCCTCGGAACTGGATGCGCACAACCGGTTCTACGACGAATATCTGGCCGTCATGGACATGACCGCCGAGTTCTATCTGTCCACGGTCGAGCGTGTGTTCAAGAACCGCGAGATCGCCCGGAATGAATTCGTGGTCGCAGGCCACAAGGTCGATATCGGCAAGATCACCGATGTGGCGGTCAAGACAGTCGAAGGCTCGAATGACGACATCTCAGCCCCTGGCCAGTGTATCGCGGCGCTTGATCTATGTACCGGTCTGCCAGACGCGAAAAAGGCCAGCCATGTTGAGCCGGGTGCCGGTCACTATGGTATCTTCGCCGGGCGCAGCTGGCGCGACAATATCCGGCCGCTGGTGATCGACTTCATGAACGCAAACTCACGAAAATCGCAGCGGCGGGCCGCCAACAACAACAAGGTCGCCTGACGCAATGGGCAGGAGAACGGCGCAAGATACGCCCTTCTCCTGCAATTGCGGTACGTTACACGGACACATTACCGCTGCCGGAGTACATTCGGGCACCCATGTCAGTTGTTTCTGCAACGACTGCCGTGCGGCTCAGCTTTACTTTAGGCAACCAGACCCAGCCCCCGGCCCCGTTGACATTCTGCAAATGAGCCCGGAAGAGATCCGTTTCGACGGCGGCGTAGAACAACTTGCACTGATGCAGCTAAGCCCAAAAGGGATGCTGCGGTGGTACGCCAAGTGTTGCAATGCACCGCTGGCGACGACACCGCGGACGGCGAAGGTTCCGTTCGCCGGGTTCATCGTCAGACGTATTGCTGACCCAAGCCAACTAGGCCCAATCACAACGCGAGGGTTCATTCCCCAACCGGACGGCAAGCAATCACACGAAAAAGTACGTTACGCAGCAGTTGGGCTTCTAAAGCGTCTTATGAAGTCGTGGCTGTCCGGCAGTTGGAAAAAAACGCCCTTCTTTGACGCGAGCAGCGGCGATCCCGTAGCGATACCCACGATCCTCAGTAAGGCTGAGCGCGCGGCGTTTTACACATAAGCCACACGGGCAGGCGTACTTAGCCAATCTGTCAGGGCGTCAGTCACAAGTTGAGGTGTTTCAAGCGTTGGCAGATGACCGGCCTCTTCAACAACTTGAAGCTCTGCGCCTGGAATCAGGTCAGCCATAAAGGCATGTTTGCGGACCGGCGTCAGCGTGTCATGCGCACCGCACAGGACCAGCGTTGGCACTTTGATGCGTCGCAACTCTCCTTGCTGATCCGGTCTCCGTTGCAGCGCACGAATCTGGCGCTCGAACACTTCCGGCCCCTGGTCCAATGCCATCTCAACTAGGCCATTCAAGATCGGAATGCGCTTCGGACCCGGTGCCAGCGCTTCCGACCCGACAATCCTGCGCATCACGTCATCCAGCCGCCCAGTTTTTGCGCCCACCAAATGTTCTTCACGCGCCGCCGCCAACTGCGGCGTATCGGCCTGCGCATCAGTTGCCATCAGACAAAGGCGCAACACCCGGTCGGGTGCCCGGCGAATGATCTCAAGTGCGACCACGCCCCCCATGCCCAGTCCGCCCAGCGCGAACCGATGCGGTAGCTGATCCAGTAAGGCCGACGCAATCTCTTCAATGCGTTCACCCAACGACAGCGGCGCAACAGTGACCGCGCGTTGACGAGACAGACAACTGATTTGAGGCTCAAAAAGCCGTGCATCGCACATCATTTCAGGTAGTAAAACCAGCGGCTCGATCACGCGGGGCCTCGCAACACTTCAACTTTTAAATCGGTCGTTCTACCAAACAGGATGGGAGGTTTTACGAGCTCGGGCAAGTTAAACTTCAGGGATAATTTATGCCCCGGAAGGTCGGAAAATCAGCATACCTTGCACGGCGGGTATTGAGGTCTTCGGCCGGCTCGTCTCCGGGGTGCAACAAGCAGCCTCGTGGTGCGATGTAGCTATCGATCCGGCGATGGGGTTTGGGCCGCCAGACCAGATTGAAGGCGCACAGCTTAGGGAAAAACCAGATTTCAGAATAGTCCAGGTGGTCGTGCATCCACCACGCAAGATCGCGCCAATCCCGCCCGGATTGGTGCTGATCGGCAAACCACGGAAGGACAACCGAGGCGCCTGCAATGCGCGCATCCCCTTCCGCTCGATCCCAAATGTGGCACTCCAACGGGTTGTCATTCCGGGCACAATTCAGGCGGTTTTCATTCCCGAACTGGTTCAACGAAGGCGAGCGATACCCGGAACGAACAGCGACCCGCCCAAAGGTCTCCTCAAGTGGATCAAGCAGGGTCTGGCAAAATGCGCGGCCGGTTTCGATAGCAAGATCGGGATTGTCGGGAAGATTTTGTTTCTCATGGAAATTCCCGATTTCCGAATACAGGAAATCCCGCATGAAGAAATGCCGGGACAAGCGCACGCGACCAAGCGTTTCAAGGCTCCACATACTGCCCGGCTTGCGCATCGCTATTCCACTTCGATCCCTTTGAGCCAGTCTAGAATACCTGTCACGGTTGCGTCGGTCTGCCCCGGAGACATCAAACGCCCCGCAATCACATGCGACATGGGATCATCGCCCGGCCCCATCGTCACCAGTTCTACCGTAGCAGGCCCGCCCCAGGCGTCGGCCACCTTGTGTGTCAGATCGGGCCGCACCACCTGATCGTCATCGGAAAACCAGAACAGTGCCGGTACCTGCGCACCCGAGAAATCCAGCGCATAAATGGTCTCGACCAGCACTGTCATCGGCACCACGGCCTCCCACGGATAGACCGCCGACCAGTATTTGTTCAGTTCCGGGTCGGGACCAGAGACGTCGCGCTCCTCTCCCATCACCAGAGGCAGCCAGGTCCGCGCCCAGGGCAGACCGGGAATCCATGCGCCGGGTGTGTTCACTCCAAAGTTTGGAGAAACAAAGACAATCCCCGCAACATCCCTGCTCAGCTCTTCATCCAGCGCGGCAGCTGCGGCTAGCGTTCCGCCGGTTGAGGTTGAAATGACAACGACCTTGTCACCAACCGCCCGCGCCGCCGCCAAGCCTTCGGCCATGTCCTGCATCCAACCCGATGCCGTCCCTTCGGCCATTGCGCTTCCTTCCCGCCCGTGCCCCTTCAGCCGCGTGTAGACCAGATTTGCCCCCAGCGCGTCGGCCACCATGTCGGGCACCGGACGGATTTCCTCGGACGAGGCCGAGAAGCCGTGGACATAAAGGACGGAAATCGGAGTGCGTTGTTCCTTGAACCCGTCCTGCCAGATCACCCGTTTTTCAACGCCCGGTACGATATCGTCATAGGCGGACTCGGTACTTTCAAAATAAACTTGAACCCCCTCGCCGAATTTACGCGGATCAAAGCGCGGATGCAGGTTGACCTCTTCGCGTGGCCCGAACCAATAGATCAGGCCGCCGATGAAAATCAGCGCCAAAAGCAGGCGCCCCAGTACCCAACCGAAACGCCGCATTAGCTGCTCCCCATCACCTCAAGAACTGCGTTCTCGATCAGCCCCAGACAGGGACCGTCCGAGAAACGATGATCAGCGTCCTTGACCAATAACAGGCGCATGTCCGGCCCGGTGGCATGCTCCAGCAGACGCACGGCAGTGTCTGTCGATACCGCCGTGTCTGCAGTGCCTTGCAAGCTGCGAACCGGGAATGGCAGGTCCAGCGGGTCCCGCAGAACCAAACGCTGCCGTCCATCCTCGATCATCCGCTTCGTGATGATGTAAGGCTCCATATAATCCGAGGGCAGTTCTACGTGACCAACACTGTCTAATGCAGCCTTCTGTTCGTCGCTGAACGATGCCCAATAGCCATCCTCGGTAAAGTCCGGCGCGGCGGCGATGGTGACCATGCCCGCGATCCGTTCTGGCATCGCCTTGGCCAGCAGCAGAGCCTGCCACCCGCCCATGGACGAACCGACAACGATGAGAGGTCCATCGGTCAGAGCTGTCACCGCTGCTACCGTATCCTCATGCCAATCCCCGATGCAGCCATCGGTAAAGGCTTCGGAACTTTCTCCATGCCCGGAATAATCAAAGCGCAGAAACGCCTGCCCTCGCGCCTGTGCCCAAGCCTCAAGGTGCACAGCCTTGGTGCCCTCCATATCCGATTTCAACCCGCCCAGAAAAACGATGGTTGGGCCCCTGCCCTCGCTCTTGTGATAGGCCAACCGCCGCCCCTGCGCCGTTTCAAGAAATTCCGTCGCTGCCATGAAACCCTCTTTCTGTTTGCGTAGCATCATGCACGGCAGAACAGAGGTCGCAATTCCCGAATTCCATCGTCCAGCAGCGTCAATGTCCCACCGTTCCGCTCTTGACAGGTTATGCTGCACCTGCCAAATCAGCCCAATACCATAACCCGCAACCGGGCGTTCAGTGGGCGCCAAACCGACGAGGAGAGCCGATATGGCCTTGGATGCAAAATCCGTCTCACTCACCTTTCCTGATGGCAATGCACGTTCTTATGACGCAGGCGTAACGCCCGCGCAGGTGGCTGCCGATATCTCAACCTCGCTGGCGAAAAAGGCCATCTCGGCCACGGTAAACGGCCAGCATTGGGACCTTCAGTGGCCCATCGAATCCGATTCCGACATCGCCATCCACACCATGAAGGATGAAGAGCAAGCCAATGAGCTGATCCGCCACGATCTGGCGCATATCATGGCGCGTGCGGTGCAGGAAATCTGGCCTGACACCAAAGTCACCATCGGACCCGTCATCGAAAACGGCTGGTACTATGACTTTGACCGGGCGGAACCGTTCACGCCCGAAGATCTCGGCCTGATCGAGAAAAAGATGAAAGAAATCATCAACAAGCGCGACCCCGTGACCACCGAGGTCTGGGACCGACAGCGCGCGATTGATTTCTACACCCAGAACAACGAGCCCTATAAGGTCGAACTGATCGAAGCCATTCCCGGCGACGAGCCGCTGCGCATGTACTGGCACGGCGACTGGCAGGACCTGTGCCGCGGACCGCACCTGCAGCACACCGGTCAAGTTCCAGGTGACGCGTTCAAACTGATGTCCATCGCCGGCGCTTATTGGCGCGGCGACAGTGACCGCGCGATGCTGCAGCGTATCTACGGCGTGGCTTTCACCGGCAAGGAAAAGCTCAAAGCTCACCTGCACATGCTGGAAGAGGCCGCCAAGCGTGACCACCGCAAACTGGGCCGCGAGATGAACCTGTTCCACATGCAGGAAGAGGCTCCGGGCCAGATTTTCTGGCATCCGAACGGCTGGAAAATCTACACCACCCTGCAGGACTATATGCGCCGGATGCAGGAACGCGACGGCTATGTAGAGGTCAACACTCCGCAGGTCGTTGACCGCAAACTGTGGGAGGCCTCGGGCCACTGGGACAAGTACCAGGAAAATATGTTCATCGTCGAAGTGGACGAGGAACATGCCCGCGAAAAGGCGATCAACGCGCTGAAGCCGATGAACTGTCCCTGCCACGTGCAGGTGTTCAATCAAGGTTTGAAATCCTATCGCGACCTACCGCTGCGTATGGCCGAGTTCGGATCGTGCGCGCGTTACGAACCTTCGGGCGCGCTGCACGGGATCATGCGGGTGCGCGGCTTTACCCAAGACGATGGCCACATCTTCTGCGCCGAAGATCAGATCGAATCTGAAACCGCCAAGTTCATCGCCTTCCTGTCCAAAGTCTATGCCGACCTCGGATTCCACGACTGGACCATCAAGCTGTCCACCCGCCCGGAAAAGCGGATCGGCTCGGATGAAAGCTGGGATCTGGTCGAGAAGGCTCTAGGCGATGCCTGTAAGGCCGCCGGGTACGACTATGAAGTGCTCGAAGGCGAAGGCGCATTCTACGGCCCCAAATTGGAGTTCACCCTGACCGACGCAATCGGTCGGACATGGCAATGCGGCACTCTGCAGGTTGATCCCAACCTGCCCGAGCGGCTGGACGCCAGCTTTATCGGTGCCGACGGTGCCAAGCACCGCCCGTTCATGCTGCATCGGGCGACGCTCGGTTCGTTCGAACGTTTCATCGGTATCCTGATCGAAGAACACGCTGGCAAACTGCCGTTCTGGCTGGCCCCGCGTCAGGTCGTTGTCGCCTCGATCACCTCTGAGGCTGATGACTACGTGAACGAAGTGGTCGAGACGCTCAAAGCCGCTGGTGTCCGTGCCGAGGCCGACATCCGCAATGAGAAGATCAACTACAAAGTGCGCGAGCACTCGGTCGGCAAGGTGCCGGTCATTCTGGCTGTCGGCCACCGCGAGGTCGAGGAGCGCACCGTCAGTGTCCGGCGTCTGGGCGAAAAACAGACGCAGGTACAACCGCTTGACGTTGTAACAAAAGAGCTTTCGCAGGCGGCCACCCCTCCCGATCTGCTGTAACATTCGGCGCCAAATTGCCGGAAATCCGGCCCCGATTTTGGGGCCGGATTGAAACAATTTATCTTTTTCTTTTCAAAAACAATTTGTTAACCTTCAAGAGGGCATGTCATGTCCTGACGGGGTTGTGAGACACGGGCTCGTGAATTCAAGTGCAGCCCCGCAAGTACTACCTTTGTCATTGTCACAAGAAGACATACGCAGTCATCAAAAGGGATTACCGAGATGTCGAACACCGCAAAAACACTGGTCATCGCAAGCGCAGTCGCAGCTGCCGTTTCAGGCGCAGCAACTACTGCCACCGCACAAGCCAAAGAGAAATGCTATGGCGTATCGCTGGCCGGTCAGAACGACTGTGCCGCTGGCCCCGGTACTACCTGCGCGGGTACCTCGACCGTAGACTATCAGGGCAACGCGTGGACTCTGGTCGATGCCGGCACCTGCGCCGATATCGAACTGCCCGACAACCGCAAAGGCTCGCTGGAACCACTGGACCGCGATCTGCCGGCATAAGCCCGAGCTTTCGAAAACCGAAGGGGCGGGCCATATCGCCCGCCTCTTCGTTGTGACTGGGGAGCACACACATGTTGGATAACACGACCAGACCGAACAAATTGCCAGCCGCACCGGGCGTCGGTTACAAACCCCAGCACTTTGCGCAGATTCTGGACAATGCGCACCCAGTTTCCTGGCTTGAGATTCACGCCGAGAACTACATGGGTGATGGCGGCCGTCCGTTGGCCCAGTTGCGCCATCTCTCAGAACAATTCCCGATCTCGGTCCACGGTGTTGGCTTGTCCATCGGCGGCGAAGGCCCGCTGGACCCTGACCATCTTGCCCGGCTAAAACATCTGGTCGGCTGGCTGAACCCCGCCAGCTTTTCCGAGCATCTTGCTTGGTCGACCCATGACAGCCACTTCCTGAACGACCTGCTGCCCCTGCCCTATACCGACACCACACTGACCCGCATTTGCGAGCATATTGATTTGGTGCAGGAAACCGTCGGGCGCGAAATGCTGCTGGAAAACCCCTCCAGCTATCTGGCGTTCGAAGAAAGCACGTGGTCCGAACCAGATTTCCTGCGCGAGATCGCGCGCCGAACAGGCTGCGGCCTGCTGCTGGATGTGAACAATGTTTTTGTCTCGGCCACCAATCTGGATTTCTCCCCACGGGGCTATATAGACGCTTATCCGCTGGACGAGGTAGGCGAGATTCACCTTGGCGGCCATGACGAGGATGAGGACGATCACGGCCACCCGCTGCTGATCGACAGCCACGGACGTGAGGTTGTCGACCCGGTCTGGGCGCTGCTGGATTATGTGCTGGATAAAGCGGGACCGAAGCCGCTGCTCATTGAATGGGACACAGACGTGCCCGACTGGCCCATTTTGCGGGCCGAGGCCGACCGCGCACAAGCGGCTCTGGACCGCGTCCCGGCATGAGCGTTTCGCAAACCACCTTCCACACAGCTCTGCTGGACCCTACGGCAGATATCCCCGAGGGGTTATTGGACGCAGACGCTCAGCCCGCTGGACGTCGGTTTAGCGTGTACCGCAACAACGTCGCCGTTTCCCTGACCGAAGCGATGCATCAGGCCTTTCCGGTCATCACCAAACTGCTTGGCCCCCAGAACATGGATGGGCTGTCAGGGATTTTCCTGCGCAAGCATCCACCGTCATCACCCCTGATGATGTTTTACGGAGGAGACTTCCCCGACTTTCTGGCCGGAATGGAGCAGCTTTCGCATCTGGGCTACCTGCCCGACGTGGCACGGCTGGAACTGGCGCTGCGCCGCTCTTACCACGCCGCCGACACTCAGGCCGCTCCGGCCGACGCACTTGCCATTCCTCCCGAGGATATCATGCAGGCGCGACTGGGATTGGCCCCGTCGATGCAGATGTTGCAATCGGACTGGCCGATCTATTCCATCTGGCGTTTCAACAACGAAGACGGCGCGCCCAAACCCACCGCCGGTGCCGAAGATGTTCTGATTACCCGACCAGATTATGATCCCGCACCGCAACTGCTGCCCACCGGCGGCGCACATTGGATTGCTGGCCTTCAGGCTGGGCAAACCATTGGCAGCGCGTTTGAAAAAACCGCAACTGAATTCCCCGAATTTGACCTTGGGGCCACTCTGGCGCTGCTTTTGCAGGGCGGCGCAATAACCTCTGTGACTATCGAAAGGCTGGCGACATGACTGCCCTGATCTCATTGCACAACAACACCCTGGGACGGCTGGAAATGACCTCCGGCTGGTTGACACCGACCCTGGCCCGGCTGGTCTTTGCGGCAACGTTGCTGGTGTATTACTGGAACTCGGCCAAGACCAAACTGGGCAGCGGTTTCTTTGGGTTCTTGTCCCCGTCCGATGGTGCCTATGTGCAAATTTTCCCTAAAGCGATGGAAGCCGTCAGCTATGACAGCTCGCAACTGGGTTTCATATACTGGCTAATCGCCATGGTAGGCACATGGGCCGAGTTTATTCTGCCCGCTATGATCGTTGTCGGGTTGCTGTCACGTGTAGCTGCCATGGGTATGGCCATTTTTGTCTGGGTCCAGACGATCGTGGACGTTAATGGGCACGGCACTGAGCTGGGCAGCTACTTTACCAACGCCGTCAGCTTGCTGGATGATCGGACGCTTTGGTGCTTCTTATTTTTGGTTATCGTAATCAACGGCGCAGGCCCACTGTCGTTGGACCGCATCCTGCGCATCAAGTGAATTAGAAGTGCGCCTTGGGCTCGTCTGGTTTACCCGCGGCCAGCCCAAGGAGGCCTGCCACGGCCGCAAACGCTACCGGGAACATGGTGAATACGTTGAAGCCAAAGGCGTAATACATCCCGGCTGCTGAGACCAGCAATAACATTCCTCCGACCAAGGCACGCGAATGTGCCATCGCACCACCCGCAATCGCCAGCAGAGGTGCAATGATCGAGGCTATTTGAATGACTTCAGCATTATCTACTTGCTCGGCCAGTCCTTCGATCTCGCCAAACCGGTCAATCAGCTCGACATAACCATAGCCGAAGAAACCCACGATCATGCCGATCAAACCGGCAATAACGCCCAAAATCATAGCTGCGTTGCGCATTCAAAACCCTCTAACTTGCGTCAATTGAGATAGTCACCCACTCACGTAACGCCAAGCCCTGCCTTCGTTTCGGCCGTCCAGCCCAGATACAGCGTGCCATTTTGGTCGATCAGAGGCCGCTTCATCAAAGTGGGGTGCTCTTTCAGCAACTCCAGCGCAGGTTGCGCGCGCTGCGCTTCGTCCAATCCACGCCAGGTTGTCGACCGAGTGTTGAGCAAAGCCCCGCCGAAATCCTCAAAAGCCTGTGACAACACAGAATCCGGCACGCCGTCTGCCCGGACATCGACAAATTCGACATCCGTCAGTGATTTCAATGCTTTGCGACATGTATCACAGGCTTTCAAGCCATATAGACGCATTTAAGGGGTTCTCCTGTATCTGGTTCAATTTTTGGCAAATTTGCCTGCGTGTTCCGGTATTTCTTGATTTTTTACTTCACCGTGCAATGTTGAAAAAGACGAAACACGCAATTCGGGCTGTACCGTGTGGGCGATACGGTGATGCATTGCGGCGGCGTCAATCACTGCCCCCACCAATTTAGTGGGACAACGTGTAAGTAGAAGGAGACACGGGAAATGCCAACTGGCACCGTGAAATGGTTTAATACCACGAAAGGCTACGGGTTTATTGCCCCCGATGAAGGCGGCAAGGACGTATTTGTTCATATCTCGGCCGTTGAACGGTCCGGTCTGACCGGGCTCGCTGACAATCAGAAAGTCTCGTATGAGCTGCAAGACGGACGTGACGGCCGCCAAATGGCCTCTGATTTGAAGCCGCTGTAATACAGCCCCGCATTTAGCGGGATATCAAAACAGGCCAACGGCCAATTTCAGGCCGTTGACCGATTTCCAAAGGTTAGAAAACCTTACCCTCGCGCCGGGTCGTCCTTGGCATGAGTGAACCAGTCTTGGCCCATTGCCACAATACACGACGTGCCTGTGGCGTAGGTAACTACCATCGTCCAGTCGCCCGACTTGCTGGTCCAGACCTCCATCACCTGCTCTGGCCCGCGGATGCCGGTTGCCACACGCTCCGAACCGAACTGCAGTTCAAGTTTTTGGTGCATGCGCGACGTCGGCTCGCAAATCACTTCAGCAATCGGAGACTTGGCGACCGCTGGTGAAGTCAACGCCAAGCAAAGACAAAAAATTCGGGCAACCACAGAAAAAGTCATGAAGCAACTGTAACAGCTTCATGACACTCCGTATAGACAAGTGATATGCAAAATCAGCCTTCGCGAATGACGGCTTCAAACTCCCGCCATTCCCGAGCCGTCATGCCCGAGTTCTCCTGCGTCACGTTTTCACCCGCCAGCATACGACGCAGGCTATCAACCATTTGTGCCGACAGGTTCACGGCACCCAGACGATAGTCCTCGAACGCTTTATAGGCGAAGGGCACCCAATCGGCGACGATCTTGCACATGGTATCTGCGTAGACACGGATTTCGTATTGGGCATGCGGATCGGCGCGCAAACGCAGGAAGTGGAACAGGTTGTGCAGATCCACTTTCCAGTACCATTGCGTGTAGATATTCGCAGGCAGGTTCATCCGCGCCAGCTCCCGGGCCAGCCCCTGCTGACCGTCCTGGCTGATCATTGCTTCATAGTTGTCATAGCAACGCGCGCTGTCGGCCTTGAGCATCTCCAGAACTCGGGCGGCCTCTTCACCTTGAAGGGCATCGCCTCGTCCCTGATTGTTGACCTCGGACTGAGCAGCCACGTGATCAGGCGCTGGGATATAAAACTCACGATCAAGAATCGAATAACGCGCTGAGTATTCGTTCACGTTCGCGGTGCGATGGCGAATCCATTGCCGAGCCACGAATACGGGCAGTTTGACGTGCAGCTTGATCTCGCACATCTCGAACGGGGTCGAGTGCCAGTGACGCATCAGATAGCGGATCAGACCTTCGTCGTTCTGTACCGACTTGGTGCCTTTGCCATAAGAGACCCGCGCCGCCTGACAAATCGCAGCGTCATCGCCCATATAGTCGATCACGCGTACAAATCCGTGGTCCAGAACCTGATGAGCGGTGTACAGATGCTCTTCCATCCCCGCGGCCACAACGCGGCGTGTTGGATGCGACTGCGCCCGTTGCGCTTCGATCTCGGCCAGTTGGTCAGAGGACAGCGGCATGAAATTTCCTTTCCAGCAATGAGTCGCCCACCACTATATCTCGGCAATTCCCTGACCGGAACCGCGATATGTGCGCTCATTTCTTCTTATTCCAAAATGTGTCCCTGCTGCCCCCTCGACACGTAATGCCCGCGCGCTAAGGTGCTGAACATCACCTGAACAGAAAGGAAGCCACAATGGGGCTGAGATATCTTCACACCATGATCCGCGTGAAGGATCTGGAGAAGTCGATAGCGTTTTATGAGCTGTTGGGCCTGAAGGAAACCCGCCGCTATGACAGTAAGGAAGGGCGTTTTTCGCTGATCTTCATGGCGCCTCCGGGGCAAGAGGATCGGCCGATCGAACTAACCCATAATTGGGACGGCGACGACGCCCTACCCAGCGACAGCCGTCATTTCGGGCATCTTGCCTACGGCGTCGACAACATCTACGAGATCTGCCAGCACCTTCAGGACAACGGGGTAGTTATCAACCGCCCGCCACGTGACGGCCGCATGGCATTTGTGCGCTCGCCGGACAATATCTCGGTCGAACTGCTGCAGAACGGGGACGCGCTGGCGCCTGCCGAGCCCTGGGCCAGCATGGAAAGTACTGGCCACTGGTGATCCGCTGGCTGACAGCATTGGGGTTGGCTGGGATGGCCAGCCCGCTACGGGCCGAAACCTGCCGCCTGGCTCTGGCACTGGCCATGGACATTTCAACTTCAGTGGACAGAACCGAAGACGCATTGCAGCGGCAAGGACTGGCCGCTGCGTTGTCCGCGCCCGACGTGGCCGAGGCGTTCTTCTCTTCGCCAATGCCCGTAGCCCTGGCCGTGTACGAATGGAGCGGCCGCTCCTCTCAGCGCATCATTCTGAATTGGACGATGATCCGCACGCGATCCGACCTGCTTGCAGCGTCGTCGGCAGTGCAGCACTCGATCCGGTCCGACAGAGGGTCTGCAACGGCTATGGGCCACGCGCTCGCCTTTGGGTCGAAGCTGATGCAGCAGGCGCCATCCTGTCTGTTCCAAACCATCGATCTGTCCGGGGATGGAACGAACAATGACGGATATGGACCTGAGTCCGCATACCGGCACTTCCCCTTTCAGGACATCGTGGTCAACGGGCTGGTCATCAATGCCGCCGATTTCGAGGGTGAACTGTACCTGATCCCCTTCTTCGAAAACAACGTTCTCCACGGCCCTGGCGCGTTTCTAGAAGTCGCACAAGGCTTTAAGGACTTCGAACGCGCAATGCGGCGCAAACTGGAACGAGAGCTAACCAGCTTGCAAATCGGTTCGCTTCCAGAGGACGTTCAGTGATGATGCGGCTTCTGGCGACAGTACTCTCAATGGTTGCAGGTTCGGTCGCGGCCGAGTGTCGCCAGGCGCTGGCACTGGGGATAGACGTGTCCGGGTCAGTAGACGGCAGCGAATACCGTCTGCAATTGGATGGCTTAGCAGCGGCCTTGCAACAGCCAGAAGTCACTCAACTGGTGCTGTCCGACATAACCGCACCAGTACGCCTGGCGATATTTGAGTGGAGCGAACCCGGCCACCAAAGACTGCTGTTGGACTGGACGCCCATACGATCCGCCAATGACCTTGAAGGCATCGCAGCGCTTTTGAACAGCACAACGCGCAGCACAGCGCCGCAGGGCACCGCCGTTGGATCAGCTATGCTATTCGGGGCGGATTTACTGTCACAGCAATCAGAATGTTGGAAACGCACGCTGGATCTATCTGGTGATGGCAAACACAATCTCGGCACCCATCCGCGTGAAGCCAAGGATGCTTTGCAAGCCTCAGGCATCACCATCAACGGACTGGTTATTGGCGCGGACGACCCAACCCACGGCGACAAGCGCTATGTTCAGGTTGGTGAATTGTCCGCCTACTACAATGCGTGGGTCATTCTAGGTGTGGACGCATTCGTTGAGGTTGCCCTGGGTTTTGAAGCCTATGAGGACGCCATGACCCGAAAGCTGATCCGGGAGCTTCAAGGGCTGGTTTTGTCTGACGCGCGCCCCTGATCAGTAGATATACCGGATTTGATCGGTCCAGTACCGTTCTACCCGGCGCAGAGAGGTCGTGATGTCGTCGATCCCTTCCAACCCCAACACGCCACGGGTCTGCAACCCTAGAGCGTGCCGCGAGAAAAGCTCAGCGACTGTATCGCGTATTTCCCGCCCACGTGGCGTTAATCGTACCCGGACTGAGCGTCGGTCGATCTCGCACCGCTGGTGATGCATGTAACCCATTTCCACCAGCTTTTTGAGGTTGTAGCTGACATTGCTGCCTTGGTAGTACCCACGGCTTTTCAACTCACCCGCCGTTACTTCATGATCGCCGATATTGAATAGCAACAAGGCCTGTACCGCGTTGATTTCAAGCACGCCCACGCGCTCAAATTCGTCCTTGATCACGTCCAGTAATAGGCGGTGCAGCCGCTCAACCAGCGCAAGCGCCTCAAGATAGCTGGTCATAAACCCTTTGGTTTCCGGCGCGGAGACCTGCATTTCCATACTCATCCGACCCTCCGATTCAGTCGCGCTGTTTCAGGCAGCATGAATCTAAATCCCGAAGAATCGGTTAAGCTGGATTTTCCATTATTTTTGAAAGGTCTGCGCGATATCCGCGATCAAAGCGCCGAACACCTCTGGCGGCTGAGCTTGTCCCGTGACCCACTGATATAGGTCCTGATCGTTTTCATGCAGCAGCGCGTCATATAGATCCAGACCGGCTGTATCCATGGCCGCCAGATTGCGTTCGGCATAGGCGGACAGGATCAAATCCATTTCTTTGATCCCACGGCGCATCGACCGCATCTGCATGCGTTTGATCCTGACGTCCCGTGTCTCGGTCACTTTTGCTGCTCCAACATCAAACGCAATTTTTTCTCAAGCCGTGCAGCTCGTTCAGCACTGGCGCGCATCTCACCGCGGATAGCACGCAATTCAGCTACAGCATCCGCCAGCTCCAGATTGGCTTCGCCTTCCTCAGTGGGGGCTTCCATGCCCTCGCCCTCGCCAGTCAGCAGCCACATGATAGACACGTTGATCATCCCGGCCATCATCGACAACCGGTTGGCGCGCGGTTCAGAGAGATCGTTTTCCCACGCTGCGATCGTTGCCTTTTTGATCCCGAGCCGCCGCGCGAGTTGGGCCTGTGTCATCCCGGCCGCCTCACGCGCGCCTGCCAAACGGTCCCCGAAGGTTGCTGCCTCTGGCCCGAACCAGTCGTTTTCGTCGTTCATCGGGGTCTCCAATTCTTCAATTCATACGGCTTGATCGTCATTCGGGCGCACCCTATGACAGACAGGTTGAACATACAAACCGAGGCCACCCATGAGTTTCCTGTCTGCGACACTGTCACGCGTAAAACCTTCGCCCACGATCGCGATGACGGCCAAAGCAGCCGAGTTGAAAGCCGCCGGTCGAGACGTGATCGGCCTAAGCGCGGGGGAACCCGACTTCGACACGCCGCAGAACATCAAGGACGCGGCTGTTGCAGCCATCGCGGCAGGCAAAACCAAGTACACCGCGCCCGACGGCATCCCCGAACTTAAACAAGCCGCCTGCGCCAAGATGAAGCGCGATCACGGGCTGGATTACACACCCACGCAGATCTCGGTTGGGACTGGTGGCAAGCAGACGCTGTATAACGCGCTGATGGCGACCATGAACGATGGTGATGAGGTCATCATCCCCGCCCCCTACTGGGTCAGCTACCCGGATATGGTCCTGCTGGCCGGTGGTACGCCCGTCGTGGTCGAGACGACATTGGAAAACAGCTTCAAACTGACCGCCGAACAGCTTGAGGCGGCGATCACGCCCAAGACCAAGTGGTTCATCTTCAACTCGCCTTCGAACCCGACCGGCGCAGGCTATAGCCGCGCGGAACTGAAGGCTCTGACAGATGTGCTGATGCGCCATCCGCATGTCTGGATCATGTCCGATGATATGTATGAACATCTGGCCTATGACGGCTTCGAGTTCTGCACACCGGCCGAAGTCGAACCGGGACTCTATGATCGCACGCTCACCTGCAACGGCGTCTCCAAGGCATATGCAATGACCGGCTGGCGCATCGGCTATGCCGCTGGTCCGGTCGAGATCATCGCCGCTATGCGCAAGATCCAATCGCAGTCCACCTCGAACCCTTGCTCGGTCAGCCAATGGGCAGCGGTCGAGGCGCTGAACGGAACGCAGTCATTTCTGGCCCCGAATGCCGAAACCTTCAAACGCCGCCGCGATCTGGTGGTTCGCATGCTGAACGAGATCGACGGCATTTCATGCCCAACGCCCGAAGGCGCGTTCTACGTCTACCCCTCCATCGCAGGGCTGATTGGCAAGAGCACCCCGGCGGACACGGTGATCGACTCGGATGAAGCATTCGCCACCGCCCTGCTGGAAGAGGCGGACGTCGCCGTTGTTTTCGGAGCGGCCTTTGGTCTGTCGCCAAATTTCCGGGTCAGCTATGCCACCTCGGATGAAGCCCTGACCGAGGCTTGCACCCGCATCCAGCGCTTCTGCGCGGCCCTGACCTGATCCGGAGTGAACGATGACCGCAGAACTGCCCGAATACTATTTTCGAGTCCGCGAGAATGGCGCCGCGGTTTTCAGAATCGACACTGAAAACCGCCAGCGGCGGATCGAGATGGATCAGATCGCGGTTATCAACATCCGCAATGGCGAGGTCAAACCGCAGGGCCAGCGCACTCTGACCGAGGCTGACCACGCGGAAATCGCACGCTGGATAGAAGATCGTAAAGCCGTGCTGGCGCAGCGCGATATCGACGATATCCACCGCGCGGTCGACTATCTGAACCTGACCACCCAATGGGCGCAGTCAAAGGCATCGGACGATCAGCTTGAGGACGTCACTGATCGTTTGCTACTGGCGATGCACGATTTGCGCACCGTTCTGGTGCGCAAAAAGGCGGACCGACTGAACAAGGGCTAAAGGCTCGGCTATTCCGCAGGCACCCCAACGGTTTGAACTGAGCGCGCCCAGAACCGCGCCATCAACAAGACAGCCGCGCAGGCAAGCCCCAGGACAAGGCCCAGCCAAATGCCGATCCCGTCCATTCCCTGCACAAAGCCAAAGTAATAGGACGCCGGAATTCCGACCACCCAATAGCTGAGCCCTGCCATGACCATCGGTACCTTGGCATCCTGCAATCCGCGCAACAGGCCCAGCGCAATCACCTGCGCCCCGTCGACCAACTGGAACAAGGCGGCCATGGCCAGCAGCCCGGTACCGATGGCCAGAATCTGAGGACGTTGCGGATCGTCGGGTTCCACGAATATGGAAATCAGCGGCTCGGCACAGGTCACGAAAAGAGTGATCGTCAGGACAGATACCAGCAGGGACATCACGGTCACCGCTTTTGCGCCTTTTTCCAGATGCGGGCGATCTTTGCGCCCTAGGGCGTTCCCGGCGCGGATCGTGGCCGCATTGGAGAGACCCAAATGCACCATGAATGTGGCCGAAGCCAAGTTCAGCGCAATCCCGTGCGCTGCCAGCGGCACCGGTCCAATCCAACCCATCATGAATGCCGACATGGCGAACAGCGACACTTCGGCAAGCAATGTAAATCCAATGGGAATGCCCAGCCGCAGCACGCTGTACAGCATCTCCCAATCCGGGCGCCAGAACCGCTGGAATAGGTTGTGTTCGGGCAAAACGCGCACGGCGTAGACCACGACCGCAATCAGCGACACCATCTGCGTCACCACCGAGGCAATCGCCGCCCCCATCACGCCCAGTTCAGGCGCGCCCCAATTGCCGAAGATCAGCGCATAGTTGGTCAGCGCGTTGACGACCGCGGCCGTCACGGTGATCCACAAGACGATCTGCGTTCGCTCCAACGCCGCCAGATAGGATTTCAGCACCATAACCACCAGCGCCGGGAACAGTCCCCATCCTGCGACACGCAAATATTGCGACGCGGTTTCAGCCACCTGCGGGTCTTGTCCAGCGGCAATTAAAATCGGGTGGGACCACCACAGCAAAGGCATAACCAGCACGGCATACAGCAAGGACAGCCACAACCCCATGCGGGTCGAGCGGCGAATGCTGGTCTCATCCTCTTCGGCAGCTGCAGTCGCCACCATGGGCATCACCGCAAGACCAAAACCGCCGCCAAACAGGAACAGCACAAAGTAAAAGCTACTGGCCAGCGTCACGGCGGCCAGCGCCTCGACCCCATACCAACCCAGCATGATCGTGTCGGTCAGACCAATGGCAAATTGTGCCAGGTGTCCGCCAATCAGCGGCAGACCCAGCACAGCGATGGCCCGGAAATGGCCGCGATATGTCATCACCTTGTTCATTGCACCAGCCATATGCCCGGCCTGAGGCCGGGACAAGAGGCGATCAATGAAATTTCAAGATGACACCAATCACGCGATTAGATAGCCGCCCGTTTACCGCGCGTCCGGGTGCAGAGAATTGCCCAGGATATGCTCGGACCGGTGGATCACGTGATGCGCCTGCCCCACGATCAGGGGATCAGGCTCCCCCACGATATCGTGGTCCTTGTCAGGGTAATCCAAAGTCGACAGGAAGTGACGCATGGTATTCAGGCGGGCACGTTTCTTGTCGTTTGATTTCACGATCGTCCAAGGTGCATCGGCCGTGTCGGTGTAGAAGAACATCGCCTCCTTGGCTTCGGTGTAGTCATCCCATTTATCAAGGCTGGCCTTGTCAATCGGCGACAACTTCCATTGCTTCAGTGGATCAGTCTCACGGCTTTTAAACCGACGTTGCTGTTCTGTCTGTGTGACAGAGAACCAATACTTGTAGAGCTGAATCCCCGAACGTACCAACATCCGCTCCAACTCGGGCGTTTGCCGCATGAATTCAAGATACTCGTTGGGGGAACAGAACCCCATGACCCGCTCAACGCCTGCGCGGTTGTACCAGGAGCGGTCGTAGAACACCATTTCGCCGACCGTCGGCAGCTCCTGAACATAACGCTGATAGTACCACTGACCCTTCTCTTCCCAGGTCGGCTTGTTCAATGCCACAACGCGGGCTTGCCGGGGGTTCAGGTGTTCCATGAACCGCTTGATCGTGCCGCCCTTGCCTGCGGCATCGCGGCCTTCGAACAGCAAAACGAACCGCTGTCCCGTCTCTTGCGCCCAAAGCTGAACCTTCAGTAATTCAGCCTGTAACTGGGCTTTCTGCGCCTCATAGGTGCTGCGCGCCATCTTGCGACCATAGGGATATTTGCCGCTTTCAAACGCCTGCCGAATACGCTCGGGGCTGGGCTGTGACGGCTCGGGCTTCGGGGTGGGAACGATTCTGACAGAGGGTTGTTTTTGTTCGATTTGTGCCGCAGCTTCCATTCAATTTTTCCTTTTTCACTATCCGCATGAACGCCTAGCAAAAAACACGATTTCGCGCTTTGATACGGGTCAATTTGACAACCCAAAAACCGCGGAAAATGCTGGGTGTAGGAGGTCAGACCATGAACACGGAATTCATCAAGCTGAACGGCCAAACCTTCTTTCTGCGCAGTTGGGGATCACTCGAGCTTCCCCCTCTTCTGATGCTGCACGGTTTTCCCGAATATGGCGGAGCATGGAGCGATCTGGCTCCGCACCTTTACGACCACTTTCACTGCCTCGCCCCGGATCAACGCGGGTATGGGCGAAGCTGGTGCCCGGACGGTGTTGGGAATTACTCGCTTTCAAAACTGGTTTCTGACATGGTCGCGCTGGTCGAGAGATTTGACGGTCCGATCACCGTTTTGGGTCATGATTGGGGTGCTTCAGTGGCTTATGGGCTGGCCATGCTCCGACCCGATCTGGTCAGCCATCTGATCATTGCAAATGGCGTCCATCCGGTACCCTTCCAACGCGCCATGGCCGCCGGCGGCGCACAATCCAAAGCTTCGCAGTACATCAACTCTTTGCGTGCCCAGAACGCGACGGCCCTATTGTCCGAAGACAATTTTACAAAGCTAGAATTCTTCTTTCGCCACGGCATGGGCGTCGATTGGCTGTCTGAGCCTCGTATTAAAGATTACCGCACCGAATGGGCCCGCCCTGGCCGACTTGAGGCGATGCTGAACTGGTACCGAGCCTCCCCGCTGGTCGTGGCAAACCCTGGCGAACCCCGCACCGACCTGCCCCACCTTCCGCCAGAGCGCCTGATAATCCGCTGCCCGCATCTGCTGATTTGGGGGCCGAACGACAAAGCGCTGCTGCCTGAAGCAACTGAAGGACTCGAGACTTTCGCTCCCTGCCTGACCCGTGTCGACATCCCCGACACGGACCATTGGCTGCATCACCAACGCCCCGAGGTCGTAGCGCAAGCTATTCTGGACTGGATCACGACCGCTTAGCGATGCCCCCAATCCGCAGGATCGTCCGAGTTGTTCGGGGACAGCCCCAGAATATCACCGTCGGTCGAACATCCCAGACCGAGGACGGTCCGGTTCGCGTATGAGAAGTAGGCGCAGACCTGATTGATCTCGAGAATCTCGCCATCGTCCCAGCCCGCATCCCGCAGGGTCTGCACATCCGCCCGAACCATTTCTGCAGGAGCTTCAGTAAGCTTGCGTGCATATTGCATCGCCGCGATCTGCGCCTCATCCAACGGAGCGGTGCTCAGCGTTTCCGCCTCAATCGCGGTGCGGATCGCATCGCCCCGAGCCGTATCTTTCAGCAAGCGTTGCAGCCCGCTGAAATGATGTTCAACACAATACCCGCACTGGTTCAGCGAACTGACCCAGACCCCCAGGACTTCAAGAAACCATTTGGGAACTTTGTTGGCGGAATGGTGCAGAACGTTCTTGTACAGCGCCATATGGCCTTCCATCGAATGCGGTCGCAGCGAATGCACCATCATGATGTTGTCCACATTATTGCCCGGTCCCGTCACACGCTCGTACAGCTTCCTTAGCTTGCCGGTGGCTTCGTCAAACGGAATAGTCTTAATCCAACTCATTCGGTTCCCGCCTTGTTTTCTTAACCGCCCCAGCCTCACACATCTCAAATTGCCGCGGAACTGGATCAACACACCATGTCAGGCTAGGCTGACCAAATGCAAGGGAGGGAGTAACTAATGGAAATGGCAGAAAAGACTGTCGCGGAATGGTATGCCAATCATCCAATCTCAGCGCCGCATATATTGACGAAATTGACGAACCTCCGTGGTTCTACAAAGGATGTGACGCCGCAGGAACTCTACCCCTACGATCAGGATCATTATGACGGGCTCAACGCAAATGCTCGACTGGCGGACAAGACACAGATGAAGCCCGGTGACCACGTTCTTGATGTTTGCGCCGGGTTGTGTGGACCTGCGCGCTGGTACGTCACCGAACGCGGCGTTGACGTAACGGGAATCGATATCAGCCCCAACCGGGTCGATGGCGCCAAGGAACTGAACGCGCTTGTCGGCATGCAGGACCAGATACACCCGATTTTGGGCAGCGCAATGGACATGCCGTTTGACGATAACAAGTTCGATGCGGCGGTCAGCCAGGAGTCCTTCCTGCACATTCCCGACAAGGCCAAAGCCCTGTCCGAAGTGTTTCGCGTTCTGCGCCCCGGTGGCCGCTTTGCCTTTACCGACTGGGTGATGCACTCCTCTCTATCCGAAGACGAGATGGAGCAATACAGCCAGCGTTTCGCCTGCCAGTCTTTGCTGAGCATTCCCGAATACCAAGCCAAGTTGGAACAGACAGGCTTCAAAGTAGTCTCAGCCGACGATGTAACTGCATCCTGGGGCGAAATACTGGCCCGGCGGCTCAGCATGTATCAGACGTTGGACGCCGAAGCGGAACGCGCCGGAAACCCCTCCAAAGGAGATGAATTCCTTAAGATGTACGCGCAATTCGTGAGCGACGTACAACAACGAAGGATCGGAGGCGTTCGCTTGGCAGCAGAAAAACCTCAATAACTCTCGCCTGATCGCAGAATCTGCGCATTGATGCGCGCGAAAGGTGCGCATCTTTCTGGAACGGTTTGCAGCCAATCGCCCACAAGACCTCGCGCCCCTCTTCCCCCGGACCACATCACCTGCCATAATGGGCTCCAACCTAAAAACAAGAGCAGCACCGATGCCCGACGATCTGTTGACGCCCAGCGCGACCGCCACCTACGACGCCTCCTCGATCGAGGTGCTTGAAGGGTTGGAGCCGGTCCGAAAACGCCCCGGCATGTATATCGGCGGCACGGATGAGCGCGCTTTGCACCATATGGTCGCCGAGATCCTCGACAACTCAATGGACGAGGCCGTCGCCGGTCACGCCAACCGGATCGAGGTCGAGCTGCACGCAGATTACGCCCTGACGGTGCGCGACAACGGGCGCGGGATTCCGATTGATCCCCACCCAAAGTTCCCGGATAAATCGGCGCTGGAGGTGATCCTGTGCACCTTGCACGCAGGCGGTAAATTCTCGGGTAAAGCGTACCAGACCTCGGGCGGTCTGCATGGTGTCGGTGCCTCGGTGGTCAACGCGCTGTCGGATTCGATGGTTGTGCAGGTGGCCCGCGACAAGACGCTCTTTGAACAACGCTTCTCGCGCGGCATTCCTCTGGGTCCAGTCGAAAAGGTCGGCGCGGCCCCCAACCGGCGCGGCACCATGGTGACCTTCCATGCGGATGAGGAAATCTTCGGCCACCACCGGTTCAAACCGGCACGGCTGTTCAAATCCATCCGCTCCAAGGCTTACCTGTTCTCGGGCGTGGAAATCCGCTGGAAGTCCGCCATCGACGACGGCGAGACCCCAACCGAGGCCAGCTTCCACTTCCCGGGCGGCCTTTCGGATTATCTGAAAGAGACGATGAACGGCTCGTCCACCTATGCCGAGCAGCCCTTTGCCGGCACAGTGGACTTTCGGGAAAAGTTCGGCACCCCCGGCAAGGTCGAATGGGCGATCAACTGGACGCCTTCGCGCGACGGGTTCATCCAATCCTACTGTAACACTGTCCCCACGCCCGAAGGCGGCACCCATGTAGCGGGGTTCTGGGCGGCGGTCCTCAAGGGGATCAAGGCTTACGGGGAACTGATCAACAACAAGAAGGCCGCGCAGATCACCCGTGACGACCTGATCACCGGCGGTTGCGCACTGGTGTCCTGTTTCATCAGCGAACCGGAATTCGTCGGCCAGACCAAAGACCGTCTGGCCACGGTCGAGGCTCAGCGGCTGGTCGAAAACTCGGTCCGCGACCATTTCGACAACTGGCTGGCCGCCGATACGAAATCCGCCGGCGCCATTCTCGACTTCCTCATTCTGAGAGCCGAAGAACGTCTACGCCGACGGGCCGAGAAGGAAACACAACGCAAGTCCGCCACTAAGAAACTTCGTCTTCCCGGCAAGCTGGTGGACTGTAGTAGTTCAACACGCGACGGCACCGAATTATTCATCGTCGAGGGCGACTCAGCGGGCGGTTCCGCAAAAATGGGCCGTGACCGCAAAACACAGGCCCTGCTGCCCCTGCGCGGCAAAATCCTGAACGTGCTGGGCGCGGCCAGTTCGAAACTGGGCACCAATGCCGAGATCAACGACCTGACCCAAGCGCTGGGCGTGGGGCTTGGCACCAAGTTCAACGTTGACGACCTGCGCTATGACAAGATCATCATCATGACCGACGCGGATGTGGACGGGGCGCATATCGCCTCGCTGCTGATGACGTTCTTCTTCACCCAGATGCGCCCGATGATCGACGCAGGCCACCTCTACCTCGCCTGCCCGCCTTTGTACCGACTGACGCAAGGGGCCAAACGCGTCTATTGTCTGGACGAGGCCGAGCGCGATGAGTGGCTAGAGAAAGGTCTGGGCGGCAAGGGCAAGATCGACGTTTCCCGCTTCAAGGGTCTGGGCGAGATGGACGCCAAGGACCTGAAAGAGACCACGATGGACCCGGCCTCCCGGAAACTGATCCGGGTCACCATAGACGAGGACGAACCCGGCGAGACCGGCGACCTTGTCGAGCGCCTGATGGGCAAAAAACCCGAACTGCGGTTCCAGTACATTCAGGAGAACGCGCGGTTTGTGGAGGAGTTGGATGTTTGATTTAATGAACTTTGAACACTCTAGTTCTTAGTCTGGAAATTGGATAAAGCGTTCTGAGTAAGTCTATTTTGTTGAGGCGTTGATATAGGCTCCAACAACTTGGAACTCCTCTGATATGCTCAAGGAAATTCCGTAACCATAAATCAAGTCAAATTCAAAAAGTCGCCATAGCAACGTGGGATTCTTTTCCCGATATTGTTGCACAGACCAGGAGCCTGAGACGTACCCTACGGGCTGATTGTTTCTCGTGGGTACAAAGTCATCACTTCTGTACCGGTTGTATCCTGTCACCCGAAAGTCGTGAAAACTCAACCAGCTTTTAATTCGTTCCAGATCGGCGAGACTACGTGAAATTCGAAAGATACAAACCTCCGCACCACTCCAGTAGCCGACTCTTTCCCAATCAAGCTTGAGTAGGTTTGGGTTTTCTTTAGCCCGTTCTTCTTCGGTCAAACAACTTTGTACATCTGGATAGTTGCGAATAGCTTTTCTGTACTGTTTCCACCGCGCCTGTTCACCATCCATAACGTAACCTAAGAATAGAAACGGCTCTGTGGTTTGCTCGGAAAGATGATCATATTCGATCACACATGTATCGGTCTGTCTGCAGGCCGCCCAAATATCCACCTCGGCCTCCTCCGCCGCCGCAGGTTTTAAGGCGACAAGAATTGCACCTGCAATCATCAATCTTCCAATAGCTGAATTTCGCCACATTCTACCTAAAGCCCTTGGCTGCAAACTAGCTCTTTAAGAAGTTGACCCAATTACCAACTTTAACAAAGTAGGGTTTCCCCCACCTCCAATAGGCCTGTGTAGGACAAATCAAATGTAGAAGTGATGGTTGTCACTTTGATAGCTCCCCAATGAGCCTCGCTCCCGGCTATATCGGAGGGTCGAACGTGTGCTTGATGCTTTGCATCAAGCATTGGTCAGATAGGTCGTAACGTCCCCACATGCAGATTACAAACACTCCCCTTGCCTAACCCGTTGATCTCGTTCACACTTACTCTCAAACCGTCATTCAAGAACGACATTTGAGGTTCCGAGCGTCCAAGGCCCAATTTGAAAAACGGATATCCGAACGGGAGGACGACATGAAAACATTAACACTCGGGCTGGCCCTAGCCCTGCTGGCCAGCCAAGCCAGCGCACAGCAGATGCTCAGCACCGCATCGCCCATTCCAGACGGCGCAGAGTCGCGGTTCTGCTATTACGACGGCATGGCCTATTCGCAAGACGCCTTTGTCCTGCTGACCGGCGACAACACCGTCACGGAAACGGTCAGCACGATTCAGGAACGCCTGCTGCGTTGCCATCGCGAAGGGGACGGCACCCTGAAATGGAAACCGCAGAGCACCTTCTCGACCAATAACTGAACGCTCAGGGCGTCTCAGCTCAGCTTCTGGTCCAGCCAGTCCGCGATCTGTCCGGCGGGTTTCTCCCAGCCGGGCTCCATGAACAGGAAATGTGCGTGGTCTTCCACGGGCATAAAGGTCGCGCGGTCCCCGTAGCGCTTGGCCAAGACGCGGCAGGTGTTGGGGTTCACGGCCCGATCCTCCGTGCCCGAGACGACCAGCACCGGGCAGTCGACCTTGTCCATATCCACCTTCATCGCGTGATGGTCGTCGAACATCCAGAAGAACATCTCGAACATCACCCGCCCGCTTTCGGCACCCAATTGGTCAAACACCTCACGCTGCTGCGCCTCGGGCATCTTGTTCAGCGCAAAGGGGGCCATCAGGCCGAACTCCACCCGCATGGGCTGTTTCCAGAACGCCCCGCCTTCCATCAGCGCCCGCGGGATGGCGCGTTCGTCATCGGTTTCGGGCAAAGTACCCCACGGCGCATTCGGGTTGATCAGAACGATGGCGCTGGCCAAGCCACTAGAGGCCACCTGCTGCGCCACAACACCCGCGATGGCGTGGCCCAGTATGACCGGTTTGGTGTCCCGCCCCTGCACGAACGCAGCAATGTCATCCGCATAGTCGATCACGCTGGTATCGGTCAGGCGCGGATCGGGCTCGGCCTTGGGATCGCCGCCATGATAGCGCAGCGCGGGGGTGTGCGCGGTCCAGCCTCGATCCCGAAAAAACCCGGCGTAATCCTGCATGCACCACGGCCCGGCAAAAGCCCCGTGGATCAGAACAATCTCTTTGGTCATTAAAACGCTCCCTATCTCTTGCCAGTATGAGAGATCGGGGACGTATTCAGCAAGGCTGTCTTGGGTTTAGACAGCCAGCCCGATCAAGGCCACGCCAAAGGCCATCAGGATCGCAGCGCCGAGTCGCCGTATCCAGTTGCCCTCTTTCAAGAAGATGAAGCCAATCAGTGCCGCGAAGATCACCGAAGTTTCCCGCAAAGCCGACACCGCGCCCAGTGGGGCAAAGTTCTTGGCATGGAGCACCAGCCCATAGGCCGCCATCGAAACCAAACCGCCCAGCAGGCCAACCACCCACACTTTGAGAGGAAGCTCTGCCAGGGTATTGCGCCTGCGGATACCGACGAACCCTGCAATAAACAGGTGCAAAAACGCCCCCCAGGCCCAATAGCTGAGCGTATTTCCGGACAGGCGCACCCCGATGCCGTCAAACACGGAGTAGATCGAAATACATATTCCCGTACCCAACGCAAACAGCAGGGCCGACCGTCCTACGCCCGACCGAAGCGCTTTCCAGTTGCTTAGCTGAATCCCCACCGCGATCAGAGTAATCCCGATCCAGGCCTGTATTGGCAGCACTTCTCCCACCAATAGCATCGCCCAAAGCGACACCAGCGCCGGTACGATACCCCGTGCGATAGGGTACACGACGCTCAGGTCGCCATGCTGGTAGGCCTTGCCCAGCATGAAATAGTAGCCGAAATGCACGACAGTCGAGATCAGGATGTAGGGAAAGCTCTCGGCGTTGGGCAGCGGCAAGGTCAGAACCATGATGGCCCCGGGAATGACATGACCTAGTGCCACCAACCCCATCGTCGTCGTTCGATCCGCGGCGGATTTTACGATTGCGTTCCACACGGCATGCAACAATGCAGCCGTCAGAATGATGGCAATGACAAACGGGGTCACGTCCGAACCTTTCGTGAAAACCGGCCCGCAGATCAGGCCGGTGTTCTATTGTCCCATTTAGAGGCGGATCACAACGCAGTTCTGAACAACTCTGTCAGGTTGTTTTCAGTGAGTTCGATGGGGTTACCACCGCATGAGGGGTCGATGATCGCCCCTTGCACCAATTCAGGGATCGATGCTTCGGTAACGCCGAGTTCGGACAGTTTGCGGGGGATGCCGAGACTGTCGTTGAAGTCCTGCACGAAGGTACGGAAGCCGTCGAAACCGCCATCGATGCCCAGATAGGCAGCGGCTGACTGGAACCGATCGGCGATGGCGGGCGCATTGATCTCCAGAACGCTGGGCATGCAAACGGCGTTGGTGGTTCCGTGATGCGTGTTGAACACGGCGCCGACGGGGTGGCTCATGGCGTGGATTGCGCCGAGGCCCTTCTGGAAAGCGGTGGCCCCCATGGCGGCAGCGCTCATCATCTGGGCGCGGGCTTCGATATCGCTGCCGTCGGCATAGGCGCGGGGCAGATACTCTTTGACCAGTCGCATGCCTTCCAAGGCGATACCCTGGCTCATCGGGTGATAATGCGGGCTGGAGAACGCCTCGACGCAATGGGCAAAGGCGTCCAGACCAGTACCTGCAGTGATAAATTTCGGCATGCCCACGGTCAGTTCCGGGTCACAGATCACCACCGTCGGCAGCACCTTGGGGTGGAAGATGATCTTCTTGGCGTGCGTCTCGGAATTGGTGATGACGCTGGCACGACCTACCTCGGACCCGGTACCCGCTGTAGTTGGCACCGCGATGATCGGCGCGATGGCATCGGTATCCGCGCGGGTCCACCAATCGCCGATATCCTCAAAATCCCACACGGGGCGCGTCTGACCGGCCATGAAGGCCACCATCTTGCCCAGATCCAGACCCGAGCCGCCGCCGAATGCGATTACACCGTCATGGCCGCCCGCATTATAGGCCGCAACACCGGCGTCGAGGTTTTTCTCATTCGGGTTCGGGTCCACCTCAGCGAACAGACCGCGGCCCAGGCCAGCGGCCTCCAGGATATCCAGCGTCGCGGTGGTGATCGGCAGATTAGCCAATCCCTTGTCGGTGACCAACAAAGGCTTTTTCATGCCCGCTGCGGCGCAAGCTTCGGGCAATTCCCTGATGCGTCCGGCACCAAATTTGATTGCGGTCGGATAGGACCAGTTTCCAACAAGGCTCATGTCAGAGTTTCCTTCAAAGCAGGGGCCCACCCCGGGGAGGGAACAATCAGGGTAGGCAAGTCATTTCAGCCGGTCACCTTTTTCAGGTGATAGGATTTCGGGCGGGTCAGGTTGTGGTAGCCGATGACGGACAACCCACCGCCCCGCCCGGTATTCTTGCAGCCGGTCCAGCACAGGCCTGGGTCCAGATAATCGGCCCGGTTCATGAACACGGTGCCGGTCTCAATCTGGTCGCCAACACGTGCCGCACGATCAACGTCGCGGGTCCAGAGGCTGGCGGTCAGGCCAAACTCGCTGTCATTCATCAGCGCGATGGCTTCTTCGTCCGAGGACACCTTCACAATACCTACGACGGGGCCAAAGCTTTCATCCCGCATCACCCGCATGTCGTGGGTCACATTTGTCAGGATCTGTGGCGTCAGATAGGCGCCGCCATCATCCTCGGGGAAGGTCTCGATATGGGCCACAGCGCCATCGGCCACGGCCTCGGCAATCTGCGCGCGCACCTCATCGGCAAAGCGCACATTGGCCATCGGGCCGATGGTTGTCTCTGCGTCCAACGGGTTACCCAGCTTGTAGTCCTTCACGATCTCAACCGCCTTTGCGACAAAGTCATCGTAGAGGCTTTCGTGCACGTAAATCCGTTCAATCCCGCAGCAGCACTGGCCCGCATTGAACATCGCGCCGTCGATCAGCGTGTCCACGGCGGCGTCCAGATCGGCGTCCTCCATGACATAACCGGGGTCCTTGCCGCCCAGCTCGGTGCCGACACCCGTGAAGGTGCCCGCCGCCGCGCGTTCCATCGCCTGACCACCGCCAACCGATCCGGTGAAGTTCACAAAATCAAAGGCGTTGCCCGCGATCAGGTCGTTGGTCACATCATGGCTCAGAAATACGTTCTGGAACACATCCTCGGGCACACCAGCCGCATGAAAGGCCTGCGCCATACGCTCCCCGACCAGCAGAGTCTGCGTCGCGTGTTTCAGGATCACCGTATTGCCTGCGATCAGCGCCGGAGCCACCGTATTGATCGCTGTCATATAGGGGTAGTTCCAGGGCGCCACCACAAAGACCACCCCATGCGGGATGCGTTTGATATAGCGCTTGAACGTTTCATCCTCACCCACGGCGATATCGGCCAGAGAGGTTTCGGCAATCTCCGCCATATAGCTGGCGCGTTCATTGAAGCCGCCAAACTCACCGCCATAGCGCACCGGGCGGCCCATCATATGCGCCAGTTCGGGCACGATCTCATCATTCATCGCACCCACTGCGGCCACGCCGGCCATGACAAGATCTATCCGCTCTTGCAACGGTCGCGCCGCCCAATCCGCCTGCGCCGCCCGCGCCCGTGCGGCAACCTCAAACGCCGCATCACGCGACAAAACTTCGCGCTCGGCAAAAACCGATCCATCGACCGGCGAGATGCATTTCAGTGTCTGGCCCATGCCATCAACTCCACATAGAGGGCATGTGCGCCCTGCTTCCTCATTCCCAAATATCGGTGGTGCGAGAGGTTGACCTCCCACGCTGCCCGTTATGCTCGCTCGAACCCGCGGGCCACTTCCCAATCTGTCACCACACGCTCGAATTCCTCGATCTCGACTTCCGCCGCGCGGGCATAGTGGTCGACCACCTCGTCCCCCATGGCCCCGCGCAGCATCTCTGACCCGTGCAGCGCGTCCCGCGCCGCGCGCAAGTTGCCCGGGATCATTCCCGTATCACCCTGATAGACGTCGCCCGTGGCGGCGGGCTGCAACTCCAGTCCTTCTTCAATGCCCGCAATCCCGGCAGCCAGCATACCGGCCATCGCCAGATACGGGTTCATGTCCGAGCCGGGAATACGGCACTCAACCCGAACCGCCTTGGTGCCATCGCCGCACAGGCGGAAGCCGGCGGTGCGGTTATCCACCGACCAGATGATCCGCGTGGGCGCGAAGGTCCCCTTCATGAATCGCTTGTAGCTGTTGATGTAAGGCGCCATGAAATACGTGTAGTCGGGGGCGTATTTCAACAAACCAGCCATGTAGCTTTTCATCAGCGCCGACATGCCCAGCCCATCCGCCTTGTCATAGAACGCAGGCTGACCGTCGGCCCAGAGCGACTGATGAACATGCGAGGAACTTCCAACCTTGTCGTGATGCCATTTCGGCAGGAACGTCGCCGCATGGCCGTGCTGCCACGCGATCTCCTTAACGGCATTCTTCGCAATCGAGTGATATTCTGCCGTGTCCATCGCGGGCGCGTATTTGATGTTCAGTTCTTCCTGCCCGGTCTCGGCCTCACCCTTCGAGTTCTCGACCGGAATCCCCGCATTCCACAGATGGTTGCGGATCGGGCGCATCACATGCTCTTCCTTGGTGGTCTGGAGGATGTGATAATCTTCGTTATAGCCCGAGATCGGTTCCAGATCGCGGAACCCTTCCTTACGAATCTGATCAAAGCTTTTTTCGAACAGGAAGAACTCCAGTTCGGTCGCGCACATGGCCTCATATCCCATGGCCTTCAGGCGGTTGACCTGCTTTTTCAGGACCGATCGGGGCGCATGCGGCACCTCTTCGTGGGTGTGATGATCCAGCACATCGCACATCACCATCACCGTGCCCTCAAGCCATGGCACTGGACGCAGAGTGTTCAGGTCCGGCTTCATGACATAATCGCCATAGCCCCTCTCCCAACTGGTCGAGGCATATCCGTCCGGGGTTCCCATCTCAAGATCGGTCGCCAGCAGATAGTTGCAGCAATGCGTCTCCTGCCACGCTCCGGCAATAAAGTGACCCGCATGAAACCGCTTGCCCATCAAACGACCCTGCATATCAACCATACAAACCAGCACGGTATCGACCTCACCGGTATCGACCTTGGCTTTCAGGTCGTCCAAACGTGCTTCATTGCCCATACTGTTCATCCTTTGTCACTCAAAGAGCCCTTGGTCTCTCGCTTGCGTTCCCAACCGTTAATCGTCGGCCGTGTTCTTTTCCATTTCCATGACCAGTCGCGTTTCCAGAACCTGCCCGCTCTTGTATAGGATCGGATAGGCGATGGCGGCGATGTGCCCGTGCAGGTCACGCATGGCCCGCAATGTCTCAAGATGCAGATCGCTGGACCGGAAACTTTCCGTCTGCCCGCGTTCCAGCCGTTTCAGATGCGCCTTACGGCTGTGGCGCGACAATCGTTTGACCTCGGCCTTGTCCAACACCAGGCGACGCGCGCAATCCATGTCGTCGACCAGCAGCACGTGACGCGCCAGCGAGAAGCTCTCCAGAATGGTTGCGTGCAGATCCTTCAACTCTTTCCAGCCCTGCGTCGAAAACTCGGTCCGCTCGGTGTGTTTGATCTGCGCCGTGCGTGTCATACGGTTCGAGACCACATCGCCCGCCGCCTCTAACCGGATGGCGTATTCAACCAGTCCGCGTGCAGCTTTAATCTGTGCCTTGCTCATATTCTGGCGCGGCATCCGAGCGACAAAGCGCCGTATGTCCGTCAGTTGCGCGTTCACCCTCTCATCCTGCTGCCACAGGGCCGAAATGGCATCGCTATCGTCCTGTTCGTAAATGTCCAGCACCGGGCGGAACATGCGTTCGACCTGCGTCACCATCTGCAACAGCTCATGCCGGACCGAGGACATAGCCACATTCGCCCCCGATGCGCTGGGATCGCCAAGCGGGCTGAGCGCGTCCGAGAACTGATCCATCACATTTGTCTCGGTCTTGGGCTCCGGCAGCAAAACGCTCATTGGTCTTTCCAGCCAGTTCACAAAGCCGGTCGCCAGCACAAAGACGGCGAGATTAAAACCGATATGCGCTAGGATGAGAGACTGTCCTGCCCCCGCGACCATCAGCGCCTCATGCGCGCCGGTCACATTTACCACCATCAGCATCACCAGTGCCGCACTGCCCCGCAACAGCAAGTTTGCAAGTGGGATACGGCGGGCTGAAACGGTCAGGTCCCGCGTCAGCCAAATCGGGATGAAGGCCGACCCCAAGTTGGCCCCGAGCACCAGCGAGAGTCCGGCTGCAAATGGAATCGCGCCGATCTGCACCAGTGTCACGCACATCAAGATCGTCGCGACCGAGCTGTGCATGACAAAGGCCAGCACCGCGCCCACGATGAAGGCGCTGAAATAGTCACTCTCCAAGTACCCGGCGATAGCCGGTAGAAAGGCGCTTTCGCGGATCGGGTCGACCGCATCGCGCAGAAACTGAAGCGAGATAAGGATGAAGGCGATACCCAGAACGATCCGCCCGATCAACCGCACGTTCGCCCGCTCGGATTTTAGGTACAGCCATCCGCCAAGCGCCAGTAAGACCGGCTGCAGCCATCCCAGATCATAGGACAGCACCTGAATGACCAGCGCCGCTCCCAGATCGGCCCCTAGGACACCGGCCAACGCGAGGCCAAAACTCACCATTCCCGCCGCCGCAAAGCCGGTCAGCAAAACCGTAACCGCAGCCGAGCTTTGCAGGATCGTGGCCAGAACCATTCCAGCTCCACCCGCAACGAAGGTATTGGAGTGGCGCGTCAGGATCGACTGAAACAGCGCGCCAAAGCGCCGCTCGATGCCGGTGCGCACCAGCCGCACGGCAAACAGCAGCAACATGGTCGCCGCGAAAATCTCGATCAAAAAGCCAGCAATAGCCATATTTTCACACCTCGCCGCACCGGGTCGCGTCACTGCGGCCACAGTATCCGTTTTCTGTTCTCGAAATGAGAGTTAGCATACGAGGCTTCATTTCCGTTTGTTCAATCCCGACGCGCGGTCTCTCACGCGCGTCGGGACATTGGATTTAAGTATAGCGATAGGGGCGACCGGCCTTGAGCATCTCAGCGTTGTAACGCTTGAATATGTCGACAACCTTTGCCTTGGTTTCGGACTCCGCTGCGATCTCATCCCAGAACTTCACGGCGGCTTCTTCCACGGTTGCCCATTCCTCATCCGGGATAGTAGTCAACTGCATCTTGGTGCCGTTCACACGCAGGTTGGCTTCGCCGCCCCAATACCACCACTGACGATAGTAGTGCGACTGATCACAGCAAACCTTGAACAGAGTTTGCAGATCCTCAGGCAACTCGTTCCAACGGTCCATATTGGCAAAGAAGTGCCCCGCCCAAGCGCCCGAGATGTTGTTGGTCAGGAAATAATTGGTCACATCAGCCCAACCGACGGTGTAGTCCTCGGTGATGCCCGACCATGCAATGCCGTCCAACTCGCCGGTTTGAACCGCGACCTCGATATCTTCCCATGGCAGGGTGACGGGCACCACGCCGAACTGCGAAAGGAACCGGCCCGCTGTTGGGAAGGTAAAGACGCGCTTGCCCTGCAGGTCGGCCAAGCTGTTGATAGGGTCTTTAGTGGCAAAGTGGCACGGATCCCATGCACCGGCGCTGATGTGTTTGACGCCGACCTTGGAATATTCTTCGTCCCAGATTTCGTTCAGGCCCCATTGGTTGAACAACACAGGCACGTCCAACGAATAACGCGACGCAAATGGGAAATAGCCGCCGAACACAGTGACTTCGGTCGGCGAGGCCATCGAGTCATCGTCCGATTGCACCGCGTCGATGGTGCCTTTCTGCATGGCACGGAATAGCTCTCCGGTTGGAACAAGTTGATCGGCATAGAACAGCTCGATCTGCATCCGGTCGCCGGCGATCTGGTTGAACATCTTGATGGCCGGGTCGATTACGTGCTCGGCAAGCGCGGGACCGGCGTAGGTCTGCATTCGCCAAGTGATAGTGCTTTGCGCCAACGCAGGTGCGGCCAAAGGTGCAGCGGCAACGCCCACCCCAGCGGTTTGTAAGAACTTACGTCTCGTAGTCATGTCAATTCCTCTCCGTTGAAGTTTTCCGTGCCCATTCGTCGGGCATTCTTATTAATTTCCATAGATATAGCCGGGCAACCAAAGTGCGATCTCCGGGAATGCCATTATAATAATCAGGGCCAGCACCATCACGCCGACAAAGGGAATGATCGAGCGGTAAATGTCCTTCAGCCCGATCTCGGGCGGCGCCATTGCACGCATCAGAAACAGGTTATAGCCGAAGGGGGGCGTCATATAGGCGATCTGGGTGGTGATCGTGTACAGCACCCCGTACCAGATCAGATCGAAACCCAGCGCACCGACCAACGGTACGTAAAGCGGGGCCACGATCACCAGCATGGCCGTGTCGTCCAGGAACGTGCCCATGACGATAAAGCTGAGCTGCATCAGGATCAGGATCATCCAGGGCGACAGGCCCAATTGCTCGGTGAACAGATTCTCGATGGCCTTCACAGCGCCCAACCCGTCGAACACAGCTCCGAAACCTAACGCGGCGAGGATGATCCACATGAACATGCACGAGATCGCTAGCGTTTGCTTGGTGCAATCCTCGAAAATCTTCCACGTCATCCGACGTTTAACAACCGACACAACCAGCGCCGTCAGCGCCCCGATGGCCGAGCTTTCCACCAACGAGGTCCAGCCGTTCACAAACGGCACCATCATGGCGGCAAAGATGATCAGCGGCAGGGCCCCTGCCCCCAGCAACCGGATTTTCTCGGACCACGGCACCTCGTGTGCATCTTCCATCGCAGGGCCGAGATGCGGCTGAATGCGGCAGCGGATCCAGATGTACAGGATGAACAAACCGGCCATCAGCAAGCCTGGCACGATACCAGCCAACCACAGCTGCCCAACCGGTTGTCGCGCGATCATGGCGTAGAGTACCAGCACCACCGAAGGCGGCACGAGGATACCCAGACTGGACCCCGCCTGAATGACACCGGTCACCATCGTCTTGTCATAGCCGCGCCGCAACAGTTCCGGCAGCGCAATGGTCGCGCCGATCGCCATGCCCGCTACACTGAGCCCGTTCATGGCCGAAACCAGTACCATCAGGCCGATCGTCCCAATCGCCAACCCGCCATTTACCGGCCCCATCCACACATGGAACATTCGATACAGGTCATCGGCCAGGCGGCTCTCGGACAGCACATAGCCCATGAAGATGAACATCGGCAGCGTCAGTAGCGGGTACCATTTCATTAGCTTCATAGCGGCCGAGAAAGGGATATCCTGTCCCCCAGTCCCCCAAAGCGCCAATGCGGCGATAGTGGCCACTGCCCCGATCGCGCCAAAAACGCGCTGCCCAGTGAACAGCATCAGCATCATCAGCGCGAACATGAAGATGGCAATAAATTCCTGGCTCATGCCCGTGCCACCCCGATTTCCTGCCCGTTGATCCGGGCTATGTCTTTGAAGAATTCCGATATCGCTTGCAGCAGCATCAGGAAAAAGCCGAACACCATGATGGCTTTGACCGGCCAGATATAGGGCCGCCATGCGGTGGAGGAGCGTTCCAGCCGCCCGATCTCCTCGCTGCCCGTGATCAGGCCGATGAAATAGGACAAAGGCTCATCGCCCCAATATCCAAGGCTATAGGCAGTCGAGCCAAGCCCGCCATAAAACAACACGCCCAGATACAGGATCAGCATGATGACAGTGAAGGCATCGAACCAGGCTTTCTTGCGTGGGCTCCAATTGTGATAGAACAGGTCCATCCGCACATTCGATCCCAGTTGGATAGAATACGGCCCGCCCACGATGTAATAGGTCACCATAGCGAACTGCGCCATTTCCAGCGTCCACAACGAAGGCAGAAAAAACGTCTTCGAAATCGAGGACCACAGCAGGATACCCATCATCACGAACAGGCCCCACATCATCACTCGGCCGATCCGGTAGTTGACCGCATCGACAACTCGAACATATGCCGCCATCGCCCGGATCACGTCGCGCCACCCTCTGGAAACTCAGCCAAAATCCGATTGATCCACGGCACCAGATAATCCGCCATCGCGCGTTGCTGATCGGGTGTACGGATCAGATCGTTGCGTATCTCGATCATCACGTTGGGAAGCGCGTTCGCATTGGCGTGCGCGTCCAGAGTATGCGCCACCCCGTCGGTGGCCGAATAGGGCTCGTTCAGGCGTGTTACAAATGGTGCGTTCGGTTGGGCCGCTTCCATCATCGCCACTGCAAACCGGTCGTCGCGCCCGTGCAACAGGCCCAGCTCAACATCTCTCTGCTGCCCGTGGTAGACCGGAGTGAAACTATGAACCGTCACCATCAACTTTAGCGAGGAGCGATTTTGCGCAATCTGCGCCGACAGGGCGTCAGAAAACGGAACATAAACGTTCTCAATCCGTGCTTGCCGCTCTTTCGGTGTCATCGACACGTTGGCAGGGATTTCATACTCCTCGCTTTTAGTCGGCATGGCCCCTGGGGCTTCGGGTGGGCGATTGCAGTCGTAGACCAGACGAGAAACACCGCCGTGGATCAAGGGCGCGGACATTCGCTCTGCCATATGCTGCGCCACACCCAGCGCGCCGGGATCCCAGGCAATGTGGCTTTCCCGCGCCGCGGCGGTCAGCCCCATATCGCCCAGAAACTCCGGAATGCGGTTCGAGGCATGCTCGCATACCAACAACACCTCAGGCGTTCCGTCCGCTGTATCTGTGTGAACAACAGTTCCGAAGTCCAAAACACCACCCTGTGATTCCGAAAAATAGGTTTGTGGAAAAATTTCCACATGACGCATTCACCTGTCAATAATTTTCCTGTACAAATCGAAACAGACAAGATTGTGCTGAAAAATTCTTCACACAGACGCGTAAAACTAATGCAGGAGGACTCACACGTGCGGGTGACGGACAGGCTGCTGGCCCATCGGGACGCAATGACCCCGTCTGAGAGGCAATTGATCAGCGTCCTGTTGGACGACTACCCGATGGCAGGCCTAGGCAGCATTACCGAGTTGGCCAGCGCTGCCTCTGTTTCCACCACCACCGTGGCGCGGATGCTGCAGAAAACAGGCTTTGGCGGCTATCCGCAGTTCCAGGCCGCTCTGCGCGGTGAGGTGAAGGAGATGATATCGGGGCCAGTCGCCAAGCGTGACGTCTGGCAGAACGACCTGCCCGAAGAGCACATCCTGAACCGATATTCCCAACAAGCGCTGGCCAACCAGAAACGCACGATTGATGAAGTTGATCCCGCAGAGTTTGACAGTTTCTGTAGCCTGCTCAGCGACCCTGACCGGCGTATTTTCATTACCGGCGGACGCATTACCGGTACGCTGGCGCAATACCTTTACCTGCATCTGCAGATGATCCGCCCGGATGTCCGGCTGCTTCCCTTTGCGGCATCGTGGACGCATGATCTGCTGGATGTGCGCAAAGGCGACGTGCTGATCGCGCTGGATGTTCGACGCTATGAGAACTCTACCATGCTGATCGGGCAGCTGTGTCAGGAACGCGAGGCCGAAATCGTTCTGTTCACCGATCAGTGGCGCTCGCCCATTCACCGGCTAGCCAAACACACCTTTGCTGCTCGGATCGCTGCGCCTTCTGCCTGGGACTCGATGGCCGCCATTCTGATGCTCATGGAATGTGTGATCGCCGAGGTTCAGGAACGCCTGTGGGATTCGGTCAAAGAGCGTACCGACGAGCTGGAACAAGCCTTTGACCGCACCAGGCTGTTCCGGAAATTCGGCCAAAGCTCAGGATCTTAGGTCTGCACCTCTACAACTGACCGTGAGGAGTGTTGCCAGCGTGAAGGCGCGCGGTCACTTTGGTGTCATGACATTTGTGACCGAAAACCAGTTGCCGCTGCTGATCCTGTTCTTTGTTCTTGGATCCGTCGGCACCGCATTTCTGTTTCGTAAACCGGCCGGACACCGGGCGTGGAAACTGGCCGACTTGGTGTGGGTCGTTCTTGGCGGCATAGGCGCACTGGTGGCAGTTATGGCCGGGCTTTACACCGCTGACAGTTCGCGTCTGGACCGGCAGATCGACGTCGCCTACGCCGCGTCACTGGCCTTTGATCGTGATGCAGCGCGGTTCCGGTTACGCTTCTGCGAACCGGCCTATGATCCGGACACCGCTGTTCTGTGCGACAAGGTCGAATTCCTGTCCGCCTCCACCGCCAGCAATGCCGACCTGCCTTTGTTCATCGCCGTGACCAATGAGGTCGCCCCGCTGCAAGGGTTGCATTTCCTGTTCGGGCGGCAGGAAAAGGACGAGATGGACCAGATGGCCGCCAAGGCCGACGCATTCGATATCGACCAGTTTCTGGTCTTTACCACACTGGACGACGCGACCCGGACCGCCATTGACAGTATGCGCCGCAAGGTGCCCGCCATCGCCGGAGATTACCTGATTCTCGCCCAGAGCTATGACGACCTGATCGAGCAGGTCGGCAAGCTGAAGGATGAATGGGAATACCTGCAAGCCAACGCACATATTCTGGTATTGCAGATCATCGCGCTATGTCTGGTCAGCTTTGCAGCGCCCTTCCGTCTGGGCAAATCCATTGTCGAACTGCGAACGACCCTCATCGCCGATACGCCTGAGCCAACCGTTCCGGATCAGCCCCCAGAAAATACCGCGTCAGAGTCCACAGGTTCCGTGCGCCCCGACGCAGCCACCCCACCTGCGCATAGCGGTCCGCACTCGTAAAAGCTCGGGTGTTCAGCAACTTGAGGCGCGGCAAGCGACGCACCAGAGCGACATCTTCCATCAAAGGTTGGTCCGGGTAGCCTCCGGCTTTGTCATAGACACGACGTGGCACCAGCAACCCCTGATCGCCGTAGGGAAGCCCCAAAAACCGACTGCGTAGATTGGCCCAGCCCGCGACCCAATTCGGCCAGAACCCTTTCGCCCGAAATGCCAAACGAAAAGCGGCGGGTTTACCCGAGGACAGATGCTCTCCTACCTCTTTGCTCCACCCTTCCTGCAACAAGGTGTCGGCATGCAGGATCAACAACCACTCGCCCTTGGCCACCGCACAGCCGCGCCGCAACTGCCCCCCGCGAGAAGGCGCGCCGGCCACGATCTCTGCCCCGGCCTCATCCGCAATTTCAACGGTCGGGTCGGTGGAACCACCATCGGTCACGATCAACTCTCGGATCAACCCGGCGTGCAGCCCCTCCATCAGGGCGGCCAACGACGCTGAGAGGGCTTCACCCGCGTTCAGGGTTGGAATTACGATGCTGATCGGTGCTGGCAAGGCGGATACCCTCTAGTCATGGCGGCGCGATCTCCTATATCACGGGGCCAAGGGAAAAGACGAGGACCGCCCATGCCCAATCGCCGTATTCTGCGCCTGAGTGGCTCGGACACAGACAGCTTTCTTCAGGGGCTGGTGACCAATGATACTGCCGGGTTGGACAACGGGCTGGTCTACGCGGCCTTGCTTACCCCGCAGGGCAAGTATCTCGCGGATTTCTTTCTGAAACGCGACGGCGAGACGGTCTTGCTGGACGTGGCCGAAGAAATCGCGGACGGCTTCGTCAAAAGGTTGAGCATGTACAAACTGCGCGCCGATGTTGCGATTGAAGACAGCGGTCTAAACATGCAACGCGGAACCGGCCCGGCGCCCGAAGGCGCTCTGCCCGACCCGCGCCACACAGATATGGGCTGGCGCGCCTATACCCAGGAACCCGAAGGCGACGACGGCACCGACTGGGACGCCATCCGCGTGCAGCACTGCATCCCCGAAACAGGCATTGAGCTCACTCCCGACAGCTATATCCTCGAATCCGGGTTCGAAGCTCTGAATGGCGTGGATTTCAAAAAGGGCTGTTATGTTGGGCAGGAAGTCACTGCGCGGATGAAGCACAAGACCGAACTACGCAAAGGCCTGCGCAGCGTGCGGGTTGACGGCTCAGCCCCTGTCGGAACCGAAATTACATTCGGTGGCAAACCGGCAGGCACGCTATTTACACAATCCAACGGTCTTGGGATTGCCTATCTACGCTTTGACCGTGCTACTGGCGACATGCAAGCCGCCGACGCCACGGTCACTCTTCAGGCTTAGATGTTGCCAATCCGGCACGGCTGCCCCCTGACTGCACCGGTACGGTTTGTACGCAGCCAGCGTCGCTGCCAAAGTGGCGCCAGTTCACTGAACGGATGCGTATATGTTGAGGTTATACAGCGCGATCTGGCGCGCCAGCGCCGGGCGGCAGGTCATCCTTATTGTTTTGTCGATTGCCATCGCCGCCCTGGCGGCGGTGCCGTTGGAGTTTCAGCGCGATATCATCAACCACCTAACCGCTGACGACGTCAGCACAGATCGGTTGATCTATCTGGGCACAGGCATGATGTCAGTCGTCCTACTGAGCCTCGCCTTGAAATGGCTGCTGGGCTTTCGCGCAGGCACGCTTGGCGAGGATATAGTCCGCCTGATCCGCCAGCGGCTTTTGGCGCGCGCCGCCGATATCCGTGAGACCGGAGAAACGGTGCGCAAGGGCACCATGACCACCGCCATCTCGGCCGAGGCTGAGGAGCTGGGTAAGTTCGCCGGGGGGGCGTTCTCGGACCCCGTTGTACAGATCGGCACGCTGATCAGCGTAATCGGTTATATCTCGTCAACACAGCCAGGCTTGGGCATGATTGCTTTTTCGATGATTGTCCCGCAGATCGTCATCGTGCTGATCTCACAGCGCAAGGTGAACATCTTTGTGGCCGAGCGCGTTCGAATTTTGCGTAGCGCCACCGATAAGCTGACGATTGAAGACATCAACGATGTGGCACGCGATGTCGAAACCCAATTTGACGATATCTACGAAACCCGCCGACGTATGTTTCTGTGGAAACTGTCCGCCAAATTTCTGCTGAGCGTCATCAACGGCGCGGGCACCGTCGGCGTTCTGATGTTGGGCGGCTGGCTGGTTTTGCAGGGACGCACGGATGTCGGCACCGTGGTAGCTGCGGTCAGCGGCCTCGGCCGAATTCAAGGGCCAACCGCCTTTCTGATCGCGTTCTATCGGCAGGTCAGCGCCAACCGCATTAAATATGAGCTGATGCTGGAGCTCTTTGGCCCCAATCCGGAACGCTATCGGTATTTGAAGGGCCGGCATTAAAAAGACCGCGCGGCTCGCGCCGTCGCGGTCTTAGGATAGTTCAACCGAACGTGGGCTTATGCGCGCTCGGAATATTCCATGGTTTCGGTGTTCACCACGATCATTTCATCCTGACCAATGAAGGGCGGCACCATGACCTTAACACCATTGTCCAGGATCGCCGGCTTAAACGAGTTCGCAGCGGTCTGGCCTTTGACGACCGGCTCTGTCTCGACGATCTTGCAGGTCACTTTTTGCGGCAGCGTGGCGTTCAGCGCTTCGGATTCGTAAAATTCGACAACAATTGTCATGCCGTCCTGCAGAAATGGGCGGCGCTCGCCCAGCAGTTCAGCGGGCAGTTCGATCTGCTCGTAGGTCTCAGAGTCCATGAACACCAGCATGCCATCAGATTCGTACAGGAATTGCTGATCTTTCTGTTCTAGGCGCACGCGCTCGACTTTGTCCGCCGAACGGAACCGTTCGTTCAATTTCGAGCCATTGCGCAGGTTGCGCAGTTCGACCTGCGCAAAAGCACCGCCTTTACCGGGCTTTACATGGTCAACTTTAACAGCCGCCCACAGCCCGTCGTTATGCTCAAGCACATTGCCGGGGCGAATTTCGTTCCCATTTATCTTGGGCATACCATAAATCCTTCACAAACGGTTGATGCGTCAGTTCCCGTCCCTATATCTGGCAGGACACCACCTGACAAGACAACGAGACCTAGTGCTGCACTTGCAGCAAGCCATGCACATGACGCAACGCAACTATGCATTTTAGCTGTATCCGAATCACGCCGAATAGGTCATAAGGACCGTCACGCCGAAAATGCAAGAGCAAGAACAACAAGGAAGACGAGATGAGAGATTTCGTTGACGGCACTGCCTTTAACAATGAGCAAGGCAATCGTGCACGCAAACTTTTCGCGGCCGTTGTGCTGGCTGCATTGGATGATGCTATCGCCGATGACAAGAAATACGGCAATGGCCCTGAACAAATCGCCCGTTGGGCGCGCTCACGCGATGGTCGCGAAGTGCTGTCCTGTGCGGGTATCGACCCGAACGAACGGGTTGTCAGCGGACTGATGGAGTTCGTTGGTCGTGGCGTGCGTACCTCGGTCGCACTGTCGCGTGAAGAAAGCGAGCGTCGCAACGCTGCTCAGCAAGCCGAAGCCGCCTGACCCAAGGCGACCTCTGACGGAAAAAGCGCGCTCCCGTACACCGGGGCGCGCTTTTCTTTTGGGCCGGTCAGAAAAACAAAAGCCATTGGCGGGCGACCCATAATTCGACCGCCAGAAGCAAGGCAAAGAACAGCTTTGCGGCCACCGACAGCCCTCTGTTCCACAGCACCGCATAAGACCCCACGCAGATCGCGACTGATACCGGCACCACAAAAAACGCGTGGTGTGCGCTGTTCCAATAGCTGACCGGGCTGTGAAAGACCCAATCGCTCAGTGGCCAAAACTGCGGCCGACCGTCGTCCGCATGCACCGCGAAATCCATCGCCAGATGCAACAGGCCAGCGGACGCGGCCACCGTCAGAAACCGCCATCCGCGCCAAAGCCCAAACGCCAGTGCCCCCCCCCACAAAATAAAAGAATTGTCGATTGCAAACACCGTTTGCCAGGCGGAGGAAAAATAAAGTTCGTCAAAAACTACCTGCGGCGGGATGCGTAGAATGAACAGGGATACCCCGACCATGACAAACAGTGACAAGTCAGGCAGCAACGATCCAAGCATCGCAGCCCAGAGAATTGCTCCCCGTGCAGGCCGCGCAAATGCCGCGGCACCGATCAAAAGATGCGAGGGCGTGTTCATCCGGGGCTTTCCCTTTGGCCTCAAATCAGGTCATGTGCGCGTCAACGTATAGGAGACGGCCATGGTTCGCGCCATCATGATTCAGGGTACCGGCAGCAATGTCGGAAAATCGGTTTTAGTGGCCGGACTGGCGCGCGCCTATACGCGGCGGGGGCTGAAGGTTGCACCGTTCAAGCCACAGAACATGTCGAACAACGCGGCCGTGACCGAAAACGGCGGCGAGATCGGTCGCGCTCAGGCTCTGCAGGCCCGCGCGGCGAAGCGCTCCACTCACACGGATATGAACCCGATTCTGCTGAAACCGGAAACTGACACTGGTGCCCAGATTATTGTTCAGGGCCAACGCGCGGGCACAATGAAGGCGGGTGACTATCGCAAGGATAAGTCCAAACTTCTGGGGGCCGCGCTGGAGAGCTTTGACCGCCTGTGCGGCGATGCCGATCTTGTGTTGATCGAAGGCGCGGGCAGCCCGGCTGAGACCAACCTGCGCAAGGGTGACATCGCCAATATGGGGTTTGCCTGCGCTGCCGAAGTGCCTGTGGTTCTGGTCGGAGACATACACCGCGGTGGCGTGATCGCTCAGATCGTAGGAACCCAGGCCGTGTTGGACGCGGGCGATCTAGAGATGATCAAGGGCTTTGCCGTGAACCGGTTCAAGGGCGATGTATCCTTGTTCGACGAGGGGCGCGACGACATTGCTGCGCGCACTGGCTGGCCCTGTCTGGGCGTTGTGCCGTGGTTCCATGACGCGTGGAAACTGCCCGCCGAGGACATGATGGATATCCGCTCACACAGCGGCGGTGCATGTAAGGTCGTTGTGCCGCAACTCGAGCGGATGGCCAATTTCGACGATCTGGACCCGCTGTCAGCCGAACCCGGTGTTACGGTCGAGATCATCCCCGCCGGACGCCCCCTTCCTGGCGATGCCGATCTCGTCCTGTTGCCAGGCAGCAAATCCACGATCGGTGATCTGGCCTATTTCCGGGCGCAGGGTTGGGATGTCGACCTGTACGCTCATGTTCGCAGGGGCGGTCATGTGCTGGGCCTGTGCGGTGGTTTTCAAATGTTGGGCAAATCCATCTGCGACCCCGAGGGCGTCGATGGTCACCCCGGCACGGTCCAGGGGCTTGGGCTGTTGGATGTAACCACCGTCATGGCTGGTGAAAAGAAGGTTACCCTTCGCACGGCTCGTACCGTTCCGGACAACGATCCGGTGACAGGCTACGAAATTCACATGGGTCGCACAGAAGGGCCGGATTGCAGCCGCGCATGGCTTGAGATTGAAAATCGCCCCGAAGGAGCCGCCGATCAGACCGGACGGATTCTCGGCAGCTACCTGCATGGAATCTTCTCATCCGACGTATTCCGCGCCCGCTATCTGAAGCAGCTGGGTGCCGTTTCGGATTTGTCCTATGAGGGCGGCGTCGAGGACACGCTTGACGCTCTGGCCGACCATCTGGAACAGCATATGGATCTGGATCAACTACTGGAACTGGCCCAAGCTCCTAAACGAACGTAAGGCTTAATCCAGTTTCTGCTCGGCCAATGCCCGATAAATCTCGCGTCTCACCATCTTGCGGACGTTCCGGGTGATACGTTGACCCAGCACACCTTGCAATTCTTCCCGTACGACCTGAGCAATCAGACTGCGCAACATATCCTCGTCCAAAGTCAAAGAGGCCGTATTCACCTTGCCCTCATCGGGTTTTGGTTCCTCGGCAGATGCTTGCCGAGGTCTTCTGACAAATGTCGCAATGGGGGCAGGTTCGGGCTCCTCTTGCACCGATTTTTTTTCGACCGTCGAATCTGTAGCGACCGGGGGTTTAGAGTCGATTAGGGCAAATTCTTCCTCGGCGCCCCAAACCAACGTTGCGTTCGGCGTTCCAGCATATTCGTCGTCACTGTCGCCGTCCGGCTCCCACTGATCTTCGGTTTTCGCGATTGCGGTTTCCAAAGCCTCAATTTTTGCACTCAGGCTTCCGACCGGGTCACTCTTCGGCGCGGGGTGAGGTTGCTGTGCGTCGGCTGGCTCCGCGTGCTGAACAATGTCGCAGGCCCTCAGAATCATCGGCTTAACCGAGTCTTCCACCCGGTATGGCGCTTCTTCCTTGGGGAAATGCGTCGGGTCTTCAACACCCGCATCCTCGCCGACCCGCAATGCGTCGGTCAAAACCAACCTGCCGGGTTTTCGTGTTATGGTTGTCGATTGCACGGCCTTAGATTTTCGGCCTTCTTCGTTAACCAAACGCTTGATCGAGGACAAGACGTCCTCGATTCCCGTTCGTACGACTTTATCCGTCATTGTTCTCTACCGCTCTATCCTCAAGAGCGAGTGTAGCCAAACAAGGCGGACCTCACAACAGGTAGTGTTGGAGCATTAATCCCGACGCAACGCTTTGAGGACGCGGTCCAGATCCCTGCTTTGCTTGCTGACCTGTGCCGGTGCGTTCTTGACCAGGTTGTAGTAGAGGGTCGGGTCATAAATTTGCACTGCCAAACCCAGACGTTCAGCCGTCAAAATACCTTGCGCCTGCAGCAATTGATACGCTGCCCGGGAACGTTCAGTACGCGATGCAACTTCGGCCAATTGAGCGTCCAGCAAATCTTGCTGCGCGTTCAGAACGTCCAGAGTGGTCCGCGCACCCAGAGTTGCTTCCTCGCGGATACCGTCAAAAGCAACCTGCGATGCACGTACGCGTTCGGTCGACGCCCGCAGGCTGGCACTGGCGGCCTGAAATGCCGCATAAGCATCCGCAACCCCTTGGGTGATGTCCTTCTGCACGTTTAAAAGGTTGGCGCGCGATGCGTCCCGCGTTGCCATGGCCCGACGGACACTGGCTGCCAGACGGCCACCGGCATAGATCGGCTGGTTGAAACGCAGCGCGATGGTCGCATCTTCGAGGCTGTCATCGTTGTCATAGCTTTCGCGGATGCCTGCATCTGCGTTCAGGCTGACATTCGGACCAAGGTTGGCACGTTCTTGCTGAACCACCAGATCCAGCGCACGCACCTGGTGCTGCGCCGACAGGATCGCCGGATGATTGCGCTGCGCCAGGCTGACGGCCTCAGCTTCGGACCGAGGCAGATTCGGCAGGCTCGGTTGACCGGCTGTGCGCCCGGGCTGTTTCCCCACGGCGTTGACGTATTCCGCCTGCGCAATGCTCAAGTTACCACGTGCAACTGCAAGATCCGCTTGTGAGCTGGCCAGCTGCGCTTCGGACAGCGCGACGTCCGTTCGGGTCACTTCGCCCACGTCAAAGCGGTCCTGAGATGCGCGCAGTTCTTCAGCCGATACATCGACGTTGTTCAAACGAATCTGCACTGTTTCTTCCTGCAGCAAGACCCCCAAATAGGCGTTCAGGCCACGGAACAGAACCTGCTGCTCGACATCAAGAAGGGACTGCCGCGTCGCCAGCACCGTTTCCTGCGCCGACTGCTTGCCCAAAACCGAGAAGCCGCCATCATAGATCAGTTGGCTCAGCGTGAGTCCCGTAAAAAAGCTGGTAGGCTCATTTCTGACGACGCCCAAGTCTGTAGAATTGCGCGTATAATCCTGACTGACTTCCACCGCCCAGTTGATGATCGGTCGCAGCGCCGACAGCGCGATCGCAACATCTTCGTCGGCCGCACGCAACAGCGCCCGGTTCTGCTCCAGCAAACCGCTGGTGTTATAAGCCCCGATAAAGGCATCGGTCAGGTTATCCGCCCAAACCGCACGCCCTGGAATAGCACTCAGCGCTATACCCGCTGTTAGTGCCAAAGCCTTCACAAACTTCGTCCCCGTCCTTGCACGCATAACGAAATCCTTCTCAAATCAAAATTACGCTGCCCTGACCGCAGTTTGCGCGTATGTGTTCAACTAATCAAGGCAGCTTTGTAATATGCACAAGAACTATAGCGAAAATGCACACTCTGTGTAAAATGCTTTCAAAATCGGGGCATTAGCATTGAACGCGTGACGCCAGGTCAACTTGCCGCCAGATTTATGACCGATCCGAACCGTGCCGAGTTCGCCCTCGACGAACAGGCAGGCGATGCGGCCGTGGTCCTTCAATTGTGCTATTAGTGCATCAGGCACCTGCTCAACCCCACCCTGAATCATGATGACGTCATAAGGACCATGCTCGGTCGCACCCTGCTCAAGCGGACCCACATGCACAATCGCGTTATCTGCGTCCGCCTCCATCAAGATTGCCTGAGCTTCGGAAGCAAGGGCTTCATCCTCTTCGACAGCAACCACCAATTGCGCCATACGCGCTGCAACGGCCGTGGAATACCCCAGCCCCGGGGCGACATCCAAAACGACCTCGTCATTCGAGATATTCAAAACGTCGAGCATTTTGGCGAGCGTACGCGGCTCGAGCAGACAGCGCCCTTCGCCAAGATCAACCACACCTTCGGCATAGGCGGCTTCGCGCTGCGCATCGGGCACGAAATTCTCGCGCTGGACAGTCAGCATAGCGTCAATGATAGGAAATTTCGTTACATCGGAAGGTCGAACTTGTGTATCAACCATCGTGCGGCGCCGGGTTGCGAAATCTGTCATTGGATCGCTCACTTTAAGTCCCAAGTATGCCCGGTTTGTGCCATATCCAGATTAAACCGGCAACGGCTGTAACGCTGAAAGCTCTAAAGGAAAGCAAGATCTTGGGATGGCATTGCGCCGCATGCCAGAAAAAGGGAATTGGATTTTTGCACCCTACCCACTGGACGCCCCAGACGAAAGGTGTTAAAACGCCGCCCACACCACGGCAAGTATTTGATATTACTTGAAAAGGCGAGTTGGCGGAGTGGTGACGCAGCGGATTGCAAATCCGTGTACACCGGTTCGATTCCGGTACTCGCCTCCACTCCTCCGATCTGTACTCACACTCAGAAGCGCGCTCGTTGCGTCATTCGGCCTCACGTCCTTGCGGGATCACTTCGTAGCCCGGCTCTTCCGGTTCATCATCCAGCATCTCGGGCGGGAAACCCGGCGCTGTGATGTCAAGGCCCGTTGCTTCTTCCAACCGCTTAATAATGTTGGGAGATAGCTCTCGGTCGCCGTATCGGGCAATGCCATCGTCGAAGATCTTGATCATTACTGGGTTGATTTCAAGCGTTACACCGGCACGGTCAGCGACCTCTTGGAACAGGCCAATGTCCTTTTTCACCAGATCCATCGTAAAGGAGATATCCCGCGAGCCGTTCAGAATAACCTGGCTTTCGGTCTCATGCACGAACGAGGTGCCTGAGGAAATCTTGATCGCCTCGTAGGTCGTGTTGAGGTCCATACCCGCGGCCTTGGCCGTTACTAGGGCTTCGGCGCAGGTGATCAGATTGGCGGTAGCCAGATAGTTCGTCAGAACCTTCAAAACCGACGCTGAGCCTAACTCACCGGTATGGAGCACGCGCCGACCCATTGTGGTCAGGAAGGGCAGGATTTGCTCAAAGGTCTCTCGGTCGCATCCCGCGAAGATCGAGATGTTGCCCGTAGCCGCCCTATGGCACCCCCCGGATACGGGGCAGTCGACCGCCGCGCCTCCGCGTTCGATAACCATGGCACCAAGGCGTTTGGCTTCAGCTTCGTCAGTGGTCGACATCTCCATCCAGATTTTGCCCGGCCCGACCTCGGGCAACATCTCTTGCATCACCGCGTCCGAAGCTGTGGGTGACGGCAGACAGGTGATGACCGCGTCGCAATCCCGCATTATCTGTGCCGGGCTTTCAGCGGCCTTAGCGCCTTGGGCCACGAACTCGGCCACCAGATCAGGGTTCAGATCATGGACCGTCAGGTTAACGCCGTTTCGCAAAAGCGAACCCGACAGTTTGCCGCCAACATTCCCCAAACCGATAAATCCGACTTTCATATTTCCCTCCTGACGGTCGCAATTTGGCCGAGTATCCTTGTTGCCTGTCGGAAACAAAAATGAATAATACAGCACGTAATGGTCAAAATAATTTGGTGATAAATGGACCGTCTGCCAAATCCCGCATGGTTGCGCAGCTTCGAATCCGCAGCTCGGCATCTGAACTTTACCACCACCGCGCGTGAGCTTGGCCTGACGCAGACTGCCGTCTCTCTGCATATCCGCTCGCTTGAGGCAGAACTGGGGCAAAAACTGTTTACCCGGAACGCGCGTCGACTGGAGCTTACCGAGTTGGGGCAGTCCTATTCTCTGACGGTGCGACGTGCATTGGCCGACATCGCGCTGTCCACCAACAGCCTGTTCGGCCCTGCTTCGCGCCAGACCCTGACGATCCGAGCGGCGATTTCGACTGCAACTTATTGGGTCGCGGCGGAACTGCCTGACTTTTCGGCTCGACACCCGGATATCCCGGTACGACTGATCTCGCATATTTGGAATGACAGTGTCGCCCCCGGCGATGTGGATGTGGAGATCCGGCTGGGATATGGCGACTGGCCCAGAGTACGGTCCGAAAAGCTGACCGACGAAAAACTGGTTCCGGTTTGCCGCGCCGGTGACGGCTCAGCGGACCTGCACAGCATGACGACAGGCGCACTCATTCACATCCTTGGGTACGAGGATAACTGGGCGCGGTATTTTCAAGCCAACGACATGGCGCCACCGGATAAGTTGCCGCGCCATTCGGTCGACACTTCGGTGGCCGCGCTACAGCTTGTTATGGCAGGCGCCGGTTATGCGACGATCCTCGAACGCTTTGCCAAAAACGCGATCCAACAAGGCGCACCGATTGAAATCGCAGGCCCCGCGATTCCCTTTGCGCAATCGCATTACCTGATCAGCGCTCAGGGGGCCGATCATCCGATTGCTGCTGCGGGGCTGTTTTGCGCTTGGCTAAAGGAACGGCTGGCGTCGGATGCCGTTGTTTGACATGGGCTGGTCGCTTTTCTGACCTGAGCGATTTCGCCTTGCGTCTCGTGCTTGACAAGCCCCCTGCCCGTGCCGCATGTCCCTTGCGTTGGTGTCCATCACTTGATGGATGAAAAGGGAATGCGTCAACGGATCATCCGCCAAACGCAGCCGCCCCCGCGACCGTGACCGGAGAGGGTGCCCATAGCCACTGGCCTGCAAGGCCGGGAAGGCGGGACATCCGACAGGGCAAACGCCCTGACATCCGCAAGCCGGGAGACCTGCCAGCGCCCGAAACAACAAACCGGACGGGGTGATCCGGTGTCGGGTCCATGTGCAGACGTGGCCCGCATGAAACCCCGTCCCCCGAAAAGAGGATTTGGGGGGATGAGAGACATGACCGAGACCGCACCCGTCGAGCTGCTGGTCTGTACCACTTGCCGCCGTGGCCTGCCCGTAGAGGATGACGCGCAGCGGCCCGGAACCTTGCTTCACAAAGCGCTGGAACAGGCGGAATTGCCTGACGGTGTCACTCTGAAAGCCGTCGAATGTCTGTCGAATTGCGATCAGGGCTGCTCCATCGTGCTGCGCGGCGGCCCGGATCGTTGGACCTTTGTCTACGAGAACCTGAACGAGGTCGATCATGTCGACACCATCGTCGACGGCGCGACCAAGTATCTGGCCACCGAAGATGGTCTGGTCAAATGGCGTGAGCGCCCCGAACATTTTCGCAAAAACTGCGCCTCGCGCATTCCCCCGATTGGAGCCTGAGATCATGTCGAACCTTGAAAAACTCCCCATCACTGTGATCACTGGCTTTCTAGGCTCCGGCAAGACAACGCTGGTGAAACACCTGATGCAGAACCCACAGGGCAAACGGTTGGCCGTTGTGGTCAATGAATTCGGCGATGTCGGGGTCGATGGCGATATCCTAAAATCCTGCGCCATTCCGGATTGCCCGGCGGAGAACATCATGGAACTGGCGAACGGCTGTATCTGCTGCACCGTAGCCGATGATTTCATTCCGACCATCGAGGCACTGATGGCATTGGAGCCGCGCCCGGATCACATCCTGATTGAAACGTCCGGTCTCGCCCTGCCCAAGCCGCTGCTGAAGGCATTCGACTGGCCCGATATCCGGTCTAAAATCACTGTCGATGGTGTGATCGCGCTGGCCGACGCCGAGGCTGTCGCAGCCGGTCGTTTCGCGCCGAATGTCGAGGCCGTGGACGCCCAGCGCCTGGCCGATGACTCGATCGACCACGAAACACCCTTGTCCGAAGTATTCGAAGATCAGATCTCCTGCGCCGACATCATTCTGCTGACCAAGCCGGATTTGGCGGGCCCCGAAGGCGTCGCCAAGGCGAAGGAAGTCATCGCCGCCGAGGCGCCGCGCCCGCTGCCCGTCGTCGAGGTTGCCGAGGGTGTCGTGGATGTGCGCGTCGTGCTGGGTCTTGAGGCTGCCGCCGAGGATGACATGGACGCCCGCCCGTCGCATCACGACGGCCACCACGACCACGAACATGACGATTTCGAAAGCATCATCGTTGAGCTACCGGAACAGACTGACCCGGCCGACCTGGTTGCCAAAATTGAACGTCTGGCTAAAGAGCTGAACATCCTGCGCGTCAAAGGCTACGCGGCAGTCGCCGGCAAACCGATGCGCCTGCTGGTCCAGGCCGTAGGTGCCCGCGTCCGTCACCAGTACGACCGTCCGTGGGAACCCGGCGAAGAACGCCGCTCGCGTCTGGTGGTCATCGCCGAGCATGACGATATCAAAGAGGCCGAAATCCGTGATATCCTTGTTGGTGTGACCGAGGCCGCAGAGTAAGCCATGCATGTCGTCTTCCGCGAGAGCCACGGGTTAGAGGAAACAGAGACCCCAACCGATCTGGGCCAAAGCCCGGCGGATTTGGTGGTGCTGTCGTTCTCTGACAGCGACCTAGGCGCATTCGCGGCAGGCTGGCATCGCGGGGGCGGGTCCGAGGGTCGTATGCCAACGATGCGGCTGGCCAACCTGACGGCGTTGAAGCACCCTCTGTCCGTCGACACATATGTCGAACAGACGCTGGAGGGCGCGAAGGGCATCCTGATCCGCCTGATTGGCGGTGTGCCCTACTGGTCCTATGGCTTGCAGCAGGTTCTGGCACTGGCGCAGGCCAAAGGTATCGCGCTGGCGGTGCTGCCTGCGGACGGGCGCGAGGATACGCGGCTGGACGACTACTCTACCCTGCCCGTCTCGACCCTGCGCCGACTGGCGCATCTGTGCGATACCGGCGGCGAAGTCGCCGCACAGGCCGCTTTGGCACAGATGGCGCTGGCGGCCGGTCTTTACGCCGGGCCGGTGATGGGAGCCAAAACCCTCCCGGAGTACGGCGCTTGGTGCCCTGATCGTGGCGTTATTCCGGTCGACACGGCGTTTTCTGACGACGCAAAACGCATTCTGGTTACGTTCTACCGCGCCTATCTGACTTCTGCCGACACCGCTCCGGTCGCCGCGCTGATCCGAAGCCTGCGCGCCCGAGGGTTCGAAGCCATTGGCATATTCGCCCCGTCCCTGAAGGCCCCAGCCGCCGCCGACTGGCTGCGCGAGCATGTTGCGACGCTAGCCCCGTCGGCCATCATCAACGCCACTTCATTCTCGGGCAAAGGCGCGTCGGGCACCTCTCCGCTGGACGCCGCCAATGTGCCGGTATTTCAGGTCGCCCTCGCAACGTCACGCCGCAAGGCCTGGACCGAGGCGGAACGCGGCCTATCGCCTGCCGACCTTGCAATGCATGTGGTTCTGCCCGAAGTGGATGGGCGCATATCAGCGGGCGTCGCGTCCTTCAAAGAACCTGGCAGGCGCGATCCTGACCTCGAATACTCGCGCTTTGCCCACCGGGCTGAACCCGAACGGATCGACGCGATCATCGACCGTGTGACCGGCTGGCTGAGCTTGAACGACAAACCAAAGGACAAACAGGTTCCGGCGCTGGTTCTCTCCACTTATCCGGGCAAAGACTGGCAGATGGCCCATGCAGTAGGCTTGGATGCTCTGGCTTCGGCTGAGGCGATGCTGTCCGACCTACAAGGCGAAGGTTATGACACTGCGCCTACCGAACCAATTGCCGAGGCACTATTGGATGCCCGAATTTCTTGGCCGCTGAAAGACTACCAGACCGCTCTGGCGGAATTGCCAGAGCAACTGCGCGTGGACCTGCATACTGTCTGGGGTCGACCCGAGGACGATCCTACCTTTGCAAACGACGCATTCCAGTTTACCGCCCTGAGACGCGGAAAAGCACTGGTCGCGCTGCAACCCGAACGCGGCACGCCCGAACTGCGCGATGACGACTATCACGACCTGTCGCGCACCCCGCGCCACAGCTATGTGGCCTTCTATCTTTGGCTGCGTACGGGCCTCGGTGCGGATGCGCTGATCCATATCGGCGCGCATGGCACGTTGGAATGGCTACCCGGCAAATCCGTCGCCCTGTCCCAAGACTGCTGGCCCGAGGCATTGATCCGCGATCTGCCTGTGATCTATCCGTTCATTGTCAACGACCCCGGCGAAGCCGCGCAGGCCAAGCGCCGGATCGGCGCGGTCACGCTGGGCCATATCCCGCCGTCGTTGAAGAAAAGCGGCACCCCGGATCGGATGGTCCGGTTGGAATCGCTGCTGGATGAGTTCTCGAACGCTGATGGCCTAGACCCCAAACGCCGGGACCGTTTGCAGGAAGATATTCGCGACGAAGCTCAGGCCATCGGGCTGGATAGTGATCTGGGTCTTGATCAGGCAACCTGCACTGCTGAGGCGATTACTCGCATCGACCGCTTTGTTTGCGACATCAAGGAAAGCCAGTTCGGTGACGGTCTGCATATCTTTGGTCGCGTGCCTGAGGTGACCGGCAATTTCGACCCGACCCCTTCGGCGCTTGCTGAACGCAGTGCTTTAATCGACGCGCTCGCGGGCAAGCGGATCGAGGCAGGGCCGTCCGGTTCACCCTACCGCGGCCGCTCGGATGTGCTGCCCACGGGGCGAAACCTTTACACCACCGACCCACGGTCCGTCCCGACCCGCGCCGCTTATACGCAAGGCGTGAAACTGGCCGAAGAACTGGTGCGGCGACATCTGCAAGAAGAAGGCGACTATCCCAAGGGGCTGATAGTTGACCTGTGGGGGTCCGCCACCATGCGGACAGCCGGGGAAGAGTTTGCCATGGCGTTGCACCTGTTGGGTGTCAAACCCGTTTGGGACAAAGGCTCTGAGCGGGTTTCCGGCATCGAAGTGTTACCTATCACCGACCTTAGCCGCCCGCGCCTGGACGTGACTCTGCGGGTCTCGGGCCTGTTCCGCGATGTATTCCCGACGCTCTCGGCACTGTTCGGTCAGGCGATCCGTGCCTTGTCGGACCGCGATGAGGCATCGGATTGGAACCCTTATGCGGGGCACGCCCCTTCCGCGCGGGTCTTTGGCCCCGCTCCCGGCAGCTATGGCCTGAACATGACCCACCTTTCCGAGACCTACACGGATGAGGCCCGGTCGCAGGCTGGCGAAGCATGGCTTCAGGCCAGCTCCTTTGCTTTGGAAGGCGAGCAAATCGCGCAGGATGTCGACGGCATCACGGAACGCGTCGCCAACGCGGACAGTTTCGTCCACCTGCAAGACCTGACCGAGACGGATCTGCTGCTGGCCAATGACTATGCGACGCACGAGGCAGGCTTTGCCGCTGCCAAAAAAATCACTGGCGGCAGCGCGCAGCTTTATCATCTGGACAACACCAACCCCGAGAATCCGCGCGCCCGTACCCTGCCCGAGGAAATCAGCCGCGTGGTCCATGCTCGCGCGGCCAACCCGGGCTGGATCGCGGGGATGCAACGTCACGGTTTCCGGGGCGCGGCCGAGATCGCGGCCACGCTGGATCACATGGCCTCGTTCGCGCATCTGTCCGGCACCGTCGCACCGCATCTGTTCGACCTTTACCACGATGCCACCCTTGGCAACGAAGAAGTGGATGCCTTCCTGCAAGAGGCAAACCCACAGGCGCATCAGGCCATGCAGGACCGGTTCCGCGCGCTGTTGGAAGCCGGGCTCTGGAACACGCGCCGCAACTCGATCCGCGCCGACTTGGAGGGTCTGAGATGAGCACCCCTGTTGTCCAAGGCTGGTGCCCCGGAGCACATCGTCCGATGATGTCGGGTGATGGGTTGGTGGTACGGGTACGGCCACGGTTGGCCCGGCTGAGCTCCGCACAGGCACTTGGCCTGTGCGAGCTGGCCGATCGGTTCGGCAATGGCACCATCGACCTGACCAACCGCGCCAACCTGCAATTGCGGGGGGTGAAAGAAGCTGACCATCAACCCCTTCTTGCGGAGCTCGCGGCACTGGACCTGCTGGATGCCGAACCCGGCATCGAAGTGCGGCGCAATATCCTTGTTTCGCCCTTGTACGAAGCAGGCGATCTGACGGCCCGGCTGGCACAAGAGTTGATCAATCGGCTGGGCGAGCTGCCTACCCTGCCCGCGAAATTCGGCTTTGCCATCGATACTGCTTCCAAACGCCTTCTGGCCGGGGACTCGGCAGATATACGGCTTGAGACCGATGCCGAAGGGTTGATCCTGCGCGCCGACGGGAGTGAAACCGGATGCCGCGTGTCAGAAGCGGAAGCCATCGACCGGGTAATTGCTCTGGCTAAGTGGTTCGCCGAGCATTTCACACCCGACACACGCCGCATGGCGCGAGTGGTTGCGGCGCAGGGCTTGCCACAGGACTGGCAGGGCAGCACAGCGAATGCCACCGGCGCCCCACTTCAGCCCGGTGCCTGCGATTTGGGCGTACTGTACGGCGCGGCTTTCGGGCAGCTGCCCGCACGGCGCCTGATCGGCTTGATCGAAGACACCGGCGCGTCGGCCCTGCGTGTGACCCCGTGGCGGCTGATCCTGTTGGAAGGCGGTGCAGCGATTCCCGCTTCGGCCTTTGTCACAGATGGCATCGACCCTCTGATGACCACGGACGCCTGCCCCGGCGCGCCGTTCTGCCCTCAGGCGCAGGTGGAGACCCGCGAGATTGCCCGCGCTCTGGCTCCGCGCGCCCCGGGCAGCTTGCATGTCTCGGGCTGCGCCAAGGGATGCGCTCGGATGGGGCCTGCGGATATAACTTTGGTCGGTCGTGATGGACGATTTGACCTTGTCAAACACGGCCGCGCGGGGGATGAGCCCTGCCAGCACGGCCTGACCCAAGAAACACTCATGACCATGGACTTCACCTGATGCCCTATGAATACGAAACCGACGGTGCGGCGATCTACAAGGAGAGCTTTGCCACCATCAGGTCCGAGGCGGATCTCGCCCGGTTTGACGCCGACGAAGAACAGGTCGCCGTCCGGATGATCCACGCCGCCGGCATGGTCGGGCTGGAAGAGTTCGTGCATTTCTCGCCCGGTTTTGTCACAACCGCCCGTACCGCGCTCGAAAACGGCGCGCCGATCCTGTGCGACGCGCGCATGGTCAGCGAAGGCGTGACCCGCTTTCGCCTGCCCGCCGACAACGAGGTGATCTGCACCCTGCATGACGAACGCGTGCGCCCGCTGGCCGCCGAGATGAGCAACACACGCTCGGCCGCCGCGCTAGAACTGTGGCGCCCGCATCTGGAAGGCGCGCTGGTCGCCATCGGCAACGCGCCCACCGCCCTGTTCCACCTACTGAACATGCTGGAAGATCCCGATTGCCCGCGCCCCGCCGCCATCATCGGCTGCCCGGTGGGCTTTGTCGGTGCGGTCGAATCCAAAGACGCCCTGTGGGAGGCCCAACCGGTGCCGTCCTGCATCGTCAAGGGCCGCCTGGGCGGCAGCGCCATCACCGTGGCTGCCGTCAACGCCATCGCGAGCCGTGCGGAATGAGCGCGGGCAAGATATACGGCGTGGGCCTCGGCCCCGGTGACCCGGACCTGATGAGCGTCCGCGCCGACCGCCTGTTGCGCAATGCGCGACACGTCGCCTTCTTCCGCAAACCGGGCCGCAGCGGCCAGGCCCGCAAGATCGTCAACGGCATGATCCCCGGCGACGCGGTGGAATTCCCGATGGAATACCCCGTCACCACCGAAATCCCGGTAACCGATCCGCGCTATAACGAACTGCTTTCCGCTTTTTACAAGGACTGCGCCGCGCATCTGAAAACTCTGTCGGATCAGGGCGAGGACGTGGTGGTCCTGTGTGAAGGAGATCCGTTCTTCTACGGCTCTTTCATGCATCTTTACAGCCGCTTGCGTGACGAAACTGATGTCGAGGTTGTGCCCGCAATCACCGGCATGTCCGGCGCATGGACAGCGACCGGCGACCCGATCACCTGGGGTGATGACGTACTGACCGTTCTCGTCGGCACTCTGCCCGAGGACGATCTGGCACGCCGCATGGCGCAGACTGACGCTCTGGTCGTGATGAAGATCGGGCGCAATATCGATAAGGTGAAACGAGCGCTGAAAACAGCTGGTCTGTATGACCGCGCGTGGATCGTGGAATTCGCCCAAATGCCCAACCAGACCGTGACGAAACTGTCCGAGGCCTGTGAGAAGGTAACCCCCTATTTCTCGATCATCATCGTGCATGGTCAGGGGCGGCGACCATGAGCGGGTGGGTCAAGATCGCGGGCCTCGGGCCCGGCAACGAAGACTTGGTGACGCCCGAGGTGTCCGCTGCGCTGGCCGAGGCCACGGATATTGTTGGCTATATCCCCTATGTCGCACGTGTTGCGGAACGCCCCGGCCTGACTCTGCACGCCAGTGACAACCGGGTGGAGATCGACCGCTCGCAGCACGCATTGCAGATGGCGGCCGAAGGCAAGCGCGTGGTCGTTGTGTCCTCGGGCGATCCCGGAGTGTTTGCGATGGCCGCGGCGGTTTTTGAAGCATTGGAGAACGGCCCCACCGAATGGCGCAGCATCCCCATCGACGTCCTGCCCGGCATCACCGCGATGCTGGCCGCGTCGGCCCGTGCTGGTGCGCCTTTGGGGCATGATTTCTGTGCCATCAATCTCAGCGATAACCTGAAACCGTGGTCCCTGATCGAGAAACGCCTGCGTCTGGCGGCGCAAGCGGATTTCGCAATGGCATTCTACAATCCGCGGTCGAAGTCCCGCCCCGAGGGTTTTGTAAAGACGCTGGAAATCCTGCGTGAGGAATGTGAACCCGAACGTCTGATCCTATTCGCTCGCGCTGTGTCTCGCGCAAATGAGGCGATCCGGATTTCGACCCTCGACAAAGCGACGCCGGAAATGGCCGACATGCAGACAGTGGTCATTGTCGGTTCCTCGCTGACGCGTGTGATAGAACGGGACGGCGCCCCTATCGTCTACACCCCGAGGTTCACGCCGGAATGATCCAGCCAGTCCAGAACCTGTGCGACATTCGACAATTCGGTCCGCTGCGGCAGAGCCGGTCGATCGATCATGAGCACCGGCACGCCAAGCGCCCGCGCGGCGTCCAGCTTGGCGCGCGCGCCGGTGCCGCCTGCGTTCTTGGACACAACCAATTCAACGCCGTGCTGCTGCATCAGCGCCTGGTCATCCCTAAAGGTGAACGGCCCGCGCGAAACAACGACATCACAGTTCGGCAAAGGCAACTCGTCGGGTTCATCAACCAACCGCAGCAGATAGTGGTGTTGAGGTTGGGCGGCAAAGTCCTCAAGATGCATCCGGCCGACAGCCAGAAAAACGCGTTGCGGCGCACCGGACAGCCCGGCCACTGCGCCGTCGATATCGGCGACGTGGCGCCAGTTGTCACCCTCCTGCGCCGTCCATGCCGGGCGGGTCAGCGCGGCCAATGTCACTCCGGCTTCGCGACATGCATTAACAGCGTTCCCGCTCATCTGCGCGGCAAAGGGATGAGTTGCATCAACCACATGGGTCACCGCGTGGTCGCGCAGGTAACGCGCCAAACCTTCGAAACCGCCAAACCCGCCGACGCGCACCGGCAAGGGCTGCGAGCGCGGGTTTTCCACGCGGCCAGCGTAAGAATAGGTCGCCGGGATGCCCCCTTCGGCCACGGCTTTGGCCAATGCATTGGCCTCGGTTGTGCCACCAAGGATCAGGAGGTGTGTCATGTCTGAAGCTCCGTGGCTGACCGTTCTGGGCTTGGGCGAAGATGGACTGGATGGCCTGCCCCCCGCAAGCCGTCAAGTGCTGGAACGCGTCGAAATCATAATGGGGCCCCCGCGCCACTTGTCATTGGTTCCTGAAACGTCCGCTCAGCGGATTGCGTGGCCTGTACCCTTCGCTGACGGTTTGCCGATCCTAACAGGTTTCCGTGGGCGACCAACCGTAGTGCTGGCCTCTGGTGATCCGTTCTGGTTCGGCGCAGGCTCAGTCATCGCGCGCAATTTCGAGGCTGGAGAATGGGCGGCCCTGCCCGGTCAATCAACCTTTTCGCTTGCCGCCGCCCGGCTGGGCTGGCCGCTGGAAAGCACGCTGACCTTTGGCCTGCACGCAGCCCCGCTGACCCGGTTGCGGCCTCATTTAGCGCGTGGCCTGCGTGCTATCCTGCTCCTGCGAGACGGTAAGGCTGTGACAGAGCTGGCGACCTACCTGTCTGAGACCGGGTTTGCCGACACACGCCTGCACGTGATGGAGGCCCTAGGCGGCCCCCGCGAACGGTCCCGCAGCGTCTCGCTGACCGAGGCGCTTCTGGGAGGATTTGATCACCCGGTTTGTGTGGGCCTTGAAGTAGCTGGTGAAGGGCGGGCTTTCCCCAAGGCCTCTGGCAAGCCGGATGAGATATTCGAGACCGACGGTCAAATCACTAAACGCCCGGTACGGGCGCTGACCCTGTCAGCGCTGGCTCCGCAACGGGGCGAACATCTGTGGGATATCGGTGGCGGCACCGGCTCGATCGGTATCGAGTGGTTGATGTGCGATCCGACACTTACGGCAACCTCAATTGAGCCGCGTGAGGACCGTGCCGAGCGTATCCGACGTAACGCCGATGCGCTGGGACAGGACAGGCTGAAGGTCATCCACGGCACCGCCCCCGAAGCGCTGACCGGTCTTCCTCTGCCGGATGTCGTCTTCATCGGTGGTGGGCTCAGCGCCAACCTGCTGGCCTCACTGCGCGATGTCCTTCCCGCTGGTACGAGACTTGTTGCCAACGCGGTGACGCTGGAAAGCGAGGCGCTGCTGGCGCAATGGCACGACAAGCTGGGCGGAGAACTTCTGCGTATAGAATTGGCACAGGCCTCCGCGCTTGGCCCCCGGCGTGGCTGGAAATCGACCTATCCAGTCGTGCAATGGAGCGTCACCCTATGATTGTTGCAGGTTTGGGTTTCTCATCAGCAGCCACTACGGACAGCCTGCGCGCGGCTTTTGACCAGGCCAGTGTTGGTCAGAACATTGATGCATTAGCCACCGTCGCGGAGAAGAGGGGCCATCCTGCGCTGGCAGAATTCGCCGCAACCACCGCCCTGCCTCTACATTTCATTGCGTCCGCCGATCTGGCCGCGCAACGCACCCTCACCTGCTCGCCCCGCAGCCGCGCCACCTATGGCACCGGCAGCGTGGCCGAAGCATCAGCCTTAGCCGCAGCCGGACCCGGCGCGCGGCTTTCATCCCCCAGACAGATTTCGGGCGACCGGCTTGCCACCTGCGCCGTCGCCATCGGAGGACAAACATGACCGTTCATTTTATCGGCGCCGGACCGGGCGCCGCCGACCTGTTGACCCTGCGCGGGCGCGATATCATAGCGTCCTGCCCCGTGTGCCTCTATGCTGGGTCACTGGTTCCCGAAGAGATCCTCAGCCATTGCCCCGAGGGCGCAAAGATCATCAACACCGCGCCGATGGATCTGGACCAGATCATGGCCGAGATCGAGGCAGCGCATCAGGCCGGACACGACGTGGCGCGGCTGCATTCGGGCGATCTCTCCGTCTGGTCGGCGATGGGAGAGCAAATCCGCCGACTAAAAGCGATGGGCATCCCGGTCAGTGTGACCCCCGGTGTGCCGTCCTTTGCCGCCGCCGCAGCGACACTGGGAACTGAGTTGACCCTACCCGGCCTGGCCCAGTCGGTTGTGCTGACCCGGACTCCAGGGCGTGCGTCCTCGATGCCCGAAGGTGAGACATTGAAGAACTTTGCCCGTACCGGGGCGACTCTGGCCATCCACCTGTCGATCGGCAATCTGGACAAGGTGATCGCTGACCTGACCCCGAGCTATGGCGCGGACTGCCCTGTGGCGGTGGTCTATCGCGCCAGTTGGCCGGATGAGCGGATCATCCGCGCGACATTGGCGACGTTGAAAGAGGCGCTGGACGAGAGCATCGCGCGCACCGCCCTGATCATGGTCGGCCCCGCGCTTGCGGGCGAAGGCTTTGACGAAAGCTGCCTCTATTCAAAGGACTACGATCGTCGGTACCGCCCGCAAAGCGCGGACAGCCCGTGGTCCAGCTGGAGCCATGGTGATGACTAACCCTCCGGGCCTTCTGATTTCTGCGCCCTCCTCGGGCACTGGGAAAACGACCGTCATGCTGGGCCTGTTACGGGCGCTAGCCGAGGAAGGGTTAACCGTTCAGCCGTTCAAAAGTGGACCGGACTATATTGACCCCGCTTTTCACCGAGCGGCGGCAGGGCGGTCCTCGTTCAATCTGGATAGTTGGGCGATGGGTGAACCGCTGTTAAACGCGATTTCGGCCCAGGCCGAGGGCGCGGATATCGTGGTGGCCGAGGGCTCGATGGGGCTGTTCGATGGGGTCGCCAAACCGGGTGAGTTGGGCCACGGGTCCAGCGCCGAGACCGCCCAGCGCATGGGCTGGCCGGTGGTACTGGTGCTGGATGTGGGCGGTCAGGCGCAATCGGCGGCGGCCACGGCGCTGGGGTTCCGATTGTATAACCCGGACCTGCCTTTTGCCGGTGTGATCCTGAATCGCTGCGCGAGCCCCCGGCATGAGCGACTTACCCGTTTGGGAATGGAGCGCGCGGGGTTGCCGGTTCTGGGCGTTCTGCCTCGTCGTGGAGACCTGACCTTGCCCGAACGCCATCTGGGTTTGATTCAGGCCGTCGAACATCCCGATCTGGAAAGCGCGATTGTCGGATACGCCGCGTTTCTGCGCGAACATGTGGATCTTGAAGCGATCAAGCGGGCGGCCTCCTCAGGCCCCAAAGGGCCATCGTCCGCCGCGCTGCCGCGGCCTCCAGCGCAGCGGATCGCATTGGCCCTGGACGCCGCGTTTTCCTTCACCTATCCGCATATTCTGGAAGGTTGGCGCGCGGCGGGTGCAGAGATTCTGCCATTTTCACCGCTGGCAGATGAAGCCCCGGCGGCAGACGCTGATCTGGTTTGGTTGCCGGGCGGATATCCTGAGTTGCACGCAGGCACTCTGGCTGCAGCCGATAGGTTCCTGACAGGGCTGCGAAAGCATGCTGTAACCAAACCAGTGCATGGGGAGTGCGGCGGATACATGGCTCTGGGTCAGGCGCTGATCGACAAGGACGGTGTTCAGCATCAAATGGCAGGTCTGCTGGGGCTAGTGACTTCGTACGAGAAGCGGAAGTTCAATCTGGGTTATCGCCGCGCGGAATTGCTGGCCCCGATGCCGGGCTATGCGGCCAACACCGCGCTGCGAGGGCATGAATTCCACTATTCTTCGATTGTCGAACAGCCTGACGCCCCGCTGGCACGGGTGTTTGATGCTGAAGGGGCCGAGGGGCCTCAGACTGGGTCGGTGCGCGACAATGTGACCGGTACCTTCTTTCACCTGATCACGGAGGCCTCGGCATGAGTGGGTTCGTGTCTTTCATTGGCTCTGGCCCCGGTGACCCTGAACTGCTGACGCTGAAAGCGGTTGATCGGATGCATAAGGCCGATGCCGTGCTGTTTGACGATCTCAGCAGCGGCCCGATCCTGAATCATGCGCGCGAAGATGCTGATCTTGTCGGAGTTGGGAAACGCGCCGGACGGCCTTCGCCCAAGCAGGACCATGTGAGCCGCCTGTTGGTGGAATATGCACAGACCGGTCAGCATGTGGTGCGTTTAAAATCCGGCGATGGCGGGATGTTCGGGCGATTGGAAGAGGAATTGCTTGCCTTGCGTGAGGCTGGGATCGAATACGAGATTATCCCGGGCATACCATCAGCTGTCGCCGCTGCTGCAGCGGCGGGTATTCCACTTACGCGTCGACTGACGGCACGTCGGGTACAGTTTGTCACCGGTCACGATGTCAGCGGCAAGCTGCCTGAAGACCTGAACCTGCCTGCGCTTGCTGATCCTGACGCGACGACTGTGGTGTTCATGGGCAAGCGAACATTCCCACTGCTGGTAGAAACCCTGCACGAACACGGGCTACCGATGAACACGCCTGCACTGATGGCCGAATCCGTTTCAACTCCGGATCAAAATCTGCACCGCTCGACAATTGGTGCGCTATCTGAACAATTGAGCTCTGAGATCGGAACAGCACCAGCCCTGATCCTATATGGCCCGCTGGCAGAGTTTGACGATGTTTGACCTGACGCTGATCGGTATCGGAACGGGCAACCTGGATCATGTGACCTTTCAGGGTGCGCAAGCCATCCGAGATGCAGACCTGATCCTGATCCCCCGCAAGGGCGAGAATAAGGCCGATCTGGCAGGGCTGCGCGAAGAGATCATCACGGCAGTGACTGAAACACCGCCCCAGATCGCCTATTTCGACATTCCCAAGCGCCGGGCCGACGATGGCTACCTGCGAGGGGTCGACGAGTGGCACGACGCTATAGCCCTACGCTGGCAGGAGGCGATCTCGGCCCACCCCGGCGCACATCGCGTGGCGCTACTGATCTGGGGGGACCCGTCGCTTTACGACAGTTCATTGAGAATCGCGGCACGGCTGGACCCACAGCCAAAGACGCGTGTGATCCCCGGCATCACTGCGCTGCAGGCGTTGACCGCGGCACATGCCATTCCGATCAACGATCTGGGCGCACCATATGTTGTCACCACCGGACGCCGCATTCGGGATGAAGGTTGGCCTGAAAGCGCCTCAAAAGTTGCAGTTATGCTGGATGGAGAGTGCTCCTTTCAAACCCTTGAGATGGCCGGCTATGACATTTGGTGGGGCGCGTATGTTGGCATGAAGGAAGAGATCCTGATCAAGGGGCCACTGCTCGACGTAGCGCAACAGATCCTGGACATACGAGCCAAGGCGCGCGCCGATCATGGCTGGATCATGGATATCTATCTGCTTCAAAAACGCACGGTATTGTGAGTGCGCCGCACCCGGTTCTCTGTCATCAATGATACCAGTCATGGTGTAGGAGGTGTCACGAATGCGCGTTCTTTGGGCCTTGTTTTGCTGTCTGGTCGTGCCTGCCTGGGCCCAAGAACCCCTGTCCGGCTGGGCGATTTATCCGACAGACAAAAGCTATGACGAACTTGTTGCCGCCACGAAGGTTGCGGTGAAAGAAAACGGGCTGATTGTAGTCACACAGGCCGGGCCGACCAAAGCCGCAGCCTCGCGCGGCATCATTATCCCCGGTAATTTGGTGATCGGTGCGTTCAACAACGACTACGCCGTGCGGGTTCTGGAAACTTCCGTCACCGCCATGATCGAGGCCCCGATCCGCTTTTACGTGACCGAGAACGAGGACGGCACCGCCACTCTCTCTTACAAAACGCCGAGCTTTGTGTTTGCGCCCTATGTCTACGAGGGTGGCGAGCCTCTGCGCGAAATTGCCCTGGAACTTGACACAAAGTTTCAGGCAGTGGCGGAATCCGCCGTCAAATAGTCACACTGACGTGAACCTGCTTGCGTCCGGGCGCGTCCTCCGCAATCTCCTGTGCAACAATAATTTCGGAGCACTACTGATGCAGGACCTCTCCCCCCGCGCGGCTGACCTGTTGGCGCAACGACTTTACGAGGCCGGGTGCCGTCACGCTTTTGGCATGCCAGGCGGTGAGGTCCTGACCCTGGTGGATGCGTTGGAGCAGGCAGGGGTCAAGTTCCACTTGACCAAGCATGAAAACGCCGCAGGTTTCATGGCCGAAGCCGTGCATCATCGCGACGGTGCACCTGCGATTCTGGTGGCCACCCTCGGCCCCGGCGCGATGAATGGGATCAACGTGGTGGCCAACGCGTTGCAGGATCGGGTGCCAATGATCGTTCTGACCGGCTGTGTCGATGCTGATGAGGCGCTGACCTACACCCACCAGGTTATGGATCATGCGCAGGTCTACCGCTCAATCACCAAGGGGACGTTTACCTTGACCGCGCAGGGGGCTGATGTTGTTGCCGACAAGGCAGTGTCTCTGGCGAACCAGCCGCGCCCCGGCCCGGTGCATATCGACGTGCCGATCTCGGTTGCGGATACGCGTGTTTCCGGCGTTAAACGCCGTCGCTTGACCAAACCCGCCGCCGTCGCGCCCGAGGGGAATTGTGTTGAGAAGGCCCGCCGCTGGGTGGCTGAGGCCGAACGGCCCATCGCCATTATCGGGCTGGACGTTATGTACGACGACTCGCGCAATGTGGTGCAGGCGTTTCTGGAGCATTTCAGCATCCCCTTCGTCACCACTTACAAAGCCAAGGGTGTAGTGCCCGAGGATCACCCGTTGTGCCTCGGCGGCGCGGGTCTGTCGCCGCTGGCCGATAAGCATTTGGTGCCGCTGGTCGAACAGTCCGATTTGGTGCTGTGTTTGGGCTATGACCCGATCGAAATGCGCCCCGGCTGGCGTGAGATTTGGGACCCGGAGGAAAAGCGCGTCATCGACATCTCGGCTGTGGTCAATGATCACTACATGCATCAGGCCGGTCTGAATCTGGTGGCTCATACGGGTGCGACGCTGGAAGCTATCGCCAAGGGCAACCCGGCCCATGCAACTTGGCCCGGAGGTGAACCTGAACAGGTCAAAGCCGCATTGGCTCGGGCCTTCCCAAGAAATGACGAATGGGGTCCTGCGGCCGTCATCGCCGAAACCCGTGCCGCCTTGCCCGCTGAAACGCTGGCTACTGCAGACAGTGGCGCACATCGCATCCTGCTGAGCCAGATGTGGGACTGCCACGAGGAACGCGGGCTGATCCAGTCCTCGGCGCTCTGCACCATGGGCTGCGCGGTGCCGATGGCCATCGGCCTAAAACTGGCTGAACCGGATCGTCCGGTCATCAGTTTCTCGGGCGACGCCGGGTTCCTGATGGTTGCCGGAGAGCTTTCGACTGCCGCTGAAATGGGCGGCAACCCGATATTTCTGGTCTTTGTCGATGCCAGCCTTGCGCTGATCGAGCTGAAACAGCGACAGCGACAGATGGGCAACACGGGCGTCGATTTCGACCGTCACGACTTTGCCGCCATGGGACAAGCCTTTGGAGGCTATGGACATACTGTTCGCAACCGCGCAGAACTGCGGTCGGCGCTGGAACAGGCGGTCAAGGCCGACCGCTTTACCGTTATCGCCGCAGAAATCGAGCGTGGAGGATATGATGGCCGCATCTGAAGGACCGCTGAAGGGCATTAAAGTACTGGACCTTTCTCGCATTCTGGCCGGACCAACTTGTACGCAGCTATTGGGCGATCTGGGGGCGACCGTCATAAAGATCGAAAACCCCGCCACCGGGGGCGATGACACACGGCAATGGGGCCCTCCTTACGTTGAGGACGCCGAGGGTAACCGTTCGGACCTGAGCGCCTATTTCATGTCGGCCAACCGCAACAAGAAATCGGTAGCCATCGACATTGCTTCGCCGGAAGGTCAGGCCGAGATCAAACGGCTGGCCTCGCACGCTGATATCCTGATCGAGAATTTCAAACCCGGCGGGCTGGCGAAGTACGGGCTGGATTACGCGACACTGTCGCAAGAGTTCCCCAGCCTCGTCTATTGCTCGATTTCGGGCTATGGCCAAACCGGGCCGAACGCCTCGAAACCTGGGTATGACCTAATGGCGCAAGGGTATGGCGGGATCATGTCTCTGACCGGCGATGCCGAAGGTCAACCGATGAAGGTGGCTGTAGGCATTGCCGATGTCGTGTGCGGGATGTACGCGTCAGTCGGCATTCTGGCCGCCTTGCGTCATCGGGATCAGACCGGCGAGGGCCAGCAGATCGATCTGGCCTTGGTTGATACGCAAGTGTCGTGGCTGATCAATGAGGGCGTGAATTATCTGACCTCGGGCCAGGTGCCGCAGCGACGCGGCAACGCCCACCCAAACATCGTGCCCTATGAGGTCTATGACACCGCGGATGGCCACGTTATTCTGGCGGTTGGGAACGACGGTCAGTTTCGCCGCTTTTGCGAGTTCATCGGCCACGCAGATCTGGCGGACGACCCGCGATATACCACCAACCCAGCCCGGCTGGAGCATCGCGAAGCCCTCAACGCGATACTGCGCCCGGCGCTGCAAACCTATGACACCGCCACCGTGATTGCCGAGCTTGAAGCCCGCAAAGTACCGGTTGGTCCGGTCCGGACTCTGGATCAGGTTTTCGCGTCGGATCAGGTCGCTGCACGGCAAATGCAGATCACCATGCAGGCCGGTCCGGGCGAGGTAAATCTGATCGGAAACCCGCTAAAATTTTCGCGCACACCGGTCACGTACCGCAGCGCTCCGCCGGAATTCGGGGTGGACACTCAGACGGTCCTGAACGCGGAAAACCCGTTCGAAGATTGAAACACAATGCCTAATTCGGCGGCATGTTGCTGAAACATGCCGTTGAATCGGCGGTTTTTTTCAAGTTTTCCACACACAGCTTTTCACCAATTCGAGAGCAGCGGCGATACTGATACGACGCCGTTAAAGTCTCTGCTACATCCATTATTGTAGAAATTTATAACTGGATCGGACCAATCGCATGAAACAAGATGTTTTCGGACAGATGAACACCCTCAGCCACCCGGCAAGTGTTGAGGCGTGGAACGGTGTCCTGCTTGGGTTCATGGCGCACTCGGCCAGCACTCCGGAACATCTGGGCAAAGTACTTGAGCTTGAGCCTGACTTTGCGCTGGGGCATGCGATCAAAGGTCTGTTCATGGTTCTGCTGGGTCGACGTGAGATGACAGCGGTCGCGGTCGAGGCTTTGGCGGCGGCGAATGCAGCAATGGAACGGCAACCAATTTCGACGCGTGAAAAGCTCTACATTCAGGCATTGGAATTGTATCTGGCCGACCTGCCTTCGCAAGCGGTGCAGAAGTTTGAAGAGATTCTGCGCGCCCACCCCGAGGATACATTGGCGATGAAGCTCAGCCACGCCACACGGTTCGTTCTGGGCGACTCGGCCGGGATGCGCCGGTCGATCGAACGGGTTATGCCCGCCTATGCGCCGGACCACGCCGGGCGCGGATATCTGCTGGGTTGCCACTCCTTCGCGCTGGAGGAAACCGGCGCCTATGAAAAGGCTGAGATTGCCGGGCGTCAGGCGCTGTGGATGGTGTCCGATGACGCCTGGGGTCTGCACGCCGTAGCCCACGTGCATGAGATGATGGGCAACGCGCAGCTGGGTCTGGACTGGCTGGCCGGGCGCGAAGATGCTTGGACCCACTGCAACAACTTCCGCTATCACGTCTGGTGGCACAAAGCGCTGATGCATCTGGACCTGGGTCAGGTCGATCGGGTGATGGAACTGTATGACAACTACATCCGTCAGGACAAAACCGACGACTACCGCGATATCTCGAACGCGACCTCGCTGCTCTCGCGGATGGAACTGGAAGGCATCGATGTGGGCAACCGGTGGGAAGAGCTGGCCGATCTCAGCGCCGCCCGAACCGAAGATGGCTGCCTGATCTTTGCCGATCTTCACTATCTGCTGGCGCTGACCGGAGACAACCGAACCGAGGCGACCAGCAAGATGTTGCAGCGCATCCAGAATGACGCGAAACGCAATCAGGGGGATACCCCGATCCGCATGTCCGATCCGGGCGTCGCGGCAGCCAAAGGGCTTGAGGCCTTTGGCGACGGCCTCTACGGCGCCGCATTCGACTTTTTATCAAGCGCGCGCAATGGTATGCAACTGGCAGGTGGAAGCCACGCCCAACGTGATGTATTCGAGCGCATCACAATTGATTCCGGCCTGCGCGCAGGCCGTCTGGATGCTGTCGAGCGCATCCTGGACGATCGTCGCGCCAAACGTGCCGGTGGCGAGGACAATTACGCTCTGGCGCGCCGCGCATTGATCGACGCGGCACGTGACGACGGAGACGCACAAAGCGTCCCGGCTGAATAACAAAACAAAAAAAGACCAAAGAAGGACAGAATAAGTATGGCGACTGCTTCGCCCGCTTCTGATTTCGCGCCTGTGGCGGCCTCGGTGGCCGCCCCTGCACGCCTGCGCGACCCGCGCCTGGATTTTTATCGCGGAATCGCGATGTTCATCATTCTGATCGCGCATATCCCGAACGACCCCTGGGCAAAGTGGATTCCCGCGCGGTTCGGCTTCTCGGACGCAACAGAAATTTTCGTGTTCTGTTCGGGAATGGCTTCGGCCATTGCCTTTGGCGGAGCCTTTACGCGCAAAGGATGGTGGATGGGAACTGCCCGTGTCGCCTTTCGAATCTGGCAGGTTTACTGGGCACATATCGCGCTGTTCTTCTTTGTCGCCATGTCCATGGCTGCGCTGAACCAAAGCGGGCTTTTTGAGAAAGACTATATCTCTGCGCTAAATCTGCAGCATTTCTTCAACGACCCTGCCCCGCAGATCGTCGGCCTGTTTACTCTGACCTATGTGCCCAACTACTTTGACATCCTGCCGATGTATCTGGTGGTTCTGGCGATGATGCCGCTGGTCATGGGGCTGTCGCGGATCGGATTCTGGGCAGTTGCTATGGCGTCGGTCACACTCTGGCTGGTGGCTCAGACTGACGTCTTGGACCTTCCGGCTGAGCCGTGGTCGGACCGCCAGTGGTTCTTCAACCCGTTCGGCTGGCAATTGCTGTTCTTCACCGGCTTTGCGTTCATGCGCGGCTGGATTCCGGCGCCTCCGGTGTCGAAAACCCTGATCTGGGCGGCGGCGCTGTTCCTGATCTTCTCGATGCCGTTCGGGTCGTGGAAAGTGTTCTCGTGGATCAACGCGGCGGCCCCTGATTTGGCAGACGAAATCCGCAAGGTCTGGCCTGTAACAAAAGAGCTCCGCGACAAGACCGATTTTGGCCTGTTCCGCTATTTGCACTTCCTGTCACTGGCCTACCTGGGCTGGGTCGTTGCCGGCGAACACGGCCACCGCCTGATCGCAACGGGGCAAGGAGCCGCCGCCAAGGTCTGGCAATTCCTGCTGACCGTGATCACCAAAGTCGGGCAGCAATCACTGGCGGTATTCGTATTTTCCATGGCGGCAGCACGGCTTATTGGCGTCGGGCTAGACCTGAGTGGGCGGGATGTTGCCAGTGTGTTCGTCGCCAACATGATTGGATTTGCGATGATCATCGGCGTTGCTTACATGGCCGCTTGGTTCAAATCACAACCTTGGAAGTTGAAAAAATGAATTTCACACGTCGCGCATTTCTGGCCTCAACTTCGGCGCTTGCCTTCGCGCCGGCCACATTTGCCACCGGCGGGGACACCCCCTTTGACCGCAATGACGTCATCGCGATGGCCCGGGATCTGGCGAGCCGCCCCTATGCTGAGCGCGAGATGGTGCCGCAGGAATGGCAGGACCTGACGTACCAGCAATACCGTTCGATCCGGTTCCGTCTGGACCGCGCGCTGTGGTTTGAGACCGAGACGCCCTTCAACGTTGATTTCTTTACGCCTGGGCTATACTTCCCGCGCACCGTTAAGGTGTCGACAGTCGAGGACGGCTTTGCCACACCGGTCGCGTTTGATCTGACGATGTTTGACAAGTCCGAGGATGTGCCGGAACTGCCAATCGACGACACGTTGGGTTTCTCCGGTTTGCGCCTGCGCACCGAGATGCACCGCCCCGGCAAGACCGATGAGTTCTGCGTCTGGCAGGGTGCCAGCTATTTCCGTGCCATCGGCCTGCACGAAGTTTACGGCCTTTCAGCCCGTGGTCTGGCCCTGAAAACCGGCGATCCGGATGGCGAGGAATTCCCCGAATTCATTCGGTTCTGGCTGGAGCGGCCTAAACCCGGCCAGCGCGACATGGTGGTCCATGCGCTGATGGACAGCCCTAGCGTGACCGGGGCCTATCGGTTCAACGTCACCGCAGGCGCGGATTGCATCATGGATATCGAGGCCACCCTGTTCCCCCGTGAAGAATTGACTCATGTCGGCATCGCGCCCGGAACCTCGATGTTCCTGTTCGACCAGACCAACCACAGCCGGTTTGACGACTTCCGCCCCGCCGTGCACGACAGCGATGGCTTGCTGATCCGCAACGGTGCCGGAGAAGTTCTGTGGCGACCGCTGGCAAATCCAACGCGCCTGCAGATTTCGTCCTTCGTCGACATGAACCCGCGCGGGTTCGGGCTGATGCAGAGGAAACGCAAGTTCTCGGATTACGCCGATCTTGAGGCGAACTACCACAAACGCCCCGGCCTTTGGGTCGAACCCGACGGCGACTGGGGCAAAGGCACCGTAACGCTAGTCGAAATTCCGGCCGATCAGGAAATCTATGACAACATCGTCGCCTATTGGCGTCCAATGGAACCCTATGCAGCAGGAAGCCAAGTCGACCTGTCTTATCGCCTAATCTGGGGTGAAGAACCTCAGCGCACCCCGATGCCGCGCGTAATCAACACAGCGATGGGTGAAAACACATTTGGTGAAGGGCGTCTGGCCGTCATCGACTTTGAAGAAAGCGAGCTGTTCGACGACCCCGAAGCGATGACCGTCTTTGTGGATTCGCCCCATGCCGAAACCTCCGAGGGCGTGCTGCAACGCAACCCCGACACCGGTGGTCTGAGGCTGGCGTTTTCGTTCGAACCGGGCGAGCGCAACCACGTAGAACTACGTGCGCAATTGCTGAAGGACAAACAGCCGGCCTCTGAGATCTGGCTCTACCGTTGGACCGCATGACCCAAGATTTGCATATCATGCCGCCCGAGGCGCCCATGGCCATGCCCGCGCAGGATTTTAGCACGGGCTTCCGGGACGCGCAGGTGCCCGAGGGTAAAAACCCTTCCGCTGGATTCTGGCGCGCTCTGGCGTTTTCGCCCGCTATGGCAGCGACTCTGGGCCTGCTCTGGGTGATGAGCGATTGGTTCGGAGCCGAAGGCATCAACCTGATCGAAGCGATCCTGCTGGCGCTGATCTCGTTTAATTTCTTCTGGATTTCCTTCACGGTCTGCACCGTTCTGCTGGGCATGGTGTCCCTGTCGCGGCAAGAGCAACCGAAACGCGAGGGGCGACCGCAGCCTCTGCGCGTTGCTTTGTTGATGCCGGTTTACAACGAAGTGCCGTGGAACGTGCTGGGCAATGCCCGCACCATGCTTGAGGACCTGCAAGCGCGCGGTGGCCATCACCACTATGCCATGTTCATCCTGTCCGACACCCGCGATCCCGAGATCGCGGCACAGGAGCAGGCCAGTATCGAGGCGCTGCGCACCACACTCGCCCCGGGGCTAGAGCTGTATTACCGCCGCCGCGAGCAGAATACTGACCGCAAAGTGGGTAATATTGCTGACTGGGTCATCCGCTGGGGCGCGGATTGGGACGCTATGTTGGTAATGGACGCCGACAGCCTGATGACCGGCCGCGCCATCCTACGCCTAACGGACTCACTGTCACACGACCCGGGAGCGGGCCTGATCCAGAGTTATCCGCAACTGATCGGCGCGCAATCGGTCTTTGCCCGGATGCAGCAGTTTGCCAATGGTGTCTACGGCATCGCCTTTGCCGAAGGTCTGGCGCGCTGGTGCGGGCAGGAAGGCAACTATTGGGGTCACAACGCCATCATCCGAACCAAGGCCTTCGCTTCGTGTGCGGGTCTGCCGAAGCTGCGTGCCTTCAACGGTCAGGAAAAGCTGATCATGAGCCACGATTTCGTCGAGGCTGGTCTACTGCGCCGGGCCGGATGGGGCGTGCGCTTCCTGCCGCGCATTCGTGGCTCTTACGAGGAAACTCCACCCACGCTAATCGACCACGCGCTGCGCGATCGCCGCTGGTGTCAGGGCAACCTACAGCACCTGAAGCTGCTGGGCTCGGCTGGGTTCCGCGCCGTGTCACGGTTCCACATGTTCCATGGAGCGGTAGGCTATCTGATGTCCCCGCTGTGGTTTGCCTTGCTGGTGATGTGGGCGCTGATCGGTCAGGGCGAGGACGCATCTGTCCTTCACTATTTCAGCCCCGATAACCCGCTGTTCCCGCAATGGCCCGAGATGACAGAGACCCGTCACGTACTGATCATTTTGGTGATGTATGCGATGTTGCTGGCCCCGAAAGTGTTAGGTGTTCTGGCCTTGCCCCTCAGCGGTGTGCGATACGCGGACTTTGGCGGTGGGTCCAAGTTCCTGACCTCTTTCCTGGCCGAGGTGATTCTTTCGATCCTCTATGCCCCGATCCTGATGGTGCAGCAGATGATCGCGGTTTTCCGTACCGCTCTGGGCCTGCAAAAAGGGTGGTCCCCGCAGGCGAGGGATGGCGGCAGCTATGGCCTGAAAACGCTGGTGATGTGCCACACGCTGGAAACCATCAGCGGCATCGCGCTAAGCGTTGGTATCCTTTCAGGCCTCGTATCGGCTTGGCTGGCTCCGATCGCCATCAGCCTTGCGCTGGCGATCCCTCTGTCCGCGCTCAGCGGTGTTTCGGCCGGAGCCGCCCGCCGCATGGTCGGGATGAAGGAGGATGTTCGCGAGCCTGCCATCACCCGTTCAGCTCGGCGTCATCGGGATGAACTGAAGCGCTTGATCGAAGGCAAAGGCGTAATGACCCCTGCCGAGTGACTACCCGCCCGGCAGGCCTTCGTACCAATCGACCATCATATCCGCCCAGCCCTGCGGTACATTGTGACCGCCGGGAAACAGCGCAAATTCCAACGCGCTGCCCTCGGCGCATCCGCTCCAGTAACGGCGCATGAATTGGCCGGTGACGGCAAAGCCGCTGGGTTTGGTGTCGACGCATTCATTCGCGACACGCCAGATTTCCAGACCTGCAAAAATGTCACCCTGATGGAACCGGCCCCCGCCCAGAATGCGCCCCTCCAGAGGCACCACGTTGTCGCTCCAACCGTGAGTGTGAAACATCCGCACCGGGCCTGCGCAGCTTTCGGGGTGTGGGCGCCAAAACCCACCGGACACCGGCACATAGGCAGAGAACGTATCAGGTGCCGCACAGGCGAGGTAATAAACCATGAAAGCGCCTGCCGAGAACCCGCCCAGAACGACACGGTCAGCATCCACGCCAAAGCGGTCCGAGGCGTCCTCTACCACCTCGGACAGGAAGGCGGGTTCTTCGCGCCCTTCCCATCCGGGAAAAAAGTTCCAGCTTTGGCGGCCATTCCTTTCAGACCCTTCGGGTGCCATCACTGCGTAACCCCGCGCCAAGAGCGGCTCGACCATATTGCGGTTCTTCAGGGTACCGGTCGCCGAGCCGCCATAACCGTGCAGGAACACCACCAAGGGCGGATTCTGCGCCTCGGGCAGTTCGATGTGATAGCCACCGGACGCGGTTTCACACATCCCCTCTTGGTCGGCGCAAGCGGCCAGTGTCGCTTGCGCTGTCAGCGCCAACCCGGTTGCCAACGTGAATGCCCGGATCATCCTGTCTCTCCTGTATTGTGCTCAACCGGCAGCCCGGCACGCACCCACCCCGGCCCTGCGGCCGACCCCAGCATGCCCTCAGGCACATCGATGACGTTTGTAAACCCAGCCTCGGTCAAGCGGTTGCTCAGGCGGGCTGATCGCACACCGCGCGCACATATCAGGGCAACCGGAGTTGCGCGGTCTCCTCCAATCAGCTCTGCCAATGCCTGCTCGAAATCCTCGCGGCGCATGTCCAACGGATGCGCTCCCTTGCCGATCCCAGTGGCCTGCCACTCGCGCGGTGTTCGGATATCCACCAAAAGGATATCGCCAGACAACGCCCGTTGATGCGCATCTGTGACGCTCAGCTTTCCGCCTACATAGTCCTGGGGGATCAGGCGGTATTCCCGAATGGTAAAGCCTGCGGCGATGGCCGCGCCGCCGCCCAACAGAACCCATCGGCGTATTCGGTTCGCTTTTTCTGACAAGCGGCATCCTCCTGATCCGACGCATCGTGTTTACCACAGCCCTGATTTCGAATCCGCGTCGAAATTCAGCTTTAGGATCAAGTTCGCGTCATTTTTTCGCACCCAAAACTGCGGTCTAATCACAGCCGTAGAACTGAGTGAAAGTCTTGCAATAGCTGGACACTTAGAAAATTATCCTTACAAAATTAATACTACTTTTGACCGCTCAGACCGGAGTATCGCACTTGTCCCTATTCCTCATCGCGGCCCTTCCCTTCCTCGGAGCTGTTTTTCCAGCCCTCCTGATCCGGGCAGGACGAAACGCAGCAGCATCAGCCGCCGGGCTGACTACTTTTCTGGCTCTTATGGGGCTGTTGATCCACATCCCTTCGGTCATGCGCGGAGACATTGTAACCGCACGGTTTGAGTGGATACCGGCACTCGGTCTGAATGCAAATTTCATGCTGGACGGGCTTGGGTTTCTGTTCGCGCTGCTGATCCTGGGGATCGGTTTACTGATCATCCTTTATGCGCGGTTCTACCTGTCGCGTGAGGACCCGATGGGGCAGTTTTTTACCTATTTGTTGCTGTTTCAGGGCGCGATGGTCGGAATTGTTCTGTCTGACAACATTCTTCTTCTGCTTATTTTCTGGGAACTTACGTCACTTAGCTCATTCCTGCTGATCGGCTATTGGAAACACTTGCCCGAGGGCCGCCAAGGCGCACGCATGGCGCTGGCTGTGACCGGCGGCGGCGGATTGGCGATGATCGCGGGGATGCTGATCCTTGGCAATATCGTAGGGTCCTACGACCTCAGCGTCATTCTGCAGAACAAAGAACTGATCCAGGCCTCGCCCTACTATATGCCCGCGTTGATACTGATCCTGCTGGGTTGTTTCACCAAATCGGCGCAGTTCCCTTTCCATTTCTGGTTACCGCACGCAATGGCCGCGCCGACGCCGGTTTCGGCCTATCTGCACTCGGCCACGATGGTGAAGGCCGGGTTGTTCCTGATGGCACGAATGTGGCCGGTTCTGGCCGGCACTGATGCTTGGTTCTACATCGTCGCGACGACGGGTCTGGTGACCATGCTGATCGGGGCCTGCATCGCGCTGTTTAAGGATGACCTGAAGGCGCTTTTGGCGTTTTCTACGGTGTCGCATTTGGGGCTGGTGACAATGCTGCTGGGCTTTGGCACCAAGTTTGCCGCCGTGGCAGCGGTTTTCCACATCATTAACCACGCGACCTTCAAATGCGCGCTATTTATGACCGCCGGGATCGTTGACCACGAAACCGGAACCCGCGACATCAAACGTCTGGGCGGGCTGCGCCACCTGATGCCGATCACCTTTACCATCGGCATCATTGCCGCCCTGTCCATGGCAGGCCTGCCACCGCTGAACGGCTTCCTTTCAAAAGAAATGATGCTGGAAGAGACCGTCCACACCACTTGGCTGAACTCACACTACCTCGTACCCGGTCTCGCGCTGCTGGCAGCGCTGTTCTCAGCGGCTTATTCTTTCCGCTTTATCAGTCATGTCTTCCTTGGCCCGCAGCGCACCGATTATCCGCACCACCCCCATGATCCGCCGGTTGGTCTTTGGCTGGCCCCGGCCTTCCTTGTGGTGCTGGTCGTTCTGATTGGCCTCTATTCGGCGGCGATCGTCGGACCTCTGGTCGCGGTCGTTTCGAGCGCCGTGATTGGCGGAGAGAAGCTGCCCTACTACTCGCTGAAACTGTGGCATGGCTTCACGCCCGCGCTTTTCATGTCGATTGTGGCCACGTTGGGCGGTTTGTTCCTGCTGGGCCTGCACCGCCGCGGAGAGCAACTGTGGTACGCCCTGCCTCGCCCCGAAGCCAAGGTTATCTTCGAGGCCACCATCGGCGTGCTGACCACTCTCAGCCGTTGGATCACCGACACGCTGCATAATGGTGTGATCAGCCGCTATGCGATCATCCTCATCGCCTTCACCTTGGGTCTTGGCTATTACGCCTACACAACCGGCACGATTGGCCCTGTGACCCGCGACCCTCTGCCCATCCAAGTCATCCCGTTCATCGGCTGGATTTGTCTGGTGGGCGCGACGCTGGCAATCATGTGGTTCCATCGCAACCGCCTGCTCTCGTTGGTGTTGATCGGTGTGGTTGGTCTGATCGTCTCAATGGCGTTCAACTACCTCTCGGCCCCGGATCTGGCACTGACGCAGATCTCGGTCGAAGTGGTGACGATGATCCTGTTGCTGCTGTCTCTGAACTTCCTGCCCACGGACACACCATGGGACAGCAGTGCCGCGCGGCGCTGGCGGGATGCAGCGATCTCGGTCGTGGCTGGTCTTGGCACCGGTGCGTTGATCTACGCGCTGATGCTGCGAGACTTCGCCTTTCCGACGATCTCGGACTTCCATCTGGCGAACTCGTACAAAGGCGGTGGCGGCACGAACGTGGTCAATGTGATCCTCGTGGACTTCCGGGGCTTTGATACATTTGGCGAGATCATCGTTCTGGGTATCGCCGCGTTGATCATCTTCGCCTTGACCGAGTCCGTTCTGGGTTCGAATGTCCGTGCCTATTTGCTGAACCGCAAGCCGCACTGGCCGCAATCGGGGGACTCACATCCGCTGATGATGGTTGTGGCGACCCGCGTTATGATGCCGATTGCGCTGATGGTCGGAGCCTACATCTTTTTCCGCGGTCATAACCAGCCGGGCGGCGGGTTCATCGCCGGCTTGGTCGTCGCAATTGCGTTCCTGATGCAATACATGGCCAGTGGCTATACGTGGGCCATCGAACGGCAGAGGTTTTATTACCACGGAACCATCGGCTGGGGCGTTCTGATCGCGGCAGCGACCGGGATCGGCGCCTGGTTCAACGAACGTCCATTCCTGACCAGCGACTTTGGCTATCTCAACTGGCCGCCGCTCGAAGAGTTTGAATGGGCCACTGCCATCCTGTTCGACACCGGCGTGTTCCTCGCAGTTCTGGGCGCGGTGATGCTGGCGCTGGACAGCCTGTCGCGACTTGCCTGGCAGCCCGGTATGGCACAGGAATTCCCGATGGACATCAACCCGCTGCGGGACGACCTGAAAGAAGAAGAAAAGAAGGAGCAGGCCTGATGGAAGCGCTCGTAGCCTCAGCCGTAGGCATCATGACCGCCGCCGGGATTTTCCTGATCCTGCGTCGCCGCACATTCCCCGTGATCCTCGGGCTATCGCTAATCACCTATGCGGTGAACGTGTTCCTGTTCGCAACAGGGCGGCTGGCGCTGGACGCACCTGCCGTTCTGAACAAATACGAAAACGTCCCCTACACCGATCCGTTGCCGCAAGCTCTGGTGCTGACAGCCATCGTGATCTCGTTCGGGATGACGGCGGTGATCGTGATGATCGCCCTGTCCGCCTACCTGTCCTCGAAAGATGACCATATCGACATGACCGCGCAGGACAGCGTGGACGGCGCAGGAGAAGACGCATGAATCACTGGATCGTAGCGCCGATCGTACTGCCCGCGATCCTGGCTCCGTTCATCATCATGGTGCTGAGATATCATCTGGACCTGCAGCGCATCTTCTCGGTCGCTGGTGTCGTGGGTTTGCTGGGCATTGCCCTGACCATTACCGCACAGGCCGCGGGTGGGGATATTCAGGTCTATGAGTTAGGCAACTGGCCCGCCCCCTTTGGCATCGTAATGGTTTTGGACCGTTTGTCGGCCATGATGGTACTGCTGACCGCCCTGCTGGCCTTGCCCATCGTGCTATATGCTATTGCGTCCGGCTGGGACGAGCGTGGCAAGCATTTCCACGCATTGCTCCACTTTCAGCTTATGGGTGTTTGTGGTGCCTTCCTGACCGGCGACGCGTTCAACCTGTTCGTGTTCTTCGAGGTTCTGCTGATTGCCTCATACGGCTTGATGACGCATGGGGGTGGGTCTGTAAGGCTGAAGGCCGGGGTGCAATATGTTGCGTATAACCTGATTGGCTCGACCCTGTTCCTGTTTGCGCTGGGGACGCTCTATGGCGTGACCGGAACACTGAACATGGCGGACATGGCGGTTCGTGTCGCAGAACTGCCAGCGGATGATACGGCGCTGCTGCGCGTAGGCGCGGTGCTTTTGCTCTTGGTGTTCTGCATCAAGGCTGCCGTTTTGCCACTGCATTTCTGGTTACCGGCAAGTTATGCGAACGCCCCCCTGCCCGTGGCCGCGCTGTTTGCGATCATGACCAAGGTCGGTGCCTATTCGATCCTACGGATGTACACGCTGGGGTTCGGTCCCGAAGTCGAGGCAACGCAGGGTCTGGTTGGCGCTTGGCTGCAACCTGCCGCGCTGGTGACGCTAGCTGTAGGCACAATTGGCATCTTGGGCGCGCAGCATATCGCGCGAATGGTCGCGTTTTGCGCCATTGCCTCGATGGGTACTTTGCTGATTGCTATTTCGCTGTTCACGGAAACCGCCACTGTCGCCGCGCTTTACTACATTTATCATTCGACCCTTGCGACAGCGTTGCTGTTCCTTGTGGCCGATCTGGTGATGGAGCGCAGGGGTGGAGCCATAACACCCAAAGCACCGATGCCGCAGAGCGGGCTGATCTCGGCCCTATTTTTCGTTGGCGCGATCGCGCTGGCAGGTATGCCGCCGCTGTCCGGCTTTATCGGCAAACTTCTGGTGCTGGACGCAGCGCGTGATGCACCGGATGCAAACGCGATCTGGGCTGTAGTTCTGATCGGGTCCTTCGTAACCATTGTCGGATTGGCACGCGCTGGCACGTTGATATTCTGGAAAAGTCACGCTGCAGAGTACAATCCCGCACCTCAGGACGAGGACGAAAATGCCCCCGCCCAGCCCGCGCCCGAGCCAAACCCGGGCCTCGCGTTTACAGCCGTCTTTGGCGCCATCCTGGGCCTTGTTATGCTGACTTTGTTCGCGGGACCTGCATTAAACTACGCTGGCAAAACGGCCGAACAGCTGTTCACCCCCGAAGAATACATCTCGGCCGTATTGGGAGGAGAAGAATGATGAGGCTTCTGCACCGGATTTTTCCTCACCCGCACCTGACCTTCCTGCTAACGGTCGTGTGGGTTCTACTGGCCAATAACGGGTCGCTGAACTCTCTGGTCTTTGGTCTGATCCTAGGGATCATCATCCCGTTCATCACCCAACCCTACTGGCCCGACCGCCCCAAGCTGCGCAATTGGCCGATGGTGGTGGAATACATGCTGGTGGTGCTCTGGGATATCGTGATCGCCAACATTACCGTGGCCCGCATCATCCTGTTCAAACGTGACGCCGACCGGCAACCCAATTGGATCTGCATTCCGCTGGAACTGCGCACACCTGAGGCGATCACTGTACTGGCCGGAACCATCACCATGACCCCCGGCACCGTCAGTTCTGACCTCTCGGCGCAGGGGCATAACCTGCTGGTTCACTGCCTGGACGCGCCCGACCCTGACGCAGTACGAGATCAAATCAAACAACGCTATGAGCGCCGTCTGAAGGAGATTTTCGAATGATCGGAGTTGCGATCTGGTTTGCCTTCGCTTGTTTTGGAACGGCCATCATGCTGTGCCTCTATCGGATCATCTCGGCCGAGGGGGTCGGCACCCGCGTTCTGGCTCTGGATACGATGGTGATCAACACCATCGCGCTGATGATCCTGTACGGATTGGCCTTGGGCACCGAGATTTTCTTTGAGGCCGCCATGATCATCGCCATGCTCGGCTTTGTCTCAACCGTGGCCTATGCGCGCTTCATGCTGCGCGGCAACATCATCGAGTGAGGGCGACATGGAATTCATTTTCGAACTGCTGATCGCCTTCTTTCTAATCGTCTCGGGCATTTTCGGCTTTGTCGGCTCTTACGGGATGATCAAGCTGAAAGACCCAATGTCGCGCCTGCACGCGCCCACCAAGGCGACAACCCTGGGCGTGGGTGGCGTCTTGCTTGCGTCGATCGGCCACTCGGTCCTGCTGGAGGGGAAACTGTCCATGCATGAGCTTCTGATCACTCTGTTCCTGTTCCTGACGGCACCGATCACGGCTCTGTTCATTGCCAAGTGGCACATACACCGCCATGAAAAACCCAGAGATCTGCCGGACGCGGGTGAGGACGAGCTTTGGGCCACTCACGCGGTCGAACAGGTCGAAGACGTTCCTGACCACAGCAAGACCTGATTTCCATGCACCAACCTCCGCTGCCCCTGACCCGTGATCTGGTTCTGATTGGCGGAGGACATACTCACGCGCTGGTTTTGCGGAAATGGGGTATGAACCCACTGCCCGGCGCACGGGTGACTGTGATCAACCCCGGCCCTACCGCCCCTTATTCCGGTATGCTGCCCGGTTTTGTCGCTGGGCACTACAAGCGACCGGAATTGGATATCGATCTGGTTCGGCTGGCACGGTTCGCCGGAGCGCGCGTTATCCTCGGCCCGGTCGAAGGGATCGACCCGGAGCGGCGTCAGGTGCATGTTCCGGGGCGTCCGCCGGTGGCATTCGATGTGGCCTCGGTCAATGTGGGGATCACCTCGGACATGCCTGCCCTGCCAGGGTTTGCCGAATACGCCGTTCCGGCCAAGCCGCTGGGACCGTTTGCATTGCATTGGGCGGGGTATCTGGCAGGCACCGGCCCCGCCTCGGTCGCAGTGATCGGCGGTGGCGTCGCCGGGGTCGAGCTGGTGATGGCGATGGCGCATGCCCTGCGCGCGAAAGGGCGGGTGGCACAGGTGACACTGATCGACAATGCCTCGGCCTTGACCGCGACCGGAGACAAAGCTGCTACCACCATTCGACAGTCCATGGCCGATCTGGGTGTTGAGCTTCTCGAAAACGCGAACATCTCACGCGTCGAAAAAGATCAAATTGTTTTAGACGATGGGCGCGAGGTTCCGGCCACCTTCGTGACCGGTGCCGCCGGAGCGCGCCCCTATGACTGGATCGCCCAGACCGGCCTTGAGTTGCACAACGGCTACATCCGCGTGACCGACCATCTGCAATCCAGCGTCCCCACGATCTTTGCTGCCGGAGATTGCGCACACCTGTCCGAAAACCCGCGCCCCAAGGCCGGGGTCTACGCGGTGCGTGAAGCCCCTGTGTTGTTCGACAATCTGCGCGCCGCGTTGGGCGCAGGGCAGATGCGGAAATATCAACCGCAAAAGGATTACCTGAAGCTGGTCTCACTGGGCGGCAAATCAGCATTGGCCGAGCGGTTTGGCACGTCGTTTAGCGGGCCGTTGATGTGGAAATGGAAGAACCACATCGACCAGAGCTTCATGAACAATTTCAGCGACTTACCGAGCATGGCGCGCCCTTCTCTACCACGCCTTCACGCAGCGGGACTGCAGGAAGCACTAGGCGAAAAGCCCATGTGCGGCGGTTGCGGAGCCAAAGTCGGATCCGGCGCTTTACAAGCCACGCTGGCCGATCTGCCTGCCCCAATACGCGCAGATATTACCCCCCTGCCCGGTGACGATGCTGCCCTGCTGACAACCGGCGGTGCACGACAGGTGATGACCTCCGACCATTTGCGTGGCGTCACCAATGACCCCGTGCTGATGGCTCGCATTGCGGCCGTTCACGCGCTGGGGGATATCTGGGCCATGGGCGCCACCCCGCAGGCGGCGACCTCGACGATCATCCTGCCACGCATGTCGCCGGAACTACAGCACAGAACAATGGCCGAGATCATGGCCGCAGCCACCGAAGTCATCCGAGATGCAGGGGCCGAGATCGTCGGCGGCCACAGCTCGATGGGGGATGAGATGACTATCGGCTTCACCCTGACAGGCCTGTGCGAACAGGACCCGATAACTCTGTCGGGCGCTCATCCCGGGGATGCGCTGATCCTGACCAAACCACTGGGCAGTGGCGTGTTGATGGCCGCAGAAATGGCCGGTCGGGCCGAGGGACACTGGGTTGCCGAGGCTTATCGACAGATAGTTCACTCGCAAGGTGAAGCGTCCCGCATTCTGGCCGCAGCCCATGCAATGACCGACGTGACCGGCTTTGGTCTTGCCGGACATCTGCTGGGAATGTGTGAGGCTTCAGATTGCGGCGCAACGCTTGATCTGGACGCGATTCCACTGATGGCTGGCGCGCTGGAGCTGAGCGCGCAGGGTGTCCGGTCAACAATTTTCAATGAAAATCGAAGCCTCGCCCCTGAGCTGCCGTCAGGCGACAAGGTAGACCTGTTGTTCGACCCACAAACAGCCGGAGGACTGCTGGCCGCCGTCCCGTCAGATCAGGCGAATAGGCTGTGCGAAAAGCTTAGACACGCAGGTTATCCTGCGATTGTTATTGGGCACCTGTCAGATACCCCAGGGCTGCGCCTTCAAAGCTGATCCAGAAGATGTTCAACTCGGGCGGCCAAATCAGTCAAACCAGCCTGGTCCAGCGACATCGCCTCCACCTGGGCGATTAACTCAACACTGCGCGCTCGGCGAGACTTCGTGTAGGCCGGGTCGTAATGCTGTTCCATCAAAGCTTGCGTCAGCGCCAGTTTGTCTTGAGCATCAATCAACGAGAGCCAGCCATCCACCACCTCATGCCCCCGATGAGACCGCAACGGTGAGAGACGCTCGCGCAACCGCACACCGTCGGACAGGATGTCATCATAAGCGCGGGCCAAATAGGCGGTGCGTGCCTCGATTGGTGCATGCACCTGAATACGCGGCGCGCTGCACAACGCGGTCCAAAGGCTAGGTGGCAGGATCAACGAGCCGATTTTGGACGACTCCGCCTCGACCACCACCGGACGCATCGGGTCCAGCTTGCACAATTCGGCGGCCAGAGCGGACTCGAAGGCTTTCTGACTGGGCTGCCCTCCCGGCATTTCACCCAACAAGGACCCGCGATGGTTGGCCAGCCCCTCAAGGTCCAAAACCTGCACGCCGCGTGATTTCAAATGCGCCAGAAGTTCGGTCTTGGCCGTTCCTGTATACCCGTCCAAGGCAACCAATTGGTGCGGTAGTGGATCGTCATACAGGAACCGATTAACCAGACGTCGGTAGGTTCGGTATCCGCCCTCGACCACCTCGGCCCGCCACCCGATTTGCTGCAACATCCAAGTGAAAGACCCTGACCGCTGCCCGCCGCGCCAGCAATAGACCAAAGGCTTCCAGCCCCCCTCGTGATGCGACAGGCTGTGTTCGATGTGATTGGCTGCGTTGCGAAATACCAGCGCCGCGCCCAGTTTGCGTGCCAGAAACGGGTTTTGCTGGACATAGATGGTGCCAACCTGCGCACGCTCTTCATCGTTCAGAACCGGAAGATTTATGGCACCGGGCAAGTGATCCTCTGCAAACTCCGCAGGGCTGCGCACATCGATCACGGTGTCGAACTCATGCGCATAAAGGCCGGGCAGGTCGCTGAATTTCAAAGCCATGTCAGAGGTCTATCTTGCGTTTCTGAAAATGAAAAGGAGCACCTCAGGCCGTGATCGGCTCGATCAGGGCCGGCCCACTGGCCCGGTTTGAATTCACTGCCGGATCAACACGGTAATACTCCAGTACGCCTTCGGCTCCGGGCGCCATCAGACGAGCTGCACCCTTTCCCACCTCACCCAGCCACAGTGGCCAGTCATCTGGTTCTAGAACAAGCGGCATTCGGTGGTGGATGGAGCCAAGGTGGCGGTTGGCGGGCGTTGTCACAATGGCGCAGGTGCCCTGCCGAGCCTCGTCAGCGCCCCAGTCTTGCCAGACGCCGGCAAACGCGATCGGCGCACCATCTTTGCGATGGATATACCAAGGCAAGCGGTTGCCCTTCTCGGTCTTGGTCCATTCATAGAAGCCAGTCGCAACGATCAGGCAGCGCCGTTCGCGGCAGGCCGCGCGAAAGGCGGGCTTTTCAGCCAGAGTTTCGGCCCGCGCATTGATCAATAAAGGCCCCGCTGTCTCGGTTTTGTACCAATGCGGCAGAAATCCCCAACGCAACGGATCCAGCCTGCGGCCGGTCTCAGCTGTGCGCACGACGTGCACCTGATTTGTAGGGCACACGTTAAAATTCGGAACCTGTGGCAGCGTATTCGCTGGTCGCGCAGAAAACAGCTGCGCCATCGCGTCATTGGGAAGGGTTATTGCAAACCGTCCGCACATGGGTAATGAACCATCATCAATCGTTTCATACAGGCACAGGGTGTCACGGGGTAACATGCAAAATCAAACAGCGAAAACCCTCAAAGGCAAGGCGGTGGCCGCGTTGGACGCAGGTAAGCTGCAACAGGCGCTGAAAAAAGCGCAGTTGGGCATTAAAAAATTCCCTAAAGATTCAGATTTCCACGCGATCTCGGGCTTTGTGTTGACAGAGCTGAAACAGTACAAAAAGTCCATTCCGCATTTCGTCGAGGCATCCCGGATGAAACCGGACGATCCGCAATTTGTGGAAAACCTGGCAAATGCGCTGATGCAAACCGGGCAGATTCCCAAGGCGCTGGAATATACCGAGCAAAAGCTTGAACAGTTCCCCAACAACAAAGAGCTGAACCGCGTTCTGGATGAAATCCACCTGAAGGGCAGCAACTGGCGTTCGATCGTAGAGCACGCGACCAGCAAGCTGGAAACCGACCCAGACAATGTCGACCTGCTGTTCAAACGGGCACGGGCTCTTGCCAAAATCGGGTTCGTAGAAGACAATTCGCGCGATATCGACCGTGCCTATGAATTGGAACCGGATGATAACAAGATTGCCTTCCAAAAAGCGATCAACTTGCATCAAAGTGGCGACAAGAAAGGATCAGCCGAGATTCTGTGGCGCATTCTGCAGGAGAAGCCCGAGCATTCTGCATCGCTGCTGCAGTTGTCGACTATGATCAGCAAAGATGAAGCGACAGAGCTTATGGGCGCAGTTGAGGCCGCCATCTCAAACAACGACAATGAGTTGCTTGAGCTTGAGTTTGCAAAGGCTCACTTGTTGTCCAAAACCGCTGGTCTGGATGCCGCGCTTCCGCAATTTGCCAAGGCCAATGCGATTCAACACGATAGCAACCCGTATAACTTCGCTGAGGAAGAGAAAAAGCTACACAACATTACCAGTCTTTTCCCCATCGGCACTGAGGTTCCGACCTGTGGTGAAAGCGAAGCGCCGGTGCCGATTTTTGTGCTGGGACAACCTCGTTCGGGCACTACACTAATGGAAATGATGCTCAGTTCTGCCCCTGAAATCGCCGGATGCGGAGAACTGACGTTGGGTGCAGACTTGTCTCATCGGTTTGTTGAAAGTCAAACGGCGTTTACAGTGACAGACGCATCTGACTATGCGCAGGAATTCCGCAAGCTGATGCCGCCAATCCCCGATGGATCGGTCGCCTTTGTCGATAAAATGCCGCACAATTTCCAGCGCGCGGGCTTCCTGCTGGCCGCCTTCCCTAATGCAAAAGTCATCAACATGCTGCGGGACCCGCGCGACGTCGGTCTCTCCAAGTGGATCCGGCGCTTTCCTGCGGGAGGGATGCGTTACGCGTCGAGCCTGGAAGCCATTGCTCATTCCGCCAATATGTACCGCCGTTATATGGCTCATTGGGATGCCGTGTTCGGTGACCGAATTCTGACCGTTCCCTATGAAAAACTGGTCGCCGATCCGAAAACTTACAGCCAGCAAGTCGCTGCGTTCTGTGGTATCGATTGGAGCGAAACGATGATGCGCCCAGAAGAAAACACCAAGCAGGTCAGAACGGCCAGCCTTGACCAGGTCCGTAATAAAATCTCCACCAAGTCTATCGGTGGATGGCAGAGCGTTTCCGAACATCTGCAACCCATGCTGGACGGATTTGATCCGGAGCTCTGGCCTGAGTACAACTTGAGCTAACTTGCACAGAACAAAGGCCGCATCTAATGGTGCGGCCTTTTTCTTTGCGTTGATACGAATTTACTTCTGCTTGATACGGCCGTCCAGATAAGGCTGGTACGGTGCGTTTTCGGCCAAATATTCAGCCGTCACATCCGCCAAATCAGGACCGTAGTCATAGGCGTTTTTGTCATCGCCTTCGAACATGCTGTAGCCGTCACCACCATTGCGAACATAATTGTTGGTCACAACCAGATAGGTCGCCGCCGGATCGATCGGCACGAACCCGTCACCTTCGGCAACCATGACCTCAGCTATGCGCCCTTCGTTCGGAGCCACGGATGGATCCCAGGTAAATGTCAGCCCAGCGACTTGCGGAAAACGACCCTTGACTTCTTCAACCTGGCTGACGCCGTTTTCCAGCGCGTCGATGACGGTCTGACCACTGATCTCAAAAGTTGAAAGCGTGTTCTGGAAAGGCAGCACAGTCAGCACTTCGCCCATTGTTACCTCGCCGGGGTCGATCGACGCCCGCAAACCGCCCGAGTTGGCAATCGCGATCTGTGCGCCCTGATCCGCAACCCGCGCCAGCATGGCATCGGCGACCAGATTACCCATTTCGCATTCCTGCACACGGCAGACTGACCGATCACCTTCAATGGCATCTGCGGCATTCGCCACCACCTTGTTGCGAATTTCATCCAGCGGCACGGCCAGCTCCGCGATACGATCCAAGGCAGCCTGATCCTCAGTCACGGTATTGTCCATGATCAGGGGTTCACCGACGGCTTCGACCACATTACCGTCATCGTCGAAGGTCACGTTCAACTCACCCAGGAATTTACCGTAGGCATAAGCCTGCACGATCTGAACACCGTTGACGACAGTCGGGTACGGGCCTGCCGCCTTGTCGGATACGTTTGACAGATAAGTGTTCGAGTGACCGCCGACGATTACGTCTACCCCGGTGGTTTCCTGCGCCACGCGTTGATCAACGCCATAGCCTGAATGGCTAAGCACGATGATCTTGTTCACGCCCTCACCTTTCAGCCTGTCGACCTCGGCCTGCACTGCCGGAACCGGGTCCGAGAACGTAATATTGGGACCTGGCGACGCCAGGTCATGCGTGTCTTCCGGGGTTAGGCCAATAAGGCCAATCGGTTGCCCACCCACCTCAATTACGGTCGATTTTTTGATCTTGTCGGTCAGCAGTTCTTCGTCGCGGATATCCGCATTCGACATCAGCACCGGGAAATCCACAGTGTCTATAAAGCCGCGCAAAACTTCTGGGCCATCGTCAAATTCATGATTGCCCACAGTCATCGCATCATAGCCCAACCGGTTCATGAATTCTGCCGCGACCTTGCCCTTGTAATAGGTGTAGAAAAGCGAACCCTGGAACTGGTCGCCGCCATCAACGAGGATCGAGTTTTCTGCCCGTTCCCGCGCCTCGTTCACTGCAGTGACCAAACGGGCCGAGCCGCCAAAACACTTACCCTCGGCCTGATCATCCGCATCACAGGCACTGTCGTATTTGTTGATCGGTTCAAAGCGTGCGTGAAAGTCATTTGTGTGTAAAATGGTCAACTTATACTCGGCGGCGGCCATACCTGCGGTCAGGCCCAACACCGCCACTGATGCCAGAAAACGGGTGAACATCTTCATACTCCCTGTAATTGATTGGCACGATGGTGCGCCGCCGCGCTGGAAGAGTCAAAGGGGGAAATCTGGCTTGATTCTACCCGTCGTGCGGGGCATCAGGACCTTATGCTGATTTACAAGATTTTCCGGGCCGACGAATGGGCGACGTTGCAGGAACAGGGTGCCTCCGACGGCGCGCCGATTGATGTATCCGACGGGTATATCCACTTCTCTACCGCCGAACAGGCCGCTGAGACCGCAGCCAAGCACTTTTCCGGGGTCGAAGGTTTGACCCTGCTGGCCTGCGACGCGGACGTTATGGGAGACGATTTGAAGTGGGAGGTCTCGCGCGGTGGGGCACTGTTTCCGCATCTCTATCGCCAGCTACACATGACGGATGTGGTCTGGTCGCGGGCCTTACCCTTTGATGGACAGGCGCACCAATTTCCCAAGGAGCTGGAATGACCGTATTCATCGACCCCGATCGCGCTCAGTTCGAGGCATTCAAAATTTTGGACCGCGATCATCCAATCGAGATGCTAAATCTGGTGAAGTTCCGCGCCAAGGCCAATTACCCAGAAGGTCATGATCTGGCGGATGCCGGTCTGACCGGCGCGCAGGCCTATCGCAACTACGGCAAGGAAACGGCCCCGATCATCGCGCGTTTAGGGGCATCGATCCTATGGCGCGGTGCGTATCAAACCACATTAATCGGGCCGCAAGACGAGAATTGGGATGAGGTTTTCATCGCTCGTTACCCTACCGCGCATGCATTCCTGGAAATGGTGACAGACCCGGTGTACCAAGCTGCGGTCATTCACCGGCAGGCCGCAGTTGAAACCTCACGCCTGATCCGCTGCGCACCAACCAAAAGCGGAGAGGCTTTCGGATGAAACTGACTGAAAAACTGGGACTCGCCGTCCTGCACAAGATGGACCCCGAGGCCGCCCACGGCATGTCGATCAAGGCATTGAAGGCTGGATTGGCCCCGATGCCAGGACCGGTGAGTTCGTCCCGCCTGAAAACCCGCGTGACTGGGCTGGACTTACCCAACCCGGTTGGTCTGGCCGCAGGCTTCGACAAGAACGGAGAGGTTCTGACACCTCTGTCGCGCACCGGCTTTGGTTTCATCGAAGTGGGAGCCGTCACCCCGCGCCCGCAGCCGGGCAACCCAAAACCCCGCTTGTTCCGCCTGACCGAAGACAAGGCCGCCATCAACCGCTTCGGCTTCAACAACGAAGGAATGGAGGTGATGGCCCGCCGTCTGGCAGATCGCCCCAAGGACGCCGTGATCGGCCTGAACCTTGGCGCGAACAAAGACAGCGACGACCGCCCTGGTGACTTCGCCAAGGTGTTGGCCCATTGTGCCGCGCATCTGGATTTCGCCACGGTCAACGTTTCATCCCCCAACACTGAAAAGCTGCGGGATTTGCAGGGCAAAGCCGCGCTTGGCGCTCTGCTTGGCAGCGTGATCGAAACCCGAAACGCTCTGCCCCGCCCCTTGCCGGTATTTCTGAAAATTGCTCCGGACCTAACCGAAGCGGAATTGCAGGACATCGCCGAGGTTGCAGCTGAGACCGGCGTAGACGCGGTGATTGCCACCAACACCACCTTGTCGCGCGACGGACTGCTCAGTTCCCACAAAGGCGAAACTGGCGGGCTGTCCGGTGAACCGCTGTTCGAGAAATCAACCCGCGTTCTCGCCCTTCTCAGTCAATTGACCGAAGGGAAAATACCGCTTATCGGTGTAGGGGGTGTCAGCAGTGCCGAGCAGGCTTATGCCAAGATCTGCGCCGGGGCGTCCGCCGTGCAACTATATACGGCGCTGGTCTATGGTGGCATTTCTCTGGCGACCGAGATCGCCCGGGGACTTGATGAATTGCTGGCACGGGATGGCTTCAACAACGTCACGCAAGCCGTTGGAAGTAAAAGAGAGGATTGGCTGTGATCAATTACTGGCACAACCCACGCTGTTCTAAATCCCGCGCCGGTTTGGCGTTGCTTGAAGAGAACGGCGCGCAGATCGAAGTTCGAAAATACCTTGAGGATGCGCCCTCAGAAGATGACCTACGTGCCGTTCTCGGCAAACTAGGTATCGAACCCATCGACATGATGCGGACGGGCGAAAAGCGGTTCAAGGAACTAGGGCTGAACAAAACCTCTCCTGCTGACGAGTTGATAAACGCCATGGCCGAGAACCCGATCTTGATCGAGCGCCCGCTGGCCATTGCAGGCGATAAGGCAGCCATCGGGCGTCCGCCTGAGAACCTGTTGACGCTTCTTTAAACCACCTGCGCTTCCAGTTTCGGATAGCGCCAGCCCATTGTGACGCCGCGTGCGATGTTCAGAACCATCAGCGCGGCCCATAGCCCGTGATTGCCCAGTGTCGGCACCAAGACAAACAGCGCGACCACGTAAATCGCAACCGATTGAATCATTGCGTTGCGCATAGCCCGGGTCCACGTGGCGCCAATATAGATGCCGTCGAACATCCAACTTGCCACACCGATGGCTGGGGCCAGCGCGGCCCAGATCAGGTAGTCCCGCGCCGCAAGCCGAACGTCAGGCGACGTAGACATCAGGTCGATCAAAAAGGGTCCGGCAATATAAAATACGACCCCTAGGACGAGCGCCCCGCCTACACCCCATTGAGATGCCATGATCGACGCGCGCCGCACTTGATACCGATCTCGGGCGCCAACGGCACTGCCGACCAGCGCCTCGGCGGAAAAGGCGAAGCCGTCCAGCGCAAAAGCGGTGACCTCAAGAAATTGCAGCAAAACCTGATTGGCAGCCAGATTCACGTCGCCCAGATCGGAACCTACGAACAGAAACGTCGTGAACGCTCCGGTCACCAGCACCGAACGGATCATGATATCCCCGTTTACCTGCATCATCCGGCGCAGACGCGCGCCGTCGAATATCCGAGGCCAGTCACGCCATTGATTGCCAGCAAACGCATCTCGGCATAGCCAAAGACCTAGCGCCAAACCGGTCCATTCAGCGATTAGGGTGGCAATGGCTACGCCTTCAACGCCCCAACCCAGCCCCAGCACGAACCACAGGTCCAGCACGATATTCAGACCGTTCATCCAAACCTGCAGGACAAATACACCACGGGTCCGCTCAATCGCAATCAGCCAACCCGTCACTGCGTAAAGCGCAATTGTTGCCGGAGCGCCCCATATGCGGATTTCCAGATATTCCCGAGTCAGAGCCTCGACTTCGGGGCTGGCAGGCGATAGCGCAAAGGCCCCCCAGAACACCCAAAATTGCGTCAGGACAAAGAGCAGACCCGCCGCGCCGCCTAGCAACAGCCCGCGCATCAACAGCGCGCCGGTCTCTGCTGTGTCCCCGGCCCCACGCGCCTGAGCGGCCAAACCAGTGGTGCCCATGCGCAGGAAGCCGAAGATCCAGTAGATGCTGGCTAGAATTACAGCTCCCATACCCACCGCGCCGATGGGCGCCGCCTGCCCCATCTGCCCGACCACGCCGGTATCGACCGCGCCCAGAATGGGCACGGTAGCGTTGGACAACACGATCGGAACCGCGATCTTCAACACCCGTTTATGCGTGAGGGGTGCCGAGCCAGGCTGCATCCTTATTCTTTGTCCGCTTTGGGCTGTGGCATCAGGAAATGGCCTGTGCCCTGCGCGAACAGCTTGGTGTGATGATCCTGCCAAGCCTCAACCCGGACCGAGGCATAGCGGCGTCCGGACCTGTTGATAAACGCGCGTGCATAGGCATCCCGCGGCAGGCCCGAGCGCAGAAAGTCCACTGTGAAATCAATGGTTTTCGGAAAGCGAACCTCTTTCGACTTCAGAATATCTGCCGCATCCAGCTCACCGCTTTCGATTTGGGGAAACATGCGCTCCCAGCTCAGGGTGATGACCGCTGTAACCTCCAGAAAAGCGGCGGTTACGCCGCCATGCAACGCGGGCAACAGCGGGTTGCCGATCAGCTTTTCATCGAAATTTAGAACACCTGTCAGTTCATCGCCACGTCGATCAAAGCTGATGTTCAGAAACCGGATATAGGGAACCCCTTCAACCAGCGCATTCAGCGCGGTATCCCGGCGCTGTTTCACGACCTGCATGGGTTCAGGGCGGGATCGGGCCATGTTACTTCCCCTCCACAGTGAAAGCACCGGACGCGGTTGCGACAGGGTTGTCGCGATCTTCATCTGTCGCCGTCGCGCGAACAAACGCTACGTTTCGGGTAATGTGATAGCAGGTTGCGCGGGTGGTAATGGTCTGCCCGGGTGTCGCCGCTCGCATGTAGTCAATTCGCAGGTCGATGGTTGCCGTACTCGAGGGCTGCGTCGGATGACTCATGACGGCGGCACCACAGCACGTGTCCAGCATTGTCGACACAGCTCCACCGTGAATCACACCGGTTCGCGGGTCTCCGATCAATGCCTCGTTATAAGGCATAGTGATTTCAGCTTCGCCGTTACTGATATGAGTAAGCTCTAACCCAAGGGCTCTGGCATGAGGTATGGCTTCGATGAATTGACGCGCGAGTTGCAATTTGTCCGCCATTCAATTTGTCCCTGTCGTGGTGTCGCCTCTTTATGAGCCGCGGATGACGTAAAGGGCAACCCCGACTGTTGCGCTTGCCTCCACGACGCCCTACGTTGCAGCCGAGGAGACCGCGAATGACCGACAACCGTTTGTCATTGAACGAGATGTGCGATGAGTTCGATGTAACCAAGCGCACCCTTCGTTATTACGAGTATATCGAGCTGTTGCAGCCTGATCGGGAAGGCCGCACACGGTATTATGGTCCGCGTGAATGCGCGCGGATGAAGCTGATCCTGCGCGGTCGTCAGTTTGGCTTCTCGCTGGAAGAGATTCGTCAATGGTTGTTGATCTACGAAGATCAGGGAGACCAGATTCAGATGGCTGAATTCGTGAAACTCGCAGACCGGCAAATGACGGAGCTGCAAAAGCAGCGTCAGCAATTGGATGAAGCTATGGAAGAGCTTCAGCGCCTGCGCGACCAGACCGCCAAATCTTTGCGCTGATCTCGGTCGAGCTCAATCCGCCTTCCTTTTTTTAAACATTTCGATTCAGTGGAGCCCGATGTCGCCGCGCCGAAATTGGCGCGTAATCTCCGGGTCTCAATCCCATCTCACTTAAGTTCCGCAGCGTCACAAACAAAAAAACCCAGCAATCGGCATCTTGACGCAAGCTGATGTTACGTCAACTTTCAATGTGACGTAGCGTTTGCATTACGTGAACGTCATCGTCGTGTTGTAACCTGCGCATCGACTGCGCAACTGACTTTAATAGACGCCAGTGACGAGAGTGCTGAAACCATGACCGAAGATCTGATGACCATCCGTGAAATGTGCGAGACATATGATGTCACGCCACGCACATTGCGATTTTACGAGGCCAAGGAACTTTTGTTTCCGATCCGCGAGGGCCAGAAACGCCTGTTCACCAAACGTGATCGGGCGCGACTTAAATTGATCCTGCGCGGCAAGCGTTTCGGCTTTAGCCTGGAAGAGATCCGGCAGCTGCTGGATCTTTATCATGTGGGCGACCAGCAGATGACTCAGATGACCCGCACGATTGAAATCGCGCGAGAACGTCTGGGGGATATGGAAGCCCGCCGCGAGGAGCTGACTCAGGCCATTGACGATCTAAAGGAACAGTTGCGCTGGGGCGAAAAAGTTATCGCCTCGATGAAAAACGAGAAAAAGGCCGCTGAATAACCCTCGCGGCCAATCCCCGGACATCTGAATTTAAGGGAGCTTCAAATGCCCGTTTACAACGCGCCTACAAAAGACACTCAGTTCATTCTGCATGATGTGCTGAAAGTCTCGGACTCGGATATTCCGGGTTATAGCGAACTGGAAGCCGAGTTCACCGGCGCCGTGCTGGAGGAAGCCGGCAAGGTCGCAACCAACGTACTGCATCCGCTGAACGTTGTGGGCGACACTGAAGGGTGCAGGTTGGAAAATGGCATCGTTTATACCCCCACAGGATTCAAAGACGCCTTCGAGCAGATGAAGGAAGGTGGCTGGACTGGCCTGGACATGCCCGAAGAGTATGGTGGCCAAAACATGCCTTACGTGCTGGGCACCGCGGTGGGTGAGGTGTTCTCCGCCGCGAACCAGGCATTCGTGATGTATCAGGGCCTGACCCATGGCGCGGCCTCGGCCATTCTGGCGCACGGCACCGATGAGCAGAAGAACACCTATCTGCCCAACATGGTCAGCTGTGAATGGACCGGCACCATGAACCTGACCGAGCCGCATTGCGGCACCGATCTGGGCCTGATGCGCACCAAGGCGGAACCACAGGGCGACGGCAGCTATAAGATTTCGGGCCAGAAGATTTTCATCTCGTCCGGCGATCACGACATGGCTGACAACATCATCCATCTGGTGCTGGCCAAGATTCCCGGCGGTCCCGAGGGCATCAAGGGGGTGTCGCTGTTCATCGTGCCCAAGTTCATCGTCAATGAAGACGGTTCGCTGGGTGAACGCAACGGCGTTTCGGTCGGCAAGATCGAAGAGAAAATGGGTATCCATGGCAACTCGACCTGCGTCATGAACTATGACGAGGCGACCGGCTGGCTGCTGGGTGAGGAACACAAAGGCATGCGCGCGATGTTCACCATGATGAACGAAGCGCGCCTGGGGGTGGGCATGCAGGGTCTGGCGCAAGCCGAGGCCGCGTTCCAGAACGCCCTGGAGTATGCCAAGGACCGTCTGCAAGGCCGCGACGTAACTGGCGTGAAGAACCCGGACGGCCCTGCCGATCCGCTAATTGTTCACCCTGACATCCGCCGCAACCTTATGGATCAGAAGAGCTTCACCGAGGGCGCGCGCGCGTTCATCCTGTGGGGCGCGACGATGATCGACAAGGCGCACCGCTCGGACGACAAGGATGCCGATGGGCTAATCTCGCTGCTAACGCCGGTCATCAAAGGCTTCCTGACCGATCAAGGCTATGACATGACCGTGCAGGCGCAGCAGGTCTATGGCGGCCACGGCTACATCGAGGAATGGGGTATGTCGCAATACACCCGCGACGCCCGGATCGCGATGATCTACGAGGGCGCCAACGGCGTTCAGGCGCTGGACCTTGTGGGCCGCAAGCTGGCGCAGGACGGTGGCAAGCATGTCATGGCTTTCTTTGAGATGGTCAAAACCTTCTGCAAAGAAAACGCAGGCCAGAACGAAGCTTATGACAAAGCCTTCATCCAACCGCTGAAAGCCGCGTCCAAGGACCTGCAGGCCGCCGGCATGTATTTCATGCAGGAAGGCATGAAGAACCCGAACAACGCGCTGTCCGGGTCCTATGACTTCATGCACATGTTCGGCCATGTCTGCTTGGGCCTAATGTGGGCGCAGATGGCCAAAGCTGCGCAGGACGCGCTGGATAGTGGCGCGTCGGATAAAGAGTTCTACGAGACTAAGATCAACACCGGCCGTTTCTACATGGCCCGTCGCCTGCCCGCCACAGCGCTGCATTTGTCGCGCATTCAGACCGGCGCGGATACGGTCATGGCACTGGAGGCTGCCAATTTCTGATCTCAATCCGGTTCCGGGGCCCTGCCCCGGAGCCGGAACTTTGGAGGAGACATAATGCCCAAGCGCTTTCGCCTGACCCGTCGCTTCCCGGTCGCCATGACCGAGGACGGTTATCGCAAGCTCCGTGGTTTCGCACACGATGCTGGTCTGGATGAAGGTGAGGCGCTGTCTTTCCTGTTTGAGAATTTCAACAGTGTCATTCACGAGGAGAAACTGACCCGCCGGCTGCGCATCTTCAACTCTGAACTAGAGGCGCGCAAACGCTGACGGTTCCCTTCGCGCCCGTTCTGGGCGTGCGTGTTTTCAGCAAGACGAACCCCATTTTCGATACGACCGGTTCGCCTTTCTCGAATTACGCAGATTGTGGCACTCGACCATGCGCCTTGGGAGGGGCGAACGCATGACCATCAAACTTCACTGCTTCGGAGAAAGCGGGAACTCATACAAAGCTGCACTGGCGTTGGAGATGTCCGGGCTCGAGTGGGAACCCGTCTTTGTGGATTTCTTCAAAGGCGTCACCCGCGGACCCGAATTTCGTTCTGAAGTCAACGTGATGGGCGAGGCCCCGGTTCTGATCGATGGCGATTTTCAAACCTCCCAGTCTGGCGCGATTCAGGCATATGTCACTGAAAAATCTGGTAAGTTTGGTGGTAAGACACGAGAAGAGAACTATGACATTCTGCGCTGGGTTCTGTGGGATAACCACAAGCTCAGTTCGATGGCAGGGCTAACCCGCTTTCTGATCAACTTTCTACCTGAACAGCATCGGAACCCAGACGTCATCGCCTTTAATCAGGGTCGCCTGAAAGCGGCGTATGAAGTCCTGAACAATCATCTGGAGGGTCGCGACTGGATCGTTGGGGACGGTGTGACAAACGCCGATCTTAGCTGCTGCGGCTATCTCTACTACCCCGAACCGTTCGGCTTTGATCGCGCCGATTGGCCTAACATCAACGCCTGGCTCACGCGCCTCAGCGAACAGCCCGGCTGGAAACACCCCTATGACCTGATGCCCGGCAACCCGTCGGATCGAGCTTGAGGAGAAGACCCATGACCGAAGCTTACATTTATGATGCCCTGCGCACTCCGCGCGGCAAGGGCCGGAAGGATGGCAGCCTGCACGAGGTAACCTCGGTGCGCCTGTCGGCCCTAACCCTGAACGCGATGAAAGAGCGCAACAACCTGGAAGGTCACGCCGTCGAGGACGTGATCTGGGGCAACGTCACGCAGGTGATGGAGCAAGGAGGCTGTCTGGCACGCTCGGCTGTACTGGCTTCGGACCTGGATCAGTCGATCCCCGGTCTGGCCATCAACCGCTTCTGCGCCTCGGGCATGGAAGCAGTGAACCTGGCGGCGAACCAGGTCAGAGGCGGCGCGGGAGACGCCTATATCGCAGGCGGTGTTGAAATGATGGGCCGTGTGGCGATGGGCAGCGACGGGGCGGCAATTGCCGTCGATCCGACGCTGGCTATGGACACCTATTTCGTGCCGCAGGGCATCTCGGCGGATATCATCGCCACAGAGTATGGCTTTAGCCGCGACGACGCCGATGCGCTTGCGGTTGAATCGCAGAAACGCGCCGCAGAAGCTTGGGCCGACAATCGGTTCGAGAAATCGGTCATCACCGTCAAGGATCAGAACGGCCTTACCATTCTGGACCGCGATGAATACATGCGCCCCGGCACCGACATGCAAAGCCTCGGCGCGCTAAACCCCTCCTTCGCGATGATGGGCGAGCAGATGCCGGGCTTCGACAAAGTCGCGATGCTGAAATACCCGCATCTTGAGCGGATCAACCACATCCACCACGCGGGCAACAGCTCGGGCATCGTGGACGGCTCGGCCGCTGTTCTGATTGGGAACAAGGAATTCGGTGAGAAATACGGCCTCAAGCCGCGCGCCCGTATCAAGGCAACCGCGAAGATCGGCACCGACCCGACCATTATGCTGACCGGCCCGGTTCCCGTGACCGAGAAGATTCTTGCCGACAACGGCATGAAGATCAGCGATCTAGACCTGTTTGAAGTGAACGAAGCCTTCGCCTCGGTCGTGCTGCGGTTCCAGCAGGCGTTCGATGTGGACCCGGCGCTGGTAAACGTCAACGGCGGCTCGATCGCGATGGGTCACCCGCTGGGCGCAACCGGTGCGATGATCATCGGCACGCTGTTGGATGAACTGGAGCGTCAGGACAAGGAAACCGGTCTGGCGACGCTCTGCATCGCGTCCGGCATGGGTGCAGCAACCATTATTGAGCGTGTCTGATGCCCAAGCTGGATCTCTCTCAGATCCCTTTCAAGGGAGGCTCGTCCTATCCCGGCAAGCTGGCCGAGGCGACTGCGGGTCGTTTCGTGCAGCGTGTGGGCGATGCGGGCGGGCTGACCCAATACGGGGTCAACATCGTGCGATTAGACCCGCAGGGCATGTCGTCGCTGCGCCATTACCATATGGAGCAGGACGAGTTTGCCATCATCCTCAGCGGTTCCTGCACCCTGATCGATGACGATGGCGAGCATGAGATGAACCCCGGCGATTGCGCCGCATGGCCTGCAGGTGAGGCCAATGGTCATCACCTTGTGAACAAAACCGATGCGCCCATGACCTTTCTGGTCGTGGGCACACGGACCCCGACCGAGACCGGCTATTACAGCGACATAGACATGATGGTGAAGGATGATGAGAACGGATTCTCCTTCACCCGCAAGGACGGCAGCCCGCTGACGGCTGACCAGATTGGAGATGACAATGACTGATTTCACTCTGAGCAAAGACGCAGACGGCGTCGCCTTCGTGACTTGGGATGCCCAGGGCAAATCCATGAACGTGCTGACCCGCGAGGCGTTTCAGGAGGTCAGCGAACTGATCGATCAGGCCCTGAATGATGATGAGATCAAAGGCATCGTTATCACCTCGGGCAAAGAAGGCTCATTCGCTGGCGGCATGGATCTGAACACACTGGCCACCATCCGCCAGGAGGCGGGTGATGAACCGGCGCAGGCGCTGTTCGATTTCGTCATGGGCGGCCACCACATCCTGCGCAAGATGGAACTGGCGGGCATGGACCCCAAGACCAAGAAAGGCGGCAAACCGATCGCCTGTGCCATCAACGGCACCTGCGCCGGGATCGGGACCGAGATCGCTCTGGCCTGTCATCACCGCGTCATGACCTCGAACCCGAAAGCAAAGATTGGCCTGCCGGAAATCCTGCTGGGTATCTTCCCCGGTGGCGGCGGCACCATGCGTTTCAGTCGGATGGTTGGTGCTATGGCTGCGGCCCCTGTCCTGCTGGAAGGCAAGATGATGGACCCGAAGAAGGCCAAAGGTGCACAACTGATCGACGCCGTGGCGGATGATCCGGTGACCGCGGCGAAAGAGTGGGTTCTGAACGCCAAGGATGCCGATCTGGTCAAGCCTTGGGACGCGAAGGGCTACAAGATGCCCGGAGGCGCACCCTACCACCCTGCTGGCTTCATGACCTTTGTCGGTGCCAATGCGATGGTGAACGGCAAGACGCAAGGGGCCTTCCCCGCAGCCAAGGCGCTGCTGAGCTCGATCTACGAAGGTGCGCTGGTCGATTTCGACACCGCCCTGCGGATCGAAGCACGGTGGTTTACCAATATTCTAATGAACCCGTCCTCCTCGGCCATGATCCGGTCGCTGTTCCTGAACAAAGAAGCGCTTGAGAAAGGCGCGGTCCGTCCGAAAGATGTGCCCGATCAGCGCGTCAAAAAGGTCGGCGTTCTGGGCGCTGGCATGATGGGTGCGGGCATCGCTCTGGTCTCGGCGCAAGCCGGGATGGAGGTTGTTCTGATCGACCGTGATCAGGAAGCCGCCGACAACGGCAAGGCCTATTCTGAGACCTACATGGACAAGGGCATCAAGCGCGGTAAAGCCACGCCTGAGAAGAAAGAGGCGCTGCTGGCCCGCATCACTGCGACCCCCGATCTGGAGCATCTGAAAGGCTGCGATCTGATCATCGAGGCCGTGTTCGAAGATCCCGGCGTCAAGGCTGAGATGACCAAGAAGGTCGAGGCAATCATCCCCGAGGATTGCATCTTTGCCTCGAACACCTCGACCCTGCCGATCACCGATCTGGCCAAGGCGAGCGTGCGGCCCCAGCAGTTCATCGGCATCCACTTCTTCTCACCGGTTGAGAAGATGTTCCTGGTCGAGATCATCAAGGGCAAGGAAACCGGGGACCGTGCAGTTGCCAAGGCGCTGGACTACGTGCGCCAGATCCGGAAGACGCCGATCGTGGTCAATGACGCACGCTTCTTCTACGCCAACCGCTGCATCATCCCCTACATCAACGAAGGTGTCCGGATGATTGCTGAGGGCGTGAACCCCGTACTGATCGACAACGCCGCACGTCAACTGGGCTTCCCGGTGGGTCCGATCCAGTTGACCGATGAGACCTCGATTGATCTGGGTGCCAAGATTGCCCGCGCAACCAAGGCGGCAATGGGCGATGCCTATCCGGAAAGCCCCTCGGACGATCTGATCTTCTGGATGGAAGAACAGGGCCGTCTGGGTCGCAAGGCAAACGCGGGCTTCTTCGACTATGACGAGAAGGGCAAGCGCGTCGAATACTGGAAAGGTCTGCAGGAGAAATACCCGCACGCCGAGGACCAGCCTGATCTGGTCGAAGTACAGGAACGCCTGATGTTCGCGCAGGTTCTGGAAGCGGTGCGCGCGCTGGAAGAAGGCGTTCTGGAAGATATCCGCGAAGGCGATGTCGGCGCAATCCTGGGCTGGGGCTTTGCGCCGTGGTCCGGTGGTCCGCTCAGTTGGCTGGACATCGTCGGCACGCCTTACGCAGCTGAGCGCTGTGACCAGCTGGCCGAGACCTATGGTGAGCGCTTCGCCTGCCCGCCGCTGCTGCGTGAGATGGCCGAAAAGGGTCAGAGCTTCTACGGCCGCTTCAACCCCGAAGCAAAAGCCGCTTAAAGAAAAACGCTGGCGCATGCCCCCATGCGCCAGCGTTGCCTTACTATTTAAGTTCTAGTTTCCCGATCAAATCATCATCACGGGTCGACCCGGCCGCCCCGGGCGACGCGCGCCCCTCGCCGGTCTTGTCGGAACGATGGGATGATCAAATACCGGCGCAGGCAGCGACCCCAGCGAGTTGGCCAGTACACCAATGTCAGCACCCCGGGCTGACAGATTTACCAAATTCGAAGCCGTCTCCGCCTCGACCACCTCGTACGACGAACTGCCCGCCCCGAAACGGCCCGAGGGGCAAAACGCGCGAAAACCACCTTCGATGTAGATTACCTCATCCTGATCAAAGAAAAGGGTGCTGATGTTGAAGCAAGAGGCTGGCACATCCGAGATGATGCGGAACGCGCCACACAGCAACCGTGCTGATACAACAGGCAAGCTGAGCGGTAGCTTAATCGGATCCTGAGCCAGTTTGGTGTTATCCAACGCCACGCCCTGTTCGGGCATCAGCCAGACGGGGCGTACGTTGAACGCCGCATGTGCTGGCACGCGAACCGGCATGTTCTCAGCCTTGGTTTCGCCGGGCTCGACCGCGATAGTATCCGTCGCAATGCGGCTAACCGCTTTGAAACCGCTATCCAACGTTCTAATGAGATCTCCGGCCTGAAGCTGTTCTACCGGTTTCCACCCCCCCCTTGTGGAAACCTTGGTTCCATGAACTAAACCCCCTCGGCGGGCGTTCAAGGCCATCTGCTGATCCGGGCCGTCCCGATACTCAGGATGCTCGGAAAACTCAAAAACACTCTCAACTTTCAACAAGAACCAAACCCACTCTTCACACTCAACAACTGGGAAGAAAAGTTAACACAGGATTAATAGTTGCGGCTTATTTTTGACATATTGCGGACAAATTTAGGCCACTCACGCCCCAAAACGAGAATAAATCACAACAAAAACAACTCAGAAAACAGGATTGGCCTCACTCTGGAAACTATCGTTAACCCCCTGAATCAAAGGCATAAGCGAATCTATGGATGTCTTCGGCGCAAGCATCACCGACCGCCTGGGCCGTCTGATCTGAGTAATACCTACGAAAGTCGTCAAGACGCTCGGACCTATTGAGGCGAGGTAAACTCACGCTGAACCCAAGATGGTCGAACAAGGGCGCTGCGTCCTGATCGAAATGCTCTAGCCGAATGTAGAACTGACACTGCTCATTCCCATCTGCACGGGTCATATAGTGGCGCGCTGGACTGTTCTGAAAAGACCGCGTTGTGTCCGGATGCAAAACAAATTCGTCGAACGTTAAGGACTTGGCCAACGAAACCGCGGGGTGATCAAAACCTTGCACGCGCAGCCAGTGGTAATAGCTGACGACCCGGTCCCAAGGATTGCGGACCAATGTAAACGTGGTCAGGGTCTGTAATTCTTCAACCGATAGAACGCCGTCGATATCTGCCAGCGTGGAGTGCTTCCACAATCGTCCCCTGCCTGTCAGCACCTTGACCCGCTTGCGGCGTCTTTTAGCTTTCGGTGTATCTCCGATCAGGATGTCATCCTTCATCGCCCGTTCTTCCAACGCCTGCGCCAGCGACGTGCCGCCCGTCTTCGGGATATGGACGAACACATAGCGACGCCCGCGTGAAATGATCACGCTACCTCCTCCAGCGCAGCAGCGCGGCGTGATCGCCAGCCCAACAGAGCCCCTGCCGCTGCAATCAGTCCGATCCCGGCGATCTGCATGACACTGATCGTCTGCCCCAGTGCCACCCAGGCGAACAGCGGACCAAAGATCATCACCGAATACTCGAACACCGCCACATAGGATGTTTCCCCGATCTGATAGGACTTGATCAGCATGAAAACAGCAATTGTAGACCCGACCGCCTGCACAACGATCCATATCAGCGAGGGCCGCATGTCCCACACAATGCCGCGTGTTACGAACCCGTCTGGCAGGGGATGAGGTACGAACGAGAGCACGGCCAACCCGATTGCCCCAGCCAAACCCAGCATCGCAATATTCGCCGCCAGCAAGGCCACCGTGCTTTCTTGCGCACAATGGCTGCGCGTGATGATGGCGCTGAGCGCGTAGAAAAAGCCACCCGCAACGGGCAGCAACGTCTGGGTGTCGAACTCATAGGGGTTGGGCTGCAGCACACACAGAATACCTGCAAAGCCGATCACAACCGCCAGAATACGCCAGGGACCAATTCTTTGCCCCATCGCAAAGGCTGAGATCAGCAAAACGAAGATCGGTGAGGTAAACAGCCCCGCCAGTGCCTGTGCAATTGGCATCAAAGCCAAAGAAGCAAAGTAGAACAGCATCGCCAGCGTTATCAGCACGCTGCGCAAAATGACCGGCCCCAACCGTCGTGGACGCATACTGCCCATACCCAGCAGCGACAGGCCGACGATCAGCGGAAACATCAAAACCGAGCGGCTGAGATGGAATTGCCACAAGCCGATCGTATCGGCGAGCAACGCAACCACATTGTCGATCACGCCGATGATCGCCATTGCGCTGACCATCAGCACCGAGGCCAATATCGGTGAGGTCTGAGTATCCGCCTGCATTCTGCGCCCTGATTTCCAAGTGATGCGCCAGACTGAGTTTCCGCGCTTCGTGATATCCAGCACATTTTCGAAACGACGCGCAACAGGTTTGCGCCTTTCGAAATTACCATGCTAAGCTATGGCAAAATAATTACGAGCAACCCTCACCTTGAAGACGGCTTTTAAACAGTACCAACGGATCGAAGCCACCGGTCTGTGGCGCCCCTCGCCCGATGTGCAACGGCGTGAGGTAGTGGTGTCGATTGGTGAAGCCACGCTGACGATTTCGGATTTCAACGAACAGGCTTTGACCCATTGGTCGCTGGCAGCGCTAGAGCGCCAGAATCCGGGCAGTTATCCGGCTATTTTCAATCCCGATGGAGACCCCGACGAAACACTGGAACTTGCCGAATCCGAAACCACCGTGATCGAGGCGATTGACCGCCTGCAACGTGCCATCGATCGGGCACGCCCGCATCCCGGCCGGTTGCGTTGGTTCAGCGTCGCAGGGGTTGCGGCAGCTGTGGCTGCGCTGTTGCTATTATGGTTGCCGGTGGCATTGCAGAGCCACGTTGTATCCGTTGTTCCCGATATCAAGCGCAAGGATATCGGAGATACTATTTTGCAGCGGATCGAGCGGGTCTCAGGCCGAGCTTGCAACGCCGAGGGGGCGCAGGCTGCTTTGGATCAACTGGCCGCACGCACCGGCGTTCAGAAAATTGTAGTTCTGCCTGCGGGTGTCCAAACCAGCCTCAGCCTGCCGGGCGGGATCATTCTGCTCAATCGAGCCCTAGTCGAAGATCACGAAGATCCCTCGGTTGCCGCCGGTTACATCATCGCCGAGCGCGCGAGGGTTGAGGCGCAGGATCCGCTGGACGACTTGCTGGATCGAACCGGGCCGGCAACCGCCTTCCGCTTGCTGACGACCGGAGAACTTTCGCCTGAGAATATAGACACCTATACTGAGCAGGTTCTGTCGGAACCACGCCCATCGCTGCCCGAGGATGATCTACTGGAAGTCTTCGCGCAGGCTGCACTGCCATCGGCACCCTATGCGTATGCGATGGATGTCACCGGTGAGACAGTTCTGGGCCTGATTGAGGCTGACCCGATGGCGGGCCGCCCTCTGCAACAGGTTCTGCCGGACCGTGATTGGGTCCGGCTGCAAAACATTTGCGGCGAATAGCTTACTTTGTACCGAACATCCGGTCGCCCGCATCACCAAGGCCGGGCATGATGTAGCCTTTGGAATTCAGCTCACGATCCAGCGCCGCGGTGACAATTTTCACGTCGGGATGCGCCTCTTTCATACGTTCCACACCCTCGGGCGCGGCCAACAGACAGAGGAAACGGATATCGGTAGCACCCGCCTCTTTCAGCAGATCAATCGCCGCTGCCGAGCTGTTGCCTGTGGCCAACATCGGATCAACGGCAATGACCAGACGATCCTTCAAACCTTCAGGTGCCTTGAAGTAGTACTGCACCGGCTTCAACGTCTCTTCATCGCGGTACAACCCGACAAACCCGACACGCGCCGATGGGATCAGTTCCAGCACTCCATCCAGCATCCCATTCCCGGCCCGCAGGATCGAAACCAACGCCAGTTTCTTACCCGCCAGAATTGGGGCGTCCATCTCTTCCATCGGGGTTTCGATATGGCGGGTGGTCAGCTTCAGTTCGCGTGTGACCTCGTAGGCCAGCAACAGGGTGATCTCACGCAGCAACTGGCGGAAGACAGCGGTCGAGGTGCCCTTGTCCCGCATGAGCGTCAGTTTGTGCTGCACCAACGGGTGGTCAACGACGGTAAGGTGTTCGCTCATGATCTCTCCAGTCTTTTCTTGACCCGCGCACGGGTGTCTTCATCGCAAAAGGCAGCCGCAAGGGCCGTGTCATTAAGGGCGGCGAAATCCTCGGCCTCCCAGCCGAAGGCTTTGCTCAGCATCTCATATTCGCGCCGCATAGTGGTATGGAAAAACGGCGGGTCATCGGTAGAAACGGTAACATTGACGCCGGCATCGCGGAGCTTCGCGATTGGATGAGCGTCGAACCCCGGAAACAAGCCCAGAACCACATTCGAGCCGGGACAGACTTCAAGCGTGATGTCGCGGTCGACCAGTTCGTGGACCAGATCGGGGTCTTCGATGGCGCGCACCCCGTGGCCAATGCGCTCCACGCCCAGGCTGCGCACGGCGTCCCGTACGCTTTCGGGGCCGCCGAACTCGCCTGCGTGAGTTGTCAGACGTAAACCGGCCTCACGTGCGCAATCGAAGGCCCATTGGTAATCACCCTGAGTGCCCACGGATTCGTTGCCGCCCATGCCGAAGCCAGTGATCCAGTCTCCGGCCGTTTCGGCGGCGCAATGGGCGCTGATCTTTGCCTGCTCCGGACCGAAATGGCGGACGCAGGTGACGACACCGCGCAGAGTGATGTCGAACGTGCGCTCGGCCTCATCGGCAGCGTCCTGGATGGCGTTCAGATAATCGCGCCAGGCGTGCAAGTCACCACCACCGCAGAAGTCTGGGCTGAGGAAGGTCTCGGAATAGACAACACCATTCGCCGCGCTTTCTTCAAGGATCGCCAAGGTCAGGCGGCGGAAATCCTCGGGCGTTTTCAGCACTTCGCAGGCGGCTTCGTAGACGCTCAGGAAATGCGCAAAATCGCGGAAATCATAGCTGCCGTTAGGCTTGAAAATACCGCTCAGGTCAATGCGCTTTTCATGGGCTAACTGGCGGATGAATGCGGGCGGAGCTGCTCCTTCGTGATGCAGGTGCAATTCGATCTTGGGCAGGTCTGCGACGGTCATAGAAAACTCTTCCCCGGCCCTTGCGCCGGAATGTTCAGGTGACGCGCGATGCTGGCGGCGACGTCGGCGAAGTTTACGGCACCGATTTCCCCAGAGCCCTGCCCGGCGATAAGCACCGGCACCTGTTCGCGCGTGTGGTCGGTGCCGATCCAACTGGGGTCATTGCCATGATCGGCGGTCAGCAACAGCAGGTCTCCGGCGCGCAAGCGCGACAAGATCGCGCCGATCTCGCGGTCGAACCATTCCAGTGCGCGGGCATAGCCGCTGATATCACGGCGGTGACCGTAGAGGCTGTCAAATTCGACGAAATTAGCAAAGGTCAGACTACCCTCCTCAGCCTCATCGATTAGATCGGATAGATGCCCCATCAGTTCGGCATCCGAACCTGTGCGCAGCGTGTCGATCCCCTGCATCGAGAAGATGTCGCCAATCTTGCCTACCGCGTGCACGCGCCCCCCCGCATCCTGCGCCCAGTTGGTCAGCACTGGCGCGGGTGGCAGAATGGCAAAGTCCTTGCGGTTGGTGGTACGGGTGAAGCCTTCTTCAGCAGAGCCAACAAACGGTCGCGCGATGACCCGACCCACCTTCATTTCATGTAGGCGCGGCGCCAGCGTCTTGCACATGTCCAGCAGGCGGTCGAGACCAAAACTTTCCTCATGCGCGGCGATCTGGAACACGCTGTCGGCCGAAGTGTAGCAGATCGGCCAGCCAGTCCGCATATGCTCGGCCCCCAATTCTGCAATGATGGCGGTGCCCGAGGCATGGCAATTGCCCAGAATGCCCTCGGTTCCGGCGGCCTTGGCGGCGGCGCGGCATAGTTCGGCCGGGAAGGACGGCCTGGTGTCTGGGAAATAGTGCCAGTCCCAAGGCACCGGCAGACCGGCCAGTTCCCAATGGCCCGATGGCGTATCCTTGCCCGGCGAATGCTCCCGCGCGCAACCCCACAGTCCGGTTGGTTCGGCCTTCAAACCCGGCATATCCACGCCCGAGGCCAATCGTGTCGCCGCCCCCAACCCCAGCGCATCAAGATTGGGCAGGTACATCGGACCTGACCGCCCATCCTCGGCGCGCCCTTCGGCACAGGCTTGCGCGATGTGGGCGAGTGTGTTTGCTCCGATATCGGGAATCTCGCCGTTGAAAAATCGGTCCGCATCCGGTGCGCCGCCGATGCCGACAGAATCCATCACCACAAGAAACGCACGAGTCACGACGTTATCCTTTCATGGACAAGTGTCGGCGTTGTCGGTGTGTCGGCACCAATTGTGATCGCCTTCAAAACCGCATCCGCAGCCCTGCGTGCGGCATCTTCGCGGGCCGCATGAACCACCGCCAAGGGCGCACCCTTGTCGACTTTGTCACCAAGCCGAACGATGCCCGACAGGCCGACAGCCGGGTCGATCACGTCATCCTCGACCTGCCTTCCGCCGCCCAGCTCCACAACGGCTAGCCCCAATGCCTCACCATCTATCGCGGTGACATAGCCGCTGGTCGCAGCGGGAACCTCAAGGATCACGCTGGATTCGGGCAGGTAGCGAGACCAATTATCGACAAATTGCAAAGGCCCGCCAACCGCAGCCATCATTCGACCGAACCGTTCGGCGGCGCGACCGTCGCGGATGACGTTAGTAATTTTATCGCGCCCCTCATCTGCGGTGGTGAACATACCAGCATCGGCCAGCAAAACCCCGCCCAGTTCCGCCGAGATTTCAGCCAAGGGCGCATAATACGCCTCGGTCAGAACTTTCATCACCTCAGCCACTTCCAGCGCGTTACCCAGCGCCGGGGCCAAAGGCTGGTGCATATCAGTGATCACCGCCGAGGTCCGGCACCCCGCCGCATTCGCCGTTTCCGTAAGCGCCAGCGCAAGCTTGCGCGCATCGTCCAGCGTTTTCATAAAGGCGCCAGAGCCGACCTTGACGTCCAAAACCAACGCTTCGGGGCTGGCCGCAAGCTTCTTGGACAAGATCGACGCGGTTATCAGATCCAGGCTTTCCACCGTCGCAGTCACATCCCGGATCGCATAGAGCCGCTTGTCTGCAGGTGCAATCTGCCCGGTTGCACCGACGATGGCCGCTCCGGTGTCGCGAAGGATCTGGGTCAGACGCTCCTGCCCGATCTGAGTGCTGACGCCAGGAATGGCCTCCAACTTGTCCAAGGTTCCGCCAGTATGGCCCAACCCTCGGCCTGAGATCATGGGAACGTAAGCACCCAGTTCAGCCAACGCCGGCGCCAGCACCAGGGAGACACTGTCTCCCACCCCTCCGGTCGAGTGTTTGTCGATTACCGGGCCATCAAAATCCCAGCTGAGCACATCGCCGCTGTCGCGCATCGCCAGGGTCAGATCTGCACGACCTTGTGCGCCCAGCCCACCCATACAGACGGCCATGGCGAAAGCCCCGGCCTGAGCGTCACTGACGCCACCATCGGCCAGACCTTGCGCGAACCAGGTCAGTTCTTCACCAGTCGGCACCATGCCCCGGCGCAGTTTTGCGATAATCGAGCGGGCATCCATGTGCTCAGACATCCTCCATATGCGACGCGTCGAACGCGCCCGGCAGAAGATCTCCGATGGTGGTTTCAAACTCAGCCCCGTCGACCGTCGCCAGCGTCACCTTTACGTCACGCTTGCCAAACTCGGCCAGCTTTTGACGGCATCCGCCGCAGGGCGGCACCGGTTGCGGAGAGGACGCGACCACATAAACTTCAGTGAGGGCCTGCTCGCCCGCAGCGACCATAGTGGCGATAGCTCCGGCCTCGGCGCAAGTGCCTTCCGGATAGGCTACGTTTTCGACGTTGCAGCCCGAAAAAACCTCGCCTGAGGCCGACCGGACCGCCGCGCCGACCTTGAAATTGGAATAGGGCGCGTAAGCTTTTTCCCGGACAGACAGTGCTGCGTCTTTCAAAGTCATAGCGATTCCCCAATTTTTGATCATCTGGTCAGAAAGTCATACCCTAAATGAAACCGACCGGGGAGTTGAAGCCCCGGACGTGAAATTCCTCAGCCCAGCGTCGTGTTGGATGTACCCGGCAGAGTGACTTCCAGCAGTTCCACATCCTCGGACGGATCAGCCAGCCGGGTGCGCATGCCGGGCGGGATCACGAAGGCGTCGCCCTGTTCCAGCCGATAGGGATCACGGCCTTCGCCTTCCAGCGTGACCTCTCCATTCATGACAAAGGTAAAGTGGATGTCCGTATCATGGGTTGCCCAGACCGGATCGCCCTGCCCTCTGCGCACAACCTGCACCCCGGCGACGCCTTTGGTGTTCTCAGCAATAGTCGTGTCGCGGCAGATATATCCCGGCAAACGGAACGGCTGCCACTCCGCCCGTTCGGCCTGATTGAAGACGAAACGCTGACCCTGCCATTCCCGATCCGGGCGAAAATGAGGCGTGGGCAATTCCATGTCATGATCAATCTCGGTGACGTGCTCGGCGGGAACACCGATTTCGATCACCTGAACATTGTCTGATGCCTCAAGCACGCGGTGACGGATTTCCGGCGGCTGGATAAAGCAATCACCGGCGGTCAGGCGCATTTTTTCACCCTGATCCTCATAGACCACGTCGACCCAGCCGTGGATGCAGAAGATTAGCTGAAACCCGACCTTATGGAAATGCACCATATCCGGCACCGGGCCACCGTCCGGAATGCGGATATGGCTGGCAATGATCGACCCGCCCAACCGATCCGGCACCAGATCGCGATAGTGCATCCCGGCCCGACCAATAATCCACGGGGCCTGATCCTTGAGCCTGCGCACCACGAAGGAATGCACCGTGTCGGGCATGACAAGAGGCGGGTTCAACTCTTCGATCTCGACCCGAGTGCCATTGGGGGCCACAAGGTTGCGCTGACCGTCAGCAAATTCATCTGGGTTGTCGGTCAGTATGCGTAGTGTTCCAGGGGGTTCGGGCGCGTCCTTTTCGATCCGCACGCGCAGACCATGGCCCGAGAACACAGCAACGCGCGGGTCATCGGCGGGATAGATCATGTCCATCCGCATACCCAGAGTCCTGGTGTAGAACGGGATGTCGTCGCGCAGTTCCTGCGTCGGCAGGCGGATTTCAGCGCATGTCCGGGCTTGCGGTTTGCTCATTTGATGTCTCTTCAGCCTTGGTTTTCGGCCATCCGATCAGAACGGCGGCCAAAATGCCAATCGAAAAGAACAACTCAAGCGTTTCTTCCAGCACGAACAGACGAGTCACCATGATATCCGACATATCCGCGCCAAACGCGCTGCTGACCTCTTCCAACCCCTGCGCCACAACAGCCGACATTCCGGCCAAAAAGAACACCAAAAGGAAAGGCGCGCGTGCTTTCAGCGCGCGCCAGGCGCTCGGCACCCCGTGCCATGCAATGCCGCCCAGCACGACAACAGCCAGCACTACGCGGACAACTGTCATGTCCAGCAGGTCATCCAACCCGTTTAAAACAGCGTATGGCACGCTATCTACAGCATAAATGTCGGCCTCAAGCTCTCGCTCTGCTAGCAAGAGCAGGACCACGCTGATATACAACCGACTTATCCCCGGGTATCGGTAAAGCGCCGCCAGACCCGCCACCAAAAGCGCCGTGGCTGATCCGGTTTCGATCAGACCACCTTCCTGGTTGAACGATTCCGCCTGCATTGGCCATATCCAGATGGCACACAAAACAAGAGCGGCCAAAAAAATGGCCACGCGGAAAGCAAACCGGTCGGTTCCAAAACCACCAGTATTCAGAGGGAGGGCAGCGCCCACCTCAAAATCTTCTTTATAGCTCATGCCGATCGTCTCGATGCGGGGGAAGTGAGTGAGTGTGAAGGTTGCGAGAATGTAAGTGTTTTGTGACGGAAATCAACCGCAGCGGCATAATGGCCCTATTTCACTTCTCAAGTGACGCAACGTAGCCAAGCTAAAAAAAATAGTTTAAGGCTAAATCAAATTTCAGAAGGGAGCTGAAAAAGCGATGTCGGATACACCCAGCCTGCGGCAGGCCGCGCTTGACTATCACGCCCATCCAAAGCCCGGGAAGCTTGAGATCAAGGCGACAAAACCGATGGCAAACGGGCGCGATCTGGCCCGAGCGTATTCCCCCGGCGTCGCCGAAGCCAGCCTTGAGATCAAAGCTGACCCGGCCAACGCCGAACAGTACACGGCGCGTGGAAACCTTGTTGCAGTTGTCTCAAACGGAACGGCGGTTCTGGGGCTGGGCAATATCGGCGCGCTGGCCTCGAAACCGGTGATGGAAGGCAAGGCGGTTCTGTTCAAGAAATTCGCAGGCATCGACTGTTTTGACATAGAAGTCGACCAGCCCGACCCGGAAAAGCTGGCCGATATCGTTTGCGCACTTGAACCAACCTTCGGCGCCATCAACCTGGAAGACATCAAGGCCCCCGATTGCTTTATTGTGGAAAAGCTGTGCCGCGAACGGATGAATATCCCCGTTTTCCACGATGACCAGCACGGAACAGCCATCGTGGTTGGCGCGGCAGCCAAGAACGCGCTGCATGTTGTCGGCAAAAAGTTCGAGGACATCAAAGTCGTCTCGACCGGCGGTGGAGCCGCTGGGATCGCCTGCCTCAGCATGTTGGTCAAACTGGGCGTCAAACGCGAGAACATCTGGCTGTGCGATATTCACGGGCTGGTCTACGAAGGCCGGGCCGAAGACATGAATCCGCACAAAGATCAGTTCGCTCAGAAGTCCGACCTGCGCACGCTGGACGAGGTGATTGGCGATGCAGACCTGTTCCTTGGCCTCAGCGGACCCAATGTTTTGAAACCCGAGATGGTCAAGAAAATGGCCAAGCAGCCGATCATCTTCGCACTGGCCAACCCGACTCCGGAAATCCTGCCTCAAGCTGCGCGCGAGGTTGCTCCGCACGCGATAATCGCCACCGGGCGCAGCGACTTCCCCAATCAGGTCAACAACGTTCTTTGCTTTCCGTTTATTTTCCGGGGCGCCTTGGATGTGGGTGCGACCGAGATCAACGATGAAATGCAGATCGCCTGTGTGGAAGGCATCGCCGAGATGGCACGTGCCACCACAAGCGCCGAGGCCGCCGCAGCTTACAAAGGGGAGCAGTTGACCTTCGGGCCGGACTATCTGATCCCGAAACCGTTTGATCCCCGCCTAGTGGGGGTCGTTTCGTCGTCCGTTGCAAAAGCTGCGATGGATAGCGGTGTAGCCAAGCGCCCGATAGAAGATATCGAGGCTTACAAAGAGCGTCTGAACCAAACGGTGTTCAAATCCGCGCTGCTTATGCGCCCTGTCTTCGAAGCCGCTGCAGCCGCCTCGCGCCGGATTGTGTTTGCCGAGGGCGAGGATGAACGGGTACTGCGCGCAGCGCAGGCCATTCTCGAAGAAACAACCGAAACCCCCATTCTCATCGGGCGACCGGACGTGATTAGCGCCCGATGCGAGCGGCTCGGGCTAACTGTTCGTCCTGGTCAAGACTTCCAAATCGTGAACCCGCAAGACGACCCGCGATACTACGACTATTGGAACTCGTATCACGAAATTATGCAGCGCCGCGGTGTCACCCCTGATCTGGCCAAGGCCATCATGCGCACGAACAACACCGCGATTGCCGCCATCATGGTACACCGGGGCGAGGCTGATAGCATGATCTGTGGCACGTTCGGCGAATACCGCTGGCACTTGAATTACGCGCAACAGGTCTTGGCCGATGGCGACTTACGTCCACATGGCGCGCTGTCTTTGATGATCCTGGAAGACGGCCCTCTGTTCATCGCCGACACGCATGTACGGCAATTGCCGACGCCCGAGGAACTGGCCGAATCCACGCTCGGGGCGGCCCGCCACGTGCGCCGGTTCGGGATCGAGCCCAAGATCGCCTTCTGCTCCCAGTCTCAATTCGGCAACCAGACAGAGGGGTCGGGAAAACGACTGCGGGCCGCATTGGAAATCCTCGATTCCGAACCGCGCGACTTCACCTATGAAGGCGAGATGAACCTCGATCTGGCACTGGATCCGGAATTGCGGTCGCGGATTTTCCCCAACTCCCGACTGGAAGGCCCGGCCAACGTGCTGATCTTCGCCCACGCGGACGCGGCCAGCGGTGTACGCAATATTCTGAAGATGAAAGCCGACGGGCTTGAGGTCGGGCCAATCCTGATGGGGATGGGCAACAAAGCTCATATCGTGACGCCCTCAATCACCGCACGCGGGTTGCTGAACATGGCCGCCATTGCCGGAACACCGGTCGCGCATTACGGCTGACCGGAAACCGCTCAGGTGCCTGCTTGGGTGCCTGAGCACATCACGAACGTGATTCTTTGCACCCAAAAGTTTGCTAATTTGCAAAAACTAGAGATTTTCAGCTGTAAGTTTGCTGCGTAAAAACAGTTTGCAAAAATTTGCAGCTCATTTTGGGCGATTCTGCAAAGACTTTGCGATAAAGTGACGCTTCGTCATTACCCTTGCTTGTTTGCGCCCCCCGGGCGGCCTTACACACTTCACAAGGAGTTTTAGGAGGAGACCATCTTGGCTTATCGCGACGTTTACGAGGGCTGGAAATCCGATCCAGAGGCATTCTGGATGGAGGCAGCGAAAGGGATTGATTGGGTTCGCCCCCCGTCCAAAGCGCTGTATGATGACAACGCGCCGCTCTATGAATGGTTCTGCGATGCCAAGGTCAACACCTGCTGGAACGCGGTCGACCGGCACGTCGAAAACGGCCGGGGTGAGCAGACGGCGATCATCTACGATAGTCCGATTACACACACCAAGCGCGAGATTTCCTATGTCGAGCTGCGCAACCGCGTGGCCACTCTGGCCGGAGCGCTGAGGGCCAAGGGCATCGAAAAAGGCGACCGGGTCATCATCTACATGCCAATGATCCCAGAAGCGCTTGAAGCGATGCTGGCCTGCGCCCGCCTTGGCGCAGTGCATTCGGTTGTGTTCGGCGGCTTTGCCAGCAACGAATTGGCCGTTCGGATTGATGACGCCAAACCAAAAGCAATCATCGCCGCCTCGTGCGGCATGGAACCGGGCCGTGTTGTCCACTACAAACCCCTGCTGGACGGTGCCATCGAGTTGGCCAGTCACAAACCCGATTTCTGTGTGATCTTCCAGCGCGAACAGGAAGTGGCGCAGCTCGTCGAAGGACGTGATTATAACTGGCACGGGTTCCAGTACGGTGTTGAGCCGGCGGAATGCGTTCCGGTCGACGGCAATGATCCGGCCTATATTCTCTATACCTCTGGCACCACCGGTGCGCCCAAAGGCGTCGTGCGGCCCACTGCAGGTCATCTGGTTGCGCTGAACTGGACAATGAAGAACATCTATAACGTTGATCCAGGCGATGTGTTCTGGGCCGCGTCGGATGTGGGCTGGGTCGTTGGGCATTCCTATATCTGCTATGCCCCGCTGATCCACGGCAACACTACCATCGTGTTCGAAGGCAAGCCGGTCGGCACCCCAGACGCGGGCACGTTCTGGCGCGTGATTTCTGAGCATAAGGTAAAGAGCTTTTTCACCGCCCCAACCGCCATCCGCGCCGTCAAACGCGAGGATCCGGCCGGCGAGATGATCGGGAAATACGACCTGTCCCACCTGCGCGCCTTGTTCCTCGCGGGTGAACGGGCCGACCCGGACACGATCATCTGGGCGCAGGACGCGCTAAAAGTGCCGGTAATCGACCACTGGTGGCAGACGGAAACAGGTTGGGCCATCGCGGGCAACCCGATGGGGATCGAGGAGCTGCCGGTCAAGCTGGGCTCTCCGGCAATGCCAATGCCAGGTTATGACGTGCAAATTCTGGATGAAGGCGGTCATCCTGTGAAACCCGGTGAACTGGGCGCTATTGCGGTGAAGCTGCCTCTGCCACCCGGCACACTGCCGACGCTTTGGAACGCCGAGGAGCGGTTCAAAAGCTCGTACCTCAACCAGTTCCCCGGGTACTATGAAACCGGGGATGCAGGAATGATTGATGAGGATGGCTATCTCTACATCATGGCGCGCACCGATGACGTGATCAACGTCGCCGGCCACCGCCTGTCAACCGGTGGGATGGAAGAGGTTTTGGCCGCTCATCCCGACGTCGCCGAATGCGCCGTGATCGGTGTGTCAGATCAGCTCAAGGGCCAGATGCCGGTTGGCTTCCTGTGCCTGAATGCGGGGTGCGAGCGAGATCATGGCGAGGTCGTGCAGGATGTGGTCAAGCTGGTGCGTGAAAAAATCGGCCCGGTAGCGGCCTTTAAACAGGCCGTTGTCGTGGATCGCCTACCTAAGACCCGGTCAGGCAAGATCCTGCGCGGGACGATGGTGTCGATTGCGGACAGCAAAGACTACAAGATGCCCGCAACTATCGACGATCCAGCAATTCTGGACGAAATCTCCGTCGCCCTGAAGTCCATCGGGTTTGCGCAGTAAAAGGCTTGTGGGCGGCCATCGGTCGCCCGCCCCTCCGGCTTTCGCTTGCAACCGGACCCAAGGCCCCTACTGTCTGACCAAGACAGTGAGGCCCCATGACACAATCCGACATCTGGCGTCTGAGCGCCACCGACCTGACCGCCCTGACCCGCAACGGAGAACTGAGCGCCGAGGACGCGGTTCAAAGTTCCATTGATCGTATGAAACTGGTCAATCCTGACCTGAACGCGGTAGTGGAAGACCTTAGTGCAGAGGCATTGGAACGTGCACGCGCCCATGATCAGGCGAGGGCCCAGGGGGGACCGGTCGGGCCACTGCACGGGGTGCCGGTGACGATCAAGATCAACGTGGATCAAAAGGGTCACGCCACATCGAATGGAGTTGTGGCTTTGAAAGACGTGATCGCACCCGACGATGCGCCGATTGTCCGCAACCTGCAAAACGCCGGGGCCGTAGTGATCGGACGCACCAACACGCCCGAGTTCTCGTTCCGGGCTGACACGGACAACCCTCTGCATGGCCGCACACACAACCCTTGGGGGCGGCATATCTCGCCCGGCGGGTCGTCAGGCGGTGCGGGGGCGGCTGTGATGGCCGGGATCGGCGTGCTGGCGCATGGCAATGACATCGGCGGCAGCCTGCGTTTTCCGGCCGCTGCGAACGGGGCGGTTACTGTGAAACCGGGCCTCGGCCGCGTGCCAGCGTGGAACCCCAGTCAACAGGCCGAGCGAGGACTTCTGGCGCAATCCATGTCGGTGCAGGGCTTGATCACACGCTCCGCTGCCGATCTTCACCTGTCGATGCCTTGCCTGATCGCTGCAGACCCGCGTGATCCGTTCCATGTCCCGATGCCCTGGCACGGTGAGCCTTTGGACGGCCCCATCAAGGTCGCATTTACCAAAGAGACTTTTGGCTACGCCCTGCACCCCGAGGTCGAAAAGGCACTGGACACAGCCCGCGATGCACTGATCGACGCGGGTTACCGGGTGGAAGAGGTTTCACCTCCGGACGTGTTCGACTGTGGCCGTACTGGATACCGCACACTTATGGGCGAAGTTCTGACCTTGTTGAAAGGTGATATCGAAGCTGCAGGTTCCCAGACCATTCGTGAAATCTTTGACGTCTATTTCCAGGAATTTCCGCCTATCACCGGAACCGAACTGGTTCGGATGCTAGCCAAACGCACCCACTATGCGCGCGAATGGTCGCTGTTTCTGGAAGATTACCCGCTGGTTCTGTCCCCTTTCCTGCCGCAACCCTTCTTCAAGCCAAACCGAGATACCGAAGGCGCCGAAGGTGTACACGAAGTTTTGGGATGTGCAGTCTATTCCTACGCGATGAACTTTCTGGGGCTACCCGCCGCCTGCGTACCTGCGCGTCTGGCCGACCTGCCCCAAGGGCCGCAACCTATCAATATCCAGATTGCTGCACGGCGCTGGCGCGAGGACTTGGCCGTTGACGCCGCTGCTGCAATCGAGGCTCGCGTGGGCCAGATGTCCCGGCCTCTGTGGGAGCGTTTGGACGGGACAAATTAAACCCACCCAAAGAAATAGACCCCGGGTTTTTGTGCCCGGGGTCCGCTTGCTTAAATAAACCCGGAAATCTGACAACGAGCGTAGCACCACCTACCCTCGCCGGCGCGAAAACTGCGCAGTCGTTCGAAAACGCCGTTTGGTGGCCACTCACTCCCACCTTTGGCGTGTTCTCCGGGCAAGTTCAGAATAACAAAGGATAAACGATCCACCTGTGAACTGGATCACACAAGCCGAAAAAAGGTAAAATTTTTAGACATCAAGTGAATTGTTCCGAGATCAGCCGTTCTTCCAGACCATGACCGGGGTCGAAGAGAATGCGATGTTGAATCGATGGCTCGGATCGGATTTCAACCCAATCTATATCAGGAAAGGAAACGGAATCTGCATCCGCCATGACCGGGCGTTTATCCGCGTCCAGAACATCGAAACGCACTTTCGCGATTTTGGGCAACAATGCCCCGCGCCATCTGCGCGGGCGGAACGCGGCAATCGCGGTCAGAGCCAGTACATCCGACCCGATAGGTAGAATGGGCCCATGCGCCGAATAGTTATAGGCCGTCGATCCCGCAGGCGTTGACAGCAGGGCTCCGTCACAAACAAGCTCGGCCATCCGAACCCGCCCATCGACGCTGATCTTCAGCCGCGCAGCCTGCGGGCCTGCCCGCAACAGTGACACTTCGTTAATCGCCAGTGCTTCGTGTAATTTGCCGGACTGATCCATCGCCTGCATAGCCAGAGGATTAATTACCTCTTCCTCGGCCGCAGCCAGACGCTCCATCAGGTCAGCTTCGTGAAACTCGTTCATCAAGAAGCCGATGGTGCCGCAGTTCATTCCATAAACCGGCGTATCAAGATGCTGCATATTGTGCAGCGTGTGCAACATGAAGCCGTCTCCGCCTAAGGCGACCACCACATCTGCGTCCCGGGGCGCTGCATTGCCATGCCGTTTAACAAGGCTGTCCCGCGCGGTTTGCGCCACTTTGGCGTCACTAGCGAGAAAGGCGATTCTCTTTTTCATCTTTTCCGGTTTCCGGTGCTACACATTTGGTTCCGAAACAAACATACCTTTCCCCAATAGGCCAGAGTTGACGCCACAGCGGGCCAAATCGTCGCTTTACAGCTTTTGCATATGTACCGTTTCCGATAGGAAATCCGCGAGATAATCCCCAGCCGTTTGGAGCCCCCATGAACGCCAATCTTCGTGATACCGGTTTTTTCACCCAGTCCCTTGCCGATCGTGATCCTGAGCTGTTTGGCTCGATCACGTCCGAGCTGGGCCGTCAGCGCGACGAGATCGAGTTGATCG